>NZ_CP150919.1:5443449-6763687 GCF_039909015.1 Pseudomonas grandcourensis
GCACAGGGTGTGGCCTCGCCGGGAGTACGCGGCTCGCTGTCACCGGAGAAAGCCCTGGATCGCCTGTTGGTGGGGACCAACCTGGGCTATCGCAAACTGGGCAACAACAGCATCGTGCTGGAGAAGCGCAGCGGTAGCAGTGCCCTCAATCTGGATCAGGTCACCATCAGCGCCACCCGTACCGAGCAGGATGTGAACAGCGTCCCGAGCACGGTCTCCGTCTACACCCGCGAAGATCTGGACCGCAACAACGTCAATACCATCAAGGAACTGGTGCGCTACGAACCCGGTGTTTCGGTGGGCGGTTCAGGCCAACGCGCCGGCATCACCGGCTACAACATTCGCGGCATTGATGGCGACCGCGTGCTGACCCAGGTCGATGGCGTGCAGGTGCCCGACGGTTTCTTCAATGGCCCCTATGCCCAGACCAACCGTAACTATGTCGACCCGGAAATCGTCAAGCGTGTGGAAATCCTCCGGGGCCCGGCGTCGGTGCTGTATGGCAGCAACGCCATTGGCGGTGCGGTCAGCTACTACACGCTGGACCCGGACGACATCATCAAGCCGGGCAAGGATGTCGGCGCACGCCTGAAAACCGGCTACAGCTCCGCTGACGACAGCTGGCTGACGTCCGGCACCGTCGCCGGCCGCACCGGCGAGTTCGATGGCCTGTTGCATCTGAGTCAACGCAACGGTCATGAAACAGAGTCCTATGGCGAAACCGGCGGCACTGGCCTGAACCGTACTGAAGCCAACCCCCAGGACGCGCGCACCACCAGCGTGCTGGCCAAACTGGGCTGGAACTATGCCGACGACGCGCGCCTGGGCCTGACCTACGAGCATTACAAGGACGACCGTGACACCAATCAATTGAGCGCGGTGGGCGGCCCGTTCAATGCCGGACGCGGTTTCGGCTTCTACAAGTCCCGTACCGGCAACGACACGATCACCCGCGAACGCTTTGGCCTGGAACACAGCTTCGGTCTGGACAGCGCACTGGCTGACAACATCAAGTGGACGCTGAACTACCAGATCGCCAAGACCGACCAGAGCACCGAAGAGATCTACGCGCCGTCGCGGACCGTGTTGCGTAACCGCGATACCAACTACAAGGATCGCCAATGGGTGTTCGACGCCCAGGCTGACAAGTCGTTTGCCATCGCCGACACCGAACACCTCGTCACCTATGGCACCACCATCAAGCAGGACAAAATCACCGGCCTGCGTACCGGTACCGGCACTTGCCTGACCGTGGCCGGCGCCTGCCGGGCCATCGGTGCGCCTAGCGCCACCGACACGCTGACACCCGCCAGTGACTTCCCGAACCCGACCGTCAACAGCTACGCCCTGTTCGCCCAGGATCAGATCAGTTGGGGCAACTGGACCTTCGTACCCAGTGCCCGCTACGACTACACCCAACTCAAGCCGCACATCACCGAAGAGTTCCTGGCCACCGCCGATCAGAGCGGCAACGGCACGGTGAGCGACGAGACCAAGACCTGGCATCGCCTGTCGCCGAAGTTCGGCACCACCTACAGCTTCAACGACCACTACACCTGGTACGGCCAGTACGCCGAAGGCTTCCGCACCCCGACCGCCAAGGCTTTGTATGGTCGTTTCGAAAACATCGCTGGCGGCTATCGGGTCGCGCCTAATCCGGACCTGGAACCGGAAAAAAGCAAAAGTTACGAGACGGGTTTGCGCGGCAACTTCGAGCAGGGCTCCTTTGATGTGGCGGTGTTCTACAACAAGTACCGCGACTTCATTAACGAAAACGCCATCACTCCGGGCTACACCGAGACCACGTTCCAGAGCAACAACATCAAGCACGCCACCATCAAGGGTGCCGAGGTCAAGGGCCGCCTGAACCTCGACACCTTCGGCGCACCGCAAGGCCTCTATACCCAGGGCTCGGTGGCCTATGCCTACGGTCGCAACGACGACAACGGCGAGCCGCTCAACAGCGTCAACCCGCTGACCGGCGTATTCGGCCTCGGCTACGACCAGGACACCTACGGCGGTTTGCTCAGCTGGACGCTGGTGAAGAAGAAGGACCGCGTCGACAGCACCAGCTTCAAGACTCCGGACGGCACCAGCACCCAGTTCAAGACCCCCGGTTTCGGCATTCTGGACCTGAGCGCGTTCTACAAGGTGACCGACGACGTGACCGTCAGCGGCGGCGTCTACAACCTCACCGACAAGAAGTACTGGCTGTGGGATGACGTGCGCGGTTACGACAGCGTCGGCGAAGCCTCGGTGACCCAACCGGCCAACCTCGACCGCCTGACCCAGCCGGGTCGCAACTTTGCGGTCAACCTGATCTGGGATATCTGATCCGCTCATCTCGCCGGGCTGTTTCGTCAAGCCGCCCGGTGAGGATTTTTTACTGTCAGGCGCCTCCCTGTTCGTCTCGTTACCAAGCGCCTCTTCTTTCTCCAAGGAATTGCCATGACTACCCAGGCCACCGAACAACGCCCCAACCTGCGTTCGCAACGTTTGAACCAGATCACCAACGAGCCGCACAGCAAGCTCGATGCCCTGGTCAAGGCCCATGCCCCGTTTGAAACCCCGGCCAATTTCGCCCGCTTCGTGGTGGCGCAGTACCTGTTCCAGTCGGAACTGGTGTCGCTGTACAACGATGCCGAACTGACCGCCATCGTCCCGGACCTGCCCGCCCGCTGCCGTGCCGATGCCGCCAGGGCCGACCTCGCGGACCTGGACACCGACGTGCCGGCACCTGTCGCCGGCGCACTGAAGAACCCGACCAAGGCTCAAGCCCTGGGCTGGATCTTTGTTTCGGAAGGCTCGAAGCTCGGTGCGGCGTTCCTGATCAAGCGTGCCGTAGGCCTTGGCCTGAGCGAAACCTTCGGCGCCCGCCACCTCGGCGAACCGGCCGGTGGCCGCGCTGACGGCTGGAAGAGCTTCGTCAAAACCCTGGATAGCCTGGAGTTCAGCACCCAGGAGGAAGCCGAAGTGGAAAAAGGCGCCATCGACGCGTTCAACCGTTTTACCGTGTTGCTGGAGCAGGCATACGCCAGCGCACCGGAAGTCGCCTGACACAACACCGACCCTGTAGGAGCGAGCCTGCTCGCGATGACGGTATTCCAGACAGCATTATTGTCGACTGATACTCAGCTATCGCGAGCAGGCTCGCTCCCACAAAAGGCCGGGTGAATCTGTAAGATCTCCATTCAGCGTCACACGCCCCCCCAGAGCCCATGCCTACCTCTTCCAAACTCTCCCGCCTCCTCTTCGGCCTGCTGGCCTATGTCAGCCTGGGCATTGGCCTGATCGCCATCGTCATACCCGGCCTGCCAACCACCGAGTTCATCCTGCTGGCCGCCTGGGCCGCGACCCGCAGCTCGCCGCGCCTGAGTGCATGGCTGGAAAATCACCGGCTGTTCGGCCCCATCCTCCATAACTGGCGCAACGGCAAGATCATCGCGCGCCGGGCAAAAGTCAGCGCCACTGTCAGCATGCTGTTATGCGCCGGTCTGATGCTGGTGATGCTCGATCACGGCTGGCCGATCTACCTGGCGATTGCCGGGATGGGCCTGGGCAACCTGTGGATCTGGTCGAGACCGGAATCACTGCCGCAAGTCACCTGAAACCTCTTCAAACCTCCCTGTAATTTCCAGCAACAGCGCACTTGAAAGCACCTACTTCCCGTTCGGATTTTTCCTACGTGTTTATCAGGTCATCCATTTTTGGGCCTGGCCGTTAAGCACCATGCCCCCACAACGAGAAGCCGATATGAATATAAGTGCCGCTGCATCTTTTCAAATTCCGAACCCGCAGCCCGTGAAAACGAGCACGGAAACAGCCCAACCCAAGAAAGTCGAAGACCTGGCAATAGATGAGAAAAGGGTGAATTTGACCATCGAGAAACTCCGGTCCCCTATAAGAACAGGTATCACTAGCAAAGACCTGGATGATTTGGAAAAGTTTTTGGAGGTATCCGGTACAGGCAGCAAGTATTCCGGCCTGCCTTATCAAATAGAGTGCTACAGAGACGTAATCCTTTGGGCTAAAGAGCTTCGCGCAGGAGATATGCTCCGCGATATGGAAGGGATATACGCCGACTTCAAGAAAGACCTGCAGAGCAAATGGTCAAGCATGGCCAAAAACGTCATCGGCTTCACGATAGCCGAAGACGGTCAGTTGAAAGTCACTTCGCCCCCCAACACATTGACCCCCAAGGATGAGGAGATACTGAATAGCCTGTTGAACGAGACCAAAGGCTTGCAATCCTTGACTCTCAAGCACGCAATCGCCGTGATCGAACTGGTCCAGCTGGACAAGCCACAGTTCGAGGGCAAGGTGAAACTTGGCCTGAGCAACTTCCATACGCTGATTGACTATGGATTATTGTTGAGCAAAGGCGCATTGGACCTGAGAAGTCCGGACTCTTGGCTGGACCAATTGCATAAAAAGTCCGAACAGGATCCGAGCGTGAAAAAGCAGGGGCTGCACATCGAGGCCTGATCGTATGATTCGCCCGGCAAAGCGCTCATGCACAGTCGCTTTGCCGGGAAGATGACAGCCCTAATTACGCAACATCCTTTGATTGCATATCTGTGCGAATGAAACGTTCGGCACGCTGCGACCTCCCACCCCCGACGCGTCTTTGCCTTGAACCTGGATCAACCAATACCCCAGGTTGTACTCGACTTCCCACTTATAGTGATACTTGCCACTGCTGGTCCAGAAAGGGTCAGACTTCAGTTGGCCATGACACCCGCCCAACTGAATGGCGCCCGCAGCGTTACCAGTACCGTCTGTTACAAGATCGAACGAAGCCTCATCCGCACCCTTGTTCAATTTTAAAGTAGCGGTACCACCCTCGAGTGGGTTGCCTGTCGAATCCTTCAACCGGACCGACCAATTCAAAACTCTGTAAGCCTGTGTGGTCGCCCAGTAAGACGGTAGCTCGCCTGCATCGCCCCGAACGTGACTGTCGGCGTAATAAGGTGCTGAACCCAACTTAAGGTCGTAGGTATCACCCACCACGAACGGGGCAGACAGCGTCTTCGAGATGCGAACCAGAACTACTTGATTCGGCTCCAGGCCAGACACCGTAAAGGGTTCCCCCCAAGGGATAGTCACCCAGTTTTCATTGCGACTATATTCCAGGGTAAATGGCCCGCCTTTTGTCCCACCCGCATGGATCAACACGTTCTGTCCCCGTACGGCGATGAAGCTGTAATGCTTCAAATCCGCTTCGTCAGCCAGACCGTCCTCAAGCGTGTTCAGTTTGTCCGGCAGTACCGTTACCGCCGTTGTTACTTGAGAGGCGATACCCGAAACAACTGCCGCACTCAGAAAGGACATTGCAGGTGTCGCATCCGCCGCCAGTAACATCCCCAAGAACAACAACGAGCGTAACCCGGCACTTTTACAACTTGTGTTCCACATGATGTGTTTTCTCACTACTTAAAATCAGATGCCAGAAGCCAAGACTTCCGGAAGCGTTCCACCGAAGTGGCATCTGCATTTAAACGTCCCGCCCACCACGAGAAGCGGTACATATATATATATATGCTGGAACACACGCCCCCTAGCCTGTCGCCTCAAAACTCGAGGCGTGAACTCCTCCTGAATCCGTCCCGCGTTTTTTTCTCTTTTTAACCCCGTTTTCGGCACATTTTTCTGCGCAAACGTTCAACCATTACCGTTCGTCGGGTTGCCCCTCATGTAACCTCAACGCCACGCCGATGTGCATTGACCGGCGCTAAATGGATTTAGCGAGTGAGCCGCAACGGCCCACAGCCAACACTTCATCCATTCGCGAGCTCGCCCTATGTTCGACTCACTGTCCATCCGCCTGAAAATCGTCCTGCTGTCCGGTCTGTGCCTGCTGGGCGTAGTCGCCTTGATAGTGGGTATGAACATCTACCAGACCAATCAGAACGATGACCTGGTCAGCGACTCCAGCAGCACAATGCTCACCGCCAGTGGACAGGACCTGCTCCAGGCCAAGGCCGCCGAGCAAGCGGTGCGGGTGCAAAAGACCTTCGGTGAAACCCTGACGGTGGTGACCGCCCTCGCGGACCAGATCCAGGGCATGCGCAACCTGGCCGCCAAGCGCGAGCTTGCGCCCGGCGTCTTGCGAGAAGAGTTGAACCAGAGCCTGAAAACCGCGTTCGAGCGCAACGGCAAAGTGCTGGGCATCTGGCTGGCGTTCGAACCCAACGGCCTGGATGGCAAGGACAGCGAGTTCGTCGATGACGCCGCCCGCCAGTCCAACGAGATCGGTCGTTTCGCCACCTACTGGAGCCGTGCCGGTGGTGAGTCACTGAACACGATCATGGTCGAAGAGGACATGACCAAAACTACCCTGAACCTCAGCGGCACGCCGTACAACGTCTGGTACACCTGCCCGCGGGACAGCAAGCGCACCTGCCTGCTCGACCCCTACGCCGATACGGTCGGCGGCAAGGAAGTGTTGATGACCACCATTTCCGTACCGCTGCTGGTGGAGGGCAAGTCCATCGGCGTGGTCGGTATCGACATCGCCCTCGACGCCCTGCAAGCGGCGGCGGTCAACTCCCAACGCGA
The DNA here is from genome assembly GCF_039909015.1 of Pseudomonas grandcourensis. Lineage (NCBI taxonomy): Bacteria > Pseudomonadati > Pseudomonadota > Gammaproteobacteria > Pseudomonadales > Pseudomonadaceae > Pseudomonas > Pseudomonas grandcourensis. The sequence goes on from NZ_CP150919.1 coordinate 5,450,008, forward strand.
CCTGTTCAACAGTGCCGGGCACATGCTCATCGTTTCCGGCACTGGCGTGCTGGCCGCCTACAGTGTCGATGCCGGCAAAGTCGGCAAGAACATCGGCGATGCCCTGGGCGGCGATGGCAAGGACATCCTGCAATTGGTCGCCAATGGCGCGCCGAAGATTCTCCAGCAAGGCGATCTGATCCGCGCGGTGTACCCGGTCAGCCCGATTGCCGACGCCAAGGCCTGGGCCGTGGTGATCGACCTGCCCAAACAAGTGCTGCTGGCCGACTCGGTGAAGCTGCAAGCAGTCCTCGACGATGCCCAGCAAAGCGGCACGCTCAAGGCGCTGTCGGTGGCGGTGATTGCCGGCTTGCTCGGGCTATTGCTGATGTGGCTCACCGCGTCCGGCGTGACCCGCCCGATCAACAGCGTGGCCGACATGCTCAAGGCGATTGCCAGCGGCGACGGCGACCTGACCCAGCGTCTGCACTACAGCAAAAAGGACGAACTGGGCGAACTGGTCAGCTGGTTCAACCGCTTCCTGGACAAGCTGCAACCGACCATCGCGCAGATCAAGCAAAGCATCACCGATGCCCGTGGCACCGCCGACCAGTCTTCGGAAATCGCCCGCCAGACCAGTGAAGGCATGCAGGTGCAGTTCCGCGAAATCGACCAGGTCGCCACGGCGTCCAACGAAATGAGCGCCACCGCCCACGATGTCGCCAACAGCGCCTCGAACGCGGCCAATGCGGCGAAAGGTGCCGACCAGTCGGCCCGCGACGGCATGTCGATCATCGAGCGCAGCACCCGCGACATCAATCAACTGGCCGAAGAAGTCAGCAAGGCCGTGACCGAAGTCGAGGCCCTGGCAGTCAACAGCGAGCAGATCGGTTCGGTGCTGGAGGTGATTCGCAGCATCGCCGAGCAAACCAACCTGCTGGCGCTCAACGCCGCCATCGAAGCCGCCCGTGCCGGTGAAAGCGGTCGTGGCTTCGCGGTGGTCGCCGATGAAGTGCGCAACCTGGCCAAACGCACCCAGGACTCGGTGGAAGAAATTCGCCTGGTGATCGAACGCATCCAGAGCGGCACCCGCGGCGTGGTCGCCACCATGCACTCAAGCCAGACCCAGGCCCACAGCAACGCCGGGCAGATCCAGCAGGCGGTCCAGGCCTTGGGCAAGATCAGCGATGCGGTCACCGTGATCAGCGACATGAACCTGCAAATCGCCAGCGCCGCCGAACAGCAAAGCGCCGTCGCCGAAGAGGTCAACCGCAACGTCTCGGCGATCCGCACCGTCACCGAAACCCTGACCGGCCAGGCCACGGAATCGGCGCAGATCAGCAGCCAGCTCAACTCCCTGACCACTCACCAGATGAAGTTGATGGATCAGTTCCGCGTTTAAAGAAACTACCGAAGATCCCCTGTGGGAGCGAGCTTGCTCGCGATAGCGGTCTTTCAATCAACATTGATGTTGAATGTAGTTCCGTCTTCGCGAGCAAGCCCGCTCCCACAAAGGGATGTCATCGGGACTCGAGTTTTGATCTAAGATCTGGCTCTCACTCCGGAGAGCCCTTCGATGACTGATCTGCTCACGTCCATTCAAGCCGCACTCGGTTTGCCTCACACCCCGGTTCCATTCACCTCCAGCGGCGCCCTGCCCTCGGCGTTTGCCGTTACGGATCTGGCCTGCGCCAGCATCGCTGCCGCAGGCCACGCCGCCAGCGATCTGTTGCACCAGCAAACCGGGCACCTGCCCGACCTTGAGGTCGACCGACGCCTCGCATCATTCTGGTTCTCAACCTCGATTCGTCCGCTTGACTGGAGCGTTCCGCCGCTGTGGGACCCTATCGCCGGTGACTACGCCACCCGCGATGGCTGGATTCGCCTGCATACCAATGCGCCTCATCACCGCGCCGCTGCCGAAAGCGTGCTCGGTGCCTGTAGCGACCGCGCCGCGATGGCCGGCAAAGTGGCTCGATGGGCGAACAGCGAGCTGGAGCAGGCGGTGGTCGAGGCCGGTGGTTGCGCCGCCGAAATGCGTACCTGGGAACAATGGCAGGTCCATCCTCAAGGCCAGGCGGTCAATGCCGAACCCTTGGTTCTGTTCGCCAACCACCCAATCCAGAGCCGCAAACTGTGGACAGGTTCAGTGGCTCGACCACTGGCCGGCATCAAGGTACTGGACTTGACCCGAGTACTGGCAGGCCCCATCGCCAGTCGCTTTCTGGCAGGCCTGGGCGCCGATGTCTTGCGCATCGATCCGCCGACCTGGAACGAGCCTGGGGTGGTGCCGGAAGTCACCCTGGGAAAACGTTGCGCGCGTCTTGATCTGAACGACAGGTCCGATCGCGCCGTATTCGACTCCCTGCTCAAGGACTCCGACATTCTGCTCCACGGCTATCGCGCCGATGCGCTGGAACGACTTGGCCTGGGCATGAATGAGCGTCGGCAACTGAACCCAGGCCTGATCGATGTTTGCCTAAACGCCTATGGCTGGAGCGGCCCCTGGCAAAACCGGCGGGGCTTCGACAGCCTGGTGCAGATGAGCAGCGGCATTGCCGAAGCGGGCATGCGCTGGAAGCAGGCGGACAAGCCGACGCCATTGCCGGTGCAGGCCCTCGATCACGCCACCGGGTACTTGATGGCGGCCAGTGCGATCCGGTTGTTGGCACAGCGGTTGAACGACGGTACGGGGGGCTCGGCACGATTGTCGTTGGCGCGTACGGCGAGGTTGTTGATCGAGCAAGGTGCCGGCCCGGATGAGCCGCTGCGCGCCGAAGACCAAAACGATCAGGGGATTCAGGTTGAACAAACATCCTGGGGGCCGGCGCATCGGTTGCATGTGCCGCTTAAGATGACGGGGATACCGTTGCAATGGACATTGCCAGCAACTGATTTGGGTTCACATCGCGCGCAGTGGTGGTGACCGTCAGATCGCCTTCGCGGGCAAGCCCGCTCCCACAGGGACTGCGTTTTTCCTGACTATCGCGATCAAATGTGGGAGCGGGCTTGCCCGCGAAGGCGTCAGGACTGCCAGTACAAATTCCGGATCAGCTCAGTCCGCCCGACTCAACGAAGTCCACAGCACCTGCGCCGCATACCCTCGATAAGGCCGCCACCCTTCAGCCCGCTGCAATAGCTGCCTGGCTGTCACCGGTCCACCCTCCAGCGCCGCCAACGCATTGATCAACCCCACGTCACCATTGGGAAACCCATCCATCTCCCGCAACTGACGCAAGGCAATATATTGCGCCGTCCAGTCACCAATCCCGTGCAAGGCCAGAAGCCGCGCTACGCCCCCTTCCCGGCCGGGCTCAAACAATCGCGGATCATCGAGCAGTTCCTGAGCCACTCCCGACAAGGTCCGGCCTCGGCTTTTCGGCATGCCCAGCGCGGCCAGATCTGCGTCCGCCAAAACCCTGGCCTGGGGAAAGACATGGGTCACTCCCGGTAACGCGGAACTCAACGGCGTGCCGTACTGCGCAACCAGTTTGCCCGCCAACCGGATCGCCGCCACCACCGTAATCTGCTGTCCCAGTACCGCGCGAATCGCCAGCTCCAACCCATCCCACGCCCCCGGTACACGCAGGCCCGGGCGTTCGGCAATCAACCGCGCCATCAGCGGATCAACCGTCAGGTGCCGGTGAATCGTGGACAGGTCGGCATCCAGGTCGAACATTCGCCGCACTCGCGCAACGATCTCGGGCACGGCAGCAGCCTCCGGAAAGTCCAGATTCAGCTCAAGTGCATCGGATGCAACAGGCCGGATCGAAAACGTACCGTGAACGCCATGCACGTCGATGCTGCGCGAGTAGACACCCTCGACCACGGTTTCCAGACCCACAATCGCCCGCGCCGACAAGAACCCCAGCAAAGCAGGCCAGTCATAGGGCGGCTGGTACGCCAGCAACAACCTCACAGGCTGAGCACCCCGCTGTACAACCCATAAGCCGCCAGCCCCGCACCACCGATGACGCAGGTAAAAATGCCTTTCTCGACCACCGTGAACAGCGGCTTGCCCTGCTCATTACGAGCCTTGGCAAACAGGATCACACCCGGCGCATACAGCAGCGCCGACAACAGCAAATACTTCAGGCCGCCGGCATATAGCAACCACACTGCATAGCCCAGGGCGATGCCACCGATCAGCAAATCCTTGATCCGCTCGGCGGGCGCCTGTTGATAGGTTTCACCCCGCGCGCACAACAACACCGCATAGGCCGCCGACCACAAGTACGGCACCAGAATCATCGAGGACGCCAGATAAATCAGGCTGGTGTAGGTGCCAGCGGAAAACAGCGTGATCAGCAGGAACAGCTGGATCATCGAGTTGGTCAGCCACATCGCATTGACCGGCACATGGTTGGCGTTTTCCTTGGTCAGGAATGCCGGCATGGTCTTGTCTTTCGCCGTGGCGAACAGGATTTCGGCGCACAGCAGCGCCCAGGACAACAAGGCCCCCAACAGCGAGATCGCCAGGCCGACGCTGATCAGCAACGCCCCCCAGGGGCCGACGATATGTTCAAGCACCGCCGCCAGCGAGGGGTTCTGCAATTTCGCCAGTTGCGGCTGGGACATTATCCCCAGCGACAGCACGTTCACCAGCACCAGCAGCGCCAATACCCCAATGAACCCGATCACCGTCGCCCGGCCCACGTCGGAACGTTTCTCCGCCCGGGCCGAATAGACACTGGCGCCCTCGATACCGATAAACACGAACACAGTGACCAGCATCATGTGCCGAACCTGGTTCATCACACTGCCGAATTCCGGGTTGCTGCGCCCCCAGATATCGAGGGTAAAGATGTCCGCCTTGAACGCCACGGCGGCAATTACGATGAACATGATCAGCGGCACGATCTTGGCCACGGTGGTCACTTGATTGATGAACGCAGCCTCCTTGATCCCGCGCAGCACCACAAAATGCACGGTCCAGAGCAACACCGAAGCGCAGACGATAGCGATCGGTGTGTTGCCTTCACCAAAGACCGGAACGAAATAACCGAGGGTACTGAACAGCAGCACGAAGTAGCCGACGTTGCCCAGCCAGGCGCTGATCCAGTAGCCCCAAGCCGAAGAAAAACCCATGTAGTTGCCGAACCCGGCCTTGGCGTAGGCGTATACCCCGGAGTCCAGCTCCGGCTTGCGATTGGCCAGGGTCTGGAACACGAACGCCAGGGTCAGCATGCCGACGGCGGTGATTGCCCAACCGATCAGGATCGCCCCGGCATCGGCCCTGGCCGCCATGTTTTGCGGCAGGGAAAAAATCCCGCCACCGATCATCGAACCTACCACCAACGCGATCAATGCGCTCAGGCGAAGCTTGCTCGGTGATTGCGCCATCGTTGCATCTCCATTTCTGTGGGGGCGACAACTGCCGCGAGATCGTCACATAACAGGCGTCAACTAAACTGTTGAAGAGTAATAACGTTTATTGGATAACGCCAACATGCGTCTTTTTACTTGCACAAAACGGCTATTAGAGGCGCCGATATAATCATTTGTTGTATACGTTTTTCTAATACTTCCATTTTGTACAAAAAACCCGAATGGAAAATTTGCGAATTCTGAAAAACCAACTAGCGTCATAATTCGAAACAAACTCTAAAAGTACTGAAATAATATACAAAAGGCTCTAAAACAAGCATTACAGGCAGCCGCCTTGCAAATGATGGCACTCGGCCAACAAACTGGGAACGCTCTCATTTAGTGATCCAAGTCAGCTGATTGGATAGCCAACAGAATTAGTCTGTTGCCTCTCTTCTCCTGCATTGGAGTCATGCAATGTCTGAAGCTCCCGGAAAACTGAAACTCGGCGCGCTGGTTGCGTTAGTCGTGGGTTCGATGATTGGTGGCGGGATCTTTTCCCTGCCACAAAACATGGCGGCCAGCGCGGATGTCGGCGCCATTCTGATCGGTTGGGCGATCACCGCCGTCGGCATGTTGACCCTGGCGTTCGTGTTCCAGACCCTGGCCAACCGCAAACCCGATCTGGATGGCGGGGTGTACGCCTACGCCAAGGCCGGTTTCGGCGACTACATGGGCTTCTCGTCCGCCTGGGGGTACTGGATCAGTGCCTGGCTGGGCAACGTTGGCTACTTCGTCTTGCTGTTCAGCACGCTCGGCTACTTCTTTCCGCTATTTGGGGAGGGGAATACCCCTGCCGCCGTGATCGGTGCCTCGGTGCTGCTCTGGGCCGTACATTTCCTCGTGCTGCGAGGAATAAAGGAAGCAGCGTTCATCAACCTGGTGACCACCGTCGCCAAGATCGTGCCGCTGCTGCTGTTCATGTTGATTGCGCTGTTCGCTTTCAAACTGGACATCTTCACCGCCGACATCTGGGGCCTGAAGAACCCGGACCTGGGCAGCGTGATGGACCAGGTGCGCAAGATGATGCTGGTCACCGTGTGGGTGTTCATCGGCATCGAAGGCGCGAGCATCTTTTCGGCCCGCGCGGAAAAACGCAGCGATGTGGGTAAGGCCACCGTGATCGGCTTTGTCACCGTGCTGCTGTTTTTGGTTCTGGTCAACGTGCTGTCGCTGGGGATCATGACCCAGCCGGAACTGGCCAAACTGCAGAACCCCTCGATGGCCGCCGTGCTGGAACACGTGGTCGGTCACTGGGGCGCGGTGCTGATCAGCGTCGGTTTGATCATCTCGTTGCTGGGGGCGTTGCTGTCGTGGGTGCTGCTGTGCGCGGAGATCATGTTCGCCGCCGCCAAGGACCACACCATGCCGGCGTTTTTGCGCAAGGAAAACGCCAACCATGTACCGGTCAACGCCCTGTGGCTGACCAATGCCATGGTCCAGGTTTTCCTGATCATCACGCTGTTCTCCGCCAGCACTTACCTGTCGCTGATCTACCTCGCCACCTCGATGATCCTGGTGCCTTACCTGTGGTCGGCGGCCTACGCCTTGCTGTTGGCGGTGCGTGGCGAAAGCTACGAAGGCGCGGCGGGCGAGCGGCAGAAGGATCTCATCATCGGTGCGGTGGCAGTGATCTACGCGATCTGGCTGCTGTACGCCGGCGGCATCAAGTACCTGCTGCTGTCCGCCCTGCTCTACGCCCCCGGCGTGATCCTGTTCGCCAAGGCCAAGCTGGAAATAAACAAACCGGTTTTCACCAACGTCGAGAAGCTGATTTTCGCTGCAGTGGTCGTCGGCGCCGTGGTGGCGGCCTACGGTCTCTACGACGGTTTCCTGACTCTGTAACAACCCTGTTTAGTCATCTGGAGGATCACTGTAATGACCAAGGAAAAAGTTAAGTACGGCGTCCATTCCGAAGCCGGCAAACTGCGCAAAGTCATGGTTTGCTCCCCCGGCCTGGCCCATCAGCGGCTGACCCCGAACAACTGCGATGAACTGCTGTTCGACGATGTGCTGTGGGTGGCCCAGGCCAAGCGCGACCACTTCGACTTCGTCACCAAAATGCGCGAACGCAACATCGATGTGCTGGAAATGCACAACCTGCTGACCGACATCGTCGCCATTCCCGAAGCCCTGGACTGGATTCTGGAACGCAAGATCACCGCCAACTCGGTGGGGCTGGGCCTGATCAACGAAACGGCCTCGTGGCTGCGCAGCCTGGAGCCGCGCAAGATCGCCGAGTTCCTGATCGGCGGCGTATCGGGTGACGATTTGCCCACCAGTTTCGGCGGCAAGGCCATCGAGATGTTCCGCGACTTCCTCGGCAACTCCAGCTTCATCCTGCCGCCGTTGCCCAACACCCAGTTCACCCGCGATACCACCTGCTGGATCTACGGTGGCGTCACCCTCAACCCGATGTACTGGCCGGCGCGCCGTCAGGAAACCCTGCTGGCCACCGCCATCTACAAGTTCCACCCCGAGTTCACCAACGCCGACTTCCAGATCTGGTACGGCGACCCGGACAAAGAACATGGCAACTCCACCCTTGAGGGCGGTGATGTGATGCCGATCGGCAACGGCGTGGTGTTGATCGGCATGGGCGAACGCTCGTCGCGACAGGCCATTGCCCAACTGGCGGTGAACCTGTTCAAAAACAAGGCCGTCGAGAAAGTGATTGTCGCCGGCCTGCCGAAATCCCGCGCGGCGATGCACCTGGACACCGTGTTCAGCTTCTGCGATCGCGACCTCGTCACGATCTTCCCGGAAGTGGTGAACCAGATTGTCGCCTTCACCCTGCGTCCCGATGAAAGCAAGGCGGGCGGCATCGACATCCGTCGCGAAGAAACCAACTTCCTCGACACCGTCGCCCAGGCCCTGAACCTCAAGGCCCTGCGCGTGGTGGAAACCGGCGGCAACAGCTTCGCCGCCGAACGCGAGCAATGGGACGACGGCAACAACGTAGTGGCTGTGGAACCGGGCGTGGTCATCGGCTACGACCGCAATACCTACACCAACACCCTGCTGCGCAAGGCCGGCGTGGAAGTGATCACCATCAGCGCCGGCGAACTCGGCCGGGGACGGGGCGGTGGCCATTGCATGACCTGCCCGATCATCCGCGATCCGATTGACTACTAACCTATTACCTTGGCCCGCGCTGCCCTCTACCCAAGGGCATGCGCAGGCCAAGGGGATAACCGACACCTTAGGAGATCCAAAATGGCGTTCAATATCCATAACCGCAATCTGCTGAGCCTGGAACACCACACCCCTCGCGAATTGCGCTACCTGCTCGACCTGTCCCGCGACCTCAAGCGTGCCAAGTACACCGGCACCGAACAGCAGCATCTCAAGGGCAACAACATCGCGCTGATCTTCGAGAAAACCTCGACCCGCACCCGCTGCGCGTTCGAAGTTGCAGCCTATGACCAGGGCGCCAACGTCACCTACATCGACCCGAACTCCTCGCAGATCGGCCACAAGGAAAGCATGAAGGACACCGCCCGCGTGCTCGGGCGCATGTACGACGCCATCGAGTACCGTGGCTTCAAGCAGGAAATCGTCGAGGAACTGGCCAAGTTCGCCGGCGTGCCGGTGTTCAACGGCCTGACCGACGAATATCACCCGACGCAAATGATCGCCGACGTGCTGACCATGCGTGAACACGCTGACAAGCCGATCCACGAGATCAGCTACGTCTACCTGGGCGACGCGCGCAACAACATGGGTAACTCCCTGCTGTTGATCGGCGCCAAGCTCGGCATGGACGTGCGCATCTGCGCCCCGAAAGCCCTGTGGCCGGCGGACGACCTGGTGGCGCGCTGCAAAAAGTACGCTGAAGAAAGTGGTGCGCGCATCACCCTCACCGAAGACCCGAAAGCGGCGGTCAAGGGTGTGGACTTCATCCACACCGACGTGTGGGTGTCGATGGGCGAGCCGGTTGAAGCCTGGGCCGAGCGCATCCAGCAACTGCTGCCGTATCAGGTCAACGCCGAACTGATGAAAGCCACCGGCAACCCGCGCACCAAGTTCATGCACTGCCTGCCGGCGTTCCACAACAGCGATACCAAGATCGGCAAACAGATTGCCGAACAGTACCCGTTCCTGAACAACGGCATCGAAGTGACCGATGACGTGTTCGAGTCGCCGGCCTGCATCGCCTTCGAGCAAGCGGAAAACCGCATGCACACCATCAAGGCGATTCTGGTGTCGACGCTGGCGGATCTATAAGACCGGCACCGGTCAATGTAGGAGCGAGCCTGCTCGCGATAACGGTCTGACATTCAACATTAATGTCGACAGTTGCTGCGCAATCGCGAGCAGGCTCACTCCTACAATTGACCGAGTCGTTTGCCTTTCCTCTGTTTAGAAGGACTAGCACCATGCGTATCGTCGTTGCTCTGGGCGGTAATGCCCTGCTCCGCCGGGGCGAACCCATGACCGCTGACAACCAGCGCGCCAACATCCGGATCGCCACCGAACAGATCGCCAAGATCCATCCCGGCAACCAACTGGTCATCGCCCACGGCAATGGCCCTCAGGTCGGCCTGCTGTCATTGCAGGCGGCGGCCTACACCTCGGTTTCGCCCTATCCGCTGGACGTGCTCGGCGCCGAGACCGAAGGCATGATCGGCTACATCATCGAACAGGAACTGGGCAACCTGCTGGACTTCGAAGTGCCCTTCGCGACCTTGCTGACCCAGGTCGAAGTCGATGCCAATGACCCGGCCTTCAAGAACCCGACCAAACCCATCGGCCCTGTCTATTCCAAGGATGAGGCCGAAGCACTCGCCGCCGAGAAAGGCTGGGCCATTGCCCCGGACGGCGACAAATACCGTCGCGTGGTCGCCAGCCCGAAACCGAAACGCATCTTTGAAATCCGTCCGATCAAATGGCTGCTGGAAAAAAGCAGCATCGTGATCTGCGCCGGCGGTGGCGGCATTCCGACCATGTATACCTCGCCCGGCAAACTCGAGGGCGTCGAAGCGGTCATCGACAAGGACCTGTGCTCGGCGCTGCTGGCCGAACAGCTTGAAGCCGATCTGCTGGTGATCGCCACCGACGTCAACGCCGCCTTCATCGACTTTGGAAAACCCACGCAGAAAGCCATCGCCCAGGCCCACCCCGACGAAATGGAAAAACTCGGCTTCGCCGCCGGTTCCATGGGACCGAAGGTGCAGGCAGCCTGCGAATTCGCGCGCCATACTGGAAAAGTGGCGGTGATCGGTTCGCTCGCGGACATCGAAGCGATCGTCCAGGGCAAGGCCGGCACGCGCATCAGTACGGCGACACCGGGCATTACCTACTTGTAAGGAGAGACGTCTATGGCACAGTTTGAGCCAGGTCACTTGCACATCGAACGACATGCGCTGACCCCGGATGATGTCAGCTACAACGTGCACCTCGACTATGAAGTCAGCAAGAATGCCAAAGGGGAAAAAGGCATCCAGTTCACTATGCATGGCAGCATTCAGGGCAAGGAAATGTCAGAGCCCTTCTTCCTGCCCAAGGAGGAGGCCTACAACTTCGCCAGCAATGTGACGAAAATCGCCGAGAAGTACGGGATTCCGAAGACGCACAGCCAGATCGGATCGGTCCACAAACATTACGATTTGATGTTTGAAGACATCCGGCAGCAGTTGAATATGAAATCAGGCGACCCGGTAAACCCCGAACACTTCGAATAACCCAGTCTCCAAGTAGAAGCTGTACCTGTGGGAGCGAGCTTGCTCGCTCCCACAGGGATCTTCGTTACCCGTATATCCCGCGCAAAATTTCACCATTAGCCCGCCCCAAGGCATACTTGCCACCCTCCGCACTGCAGACCCCAAGACCGCCCCATGCGTATCCACGTCAGCTTCATCGACCGCGTCGGTATCACCCAGGAAGTCCTGGCCCTGCTCGGCGGGCGCAATCTGAACCTGGATGCGGTGGAAATGGTCCCGCCCAATGTCTATATCGACGCCCCGACCCTGAGCCCGCAAGTCCTCGAAGAACTGCGCGATGCCCTGTTCAGCGTGCGTGGCGTGCAAGCGGTGACGGTGGTCGACATCCTGCCCGGCCAGCGCCGGCACTTGCAGCTCGACGCCTTGCTGGCAGCCATGACCGACCCGGTGCTGGCACTGGACAGCGACGGCAAGGTGCTGCTGGCCAACCCGGCCCTGATCGCCCTGTACGGCCGCGAACCGGACGGTGAAAGCGTGGGGGACCTGTTTGCCGACCCGGCCTTGCTCGACGCCCTGCTCGAACACGGCTTTCGCCTGCCGCTGCGGGAAATCACCGTCAACGGCCAGACCCTGTTGCTCGACGCCACGCCGATCACCGACGCCGGTGCCCTGCTGACCCTGTACCAACCGAACCGCATCGGCGAACGTCTGTCCGCGCTGCACCATGACCACGCCGAAGGTTTCGATGCACTGCTCGGCGAGTCCCCGGTGATCCGCACCCTCAAGGCACGCGCCCAGCGGGTGGCGGCCCTCGATGCGCCGCTGCTGATCCAGGGCGAAACCGGCACCGGCAAGGAACTGGTGGCCCGCGCCTGCCACGCCATCAGCGCCCGGCACAGTTCACCCTTTCTGGCGTTGAACTGCGCGGCATTACCCGAGAACCTCGCCGAAAGTGAACTGTTCGGCTACGCCCCCGGCGCCTTCACCGGCGCGCAGCGAGGTGGTAAGCCGGGGCTGATGGAGCTGGCCAACCAGGGCACGGTGTTTCTCGATGAAATCGGCGAGATGTCACCGTACTTGCAGGCCAAATTGCTGCGATTCCTCAATGACGGCAGTTTTCGCCGGGTCGGAGGTGACCGTGAGGTCAAGGTCAACGTGCGGATCCTCAGCGCGACCCACCGCGACCTGGAAAAAATGGTCAGCGAAGGCCTGTTCCGCGAAGACCTGTTCTATCGCCTCAACGTCCTCAACGTCGAAGTGCCGCCCCTGCGTGAGCGTGGCCAGGACATTCTGCTGCTGGCCCGCTACTTCATGCAGCAGGCCTGTGCACAGATCCAGCGACCAATCTGCCGCCTGGCACCGGGCACTTACCCGGCGCTGCTGGGCAACCGCTGGCCGGGCAACGTGCGGCAATTGCAGAACGTGATTTTCCGCGCCGCAGCGATTTGCGAAAGCAGCCTGGTGGACATCGGCGACCTCGACATCGCCGGCACCTCGGTAGCCCGCCAGAGCGACCATGACGTCGACAGCCTGGAACAGGCCATGGACGGGTTCGAGAAAACCCTGCTGGAAAAACTCTACGTTAGCTATCCCTCGACCCGGCAACTGGCGACCCGTCTGCAAACCTCCCACACGGCGATTGCCCACCGGTTGCGCAAGTACGGGATTCCGAGCAAGGCCTGAGGCCTGGCGTCCACAGATGGTGGATTGTGTACACCAACCTGTGTAGGAGCTGCCGCAGGCTGCGATCTTTTGACTTTGATCTTATGGTGCCTGCGACAAGATCGCAGCCTGCGGCAGCTCCTACGGAACGGATTGTCACTTCGAAAACTTCTTCACCTGTTTAAAAACGACCTCCATCTGTACTGAAAGCGCTACAGCGGAACGATATCGCTACACCCCTCTCCGATCACGGCTGTGCAAGGCTTTGATCCACCTCGGCTTTTATCATTGACATATGCCGTATCGATTTCGCTACAACGATTGATTTTCAGCCTTTGTCGAAACCACCTAAATCATTGATCAACAACAACAAAAACAACGTTGGCCGCGTTCTTGCTATGTACTCCCCCATAACCCGGGCATTGCCCAAGCATTCAATCGCGTCCACCAGACGAGTCTGGCCCCTTAGGAGTTTCCATGAGCGAGTTGCGTTTTACTGAAGATCACGAATGGCTGCGCACCGAAGCTGACGGCAGCGTCACGGTCGGCATCACCGCTTTCGCACAGAACGCCCTGGGCGACGTGGTTTTCGTTCAACTGCCTGAGCTGCAGTCCTACGACAAAGGCGCCGAAGCCGCCACCGTGGAATCGGTAAAGGCTGCCAGCGGCGTGTACATGCCGCTGGACGGCGAAGTGCTGGAAGTGAACCCGGCGCTCGACAGCAGCCCTGAATTGGTCAACGAAGATCCGCTGGGCGAAGGCTGGTTCTTCCGCTTCCAGCCAAGCGACGTCTCGGCAGTCGCCCAACTGCTGGATCAGGACGCCTACGACCGTCTGATCAAAGCCCAAGCCGAAGCCTGAGGAGCACCGACATGACTCAAGTGAATCTGACCACCGCTAATGAATTCATCGCCCGTCACATCGGCCCGCGCGCCGGCGACGAGCAAGCCATGCTCAACAGCCTCGGTTTCGACTCCCTGGAAGCCCTGAGCGCCAGCGTGATTCCCGACAGCATCAAGGGCACCAGCGTCCTCGGCCTGGAAGACGGCTTGAGCGAAGCCGATGCCCTGGCCTTGATCAAGTCCATTGCGACTAAAAACCAACTGTTCAAGACCTTCATCGGCCAGGGTTACTACGGCACCCACACGCCGTCGCCGATCCTGCGCAACCTGCTGGAAAACCCGGCCTGGTACACCGCCTACACCCCGTACCAGCCGGAAATCTCCCAGGGCCGTCTCGAAGCGCTGCTGAACTTCCAGACCCTGATCAGCGACCTCACCGGACTGCCGATCGCCAACGCCTCGCTGCTCGACGAAGCCACCGCCGCTGCCGAAGCCATGACCTTCTGCAAACGCCTGAGCAAGAACAAGGGCAGCCACGCCTTCTTCGCCTCCGTGCATTGCCACCCACAGACCCTCGACGTACTGCGCACCCGTGCCGAGCCTTTGGGCATCGACGTGGTGGTTGGCGACGAGCGCGAACTGACTGACGTGACGCCGTTCTTCGGCGCACTGCTGCAATACCCGGCGAGCAACGGTGACGTGTTCGATTACCGCGAGCTGACCGAACGCTTCCACGCCGCCAATGCCCTCGTTGCCGTGGCTGCCGACCTGCTGGCCCTGACCGTGCTGACCGCGCCAGGCGAATTCGGCGCCGACGTGGCCATCGGCAGTGCACAGCGCTTCGGCGTGCCGCTGGGCTTCGGTGGCCCGCACGCGGCGTACTTCTCCACCAAGGACGCGTTCAAGCGTGACATGCCGGGCCGCTTGGTCGGTGTTTCCGTAGACCGTTTCGGCAACCCGGCCCTGCGCCTGGCCATGCAGACCCGCGAGCAACACATCCGTCGCGAGAAAGCCACCAGCAACATCTGCACCGCGCAAGTACTGCTGGCCAACATCGCCAGCATGTACGCCGTGTACCACGGTCCGAAAGGCCTGACGCAGATCGCCAATCGCATCCATCACCTGACCGCGATCCTGGCCAAAGGCTTGAGCGCATTGGGCCTGAGCGTCGAACAAGCGAGCTTCTTCGACACCCTGACCGTGAAGACCGGCGCGCAAACCGCCGCCCTGCACGACAAGGCACACGCCCAGCGCATCAACCTGCGCGTGGTCGATGGCGAGCGCCTGGGCCTGTCCCTGGACGAAACCACCATTCAGGCCGACGTTGAAACCCTGTGGAGCCTGCTGTCCGACGGCAAAGCCCTGCCGGACTTCGCCGCCCTCGCCGCCTCGGTCGTCAGCACCATCCCGGCCGCGCTGGTGCGTCAGTCGCCGATCCTCAGCCACCCGGTGTTCAACCGCTATCACTCGGAAACCGAGCTGATGCGCTACCTGCGCAAACTGGCGGACAAGGACCTGGCGCTGGACCGCACCATGATCCCGCTGGGTTCGTGCACCATGAAACTCAACGCCGCCAGCGAAATGATCCCGGTGACCTGGGCCGAGTTCGGCGCCCTGCACCCGTTCGCCCCGGCCGAGCAAAGCGCCGGCTACCAGCAACTGACCGACGAACTGGAAGCAATGCTTTGCGCTGCGACCGGCTACGACTCGGTTTCGCTGCAACCGAACGCCGGTTCGCAAGGTGAATACGCAGGTCTGCTGGCGATCCGTGCCTACCACCAGAGCCGTGGCGAAGACCGTCGCGACATCTGCCTGATCCCGTCGTCGGCCCACGGCACCAACCCGGCCACCGCACAAATGGCCGGCATGCGTGTCGTCGTTACTGCCTGCGATGCCCGTGGCAACGTTGATATCGAAGACCTGCGCGCCAAGGCCATCGAGCACCGCGAACACCTCGCCGCGCTGATGATCACCTACCCGTCGACCCACGGCGTGTTCGAAGAAGGCATCCGCGAAATCTGCGGCATCGTTCATGACAACGGCGGCCAGGTGTACATCGACGGCGCCAACATGAACGCCATGGTCGGCCTCTGCGCCCCGGGCAAGTTCGGCGGCGACGTGTCGCACCTGAACCTGCACAAGACCTTCTGCATCCCCCACGGCGGTGGCGGCCCGGGTGTCGGCCCGATCGGTGTGAAATCGCACCTGGCGCCATTCCTGCCGGGCCACGCACAGATGGAGCGCAAGGAAGGCGCCGTTTGCGCGGCACCGTTCGGCAGCGCGAGCATTCTGCCGATCACCTGGATGTACATTCGTATGATGGGTGGCGCTGGCCTCAAGCGTGCTTCGCAACTGGCGATCCTCAATGCCAACTACATCTCCCGTCGCCTCGAAGAGCACTATCCAGTGCTGTACACCGGCAGCAACGGCCTGGTGGCGCATGAGTGCATCCTCGACCTGCGTCCATTGAAAGACAGCAGCGGCATCAGCGTCGATGACGTCGCCAAGCGCCTGATCGACTTCGGCTTCCACGCACCGACCATGTCGTTCCCGGTGGCCGGCACGTTGATGATCGAGCCGACCGAAAGTGAATCCAAGGAAGAACTGGACCGTTTCTGCGACGCCATGATCCGCATCCGCGAAGAAATCCGCGCAGTTGAAAACGGCACACTGGACAAGGACGACAACCCGCTGAAAAACGCCCCGCACACCGCCAAGGAGCTGGTGGGCGAGTGGTCGCACCCGTACAGCCGTGAGCAAGCGGTGTACCCGGTTGCGTCGCTGATCGAAGGCAAGTACTGGCCGCCGGTCGGTCGCGTCGACAACGTGTTCGGCGACCGCAACCTGGTCTGCGCCTGCCCGTCGATCGAAAGCTACGCTTAAACGAATGAGGGGGCGGATTGATCCGCCCCCACTTTCAGAAACACCGCAATACCCTGTAGGAGCTGCCGCAGGCTGCGATCTTTTGATCTTGATCTTGAAAAAACAGGATCAAAAGATCGCAGCCTGCGGCAGCGCCTACGCAAAGCATCTCCCGTGATACGCCTATAAAAAGAAACCGGAGAACCACCATGTCGTTAAGCGTGTTCGACCTGTTCAAGATTGGCATCGGCCCCTCCAGTTCCCACACCGTCGGCCCGATGCGCGCCGCTGCGCGCTTCGTCGAAGGTTTGCGCCGCGAAAACCTGCTGACGGCCACCACCTGCGTCAAGGTCGAGCTGTACGGCTCGCTGGGCGCCACCGGCAAAGGCCACGGCAGTGACAAGGCTGTGCTGCTCGGCCTGGAAGGCGAACACCCGGACACCGTGGATACAGAAACCGTCGCCGCGCGCCTGCAAGAGATTCGCGGCAACGGCCGTTTGAACCTGCTCGGCGAACACAGCATTGCGTTCAACGAGAAAGAACACCTGGCGATGATTCGCAAACCGTTGCCCTATCACCCCAACGGCATGATTTTCCGCGCCTTCGACGCAGCGGGCCTGCAGGTCCGCAGCCGCGAGTACTACTCGGTCGGTGGCGGTTTTGTGGTCGATGAGGACGCCGCCGGCGCCGACCGCATCGTCGAAGACGCCACGCCCCTGACCTTTCCGTTCAAAAGCGCCAAGGATCTTCTCGGTCATTGCGTCAAATACGGGCTATCCATCAGCCAGGTGATGCTGACCAACGAAAGCGCCTGGCGCCCGGAAGCGGAAACCCGCGCCGGCCTGTTGAAAATCTGGCAAGTGATGCAGGACTGCGTCGCCGCCGGATGCCGTAATGAAGGCATCCTCCCCGGCGGACTGAAGGTCAAGCGTCGGGCCGCCGCGCTGCATCGGCAGTTGTGCAAGAACCCGGAGTCATCTTTGCGCGACCCGCTGTCGGTGCTCGACTGGGTCAACCTCTACGCCCTGGCCGTCAACGAGGAGAACGCCAACGGCGGGCGTGTCGTAACGGCGCCCACCAATGGCGCGGCCGGGATCATTCCAGCGGTATTGCATTACTACATGCGCTTTATCCCGGGCTCCAATGACGACGGTGTGGTGCGATTCCTGCTGACCGCCGCGGCCATCGGCATTCTGTACAAGGAAAACGCCTCCATCTCCGGCGCCGAAGTCGGCTGCCAGGGCGAAGTCGGCGTCGCCTGCTCGATGGCCGCCGGTGCCCTGTGCGAAGTGCTGGGCGGCACCGTGCAACAAGTGGAGAACGCCGCGGAAATCGGCATGGAACACAACCTCGGACTGACCTGTGACCCGATTGGCGGGCTGGTGCAAGTGCCTTGCATCGAGCGCAACGCCATGGGCTCGGTCAAGGCCATCAATGCCGTGCGCATGGCTCTGCGCGGCGACGGGCAACACTTCGTCTCCCTCGACAAGGTCATCCGCACCATGCGCCAGACCGGCGCCGACATGAAAAGCAAATACAAGGAAACCGCCCGTGGCGGTTTGGCGGTCAACATTATCGAGTGCTGATGCGCGCTCATCTGCACCCTTCTTCAGGAGCTGAATATGTCCACCGAACAACTGTTGAAAACCCCGTTGCACGCACTGCACATCGAACTCGGCGCGCGCATGGTGCCCTTCGCCGGCTACGACATGCCCGTGCAGTACCCGCTGGGCGTGATGAAGGAACACCAGCACACCCGCGACCAGGCCGGGCTGTTCGACGTCTCGCACATGGGCCAGATTCGCCTGACCGGCGCCAATGCCGCCAAGGCCCTGGAAACCCTGGTGCCGGTGGACATCATCGACCTGCCGGTGGGCATGCAACGTTACGCGATGTTCACCAATGCGACGGGCGGTATCCTTGATGACCTGATGGTCGCCAACCTGGGTAACGACGAACTGTTCCTGGTGGTCAACGCCGCCTGCAAGGACCAGGACCTGGCCCACCTGCGCAAGCACATTGGCGACCAGTGCACGATCGAGCCGCTGTTCGAAGAACGTGCCCTGCTCGCCCTGCAAGGCCCGGCTGCAGTGACCGTGCTGGCACGCCTGGCACCGGAAGTTGCAAAGATGACCTTCATGCAGTTCGCCCGCGTGAAGCTGCTGGGCGTGGACTGCTTCGCCAGCCGTTCGGGTTACACCGGTGAAGACGGTTTCGAAATTTCCGTACCCGCCGCCAGCGCCGAAGCCCTGGCTCGCGCACTGCTCGCTGAAGCCGAAGTGGCCGCCATCGGCCTTGGCGCCCGCGACTCCCTGCGCCTGGAAGCCGGCCTGTGCCTGTACGGCCACGACATGAACACCGACACCACTCCAATCGAGGCGAGCCTGCTGTGGGCGATCTCCAAGCCACGTCGCGCTGATGGCGCACGGGCCGGCGGCTTCCCTGGCGCCGAAACCGTATTCGCCCAGCAACAGGCAGGCGTGAGCCGCAAACGTGTAGGCCTGCTGCCACAGGAACGTACACCCGTGCGTGAAGGCGCCGAGATCGTCAACGAAGCCGGCGACATCATCGGTAGCGTCTGCAGCGGTGGTTTCGGGCCGACCCTGGGCGGTCCGCTGGCCATGGGTTACGTCGACAGCGCTTACATCACACTGGACACACCGGTCTGGGCGATCGTTCGTGGGAAAAAGGTGCCTTTGCTTGTAAGCAAAATGCCATTTGTTCCACAACGCTACTATCGTGGCTGATTGACTGTTCCTATAAGTAACGCGGTTGCGTTAACGGTGCACTAATGTGTAACGCAACCGCCATAAAATAGTGCAATGTTTGGCTCTAAGCTTCGATTATGAACTTTGCTTATAACGATCGAAAACAATTGAACAAGGTTAGTGAATAAGGCCCCACTAGTGGACTTACTTTGCCATCAACCTGAGGAAATACGGGGCCTTCACGGGGCTTGTTTTTTCTCCCGTAGTTGGCGTAGAGTTTGTTCACTGTGTTTGCATGGGTCGCTTGGAATCGTGACCTGGGCAGTAGCCTACAAGTTAGCTACATCCCGTTCGACGTCTTCTTACTCTCCTGCAACCAGCCCCAGTACTCTTTCATGAGAAGGAGACTGTCATTAATTTTTGCGTCAAAGGAAATAAGAAATGTCCCAACGTCAGAGCGGTACCGTCAAGTGGTTTAACGACGAGAAAGGTTTTGGTTTTATCACTCCTGAAAGCGGTCCGGATCTGTTCGTGCATTTCCGCGCCATCCAGGGCAACGGCTTCAAAAGCCTGAAAGAAGGCCAGAAAGTGACTTTCATCGCCGTGCAGGGCCAGAAAGGCATGCAGGCTGACGAAGTACAAGCAGAAGCCTAATCTTCTGTAACGAAAAAGCCCCTGATGCTGACATCAGGGGCTTTTTTGTGCGCGTAAATCCGTAAAATGGCTTCTTTTTTTCACCGAGAGCCTGCCATGTCGAAACACCTGCTTACTCCCCAGGGCGACTTTCCTGCCGCTGGCCTGGGTCGTCGCCTGGCAGCCATGTTCTATGATTTCCTGCTGTGCACCGCCCTGCTGATCGTCACCAGCGGCATCTACAAGATGATCCAGATGGCGATCATCGGCGAAGAAAGGATGCGCACCCTGACCGAAGCCGGTGCCCTGGACGGCGATCCCCTGCTCTCCACAGTGCTGCTGTTCGTACTGTTCGGCTTCTTCGCCAAATTCTGGACCTGGTCCGGTCAGACGCTGGGCATGCAGGTCTGGTGCATCCGCGTGCAGAATGCCGATGGCTCGTCCATCAGCCTGTGGCAGGCACTGCTGCGCTTTGTGGTATCGATTGCCTCGCTGCTTTGCGTTGGCCTGGGATTCTTCTGGTCGCTGTTCGACAAACAGAAACGCAGCTGGCATGACATCTACTCCAATACCGAACTGGTGCGGATTCCGAAAAAGACCAAGTAACGCCCACAAAAAAAGATCGCAGCCTTCGGCAGCTCCTACAGGGTTTCGTTTACACCTGTAGGAGCTGCCGAAGGCTGCGATCTTTTGCTTTCTGGCTTTTAAGCGTTACCGGCCAGCTTCATCCGCGCCGCCTGGGTGAAATCGAGCATGCGCTTGAGCGGGCGAATCGCCTGCGGAATCAGTGCCGGATCGACAAAGATCTCGTTCGACCCTTCCTTCAACGCCTTGAGCGTGCGTTCAAGGGTGTTCATGGCCATCCAAGGGCAATGCGCACAACTGCGGCATGCCGCGCCGTTACCCGCCGTAGGGGCTTCGATAAAGACCTTGTCCGGGCACAGCTGCTGCATCTTGTAGAAAATGCCGCGGTCGGTCGCAACGATCAGCGTCTTGTTCGGCAGGCTCTGTGCCGCCGCGATCAACTGACTGGTGGAACCCACGGCGTCCGCCAGCTCGATCACTGAGGTCGGCGACTCCGGGTGCACCAGAATCGCCGCATCCGGGTACAGCGCTTTCATGTCTTCAAGCTGCTTGGACTTGAACTCTTCGTGAACGATGCAGGCACCGTCCCACAGCAGCATGTCGGCACCGGTCTGGCGCTGGATGTAGGTTCCCAGGTGCTTGTCTGGGCCCCAGATGATGGTCTCGCCGTTGTCCATCAGGCTTTCGACGATTTCCAGCGCACAGCTTGAAGTCACTACCCAATCCGCTCGGGCCTTTACCGCAGCCGAAGTGTTGGCGTACACCACCACCGTGCGCTCCGGGTGTTGATCGCAGAACGCGGAAAATTCGTCCACCGGGCAACCCAGGTCGAGCGAACAGGTCGCTTCGAGCGTCGGCATCAGCACACGTTTTTCCGGGTTGAGGATCTTGGCGGTCTCACCCATGAACTTCACGCCGGCGACGACCACGGTCTTGGCCGGATGGGCGTTGCCGAAACGGGCCATTTCCAGCGAGTCGGAGACACAGCCGCCCGTCTCTTCGGCCAGCGCCTGAATGACAGGATCACAATAGAAGTGGGCCACCAGCACCGCGTCCTGAGCCTTGAGCTCGGCAGCGATGGCAGCACGGTAATAAGCCTCTTCGTCGGCGGTCAGCGGCTTGGGCTGTTTGGCGTCGAGGTGGGCTTGAACCAGAAGGCGTTCGGAAATTTGCGTCATGTTCGCAAGACCTGCAGGCGCATTCGCGCGAAAGTCGAGTATACACCCGGCTCCGGACCCTTCAGGGTACCGCCGGGAAAGTGAGTATTCATCAGGCACGGACAGCGTTGAAGCTGCGCAAGGCTACAGAATATCCGACGGATGCAAAAGGTGATTCTGACCTGCGTGATGCGCAGCAGCCCGCAGCGAAGCGGACTGGAATCGCAGGCAAAAAAAAACCCGGAAATCCTCACTTGCGTGGGCCTTCCGGATTTTCTAAACCGCCAAAAATGGTGGGTCGTGTGGGATTCGAACCTACGACCAATTGGTTAAAAGCCAACTGCTCTACCAACTGAGCTAACGACCCGCTGTGTGGTGGCGCGTATAATACTGATTTTTAAGGACTATTCAACACCTATTTTGAAATAAATCAAAAATAAGGGGTTGGATCGCTGATTCCGGCCGCCGCAAAGCCTTCTGCACGCAGTCGACAGCTGTCGCACTTGCCGCAGGCACGGCCTTCATCGTCGGCCTGATAGCAGGAAACAGTCAGTCCGTAGTTCACGCCAAGCCTCACGCCCTCCAGGACGATCTGCGCCTTGCTGAGGTTTTGCAGCGGTGCCTGGATACGGAAACCATTGCCTTCAACGCCGGCTTTGGTTGCCAGGTTGGCCATGCGCTCGAACGACTCGATGAACTCGGGACGGCAGTCCGGGTAACCGGAGTAATCCACCGCGTTGACGCCGATGAAGATGTCCCGTGCGCCGAGTACCTCTGCCCAGCCCAGGGCCAGGGACAGGAACACCGTGTTACGCGCAGGCACATAAGTCACCGGAATGCCCTCGCCCAACTCTTCCGGAATATCGATGCTGGTGTCGGTCAGGGCCGAGCCGCCCATGCCGTTCAGGTTCAGGCCGATCACCTTGTGCTCGACCACACCCAAGTCCCGCGCCACACGCTCGGCGGCGTACAGTTCGGCATGAGAGCGCTGACCGTAGTCGAAGCTCATGGTGTAGCAGCTGTAGCCTTCGGCGCAGGCCATGGCCACGACAGTCGCCGAGTCCAGGCCACCGGACAGCAGGATGACCGCACGTTTTTCAGGAGTGTTCAGTTGTTCAGTCATTTCAGCGCCCCGGCTCGTCATTCCATAGATATTTATGCAGCTGCAATTGCAAACGCACTGGCAGGTTGTCCGCCACCACCCAGTCCGCCAGATCCCGGGCATTGAGATCATGGTGACTTGGCGAGAACAGGACTTCACCGGCACGCCGGTCCAGACCGTACTGGATCAGTTTGGACACCGACCAGTCATAGTCTTCCCGCGAGCAGATGACAAACTTCACCTGATCGTTGGGCGTGAGCAGCTCGATGTTTTCGTAGCGGTTGCGGTGCGCTTCCTTCGAACCCGGGGTTTTCAGGTCGACAACGCGACTGACCCGGGAATCTACTGCCGAGATATCGATAGAGCCACTGGTTTCCAGTGACACTTCGTAACCGGCGTCACACAGGCGCTTGAGCAAGGGAATGGCGTTGGGCTGTGCCAGGGGCTCGCCGCCCGTGACGCAGACGTATCGCGGGCGAAACCCGGCAACTTGCTCGAGGATATCCTCGAGCGTGCGAATGGTTCCGCCGGTGAACGCGTAGGCGCTGTCGCAGTATTGGCAACGCAGAGGGCAACCGGTCAGGCGCACAAAAACAGTGGGCAGGCCGGCAGTCCGCGTTTCACCCTGCAACGAGTAGAAAACTTCGGTGATTCTCAATGTGTCTTGCATAGTCGCCACGGGCGTAACAGCTAAACAGGCTGTCCGCCTCCGTCAGGCACTTGAAGGAACCCCGGCAAAGCGCAGGCCCCTAAAAGCGTGTTTCATAAAAAGGGCGTGAATTCTAACGAAAAAACCCGCGACAAGCGCGGGTTTCTTTGAAACGGGTCAAGCAGGCTTACATTTTTTGCAGATCGCGCTGGGCCAACTGAGCGGCGGAAGTGCCCGGATATTGGGACACCACCTGCTGCAGAATGCCTTTGACCCGGTCGGTATGACCCAGGCGACGCTCTACATCAGCGAGCTTGTACAGCGAGTCCGGCACTTTGGCGTGCTTGGGATATAGCTGCGAAACCTTGGCAAATGCCTGACCTGCACCTTGCAGATCGCCTTTGGCCAGGTTCACTTCGCCCAACCAGTATTGGGCGTTGCCCGCGTACTGGCTGTTCGGGTATTTGCGCAGGAAAGCGGCAAAAGCCTGGCTGGCCTTGTCGAAATCCTTGGCCTTGATCAGGTCGAAGGCAGCATCGTAATAGAGCTTTTCCTTCGCCGGATCCGCCGGTTCGCTACCCGCGGCAGGTGCTTGAGCGGCGGTTGCGCCAGCTGCCGCACCTGCGGCTGCACCAGCGGCATTCGAATCACCACCGGTGGAAGAATTTTCAGGAGTCGCGGCTGGTGCAACGCCGGTTCCTATGCGCCGATCAAGATCCTGGTATCGCTCCAGGTTTTCCTGCTTCATGCGCGCTACATCATTTTGCAGAACTTCGATCGCACCTTGCTGGCGCTCGATCTGTTGCTGCATTGATTGCAGTTGGTTGAACAGCTCGCCCTGTGCCGAGACAGGGGCCGAAACCCCTCCCCCGGCATAGGCGCCGTTCGTACCGTAACCTGCAGGCGGATAACTGCTCCCGCTATTGTTATAGCCGGAGTCGTTATCGACCACAGGAACCGCAGCCCACACCGCAAGCGGCGCGAGGCTGAGAGCCAGAACAGTTACAGCACGACGGCACGTTCGCATGACGAATTACTTACGCAGTTCGACGCGACGGTTTTGAGCCCAGGACTGCTCGTCGTTGCCGGTAGCAACTGGACGCTCTTCGCCGTAGGAAACCAGTTCCAGCTGAGCTGGGGAAACACCTTGCAGTACCAGGTAGCGCTGAACGGCTTTCGCACGACGCTCGCCCAGTGCCATGTTGTACTCACGAGTACCACGTTCGTCGGTGTTGCCTTCCAGAACAACGCGAGCGCCGTTTGCTTTCAGGTCTTTGGCGTGAACGTCCAGAGCGCGCATGGCTTCTGGCTTCAGGTCCGAACTGTCGTATTCGAAGTAGAAAGTGGTGATAGCGCGCAGTGCAGCTTCTTCGCTCAGAGAGCCGTCAACTGCACCAGTGTTTGCGCCGTAACCAGCGTTTGGATCTACCGCGCCTTCACCGGCATTGTCGCCGCCTTTGGACGAGCAACCTACAGCTACAGCCATGGCCAGTGCCAGCGCAGCAAATTTACCAAACTTCAGCATTTCCATCGTGAAACTCCTAATGAACCCCAGTGTGTTAAGTACAACGTATAGCGCCGCGTCAGTTCAGGTAAGGGGACCAGGAAGGTTCTCTGACTTCGCCTTGTGCGGTAGGAAGCGGGAGCCTTACGCGTCCATTGATGGACACGAGCATCAAGACTCCCCGGCCCTGCTGGCGGGTGGCGTAGATTACCATGGTGCCGTTGGGCGCGACAGTAGGCGACTCGTCCAGAGTGCTATCAGTGAGGATTTTTACGCTACCGCGCTGCAAATCCTGGGCCGCCACCTTGAAATTGGTGAAGCCATCCTGACGGTGAATCATGACAAGCGTCTTTTCATCAGCCGACAATTTAGGGTTGGCGTTGTAGTTACCGACGAAAGTCACGCGTTCGGCACCGCCACCACCGGCACTGGTCTTGTAGATCTGCGGTTTGCCGCCACGGTCGGACGTGAAGTAGATGGTCGAGCCATCCTTGCCCCAAAACGGTTCGGTGTTGATGCCCGGACCGTTGGTAACGCGACTGATCTGACGCGAACCCAGGTTCATCACGTAGATGTCCGGGTTGCCGTCTTTCGACAGTACGAACGCCAGGCGATTGCCATCCGGCGACCAGGCTGGCGCACCGTTCAGGCCTTCGAAGTTGGTGATCTGCTCACGGCGACCGGTGTCGATGTTCTGCATGAAGATGCGTGGACGCTTCTGCTCGAAGGAGACATAAGCGATGCGCTTGCCATCCGGTGCGAAACGCGGCGACAGGATCGGCTCGCGCGACTGCAGCAGGGTCACGGCGCGAGCACCGTCGTAGTCCGAACGTTGCAGGGTGTAGCGAGTGTTGTTCTCGGAGAAACGCTCGGCCGTTACATACAGCAGGCGAGTCGAGAAGGCACCCTTGATACCGGTGAGTTTTTCGAACGACTGGTCGGAGATGTAGTGCGCCATGTCGCGCAACTGATCGACGCCGCCGGACACGCTGCCGGTCAGCACTTGCTGCTCGGTGGCCACGTTGAACAGTGCGTATTGCACCTGCAGGCGACCGCCCGCCGGCACAATGCTGCCGACCATGACGTACTGGGCACCCAGCGCCTTGAAGTCACGGAAGATGATTTCGCTGGCCTGGCTCGGCTGGCTGATCATGTTCTGCTTTGGAAGCGGCGAGTAGTAACCCGAGTTGCGCAGGTCGTTACCGATGATTTCCGCCATGTCGTCCGGCAGTACGCTACCGCCCTGGAAGCCGAACGGCACGACTGCGATCGGGGTCGCCCGATCGCTGCCGCTGGTAACCAGAATGTTTTTCTCATCTGCCATCGCCATCCCTGCCATGCAGCAGATAACGACCAGCATTCCTCGAAGAAGGTTTCTCACAAGGCTAGATCCTCAGGTGTGAATGTCATCTTGAATGAACGATACGGAGCGAAATCACTCGGCTTCATTCCCTGCATTTCTGTCAAACGTCCAATATTCTTCACCGCTGCAACAGCCGATGCGTCAAACGGACCGTCGCCACTGGACTTGGACACGCTGACCGAAGTCACCGTACCGTCCGGCAACATGCCGATTTGCAGCACGACCGTCATGCCTTTGCGTGCCGAAGGGGGACGAGCCCAGCCTTCCGCTGCACGTGCACGAATCAGGTCATCGAAACTGCCGGCGACTTCGTCGCCCTGCTCATCGGCCAAGGCCTGCTGACGCTGCGGCGTGTCGGAAAGCAAATCTGCCAGGGCCTGGGCCTTTTTGTCTTCGGCGGATTTACGTGCCGCGTCCTGCGATTTCTTCTTCGCAGCATCGGCAGTAGCTTTCTTCTTCGCATCCTCGGCGACTTTCTTCTTCGCCTCTTCAGCTTCAGCTTTCTTCTTGGCGTCTTCCGCGGCTTTCTTCTTCGCGTCTTCGACGATCTTTTTCTTGGCTTCTTCAGCGGCCGCTTTCTTGGCCTCTTCTTCCGCGGCTTTCTTGGCTTCTTCTTCAGCTTTCTTCTTGGCTATATCAGCCAATTGTTTCTCTTCTGCCTTCTTGGCTTCCGCGGTTTTCTTCGCATCGTCGGCTTTCTTGGCTTCATCAGCCTTTTTCGCCTCGTCCGCTTTCTTCGCCTCGTCGGCCTTCTTGGCTTCTTCGGCCTTTTGAGCCGCCTCTTCTTTCTTTTGTTCCGCAGCCTTCACCGCTTCCTGCTCGACCTTTTTCTGTTCCATCTGCTCGACTTCGGTTTGACGCGCAGCGGATTTCTGCGCCTCACCGGCAATCTTCTGATTGGTCTGGGTGGTCGCCCGACTTTTCGATTTCAGCTGGTACAAGGTCGCCTGGACAATCGGCTTGGCCGGCGGCAGTTCCGGGGTAAAGGCAAAACTGACGAACAGCATGCCGAACACCAGCACGTGCAAGCCAATCGCCCAGACACTAGGCCAGAAGTAGCTTTCCGAGGCGGACGGCTCTCGCTGTTGCTGCATCAGGGCGCCTCGGTAATCAAGCCAACATTACCGACCCCGGCTTTCTGCAACCCGCCCATGGCCCCCATGACGGAGCCGTAATCGACACTCTTGTCGCCGCGGATGAAGACCTGGGTACGCTTGCCGCCTTCGTTGCCGACGCGAATGATCTTGGTCACCGCGTCAGTCATCTGCGGCAGGGTCATGGCCCGATCCTGCTGCTTTTCGGTGTCGACTTCGCTGCCAAGGTTCCAGTAGTAGGTCTTGTCGGATTTGATGGAAATGGTCAGGACCTGGGTGTTGTTGTCCTGCGGCAAGGCTTCGCTGGAAACCTTGGGCAGATCAACTTTCACGCCCTGATTGAGCATCGGCGCGGTCACCATGAAAATGACCAGCAGCACCAACATCACGTCGATGTAAGGCACCACGTTCATCTCGGCGACCGGCTTGCGCTTTTTGCGAGCTCGAGCGATTAAAGCCATTGGAAATTACCTGCTTATTCTTCGCTGGTGTGCACTTTGCGGTGCAGGATCGCCTGGAACTCGTCGGCGAAGGTGTAGTAGCGGCCCAGCAGGGTTTCGCTGCGAGCAGCAAAACGGTTGTAAGCGATAACGGCTGGAATGGCGGCGAACAGACCGATCGCGGTGGCGATCAGTGCTTCGGCGATACCCGGGGCCACAGTGGCCAGGGTCGCTTGCTGGGCGGTCGCCAGACCACGGAAGGAGTTCATGATCCCCCAGACCGTACCGAACAGACCGATGTACGGGCTGACGGAACCAACGGTGGCCAGGAAGGGCAGGCTCTGCTCGAGCTTTTCTTCTTCGCGGGAAATGGCGACGCGCATGGCACGGGCCACGCCTTCCATGACCGCTTCCGGGTCAACGCCTGGTTGCTGGCGCAGACGGGAGAATTCCTTGAATCCGGCACGGAAGATTTGCTCGACGCCCGAATCAGGGTCCGGATTGCTGCCGGCCTGACGGTAGAGTTTGGACAGGTCGATACCCGACCAGAAGCGCTCTTCGAAGCTCTCCAGGGCACGTCGACCGGCGCGCAGCAGGTTGCTGCGCTGAAAGATCATGATCCACGAGGTCACCGATGCGGCTACCAGGATCAGCATTACCAGTTGCACCACGATACTGGCATTGCTGACCAGGCTCCACATGGAGGAATGGTCGACGACGTTAGCTTCCACGCTTTATCTCCTGCTTTGAGTGTGTACCCGCGCCGCTCACGTCGGCAAAGGCCGCTCGTAGAGCTTCGGGAATGGCCCGGGGTTTCAAACTTTCAGTGCGCACACAGGCCACCAGAAACTGCCCTTCGCAGAGCAGCACATTATCCGTCGCCCGCCTGACCTGCTGTTTAAAGCGCAGGCTGGCACGGTTCAATTCGATTACTTCAGCGCTTACCAGCAGTTCGTCATCCAGTCGCGCCGGCGCGTGGTAGCGCGCTTCGCTGGAATGCACGACGAACAACAGGTCCTCCCCGGCAAGCTGCGACTGGGCAAAGCCCAGATCTCGTAGCCGCTCGGTTCGAGCCCGTTCCATAAACTTGAGGTAATTAACGTAATACACGATGCCGCCCGCATCGGTGTCCTCGTAATAAACGCGACAACGATGTGCGAAAGGCTCAAGCCCGTTTTGCGCGCGCATACTCTAGTGCTTACTCCTCAGGTTGCCAATCCGGCATGGCAACTGTTTTTCATTGTTCTGCGGCTTTCACGTGAAAGTACGGTCCTGGGACCCTACATTGCCCGAAAAAATCAGCACGCAATGTTAATTAATCGTCAGCGGCATCGAGAAACTCGTCTACCACGGGCATTTCGCCCAATCGTGACGGAATGTTTAAACCGAAATGCAGGTAGGCATGCCGCGTCACCACCCGCCCCCGAGGCGTGCGCATGATGTAACCCTGCTGGATCAGGTAAGGCTCCAGCACGTCTTCAATGGTGTGACGTTCTTCGCTGATGGCCGCAGCCAGGCTGTCGACCCCGACTGGCCCACCGTCGAATTTCTCGATCATGGTCAGCAACAGACGCCGGTCCTGGTGATCGAAGCCACGCTCGTCGACATCCAGCAGGTTCAGCGCCAGGTCGGCAATCGGCTTGGTGATATGCCCATTGGCGCGAACTTCGGCGAAATCACGCACCCGGCGCAGCAGCCTGTTGGCGATCCGCGGCGTGCCACGGGCACGGCGGGCGATTTCGAAGGCGCCTTCCGGGTCCAGCGGCAAACCGAGGATGCTCGCCGAACGACTGACAATCGTCGACAGGTCGGCGGTATTGTAGAACTCAAGACGCTGAACGATGCCGAAACGGTCACGCAACGGATTAGTGAGCATCCCCGCCCGTGTCGTTGCGCCCACCAGGGTGAACGGCGGCAGATCCAGCTTGATCGAACGCGCGGCCGGGCCTTCGCCGATCATGATGTCGAGCTGGAAATCCTCCATGGCCGGGTACAGCACTTCTTCAACGATGGGCGACAGGCGATGGATTTCGTCGATGAACAGCACATCGTGAGGCTCAAGGTTGGTCAACAGCGCCGCCAGGTCACCGGGGCGCTCCAGCACCGGCCCCGAGGTGCTCTTGATCGATACGCCCATTTCCTGGGCGATGATGTTGGCGAGGGTGGTCTTGCCCAGGCCGGGCGGCCCGAAGATCAGTGTGTGATCCAGGGATTCTTTACGACCGCGAGCGGCCTGGATGAACAACTCCATCTGCTCGCGAACGGTCGGCTGGCCAATGTATTCGGCCAGGCTGACCGGTCGAATGGCACGGTCCTGGACTTCTTCGCGCTCACGCGGGCTGTGCGTGGCAGCGATCAGACGATCAGCTTCAATCACTTAGATCATTCCCTTCAAGGCGCGGCGGATCATGTCTTCACTGCTCAAATCTTTCTCCTTGATCGCAGACACCGCCTTGCTCGCTTCCTGTGGCTTGTAGCCCAGGGAAATCAAGGCGCTGACCGCGTCAGTCTCGGCAGTGTTCACCGGGGCCGGTCCATCCGGCTGGTTCGGCACCAGGGCGAACATGGCCGGTACGGTTTCCCAGGCCTTGAAGCGATCCTTGAGCTCCACCAGCAAGCGCTCGGCGGTTTTCTTGCCGACGCCAGGGACCTTGGTCAGCGCCGAAGTGTCCTGTGACTGTACGCAACGAACCAGTTCGTCGACTTCCAGGCTCGACATCAAGGCCAGGGCCAGTTTCGGCCCGACGCCGTTGAGGCGGATCAATTCGCGAAAAAAATCGCGCTCACGCTTGCCGACAAAACCATAGAGTAACTGTGCGTCTTCGCGCACGACCAAATGGGTATGCAAGGTTAGCGGCTCACCGACCGACGGCAAGCGGTAAAGGGTCGTCATGGGCACTTCAAGTTCATAGCCCAGGCCATTTACATCCAGAATCAGATGGGGAGGCTGCTTCTCAGCCAGGGTGCCGCGCAAACGTCCAATCACGTTACAAATCCTTGAGCGTTGGCCAGCTCTTGGCCAGCGACTGATAGAGCGAGGAAATGCCGCCGACAACACAGGCGGAACACACTCACTCCATGAAAATGATTGCTGATGCTATCAGAGACGCAGGCGCCCGCCACGACTGCGTGCAGCTCCCAGCCCATGGGGCAGCAGGCTGGAACGGGTGTGAGCGTGGCAGATGGCAATGGCCAGGGCGTCCGAGGCATCGATCTGCGGCTTGCTGGTGAGCTTGAGCATGTGCATGACCATCATTTGCACCTGTTCCTTGTTGGCCGCACCGGTGCCGACGACCGCCTGCTTGACCTGGGTTGCGGTGTATTCGGCAATTTCCAGGCTTTCCTCGGCACCCGCCACGATCGCGGCGCCACGGGCCTGCCCCAGTTTCAGGGCGGAATCGGCGTTACGGGCCATGAACACCTTTTCGATGCCCATGGTCACCGGGTGGTAAGTCTGAATGATCTCCCGCACCCCTCGGTAGACAATCTGCAGGCGCTCGTGCAGCTCGCCGGCACCGGTGCGGATACAACCGGAGGCGACGTACTCGCAGCCACGGCCGGTATCACGAACCACACCGTAACCGGTGATGCGCGAACCGGGGTCGATACCAAGAATTAAAGTCATAACGCCTGCAAAGAGAGATCGCCGTTAGCCGAGGATAACCGGGTAGGAGCTGCCGAAGGCTGCGATCATTCAAATAAACCGCTGAAAATCAAAAGATCGCAGCCTTCGGCAGCTCCTACAGAGTGAGCACCAACCGAAACCTGCGATCTTTTAAGAGACCATCAACCGAGCTGTGCGGCCACCGACTCCGGAATCTCCGCGTTGGAGTAGACGTTTTGCACGTCATCCAGGTCTTCAAGCATGTCGATCAACTTGAGGACTTTCTCGGCGCCTTCCAGATCGAGCTCGGCGCTGGTGGTCGGCAACATGACGATTTCCGCGTCGTCACCTTTGAAACCCGCCGCTTCCAGTGCGTTACGCACGGAATAGAACCCGGCAAACGAGGTGAACACGTCGATCGAACCGTCTTCGTTGGTCACTACGTCATCGGCGTCGGCTTCCATGGCTGCCTCCATCAGTGCGTCTTCGTCAACGCCGGCAGCGAAGGAGATCTGCCCCTTGCGCTCGAACAGATAAGCCACCGAACCGTCAGTCCCCAGATTACCGCCGCATTTGCTGAACGCGTGACGAACAGCGGCTGCGGTGCGATTACGGTTGTCGGTCATGCATTCGACCATCACCGCCACGCCGCCCGGACCGTAACCTTCGTAGGTCAGCTCGACCACGTCGTCGGTGTCGGCAGCGCCGGTACCGCGAGCGACGGCACGATCGATGATGTCGCGGCTCATGTTCGCACCCAGGGCCTTGTCCAGGGCCAGGCGCAGACGCGGATTGGAGCCTGGATCGCCACCACCCTGACGGGCAGCGACGGTCAGTTCACGAATCCACTTGGTGAAGATCTTGCCCCTCTTGGCATCCTGACGTTCTTTGCGGTGCTTGATGTTCGCCCACTTGGAATGACCTGCCATAACTCGCTCCGAATTCTCTTTGAAACATTGCCCGCCGCGCTGTATTGCGCCGGCCGGCAAACAAAAATCTTGAACAGCTCTATCTATAAAGAAAGGGCGCATCCACAGATGCGCCCTTCAGGTCAGCCTTACTCGGCCTTAGGCGTTTCGCGCAGACGAATGTGCAGTTCGCGCAATGCCTTGGCATCCACCTGGCCCGGAGCCTGAGTCATGACATCTGCCGCGCTCTGGGTTTTCGGGAAGGCGATCACTTCACGGATCGACTGGGCGCCAGTCATCAGCATCACCAGACGGTCCAGACCGAAGGCCAAGCCACCGTGCGGCGGTGCACCGTATTTCAGGGCGTCGAGCAGGAAGCCGAATTTCTCTTCCTGTTCCGCTTCGTTGATGCCCAACAGACGGAATACCGACTGTTGCATCTCTTTGCGGTGGATACGGATCGAACCGCCACCCAGTTCGGTACCGTTCAACACCATGTCGTAGGCGCGGGACAGAGCGCCAGCCGGGTTGGCTTCCAGCTCTTGCGGGGTGCACTTCGGTGCGGTGAACGGGTGGTGCAAGGCGGTGAAGCTGCCGTCGTCGTTCTCTTCGAACATCGGGAAGTCGACGACCCACATTGGCGCCCACTTGCAGGTCAGCATGTCCAGGTCGTGACCCAGCTTGATCCGCAGCGCGCCCAGGGCTTCGCTGACGATCTTGGCCTTGTCGGCACCGAAGAACACGATGTCGCCGTCGACCGCACCGACGCGATCGAGGATCACGTTGAGGTTGGCTTCAGGGATGTTCTTCACGATCGGCGATTGCAGACCGTCAACGCCATTCGCGCGCTCGTTGACCTTGATGTACGCCAGGCCCTTGGCACCGTAGATACCGACAAACTTGGTGTAGTCGTCGATCTGCTTGCGCGGCATGCTCGCCCCGCCTGGGACGCGCAAAGCGGCGATACGGCATTTCGGGTCGTTGGCCGGGCCGCTGAACACCTTGAAGTCGACTTCCTTGAGCTGGTCGGCCACGTCAACCAGTTCCAGCGGGTTACGCAGGTCTGGCTTGTCGGAACCGTAGCGGCGCATGGCTTCTTCGAAGGTCATGTGCGGGAAATCGCCGAATTCCAGATCCAGCACTTCCTTGAACAGGTTGCGGATCATTTGCTCGGTCAGGCCCATGATCTCTTTTTCATCGAGGAAGCTGGTCTCGATGTCGATCTGGGTGAATTCCGGCTGACGGTCGGCCCGCAGGTCTTCGTCACGGAAGCACTTGGCGATCTGGTAGTAACGGTCGAAGCCGGCCACCATCAGCAGTTGCTTGAACAGCTGCGGCGATTGCGGCAAGGCGAAGAACGAACCGGCGTGAGTACGGCTCGGCACCAGGTAGTCGCGCGCGCCTTCCGGAGTAGCACGGGTCAGGATCGGCGTCTCGACGTCGAGGAAGCCGTTCTCGTCCAGGAAGCGGCGGATGCTGGTGGTCATGCGCGAACGCAGACGCAGCTTCTCGGCCATTTCCGGGCGACGCAGGTCGAGGAAGCGATAGCGCAGGCGGGTTTCTTCGCCGACGTCGGAGAACTCGTTCAGCGGGAACGGCGGGGTTTCCGATTCGTTCAGCACTTCCAGTTCGTAGCCCAGGACTTCAATCATGCCCGACGCCATGTTGGCGTTGGTCGCACCGGCCGGACGCAGGCGAACCTTGCCGGTGATCTTCACGACGTACTCGCTGCGCACGCGATCGGCAGCGGCGAAGGTTTCAGCGCGGTCCGGATCGAACACGACCTGGGCCAGACCATCACGATCACGGATATCGAGGAAAATCACCCCACCGTGGTCACGGCGACGGTGGACCCATCCGCAAAGGGTAATTTCCTGGCCGTCCAGGCTTTCGTTCAGTTGGCCGCAATAATGGCTGCGCATCATGGTCGTGGTTTCACTTCTCGTAATTCGAAATTCGGTTGGAGGCCTTGGGCACATCCCTGCGGGATGATGCAAGAACCCACGCGTGTCGTTCAACTCAGGTCACAACTCAGGGGCCGGGCCTTAGTCAGCTTTGTCGCCGCCGGCCAGGTTCTTCTTGGAACCGGTCTTGAAATCGGTTTCGTACCAACCCGTGCCGCTGAGGCGGAAGCCCGGCATGGACAGCAACTTTTTAAGCTCTGGCGCCTGACAGGCAGGGCAGTCGACCAGCGGTGCATCGCTGATCTTTTGAATGGCTTCCAACTGATGACCACAGGAAGCACATTGATAATCGTACATCGGCATGGAGGTTGTCTCGGCGATCAGATTGCTACCGCACACGCAGGGTTTTGCGGCAAAGAGCGGGATTATATCCATTAAATGCGGCGTGTGCAGCCGTAAGACTGCACACGCCGACACTCTGCCGTTTTCGCTGTCCAGACTAGGCCGTGGCGATGCAACCTCCTTCCTTGAGACTGTGCACGACGCAGACAACCCGCACCAATCCACTGAAGTTCCTTACCCCGCCGTGACGCAAGTGAACTTCGCGATCCACATGAGACAACAGGTTACTGACCGAGCAACCATTGAGCCGGGCCATCTCTCCCAAAATATCCCAGTAAACCTGCTCAAGCCGCAAACAGGTGGCGAAGCCATTCAATCGTACGGAACGGGACAAGGGCTGGGCCAGCCCCATATCGAACTCGCGAACAAACGGATCAACCCTTACATCCTTGTGCGAACCGTATCGCCCCTCTTCTTGCCTTTCATAAACCATAACGCTGACACTCCTTTGCCATCCTGGTTTCGTTAAGAGCAACTGTCTGTCGCCTTATAAGAACGCAGGTGCAAAGGTATTTTCCAGCCGACTTTATGACCCTCGACGTAGGATAAGCCAACAACTTTTGGCAGACCCCGGAGAACGTCCTACTCCGGACATTTTCCCACGCAGCGAAGCGATGCCCCCTTCAGAAGCACCGTATGGAATGGTGTAGGAAAGAAGAGCGCGGAGCATCCACGCCGTTTTTTCATACCTCTGCATACGCAGGGTCAACAAGTCGGCCGCAGTCAGGTACCGCAACCCCGTAACTTGGGGGCAACCTGCGGCAATTTGCCCCCAAAAAGAGCCGCCGGACGCCCTGATTTGAGTAGCCTGCGGCTTTGCTGTTAAATAGACAGCGTGTCGTCAATGCCTATTTTTCCGGGCATGGCGCATAGGCTGATACCGGGTACGTGTCCAACGCCTCTTTATTATCTTGAAGCGAACCGTGCGCCATCAGCTCTTCCTTGTGAGCTGTCTTAACGTGAGTTAATCAAAATGTTGAAAATCGTCCATCTGTTGATAGGCGCAGCGGCCTTGCTGCTGTCCTTCATCCCTAGCCTGCAATCCGAAGCCTTACCTTACCTGCAACAACCTGACGCACTGTACCTGGCCTTTTTCGGCCTGCTCAACCTGACACTTGCACCTGTCATCCCTTACTGGAACAAAGGCCCGCGCCACCAACTGCAAAACCTGGTCAGCGCCCTGCTGGTTCTGAGCGTGGTCCTGCAAACCCTGACGCTGATCGCACCGATGCCCGTCATCGCAGGTCAACCCGCGGTACTGTTCAGCCTGATCGCAGCCCTGATCGCCGTTGCTCTGCACCTGGGCATCAGCTTCTACAAGTCGTCACCAGCCGCCGCCTCGCCAAGCTACGACATGAGCAACCGCGATACCGGTACCGTCAAGTGGTTCAATACGTCCAAAGGCTTCGGCTTCATCTCCCGCGATTCCGGCGACGATATCTTCGTCCACTTCCGGGCCATTCGCGGTGAAGGCCACCGCGTCCTGGTCGAAGGCCAGCGCGTGGAGTTCTCCGTCATGAATCGTGACAAGGGCCTGCAAGCCGAAGACGTGATCGCCGCACTGCCGCGCCGCTGATTCAAGGCCCAAAAAAAACCGCGCACAGCCTAGCTGTCCGCGGTTTTTTCATGCCTGCGACATGCTTAATAGTGCGGCGGCGGTGCTTCTTCTTCGAATGACTCGAACTGCCCGACCATTTCCTCTTGCCGCTTGAGCAGCGCGGCCATTTGCAGTTGCAGACGCTCGACCACCCGCTGCTGCGCCACCAGCACATCGTTCAATGCCTGGATGGTGTCATCCTGAAACGCCAGACGGCTTTCAAGTTCGGTAACGCGTTCTTCCAGGCTCATGGTTCAGCCCTCCAGAAACGTAAAATCATCGGCCAAAATCAAGCGCAAACGTTCGCGAATCGCGGCGATTTGCTCCAAACCGTAGGGTTTTGCCGGATGTTTACCCCAAACCGGCGCTGGCCAGGCGGCATCTTCGCGCTTGCGCACAATCACATGCATGTGCAACTGACTGACGACATTGCCCAGCGCCGCCACATTCAACTTGTCCGCATCGAACGCGTCCTTGAGCACTTGTGACAGCGCAGTGGTTTCCTGCCAAAGCTGTTGCTGGTCTGCGACATCCAACTGAAATATCTCGCTGATAGCCTCGCGACGAGGTACCAGGATGAACCAGGGATAGTTCGAATCGTTAGACAGCAGCAACCGGCAGAGCGGAAAGTCCCCGATCGGTAACGTGTCTTGTTGAAGTCGTGGATCTAAAGCGAACACTGCGCGTACTCCCGCCGGCTCATCATTTTTCAGCTTAGCGCCCATCCTGACGGGACGGCGCACCAAGCGACCGGACGGCAGCATACCTGCGAACGGCGTACGCTTCACGGCGAACCTTGCATCGAAGCCACGAGCGCCAAAGAAAAGCTGCAAGCCGCCCCCGGATGGGACAATTTTCGCTGCCGCGCACCATTGCAGAACCGTATAGCAGAAAAAAACGCCGAAATGACTGATCAACAAGGAAAAGTTCGCTTCAGGCAAATGGCCGACGGAGATGAATTCAATACAAAGCTAAATTTTTTTTGCACCAAAACCGCACAGTGGGTCTACGCTGAATGCTTCGACATCCGCCATTTACTCAGTGATGGGGTGAACCGGTAACATTTCTGGTGCCAGGATGTCGATGAGAAGGGAGCAACATGATGCCGGGCAAGGCGTCAAGCCCAAACTAAAAGCGCTTGAACCCCCCGGTTTTATGAGGTTTTTACAGCACCTGGTTGTCAATTAGAAAAAAAGCGTAACAAAATACGATTTTGTGCACGCTTGTTGCATTCATACCCAACATCGCCCGATGTGGCACCCGCTGGAAGCGGAGACCCTCAGGCAAAAAAAACAGTGGCAAGGTAGCCCGATGGAGATTCAAACGTTTCACCAGGACTCTTTTTACCGACGACAAGGCGCAGAAAACAGCATTAAAGTTGTCCGCCGGGTTGCGTCGGAGCTGGAAATTTGCGACATCTACCATGCTGTTTGCGACAGGGTCGTAAAGAAGGCGAAAGGTTAGATGCGCAAGTATCGCCAACATTGTCGGCGTGATATAAGTTTGCGCCGACACAAAAAGAAAGAGCCGCCCAGATAATAAAACAGGTGGGACGGCAGTACTCTTCTAAAACCAAAGGAGCAAATCACGATGCGCGTGATGAAGTGGAGCATGATCGCACTGGCAGTTGCAGCAGCAGCCAGTACTCAGTTGGCAGTAGCCGCACCTTTCGTAAGCGACCAGGCCGAAGCCAAAGGTTTCGTTGAAGACAGCAAACTCGACTTGCTGGTTCGCAACTACTACTACAACCGTAACAAGAAAGACGGCGCAGTCGATGACAAAGACTGGACCCAGGGCATTCAGGGCATGTACAGCTCGGGCTACACCCAAGGTCTGATCGGTGTTGGCGTTGAAGCTTGGGGCCAACTGGCCATTAAGCTGGACGGTTCCGACAAATATGCCGGTACCGGCAACATGTCCGTGGACTCTGATGGCGAAGTCAACAACAGCCAGGGCAAAGCCGGCGCTGCCGCCAAGTTCCGCATCTCCAAGACCGAGCTGAAAATCGGCGACATGCAGCCAAGCACCTCTCCGGTGTTCGCTGTAGGCGGTTCCCGTATCCTTCACCAAACTGCCAGCGGTATCCAACTGCAGAGCAGCGAAGTTACTGACCTCGACCTCGAAGCCGGTCACTTCTACTCGGCAACCAGCCAGGACCGCAACGCTCGTGACGGCGAACTGTTCGCTACTTACGCTGGCGTGACAGCCAACTCCATCGACTACTTCGGTGGCAAGTACGGCATTACCCCGGACCTGAGCGTATCGCTTTACGGTGCCAAGCTCGAAGACGTCTGGAACCAGTACTACGCCAACGCGAACTACACCCTCGCACTGGGCGGCGACAACTCGATCAACTTCGACGGTAACATCTACAACACCAAGGATACCGGTAACGCTAAAGCAGGCGACATCAGCAACACCGCCTACTCCCTGGCTGCTGCTTACTCGTTCCTGAAAGCACACACCCTGACCCTGGCCTTCCAGAAGGTCAACGGCGATACCCCGTTCGACTACATCGGTGTGGGTGACAACAACCGTGGTGGCGACTCGATTTTCCTCGCCAACTCCATCCAGTACTCTGACTTCAACGCCCCTGGCGAGAAGTCGGTACAAGCCCGTTACGACCTGAAAATGGCCGAGTACGGCGTACCTGGCCTGAGCTTCATGGCCCGTTACGTGAATGGTTGGAACATCGACGGTACCAACACTCCATCGAACAGCACCTACACCGGTCTGTACGGTGCAGACGGTAAACACCACGAAACCAACGTGGAAGCCAAGTACGTCATTCAATCCGGCCCAGCCAAAGATCTGTCCTTCCGCATCCGTCAAGCATGGCACTCCGCCAATGCTGACGAAGGCGAAGGCGATATCTCTGAGTTCCGCCTGATCACCGACTACCCACTCAACATTCTGTAATTGCAGAAAGTTAGTTCGCGGTAATCAAAAAAAGGCCCATCTTCGGATGGGCCTTTTTCGTTGTCTTCTGTACAATATTTAACCAAACAGACTCTGCAGTACATGCCTGACCAAGAAGTCAGGCACTAACCGCACACCCTATTACTGCACCGCCGACTCCTGAACCACACGAATAACCCGCTGTGGAAATGGAATATCGATGCCGGCCTCTCGCAGACGATCACGGGATAGTTCGTTGAACATGAACATCACGTCCCAGTAATCGGCAGTCTTTACCCAGACACGAAGCGAAAGCGTGATCGAACTGTCACCCAGGGTAGAAACAACTGCCAGCGGTTCCGGATCCGCCAATACTCGCGGGTCCTTGGCCAATTCCAGCAAAACTTTACGGGCTTTCTGCAGGTCCGCCTCGTAATCAACGCCTACATCAAACACGACCTTGCGGGTCGGCTGACGGTTTGTGTTGGTGATGATGCCGTTCGACAGATTGCCGTTAGGCACGATGATGGTCTTGTTGTCACCAGTACGCAGTACGGTATGGAAAATCTGGATGCTGTCTACAGTACCGGCGATACCCTGAGCCTCGATCCAGTCACCGATGCGAAACGGACGGAACAGCAGAATCAGCACGCCACCGGCGAAGTTCGCCAGGCTGCCCTGCAAGGCCAGGCCAATGGCCAGGCCTGCCGCACCAATCGCCGCCACAAACGAAGTGGTTTCCACACCGATCATCGAGGCCACGCTGACGATCAGCAGGATCTTGAGGATGATGTTCGCCAGGCTGCTGATAAAGCCTTGCAGCGCCAGGTCGGCGTTACGCAATGCAATCAGGCCGCCGAGTTTTTTCGTGACCTTGTTGATCAGCCACCAGCCGATGGCCAGGGTAATGACCGCCAGCAGTACACGGCTGCCGTATTCCATGATCATCGGGATCCAGCTTTGGGATACCTTGACCAGATTGTCTACCTCGGCATTTAAGTCCATCTACTCTCTCCTGTTTTCCGGCTACCCGGCATGCGTAAAAAAAAGCGGCAGAAAGATCGAACCGCGACGGGCTCAATCGTTTCTGCCGTTGCTTGGGTCTGCGACGTCACAAACGCCAAGAGGTTCCCGCTTTCAGACTCAGTCGCGGAAGTTGTTGAACTGCAGCGGCATACCGAACTCCTTGGCCCGCAGCACTGCAATGGCTTCTTGCAGGTCATCACGCTTTTTGCCGGTGATGCGCACTTGCTCACCCTGGATGGCGGCCTGGACCTTGAGCTTGGCGTCTTTGACGTGAGCGACGATCTTCTTCGCCAACTCCTTGTCGATGCCTTCCTTGAGGACGGCGTCCTGCTTCATCAGCTTGCCCGACGCAAACGCGTCCTTGACTTCAAGGCACTGCACATCGATTTTGCGCTTGACCAGCGCCAGCTTGAGGATCTCAATCATCGCTTCGAGCTGAAAATCCGCTTCGGCGGTCAGGTTGACGGTCAGGTCTTTTTCCTTGAACTCGAAGCTGCCTTTGCCTTTCAGGTCATAACGACGATCGAGTTCCTTGACGGCGTTCTCGACCGCGTTGGTGACTTCGTGTTTGTCCAGTTCGGATACCACGTCGAACGACGGCATGTAATCTCTCCAAATTTAAAGGCGCACTGATGGAGCACGCCTGGCTTGCGGTTAAAATCCGCGCTGATTATAACGGGTCTTTCCCATCATTCACTGCGAGCTGCCGATGCACGCCTTAAACAGAGCAAAAAGCTGATGTCCACCACCTGGCATGTACTGGGCGCCGGCAGCCTCGGCACTTTATGGGCGACACGTCTGGCACGGGCTGGAGTGCCAGTCAGGCTGGTCCTGCGGGACACCGCGAGACTGCAGGCCTATGAAGCGGCCGGTGGATTGACACTGGTTGAACACGGCGAGGCGCGACACTATGCCGTGCCCGCCGAGACAGCCGACGGCACCCAACCGATCAACCGCCTGCTGGTGGCGTGCAAAGCCTACGATACCGAAAGTGCGGTGGCCCGGTTGGCGCCACGCCTGGCCCCAGGCGCCGAACTGATCCTGCTGCAAAATGGCCTGGGCAGTCAGGACGCGGTGGCCGCAAAGGTTCCTCAGGCACGCTGCATCTATGCCTCGAGCACCGAAGGTGCCTTCCGCGATGGCGATTGGCGCGTGGTGTTTGCCGGGCATGGCTTCACCTGGCTGGGAGACGCGAGCCATCCGGTGGCGCCGATCTGGCTCGATGACCTGAGCGCTGCCGGCATCCCTCACGAGTGGAGCACAGAAATCCTGACCAGGCTGTGGCGCAAACTTGCCCTCAACTGTGCGATCAATCCGCTGACGGTGCTGCACGATTGCCGCAACGGCGGCTTGCAGCTACATCACTGCGAAGTCGCCACCCTGTGCGGTGAACTGGTGGAGTTGCTCGAGCGTTGTGGTCAGCCGGCAGCCGCCGAAAACCTGCAGCAGGAAGTCGAACGGGTGATCCACGCCACCGCAGCCAACTACTCCTCGATGCATCAGGACGTCACGAGCCAGCGCCGCACGGAAATCAGCTACTTGCTCGGTTATGCCTGCAAAGTGGCCGGGCGCCATCAACTGAACCTGCCTCACCTCAATCAACTTGAGGCAAGGTTGATCGCTCGCCTGCAAAGCCTTGGATTGCCCAGCGACTGAGCAGCGGCTACGCTGGCCACTTGTTCCTATTCTGCGATGAATCCGATGCCATTGCGCCAGCGCCTTGAAAACCTGCCCGTCGGCCAGAAACTGCTGGCCGCCCTGCTGGTACTGATGGTCACCGTCCTGCTGGTTGCCAACCTGACCTTTATCAGCGCCGCCTACTACATCTCCCAGGAAAGCATGGCGCCCCAGGCCCTGCAGACTATCGGCCGGCTGGTGTCCAACCCGAGCCTGGCCTCCGAAGCCCTGGAATCCCCCCAAAGCGCCGAGCGCCTGCTGAATGAACTCAACAGCTATTCGCCGTTGCGCGCGGCAGCCCTGTATGACGCAAAGGGCGAGCGATTGGCGCAATTGCAACATGGCGACAACCTGGAGCTGCCGAAGCGTTTCCGGCATATCGAAGACTGGCAGGCCACCGAGTTTCGTACCAACCAAGTCATCCCTCTGCCCCGCACCGGTGCGGCACCAGGGCACCTATTGTTGGTGGCCACGAGCGAACTGCCAATGGCGTTCTACACCGGGACCCTGACGGCCAGCCTGGGGATTCTGATCTTCAGCGTGCTGCTGTGGCTGATCATTGCCCGCCAGATCAAGCGCCTGATTACCCGGCCGATCCACCAGCTCGAAGAGTTGTCCCGGCAGGTCACCCGTGAAGAAAACTACGCACTGCGTGCTTCGCGCGGAAACCACGATGAAATCGGCAGCCTCGCCGAGGCGTTCAATACCATGCTCTCGCGGATTGAGGCCAGGGAGCAGCAACTCAAGCGGGCCAGGGACGACTCCCAGGCAGCCTA
Organism: Pseudomonas grandcourensis; assembly: GCF_039909015.1. NCBI lineage: Bacteria > Pseudomonadati > Pseudomonadota > Gammaproteobacteria > Pseudomonadales > Pseudomonadaceae > Pseudomonas > Pseudomonas grandcourensis. The sequence continues at coordinate 5,492,410 of NZ_CP150919.1, forward strand.
CGACCAGGCCCAGGGTCTGGCGGAAGAAACCCGCCACACCAACCGCAAACTGGAGCTCGAAGTCCAGGTGCGCAGCAAGATCGAGAAAAAGCTCACCGGTTTCCAGAACTACCTCAACAGCATCATCGACTCCATGCCGTCGGCGCTGATCGCCCTCGACGAACAACTCTACGTGACGCAATGGAACCAGGAGGCCAGCGCCCTCTCCGGCACGCGCCTCGATGAAGCCTTGAACCAGCCTATCTTCCTCGCCTTCGAACCGCTCAAGCCATTCCTGCCGCAACTGAAGGAAACGGTCGAGCAGCATACGGTGGCCAAGATCGAGCGTGTCACCTGGCTCAAGGATGACGACCCCCGCCACTACGCCCTGACTTTCTACCCGTTGATGGGCGGTGCCGGGCGTGGCGTGGTAATCCGGATCGATGACATCACCCAGCGCCTGTCCCTGGAAGAGATGATGGTGCAGTCGGAGAAAATGCTTTCGGTGGGTGGCCTGGCCGCCGGCATGGCCCACGAGATCAACAACCCGCTGGGCGCGATCCTGCACAACGTGCAAAACATTCGCCGGCGCCTGTCGCCCGATTTGCCGAAGAACCTCGAAGTGGCCGAACAGGCCGGCATCGAACTGGCGACGGTCAATCAGTACCTGCAAATCCGCGAAGTGCCACAGTTGCTCGACGGCATCCAGCAGGCCGGTGCCCGGGCGGCGAAAATCGTCACCCACATGCTCAGCTTCAGCCGTCGCAGTACCCGCCAGATGGCCCCGTGCGACCTACCCGCCCTGATCGACCAGGCAGTGGAGATCGCTGGTAACGATTTCGACCTGGCGATCGGTTTCGACTTCAAGGGCCAGGCCATCATTCGCCAGTTCGATCCGGCCCTGGGACCGGTCCCCGGCACCGCCAACGAACTGGAGCAAGTGCTGCTCAATCTGTTGAAAAACGCCGCGCAAGCCATTCACCAGCGCGAAGACGACAGCGAGCCGGGGCGGATCATCCTGCGCACCAGGCTGAATCCGCCATGGGCGGAAATTCAGGTCGAGGACAACGGCATCGGCATGAGCGAAAACGTGCGCAAACGGACCTTCGAACCCTTCTTCACCACCAAGGAAATCGGCCAGGGCACCGGGCTTGGCCTGTCGGTGTCGTACTTCATCATCACCAATAACCACAAGGGGCAGATGGAAGTGCAATCGACCCTGGGCCAAGGCACTAGCTTCACCTTGCGCCTGCCTCTGGCGAGCACGCCGCCCGTTTCGCAACAACTCAATCTGCTATCGAGGTAACCATGGGCTTTCGTTTGTCGAAGATTTACACCCGCACTGGCGACAAAGGCGAAACCGGGCTGGGCGATGGTCGTCGCGTACCGAAAGATCACCCGCGCATTGAAGCAATTGGCGAGGTCGATACGCTGAACAGCCAGGTTGGGGTGCTTCTGGCCGGGCTGGCGGCCGAAACTGGACAGTTTCCAGGCTTGAACGAAGTGATCGAGGTATTGGCTCCCTGCCAGCATCGGTTATTTGATCTGGGTGGCGAACTGGCGATGCCGGTGTATCAGGCGCTGAATGCAGCGGAAATCGAACGCCTGGAAGCGGCGATCGATGTGTGGAATGAAGAGCTGGGGCCGCTGGAAAACTTCATTTTGCCCGGCGGTTCGACGCTGATTGCCCAAGCCCATGTCTGCCGCAGCCTGGCACGCAGCGCAGAGCGGCGCTGTCAGCAGCTCAATGCGATTGAGCCGTTGGCCGGGGTTGGCCTGGCGTACATCAATCGGTTGTCGGATTTGTTGTTCGTGGTGGCGCGGCTGATTGCCAAGCGTCAGGGTGTGGCGGAGATTCTTTGGCAACCTGCGGCGAAGCCTGAGGTTTAGCCGGCGCCTCTCAGGGCCCCTTCGCGAGCAAGCCCGCTCCCACAATCCACTTTGGGAGCGAGCTTGCTCGCGATGAGGCCATTTGCATCACTGGGAGTCAGGCCAAAACGCCCGAATCCCCGCCACACCCTGCGCACCCGCCGCCCAGGCTTTCTCGACCTCAGCCGGGCCAACACCACCGAGCAGGAACACCGGCTTGCTGAAGCCCTCGATCAAGCTCGATGCCAGCTCCCAACCCAATGGCTCGGCGCCTGGGTGAGTCAGGGTTGGCTGCACCGGCGACAGGGTCACGAAATCCACCCCCATCTGCTCGGCTAGCGCCAGCTCTTCAGCGTTATGGCACGATGCCGCCAGCCAGCGCGATGCCGGTAGCGGTCGGCCCGCCGCTGCGTACTTGCGCAGTTGCGCCGAGGTAATGTGCCAACCGGCGGACGGGAAGTCGCCCAGCCATTCGAACGGCCCCTTGATCATCAATTGCGCCTTGCCGGCACACAGGCCTACCGCATCCACGGCCAGGTCGCGGTACTTCGGGTCGTAACCGTTCGGTGCACGCAGCTGGATCAGCTTGATGCCGCCGGCAATGGCCTTCTGGATGCCGCGCAGCATGGCCGGAGTTTCCAGGTCTTCCGGGGTGATCAGGTACTGGGCAGGTAATTTCGCGGCCGCGACGATCGGCTGATTGGCCGCCGGGAACTCGTAATTCGACAAATCACGCGGCGCAACCCAGGCCAGCGGTTGTCCCTCGGCACCGTGGGGCTCGCCGGTAAACGCCGAGACTTCCCAGACATCCAGCAATACCTGTTTGTCCGGGTAATCGTGCCGGACCTTGATCAGCGGGCGCGCCGCGCCGACCACGATGCCCAGCTCTTCATGAAGTTCACGGGCCAGTGCGGTTTCGACCGACTCATCGGCCTCGACCTTGCCGCCTGGAAACTCCCACAGGCCGCCTTGGTGCTGTGAATCCGCACGACGGGCGATCAGGATTTGGCCACTGCCATCGCGAATGACGGCGGCGGCGACATGGACTCGTTTCACTTTTCCAGCTCCTCCAGTCCAGCCTTCTGCCAGGCCTTGAACGCTGGCCATTGGTAGAGGGTTTCAACATAGGCTTCGTCAGCCACGGACAGTTTCACCCGATAGGTGCGCAGGCGCACGGCGATGGGTGCAAAGAACGCGTCGGCCAACGTGAGACGGCCAAACAGGTACGGACCGCTCTCGGTCGCAGCGGCACGACACTCGGCCCACAACGCTGACATGCGCTCGATGTCCGCCTGGACATCGGCCGGGACCGGCGACAGCGCGGCGTCATGGCTCAGGTCGAACGGCATGTTGCCGCGCATGGCGAAAAAGCCACTGTGCATCTGCGCGCACGCCGAACGCGCCTGGGCACGGGCGGCAGTGTCTTTGGGCCACAGGCTCGCGTCGGGAAACTGCTCTGCCAGGTATTCGGCAATCGCCAGGGAGTCGGCGATGGTGCCGTGTCCGGTTTTCAGCAGCGGGACTTTACAGGTCGGCGAATGCTTGAGCAGACGCTCACGGGTGTCTGGCTGGTTCAGCTTGATCAGTTCTTCGGTGTAGGAAGCGCCAGCCAGATCGAGGGCCAGAGCGCCGCGCAGGGACCAGGAGGAATGCAGTTTGTCGCCGATGATCAGGTGCAGGCTCATGTTCGGGACCTTTAGATTTAGGGACAAGCCAGTCTAGTGGCTGACCGGCAAACCGCCATCGCGAGCAAGCTCGCTCCCACAGTGACCGCGTTGGACACAACATTCGTGTACGCCACTGAACCTGTGGGAGCGAGCCTGCTCGCGATAGGATCGACTCGGTCTTACGTACGGTACTCGGCGTTGATCTTCACGTATTCGTGGGACAGGTCGGTGGTCCAGATGGTTTCGCTGCAATCGCCACGACCCAACTCGATACGGATGGTGATTTCTTCCCGCTGCATAACCGCCGCGCCCTGGGCTTCGGTGTAGGTCGACGCGCGCGCGCCACGGCTGGCGATGCACACGTCGCTGAGGAACACGTCGATCTTGCTCACGTCCAGGTTCGGCACACCGGCACGCCCCACGGCCGCCAGGATACGGCCCCAGTTCGGATCGGAAGCGAACAACGCGGTCTTGATCAGCGGCGAGTGGGCCACGGTGTAACCGACGTCCAGGCATTCCTGGTGATTGCCGCCGCCGTTGACTTCAACGGTGACGAACTTGGTCGCGCCTTCACCGTCGCGAACGATGGCCTGGGCCACGTCCATGCACACTTCGAACACCGCTTGCTTGAGCTTGGCAAACAGCTCGCCTTCGGCACGGGTGATTTCCGGCAGCGCGGCCTGACCCGTGGCGATCAGCATGCAGCAGTCGTTGGTCGAGGTGTCGCCGTCGATGGTGATGCGGTTGAACGACTTGTTGGCGCCGTCCAGCATCAGATTTTGCAGCACATCGCGGGAGACTTTGGCGTCGGTGGCGATGTAGCCGAGCATGGTCGCCATGTTCGGACGGATCATGCCAGCGCCTTTGCTGATGCCGGTCACGGTGACGGTCACACCATCGTGCTGGAACTGGCGACTGGCGCCTTTTGGCAGGGTGTCGGTGGTCATGATGCCGGTGGCGGCAGCTTCCCAGTTGTGGATCGACAGGTCGTCGAGGGCTGCTTGCAGCGCGCCTTCGATTTTCTCGACCGGCAGCGGCTCGCCGATCACACCGGTGGAGTACGGCAGCACCTGGCTGGCATCGACACCGGTCAACTCGGCCAGCTTGGCGCAAGTGCGCTCGGCGGCGGCCAGGCCAGGCTCGCCGGTGCCGGCGTTGGCATTGCCGGTGTTGGTCAGCAGGTAACGCACAGGGCCTTGCACGCGTTGCTTGGCCAGGATCACCGGTGCGGCGCAAAAGGCGTTCAGGGTGAACACGCCGGCAACCGTGGAGCCTTCAACACAGCGCATGACCACAACATCCTTGCGCCCCGGGCGCTTGATGCCGGCCGAGGCGATACCGAGTTCAAAACCGGCAACCGGGTGCAACGTTGGCAAAGGACCAAGACCAACAGCCATGAATGCGCTCCTTTATAAATGATGTCTGCACCGTTTCAGCAGAACGGTGGTTCGAATGGTAAAACGCCGCGACGGCAGAAGCCGGTCGCGGCGCGGGTATTTCAGCGATTGAAACGGGTTTTACTGAATCTGCCCGTGGCAATGCTTGAACTTCTTGCCCGAACCGCAGTAGCACAGCTCATTGCGACCCAGCTTCTGCTCGTTGCGAACCGGTGCGGTGGCGAGGGCAACATCGACCTCTTCACCCAACACTTCCGGGTGCTCAAGGCCTGGAGCCTCTTCATGCAGGAACTGCATGCGAGCGGCCAGTGCCTCGGCTTCCTGACGCAGGCGCTGCTCTTCTTCGATCGGATCTTCGCGGCGAACCTGAACGTGGGACAGCACACGGATCGAATCGCGCTTGATCGAATCCAGCAACTCGGAGAACAGGGTGAACGACTCGCGCTTGTATTCCTGCTTCGGGTTCTTCTGGGCATAGCCACGCAAGTGGATACCGTGGCGCAGGTGGTCCATGGTCGACAGGTGGTCTTTCCACAGGTCGTCCAGCACGCGCAGAACGATTTGCTTCTCGAAGGTGCGCAGCGCTTCGGCGCCCGCCTGGTCTTCTTTCTCGTTGTACGCCGCGATCAGTTCCTGCATCAGTTTCTCGCGCAGGGTTTCTTCGTACAGGTGATCGTCTTCGTCGAGCCATTGCTGGATCGGCAGCGCCACACCGAAGTCGCTCTGCAACGCAGCTTCCAGACCGGCCACGTCCCACTGCTCAGGCAGCGATTGTGGAGGAATGTGCGCGCTGACGGTGGCGTTGAGCACGTCCTGACGGAAGTCAGCGATGGTCTCACCGATGTTGTCGGCGGCCAGCAACGTGTTACGCATGTGATAGATCACTTTACGCTGTTCGTTGTTGACGTCGTCGAACTCGAGCAGTTGCTTGCGAATGTCGAAGTTGCGGCCTTCAACCTTGCGCTGGGCCTTTTCGATGGCGTTGGTCACCATGCGGTGCTCGATCGCTTCGCCAGGCTGCATGCCCAGGGCCTTCATGAAGTTCTTCACCCGGTCAGAGGCGAAGATGCGCATCAGGCTGTCTTCCAGCGACAGATAGAAGCGGCTGGAACCGGCATCGCCCTGACGACCGGCACGACCACGCAGCTGGTTGTCGATACGACGCGATTCGTGACGCTCGGAGGCAATCACCTGCAAACCGCCCGACTCGAGCACTTGCTGGTGACGTTTCTGCCAGTCGGCCTTGATCTGGGCAATCTGCTCAGGGGTCGGGTCTTCCAGGGAAGCGACTTCCACTTCCCAGTTACCGCCCAACAGGATATCGGTACCACGACCGGCCATGTTGGTGGCGATGGTCAGTGCGCCCGGGCGACCGGCCTGGGCAATGATCTCGGCTTCCTTTTCGTGGAACTTGGCGTTCAGGACCTTGTGTTCGATGCCTTCCTTCACGAGCAGGCTGGACATGTGCTCGGAGGTTTCGATGGTGGCGGTACCGACCAGAACCGGACGGCCCGCGGCCATGCTTTCCTTGATGTCGGCCACGATTGCCGCGTATTTCTCGTCGGCGGTCAGGAACACCAGGTCGTTGTAGTCTTTACGGGCCAGCGGCTTGTTCGGCGGAATCACCATGACCTGCAGGCCATAGATCTGGTGGAACTCGAACGCTTCGGTGTCGGCCGTACCGGTCATGCCGGACAGCTTGTTGTACAGACGGAAGTAGTTCTGGAAGGTGGTCGACGCCAGCGTTTGGCTTTCGGCCTGGATGTTCAGGTTTTCCTTGGCTTCGATGGCCTGGTGCAGGCCTTCGGACAAGCGACGGCCCGGCATGGTACGGCCGGTGTGCTCGTCGACCAGTACGACCTGACCGTCCTGCACGATGTATTCGACGTTGCGATGGAACAGCTTGTGTGCGCGCAGACCGGCGTAGACGTGAGTCAGCAGGCTCAGGTTGTGCGCCGAGTACAGGCTCTCGCCTTCAGCCAGCAGGCCGATGCGGGTGAGTGTTTCTTCGACGAACTGGTGACCGGCTTCGTTGAGTTCGACCTGGCGGGTCTTCTCGTCGACGGTGTAGTGGCCGGCCTTGGTGACTTCGCCTTCCACTTCTTCGACGTGCAACTCAAGCGTCGGGATCAGTTTGTTGACCTCGATGTACAGCTTGGAGCTGTCTTCGGCCTGACCGGAAATGATCAGCGGGGTACGGGCTTCGTCGATGAGGATGGAGTCGACTTCGTCGATCACGGCAAAATTGAGTTCACGCTGGAATTTTTCTTCCATGCTGAACGCCATGTTGTCGCGCAGGTAATCGAAACCGAATTCGTTGTTGGTGCCGTAAGTGATGTCGGCAGCGTAGGCCGCGCGCTTCTCTTCCGGTGGCTGGAATGGCGTAACCACGCCGACCGTCATGCCGAGGAATTCATACAGCGGGCGCATCCAGTTGGCGTCACGGCGGGCCAGGTAGTCGTTCACCGTTACAACGTGCACGCCTTTGCCGGACAGCGCGTTGAGGTAAACGCCCAGTGTTGCCACCAGGGTCTTGCCTTCACCGGTACGCATTTCCGCGATCATGCCTTCATGCAAGGTCATGCCGCCGATCAGCTGGACATCGAAGTGGCGCATGCCCATGACACGCTTGCCGGCTTCACGGGCGACCGCGAAGGCTTCTGGCAGCAGTTTGTCGAGGGATTCCCCTTTGGCGATGCGGGCCTTGAACTCGCTGGTCTTGGCACGCAATTGATCGTCCGAAAGGGCCACCATTTGCTCTTCGAAGGCATTGACGAGTTGCACCGTCTTGAGCATGCGTTTGACTTCACGCTCGTTCTTGCTTCCAAAAAGTTTCTTTAACAAAGGCGCAAACATATCGGCAGGATCTTCCACACTAAAGGGATGGAGGGCGGCCCCGTGAGTCGCCCGTGCAGCCCTCATGGCCGCATGCGAACGAGCATTCTACCCGGAAACGATGGAGAGGAAAGTGGCGATATTCCACGATGCTGGCACAGCGCTTTGACGGGGCTCACTTAAAATAAGGGCGTTTTGCTCAACTTCAAGCCGTTCAAGGCAGAAGTTAGTTGTTGATTTAATGGGCAAAGCACCCACAAAAGCAATGGGCGGGTGCATTCGGTGCTTTCTGCTACCATGGCGGCTCTGTTACTTCAGGTGTCTGATCATGGCATTTCGCCCACTTACGGCCAAAGTACCTGCCGTTCTACTACGCGAAGCCAAGCCGCTGAAGGCCATTCTCGGCCACGCTCAACGCCTGGGTCATCTGCAACGTTTGCTCGAAAGCCAATTGCAACCCGCCGCTCGCGAGCATTGCCACGTGGCTTCCTGGCGTGAAGGCAGTTTGTTGCTGATTGTCACCGACGGTCATTGGGCAACCCGCCTGCGCTACCAGCAGAAGCGCCTGCAACGGCAACTGCAGATGTTCGACGAGTTCGCCAATCTGACCCGGATCCTGTTCAAAGTTCAACCGCCGACCGTTCAGCAAGGTGCGGCCGGGCATACCATGGATTTGTCCAACGACGCGGCAGCGACCATCCAGGCCACGGCCGACGGGATCAGCGACCCGAATTTGCGGGCCGCGCTGGAGCGGTTGGCGGCGCACGCCAAAACCAAAACCTGACACAGAACCCATGTGGGAGCGGGCTTGCTCGCGATATCGGTATGACATTCAACATATAGGTTGACTGATATGCCGCCATCGCGAGCAAGCTCGCTCCCACATTTGATTGAGTCCGCTCGCTATCGGCGTTTGCTGCCGCCCAGTAATGAGCCCATCAAGCCGCGCACCAACTGTCGGCCAATCTGGTTCGCCGCCTGTTGCATCGCCGATTTCAGCGCCTTCCCTGCCGCTGTGCCAAGGAACTCTCCGGCCTGCTCGGTGAAACTCGGCTCCTGTTTGCCCTGCTCCGCTTCGGGCTCAGGTGCCAGCCCCTTGCGCCCCATAAGCACCTCATAGGCCGAGTCACGGTCTATCGGCTTGTCATAACGCCCTTTCAAAGGCGATCCGGCAATCAACGCCGTGCGCTCGGCATCGGTCAAAGGCCCGATCCGCGATTGCGGCGGTGCCACCAGAACCCGCTGAACCATTTCCGGCGTACCCTTTTCCTGCAGGGTGCCGACCAGCGCCTCACCGATCCCGAGCTCGGTCAACACCGACAACGCATCTAACGCCGGGTTCGGGCGGAAACCTTCGGCCACTGCGCGCAGGGACTTCTGCTCCTTGGCCGTGAACGCACGCAGACCGTGCTGGATGCGCAAGCCCAACTGCGCCAGCACATCATCCGGCAGGTCACCCGGCGACTGGGTGACGAAATACACGCCCACGCCTTTCGAACGAATCAGCCTCACGACCTGTTCCAGACGATCACGCAATGCCTGGGGCGTGCCGTTGAACAACAGGTGAGCCTCGTCGAAGAACAGCGCCAGCAGCGGTTTGTCGGCATCGCCACGCTCCGGCAACTGTTCGAACAGCTCGGCCAGCAGCCACAGCAGGAACGTCGCGTAGACTTTCGGCGCTTCATGTACCAGGCGGCTGGCATCCAGCAAATGAATGCGCCCACGGCCATCCGCAGTGGGCTGGAGGATGTCTTCGAGTTGCAGCGCCGGCTCGCCGAACAAGGCTTCGGCGCCCTGTTGCTCCAGGGTCGCCAGTCGTCGCAACAGTGCCTGGCTGGAGCCGGTGGTCATCAACGCCGCATCGTCGCCCAGCAACTGGGGGTTGTCCCGCAGGTGATTGAGCAACGCTTTCAGGTCCTTGAGATCGAGCAACAACAGGCCTTCACGGTCCGCCACCTTGAAAGCGGCGTACAGCGCCGACTGCTGACTGTCGCTCAGCTCCAGCAGGCTGCCCAGCAGCAGCGGCCCCATTTCACTCAAGGTTGTGCGTAAAGGATGACCGGACTGACCGTGTACGTCCCACAACGTCACCGGATAAGCCTGAGGCTTGTGGTTGAGCCAGGGCATGCCGGCAATCCGCTCGGCGATCTTGCCCTGGGGGTTGCCGGCGGCGCCAAGGCCGCACAGGTCACCCTTGATGTCGGCAGCGAACACCGCCACACCGGCATCGCTGAAGGCTTCGGCCAGTCGTTGCAAAGTGACGGTCTTGCCGGTGCCGGTCGCGCCCGCGATCAAACCGTGGCGGTTCGCCAGGCGCATGGCCTGGGCAATCGGCTGCCCTTCGAGATCTGCGCCGATAACGAGTTGCAATGAGTCAGGCATTTGGTCACCCATGATTAATCTTTGGTCCTACACGGCCGATAGAAATAACGACAAAGCAGTCAGACACGATCTGGTCGGAAATTTCCCTAAGGAGAGTCGGAAAATTCACTTGCTTTCAACCTTGCCCGTCGTGCGTCCCTTTATAAAAGCACGCGCTGGACATTAAGACCTTAGCGGAACCCCAAGCCATGAACAAAAATCTGCGTTTCAGCCATAAAATCCTGCTTGCCGCCGCCCTCATTGTGATTGCCGCCTTCGCCTCATTCACCCTGTACAACGACTATTTGCAGCGCAATGCCATCCGCGAAGACCTGGAAAATTATCTGCAGGAAATGGGCGGAGTTACCGCTAACAATATCCAGACCTGGTTGAACGGGCGCAGCCTGCTGATTGAAAACCTGTCACAAACTGTCGCGCTCAACCCCGATGCCGACAACGTTTCCAGCCTGCTTGTACAAAAAGCCGTCACCTCGACCTTCATGGGCGCCTACCTCGGCAACAAGGATGGCTCGTTCATCATTCGCCCGGACAGCAAGATGCCCGATGGCTATGACCCGCGTGCACGCCCTTGGTACAAGAGCGCGCAAGGCAGCAGCGGTTCGGCATTGACCGAGCCTTATATTGATCTGGCCTCCGGCCAGCTGGTGATTTCCATTGTCGACAGCGTTATCAAGGACGGCCAGAACATCGGCGTGGTCGGTGGCGACCTGAGCTTGCAGGTGATCGCCGACAGCCTTGGCACGCTGGATTTCGACGGCATGGGTTATGCCTTCCTGGTCAGCTCCGACGGCAAGATCCTGGTACATCCTGACAAAGCGCTGGCGATGAAGTCCCTCAAGGATGTCTACCCGCAAGACACGCCGGCCATCAGCAGCGCAATGAGCGAAATCCAGGTCGACGGCAAAACCCGCATCGTGACTTTCACCCCGATCAAAGGCTTGTCGTCGGTCAACTGGTACATCGGTGTGTCGGTCGACAAGGACAAAGCCTACTCGATGCTCAGCAAATTCCGCGCCTCGGCTGTCGTTGCGACCATCATTGCCGTGGCCATCATCATCGCCCTGCTCGGCATGCTGATTCGCATCCTGATCCAGCCGCTGCACGTCATGACCCGCGCCATGGCCGACATCGCCGACGGCGAAGGCGACCTGACCAAGCGCCTGACCATCCAGAACAATGACGAATTCGGCACCCTCGGTACCGCGTTCAACCGTTTCGTCGAGCGCATTCACGGCTCGATCCGCGAAGTGTCCTCGGCCACCGGGCAAGTCAATGAAGTGGCATTGCGCGTGGTGGCCGCTTCCAACTCGTCGATGTTCAACTCCGACCAGCAAGCCTCGCGCACCAGCAGCGTCGCGGCTGCCATCAACCAACTCGGCGCCGCCGCCCAGGAAATTGCCCGTAATGCCGCTCAGGCTTCGAACCAGGCCAGCGATGCCCGCAACCTGGCCGAAGACGGCCAGCAAGTGGTAGACCGCAGCATCGCGGCGATGAATCAACTGTCGAGCATGCTCAGCGCATCGAGTTCCAACATCGAATCGCTGAACAGCAAAACGGTGAACATCGGGCAGATTCTCGAAGTGATCACCAGCATTTCCCAACAAACCAACTTGCTGGCGCTCAACGCCGCCATTGAAGCCGCCCGCGCCGGTGAAGCCGGTCGTGGATTCGCCGTGGTGGCGGACGAAGTGCGCAACCTGGCACACCGCACGCAGGAATCGGCGCAACAGGTGCAAACCATGATCGAGGAGCTGCAGGTCGGCGCCCGGGAATCGGTCAGCACCATGATCGACAGCCAGCGCCACAGCCAGGACAGCGTGGAAATCGCCAACCTCGCGGGTGAACGCCTGAACAGCGTGACGCTGCGTATTGGTGAAATCGACGGCATGAACCAGTCGGTGGCTACCGCGACCGAAGAACAGACCGCCGTGGTGGAGTCGATCAACGTCGACATCACCGAAATCAACACGCTGAACCAGGAAGGTGTGGAAAACCTGCAATCGACATTGCGCGCGTGCTCGGACCTTGAGCAGCAAGCGGCGCGGTTGAAGCAGTTGGTAGGCAGTTTCCGTATCTAGCGTCTGAACTGGCCCCTTCGCGAGCAGGCTCGCTCCCACAAAGTTGTCACTGAACCTGTGGGAGCGAGCCATGCCGCTGCTGATGAAGTTGATAAAACTCAGGCAGGCTTGGGCTTGTCCTCGGATTCTTGCTGCAACTGTTCCCACAACCGCGCGGCGTCAGGAAACTCCGTACCGGTTTCAGGCCCCATGTCATCCGGGTCGTAGCGGCTCAGGCAACCCTCGCCCAGCGTGGCGGGAGCCTTGGAGGTGGCTTTGTCCAGTGGATCGGCCATGATCATGTCCTCGGTGCAGAAACGGCGAAGGGCCTGAAGCGATTGAACGCCCAGGCCCTTCGAATTTCAACTGTGACGTACGTCTGTCAGAAGACGACGGTCTTGTTGCCGTGCACCAGCACGCGGTCTTCCAGGTGATAACGCAGGCCACGGGCCAGCACCATTTTCTCGACATCGCGGCCGAAACGCACCATGTCTTCGATGCTGTCGCTGTGGCTGACGCGCACCACGTCCTGCTCGATGATCGGGCCGGCATCCAGCTCTTCGGTCACATAGTGGCAAGTCGCGCCGATCAGCTTCACGCCGCGCAGGGAGGCCTGGTGGTACGGCTTGGCACCGACGAACGACGGCAGGAAGCTGTGGTGAATGTTGATGACCTTGTGCGCGTATTCACCGCACAGCTCGGGCGGCAGGATCTGCATGTAGCGGGCCAGCACCACCACTTCGGCGTCGTGCTGTTTGACCAGGCGCGAAACCTCGGCGAAGGCCGGCTGCTTGTCCTGCGGATTGACCGGGACGTGGTAGTACGGAATACCGTGCCACTCCACCATGCTGCGCAAGTCATCATGGTTGGAGATCACACAGGAAATTTCGCAGTCCAGCTCATCGCTGTGCCAGCGGTGCAGCAAGTCGGCCAGGCAGTGCGACTCGCGGCTGGCCATCAGGACCACGCGTTTCTTTTGCTCGGTATCGGTGATGCGCCAGTCCATCGAGAACTCTTCGGCGATCGGGGCGAAGGCTTCACGAAACGCTTCGATACCAAATGGCAGGGAGTCGGCACGGATTTCGTGACGCATGAAGAACCAGCCACTGAGGTTGTCCGAGTGATGGCTCGCTTCAGTGATCCAGCCGTTGTGTGATGCCAGAAAGTTACTGACTTTGGCAACGATGCCAACACGGTCCGGGCAAGAAATCACCAGACGAAAAGTGCGCATGAGGGGGAAACTCCAGAACTTCGCAAAGGCCGCCATTCTAGCGATTGCGCAGCAAAACTGCAGTATTGTTGACGCTTCGCCCTGCCGGAAGGTCGGTGCGGCAGGGTGGGCAGTACCGGTACCGGTTCGCCCGGATGCTCTAGCGGTACAGGTCAATTGTTAATTTATGTATATCTGACAGACCGGGACCACACTAATAACTGCATTACCAATGTGTGCCAAAACCCCGGCAATTAAATTAAATAAACTTGCCTTAAATGTTTACTTGATGAAACACCGTGACTATTATTGCCGCACTGTCACCTGCCATCCAGCGTACAACATAAGGTAGTCACCATGTCCTTGATCAACGAATATCGCGCCACCGAAGAAGCTATCAAAGAGCTGCAAGCCCGTTTGAAGAATCTGTCCCAAGACGACAAACTGCAAACCGAGCTGGAATTCGAAGGCAAACTGCGCACCCTGATGGGTGAATACTCCAAGTCCCTGCGTGACATCATCGCGCTGCTGGATCCAGAATCCAAAACCAAGGCACCACGCGGCGGTGCAGTGAAAACTACCGGCACCAAGCGTGCTCGCAAAGTTAAACAATACAAAAACCCGCACAACGGTGAAGTCATCGAAACCAAAGGTGGCAACCACAAGACTCTGAAAGAGTGGAAAGCCAAGTGGGGCGGTGACGTGGTGGAAGGCTGGGCTACCCTGCTGGGCTAAGCCTCAGAGCTTGTCGCAGATGGATCCGTGACAAAAAATAACGCCAGCAAATGCTGGCGTTTTTTTATGCGTGGCATTTAAGCCCTGGCATGTTCGATTTCAAAGACTCAAACGCTGACGCAGTCCCTGGACATAATCCTGCCACTCGCTGAGCACCCCCTGCTGAAACGCAGTAGCACTAACGCTCAATTGGGCCGCGGCTTCGACAAAACTATCAAGGGTATTTGGCGCCCCCCATTCAGGGTCTGACAAACGTTTCTGACAGAATATTCGCCAGCGCTCTTGCTCTTCGAAATTCAACGTATCGGGAAAGTTGCGTGCGCGATATCGAAACAGCAATTCAGGCAAACGTTCGTCATCGAAAGGCCACTGCTCTTGTGCCAATTGCAGCGGGTCAACGGTTCTGACTTGTTCACACAATCGCCGATCCCGGTCACCGATAAATCCATCGTATAACTGTTGCTCCGGATCCAGGCTCTGGGAAAAATCTTCGCGGGCATAAATCGCCAGGACTTTATCCTGCCAAACTTTCCGGGCGTCATTGAGCTGCGACACCCTTTGCTGATACAGCGCCATATCCAGCCCCAGGCGCTGCTGATCTTCCTGGCGAAGTACCGACAACGGCGCCACTACCGGGCACTTGTTGATGTGAATCAGCTTCAACGGCACCGGCAACTCGCCGTCGGCCAGTTCGTCGCGGCGGGTATACAAGCGCTGGCGCAAACTTTCGGCATCCAGGTCGAGCAGCCCCTGTGGATCGAGGTGCAGGTCACAGACAATCAAGGCGTTCTTGTTGCGCGGGTGCCAGGCCAGCGGCAACACCACCCCCACATAGTTGCGCGCGGCCGAAAAACGTCCGGAAACATGCACCAAAGGTTGCAGCAGACGTATCTGGTCCATGACTTTTTGTTTGCTGCGCAGTTGAAACAGCCAGTCGTACAGCTTTGGCTGTTTTTCCCGTATCAGGCGCGCCAGGGCGATCGTCGCACGTACGTCCGACAGTGCTTCGTGGGCATTGCCATGATCGATGCCATTGGCGGCGGTCAGGCGTTCGAGCTTGAGCGTGACCCGCCCCTCGTCATCGGTCGGCCAGACCAGGCCATCGGGGCGCAAGGCATAGGCGGCGCGCACCACATCGATCAGGTCCCAGCGGCTGTTGCCGCCCTGCCACTCCCGAGCATAGGGGTCGAAAAAGTTTCGGTACAGGCTGTAGCGGGTCATCTCGTCATCGAAACGCAAGGTGTTATACCCCGCGCCACAGGTGCCGGGCGCCGCGAGCTGGGCGTGCACCCGGGTCATGAAATCGGCTTCGCTCAAGCCTTGCGCCTGAAGCTGCCCGGGGGTGATCCCCGTAATCGTGCACGCAGCCGGATGCGGCAGGATGTCTTCACTGGGCCGGCAGTAAAGATTGACCGGCTCGTCGATTTCATTGAGATCGAAGTCAGTGCGCAGGCCGGCCATTTGCAACGGACGGTCGCAACGGGGGTTGATGCCAGTGGTTTCGTAGTCGTACCAGAAGATGGAGGTCACGGGCGATTCCTGAACTGAAGATCGGCAAAGTCTAGGCGCTCACCTGCCGCCCCGGCCAGTAGTCTTGTCATTCAAGCACCTTGCGCGACTCACCATGCAATACATAGTTATGTCGTTTCCCCCCGCCCCCGCCCCTCGAATAGGCTGCTAGCATCGAATGGATACACAATCCCGAATAAGGCCACATCATCAGGTTGCCCATGCTCGAGACCACAGCACTGCCAGGGAGTGCGCCGCTGTCACCGCCGCTGGATACGCGGTACCAGGTCGAAACGCCGGAGGGCGTCGACCTGCCACTGCGCCCGGCCGGGTTGATGGTCCGTGCGTTGGCATTCTCCATCGATCTTGGTTTGCGCGGCCTGATCCTGGGCGTGCTGTTCATTGTGCTGGCGATGCTCGGCAAACTGGGTGCCGGGCTCGGCTCGATCCTGCTGTTCGTGGTGAGCTGGTGGTACATGGTGCTGTTCGAGGTGCTGAACCACGGCCGCTCGCCGGGCAAGCAATGGATGGGCTTGCGGGTGGTGCACGACGATGGCACCCCGGTCGGCTGGTCCGCGTCGCTGCTGCGCAACCTGCTGCGCGTTGTCGACCTGCTGCCGTTCGGTTACTTCCTCGGGGCCGTCAGTTGCCTGCAACACCCGCACTTCAAGCGCCTCGGCGATATCGCCGCCGGGACCCTGGTGATCTACCGCGAACGACCGCATACACGCCCCCAACTCCCCGAAGCCCGGCCCCGCCGCCCGGCCTTTGTCCTGACACTCACCGAGCAACGGGCCATCCTCGGGTTTGCCGAGCGTCAGGGTGAACTCTCCCAAGCGCGGGTCAATGAACTGGCTTCGATTCTCGCCCACACCTTGCAAGTCCAGCCTCCGCAGGCGGTGGCCGAGCTCAACGGCATCGCCCGTGGCTTGTTGGGGCCGACATGAAGCAAAGCCTTTTTGAAAGCCGGCACAAGGCCGAATGGGAGCATTTCGCCCACCTGCTCGAGCAGTTGGAACGGGACGGTAAAGCCACCGACGCCGGCAGTTTTCCGAAGGACTATCGACGCCTCTGCCAACACCTGGCACTGGCGCGGGAGCGCGGCTACAGCAGCTTTTTGATCGATACCTTGCAGCAACAAGTGCTGCGCGGACACCAACAGCTTTACCGTCATCGCAGCCGTTTTGGGGCCAACGTGCTTGCATTCATCCTGGCCGACTTTCCGCGACTGGTGCGCGAACAGTGGCGTTTCGTCCTCGCCGCCAGCCTGATGTTCTTTGGCAGCCTGGCCGGTTTCGCGCTGCTGGTGTACCTGTACCCGGAGCTGATCTACAACCTGATCCCCGCCGAACAGGTCAGCGAGATGCAAAGCATGTACGACCCCGTTGCCGGTCACCTCGGGCGCACGGCAGAGCGAGCCGCCAGTGAGGACTGGGCAATGTTCGGCTACTACATCATGCACAACATCGGCATTGCCTTTCAGACCTTCGCCAGCGGTTTGCTGTTTGGGTTGGGCAGTGTGTTTTTCCTGATATTCAACGGCCTGATGATCGGGGCGGTGGCCGGGCACCTGACCTACGTCGGCTACGGGCAAACCTTCTGGTCATTCGTGATCGGCCATGGCGCTTTCGAACTCAGCGCCATTGCCCTGGCCGGTGCCGCCGGTCTGAAGCTGGGCTGGGCCCTGGTCGCTCCGGGGCCCCTGCCACGGGCCGAGGCCATGCGATTGGCGGCGCACAAGAGCGTGCTGCTGATTTGCGGGGTCATGCTGTTTCTATTGATTGCGGCGTTTATCGAAGCCTATTGGTCGTCAATGACCGGCCTTTCGCACCAGACCAAATATCTGGTCGGTGCGGCGCTCTGGCTGCTGGTGGTGGTTTATCTCGTGTTTGCCGGACGTTATCGCCATGCGCCTGAGTGACGCCACGGTGGTGATTCGCCCGCGCTCGACCTGGGAAGCCATGGACCTCGGGGTACTCCTGAGCCAACGCCATCGACGCCTGTTGATGACCAGTTGGGCCTTGGTCACCTTGCCGGTTTTCGCGCTGCTCAGTTGGGGGTTCTGGGATTCGCCCTCTCTCGCCGTGTTCATTTTCTGGTGGCTGAAGCCTGCGTTCGAACGCCTGCCCTTGTACATCCTGTCCCAGGCCATGTTCGGTGAAACGCCCACGCTCAAGCAGGCCCTGCGCCAAATGCCACACCTGCTCAAACCGCAATTGCTGGCCAGCCTGACCTGGCGACGCCTGAGTTTGCCCCGCAGTTTCGTAATGCCGGTGGTGCAACTCGAAGGACTCCACGGGCAGCAACGGCAACAGCGTCTACAGGTACTGTTGCAGCGAGACGCCGGCGCCGCACGCTGGCTGACGATCATCGGCGCGCACCTGGAAGGCGCATTGTGGATCGGCTTGATGGTGCTGTTCTATCTGTTGCTGCCACAACAGGTCGCGCTCGACTGGAGCTGGCAGTCGCTGATCTCGGCGGCCACCCAGGACTGGCGTTGGCTGGAACACCTGACCAACGCCTTCTATGCACTGGTGCTGGTGGTGTGGGAGCCGATCTATGTCGCCTGCGGCTTCAGCCTTTACCTGAACCGGCGCACCGTACTGGAGGCCTGGGATATCGAACTGGTGTTCCGCCGAATGCGCCAGCGTCTGGTCAGTGCAGGCGCTGTGCTGTTGATGGCCGTGATTGTGCTGATGCCGACCACACACAACCTGTGGGCCGCCGAATCGCCGATTTCACCCGACAGCCCGCGCCTGCTGGGCCAGCCCCTGACCAGCCAGGCTTCCAGGGACAGCATCAAGTCGATCCTCGAACAGCCGCCCTTCAAGAACCGGGAATCGGTCACGCGCTACCGCTTTGGCGAAGAGCAACCGAGTGTTGAAGCCGCGGACGACGGCAAGACACCGCAATGGTTGAAGGCGCTGCTGAAACTGTTTGAGGGGCAAAGTTTCGGGGCATTGGCGAGACTGATTGAAATCGTGCTGTGGGGCATTGTCATTGGGGCTGTCGGCCTGTTGATCTGGCGCTATCGCGACTGGTTGCAGGCCTTCGTCAGCCGCCGACCGATTCCCGTCAACAAAGCCACGGGACCATTACCGCAGCAGGCGTTCGGCATGGATCTCAAGCCCGAGTCCCTGCCCGCCGACATCGCCGCCCACGCCGAGAGTCTTTGGCAGACTCATCCACGCGAAGCGCTCGGCTTGCTTTATCGCGCCCTGCTCAGCCGTCTGTTGCACGACTTCAAGATCGCGCTCAAATCCGCCGACACCGAAGGCCAGGTGCTTCAGCGTGTCGAGCTACTGCAGCAGCCGGCCTTGCTGGCCTACAGCCAAAAGCTGACCGGGCACTGGCAAAACATGGCCTACGGGCATCGCCTGCCGCCCGCTCAGGTGCAACAGGATCTGTGTAACGGTTGGCGTGTTCTGTTCGGCCCGGAGGCTGCCCGTTGAGTCGGCGCTGGGGCTCGATAGCCGGTGCGTTGATTGCCGTGTTGCTGGCTGCGCTGAGCGTTTATCTGTACCTCAAGGCTACTCCCTACCAGACCGAAATCGACCACGGCCCCTCCCCCGAAGCCAATGCCAACCCTTATCTGGCGGCAGAGTTGTTCCTGCGCAAACAAGGCCTTGGCGTCGGCCACGCCAACGGCCTCGACATCCTGCCCAGCCTCGACCCGCATCAACACAGCCTGCTGCTGCTCGGGGAACGCGGCAACATGACCCCACGGCAGATCGACCAGGTGATGAACTGGACCCGGGCCGGCGGGCGGCTTCTGTTCGTCGCCGAGTCGCTGTGGAATGAAAAACTCGGCCATAGCAATGACCTGCTGCTCGACCGGGTGCAACTGCACCAATCCCTGAGCAAAGACCTCAAGGACCCACCGCCGGGTATCGGCGATGATCCGTACCCGCTACTGACCAAGCTCTATCTCGAAGACGAAGACGCCCCGGCCTATGCCGGTTTCGATACCGCATTCCATCTCGAAGACCCGAAAAACCTCGCCCTGGCCTGGGCCAACAGCGCCAGGGCCACCCACATGATGCAACTCGACCACGGGCTCGGTTCGATCATCGTGGTCACCGATGCCGACCTGTGGAAAACCCCGGCCATCGACCGGTACGACAACGCCTGGCTGCTCTGGTACCTGACCGCCGACACCCGCGTGACCCTGATCTTCAACACCGATCACGACAGCCTGCCGACCTTGCTGCTGCGTTATTTCCCCCAGGCGCTGGTCGCATTGTTCGCCTTGATCGGCCTGGGCTTCTGGCACTTTGGCGTGCGTCAGGGGCCACTGTTGGAACCAACGCCGAAAGCGCGCCGGCAATTGCAGGAGCACCTGCGCGCCAGTGCCGACTTCCTGTTGCGCCGCAACGGTCAGGCCGGCCTGCTGCAAGCCTTGCAGCAAGACATCCTGCGACGCGTGCGACGTCGCCATCCCGGTTTTGAACAGCTCGGCGTTGCCGAACAATGGCTGGTGCTCGCGCGCCTGACCGGCCAACCCACACGCGCCATCAGCCAGGCCATGAGCCCGCGACCGAAACAACGGCTTTCCAGCGTTGAATTCAGCCGTCAGGTCGCCCACCTGCAAACCTTGAGGAATGCCCTGTGATCCGGTACTTGGAAAGCGTTAGATGTCTGCCATATTAGAAACAAACCCATGGAAGCCAGGCATCGTTCAAGAGACGTTTGATGACTTTAATCGCTGTCGAAGTAGACAAAGGGGATTGGATTTCTGATTAGTACAGAGGAAGGAAGATCGAGCTTGTGTGAGCGACTGAGGAATTGGTGATCGCTGGGCAACCCTGTCCGGGGTTTCCCATTCTGCTTTGGAACTCGATGGAAAGCTGCATCCCGGCCAATCAGTTCTTTCACCACCGCCAGCGCCTGACTTACATCTGCAAGTTCTACGAATACGTGCTGAAGGAGGGTTGGGTGAAACGCCTGCCTTTTGCCAATGAAGAACGCACTGACGGGGGCGGCCTGATGGGCAAGCGCTAATCACACTAGCAACTCGAGCTCAAATTCAGCAGGACTCGGGGTGTTAACCGCCGACAAAAGCAGCCGAGACTGCCATTTCTGATGCGCACGCCACATCAGCCCACGCGCTGCACCTTGTTCGATACAGACTTGTTTGACCACATCCCAAGTGCGGTACACGTACCGCACCAACTCTTTCAGATCCTTCTCCGGCCACTGGCAACCATGCTTTCTCATCAGGATCAGCATACTGTCGAGCTGAAGAGCTTCATGCTCGACTTCCAGATCACGTAACGCCGGAATCACATCCATGGCCTGCCAGAGCGCGCCATAGCCGGAAAACTCCTGCTCGACCAAGTCGACCATGTCATCCAGCGCGCTCCACGTTTCAATCAGGCCTGACTCGCCCTCAAAAATCGCCGTTTCCCGACTGCGGATAGCATCCAGCCATTGCTGTGCCAGGCGATACACAATCGCCTCTTTGTTCGGAAAAAAACGATAGAGCGAACTGATGTCGATGCCGGAGCGCTCAGCAATGGCATTGGTGTTGAGCAGGGTAATACCACCCTCCTTGAGTAACTCCAGCGTCGCCTGCTCGATCTTCTTGATGATTTCAAGGGTCCGTTGCTGGCGCGGCTCTCGGCGCATTTTCAAGTCTTGCGGAATCATCAAGTGCCCAGCCTTATCTTTCATTGGTGCGCATTTCACATCGACTTGTCCGGCAGAGTCAAACCGTAGCAATTGACGCCTCAGAGTAACGCTGGTAAAAACAAAAACTACAGTAATTACTGTAATTTATCTGGAGATTTTATGCGGCTCAAAACAAAACAACACCTGGCGCCTTCCTCCCTCGTATTGCTCTCTGCTCTCGCTGGATGCAGTCAGACACCAGCCCCGGTCGTCGACAACAGTAACAACACGGTGTACGTCAACGGCCAGATTTATACTCAGGATGCCCAACGCCGCAAGGTCGAAGCCATCGCCGTTTCGAATGACAAGTTCGTCTACTCCGGTAACCGGGAAGGTGCAGAAAGCTTCATCAGCCAGGGTTATCGCGTGGTTGACCTAGGCGGCAAGATGGTTCTACCAGGGCTCCACGACAACCACATCCACGTACTCGGCACGGTCCCGCTGGATGTCTGCGACCTCGAAGGCAAGGGTGTGAATCTTGATCAACTGGCCAGCAAGGTAAAGGAATGCTTGCCCCGCTACGCCAGTGAACCCGGCGCCTGGCTGAAAATCGATCAGTGGGTTCCCTATGAGAACAATGAACCAACCGGCAATTACAAAACCATCCGCCAAACGCTGGATGCAGTCGCTGATGGCCATCCGATCATCCTTTCCGGCGTAGACGGCCACGCAAGTGCCTACAATTCGAAAGCCTTGAGCATGGCTCAGGACGATAACGGCAATACCGTTGGCTTCAATGCAAAGACCCTGAAAAAGGGTGGTGTATTTGCCGACCTGGCGCCCTACGTTAGCCTGGACAGCGGTGTGGTCCGCGACGCGGCCAAGGAAAAAATTCCGGTCGGTAACTTCGACATGTTTGCCCAAGAGGTCGGCGATCCACGCGGCGAAGCCATTTATGGTGCCATCCTGCCGAAAGTCGCACGAGTCATGGCGCAAAGCGGCATCACCAGTATTCAAGATGCCTGCGCCAACGATTTCATCCGCGAACAGTTTGTGAAGATGCAACAGCAAAACTTGCTGAACATGCGGATAACTGCCGCCACCTGCTTCATTGCCGACGACTACAAGGGCAAAGTAGATATCGCCGGACACCTGAAAAAGGCTCAAGAAGTGCGCGCCGCATTTGCCGACAACCCGCTGATCAAAGCGGATGCGGTGAAAATCTTTGCCGACGGCGTGCTGGAAGGCGACCCCTTTAGCAAACCGCCGTTCTCACCCAACGCCGGCATGCTGCACAACTATCAGACGCCACACCTCAAGCAGAACGAAGAGACGGGCGCCGTCACGGTCACGAAGAACAGTGATGACTCGAAGAAAAACGGCATCGTCAATTACAAGGCGCAAGACCTCAAGAATTACGCCATCGCACTCGATGCCGACGGCTTCAGCATCCATATCCACAGCGTCGGCGACCGAGCCTCCCGCGTTTCGATTGATGCACTGGAAGCAGCTCGTCAGCGCAATGGCGATCAACATATTCCGCACACCATTGCCCACTTGCAAATGGTCCACCCGGACGACCAAAAGCGGCTCGGCGAACTGGGTGTGTATCTCACTTACACCTACGCCTGGATCAACGTGCAACCTGAATATGACATGCTGATCACCCCGTTCCTTGAGCAAAGTAAAAAGGGCCAGGACATCAACGACGTGCTCTACAACCCAAAAAGTTACACATGGGGAGCCGTCTACCCGGTTGGTAGCACAGCTAAAGCCGGCGCTGTACTGGTGGCGGGCAGCGATGCACCCGTCGACTCTCGCGATCCGCGGCCGTTCATGAACATCGCGGCGGGCATCACTCGCGCCCTCCCCGGAAAACCTGCCTACAACGCCAAGCAGAGCGCTACGCTAGAACAGATGTTGGACGCCTACACAATCAATGGCGCCCGCGCAGTGCGTCAGGAGAAAATCATCGGTTCGATTGAGCCGGGCAAGTCAGCCGACTTTATTGTCCTGGACCGAAACCTGTTCGACTTGGTCCAACAGAATAAACCTGAACAAATCGCCGAAACCCAAGTGATGCAGACTGTGTTTCGTGGCAAAACGGTCTATAGCCAATAAATCAATTCTGCCTAAGATAAAAAGAGTCTTTTGCGGCTAATGCCAGCCCGTCAAGGCGTCATGCCTGGCCTTTTGCCGCAAGCATAAAAAATCCGATGTCTGAACCGGCATCGGATTTTTTTGCGCCTCCCTCGGGCACTGGAACTGACCTGCTGAATCGCCCCTGATTTCGTCGACACCGTGATCGACCGGTTGAATCCACAGCCAGAAGTGGTCACGCAGAAACTCAACCGCGCACCAGGTAAGCTCCTGACGGAACCCGATGTCGTAGCTTCTTGCATTTGCCGGGTGCAGGCTGATGCCCCGGCGGACGATCAGGAAACCAGATTCGGCATTTGCCCGGAGGCGGCATCTGGCCGCGAGGAATCTCAACCTCAGCGTACGCCCGCTCTGGCTCGTCATTAGCCATTTGCAATCTTCCTTCGGACCCGGCTCTGGCAGCCGTCGGCGCATCCGATACCCGATCTGTCTCTGCGCGAGCGAAGTTGCCAGCGTCGCGCCCAGTGTCCGGAGTGGATTGCTCAACAACGGCCATTTCCGCTTCACGGCGCCTTTGGGTCTCCTGTTCCAGGCCTTTCTGTACAGCGACCAGGTCCTCTTTGGCAATGGGTGGGGTACCCGAAGCTTGGGCCTGCTGCGCCGCCTGGATCAATTGGAAGTTGCGGTTGCGCAACTCGACGTTGCGACCAACCCGCATGTTCGAGCGCGCAGCCAAGGTTTCGGCCTGCTGGTATTGCCCCTGCTGAAGACGCAACACACCGAGGTAATGCAGCGTCGCGGGATTGTTTGGCTGGATATGCAGGGCACGCTCCAGCGTCGCAGCGGCCTGGTCCAGTTGGCCATTTTCATACTGCCGCGAGGCGGTTTCGATCAGGGTGGTTGATGCGCTGTTGCTTTGCGCGGGCACTCTTCGCTCGGCAGCGACAGAATAAAACGACGCGACTGCGCAGAACACCAGGATGAGTCCCGGCAGAAAACTCTTGGTTGGCATGAGGGGGCGGACTCGACTGAACTCGGACGGCAGTGCCATAAAACAGACCACAGCGCTGCTCGGCATTTCCGATACAGGGCCGCTATTGACCTGGCCAATACCCCGAAGTTCCTGCTGCAACGGCCGTTGCACCAGTATCATTTTTTACCACCCCAACATCTAAGCATTATCTGTTGCGGTCCTTCACGCAGGGCAGAAAACGGCCATGTGTAGTCATTAACAGTTGCCATGTAACCAGCATAAAAAGGGACAGACCACGGCTTCAGGTAAATGCCGAGACGTCGTGATCTGTTCCCTGCTTCCGCGCGGCCGTTTTCTATGTCCGGCACAACTACCCTGACATCGGTGGGCCTATACTTTAAGGATCGGCACACTCGATGTGGCATGCAGTCGTGTTTGATATATGGGGGACGCGTCGAGCGACCGTTCACGCAGGCCACGGCCTGCCTTCGTCGTTGGGAGGAAAACATTCATGGCGCGTAAATACATCGACTGCCGCGAGTTTCCGAGCGATTCCCACTGCTCAATCGCACTGTCCGCAGACTCTGAACACGAACTGCTCGAGGCCGCCGCGCAGCACGCGGTCAGTGTTCACAAGCACACCGACTCACCAGAACTACGTGCTCAACTGAAGATGATGTTTCACGACGGAACCCCGCCTGTTGAAGCACCGCGTCCTGCTTAGCACCCAAGGGTTCAGAGGAGTGATTGTCATCGATAACTACCTACGGGGCTCATTTCAATGAGTTCCGCAGGCCTGTGAACAATTTTTTAGCCTGGCACAAACTGAATTTTCCGGGCTTCGCTCGACCATTTACCTTATGACGATTGCCACCCTGTTTTTCGTCGAGCGCTGGTCTTTTTGTGCGAGGTCTTGGAAGCGCGTGGGCACTTGATGGACAAGCATCTTTGATTCAACTGCCGAACGACTGCTCCTGGTTGTTCTCTGCCGATCATGGCGACAAAGCCCCCTACTCAAATTCGATGCAAACAGCTGGTCAAATCAGTGCAGTTACCCAACGAAAGCTCTACCACCCAAACTGGATTTTCTTCGGTTATGTAATCGATTCTGAAATCGCGTGCCCGCAGACCGTCATAGACTAACCTCCACCTCTGACGAACGCTCGGATGAGGGGTTGCCACAGGATTGCAATGAGGCAGATTGGCAGTCACTCACTCATTCCACGCAAAAAAAACGCGAAAAAGTTAGATTAGGTAAGTGACTGAATTATGGAAGATAAAACACATGTAACTGATAGCAAGGCTCCAGACCCCATGAGTCAACCGATCGAACCGGACGCACCGAGCCATGCCGCTCAACAGCGCCGGCGTGCCGGCAATCTGGCCCGGGCCGTACGCAAGGAACTGCAAAAGGCAGTGATTGGCCAGGACAGCGTGATCGACGACGTCCTGACGGCACTGATCGCCGGCGGCCACGTGTTGCTCGAAGGCGTGCCGGGGCTGGGCAAGACCCTGTTGGTTCGCGCCCTCGCCCGCTGCTTCGGCGGTGAGTTCGCCCGCATCCAGTTCACCCCCGACCTGATGCCCAGCGACGTCACCGGGCATGCCGTGTATGACTTGCAGACCGAGAAATTCAAACTGCGCAAGGGGCCATTGTTCACCAACCTGCTACTGGCCGACGAGATCAACCGTGCCCCGGCGAAAACCCAGGCCGCGCTGCTCGAAGCCATGCAGGAACGGCAAGTCACCCTCGAAGGCCAGCCATTGCCGATTGCGCAACCGTTCATGGTGCTCGCCACGCAAAACCCGATCGAACAGGAAGGCACTTACCCCTTGCCGGAGGCTGAACTGGACCGCTTCATGCTCAAGGTGCGCATGGATTACCCCGACGCCGGGCAAGAGCTGGACATGGTGCGTCAGGTCAGCCGCTCGACCCGGGCCGACATGCTCGATGTCCAACCGATGCGTACGTTGCTCCAGGCCAGGGATGTACTGGCCCTGCAACGCATCGCCAGCGATCTGGTCCTGGACGATCAGGTGCTCGATTACGCCGTGCGGCTAGCCCGCTCCACCCGCAACTGGCCCGGTTTGATCCTCGGTGCCGGCCCACGCGCATCCATCGCGCTGGTGCGCTGTGCCCGGGCTCGTGCGCTGCTGCGCGGCGGTGAGTTCGTGATTCCGGATGACATCAAAGGCTGCGCCCTGGCCGTGCTGCGCCATCGCGTGCGCATCGCCCCGGAGCTGGACATCGAGGGCCTGGATGTCGATCAGGTGCTCCAGCAGATGCTCGACCAAGTGTCGGCGCCGCGTCTGTGAAACCCTCGCGCCTGATGCTCGCCTGGCTGTTGATCCTGCTGGCCTGCACCATTGTGTCGGGCACATTGCGGGCATTGGAGTTCGCGGTTCCGGCAAATCTCATGGCGATCAACTGGGGGTTGCTCCTGGCGCTGCTGGCCCTGGCCATCCTCGATGTCATTCGCCTCAAGCGCCTGCCTTCGCCCCGACTGAAACGCCAGATACCCGGCAGCCTTGCGCTGGGTCGATGGAGCGAGGTGCAACTGACGGTCGAACACGACTTTGCACAACCGATGAACGTACAAGTCTTCGACCATGTGCCGCAGGGCCTTAGCTTCGAAAACCTGCCGCTGACGGTCGAGCTGCAACCCGGCCAGCACAGCCTGGCCGGTTATCGCCTGCGCCCGCTCAAGCGCGGCCACTTCAGCTTCGAACGCTGCGAAATCGACCTGCCAAGCCCCTTGGGGCTCTGGACGGACAGGCGCTTGCTCGACCTGCCCGACGCCACCCGCGTCTATCCTGACTTCGCCCGTTTATATGAAGGGCAATTGCTGGCGGTGGACAACTGGCTCAGCCAGCTTGGCGTCCGCCAGAAACAACGAAGGGGCCTGGGCCTGGAATTCCATCAATTGCGCGAATTTCGCGAGGGCGACAGCCTGCGCCAGATCGACTGGAAAGCCACCGCCCGCCAGCGCACGCCGATTGCCCGGGAGTATCAGGACGAACGCGATCAGCAGATCATCTTCATGCTCGACTGCGGCCGGCACATGCGCAGCCAGGATGATGAGCTGTCGCACTTCGATCACGCCCTCAACGCCTGCCTGTTGCTCAGCTACGTGGCGCTACGTCAGGGCGACGCGGTGGGCCTGAGTACCTTTGCCAGCGAACAGCCGCGCTACCTCGCGCCGGTAAAAGGCACCAGCCATCTCAACACCCTGCTCAATACCGTTTATGACTTGAACAGCAGCCAACGCAGCGCCGACTATCAAGCCGCGGCCACGCAACTGCTGGCACGGCAAAAACGCCGGGCTCTGGTGGTGTTGGTGACCAACCTGCGCGAAGAGGACGACGATGAACTGCTTCCGGCCGTCCACCGTTTGAGCCGGCAGCATCAGGTGCTGGTCGCGAGCCTGCGCGAAGACGTGCTTGATACCCTGCGTCAGTCACCGGTGCAGACTTTGCCCGAAGCGCTGGCCTATTGCGGGACCGTGGATTACCTGAATGCACGCGCTGAGCTCCATGAGCGTTTGAACGCTCATGGAGTGTTGGTGATGGACGCGCGGCCCGGCGAGTTGGGGGCAGAGTTGGTGACTCGGTACCTGGGCTGGAAAAGAACCGGACCCTGAGCCTGGGCAATCACTCACAGTCGGTTTCCCGGTGACCTCAAGCCGAAGCCGGCAGCGGCAGAAAACTGAAGTACTGCTTCAACGCCTCCACCAGTTGCCCATATTCCGGTGGTGCCCGTTGCAGGCTGAACCCGGCGTCGTAATGTTGGGGGGTCGCGTCTTCGTGGCACCACAGGCAACAGGCCTGCAGGTCGATGTTCCGCTGGCCACCTTCGCTGGCGGGAATTTTCAGGCGCAGGTTGAAGTCCGCGCCGATCATCATCGGTAGCTGGCTGATCAGCATCAGCCCGTCTTCGGAGACATTGCCCAGGTAGCCGATGGGTTTACCGGTGATGCCGTTGAACACTTTCAGGAAGTACGGCAGTTGATGCCGCTCGATTCGGCGGTCGGTGAACATGTGCAATTTCGCTATGCAAGGCTCTTAAGCAGAGCCGCACTACTGCTTCGGAACGGGTACGCATAAGTCTTGCCCGCTCTCCCCGCTTCCGGTGCGCCAGTCCTTGTAGCGCTGAGTCCTGCTTGTGCCGGTCACAGGTGTTGCCCCGGTTCAGAGGCAAGGCTCTAAAACCGGTTCATTGGACTATAGCTCACCACCGCCGGGGAGCCAGCGACCGGAGGGTTACGGCCGTCAGAACTGCGTCGGTTTTGCCGCGGCGGCACTGCGCGTCGGGTAGTGGCCAAGGCTCTGCAGGGTTTCGATGCGGGCACGGGAGCGGTAGGCATATTCGCTTTGTGGATAAGACGCCATGATGAACTGATACGTTTGAACCGCATCGACGTACATCTTCTGCCGCTCCAGGCACAGGCCGCGCATCATCGACACTTCTGGCCACACATAAGGGCGCGCCCGGCTGTCGCGCTCGACCTTGGACAGCTCGAGCATCACCTGCTCGCAATTGCCCCGGTCATAGGCGCTGTAGGCATTGTTCAAATGATGGTTCATCGCCCAACGGGTACAACCGGTGACGCTGAGGGCGCTGATGGCAAGGGCGGCAATGAGAACGAAACGCATGGGGAAATCTCCTGTCTTGAACGCTGTATCGACCCATGGTCGGAAATCTTCAGGCTGCCGGGACGCAAAGTTGCAGGGTTCAATAAAGAAAGAAATAAGTAGTGCAAACGAACAATGACTACAACTTCGGAGCATAGTAGCCTCACTCAGCGCTTGAACTCAGGAGTCTTTGCATGTCCGTCCGTCGTACCAAAATCGTCGCCACCCTTGGCCCGGCCAGTAACTCGCCGGAAGTTCTCGAACAGCTGATTCTGGCTGGCCTGGACGTCGCCCGCCTGAACTTCTCCCACGGCACTCCCGACGAGCACAAGGCTCGCGCGAAGCTGGTCCGTGACCTCGCTGCCAAGCACGGTCGCTTCGTCGCCCTGCTGGGTGACCTGCAAGGCCCGAAAATCCGTATCGCCAAATTCGCCAACAAGAAGATCGAGCTGAAGATCGGTGATCAATTCACTTTCTCCACCAGCCATCCTCTGACCGAAGGCAACCAGCAAGTGGTCGGCATCGACTACCCGGACCTGGTCAAGGACTGCGGCGTGGGCGACGAACTGCTGCTCGACGACGGTCGCGTGGTGATGCGCGTCGATACCGCCACGGCCACCGAACTGAACTGCACCGTGATCATCGGCGGCCCGCTGTCCGATCACAAAGGCATCAACCGTCGCGGTGGCGGCCTGACCGCTCCGGCCCTGACTGAAAAAGACAAGGCTGACATCAAGCTCGCCGCGGAAATGGAAGTCGACTACCTCGCGGTCTCCTTCCCGCGTGACGCCGCCGACATGGAATACGCCCGTCAACTGCGCGACGAAGCCGGCGGCACTGCCTGGCTGGTGGCGAAGATCGAACGCGCCGAAGCCGTGGCCGACGACGAAACCCTCGACGGCCTGATCAAGGCGTCCGACGCGGTGATGGTTGCCCGTGGTGACCTGGGTGTGGAAATCGGCGACGCCGAGCTGGTGGGCATCCAGAAGAAAATCATTCTGCACGCACGACGCCACAACAAGGCGGTGATCGTCGCGACCCAGATGATGGAGTCGATGATCCAGAACCCGATGCCGACCCGCGCCGAAGTGTCCGACGTAGCCAACGCCGTACTCGACTACACCGACGCCGTGATGCTTTCGGCCGAAAGTGCTGCTGGCCTGTACCCGCTGGAAGCCGTTCAGGCCATGGCGCGCATCTGCATCGGTGCCGAAAAGCACCCGACCAGCAAGACCTCCAGCCACCGCATCGGCAAAGAGTTCGAGCGCTGCGACGAAAGCATCGCACTGGCGACCATGTACACCGCCAACCACTTCCCGGGCGTGAAGGCGATCATCGCCCTGACCGAAAGTGGCTACACCCCGCTGATCATGTCGCGCATCCGCTCCTCGGTGCCGATCTACGCGTTCACCCCACACCGCGAAGCCCAGGCTCGCGCGGCAATGTTCCGTGGCGTGTACACCATCCCGTTCGACCCGGCTTCGCTGGCGCCGAACGAAGTCAGCCAGAAGGCTATCGACGAGCTGGTCAAGCGCGGCGTAGTACAGAAAGGCGACTGGGTCATCCTGACCAAGGGCGACAGCTACCACACCACCGGCGGCACTAACGGCATGAAGATCCTGCACGTTGGCGATCCGATGGTCTGAGTGACCGGTTGTTCGAAAAACAAAAGCCCCGCCATGTGAATGGCGGGGCTTTTTGCTTCCTGCGCTCCGACCGTTGGTCGAACCTGTAATTTCTGACAGTAGCCAATCTGCCCTCATTGCCTGCTAATTCGACCTGGCAACACCTACCCATTCAACTCCGATCGCAGGCTGAGCGTAAATTGCAGTTGGCTTGGCATTGGGTCGTTAAACGGCGGTGCAGACATGAATAGTCAAACGATTGAAATACCTAACCCTGGTAAATTTGATCCGGAATTCGGAACTAATGGAGGGCTGATATACCTGAAACATCCCAGCCGCCCTCTTCAAGGGATCTCCGGCCGTGGTCTCGACACCGACACCAACGGCAACGCTTATATTGTCGGAAACATTGAAAATGATTCATTTCGAAACGAATACTTTTGCGTCAGGCTAACAACAAAAGGTGAAATTGATAAAACATTCGGAAACGAGGGTTATGTGAGCGGCCACTTCGGCAGTGATTCTGAAGCAGCGGAATCGATCGCTACCGAAGTCAGAATTCTCCGAGACCAAAAGATTCTAGTGATCGGCCAATATCAAATTCTCGGGACTGGCAAGCTTAGCAAGGCACTCGTCCGCTTACTGCCCGACGGGAGCCTGGACCTCGACTTCGGAATTAAAGGTAAGGTCATCCTTGACTTGGGTGACCGCAGTCTTCATAAAGGGCCTGTACCCGACGATTCGGGCACCACATCAAATGATCTACACGCCAGCAATAGCACGACGATCATACTTGACGAAAAAATACTGTTGGTCGGCCAGTTTTACAGGGAAGTAGGCGTAGTCGAGTCCCTGCTTATTCGACTCATGCCCAACGGCATGCTCGATACAAGCTTCAATGAAAAAGGTTTCGTCATAATTGCTCATCCCGACTTCACCGGGACAACTGCGCTGGACAGTCTATTGATCACGGAGAGTGGAAAGTTTGTACTCTCGGGTACGGTTGGACTTCTCAACGACCGTGAACCATTGATTACACAACTCCACGATACAGGTGAGTTGGACACATCATTTGCCAGCAATGGTTATCTGGTAATTGAATCGCCTCCCGAAAGAAATTTCAGAATCATGAGTTTAGTCCGGCAAACGAACCGACGTATTCTAGCGGTTGGCTATGCAGGCTTTTACGCTCCTGATGGGCTTTTGATCAGCCGGGAACCCGATGGCACAGAGAACATACAATTCAATGGTGGCAAACCTGTGCTGGAAAATCTGGGAGGTCTTGGACTCACCGCCTGGGGAACTGCCTCTATTATTCTGAGCAATGGAAAAATTCTGGTGCTCGGCTCTGTCAAACACCCTGTCTATAGCCACACTACGACTGCTTTAGTACGTTTCACTGGCGCAGGCTCTCTCGATTTGACCTATGGAAACGGTACTGGCTGGTATTCATTTGGTCACGCTAGACAAACCAGAGGAGCTGTCGCTTTCATGCCCGGAAAAGTACTGTTCTTGGGGATGGACGTAATTGACGGGAATGAATTTAACTACATAGCACGTGCCCTGATTGAGTGAGTGTTTGTTTGATTAAACGAATGTTGTGTCCGGGCTGATACCTTCGCTGGCAAGCCCGCTCCTACAAAAGCGCTGGTATCCCTGTAGGAGCTGGTTTGCCAGCGATTGGGCCCGCCTTGTCACCGCACAACTCAATGCCGCTTGATAAATCCGGTCAAGGCCGCCAACGCCTCCGGCGAACGCAGCCGTTGAGTAAACAACGCCCCCTCCTCTTCAATCACCTTGCGCAACAGCTCCCTGTCCGGCGCCTTCATCAATTGCTTGCTGATGCGCACCGCTTCCGGCGGCAGCGACTCGAAGCGCAGCGCCATCTCCCGCGCCTTGGCCAAAGCTTCTTCGCCACTGCCCAATGCTTCGGACGCAATGCCCCACGCGGCCGCCTGCTCTCCATTGAACCCTTCACCGAGCAGCAACAACTCTGCCGCCTTGGCCTGCCCGAGCAGGCGCGGCAGGATCAGGCTGGAGCCGAACTCCGGGCATAGGCCAAGGTTGACGAACGGCATGCGCAGACGGGCGTCGCGGCTGACGTAGACCAGGTCGCAATGCAGCAACATGGTCGTGCCAATGCCCACCGCCGCTCCGGCCACGGCGGCGACCACCGGTTTGCGGCATTCGAGCAGGTTGAGCATGAACTGGAACACCGGGCTGTCGAGGCCGCTCGGCGGTTGCTGGATGAAATCGGCGATGTCGTTGCCGGCGGTGAAGCATTCGGCAGAACCGGTGATCAGCACGGCGTTGATCTCGGGGTCGCTGTCGGCCTGTTTCAGCGCCTCGGCCAAGTGGCTGTACATGGCACGGGTCAGGGCGTTTTTCTTGTCCGGGCGATTCAGTCGCAGGGTCAACAGGCCGCGTTCGCGTTCAACTTGGATGGCATCGGTCATGGCAGGTCTCGCGTCTGAAAAGTCAGCGCTCAACCACGGGGCAGGAACACATCGGCCAGCAGTTGATTGCGCGGCAATCCCGCCAGGTACAGGCGCCGGGCAAAGGCGTCGACACTGTCGGGGGCTCCGCAGAGTAAGGCCAGGGTTTGCCGGGAAACAAGCCGCAGTTGCGCCAAAGCCGCGGGTAACTCGGCCGGGGTCCACAGCTCGACCGTCAGGTTCGGACGGCTGGCGGCCATGGCTTGCAGGGGTTTGGCCAGGTAGTGCTCATCGGCATCATGGGCCAGGTGAATGACGCGAATGGCGCCCTGATGATCCTGGCGTAGTGCTTCGCGCAAGACACCAAACAACGGCCCCAACCCGGTTCCGGCCGCCATCAACCACAACGGCCGGGCATGCCAGTCAGGGTCGTAATGCAAGGCACCGCCGCGCAGTTCACCGAGACGGATCGGATCGCCGATGCGCAATTGCCTGGCGGCATCGCTGAATTCCCCGGGCTTGCGGCAATCGAGATGAAACTCGAGAAAACGGTCCTCCTGCGGCAGGCTGGCGAGAGAATACGGCCGCGCCACACTGCCCGCCCACAACACCAGGTGCTGGCCGGCGCTGTAGCGCAACGGCCGCTGGGGGATTACCCGCAAGCGCAGCACCGTGGCACTCAGCCAATCGATAGCCGCGACTTCGGCCGGATGTCCATCGGTTTGCGGGTCGAAGGCGTGCACCTGCAAGTCCTCGACCACCTGGCACTGGCACGCCAGCCGCCAGCCCTGTTCACGCTGCTGTGCACTCAAGGCATCGGGGCGGCTGTCGCTCGGCAGGCCCCGCACACACTGCACCAGGCAGGCATGGCAACTGCCGGCGCGGCAACTGTAAGGCACTGGCACGCCGTTCTGGTTCAGCGCGTCGAGCAGATTGCTGCCCGCCGCCACCGACCAATGGCGCTCGCCAACCCGCAGCTCAGGCATCGATGTTCTCCCACGCTGCCGCGCACCGGTTGCGGCCGTCACGTTTGGCGCAATAGAGCGCCTGATCGGCCCGTTGCAGGGCGTCATCGAGGTCGTCGCCCAGTTCCAGCAGGGTCATGCCGGCGGACAGGCTGAGGCTGCGTACATTCAGACCAATCAACTCGACATCGGTGAACGCGATGCGAAGCCGTTCGCAGCACGAAGTCAGACTGTCGGCATCGCAATCGGGCAGCAGCACCACGAACTCTTCGCCGCCGTAGCGGGCCAGCACGTCTCCGTCGCGCAAGCACGCGCTGGCAACGCCGGCAAAGGCTTGCAGCACCTGATCGCCAGCGGCATGGCCGTGCAGGTCGTTGATGCGTTTGAAATGGTCGAGGTCGATCAGCGCCAGGCCATGCATGACACCGGCGTCCATGGCGTTCAATTCGCGGGAAGCCAGGCGCAGGAAATGCCGGCGATTGAACAGGCCCGTGAGCTCATCGGTGGCCACCAGGCCTTCGAGCTGGCGCATCATCCCGCGCAACGTGTCCTGGTGTGCCTGCAAGGCAAAACGCCGCTGGCGCATACGCTGTCGCGAAGCCTGCACATAGCGGGCATACAGCACCAGCCACACCAGCACGATGAACAGCACACAGACCTGCAACACCGCCATGGCCGGGTCGGGTAGCTGGAAGTGGTAGCCCTCCCACAGCGTGATCGCACTGAAACTGAAAAACACCAGCACTGCGCATCGTACTAAAGACCGGCGTGACAGATGGAACAGGCCGAACAGCAGGATCAGCACGTAAAACACCAGGAACGCGCCCCGGGCTTCGTCCAGATGGGCGATCAGCCAGGTTTGCCAGCCCAGTCCCAGCAACACTTGTGCCTCGGTCAGGCTGGGGTCGGCGAAGCGCAGGTTGCAGCCGCTGTAGAACACCGCGAACAGGGTGGCCTGGCTGATCACCACCAGTACGCTGCCGATGGCGACACTGGAAAGCGGTGCATCATAGTGACCGGTAAAAAACGCCAGCCACAGCAACAGCAATGCCAGGGCATAGGTGCCGGCCGCAAGGGCGAAACGTTTGAGCAACAGGCGCTGGATGGCGTTATGGGTCAATCGTTGACTCACCAGATGAAAGGAGACTGACAGAGCGTCCTACTCTACAGACCGCATGTCACTTTAGTGGCGTGACCGATAAATGACCATTCAATTTTCGGGATGGCCTATGCGACCAACGATTGACTACCGGCGCGTGTGCCTATCCGCGAGGCGCGGTATACTGCCGCGCCTTTTTAGCGTCGCGCCAGCTTGCCCGGCGTGCCTTGAAAGGTGCTTGCAACCGACCGATGCACCCAAGCTGCAAGCACCTTATTGTATGTTCCCGTCTTTTAGAGGAGCGCGACTCATGACCGTGATCAAGCAAGACGACCTGATTCAGAGCGTTGCCGACGCCCTGCAGTTCATTTCCTACTACCACCCCGTGGATTTCATCCAGGCGATGCACGAGGCCTACCTGCGCGAAGAATCGCCAGCGGCCCGCGACTCGATGGCACAGATCCTGATCAACTCGCGCATGTGCGCCACCGGCCATCGTCCGATCTGCCAGGACACCGGCATCGTGACCGTGTTTGTCCGCGTGGGCATGGACGTGCGTTGGGATGGCGCCACCATGAGCGTGGACGACATGATCAACGAGGGCGTACGTCGCGCCTACAACCTGCCGGAAAACGTCCTGCGCGCTTCGATCCTCGCCGACCCGGCGGGCGCTCGCAAGAACACCAAGGACAACACCCCGGCCGTTATCCACTACTCCATCGTTCCGGGTAACACCGTGGAAGTGGACGTGGCGGCCAAGGGCGGCGGTTCCGAGAACAAGTCGAAAATGGCCATGCTCAACCCGTCCGACTCGATCGTCGACTGGGTGCTGAAAACCGTTCCGGAAATGGGCGCCGGCTGGTGCCCACCGGGCATGCTCGGCATTGGCATCGGCGGCACCGCCGAGAAAGCCGCGGTCATGGCCAAGGAAGTGTTGATGGAGTCCATCGACATTCACGAGCTCAAAGCCCGTGGCCCGCAGAACCGCATTGAAGAAATGCGCCTGGAACTGTTCGAGAAGGTCAACCAACTGGGCATCGGCGCCCAGGGCCTCGGTGGCCTGACCACCGTGCTCGACGTGAAGATCATGGATTACCCGACCCACGCCGCTTCGCTGCCGGTGTGCATGATCCCGAACTGCGCCGCCACCCGTCACACGCACTTCGTGCTCGACGGTTCCGGCCCGGTTGCCCAGGAAGCGCCACCGTTGGACGCCTACCCGGAAATCGTCTGGGAAGCTGGTCCGTCGGCCCGTCGCGTCAACCTCGACACCCTGACCCCGGAAGAAGTGCAGAGCTGGAAGCCGGGCGAAACCGTCCTGCTCAACGGCAAGATGCTCACCGGTCGCGACGCTGCGCACAAGCGCATGGTCGAGATGCTGAACAAGGGCGAAACCCTGCCGGTGGACCTCAAGGGTCGCTTCATCTACTACGTCGGCCCGGTTGATCCGGTGCGCGAAGAAGTGGTTGGCCCGGCTGGCCCGACCACCGCGACGCGGATGGACAAGTTCACCCGTCAGATCCTCGAGCAGACTGGCCTGCTGGGCATGATCGGCAAATCCGAGCGCGGCCCGACCGCGATCGAAGCGATCAAGGACCACAAAGCCGTTTATCTGATGGCTGTCGGTGGCGCGGCTTACCTGGTGGCGCAAGCGATCAAGAAATCCCGCGTTGTCGCTTTCGCCGAGCTGGGCATGGAAGCGATCTACGAGTTCGACGTAAAAGACATGCCCGTGACCGTTGCGGTCGACAGCAAGGGCGAGTCGGTACACATCACCGGTCCTGCCATCTGGCAGAAAAAGATCAGTGAAAGCCTGGCGGTGGAAGTGCAATAAACGGCACTCAGGTCCGCTGAAAAAACCGGTTTGTCGGCAACGACAGGCCGGTTTTTTTTCGGCTGGATAACGGTACTCCGGCGAGAGCAGAGCGCCCTTCGCATGCTATGGTGCCTTCCCCCATTTTGGCCTGTTGCTCACTGCATGTTGCCGACCTCCCGAACCCTGCGCCTGGCGCTCTACACCCTGCTGATCGTCGCCGGTGCCGCCATCGCCGCCACCCTGGCCATGCGCCACACCGTGCGCCAGTCAATGGTCGAAGACGCGGCTCGCGCCAATCAGCAACTGGCGCTGTATGCCACGTCGCTGCATACCCTGATCGAACGTTACCGCGCCCTGCCCGCGGTGCTGGCGCTGGACCCGGAGCTGCGCTCGGCGCTCAAGGGGGCGGTGAGTCCCGAGCAACAGGATGCGCTGAACCGCAAACTGGAAAAGATCAACGGCGCCGCCCAATCCTCGACCCTGGAACTGCTCGATCGCACCGGTCTGGCCGTGGCGGCGAGCAACTGGCGCTTGCCCAGCAGTTATGTCGGCCACAACTACGGTTTCCGTCCCTATTTCAACCAGACCCGCACCCAGGGCACCGGGCGCTTTTATGCCGTGGGGGTGACCAGCGGCATTCCCGGTTACTTCCTCTCCAGCGCGGTCAGCGATGACGATGGCCAGTTCCTCGGCGCCATGGTGGTGAAACTGGAGTTCCCCGAACTGGAACGCGAGTGGCGTCAGGGCAGCGACACCCTGCTGGTCAGCGACGCACGTGGAATCATCTTCATTGCCAACCAGCCGGGTTGGCGCTATCGCCTGCTCAAGGCGCTGAGCGACAGCGATCATGCCGAACTCAAGGCCACCCGCCAGTACGACAAGCAGCCGCTGACGCCGCTTGGGTTTCAATCGTTGCGGCGCTTCGACGACAACAGTGACCTGGCTCGGGTCGACGGTCCCGACGGCAAGTCGGATTACCTGTGGGAATCCCTGCCGTTGACTACTGAAGGCTGGACCTTGCACCTGCTGCGTCGACCGCAGGTCGCCTTCGAAGACAGCCGCAACGCCGCCCTCGCCGCGGCCGGGCTTTGGCTGACCCTGGTGTTCCTGCTGCTGTTTCTCAACCAGCGCTGGCGCCTGGCCAAACTGCGTCAACGCAGTCGCGAAGAACTCGAACAGCTTGTAGAAGAGCGTACCCGCGACCTGCGCACTGCCCAGGAAGGCCTGGTGCAATCGGCCAAACTCGCGGCGCTGGGGCAGATGTCCGCCGCCCTCGCCCATGAGATCAACCAACCGCTCACCGCCCAGCGCATGCAGCTGGCGACCTTGCGCCTGCTGCTTGACCATGGTCGCGTCGACGACGCCTACAAGGCGCTCAAACCGGTGGATGAAATGCTCACGCGCATGGCCGCCCTCACCGGCCATCTGAAAACCTTCGCTCGCAAAAGCCCCAGCGGTTTGCGCGAACGCCTGGACCTGGCGGCGGTGGTGGACCAGTCGTTGCAACTGCTCGACACCCGGCTGCGCGACGAACAGGTCAGCACCGTGCTGCACCTGACCCGTCCGGCCTGGGTGCGTGGCGATGCGATTCGCCTGGAACAGGTGCTGATCAATCTGCTGCGCAATGCCCTCGATGCGATGCAGGATAAACCCTGCAAACGCCTGGAAATCCGCCTCGAAGCCGACGAACAATTGTGGCGCCTGAGCGTGATCGACAACGGTGGCGGTATCGCCGAAGAGAACCTGCCCAAGGTCTTCGATCCGTTCTTCACCACCAAACCGGTGGGCGAAGGCTTGGGGATCGGGCTGGCCGTGTCCTTTGCCATCGTTCATGAATCCGGCGGGCGCCTGAGTGCCGACAATCATGACAAAGGCGCCGTGTTTACCGTGACCTTGCCCATCGACCTGGAGGTGCATGAACCATGCTGAACTCAGTGATCGTGGTCGACGACGAAAGCAGCATCCGCAGCGCCGTCGAGCAATGGTTGAGCCTGTCGGGTTTCGAGGTGCAGTTGTTCAGCCGCGCCGATGAATGCCTGGCGCAGTTACCCAGGCATTTTGCCGGGGTGATTCTCAGCGACGTGCGCATGCCCGGCATGACCGGCCTGGAACTATTGGCCGAGGTGCAACGCCGGGATGCCGATTTGCCGGTGATCCTGCTGACCGGCCACGGCGATGTGCCGATGGCCGTCGAGGCCATGCGCGACGGTGCCTATGATTTCCTCGAAAAACCCTTCAGCCCGGAAACCCTGCTCGGCAGCCTGCGCCGCGCCCTCGACAAGCGCCGGCTGGTGCTGGAAAACCGCGCGCTGCACGAGCAGGCGGACAACCGCGCCAAACTGGATGCCACGCTGCTCGGCGTGTCCCGGGGTTTACAGACTCTGCGCCGGCAGGTGCTGGACCTGGCAACCCTGCCGGTCAACGTACTGATTCGCGGGGAAACCGGTAGCGGCAAGGAGCTGGTCGCGCGTTGTCTGCACGACTTCGGGCCGCGGGCCGACAAGCCGTTTGTCGCGCTCAACTGCGCGGCCATCCCCGAACAACTGTTCGAGGCCGAGCTGTTCGGTCACGAGAGCGGCGCGTTCACCGGGGCGTCCGGCAAGCGCATCGGCAAGCTCGAATACGCCGACGGCGGCACGCTGTTTCTCGATGAAATCGAAAGCATGCCGCTGGCCCAGCAGGTGAAGCTGCTGCGGGTGTTGCAAGAGCAAAAGCTTGAACGATTGGGCTCGAACCAGAGCATCCGCGTGGATTTGCGCATCATTGCCGCGACCAAGCCGGACCTGCTCGACGAAGCGCGGGCCGGGCGTTTTCGCGAAGACCTGGCCTATCGCTTGAACGTCGCTGAACTACGCCTGCCGCCCTTGCGCGAACGCCGTGAAGACATCCCCCTGCTGTTCGAATCCTTTGCCCAAAACGCCGCCGAACGCCTGGGACGCAAATTTCCACCGTTGAGCGGCGCACAGTTGAGTCACCTGCTGAACC
Organism: Pseudomonas grandcourensis; assembly: GCF_039909015.1. NCBI lineage: Bacteria > Pseudomonadati > Pseudomonadota > Gammaproteobacteria > Pseudomonadales > Pseudomonadaceae > Pseudomonas > Pseudomonas grandcourensis. The sequence goes on from NZ_CP150919.1 coordinate 5,532,290, forward strand.
ACGACTGGCCGGGCAACGTGCGCGAACTGGCGAACGTCGCAGAGCGTCAGGTATTGGGACTCGGTGAGCCGGAGCCCTTGGGCATCGAGCCCGGCCAGTCACTGGCGGCTCAGCAGGAAGCGTTCGAGGCGCAATGCCTGCGTGCGGCACTGACCCGGCACAAGGGCGATGTGAAAGCGGTGCTCGAAGAACTGCAACTGCCGCGCCGGACCTTCAATGAAAAGATGCAGCGGCATGGGTTGAGCAGAGAGATGTTTGTGTAGCGTCTGAACCGGCCTCATCGCGAGCAGGCTCGCTCCTACAGTTATTTGATGTACACCGGACCATTGTGGGAGTGAGCCTGCTCGCGATGGGGCCGGTTCAAGCAAAGAAAATCCCCGGCATGAATAAGCAATTTTCCGCTCACACCCAACGAAACATGAGCGGATTTCCGCTCACCGAAACGCCCTCCCCCCTCTAAACCGGCCCTCTCCCCGTTGGCACAGCTCCTGCTATAGCCCCTGCAGGCTGCGTTTAATCGCGCTCCACAAAAACAATTAAATGAAGGATCCTTCAATGGATAACTCCAACTCCCTGCCGCTTGGGTCGGCTGCCGTGCCGGCCAAAGAAAGAACCACGTCCAGCCGCATCAAATCGATCTTCAGCGGTTCCGTCGGCAACATGGTCGAGTGGTACGACTGGTACGTCTACGCCGCCTTCTCCCTGTACTTCGCCAAGACCTTCTTCCCCAAAGGCGACACTACCGCCCAACTGCTCAACACCGCCGCAATCTTCGCCGTGGGCTTCCTGATGCGCCCGATCGGTGGCTGGCTGATGGGCCTGTATGCCGACAAGGTCGGGCGCAAAAAGGCCCTGATGGCCTCGGTGTACCTGATGTGCTTCGGCTCGCTGCTGATCGCCCTGAGCCCGAGTTATGAAGTCATCGGCATCGGCGCGCCGATCCTGCTGGTGTTCGCGCGCTTGCTGCAAGGCCTGTCGGTGGGTGGCGAATACGGCACCTCCGCCACTTACCTCAGCGAGATGGCGACCAAGGAGCGTCGCGGTTTCTATTCCAGCTTCCAGTACGTGACCCTGATCTCCGGCCAGCTCATCGCTTTGGCGGTGCTGATTGTCCTGCAGAACTTCCTGACCACCGAAGAGCTCTACGCCTGGGGCTGGCGCATCCCGTTCGCCATCGGCGCGCTGTGTGCCGTGGTTGCGCTGTACCTGCGTCGCGGCATGGAAGAGACCGAGTCCTTCACCAAGAAAGAAAAAGCCAAGGAAAGCGCCATGCGCACCTTGATGCGTCACCCCAAGGAACTGATGACCGTGGTCGGCCTGACCATGGGCGGTACCCTGGCGTTCTACACCTACACCACCTACATGCAGAAATACCTGGTGAACACCGTCGGCATGAGCATCTCCGACTCCACCACCATTTCCGCCGCCACGCTGTTCCTGTTCATGTGCCTGCAACCGATCATCGGCGGGCTGTCGGATAAAATCGGTCGCCGGCCGATCCTGATTGCCTTCGGCATTCTGGGTACGCTGTTCACCGTGCCGATCCTCACCACCCTGCACACCATCCAGACCTGGTGGGGCGCGTTCTTCCTGATCATGGCGGCGCTGATCATCGTCAGCGGCTACACCTCGATCAACGCCGTGGTGAAAGCTGAACTGTTCCCGACCGAAATCCGCGCCTTGGGCGTGGGCCTGCCGTACGCACTGACCGTCTCGATCTTCGGCGGCACCGCTGAATACATCGCGCTGTGGTTCAAGAGCATCGGCATGGAGACGGGTTACTACTGGTACGTCACGGCGTGCATTGCCGTGTCGTTGCTGGTGTACGTCACCATGAAGGACACCCGCAAGCATTCGCGGATTGTCACGGACTGATCGCCAATCGACGCTCACTGCAACGGTGAGCGCCAAGGCCCTTCGCGAACGAACTCGCGAAGGGCACCATTCGTCTCCCCCTCCACCCGGATAATCATCGGTTAATGCACCGGCACCAGCCTGCAGCTGAGTGCATCCATATCGACAGGACGCACGTATATCCGTTACAGGCCTCGAAAGAGTGCCTGAACGTACCCATAGCGAACGTACCTGGAGTACCTGTCATGAAAACCCGATTGATCCTTGCCTTGACCCTTTCCGTGCTGGCTGCCAATACCTTTGCAGCCGATGGCTACGACAAAACCGGCTCGGCCTCTTACGGCTCCGGTGCCAGCGCCGCCATCGAACGCAGCCACTCGGGCACCTATGCTTCTGACGGCTTCGATAAAACCGGCACTGCGGGCGCTGTCGCTGCCGACGGTTTCGACAAAACCGGTAGCGCTGAAGCTATCGGCTGATCGTGGAGGGAAACTCACAGCCCGGCTTCAAAACCTGTAGGAGCGAGCTCGCTCCTACAGTGATCTACATCCGACTGGAAATCCGTGGCGCGTGCTTGCACCATGAGCGTCTCCCGCAAGTTCTGGAAATCCCCATGCCCGACGACATCCACTTCTACGAACCCGCCAACGGCCACGGCCTGCCCCACGATCCGTTCAACGCCATCGTCGGCCCGCGCCCCATCGGCTGGATCTCTTCACAGGATGCCGAGGGCCGCTTGAACCTGGCGCCCTACAGCTTCTTCAACGCCTTCAACTACATTCCGCCGATCATTGGTTTTTCCAGCGTCGGGCGCAAAGACAGCCTGAACAACATCGAACAGACCGGCGAGTTCGCCTGGAACCTGGCCACGCGGCCGCTGGCCGAGCAGATGAACCAGAGCAGCGCCATGGCCAAGCCTGAGGTCAACGAGTTCGAACTGGCCGGGCTGACGACCGCTGCCTCAAGAGTCATTCAGGTGCCACGGGTGGCCGAGAGCCCGGTGTCCTTCGAATGCAAGGTCACGCAGATCATCCAGTTGCAACGGGCGGACGGCAATGTAGTGCCGAGCTGGCTGATCCTCGGCGAAGTGGTCGCCGTGCATATCGCCAAATGGCTGTTGAAGGATGGGGTGTACGACACCGCCGCGGCAGAACCGATTCTGCGCGGCGGCGGGCCAGCGGATTACTTCCAGCTGGGGCCTGAGGCGTTATTCAAGATGTACCGCCCGGGGCGGTGAGAATCACCAGAGCAGGTCGGTGTTTTCCTTGACGTCCTTGAGGCGGGTCAGCTCCTTGGCGGCCGCATCATCGGCCTCGTGGGCGGTCTTGAAGGTCTGGCCTTCCAGCACTTTGTGAAAACGCGGGGCGCCGGAACCACCCAGCGCCTTGACGGCGATAGCGGCGTGGTAACCACCCTCGCCCGGTACTACAGCGGAAACAGCTTCGAAGTGATCAAAGGCTTTACGTGCCATGTCGCGCATCCTGGCTGGTTGAGAATGCCGTCATTAAACCCTCAACCGGCCAGTTTGTGTACCGCCGCTGCGGACTGCCCCAAGGCCTGCGCCGCCGAGACATCCTTGAAGGTGTGGAAATCCAGACTGTTGACCACCAGCTCCTGCACCAGCTCGGCAAAAATCTCCATCGCCGGTGTGCTGAAGTACGCGGTCATGGCCTGTTGATTGCTCCAGAAACCGGACACCAGCCACAACTCCGGATCGCATTGCGAATGCTGCAAGGCAAAGCTCAGGCAGCCTGGCGCTGCACGGGACGGTTCGATCAGGGCGCTGAGGCGCACACCGAGTTCCGCCGAACGCCCGGCGCGCGCTCGAACGAAGGCCATATGACTGACGGGGATCTGCGTGGACATGTTCAACCCTCCCGGGGAGTCGCGTGGCAGCCGGGGGACGGGCTGCGACAGGATCAAAGGTTAAGGGCCGCGACGCCTGTCTCGTTAGTCGATTCCTGCCGGTGCGTTGCACAATCCTGCGAAACTGCATGACAAGCCTGTAACAATCACTAAAACCCTGTCACGGTTCTGCCATACGAGTTTCAAGCAATTTCTTGCGGCACAAGGCTCTAGTGGCTACACCGCCGGTCGCCACCATGCAGAATCAGGCAAGCATCCGGCAGGATGTGTCTACCGCTGTCGCTTGCACAAACTTATGCTCTGCTCCATTCCTTCCATGCCTTGCCTTGCCGAGGATGCCTCGCATGTCGTCGCTCGATCACTTTCAAGTCCCGCTGGACACCGACATGGAAAAGCAGCGCGCGGAACTGGCGGCGATCATTCGCCGCAACACCGCCGAAGATGGCAGTTATGCCACGGCCATCGGCTCGCTGTTCATGTCCCGCCACAGCCAGTCCCACGAGTTCGCCCCGGTACTGGCGCAACCGGCGCTGTGCATCATGGCCCAGGGGCGCAAGGAAGTTCAGTTGGCTAACGAGTACTTCAACTACGACCCGTTGAACTACCTGGTGGTCTCGGTCTCGATGCCGCTCAGTGGACGGGTGGTGAATGTCTCGGCCGAAGAACCGATCCTGGCCTTGCGCCTGGACATCGACCCGGCGGAAATCACTGCGCTGATCGCCGACGCCGGGCCCCTCGGCGTGCCCACCCGGCCGACCGGGCGCGGGCTGTATGTCGAAAAACTCGACACCGCGATGCTCGACGCCGTGCTGCGCCTGGCACGGTTGCTGGACACGCCGAAAGACATCGCCATGCTCGCGCCGTTGATTCGCCGGGAGATTCTCTATCGCCTGTTGCGCAGTAAGCAGGGCCATCGGTTGTACGAAATCGCCATCGCCAACAGCCAGAGCCATCGCATCAGCCAGGCGATCAAATGGCTCAACGGCAATTTTGAACAGCCGTTGCGCATCGATGATCTGGCGAAGGAAGTGAACCTGAGCGTGTCGACGCTGCATCACCGCTTCAAGGCGATGACGGCGATGAGTCCGTTGCAGTATCAGAAGCAATTGCGCCTGCAGGAAGCACGGCGGTTGATGCTGGCCGAAGGGTTGGAGGCTTCGGCGGCGGGGTATAGGGTCGGGTATGAAAGCCCTTCGCAGTTCAGCCGTGAGTACAGCCGATTGTTCGGGGCTCCGCCGTTAAGGGATCTGGCGCGGTTGCGCTTGTCAGTCTGATCCAACTTTTTTGCAATCAGTACCGGCCTCATCGCGAGCAGGCTCGCTCCCACATTGGATCTCCTGTGAACACAATACTTGTGAACACTTCAGATCAACTGTAGGAGCGAGCCTGCTCGCGATGGGGCCAGTGAGGCCAACATCAAATCCGGATCAGGCGCCGAGTACCCGGCAAGCCTCCACCGGCAAGGTCACCGACACCGGATGACCAACGCTCAGGCCAAAGCCCTGGCAAGGCGTGCTCAGCGCAGTAAACGACACCCCGGAACACTCCACCGTGGTCTCGATGGTCGCGCCGATATCGCGTACGAAGGTCACCTTGCCCAGCAAACGGTTGCCCGCGGTCGCCTGCGGAGCCGACAGTTGCAGGTCTTCCGGGCGAATCAGCATCTTCACCTTTTCGCCGACCACAATGCTGCTGCAGATCGGCACTTGCAGCGCATCGCCGCCCGGCAGGATGACCTTGCCGTTGCCCAGCACCGTGGCCGGGAAGATGTTGCCCGAGCCGATGAAGTCCGCGACGAATTCGTTGGCCGGATGGCGGTAGATCTCGATCGGCGTGCCCACCTGCTGCACCTTGTGCTCACCCAATACGACCACGATATCGGCCATGGTCATGGCCTCGCGCTGGTCGTGGGTCACCATGATGGTGGTGATGTTCAGGCGCTGTTGCAGTTGACGGATTTCCACCTGCATCGACTCGCGCAGCTTGGCGTCCAGTGCCGACAACGGCTCGTCGAGCAGGAGGATTTTCGGGTGCGAGGCAATCGCCCGGGCAATCGCCACGCGCTGGCGCTGGCCGCCGGACAGCTTGGCCACAGGGCGATTGATCATCGCTTGCAGCTGGATCAGTTCCAGCAATTCCACCACCCGCGCCTGCTGGTCGGCCTTGCTGACCCCGCGCAGTTTCAGCGGATAGGCGATGTTCTCGCCCACGGTCATATGCGGGAACAGCGCCAGGGACTGGAACACCATGCCGAAGTTGCGCAGGTGCGCCGGGGTGTTGCCGATGTCTTCACCGTCCAGGCGGATCTCGCCGCCGGTCAGGGTTTCCAGGCCGGCAATCATGCGCAGCAGCGTGGTCTTGCCGCAGCCCGACGGGCCGAGGAAACACACCAGTTTGCCCTCGGGCAAATGCAGGTTCACATCCTTTACCGCGCAGGCCGAGCCGTAATGTTTCTCGACGTTTTCCAGAATCAGACCAGACATGTGAATCACCTCAAGAAATCAGAACGAAACGCCACCTTCACCAACCAGCTTCTCCAGCGCCCAGATCAGGACGAAGTCGATCAGCACGATCAGCACGGCAAACGAAAATACGGTTGGGTCGAGCGAAGACACGGTGCGGCTGTACATCCAGATCGGCACGGTCATGACGTCGATGGTGTAGAGGAAGTAGGTCACGGTGAATTCGTTGAACGAGACGATGAACGCCAGCAGCATGCCCGCCAGGATCCCCGACTTCATCAACGGCACCACCACATCGACAATCGCCCGCAGCGGTGAAGCGCCGAGCATTTGCGCGGCCTCTTCGACTTCGCTGCCGATGGAGAGCATCGCCGCCGTGCAGTTCTTCACCACGAACGGCAACGCGAGGATCACGTGGGCGATCACCAGGCGCGAGGTGGTCATCTGAAACGGCAGGCTGTCGAACACCAGCAGCAACGCCAGCCCCAATACCACCATCGGGAACACCAGTGGCAACGACATCAATTGCAGGGCCACGGCCTTGCCACGGAACTCGCAACGGGTCAGGGCATACGCCGCCGGCACTGCGATGATGGTCGCGAAGACCATGGTCAGGCAGGACACCATCAGGCTGGTGGTCATGGCTTTGCCCAGGCTCAGCACATCGCTGGCGTCCGGCGATACAAAGGTGTGCCAGGCGGCCTTGTACCATTGCAGGCTGTAGCTGCTCGGCGGGAAGTCGAGGTTCGACGCGCCGCTGAACGACATCACGATCATGGTCAGGATCGGCAACACCGCCAACAGCAGGATGAAGCCCGACAGGATACCGGCAAACTTGCCGGTTTCACCCGGCAACAGTGACTGGCGCTTCTTGATCAGGGTACTCATTGCGAAGCCTCCAGCATGCGGCGACGACGGCCAGTGATGTATTCGGACAGGGTCATGATCGCGAGAGTAGTGACGATCAGCACCACACCGGCAGCGGATGCAGCGGGCCAGTTCATCAGCGGGGCGATCTGGTCATGCACCATCACCGCCAGCATCGGCACGCGCCGGCCACCGAGCAGCAACGGCACCACAAAACTGCTGGCGTTGTAGGCGAACACCAGGGTCGCACCGGTAATGATCCCCGGCAGACTCATCGGCAATACCACCTGGCGGAACACCTGGAAGCGACTGGCGCCGAGGGTGGCGGCGGCTTCTTCGTAGCTGCGGGCGACGCCGCGCATGGCGCTGGCAATCGGCAGCACGGCCAGCGGGAAGGCGGTTTGCACCAGGCCCATCAGCACGCCATTCTGGTTGTAGAGCAGCATGATCGGGCGCTTGATCAGGCCCAGGCCCATCAGTGCCTGGTTGAGCATCCCGGCGGGGCCGAGAATCACCAGCCAGCCGTAGCTTTGCAGCAGCAGGTTGACCAGCAATGGCAGCAACACCGCCGCAAGGAAGATCCGTCGCACGAACGGCGAGGTCAGGCGCGACATGGTGTAGGCCACCGGGATCGCCAGAATCACTGCGATCACCGCGCTGATCAGCGCCAGGCGCAGGGTCAGCATCAGCGACTTGAGATAATAGGGTTCCAGCAATTGGGCGTAACTGGCCAGGCTGAACCCGGACCATTCCGCGCCCTTGGTGCCCACGCTCATGCGCAGTACCAAGAGGCTCGCGGCAATCAGTACGCCAAGAAACAGCATCGACGGCGAGAGGAAAAGCCAGGCGCGCGTCGTTGGCGAAACACCCCGAGCGGCGCGCACGGGGGCGGCACTCACCGGATGAGTCAGAGGTTGGTGTTCCATAGCAAAGGGTCTCGTCAATGGAAGATCAGAAATATCAGCCGGTACGGCCCCCTGTAGGAGCTGCCGCTGGCTGCGATCTTTTGATCTTTTTCAGAGCCACCGAAGAGCAGGATCAAAAGATCGCAGCCTTCGGCAGCTCCTACGGATCAGGAAGAAAAGATTTCCGTGTAACGACGAATCCATTGGTCATGCACAGTCGCCAGGAAGGCGTTGTCGTGCATGATCGCCTTCTCGGCAATCTGCTCCGGCGTGAGGATGTACGGGCTCTTGCGTGCTTCGGCGGAGATGATCGCCTTGGCGTTGACCGGGCCGTTGTAGATGTCTTCAGCCATCTTGCCCTGCACCAGCGGGTCCAGGGAGTGGTTGATGAAGGCGTAGGCCATGTCGGTATCGCCCGGACGGTTCTTCGGCATCACCGACAGCATCAGGTCGGTGTAGAAACCTTCCTTCATGCCGAAGGTAGCGCCCAGGCCGTAGTTCGGATCGCGGATCTGTTTCGGGAAGAACGCTGGTGCGTACAGGCCGCCCATGTCCAGGGAACCGGTGCGGAACAGTTCGGCGATCTGGTTCGGGTTTTCACCCAAGGTCACCACACGATCTTTCAGCTCGGCGAGTTTCTTGAAGCCAGGTTCGATGTTGTGCTCGTCACCACCGGCCAGTTTGGCGGCGATGATGATCAGGTCCATGGCCTCGGTCCAGTTCGGCGGCGGCAGGAAGATGTTCGGGGCCAGTTCTGGATCCCACAGGGCCGCGTAGCTGTCCGGCGCTTGTTTCTGGGTGCGGGTGCTGTAGACCAGGCTGTTGCACCACAGCAGGTAACCGATACCGTGGCCATTGGCGCCAGTGCGGTATTTCTCCGGTACATCGACGAGGTTGGGAATGCGGTTGAGGTCGGGTTTTTCCAGCAGGTTGGCGGCGGCCAGACCTTCGGCGCCGACGCCTGCCAGGGTGATGATGTCGTACTGCGGACGATCACCGCCGGCCTTGAGCTTGGCGACCATTTCCGAGGTACTGCCGGTACGGTCGGCGATGACCTTGCAGCCGTACTTGTCTTCGAAGGTCGCGGCGATGTTGCGCAGTGCAGCCAGGCCGGTGTCATCGGACCAGGTCAGCAAACGCAGGGTCTTGCCGGCAAAACGTGTGTCGCTGGCATTGGCCTTGATGAACGGCATGCTCATTGCCGCTGCTGCAACCGAGGCTACGCCCACGGTCTTGATAAATTGACGTCTGTTCAGATCATGCTCGCCCATTACGGACTCCCTTTGTTTTTGTAGGTATGAGGCAGGTCGAAACTGTTGCATCCGCGCGACTGGATCAGCGTTGGCCCCTCTATTTTCGGGGGGTTGGTTGAACCAGCGAGTTCATCCTGAGGTCGTGTAAAACACCTGACTATCGATAAAAACTCATTGAAGCCATGACGCCAGCGCATGCCTCAATGCGAGGCATGCACTCACCTTTTTCGTGCCTTCAGACGGCCCGGATCACGTGTTTGATTTCCTGGAAAGCCTGCAAGCCCCACGGCCCCAGTTCGCGGCCGATGCTGCTCTGTTTGTAGCCGCCCCAGGCGGTCTGCGGGAAGATCACCTGCGGCGCGTTGATCCACACAAGCCCCGCCTGCAAAGCGTTGGCGACGCGGTCAGCGGTCTGTGCATTGCGCGTCACCACACTGGCGACCAGGCCAAACTGGCTGTCGTTGGCCAGGGCAATCGCTTCGGCCTCGCAGGCGAAACGGCGCACGCAGATCACCGGGCCGAAAATCTCTTCATTCCACAACGCACTGTCGAGGGGCACTTCGGTGAAAACCGTCGGCTGCAAAAAATATCCGCGCGGCAGGTCGGCCGGGCGATTGCCACCGCAAACCAGCTTGGCGCCGGCACTCAAACCGCGATCGATGTGACCGAGCACGCGCTGGTATTGCGCCTGATTGACCAGCGCGCCCATTTCCACGTTCGGGTCGAACGGGTCAGCCACGCGAATGGCTTCGGCACGGGCCTTCACACGGGTCAGAAATTCATCGGCCAGTTCATCGGCGACCAGTACGCGGCTGGTGGCGGAGCACATCTGCCCGGCGTTGAAGAAACCGCCGCCACAGGCCACGTCCACCGCCAGGTCGAGATCGGCATCGGCCAGCACCAGCAGCGAGGATTTGCCGCCCAGTTCCAGGCTCACGCCCTTGACGGTTTCCGCCGCCCGTTGCATGACCTGCACGCCGACCGCGTTGCTGCCGGTGAAGGAAATTTTCGCGATGCGCGAGTCAGCCGACAGCGGAGCGCCAACCGCGAGGCCAGTGCCGCACACCAGGTTGAACACGCCCGCAGGCAACCCGGCTTCAGCAATGATCGCCGCCAGTTCCAGCTCCGGCAGCGGCGTCACTTCCGAAGGCTTGAGCACCACGCAGCAACCAGCGGCCAGGGCCGGGGCGAGTTTCCACGCAGTGGTGACCATCGGGAAATTCCACGGCACGATCAGGCCGACCACACCGCACGGCTCGCGACGCAAACGCGCGCTGAAGTCGTCGGTCGGCAGTTCGATGGCGCTGTCTTGTTTGGCATCCAGCCCTTCAGCCAGACCGGCGTAATACTCGAATGTGGCGATCACGTCATCGACGTCGATCGCGGCTTCGAATTGCGGCTTGCCGTTGTTGCTCGACTGCAAGTGCATCAGTTTTTCGCGATTGGCCTGCACGCCCGCGGCGATTTTGCGCAGGATCGCACCGCGTTCGGCGCCCGTGGTTTTCGACCAGTCGGCGAACGCCTGGGTCGCCGCGCTCACGGCTTGATCAACGGCGCGCTCATCGCCGCCATTCACGGTGGTCAACAGGGCTTCGGTCGCCGGATTGATCACGCGCAGGTGTTCGTTGCCGGCCGACCATTGGCCGTTGATGTACAGGCCATCCAGGGTCGTAGGGAAAGTCATTTCGACACCGCCTGCATCCACTGGGTCTGGTCGATTTCAATCAGGGTCGGACCCTGGCGATCGCTGGCCACACGCAATGCGCCGCGCAGTTGCTCGACACTGCTGACCGCTTCGGCGGCGCAACCCAATGCCTTGGCCACACCGATGAAGTCCGGGGTGTAGATGTCCACGCCCACCGGCTCGATGGCGCGGTTGACCATGTATTTCTTGATCTCTTCGTAGCCCTGGTTATTCCACAGCAGCACGATCACCGGGGTGCGCGCTTCAACGGCGCTGGCCAGCTCCGGCAGGGTGAACTGCAGGCCACCGTCGCCGATCAGGCACACCACCGGAGGACGCGCGCCACCTTCGACGCTGCCACCCAGCCAGGCGCCAATCGCCGCCGGCAAAGCGTAGCCGAGGGTGCCGTAACCGGTGGACGAGTTGAACCAGCGACGCGGACGCTCCGGGTTGAACGTCAGGTTGCCGGTGTACACCGGTTGGGTCGAATCGCCGACGAACACTGCGTCTGGCAATTCCTGCAGAACGGTTTCGAGGAAGCGGGTCTGGGCCAGGGTCGGTGCGTCCCAGGTCGCGGCCAGGTCTTCACGCAGACGGGCGGCACGTACCTGGCCCCAATCGTTGCGGCGCTCGGCCAGGGGTTTGTGCGACAGGGCGCTGAGCAAAGCCTGGGCGGCGTTGCGCGAGTCGGCCACCAGTGCCACGTGCGGCGGGTAGTTGCGCACGGTCTGGTCCGGGTCGATATCGACGCGCAGCAACTTGCCAGGAATTTCGAAGCCACCGGCGAAGGTCACGTCGTAGTCGGTCTCGGCCAGTTCGGTGCCGATGGCCAGTACCACGTCAGCCTCGGCGACCAGCGCTCGGGTGGCGACCAGGCTCTGGGTCGAGCCGATCAGCAGCGGGTGGCCGGAGGCGAGCATGCCCTTGGCATTGATGGTCAGGGCGACCGGCGCGTCCAGCAGTTCGGCCAGTTCAGTCAGCTCGGACGCTGCGTCGATGGCACCGCCACCGGCGAGAATCAGCGGACGCTTGGCACCGGCCAGCAAATCGGTCATGCGCGACACAGCGCTCGGCGAAGCACCGGCGCGGTCGATATTGACCGGCAGGCTGGCGAGCAAGTCGTCGGCTTCTTCAACCAGGACATCCAGCGGAATTTCAATGTGCACCGGACGCGGACGGCCAGCCTGGAACAGCGCGAAGGCGCGAGCCAGCACGCCCGGCAATTCCGACGCCGACATCAGGGTGTGGGAGAACGCCGCGACACCGGCACACAGTGCGCCCTGGTTCGGCAGCTCATGCAGCTTGCCGCGACCGCCGCCCAACTGGCTGCGCGATTGCACGCTGGAGATCACCAGCATCGGGATCGAATCGGCATAGGCCTGGCCCATGGCGGTGGTGATGTTGGTCATGCCTGGGCCGGTGATGATGAAGCACACACCCGGTTTGCCGCTGGTGCGGGCGTAGCCGTCGGCCATGAAGCCGGCACCCTGTTCGTGGCGCGGCGTGACGTGGTTGATGCTCGAACGGGCCAGCCCGCGATACAGCTCCACGGTATGCACCCCCGGAATGCCGAACACCTGCTCGACTCCGTAGTTTTCGAGTAACTTGACCAATACTTCGCCGCACGTCGCCATGTGAATTGCCCTTCTTGTTCGATTTGAGACGCCGGGCATGCGCTGTGTCTATGATGGATTCGCAGGCCCGGGAATGGCCTCATTGGAACGGGCGACAGGTAGCCGCAACAATGGATAAAAAGTCATACTAGCCATGTCCTCACGTCATACCTTGGATCCCAATGAAACGACTGCCTCCCCTGCCGGCGCTGCACACCTTTCTGATTACCGCGCAGTGCTGCAATTTCACCCGGGCCGCCGAACAGCTGCACATCACCCAGGGCGCGGTGAGTCGGCAGATCGCCGGGCTGGAAGATCATCTGGGTTATGAGCTGTTCATCCGCCTGGCCCGAGGCCTGGACCTGACAGCCGAGGGACGGGAGTGGCTGCCACGGGTCCAGCAGATTTTCGGCCTGATCGACGAGGCCGTTGAACAGATCGGCGAAAAGCGCGAAACCCTGCAGCTCAAGGCTCCGACCTGCGTCATGCGCTGGTTGCTGCCGCGTCTGCTGCAATGGCAAAGGGAGCGCCCGGACGTGCCGGTGGAACTGACCACCACGGTCAAGCACGGGGTAGATTTTCATCGCGAGCAGTTCGATGCCGCGGTGATGTACGGCGCACCGCCGGACGACTCATTGATGTCGCAAAAACTCTTCGACGAACAACTCACGCCGGTGTGTTCCAGGCCGATGCTCGAAGGCCCCATGCCCCTGCAGGCCCCGGCAGATCTGCAACAGCACCTGTTGCTGCACCCGACCCGCGACGAGCGGGACTGGAAAGCCTGGTTGAAAGCCGCGGATGTGCATTTGACCAATGTTGGCAAGGGCCAGCATTTCGAAACACTGGACCTGGCGATGTCGATGGCGTCCCAGGGAACGGGTGTGGCGATTGGCGATTGGTCGCTGATCGGCGATGACCTGAACGCCGGGCGACTGGTCATGCCATTCGAATTGAAGGTGACAACAGGACTGGCGTATTACCTGGTATTCCCCGAAAAACCCGGGCCTTCGCCGAAGTTGCGTGAATTGATGGGCTGGTTGGTGGAGCAGGCGCAGTCGCGGTAAAACCGCAAAAACCTGGTGCACCACCCTGTAGGAGTGAGCCTGCTCGCGATGACGGCTTCACATTCAAAATCAATGTTGACTGCTCCGCTGCTATCGCGAGCAGGCTCACTCCTACAGGTGATCAGTGAACTCAGTACCCGACCGCAAAGCGCTGCCGCGAATGCTTCGGCACTTCCACTTCGTCGAGCATTGCAATCGCATAGTCGGCAAAAGTAATCCAGCTGCGCCCTTCGCTGCTCACCAGCAAATCATCCTGACCGAGGCGGAATTTCCCGGTGCGCTCGCCTTCGACAAATTCGGCCGATGGCGAGAGGAAGGTCCAGTCCAGATCCCGCTCTTCACGCAAGTTTGCGAGGAATTCGGCACCGGCACTGGCCTCTGCCTTGTAAGCCTCAGGGAAACCTGCGCTATCGATCACTCGAGTACCATCGGGCAATAGAAGCGAACCTGCCCCGCCCACCACCAGCAGACGTTTGACCCCGGCTTTTTTCACCGGGCCAACGACTGCGCTGGCAGGTAGCGTGGCGAAATGCGCCGCGCTGATCACCACGTCATGCCCCGCAATTGCAGCTTGCAACGCAGCGGCATCAAGGGCATCGACGGCCTTGCTGACCACACCTTCACGCGGGTCGATTTTCGATGTGTCGCGGGCAATGGCGGTAACGCTGTGACCGCGACGCAGGGCTTCTTCCAGCAGTTGGCTACCGGCACGACCGGTGGCACCGATGATTGCGATTTTGCTCATGACGTACTCCAGTGGGTTGAGCTTCTTGGATATCAGTTGAGGCGGGTTACCACTTCATCTCGCCCTTGGCGACCTTGGCGCTCAGCTCCAGGGAGCTTTCATCACCCAGGGTCGGGAAGCGCTTTTTCATCGCCGCGATCAGCGCGGCAGAATCCTTGGCCTTGGCGGTTTCCTCGTCGAAGGCCTTGATGTAAGCGGCGGTGAACTGCACGGCGGCCAGGGAGTGATCGCTCTCACCGAGGTAATGACCCGGCACCACGGTCTGCGGCTTCAGGGTTTCAATGGAATGCAGCGTAGCCAACCAATCGGCATGGGACTGTGGCGTTTGCGTGTCAGCCATCCACACGTGGATGTTTTTCGCCACCACGACACCACCGACCACCGCCTTGATCGACGGAATCCACACAAAACTGCGATCAGGCTGCGGGCCCTTAAGACCAACCACCTGCAACTTCTGCCCTTCAAGGATCAGGCTGTCGCCCTTGAGCACGCCTGGCACGATGGTTTTGGCCGGCACGTCGGCCCCCATTTTCGGCCCCCAGAACGCCAGTTTGCCGTCGACGGTTCGCTTGATGTGGTCGACGGTCGGCTGCGAAGCGAGGACCTTGGCCTTGGGGAACGCCGCCGTCAGGGTATCGAGGCCGAAGTAGTAATCCGGATCGCCATGGCTGATGTAAATGGTGGTCAGTTGCTTGCCGCTGGCGCGGATTTTTTCCACCACCTGTTCAGCTTGGGATTTGCCGAATTGCGCATCCACCAGGATCGCTTCTTTCTCGCCACTGACCAGCACCGAGGTCACCGGGAAGATGGCTTTTTCGCCGGGATTGTAGACATCCAGCGTCAGGGTCGAGGCGGCTGCATGGTTGGCGAAACCGAGGGCGGCGCCTGCCAGCAAAATGCGCTTTAAAGTGGTGAAACCGATCATCTGTTGCTCCGTTGTCCGAATGCCTTGCTTGGCGATGGAACAGAGCTTAGTTGCCTGACTCAGTACAAAAAATGCGATGCTTGAACATAGTTTGTTTCTGAAAGCGGGCAAATCATGGATCGTCTTCAAGCAATGCGTGTATTCGTTACGGTGGTCGACCTCGGCAGCCAGTCGGCCGCAGCCGATCATCTGGAGCTGTCACGGCCGGTGGTGTCGCGGTATCTGGCGGAACTGGAAGACTGGGTCGGCGCACGCCTGATGCATCGCACCACGCGCAAGTTGAGCCTGACCGCCGCTGGCAACGAGATCCTGCCCCGCTGTCGGCAGATGCTCGACTTGTCCACCGACATGCAGGCTGCCGTCAGCGAACCGGATGACGCACCGCGCGGCCTGCTGCGAATCAGCGTCAGCACCTCCTTCGGCCAGGCGCAACTGGCCGATGCCATGGCTGCGTACGTGCGACGCTACCCCGGCGTCAGCATCGACATGCAGATGCTCGACCGCACCGTGAACCTGGTAGATGAGCGCATCGACCTGGCGATCCGCACCAGCAACGACCTGGACCCGAACCTGATCGCCCGCCGCCTGACGGTTTGCCGCTCGGTGATCTGCGCGTCCCCCGCTTACTTGCGCGAGCACCCGGCGCCGCAACGGGTCGAGGACCTGAGCCGGCACAATTGCCTGACCCACTCCTACTTCGGCAAAAGCCTGTGGCATTTCGAGCAGGACGGCGAGCAGGTTTCAGTACCGGTGCAAGGCAACATCAGCGCCAACGAGGCCAGCACGCTGCTGCGCGCAACGATCGCCGGCGCCGGGGTGGCGATGCTGCCCACGTACCAGGCTGGGGTGCACATTCACAGCGGCGAGTTGATTCGCCTGCTGCCAGCGGCTGAACCCCGGCAAATGAACGTATATGCGGTGTATGCCTCGCGCAAACACATGCCGGCGGCGTTGCGCAGCTTGCTCGATTTTCTGGTGGTGAGGTTTCCGGAGGAACCGGAGTGGGATATCGGGTTGTAAATGGAAACTCTGTGGGAGCGAGCTTGCTCGCGATGGCTGCAGAACATTCACCAATGATGTCGACTGATCCACCGCTATCGCGAGCAAGCTCGCTCCCACAGGAGGCATCAGCGTTCTGAATGTCGCGGTACTTCCATAACGTGCTTTGCTGGTAACTCACCCGCGTTGACCTATGCTCAAAGTAATACCGAAAGGTATTGGTTCAGAGGTCAACGCCATGAACATCAGAACAAGAAGATACCTCGCGATTTTCATCACCTGCGCGGTCACGCTCGGGCTATACGGAGCTGCCGCCTGGCGCGTCGAGCAACTGCGCAACCTGCCCCGTGAATACGCGAGCTGCAACTTCGAGCGCTGCATCCCCCACAACGCCACCCTCAACGCCCTCCGGTAACGAAGGGGGTCAGGCTTCGTTGTCCTGATCGGCCTTCAAGCGGTCGCGGAACGCCTTGGGCGAAATGCCCACTCGACGCCGGAACAGACGCGTGAAGTTGGTCGGATCGGAAAACCCCAACACGTCGGACATTTCATAAATGGTCATGCTGGTGTAGGTCAGCAAACGCTTGGCCTCCAGCAATTGCCGCTCGTGCATGATCTGCAACGCCGGTTGCCCCGCCAGCTCACGGCAGGTGCCGTTGAGGTGCGACACGGAAATCCCCAGCCGGTGCGCCAGGTCCTCGACCTTGACGTGCTGGCGATAGGTCTCTTCCACCAGCTGAATAAACCCGTTGAGGTATTCTCGGGCCCGCTGCGGTCGCGCCATGGCGGTGCGACGCTGGATGACCTGGCGGCTGACCCACACCACGATCACACTGACCAGCGAATGCATGAGCATTTCCCGCGCCGGTTGATGGCTGGTGTATTCGTTCTGCAAGGCGCTGAACAGGCTGTTGAGGTACTCGGCGTCTTTGCCCGCCGGGT
This sequence comes from Pseudomonas grandcourensis, assembly GCF_039909015.1. Classification (NCBI taxonomy): domain Bacteria; kingdom Pseudomonadati; phylum Pseudomonadota; class Gammaproteobacteria; order Pseudomonadales; family Pseudomonadaceae; genus Pseudomonas; species Pseudomonas grandcourensis. The sequence continues at coordinate 5,549,469 of NZ_CP150919.1, forward strand.
AGCTTTCGGACTGGGCCAGGGCATTGAGCGACTGCCCCAACTGCATCTGCAGGTGGGCGATCAGCGGCGCGGCCAGGGTCACGACAAACCCTTCCACGTCCTCGGAAAAGCGAAAGCCGTGCACCGACAGCGGTGGCAGGATCTGGATGGCCGGCTCCACCAGTTGCGTACGCTTGCCTTCGATTTCAAGCTCTGCCTGACCTTTGAACACGAAGAGCAACTGGCATAAATCAGCGTGGCGGTGAGGTTTGATTTCCCAATGATGTTCGCGACTGCGTTTGGAAATGGTTTCACAGTGCAGCAAGTCCGGGGTCGGCCAATCCAGGCTTTCACCGTAGAGCTTGAACACCGGAATCGAAGGCAGGTCGGGCTTGTTCATCACTTCAATCCAGGCCTCGGAGTAGATGACGGGCGATAATCGCACCGATTGGCAGAATGTACAGCTATCGGCTCAGTTTTCACCTTCAATTGACAGACCCGCAAGGGAAAAATGCAAGCACTCGATCCATAAAAATAATTCACCGGCCCTGGTCGCGTGAAGCTTGCGAGTCATAAGAACAATGAAAACGCTGAAAACCCAAGTTGCCATTATCGGTGCTGGCCCTTCAGGCTTGCTGCTCGGCCAATTGCTGCACAACGCCGGCATCGACACCCTCATACTCGAACGTCAAACCCCGGACTATGTACTCGGCCGAATCCGCGCCGGCGTGCTCGAACAAGGCATGGTAGAGCTGTTGCGTCAGGCCGGCGTGAGTCAGCGCATGGACACCGAGGGACTGGTCCATGGCGGCTTCGAACTAGCCCTCGACGGACGTCAGGTACATATCGATCTGCACGCCCTGACGGGTGGCAAGACCGTGATGATCTACGGCCAGACCGAAGTCACCCGCGACCTGATGGCCGCTCGTCGGGAGGCTGGCGCGCAGACGATTTATCAAGCCGAAAACGTCGTTCCCCACGGCATGAAAACCGACGAAGCGTTTGTCACTTTTGAGAAAGACGGCGAACGGTATCGCCTCGATTGCGACTACATCGCCGGTTGCGATGGCTTCCATGGGGTGGCGCGACAATCGATTCCCGCCGACAGCCTGAAAGTCTTCGAACGGATTTATCCGTTCGGCTGGCTCGGGATCCTGGCCGACACTCCGCCAGTCCACGAAGAGCTTGTATACGCCCGCCACGAGCGCGGTTTTGCCCTGTGCAGCATGCGCTCGCCGACGCGCACCCGTTATTACCTGCAAGTGCCCACCAGCGATCATGTGGATAACTGGTCGGATCAACGCTTCTGGGACGAACTCAAATCGCGACTGCCACAACAGTTGGCGGACAAACTGGTAACGGGCCCGTCCATCGAAAAAAGCATCGCGCCACTGCGCAGCTTTGTGGTCGAACCCATGCAATACGGTCGCATGTTCCTGGTCGGTGACGCCGCGCACATCGTCCCGCCCACCGGCGCCAAGGGTCTGAACCTGGCGGCCAGTGACGTCAGTACGCTGTTCAACATCCTGGTCAAGGTTTACCGCGAAGATCGCCTTGATCTGCTGGAAAAATACTCGGAAATCTGCCTGCGCCGCGTGTGGAAGGCCGAACGGTTTTCCTGGTGGATGACCTCGATGCTGCACCGTTTCGACGACCACGATGCATTCAGCCAACGCATTGCCGAGTCGGAGCTGGAGTATTTTGTCGGCTCCGAAGCGGGTCGAAAAACCATTGCAGAAAACTACGTCGGGCTTCCGTACGAGGCTATCGAATAGCCTGCTATCGACTTACACTGGCGAGCATTCCCGCTCGCCTTGCTACTTGCGGGTCAATCACTGCCCGCAGGTTTTCCCGTGACCAATCTCCACCAGCCTGAAACGCCCAAACCCGCCATCCGCAGCGTGCTGGTCGCCCTGATGCTGGCGATCTTTCTCGGGGCGCTGGACCAGACCATCGTCGCCGTTTCGATGCCGGCCATTTCCGCGCAATTCAAAGACGTCAGCCTGCTGGCCTGGGTGATTTCCGGCTACATGGTGGCCATGACCGTGGCGGTGCCGATCTACGGCAAACTGGGCGACCTGTACGGGCGGCGCAAGCTGATGCTGTTCGGCATGGGCCTGTTCACCCTGGCATCTGTGTTCTGCGGCATGGCCCAGAGCATGGAGCAACTGGTGCTGGCGCGGATCCTCCAGGGCATCGGCGCCGGCGGGATGATTTCGGTGAGTCAGGCGATCATCGGTGACATCGTGCCGCCACGGGAGCGCGGTCGTTACCAGGGCTACTTCAGCAGCATGTATGCCGTGGCCAGCGTGGCCGGCCCGGTGCTCGGCGGCTACATGACCGAATACCTGTCCTGGCGCTGGGTGTTCCTGATCAACCTGCCGCTGGGCCTGGGTGCCTGGCTGGTGGCGTATCGCACGCTGGTGGGCCTGCCGATTCCGCAACGCAAACCGATCATCGATTACCTGGGCACCGTGCTGATGATCATCGGGCTGACCGCGTTGTTGCTGGGCATCACCCAGGTTGGCCAGGGCCATTCGTGGCGCAGCGCCGAAGTACTGGCGCTACTGGCCAGTGCGGTGCTGGTGCTGGGGCTGTTCGTCGTCCACGAGCGGCGGGCGCGGGAACCGTTGTTGCCCATGCATCTGTTCGCCAACCGCAACGCGATCCTGTGCTGGTGCACGATTTTCTTCACCAGTTTCCAGGCCATCTCGCTGATCGTATTGATGCCGCTGCGCTTTCAGAGCGTCACCGGCGCCGGTGCCGACAGCGCCGCCCTGCATCTGCTGCCGCTGGCCATGGGCTTGCCGATTGGCGCGTATTTCGCCGGCCGCCGCACCTCGGTGACCGGACGCTACAAACCGATGATCCTTACCGGTGCGGCGCTGATGCCTGTCGCAATTATCGGCATGGCGTTCAGCCCGCCCCAGGCGTTCGTCGTGAGCAGCCTGTTCATGTTGCTCTGCGGAATATCCTCGGGCATGCAGTTCCCGACTTCATTGGTCGGCACCCAGAACTCGGTGGACCAGCGGGACATCGGCGTGGCCACCAGCACCACCAATCTTTTCCGTTCGCTGGGTGGCGCCGTGGGTGTGGCGTTGATGTCGGCCCTGCTGTTGGCGTTGTTGCAGGATTCAAGTTTCGCGCACCTGGCCGGTTCGTCGCTGATTGCCGAAGGCAGTTCAGGGAATGTGTTGCTGGACGGGTTGAACGCCGCACCGGGTGACGCGCAGAACGCCTTGCGTGGCGAATTGCTGTTGACGTTCCGGCATTTGCTGACGGTCAGCGCGGCCGTTTCATTGCTGGGGCTGGCGGCGGCGATTGCCATGCCGAACATGCTGTTGCGCGGGCGTGAGGACAAGGTTCGGTAGGTAGACCGAGTCGCCTGTATTCGCGGGCAAGCCCGCTCCCACAAGTATTGATGTAGTTCACAAAATCTGTGGTCAACACTTAAACCTGTGGGAGCGGGCTTGCCCGCGATGGCGTCCTCATTGAAACCATAAAATCAAGGGCTGTAATACCCGACCGCCACCAGAAAATGCCCGACCTTCTTCAGGTAGGCATGCTTGTTCTCGACCTTGCCGGTCACCGGGTTCTTCCAGCGGTACTCGTATTCGCCATCATCCTGCTTTGCCATCAACGCCAGAATCGGCTCGCCCACCGGTTTGCCTTCCGGATCTGCGATCTTGCTGAAGTCGGTGTTGATCAGCCGCAGGTTGGTGCCGTGGGCCACATAACGCTGGGTGTCCAGGTCGACGACGAATACGTACAGGTCATCCTGCAGGTAGCCGCCCTTGAGGGAGTTGATCGCCGTCAGGGTGCCCTTTTCGTCCTTGGCCAGATCGGTTGCCGCTTTGTTCAGCAAGGCCATGGCCTGTTCGGCGGAGGCCCGTGGCAAGTAATAACCGACCGCCAGAATCCGCTGGCCAATGCGCTGGTAGTAGACGTGCTTGCGCTCGACCTTGCCGTCGTTCCAGTTCTGCCAGCGATACTCCGCCTGCTGAATGCCATTGCCTTCCGGCACTTTCAGGGCGTCCTTGAAGGTTTTCTGCAAATCCGGCCCAAGCACCTCCGAGACGTCCCGGCCAATCAGCGCCGACGACGGCCCGCCACTGGCGAGCATCACGCCCTTGGTGTCGAGCACGAAGACATAACGGTCCTTATCGACAAATTCCCCCTGGCGACTGAATGCCGCCAGGGCCTTGTCGCCATTCTGGTGGTAGTAGGCCAGGGCTTTTTCCAGCAGGGCAATGGCCGCCTTGCTGTCGTCCTTTTCCGTCCCGGCGGCTTGCGCCTGGCCCAGGCACAGCAAAAACATGCCGCACAGCAAGGCGAACCTTTGCAGAAACCCCATTGCGCATCCCTCGTTCCTGGTGGTGTTTCAAGAGAGTAGACGGCAATGGGGTTTGTATGGATTTTGAGGAGAGCGCAGCGTGAGGCTTTTGTGGCGAGGGGGCTTGCCCTCTCGCCACAAAAACTCGGATTACTGCTTAGCGCGCAGTTGCTGTTGAAGGTTCTGGATCTGCGCCTGAAGGGTATTGATGTTGCGGGTGACCTGGCTGCGGAAGGCATCGAACTCGGCCGTGTTGGTCGAGCCCTGTGTGACTGCCGGACGGTTGTCCTGCATGCTCTTGAGCACGATCATGTCTTGCTCGAGACGCTCGATGGCAGCGCTCGGGTTGCCTTGTTTCTTCAGTGTGGCGACATCGGCACCCAGGCTTTTCAACTGTGTATCGAGTTTTTCCGAGTCAGACGGGGCGCTTTTCAGGGCGGCCAGTTCAGCACTCAAGGCTTTGACCTGGGCCTGCAACTGCGTATTGGCCGTCTGATGTTCGGTGTCCTGGGCAGTCAATTGCACCAGGCGCTTGTCCAGTTCGGTGGTTTGCGCGGTCATTTGTGCCAGTCGCTTGTCCAGGTCCGAGGCCTGGCCGGCAACACCTTGCTGCTGGGCGTTCTGGTCCTGGAGCTTGCTTTCAAGCTGGCGGATTTGCAGCTTCAACGCCTCGCTGTCGGTGTTGACACTGGTCTGGCTGGCAACAACCTTGCCGGAAATATCCTGCAGGCGCCCTGCCGCTTCCTCACTGATTCGAGCGAAGCTTTCCTGTGTCGCCACCAGCTGCTGTTCCATCAGGGAGATCTGCTGAAAGCTCCACCAGGCCAGGCCCGCGAATGCAAAGAACAACGCCCCGACCAACGCCCACAAGGCACCGGTACTCGCCGCCTTGACCTTCACCACCGGCACCGGGCGCGAATGCACGACCGTGCGGGCAGTAGGCGGAAAATCGTCGTCGAGAACGTCTGCACGCAGGCTCGGTACATCGTCGAAGTCGTCGTTGGCATCGTTACGCATGGACATTGAATAAACCTTAGTGAAACACATGATGGCTTTATGCCGCGCAGTATAAACCCCGCAGCCGTAACCATTGACCCTGAAGTCCCGTTTCCGGTTCAGTAAGGGGTCGTTGTCCTGACATCATCGAATAGCCTGAGCCTTCCACCAGCCACAGAATTCATCGAGGGCCGTCCAGAGGCTGACCTTGGGATCGTAATCCAGATAATGCCGGGCGCGGCTGATGTCCAGGGTGAAATTTTTGTTCATGACCTGCATGCCCAGACGCGACAGCGTCGGTTCGGGACGCCCCGGCCACAACTTGCACACACCCTCGTTGAGCGCCGCCACGCTGTAGGCCAGGCCGTAGGAACGGTAGCGGGTGACCTGTGGGACTTCCATGTTGCGCATGACGTAATTGACCACATCCCACAGGGGAATCGGCGTTCCGTTGCTGATGTTGTAGGCCTTGCCCAGTGCAGAACCGCTGGCCAGCAAACTGCTGAGCAACGCCTCGTTGAGGTTTTGCACGCTGGTGAAGTCAACTTTGTTCAGACCGTTGCCGATGATTGCCAGGCGCCCCTTGCGCTGCATGTTCAACAGGCGCGGGAAGATGCTCATGTCGCCGGCCCCGGTGACGAAACGCGGGCGCAGGGCCAGGGTTTCGAGACCGAACTCCTGGGCACCGAAGACTTTTTGCTCGGCCAGGTACTTGGTGGCGGCGTAAGGGTGTTTGAAGCGCTTGGGCACCTGCTCTTCGGTCAGGCCCAGGTGATCGCGACCATCGAAGTAGATCGACGGCGACGACAAATGCACCAGCCGCCGAACCCGTTGCTTGAGGCAGGCTTCGACCACGTTCTCGGTGACCTGGACGTTGCCCTGCTGGAAGTCCTGATAGCGGCCCCACAAACCGACGGCACCGGCGCAATGCACCACGGCCTCGACGTCCGAGCACAGCTCGCGCGCCAGTTCCGGGTCGCTCAAGTCACCCTGGATGAACTCGGCTCCCCGGCGTACCAGATGCTCCACACTCTCGGCCCGGCGACCGTTGACCCGCACGTCCAGGCCCTGCTCCAGGGCAAAACGCGCAAAGCGCCCGCCGATGAAGCCGCTTGCGCCGGTAACCAGAATCTTCATGAATTGCTCCGAATATTTCGTTTTGCGTATTACGTGAGGTCTTGACGCTGTGCGTCAGTCCAAGGGCACCAGCCATTGCTTCGATGCGCTGACCAATTGATCGGTGAGCAGCCCCAGCAACTGGCCGCCATTACGCCAATGATGCCAGTACAGCGGCACATCGATCGGCTTATCTGGCAGCAACTCCTGCAATACGCCCCTTTCCAGTTGCTCGCGCACCTGCAGTTCCGGGACCAGCCCCCAGCCCAGCCCGGCTTCCGTCAGACGAATGAAGCCTTCAGAGGACGGGCATAAATGGTGTTCGAAACCGCCCTCGACGCCGAGGGACGCAAGGTAGCGATGCTGCAGGAAATCGTCCGGGCCAAACACCAGTGCCGGGGTTCGGGCCAACTGATCGGCGCGTACGCCTTGCGGAAAATGCCGGGCAATAAAGGCGGGGCTGGCCAATGCCCGGTAACGCATGGCCCCCAGCAACACGCTGCGCGCACCCGCCACCGGCCGCTCGCTGGCGCAGACGCAGGCCGCCACTTCACCGGCGCGCATGCGCTTGAGGCCGACGGTCTGGTCTTCGACCACCAGATCCATCAACAGATGCTGTTCGGCGCAAAACGCCCCCACCGCCTGCGCCCACCAGGTGGCCAGGCTGTCGGCGTTCAGGGCGATTCGCAGGCGTTCCGGCAGGCCCTCTTCATCCAGCGCCGGCACCAGGCTTTGCAGATCCCGTTCAAGCAATCGCACCTGCTGCACGTGGTTGAGCAACCGTCGGCCGATTTCCGTCGGCGTTGGCGGCGTGGCCCGCACCAGCACCGGCTGGCCAACCCGCGCTTCCAGCAGCTTGATGCGCTGGGAAATCGCCGATTGCGACAAGCCCAGTACCTGGGCCGCCCGTTCAAAGCCGGCTTGTTCGACCACGGCGGCCAAGGCAGAAAGCAATTTATAGTCGAACATCAGTTTTCCTAATGAGCGATCAGCAAGATTTGTTTTTCTTATACAGCCTTCACAAGGACAATGACCAGCAAGAACTCTTGAACAAGGATCACCCACATGGCTGGCGAAACTTCATTGGCAACGCTGCTGCGCAGCATGAGCCCGCAACTCAACGCCGGCGAATACGTGTTCTGCACCCTGCGTGACGGCAAGTTGCCCAGGGATCTGGAGATTGTCGGCAGCTTCCGCGAACAGGAAGGCCTGACCGTGATTCTCGAGCGTTCCCACGCCGAAAAAGCCGGATTCAGCTTCGACTACATCGCCGCCTGGATCACCTTGAACGTACATTCGGCCCTCGAAGCGGTGGGCCTGACCGCCGCGTTCGCCACGGCACTGGGCCAGGCCGGAATCAGCTGCAACGTGATTGCCGGCTACTACCACGACCATTTGTTTGTCGGCCAGGCCGACGCCGACCGTGCCCTGCAAGTGCTGCGGGATCTGGCAGCCAACGCGGAGTAAAAAATCATGTGGCAAAGTTATGTGAACGGCCTGTTGGTGGCCTTCGGCCTGATCATGGCGATCGGCACCCAGAATGCGTTTGTCCTGGCGCAAAGCCTGCGGCGTGAACATCACCTGCCGGTGGCGGCACTCTGCGTGGCCTGCGACGCCCTGTTGGTGGCCGCCGGGGTATTCGGCCTGGCGACGGTGCTGGCGCAGAACCCGACGCTGCTGGCCATCGCCCGTTGGGGCGGCGCAGCGTTCCTGTTGTGGTACGGCAGCCAGGCACTGCGTCGGGCCTTCTCGAAACAGAGCCTTGAGCAGGGCGAAGGCCAGACCGTACGTTCGCTGCGGGCGGTGATGCTCAGCGCGCTGGCAGTGACCTTGCTCAACCCGCACGTCTATCTGGACACCGTGTTGCTGATCGGCTCCCTGGGCGCCCAACAAACCGAGCCTGGCGCTTATGTAGTGGGTGCGGCCAGTGCCTCGCTGCTGTGGTTTTTCACCCTGGCGCTCGGTGCGGCATGGCTGGCACCGTGGCTCGCTCGCCCCAGCACCTGGCGAATTCTCGATCTGTTGGTGGCCATGATGATGTTTGCCGTAGCGCTGCAGTTGATCGCGGCCAGCTGATTCGCAGAACCTCTATTCCACACAGTTGTTGCGTGGTTATGCCGCCCCCCCGGTGCTATGATCCGACTCCCTGCGCCGCAAAGAGTACAAACTCCCCGGCGCTTGTCTGGCCGCCCGTGATCGGCCTTGCGCTCACCGCAACTGACCTGATTAGGAGAATCATCATGGCTTTCGAATTGCCGCCACTGCCGTACGCACACGATGCCCTGCAGCCGCACATCTCCAAGGAAACCCTGGAGTTCCACCACGACAAGCACCACAACACCTACGTCGTGAACCTGAACAACCTGGTGCCAGGCACCGAGTTCGAAGGCAAGACCCTGGAAGAAATCGTCAAGACTTCCTCGGGCGGTATCTTCAACAACGCCGCTCAGGTCTGGAACCACACTTTCTACTGGAACTGCCTGGCGCCAAACGCTGGCGGTCAACCAACCGGCGCTCTGGCTGAAGCCATCAACGCGGCTTTCGGTTCGTTCGACAAGTTCAAGGAAGAGTTCAGCAAGACTTCCATCGGCACCTTCGGTTCCGGCTGGGGCTGGCTGGTGAAGAAGGCTGACGGCTCCCTGGGCCTGGCCAGCACCATCGGCGCCGGCAACCCGCTGACCAACGGCGACACCCCGCTGCTGACCTGCGACGTCTGGGAACACGCTTACTACATCGACTACCGCAACCTGCGTCCGAAGTACGTCGAAGCGTTCTGGAACCTGGTCAACTGGAAGTTCGTGGCTGAGCAGTTCGAAGGCAAAACCTTCACCGCTTAAGCTCGACGCCAGTCAAAAGAACCCGGCTTTTTAGCCGGGTTTTTTATTGCCCGGGATTTTCAGCGTTCGGCAGAGCCCCTTCGCGAGCAGGTTCGCGATGAACGACGAAGCGGTCAACCTGACTGAATGCCTATCCCTGCGGATCGACGTTATCCAACGCACGATTCACCGCCAGTTCCGCCAGCATGATGATTTGCGCAATGGCCAACGCCGTGTTGCGCTGAGGGCCGGTCAGGAAGGTGGCGAAATCACTCGCCATGACGTTGGCCGAAGCCAATGACTCACAAGCGTGGGCCAGCAGGGATTCGGTATCCATGTCCGGGACGATCATGAACATGGTGTTGGGGGTGTAGGGTTTGGCTGTATTTAAGGGCGGATCGGGGATTAACTTATCCACTGAAATATTCCTATGTGGTGGGTGCCACCCATTGCCGTTCTCACACGGCAAAGAGGTGGCAGCTATGTGCGAGGTGAGAAAACCGGTCATAGGCACCCGGCCAGACAAAAGTCTGCCCGCACACAGCCGCCATAACGCATTTACAGGCAGCGAATAAGCTGGCGGCAATTATGCGGATACTGGCACTGGATGACTATGACTTGCCGGGTTCTCACACCCGGTCGCTGAGTTTTCAGCGACAGTCAGAGGCTATTGAGTCCGCTTCCGACGGGCAACCTGAAAACTGCGTGGGAAACTTCTGGCGCTTTCCTACACCGCGTTAACCCGCAAGAACGTAACGCGGAGCGTCACTGGCAGCATTCCCACGCGGGAAGCGTGGGAACGATCAGCTTAGAGGCGTGGGAGATTGGTCGGCTGGCAGGCCGCCATCGCGAGCAAGCTCGCTCCCACAGAAGAGCAAAGGCAGAGCAGCCCACACCACCCCGTCGCTTCTCACCACTCATCAGGCCGAGCGTTAGCTCGCCTGCAGCTCTTGATCTTGATCCACCCGCCCCCTCGGAAGGCTGAGTGGAGGTGTTCATCCGGGGACTGGCGCGCAGCGCCGTTCGACGCAGTCGAACTCATTGCATGTAGGTCGAAGCGAAGCCGACCGGAGGGCAATGCCCCCGGATGAATACCGCAGCGAAGGAACCCCGAGCCTCAGCGAGGGGCCGTACGTAAGGGGCGAGACCTTTGGTTCCTTTGGGCTGGGCCGGCACTCCGGCGTTTGCCAAAGGGACTCGCCGTAAGGGCCAGCCCTTTCAAGGTGTTTTCGCTTTATGGGCTTTGAGCACCCGGTCGGTCGACACATGAGCATGCGCAGCTTTGCCGTCCAGCCACTCCTTGGGTTTGGCGATTTTGGGACCACGTATGCTTTTGGCGACCTGTTTGGGCTTGATGTTCCTGGCCAGCGCCAACAGACGCTCCGCCAGCGTTTCCGAGGTCGTTTGGAGTGATAGATAGTCCGAGGGCAACGCGATCTGCATGCCCTCATAACCGCTGCGTACTTGTACCGTCAGATGGAAGATCGAAGCTTCCCAGCCTTCGGGCAATGTCTCGCGATGAGCCTGCTCCACGCTGCGTTTGAGCACTGCCAGGACGTTGTAGGCCAAGATCGCTGAAGCAAAACCCAGCAACGCCGCCCGCGGAGCGCCAAGGCTTTCGATTTCACTGTCCAGCACCGATTCCAGGCGCTGGAACATCCCTTCGATACTCCAGCGACGACGGTATAACTCGGCGATCTGCCCGGCGCTGACGGTGTCTGGCAAGTTGCTCCAGAACCACATCACAGTGTCGCCTGAGTCAGTAGGTGCCTGTAGGTTCAGTTCAACTCGGCGCCAGCGGTGACCACCTTTGAGTTCGATGATTTGCTCGCGCACCGTTCCGGATTCGATGGCCACAGATTCTTGCCAGCCGCCTTCCTCAATCAACCGTGGATGCTTGCTTTGCTGGCGAATAATGAAAGAAGCGCCCGCTTCCTCGCAGGCTTGCATGACGGGCAGCGTGCAGTACAACCGATCAGCCATCCACAGCTGGCCCTTAGTGGCGCAGGCCAACAACGGCAGCACGCTGACGCGCTCACTCGCGTAGGCATCCTCGCATGGCTGCAAGTCGACAATCTGATCCCGGTCCGGGTCGTAGACCACTACTGAAAACCCTGGTCGCGCCGCACCTCGCTCACGCCGCAAGGCCCCCAAGCGTTTTTCGGTAGATGGCAGGTGATTGCCGTCAACGATGCGCAGCTGCCAGCTGGGCAAAATGGCTGAACAGCCCAACTCTTTTATCGTCGGAGCCAAGCGCTCGGCGCTTCCTGTAACCAACGCCCGCAGCAACGCGGGCTCTGTGCGGCTGACCTTGTCATAGAGCGCCGCCAAGGTAACCGGTAGCCCCTCCATTTGCCGGGCAGCGGCATGCAAAGAAGGGCGCAAACCCAATGAAACAAGGGACATCAGCTCAACGATGGTCGAAAACAAAAGCTCACGCGGGTATTGGCGTTGACGGTGTTCTTCAAACACCTGATCAACCCATTCGGCAGGAACAGCCTGCTCCAGTATCAATTTAGTCATGACACTGGCCGGTGTCTTTTTTTCAAACCGCGCTAGAACTTCTGCCCACATCGTTTTCGTCACCCTGACTGGAGTTTTGGGGGAGTTTAAACGAAGACCTTGAAAGGGCTGGCCGTAAGGGCGAAACCATAAGTCGCCGTTACCAAAGAAACGGATATGTACTCCGTCAAAAAACCAAACCACCCCACAAAACCCAAGGCATTTTCCGACGATGAAACAGGCCGGCAACCCCTTGCCCCACAGCCACAGACGGCTAACATCAAACAAAAGGAAAATATCTACACCCCCGCCCCTCAAGTTGAAGGACTCGACAACCGACACAGTGCTAATAGGCTAACTCGCCAGGACAACTGCAAATCGGCCAAGCTGCAGGCAAAATCCCCCGAGGATGATTGTCCCTTTGACTGCCATCACGGGATTGCCAATACTCATGGCAACTTGATGCTACCCGCACGGAACAAGGAATAACCCTTTGAAGCTGGAACTCAAGAACAGCTTGTCGGTGAAGTTGCTCCGGGTCGTGCTCCTGTCGGCATTGATCGTCGGCGTGGTCTTGAGCTGCGCGCAGATTGTGTTCGATGCCTATAAAACACGTCAGGCTGTCGCCAGCGATGCCGAACGCATCCTCGACATGTTTCGCGACCCCTCGACCCAGGCCGTCTATAGCCTGGACCGGGAAATGGGCATGCAGGTGATCGAAGGCCTGTTTCAGGACGAAGCCGTGCGCCAGGCCTCCATCGGCCATCCCAACGAAGCCATGCTCGCGCAAAAGACCCGCGAATTGCAGCACTCCAACAGTCGCTGGCTGACCGACCTGATTCTTGGCAAGGAACGCACCTTCACCACCCAGCTGGTCGGCCGCGGGCCCTACAGCGAGTATTACGGCGACCTGAGCATCACCCTCGATACCGCCAACTACGGCCAAGGGTTCATTGTCAGCTCGGTGATCATCTTCATCTCCGGCGTCCTGCGCGCACTCGCCATGGGGCTGGTGTTGTATCTGGTCTACCACTGGCTGCTGACCAAGCCGCTGTCGCGGATCATCGAGCACCTCACGGAAATCAATCCGGATCGTCCCAGCGAGCACAAGATTCCGCTGCTCAAGGGGCACGAGAACAACGAACTGGGCATCTGGATCAACACCGCCAACCAGTTGCTCGAGTCCATCGAACGCAATACCCATCTGCGCCACGAAGCGGAAAACAGCCTGGTGCGCATGTCCCAGTACGATTTCCTGACGGGGCTGCCGAACCGCCAGCAATTGCAGCAGCAACTGGACAGGATCCTCGTCGACGCCGGCAAATTGCAGCGCCGGGTCGCGGTGTTGTGTGTCGGCCTCGATGACTTCAAGGGCATCAACGAGCAGTTCAGCTATCAGACCGGCGACCAGTTGCTGCTGGCCCTGGCCGATCGCCTGCGCGGTCATAGCGGTCGCCTCGGCGCCCTCGCCCGTCTCGGTGGCGACCAGTTCGCCCTGGTCCAGGCCGATATCGAGCAACCCTACGAAGCCGCCGAGCTGGCGCAAAGCATTCTCGATGACCTGGAAGCGGCGTTTGCCCTCGACCATCAGGAGATCCGCCTGCGAGCCACCATCGGCATCACCCTGTTCCCCGAGGACGGCAACAGCACCGAGAAATTGCTGCAAAAGGCCGAGCAGACCATGACGCTGGCCAAGACCCGCTCGCGCAACCGCTATCAGTTCTATATCGCCAGCGTCGACACCGAAATGCGTCGCCGCCGCGAGCTGGAAAAAGACCTGCGCGATGCGCTGATCCGCGATCAGTTCTACCTCGTCTACCAGCCGCAGATCAGCTATCGCGACAACCGCGTGGTGGGCGTCGAAGCCCTGATTCGCTGGCAACATCCCGAGCACGGTCTGGTGCCGCCAGACCTGTTCATCCCGCTGGCCGAACAGAACGGTACCATCATTGCCATCGGCGAATGGGTGCTGGACCAGGCCTGCAAACAACTGCGCGAGTGGCACGACCAGGGCTTCTCCGACCTGCGCATGGCGGTGAACCTGTCCACGGTTCAACTGCACCACGCCGAACTGCCACGGGTGGTCAACAACCTGCTGCAGATGTACCGCCTGCCACCGCGCAGCCTGGAGCTGGAAGTCACCGAAACCGGTCTGATGGAAGACATCAGCACCGCGGCCCAGCACTTGCTCAGCCTGCGCCGCTCCGGCGCGCTGATCGCCATCGACGATTTCGGAACCGGCTATTCGTCCTTGAGCTATCTCAAGAGCCTGCCCCTGGACAAGATCAAGATCGACAAGAGCTTCGTCCAGGACCTGCTTGATGACGACGACGATGCGACCATCGTTCGCGCCATCATCCAGCTGGGCAAGAGCCTGGGCATGCAGGTGATTGCCGAAGGCGTGGAAACCGCCGAGCAAGAGGCCTACATCATTTCCGAAGGTTGCCACGAAGGTCAGGGCTATCACTACAGCAAGCCGTTGCCGGCACGGGAACTGGGCGTTTACCTCAAGCAGGCCCAACGCAGTAATGCGGCCATCCTCTAAATCGTCAACAACCGCACAGCGGCGTTCAGCCGCTCGAGCGATCCCTTGATTTGCAGCAAACCATTCGCTGAATAAGAAATATTTACAGGTACAACCCTTTACACATAATGCGAAAGATTTGCATTATGTCGCAGTTTTGCGTGTGCATAGCACGACTCCACCCCTATCGAAGCAGGATGTTCGCCATGATTCGTATGCCTCTGGCTACCGCCAGTCTGTTGGCCATCGCTATTTCCCTCGCCGGTTGCGGCGAAGGTAAAGACCAAGAAAAAGCTGCCGCGCCAGCTGCCAGCACTGCGGCTGCCCCGGCTGCTCCAGCCGCTGCGCCTGCCGCTGCCGGTAAAGTCGACGAAGCCGCCGCCAAAGCCGTTGTCGCCCACTACGCCGACATCGTTTTCGCCGTCTACAGCGATGCCGAATCCACCGCGAAGACCCTGCAAACCGCCGTAGATGCCTTCCTCGCCAAACCGAACGCCGACACCCTGAAAGCCGCCAAGGCTGCCTGGGTTGCCGCTCGCGTGCCTTACCTGCAGAGCGAAGTGTTCCGCTTCGGCAACACCATCGTTGACGACTGGGAAGGTCAACTGAACTCCTGGCCGCTGGACGAAGGCCTGATCGACTACGTCGACAAATCCTACGAACACGCCCTGGGCAACCCGGGTGCCACTGCCAACATCATCGCCAACACTGAAGTGCAGATCGGCGAAGACAAGGTCGATGTCAAAGACATCACCCCGGAAAAACTCGCCAGCCTGAACGAGCTGGGCGGTTCCGAGGCCAACGTCGCCACCGGCTACCACGCCATCGAATTCCTGCTCTGGGGCCAGGACCTGAACGGCACCGGCCCTGGCGCCGGCAACCGTCCGGCTTCGGACTACCTGGAAGGCAAAGGCGCTACTGGCGGTCACAACGATCGTCGTCGTGCCTACCTGAAGTCCGTGACTCAGCTGCTGGTCAGCGACCTGGAAGAAATGGTCGGCAACTGGAAGCCGAATGTGGCCGACAACTACCGCGCCACTCTGGAAGCGGAACCGGCTGAGTCCGGCCTGCGCAAAATGCTGTTCGGCATGGGCAGCCTGTCCCTGGGCGAACTGGCGGGCGAGCGCATGAAGGTTTCCCTGGAAGCCAACTCCCCGGAAGACGAACAGGATTGCTTCAGCGACAACACCCACAACTCGCACTTCTACGATGCCAAGGGCATTCGTAACGTGTACCTGGGTGAATACACTCGCGTCGACGGCACCAAAATGTCCGGCGCCAGCCTGTCGTCCCTGGTGGCCAAGGCCGATCCGGCTGCCGACACCACGCTCAAAGACGACCTGGCCGCCACCGAAGCCAAGCTTCAGATCATGGTCGACCACGCCAACAAGGGCGAGCACTACGACCAGTTGATCGCTGCCGGCAACACCGCAGGCAACCAGATCGTCCGTGACGCCATCGCGTCCCTGGTCAAGCAGACCGGTTCGATCGAAGCCGCCGCTGGCAAACTGGGCATCAACGACCTGAACCCGGACAACGCTGATCACGAATTCTGATCAACGCTGGCTGAGTGAGTGATAAGGCGACCTTCGGGTCGCCTTTTTCATATCTGCCCTACATCAAGCGAACGATAATTCCTCTTATTCAAATTCCCATCCCCTGTTAGACTTTGCGCCCTTGTTTTGCTCGTCTTGCAGGATGTCTGATGCCCTCGCTGCCTCTTCGCTTGTCCGCACTGTTTCTGGCCCTGGGCCTGAGTGCCTGCGATGACGCCCCGAAATTCACCCAGGCCGAACCCGGTGAAGCCCGCTCCGGTGGCAGTGCGACGGTGCGCAAGACCGATCAGAACGCGTTTTCCATGCCCTCGGCGAACCTGCCGCCGTCTCGGCGCGTGGATTTCAGCGTCGGCAACAGCTTCTTCCGCAGCCCTTGGGTGATCGCCCCGTCGACGACGACCGCTCGCGATGGCCTCGGTCCACTGTTCAACACCAATGCCTGCCAGGGCTGCCACATCAAGGACGGCCGCGGCCATCCGCCGACGCCCGACGATGTGAACGCCGTGTCGATGCTGGTACGCCTGTCGATTCCCGACGCCCCGGCGTATGCCAAGGTCATCGAACAGCTCGGCGTGGTGCCGGAGCCCGTCTACGGCGGCCAGTTCCAGGACATGGCCGTCCCCGGCGTGGCCCCCGAAGGCAAAGTGCGGGTCGATTACACCGCCGTTCCGGTTCGCTTCAAGGACGGCACCGAAGTCGAGCTACGCAAACCGAGCCTGAACATCACACAGCTGGGCTACGGCCCGATGCACCCCGACACTCGTTTCTCGGCCCGCGTGGCGCCACCAATGATTGGCCTGGGTCTGCTCGAAGCGATCCCCGAGGAGGCAATCCTGGCCAACGCCGAGGCACAGGCCAGGGCGAACAAGGGCATCAGCGGACAACCGAACCGGGTCTGGGATGACGCCCAACAGAAGACCGTTCTGGGACGATTTGGCTGGAAAGCCGGACAACCAAACCTCAATCAGCAAAATGTTCACGCCTTTTCCGGTGATATGGGCCTCACGACCAGCCTGAGACCCTTTGATGACTGCACGGACGCGCAAACGGCCTGCAAACAGGCCCCCAGTGGCAACGGCCCCAATGGCGAGCCGGAAGTCAGCGACAACATCCTGCGCCTGGTGCTGTTCTACAGCCGCAACCTCGCCGTACCTGCCCGCCGTGACGTCAACGCACCTGAAGTTCTGGCCGGCAAAACCCTGTTTTATCAGGCCGGTTGCCAATCCTGTCACACCCCGAAGTACACCACCGCCGCCAACGCCGCCGAACCTGAACTGGCCAATCAAGTGATTCGCCCGTACAGCGATCTGCTGTTGCATGACATGGGCGACGGCCTGGCCGACAACCGTAGCGAATTCCAGGCCAGCGGCCGCCAATGGCGTACCCCGCCGTTGTGGGGCATCGGCCTGACACAGGCGGTCAGCGGCCACACCCAGTTCCTGCACGATGGCCGCGCCCGCAACCTGCTCGAAGCCGTACTCTGGCATGGCGGCGAGGCGACTGCGGCGCAGCAACAGGTTTTGTCTTTCAATGCCGAGCAACGCGCTGCGTTGCTGGCGTTCCTGAATTCCCTTTAACACGCATTCCACTCGCGGGAGCCCGACATGTTCCGTCCCAAACTGTTGTTCACCAGCCTTGCCGCCCTCGCCTTGGGCGCCTGCTCGCCCCAAGACCCGCAAGCGGTCACGTCGGCGGCCATCGCCAAGTCGGTGATCCTGCCGACCTACACCCGCTGGGTCGAAGCCGACCGTCAATTGGCGGTCAGCGCCCTCGCCTACTGCGAAGGCAAGGAAACCCTGGAAACCGCCCGTGCCGACTTCCTGCACGCGCAAAAAGCCTGGGCCGAGTTGCAGCCGCTGCTGATCGGGCCACTGGCCGAAGGCAACCGTTCGTGGCAAGTGCAATTCTGGCCGGACAAGAAAAACCTGGTCGGCCGTCAGGTCGAGCAACTGGTCACCGCCCAGCCGCAAATCGATGCCGCCGCCCTGGCCAAGTCCAGCGTTGTGGTACAGGGGCTCTCGGCCTACGAATACATTCTGTTCGACAGCAAGCCTGACGTGGCCAACGCTGAGCAGAAGAGCAAATACTGCCCGCTGCTGATCGCCATCGGCGAACGCCAGAAGCAATTGGCCGAAGAGATTCTGCAAACATGGAACAACACCGACGGCATGCTCGCGCAAATGAGCAAATTCCCGAACCAGCGCTATGCGGACTCCCATGAGGCGATCGCCGATCTGCTGCGCGTGCAAGTCACGGCAATCGACACCCTGAAGAAAAAACTCGGCACGCCAATGGGTCGCCAGACCAAGGGCGTGCCGCAACCGTTCCAGGCCGATGCATGGCGCAGCCAGTCGTCCCTGACCAGCCTCGAAGCCAGCCTCGCGGCCGCCAAAACGGTCTGGGAAGGTGTGGATAACAAAGGCCTGCGCAGCCTGTTGCCGAGCGAGCAGAAGCCGCTGGCCGACAAGATCGACGCGGCCTATGCCGCCTCCCTGAAACTGTTCGCCGGCAACCAGCGCTCGCTGACCGACATGCTCAATGACGAGGCCGGCCGCCAGCAACTCAACGAGCTGTATGACAGCCTCAACGTCGTCCATCGCCTGCACGAGGCCGATCTGGCCAAGGCATTGGGCATCCAACTGGGCTTCAACGCCAACGACGGTGACTGATGAGGGCGAGTTCCATGCTGCGACGCCAGGTTCTGACATTAGGTAGTTTGCTGCTGGGTGCAGTGACGCTGGGCGGCTGGAAGCTGTTCAAGCAAAAGGACAAGAGTCCGTTGTTGCTGTCGGCACGGGACGATACCGACGGCCAGCATTACGCCGTCGGTTATCGACTCGATGGCACCCAGGTGTTCGCCACCCGGGTCGGCCAGCGTTGCCACGACATCGTCAACCACCCGACACTGCCGATTGCGCTGTTCGTAGCCCGCCGTCCAGGCACCGAGAGCTACCTGGTCGACCTGCGCGACGGCGCGCTCCTGCAAACCGTGGTGTCACAGCCGAACCGGCACTTCTACGGACACGCGGTCATTCACCACAGCGGCGACTGGCTGTACGCCACTGAAAACGACACCACCGATCCGGGCCGCGGCCTGCTGGGTGTGTATAAGTTCGAAGGCGAGCGGCTGGTGCACAGCGGTGAGATTTCCACCCACGGCCTCGGTCCGCACCAGGTGTCGTGGATGCCCGATGGCGAAACCCTGGTGGTGGCCAACGGTGGAATTCGCACCGAGGCCGAAAGCCGGGTGGAGATGAACCTCAACGCCATGGAACCGAGCCTGGTCCTGATGCACCGCGACGGCACCCTGCTGAGCAAGGAAACCCTCGCCCAGCAGATGAACAGCGTGCGTCATCTGGCCATCGCTGGCGACGGCACCATCGTCGCCAGCCAGCAGTTCATGGGCGCGGCCCACGAGTCGTCGGAGTTGCTGGCAATCAAGCGTCCCGGCCAGCCTTTCGTCGCGTTCCCTGTGCCCGAGCACCAGTTGCAGGCCATGGGGCACTACACCGCCAGCGTCGCGGTACACAGCGACTTGCGCCTGGTGGCGTTGACGGCACCGCGGGGCAACCGTTTTTTCATCTGGGACCTGGACAACGGTGAGGTACGCCTGGACGCGCCACTGCCCGATTGCGCCGGGGTCGGCGCCGTGGCCGATGGTTTTGTCGTGACCTCGGGCCAGGGGCGCTGCCGCTACTACGACTGCCGCCAGACAAACCTCGTCGCAAAACCACTGGAGCTACCCGCAGGGCTCTGGGACAACCATCTGCACCTGATGGCCTGATTTTTTAAAAAGATCGCCGCCCTGGGCCGCGCCTGCATCGGGATGATGTCCCCCCGCAGGCGCGACCCGAGTCGGCGAATCTTTTAAGGCTTTCACCCCTCTAATACCTCACAACCTGTAAAAACGGCAGTTGGATTACCCTCTACACTCCCGGTAATGTGCCCCACTGTCTCGCCTGATTTCTCCAAGGAACTGGAATATGCTGCGTCGCCGCATGCTGATCATGTTGGGTGTTGTTCTACTGATTGTGCTGGTTCTGGCTGCGTACAAAGCCTTCTCGATCTACACGATGGTTCAAGGCTTCTCTGCGCCCAGGCCAGCCATCAGCGTTGCCGTGGCCACCGCCACCGAGCGCCCATGGCAAGCCCGACTGCCTACTGTTGGCACGCTCAAGGCATTGCAGGGCGTGGACTTGAGCCTGGAGACCGATGGCACCGTCATCGATTTGCAGTTCGAGTCAGGGCAAAAGGTCAAGGCCGGTCAACCACTCCTGCGCCTCGACAGCGCCGTGGAAAGTGCCCTGCTGGAAACTGCTCAGGCCGACCTCGGGCTGGCACAGCTCGATTACGGTCGCGGTAGCCAACTGGTCGGCAGCCAGGCCATTTCCAAAGGCGAGTTCGACCGACTTTCGGCGGTGCTGAAAAAGAGCAAGGCCACGGTCAATCAACTCAAGGCTGCGCTCGGCAAAAAAAGCATCGTCGCGCCCTTCAGCGGCACCATCGGCATTCGTCAGGTTGACGTTGGCGACTATCTTGCCAGCGGCACCATGATCGCTACCCTGCAAGACCTCAGTAGCCTGTATGTCGACTTTTTCGTGCCCGAGCAGTCGGTGCCGAAGATTGCGCTCGGCCAGCCAGTGAAGGTCATTGTCGCGGCGTATCCGACCCTGGAGTACCCCGGCACCATCAGTGCAATCAACCCTAAAGTCGAGAGCAGCACCCGTAACGTGCAGGTCCGCGCCACCCTGGCCAACCCCGATGGCAAGTTGATGCCAGGCATGTTCGCCAGCCTCCAGGTGCTCCTCCCCGACCCGCAGCCGCGCATCGTGGTGCCGGAAAGCGCGATTACCTACACGCTCTACGGCAACTCGGTGTATGTGGCCGTACCAAAGAAGGCCGAGGATGGCAGCCTGGTAAAGGACGACAAGGGCCAACCGGTGCTGATCGCCGAACGGCGTTTTGTCGAGACCGGTGAACGCCGCGACGGGCAAGTGATGATCACCAAAGGCGTGCAGAGCGGCGAGAAAGTGGTGACCGCCGGCCAGCTCAAACTGGATAACGGCTCACGCGTTGCCATCAGCGACGACAAGACCCTGACCGGGCAGAACAGCCCGCGACGCGCGGACTGATCAAGGAATCCCCATGGCTTTTACCGACCCGTTCATCCGCCGTCCGGTTCTCGCTACCGTGGTCAGCCTGTTGATCGTGCTGCTGGGCTTCCAGGCCTGGAGCAAGCTGCCGCTGCGCCAGTACCCGCAAATGGAAAACGCCCTGATCACGGTGACCACCGCCTACCCCGGGGCGAACGCCGAGACCATCCAGGGCTACATCACCCAACCGATGCAGCAAAGCCTGGCCAGCGCCGAGGGCATCGACTACATGACCTCGGTCAGTCGCCAGAATTTCTCGGTGATCTCGATCTACGCGCGCGTCGGCGCCAACAGCGACCGCCTGTTTACCGAGCTGCTGGCCAAGGCCAACGAGGTCAAGAACCAGCTGCCCCAGGACGCTGAAGACCCGGTGCTGAGCAAACAATCTGCCGATGCATCCGTGCTGATGTACATCAGCTACTTCAGCAAGGAGTTGAGCAACCCGCAGATTACCGATTACCTGTCACGGGTGATTCAGCCCAAGCTGGCGACCCTGCCCGGCATGGCCGAAGCCGAGATCCTCGGTAACCAGGTATTTGCCATGCGCCTGTGGCTGGACCCGATGAAGCTGGCGGGTTTCGGCCTCAGCGCCAGCGACGTGACCAACGCGGTGCGCCAGTACAACTTCCTTTCGGCCGCCGGCGAGGTGAAGGGCGAGTACGTGGTCACCAGCATCAACGCCAATACCGAACTCAAGTCCGCCGAAGCCTTCGGGGGGATTCCGCTCAAGGTCGATGGCGACAGCCGTGTGCTGCTACGTGATGTGGCGCGTGTGGAAATGGGTGCGGAAAACTACGACTCCATCAGCTCGTTCGGTGGCACCCCGTCGGTGTACATCGGCATCAAGGCGACGCCCGGCGCCAACCCGCTGGAAGTGATCAAGGAAGTGCGCAAGATCATGCCGGACCTTGAGGCCCAGCTACCGCCGAACCTGAAAGGTGAAATCGCCTACGACGCCACCCTGTTCATCCAGGCCTCGATCGACGAAGTGGTGAAGACCCTGTTCGAAGCGGTGCTGATCGTGATCGTGGTGGTGTTCCTGTTCCTCGGTGCCCTGCGCTCGGTGGTGATCCCGGTGGTGACCATCCCGCTGTCGATGATCGGCGTCATGTTCTTCATGCAAATGATGGGGTACTCGATCAACCTGCTCACCCTGCTGGCGATGGTATTGGCCATCGGCCTGGTGGTGGACGATGCCATCGTGGTGGTGGAAAACATTCACCGTCACATCGAGGAAGGCAAGACACCGCTCGAGGCCGCCATTGAAGGCGCCCGGGAAATCGCCATGCCGGTGGTTTCGATGACCATTACCTTGGCGGCGGTGTACGCACCGATCGGTTTTCTGACCGGCCTGACCGGGGCGCTGTTCAAGGAGTTCGCCCTGACCCTGGCCGGTGCGGTGGTGATTTCCGGTATCGTCGCCCTGACCCTGTCGCCGATGATGTGTGCGTTTCTGCTGCGCCACGACGAGAACCCCAGCGGCCTGTCCCATCGCCTGGACATGATTTTCGAACGCCTCAAGCGTCGCTACCAGAGCCTGCTTCACGGCACCCTCAACACCCGGCCGGTGGTGCTGGTGTTCGCCGTGATCGTGTTGTGCCTGATTCCGGTCCTTCTCAATTTCACCAAATCGGAACTGGCGCCGGATGAGGACCAAGGCATCATTTTCATGATTGCCAACGCCCCGCAACCGACCAACCTCGACTACCTGAATACCTACACCGACGAGTTCGTCTCGATCTTCAAGGCGTTTCCCGAGTACTACTCGTCATTCCAGATCAACGGTTTCAGCGGCGTGCAATCGGGCATCGGCGGTTTCCTGCTCAAGCCATGGGACGATCGCAGTCGCACGCAAATGGCGATCCTGCCCGAGGTGCAGGCCAAACTGGAAAAGATCCCGGGGTTGCAGATCTTCGGCTTCAACCTGCCGTCACTGCCGGGCACCGGCGAAGGTTTGCCGTTCCAGTTCGTCATCAATTCCGCCAACGATTACGAACTGCTGCTGCAAGTGGTCGACAGGGTAAAAAAACGTGCGAAGGAATCCGGCAAATTTGCGTTTGTCCACGTTGACCTGGCCTTCGACAAGCCGGAAGTGGTGGTGGATATCGACCGCGCCAAGGCTGCGCAGATGGGGGTTTCCATGCAGGATCTGGGGGGAACCCTGGCGACCCTGCTGGGCGAAGGCGAGATCAACCGATTCACCATTGAAGGTCGCAGCTACAAAGTCATTGCCCAGGTCGAGCGACCGTTCCGCGACAATCCGGACTGGCTGAACAATTACTACGTGAAAAACACCAAGGGCGAATTGCTGGCGTTGTCGACCCTGATCACCGTCACCGACCGTGCTCGACCGAGACAGCTGAACCAGTTCCAGCAACTCAATTCGGCCATCCTGTCCGGCGTGCCGCTGGTGAGCATGGGGGAAGCCGTCGACCTCGTGCGTCAGATCGCCCGGGAAGAGGCACCCGCCGGTTTTGCCTTCGACTACGCCGGCGCATCGAGGCAGTACGTTCAGGAGGGCAGCGCCCTGTGGGTCACCTTTGCCCTGGCGCTGGCGATCATTTTCCTGGTGCTGGCGGCCCAGTTCGAAAGCTTCCGCGACCCGCTGGTGATCCTGGTCACCGTGCCCCTGTCTATCTGCGGAGCATTGATTCCGCTGTTCCTGGGGTGGTCGAGCATGAACATCTATACCCAGGTCGGGCTGGTGACCTTGATCGGGCTGATCAGCAAGCACGGCATCCTGATCGTCGAGTTCGCCAACCAACTACGCAAGGACAAGGGCCTGACCGCACGGGAAGCGGTGGAAGAAGCGGCGGCCATCCGGCTGCGGCCGGTCTTGATGACCACGGCGGCGATGGTGTTCGGCATGGTGCCATTGATCATTGCCAGCGGCGCTGGCGCGGTCAGCCGGTTCGACATCGGTACGGTCATCGCGACAGGTATGTCGATCGGGACGTTGTTCACCCTGTTTGTGTTGCCCTGTGTCTACACGTTTCTGGCTAAACCGGATAAATCCTGATGCAGAAAAACCTGTGGGAGCGTTGAAACCTGGATTCGGGCAATAAAAAAGGCCTCGCATCAGCGAGGCCTTTCATTTTGGCTTCAATCGGTTCAACTCTGCGGCCTCAATCCCTGAGTAAGTCCGAACATGAACAGCAACAAGTCATGATCGGGTCGAGTGGCCACGGATGCTTTGGCAACCCGTGGCAACGGACAATGTTCTTCTGCGTTTATCGAGCTGAGAACCTGGGGGCGTGGCTGCTCCCAGGTTGCCATCGCGATCGATGCAACTGCCAAGGCTCCTACCAGAAACAAACCTCGTGCAATTTCGAGTTTCATCGCTATAAACCCTTGATAGCGCTGCCAAACGCCGTCTCATAAAAGTAGATGAGTTTTTTCCAGTCTGCGTCGCTGAACGACGAGTGGCGACGCAACTGCTTCAAGTCATGGACAGCTGCGCGATTGGCGGTCAAACGCTGTCGAGCTTTCTCCAGATCGATCAGGGCTACTTCGACCTTGGCCGTCTCCCCCTCACCGGTCACGCGAACGAATACGTGCTTGTCGTAAAGGCAACCGTGCTGCCAGCGACCTTTGTGCATGCGAGCCAGGTTTTCAGCCAGGTCCTTGAGCACTCGTTCGTGTATGGCTTCCCCATGACGCTCGCGACCGCCACCGGCGTACCAGCGATCGATTTCCTCGTAGCCGTCCAGCGACTTGGTGACCAGCAAGGCACGCCACTTGTGTACAGGATCGCGCTGTGCGCCACAGAAAACGATTTCCGGAACCCGTACGCCAAGCGCGGTCACACCGATGAGCGCAGCATGCTCGCGCATTACCGTCGGCCGCCCGAAAGGGTGCTGCAAGCTACGATGGATATGCCCGGTCTGGCGCTTGACGTAGAGCAGTTGACCATCGCTGCCCATCAGGCGTTGAACGCCGCTTTCCCCACCGCGACGAACGTTGGGTTCTTCTACCCATTCACCGCGCTGATTCCAGAAGTAATCGAAGCGGTCCTGGGGAACGACTTCCGTTTCTGCTGCATACTGCACTGCCATCCTGTTACCTCTTGCGTAATACGTAAACTCGCCACATCGCATAGAGCGGCAAAAAGTCCAGTTGTTCCTGGATGCGGAAACCCGCCTGCTCAAATTCCTTTTCTACGGTAGCGGCCGGTAACACAAACCGGTTTTGGTAACCTTCCTGCCCACGGGTTTTCTCCGAACGCCTGCGTTTCCAAGCCTTGAAGTTGCCATCAACCCACAGCGAAATGATCACGCTGTCACGGGAAACCCGCTCGAATTCACGCAAAATAGCCATGCGATGCTCGGCATCACCGATGTGGTGGAGCAAGCGCATGCAAAAAATGCTGTCGACGGCGTTGTCCGGCAAGGCGATGTCGAATGCGGATGTGTGCAAGGGTTGTACCCGTTTCACCACATCGGCAGGTTGCGCCTGGGTTGCGATCTTCAGCATGGATTCCGAATTATCGGCCCCGATGATCACGCGGTTGGATTTTTCCGCCAGCAAGGGCCAGAAACGCCCTGCACCACAAGGCAAATCGAGGACCAGACCAGGCTCGCCGACCAGGGCCATCGCCTTACGCGCCAGTTGCTCGTCACGCCAATGGGACAATCGACGGCCGAGACCTTCCTGATGTTTGCGCAAATAGCGTTGGGCGTGTTGATCGTCGTACTTCTCTGAAAAATCGAGCTTGATCGGGCCGTCCATCATCAGGTCTCCTGAACTTCTGATAGCAACTACCTTAGATTTTTTGGTGTCGGCGACTGGTCATCCCTTTGTGAAAATATCGTTAGGGAAACACGGAAGTATTACAGGGTTTTACAAATTTGACAGGGCTTGCTGGATGCCTGGCTCAACAGATCAAGTTCGGGACAGTTCCACCTGAAAACGGCAACCACTGGGCTCCATCGTAGTCAGGCTGACGCTCCAGCCCTGGTTCTCACAGATCCGCTGCACCAGTGAAAGCCCCAGGCCCAGGCCTTCCCCGCGTTTTTCAGTGCCCCGAACGAAGGGTTCGAACATCGCCTCGCGTTTTTCCTCGGGAATGCCCACACCGCTGTCTTCGACCAGAAATCCCGTTCCCGTCAGAGTCAGACGAATGAAGCCTCGTTCGGTGTAGTGCAAGGCGTTGCGCAGCAAGTTCCCCATTACCGCATGCAGGAACGTCGCGTTGTAGCCCTTGGCCTCGGGGTCGCCCGGTTCAAAGATCAGTTCCAACCCTTTGCTTTCGATAGGTTCGCGCCACAGACCGAGCAGGTCCTCGGCCACCTGGCCCAGGGACTGCTGCGGCGACATGCTGGCGTCTTCGCGCTGGGCGCGGGCCAGCATCAGGAAGGTTTGCACCAGCTCACGCATTTCTTCACAGGCCCGGGCAATACGCTCGACCTGGGCGCGACCGCGCTGATCGAGACCTGGGTTTTCCAGCAACAACTCGCAGGAACTGGCCAGGACCATCAGGGGCGTACGCAATTCATGGCTGACGTCGCTGGTGAACAAACGTTCGCGGGTCAGGGCCTGCCGCAAGCGCCCGAGAGTGGCGTCGAAGGCCACGGCCAGTTCGCCCACTTCGTCGGCGGCATAATCCGGCGCCAAAGGGGGAGCCAAACCCAGCAGTTGATCGCGATGGCGTACCTGGCGGGCCAGCCGCACCACCGGCGCCATGACCTTGCGAGCCAGCACCCAGCCGAGAAATACCGCCAGTGCCAGGCTCAGCACGAAACCCACCAGCACCACGGCAAACAGCACCCGTTCACGCTCTTCGAAGTCGCTCTGGTCCTGCAACAGCACGTAACGTCGGCCGTCGACGATTTCGACCATGGCGTGATACGACAGGTTTTCACGGAACACTTCGTGGAAACCCGGCTCCAGGTGCCGCAAATCCTTGGGCAACCTGAAATCGCCTGGCCCGTTGCTGAAGTAGAACAATTGATCCGGCTCGGGGCGGTGGCTCCAGTCCATGACATTGTCCATCAACAACAGACGCTGCAAATCGCCGCCAAGACCTGCCGAAATCAGTTTTTCTTCCACCAGGTGCACGGTTGCCACGATGCCCATGGCAAAAGCACCTGCCACCAGTGCGCTCGTCAGCACAAAGGCAATGATGATGCGTTGAGCAAGGCTCTGCTTAAACTCCATCACGGCCCTCGGCCAAGCGATACCCCACACCGTGCACGGTTTGCAGCAATGGCCTGGCGAAAGGTTTGTCGATCACCTGACGCAGTTGGTGGACATGGCTGCGCAGGCTGTCGCTGTCGGGACAGTCATCGCCCCACAGGGCCTCTTCAAGGATTTCCCGGCGCAACACATGAGGGCTTTTCTGCATCAACACGGCCAGCAACTTCAGGCCGACCGGGTTGAGTTTCAGCAACCGGCCTTCGCGAGTGACTTCCAGAGTGTCGAGGTCATAGTTCAGGTCGCCGACCTGCAAGGTCCGCCGCCCGCCGCCCTGGGTACGGCGCATGACCGCTTCGATACGCGCCGCAAGCTCAGACAGGGCGAACGGTTTGATCAGGTAGTCATCGGCACCCGACTTGAAGCCTTGCAGGCGGTCATCCAGTTGATCGCGGGCCGTGAGCATGATCACCGGCGTTTCGCGACGGGCATCCTCGCGCAGGCGCTTGCACAGGGTGTAGCCGTCGATGCCGGGCAACATGATATCGAGCACGATCAAATCATAGTGCTCGGTGGCTGCCAGATGCAGGCCCGACAGACCATCCTGAGCGCAATCCACGGTATAACCTTTGAGCCCCAGGTAATCGGCCAGATTGGCCAGGATATCGCGGTTGTCTTCAACCAATAGAATTCGCATGGGTATCTCTCCGTCCACAGTAACGGCCGTCGTGGCCCGCGCAGCTTAAGGCCAAGTGTGGCTCACGGCTAGGGGAAGGCTGTGGGTGAATCAATTTGCTCAACCAGAAGGTATGATTGACAAGTTTTTCACTATCGATTCACACGCTAACAACAGCGGCCAGTGAAGACTGTCACGCGATTGATAATAAGGAATATCGAAAATGGACTATTTGAAGACAGCCCCCATGCGCTTTTTGCTGCTGGTCAGCGGCACTTGGCTGGCGATATTTTTTCTGACTCGAACAGTCCTGCTCCTCACCCATCTGGATGAAGCTGGTAGCGGATTTCTGTCGGTATTCGGTATCGGGCTACTCTACGACCTGGGTTTCATTGCCTACGCGGCACTGCCCATGGGACTCTACCTGTTGCTGTGCCCGCCGGCCCTTTGGCGCACCCGTGGCCACCGCTGGTTTCTTCAGGGTCTGCTGACGGTCAGTCTGTTCGCGATGTTGTTCACCTCGGTGGCCGAATGGCTGTTCTGGGATGAGTTCGGGGTGCGCTTCAACTTCATCGCCGTCGACTACCTGGTGTATTCCGACGAAGTGCTGAACAACCTGCTTGAGTCGTACCCGATCGGCACGCTGCTGAGTATCCTCGCCGTGGTGGCCGTGGTCCTGAGCCTTGCCTTGCGCAAAGCGTTCAACGCTGCACTCGATGCGCCGTTGCCGCCGCTGCGTGGCCGCTTGCTGAATGCACTCGGTTTGTTGATCGTCGCCGGCCTGAGCCTGCAGTTGCTCAGCCAGGACGCACCGCGCGCCCAGGGCGGCAACGCCTATCAGAACGAACTGGCGAGCAATGGTCCGTATCAATTCTTCGCGGCATTCCGCAACAACGAACTGGACTACCCGCAGTTCTACAAAACGCTGCCGGCGGCGGTCGTTGCGCAACAGATTCGCGCCGAACTGGCAGAACCCAATGCCCGCTTCGTAGGTGAGGACCCACAGGACATTCGCCGACAAATCGATAACCCAGGCACCCCGCGCAAGCCCAACATCGTGCTGGTCACCATTGAAAGCTTCAGCGCCAAGTACATGGGCAGCAACGGCGACACCCGCAACCTGACCCCCAACCTTGATGCCTTGCGCAAGCAGAGCCTGTATTTCAATAATTTCTACGCCACCGGCACCCGCACCGACCGCGGCCTGGAAGCGATTACCCTGGCGATCCCACCGACACCCGGTCGCTCGATCGTCAAGCGCGTGGGTCGTGAAAGCGGCTTTGCCAGCCTTGGCCAGCAACTCAATGCCGTGGGTTACGACAGCGTATTTGTCTACGGCGGCCGCGGTTATTTCGACAACATGAATGCGTTCTTTAGCGGCAATGGTTACCGCGTCGTGGACCAGAGCAGCGTCGAAGAGTCGGAGATTCACTTCAAGAATGCCTGGGGCATGGCAGACGAGGATCTCTACAACCAGTCACTGAAACTGGCCGATGCCGACTATGCCAAGCAGCAGCCATTCCTTCTGCAGCTGATGACGACGTCCAACCACCGTCCTTACACCTATCCGGACAACCGGATCGACATCAAGTCCGGCAACGGTCGTGACGGCGCGGTGAAATACACTGACTACGCCATCGGTCAATTCCTTGATCAGGCGCGCCAGAAACCCTGGTTCGACAATACAATCTTCATCTTTGTCGCCGACCACACCGCAGGCAGCGCCGGTAAGGAAGACTTGCCGATCGACAACTATCAGATTCCATTGTTCATCTATGCGCCCAAGTTGATCGAAGCTCGGGAAACGGCACAACTGGCCAGCCAGATCGATCTGGCGCCGACCTTGCTGGGCCTGCTCAATCTGGATTATGAGTCGACATTCTTTGGACGTAACCTGTTGCAGGATAATCCGCTGCCGGCACGGGTATTGGTCGGTAACTACCAGCACCTTGGGTTGTTCGACGGCAAGGACTTGGCGATTCTGAGCCCTCGCCAGGGATTGCGTCGTCACGATGACGCGCTGACCGATAGCCGCGAGTCTCGGTCGACCGCCGATGACCCGCTGATTACCCGCGCAATCACCTATTACCAAACCGCCAGTTATGGCTTCAAGCAACAGCTGCTTGGCTGGAAGGCGCCCAAGGAGGGTGCCGGTCAAGTCGGCGAACGTTAACCGAATCACCCCGGGCTGATGCCCCGGGGCTTTTCATTTGTTCAGGATCCACCATGTCATCAACCGCTGTCCGCCCCGCCCCTCGCGCGCTCAACTTCTGGGTGTGCCTGGGGGTTCCCGCCATTGCGGCGATCGTTCTGGTGTTGCTCGAACTGACCTCACTGGACATGGACCTCGCCAAGCTGTTCTACGACCCGGTCGCGGGGGACTTCATCGGACGACACAGTTACTTCCTGGAAAACATCCTGCATACCCGCGCCAAGCAAGTGGTCATCGCCTTCTCGGTGTTTGCCATCTTCGGCTACATCGCTTCGTTCTTCATGGCCAGGCTCAAACCGTTCAAGCGCGAGCTGGGTTGCCTGGTGCTGTCCCTGGGCCTGGCGACTTCCTTTGTCACGCCCATGAAAGCGGTGACAGCGGTGCAATGTCCCTGGAGCCTTGAGCAATTTGGCGGTCACGAGACCTACAGCGAATTGCTGAGCCATCGCCCGGCTACTGAAAAACCAGGTCGTTGCTGGCCCGGCGGCCATGCGGCCACCGGCTTCACCCTGTTCGCCCTGTTTTTCGTACTGCGTGACCGTCGCCCGCGCATGGCGCGTGCAGCGTTCGTCTTCGCCTTCGCCCTCGGCTCGGTGTTCTCCATCGGGCGGATGATGCAGGGCGCGCACTTCTTCTCGCACAACGTGTGGACGGCGGTGTTCTGCTGGCTGATATGTCTGGGGTCGTATTACTACGTTCTGTATCGACCGGCGTTGAAGGCTGAACGCGGGACCACTGCAGAACCTGTCGGCGCCTGATCTGACGCCTCCGCGGGCAAGCCACGCTCCCACAGAGACGATGCAGATCCTGTGGGAGCGTGGCTTGCCCGCGATGGGCGCGACGCGATCTCCAGCCAACCCCAAATTGAAGGCAATAAAAAACCCCGCCTGCTTTCGCAGGCGGGGTTTTTTCGTACAGGGGTAAGGCTGGCTTACATCATGCCGCCCATGCCGCCCATACCGCCCATGTCTGGCATACCGCCGCCAGCACCACCGTCTTTCTTCGGTGCGTCAGCAACAGCAGCTTCGGTGGTCAGGATCAGACCGCCGATAGACGATGCAGCTTGCAGCGCGGAACGGGTGACCTTGGTTGGGTCCAGGATGCCCATTTCGATCATGTCGCCGTATTCGCCAGTCGCAGCGTTGTAACCGAAGTTACCTTTGCCGTTCTTGACTTCGTTGACCACAACGCTTGGCTCGTCACCGCTGTTGGCAGCGATCTGACGCAGCGGTGCTTCAACGGCACGGCGCAGAACAGCGATACCTACGTCCTGATCAGCGTTGTCGCCTTTCAGATCGTTCAGGGTTTGCAGAGCGCGGATCAGCGCAACGCCACCGCCAGGTACCACGCCTTCTTCAACGGCTGCACGGGTAGCGTGCAGGGCGTCTTCAACGCGGGCTTTCTTCTCTTTCATTTCAACTTCGGAACCAGCGCCAACCTTGATCACTGCAACGCCGCCGGACAGCTTCGCCAGACGCTCTTGCAGTTTTTCACGGTCGTAGTCCGAGGAAGTTTCGGCAACCTGAGCACGGATCTGAGCAATGCGGGACTCGATGTCGCCAGCTACGCCAGCACCGTCAACGATGATGGTGTTTTCCTTGGAGATGGTCACGCGCTTGGCGCTGCCCAGGTTTTCCAGGGTGGCTGCTTCCAGGCTCAGGCCGATCTCTTCGGAGATAACGGTACCGCCGGTCAGAACGGCGATGTCCTGCAGCATGGCCTTGCGGCGGTCGCCGAAGCCTGGAGCCTTGACGGCTGCGACTTTAACGATGCCACGCATGTTGTTCACGACCAGAGTCGCCAGGGCTTCGCCTTCAACGTCTTCGGAAACGATCAGCAGTGGACGGCCGGCTTTGGCAACGGCTTCCAGCACTGGCAGCATTTCGCGGATGTTCGAGATCTTTTTGTCGACCAGCAGAACCAGCGGGTTGTCCAGCTCGGCAACCATGGTTTCCGGCTTGTTGACGAAGTACGGGGACAGGTAGCCACGGTCGAACTGCATGCCTTCAACAACCGACAGTTCGTTTTCCAGGCCAGTGCCTTCTTCAACGGTGATCACGCCTTCTTTACCGACTTTTTCCATGGCTTCGGCAATGATGTCGCCGATGGAGTTGTCGGAGTTGGCCGAGATGGTGCCAACCTGAGCGATTGCCTTGGTGTCAGCGCATGGCTTGGACAGGTTTTTCAGCTCTTTGACGATAGCGATGGTCGCTTTGTCGATACCACGCTTGAGGTCCATCGGGTTCATGCCGGCAGCGACGGCTTTCAGGCCTTCGTTGACGATCGACTGAGCCAGAACGGTAGCGGTGGTGGTGCCGTCGCCTGCGTCATCGTTGGCACGGGAGGCAACGTCTTTGACCAGCTGCGCGCCCATGTTTTCGAAACGGTCTTCCAGTTCGATTTCTTTTGCTACGGAAACGCCGTCCTTGGTGATGGTCGGAGCGCCGAAGCTCTTCTCGATGATCACGTTACGGCCTTTCGGGCCCAGGGTCGCTTTTACTGCGTCAGCCAGGACGTTGACGCCCTTGAGCATTTTTTTACGGGCGGAATCGCCAAACAGAACTTCTTTAGCAGCCATGATCGATATTCCTTAAATACTTTGTAGTAGCGGGAAAATGAACGGGGGTATCAGCCTTCGATAACGGCGAGAATTTCGTTCTCGCTCATTACCAGCAGGTCTTCGCCGTCGACTTTCACAGTGTTGCTGCCGGAGTAAGGACCGAACACAACCTTGTCGCCCACTTTAACGGCCAGTGCACGCACTTCACCGTTGTCCAGTACGCGGCCGGTGCCGACAGCGAGGATTTCGCCGCTGTTGGCTTTTTCAGCAGCCGAACCTGGCAGGACGATACCGCCAGCGGTTTTCTTTTCTTCTTCGCTGCGACGGATGACGACGCGGTCATGCAGAGGACGAAGC
This sequence comes from Pseudomonas grandcourensis, assembly GCF_039909015.1. Classification (NCBI taxonomy): domain Bacteria; kingdom Pseudomonadati; phylum Pseudomonadota; class Gammaproteobacteria; order Pseudomonadales; family Pseudomonadaceae; genus Pseudomonas; species Pseudomonas grandcourensis. Next base: position 5,582,381 of record NZ_CP150919.1, read on the forward strand.
TTCATTGTCGATCTCTCCTAATTGTGGTTTTCATCGGCCGGTGTAGTCCCGGCGGGTTTAACAAAGGCCGGCGGTGCCGGTTGCGGTTCGTCAAGCGAACCGCGGAAGTCTGTCTGGCGTATTCGCCAGAAACCTTGCGGTGACCGTTACATAAGGGCGCATAAGCTTATTACAAGGGCAGGGATCGAAAAAATTTCAGTTCGCGGCCCCGCAAACGAACACGGCACCCGAAGGTGCCGTGTCGATGTGCGTATTACTTGGTATCGCGGTGTTCGAACTCGCCTTCGATCACGTTGGGCTCGCGGCCCAGCGGCTCGCGAGGTGCCGGGCCGCCACGGGCCTGGAGGTCATCGGCGAACGCTCGCTGACGCATCGCCTGCTCTTCGGCGCGCTGGCGCATTTTATTGGCCAGCAGGCGACGACTGAACGGCAGCAGCATGAACAGGCCGATCACATCGCTGATGAAGCCCGGAAGAATCAGCAGGCCACCGGCCAATGCCAGCATCAGGCCTTCGAGCATGGTCTGGGCCGGCAGTTCGCCGCGGCTCAGGCTTTCACGGGCACGCAGGGCCGTGGCCAGGCCGGCGATACGCAGCACGAACACGCCGAACATCGAGCCGAGAATGATCAGCAACAGGGCCGGGAAAAACCCGATGGACCCTGCCACCTTGACGAATACGAACAGCTCCAACACCGGGAACAGCAGAAAGAGCAACAAAAAAGGGCGCATCAAATGGTTCCTCAACGCAAGAATGCCTTGCCAGTTCACCTTAGATGACGTCGCCGTTTCGTGATTTCAAGCGCCGGCCGCTTCATTTTTCGGCCAATGCTCGGCGTGGGCCAGATAAACCAAGGCTTCGCGAACTTGTGTCGGCGTATTACAAGGCGCTTGAAACGGCAGCCAGTACAGACTTTGACCGATGCGCAGGTGCATGCCTTCGGTATCGATACCGACCATTTGCGTCGGCACGTTTTTCGGCAGCCCGGCCAGATCGACGTAATGGGCGATGGCCTTGGCATGATCGGCGTTCATGTGCTCGACCATGCTCACTTCAGCCTTGCCGGCGAACGGGTTGGCCAGGGTCAGCTCGTTGACCCAATGAATCGCGCCAAAACCGCCTATGTAACGGTGGCGTACAGGCTCAAGCACCCAGAAATCGAAATCGTGGGCCTTGTGATAACCCTGCGACTCCGGGAAGTAGCGGTAGTAACGCTCGGAAGCAGCGTCGATGGCGGCGGCGTCTTCGAGCTGCTGCGCCTCAGCCAGGTAAGTCAGTCGACCAACGGCCTGGACATCTTCAGCGCCACGTTCGCCAACAAAGAGCGAGCACTTCGGATCTTTCTGCAGATTATGCGTGTGCTGGGCGATGCGGCTGATCAGGATCAGCGGCCGGCCCTGCTCGTCCAGGCAGTACGGAACCACGGAGCCGAACGGAAAACCGGGCATCGACTTGGAGTGCGTCGAGAGCACCCCACGGTATTCCTTGAGGAGCAATTCTCGTGCATGCTTAGTCGCTTCAACGCTCAATTTATGACTCCTTAAATAGAATCCGTCAGAAAAACGGACGAGCTGCTGGTGAAAGTCCCAGCACGCCATCGGGGCAGTTCTCATGTGCAGCCGGGCCGCATCAGGCGCAGATCGAGAGGCTCTCTACAAGGAAAACACTCAGACCTGCTACCGGGGCATGCGAATGCAACTCACTGACAAAGTAATCATTATCACTGGCGGGTGCCAGGGTTTAGGCCGCTCCATGGCCGAGTATTTCGCCGCCAAGGGCGCGAAACTCGCGCTGGTGGACCTGAACCAGGAAAAACTCGACGACGCCGTCGCGGCCTGCAAGGCCCAGGGTGTCGAGGCCCGCGCCTACCTGTGCAACGTGGCCAACGAAGAACAAGTCACCCACATGGTTGCCCAGGTCGCTGAAGACTTCGGCGCGATCCATGGCTTGATCAACAACGCCGGGATCCTGCGCGACGGCCTGTTGCTCAAGGTCAAGGATGGCGAAATGACCAAGATGAGCCTGGCCCAATGGCAGGCCGTCATCGACGTCAACCTGACCGGCGTGTTCCTGTGCACCCGTGAAGTCGCGGCGAAAATGGTCGAGCTGAACAACAGCGGCGCGATCATCAATATCTCTTCGATTTCCCGCGCCGGCAACGTCGGTCAGACCAACTACTCCGCCGCCAAGGCCGGTGTTGCTGCGGCGACCGTGACCTGGGCCAAGGAACTGGCACGTTACGGCATTCGCGTCGCCGGCATTGCACCGGGCTTCATCGAAACCGAAATGACCCTGGGCATGAAGCCGGAAGCACTGGAGAAGATGACTGCAGGGATTCCGCTCAAGCGCATGGGCAAGCCTGAAGAAATCGCCCATTCGGCGGCTTACATCTTCGAGAACGACTATTACACCGGTCGGACTCTGGAGATGGATGGCGGGTTGCGGATCTAAAGCAAGATCAAAAGATCGCAGCCTGCGGCAGCTCCTACATGGGATTGATGTTCACCCTTTAGGATCTGCCGCAGGCTGCGATCTTTCAACAGGCGACCGGAATCAATCGTCGCTGACGCTGATATTCGGCATCGCCGGCGTCAACGCTTCCTGCAACACGATCCTCGCGCCAACGTGACGGGCCAGTTCCTGGTAAACCATGGCAATCTGGCTGTCAGGCTCGGCGATCACCGTTGGCTTGCCGCCATCGGCCTGTTCGCGGATGACCATCGACAGCGGCAGCGAAGCCAGCAGCTCGACGCCGTACTGGTTGGCCAGCTTCACGCCACCGCCCTCACCGAACAGATGCTCGGCATGTCCGCAGTTGGAGCAGATGTGCACGGCCATGTTTTCCACCACGCCCAGCACCGGAATGTTGACCTTGCGGAACATTTCCACGCCTTTGCGCGCGTCCAGCAATGCCAGGTCCTGCGGGGTGGTCACGATGACCGCACCGGCCACTGGCACTTTCTGCGCCAGGGTCAGCTGGATATCGCCGGTGCCTGGCGGCATGTCGATGACCAGGTAATCCAGGTCGCCCCACGCGGTTTGGGTCACCAATTGCAACAAGGCGCCGGAGACCATCGGCCCGCGCCAGACCATCGGCGTGTTGTCATCGGTCAGGAACGCCATGGACATCACTTCAACGCCATGGGACTTGAGCGGAACGAACCACTTCTGATCCTTGACCTCGGGGCGAGTGCGCTCGGGGATGCCGAACATGATGCCCTGGCTCGGGCCGTAGATGTCTGCATCAAGAATCCCGACCTTGGCACCTTCGCGGGCCAGGGCCAGGGCCAGGTTGGCCGCCGTGGTGGATTTGCCCACGCCGCCCTTGCCGGATGCCACGGCCACCACATTTTTAACGTTCGCCAGGCCCGGAATCTGCGCCTGAGCCTTGTGCGCAGCGATCACGCTGGTGATTTCGACCTTGGCACTTGCCACGCCATCCAGACCCTGAATGGCCATTTCCAGCATCTGCGCCCAGCCACTCTTGAACAGACCGGCGGCGTAACCCAGTTCTAGCTGAACGCTGACGCGCTCGCCCTGGATCTCGATGTTGCGCACGCACCCGGCGCTGACCGGGTCCTGGTTCAGGTAAGGGTCGGTGTATTGGCGAAGGACGGCTTCCACCGCTGCGCGATTGACGGCGCTCATGGGCAACTCCGAAAACAGGACTGGAAAAGATGATGGGTATCGTACCTGTTCTAAGCGTTCGGCGGGATGTTGAAAAGATCGCAGCCTGCACCTGTTACTCATCCAATGAAACAGGCTCACAGGGTGAAAAATATGCGCCGGCGCTTTATAGTGGCCGACCTCCGTTTCATCAAGTAGCCGAGCCCCATGTCCGAGCCACGCAAGATCCTCGTCACCAGCGCCCTGCCCTATGCCAATGGTTCGATCCACCTTGGCCATATGCTGGAATACATCCAGACCGATATGTGGGTGCGCTTCCAGAAGCACCGCGGCAACCAATGCATCTATGTCTGTGCTGACGACGCCCACGGATCGGCGATCATGCTGCGCGCGGAAAAGGAAGGCATCACCCCGGAACAACTGATCGCCAACGTCCAGGCTGAACACAGCGCCGACTTTGCCGACTTTATGGTGGACTTCGACAATTTCCACTCCACTCACGCCGAAGAAAACCGCGAGCTGTCGAGCCAGATCTACCTGAAGCTGCGTGACGCCGGGCACATCGCCACGCGCTCGATCACCCAGTATTTCGACCCGGAAAAGAAAATGTTCCTGGCCGACCGCTTCATCAAGGGCACCTGCCCGAAATGCGGCACTGAGGACCAGTACGGCGACAACTGCGAAAAATGCGGCGCGACCTACGCACCGACCGACCTGAAGGATCCGAAGTCTGCGATTTCCGGCGCCACCCCGGTGCTCAAGGATTCCCAGCACTTCTTCTTCAAGCTGCCAGACTTCCAGCAAATGCTGCAAACCTGGACCCGCAGCGGCACCCTGCAGGACGCCGTGGCCAACAAGATCGCCGAATGGCTGGATGCCGGCCTGCAACAGTGGGACATCTCCCGCGATGCGCCGTATTTCGGTTTTGAAATCCCCGACGAGCCGGGCAAATACTTCTACGTGTGGCTGGATGCGCCGATCGGCTACATGGCCAGCTTCAAGAACCTGTGCAACCGCACGCTGGAGCTGGACTTCGACGCGTTCTGGGGCAAGGACTCCACCGCCGAGCTGTACCACTTCATCGGCAAGGACATCGTCAACTTCCACGCCCTGTTCTGGCCAGCCATGCTCGAAGGCGCGGGCTACCGCAAGCCAACCGGGATCAACGTACACGGCTACCTGACCGTCAACGGCCAGAAGATGTCCAAGTCCCGCGGCACCTTCATCAAGGCCCGGACCTACCTGGATCACCTGTCGCCGGAATACCTGCGTTATTACTACGCGGCCAAGCTGGGCCGTGGCGTCGATGACCTCGACCTGAACCTCGAAGACTTCGTGCAGAAGGTCAACTCCGACCTGGTGGGCAAAGTCGTCAACATCGCCAGCCGTTGTGCCGGTTTCATCAACAAGGGCAATGCCGGCGTGATGGTCGACACCAACGCCGCGCCTGAACTGACCGAAGCCTTCCTGGCCGCCGCGCCAAGCATTGCCGACGCCTATGAAGCCCGCGACTTCGCCCGCGCCATGCGCGAGATCATGGGCCTGGCCGACCGCGCCAACGCCTGGATCGCCGACAAGGCACCGTGGTCATTGAACAAGCAGGAAGGCAAACAGGATGAAGTCCAGGCCATCTGCGCCACCGGCGTCAACCTGTTCCGTCAACTGGTGATCTTCCTCAAACCGGTGCTGCCACTGCTGGCCGCCGACGCCGAGGCGTTCCTCAACGTCGCGCCGCTGACCTGGAACGACCACACGACCTTGCTCAGCAATCACCAGCTGAACGAGTTTAAGCCGTTGATGACCCGTATCGACCCGGTCAAGGTGCAAGCCATGACCGACGCCTCGAAAGAAGACCTGACCGCCAGCCAGACCGACACCGGCGCAGCTGCACCGGCCGGCAACGGCGAACTGGCCAAGGATCCGCTGTCGCCGGAAATCGAGTTCGACACCTTCGCGGCAGTCGATTTGCGTGTCGCGCTGATCGTCAAGGCCGAACACGTGGAAGGCGCCGACAAGCTGCTGCGCCTGACCCTGGACATCGGTGACGAGCAACGCAACGTGTTCTCCGGGATCAAGAGCGCTTATCCGGACCCGTCGAAGCTCGATGGTCGCCTGACCATGATGATCGCCAACCTCAAGCCACGGAAAATGAAGTTCGGCATCTCCGAAGGCATGGTGATGGCAGCCGGCCCTGGCGGTGAAGAGATCTACCTGCTCAGCCCTGACAGCGGCGCCAAGCCGGGCCAGCGCATCAAGTAAGGTCTGCGGCAAATCGATCCCACAGTCGTGCCTGGCGCGGCTGTGGGATTTTCATGTCTGGCCCACCCTCCGTCCTTGCCGGATAATGCCTACTCTTTTTAGACAACTGCGCTAAAAAACCCTGTTCCTGCCGGCACGAACAATGACCGAAATCCTGCTTACGCTCATCAGCGCCGCCCTGATCAACAACATCGTGTTGCACTGGCCGTTGGCCGTCGATCCACTACTGGCCGGCAAGCGCCGTCAGGTCCATGCCTTGGGTATTGCGACGACCTGCCTGATACTGGTCGTGGGCATGCTCGGCTACGCGCTCTATCAATGGCTGCTGGTGCCACTGCAATTGACGCCGTTGCGTCTGTTTGTGTTTCTGCCGTTGAGCGTGTTGCTGATCAGCCCGTTGCTGAAGTTGTTGGCCCGGGTGTTTTCGACACTGCCGTTCGAAGGCCTCTGGCCGTTGCTGCTGGGCAATGCCGGCGTGCTCGGTGTGGCCTTGCTCAACGCTCAGGAAGACAAGGGTTTCTTTCACGCCACAGCCTTGAGCCTCGGTGCAGGGCTGGGCTTCTGGCTGGTGTTGAGCCTGTTCACTGATTTGCGTGAACGCACGGCCGACAACGATGTTCCCCTGCCCTTTCGCGGCTTGCCGATCGACCTGATCGGCGCCGGCCTGATCGCAGTGGCTTTTCTCGGATTCAGCGGACTGATCAAAACATGAGTCTGATTCAACTCATCGACGCACTCTTGCCGCAAACCCAATGCGGCAAGTGCGGCCACCCCGGGTGTAAGCCGTACGCCGAAGGCATCGCCAATGGCGAGCCGATCAACAAGTGTCCGCCAGGCGGCAACGAAACCATCGCGGCCCTGGCCGAACTGCTGAAGGTGCCGGTGCTGGAACTGGACATCACTCGCGGCTCGGCACCTGCGCAGATCGCCTATATCCGCGAGGCCGAGTGCATTGGTTGCACCAAGTGCATTCAGGCCTGCCCGGTCGATGCCATCGTCGGCGCGGCCAAACTGATGCACACGGTGATCATCGATGAGTGCACCGGTTGCGACCTCTGCGTGGCACCCTGCCCGGTGGACTGCATCGAAATGCGCCCACTGCTGCCGAACTCGGTACTGCCCGTTGTCGGAGGCCTGGCCCTCACACCGCAGGCGCGGCAGGCCCGTACCCTCAAACGCGATCACGCACGGCGCCGCTTCGAACAGCGCAATGCCCGCTTGCAGCGTGAGGAGCAACAGAAAATCGCCGAACGCCAGGCAAGGCAGCGAGCCGCGCTACCTGCCGAGGCGACAGCCGACCCGGTGCAGGCGGCCCTCGAACGCGTCCGTGCACAGAAAGCCGCCAATGCCGATGCCACGCTGAAAAAGGCCAAGATCGATGTGGCGATGAGTCGGGCGCAGTTGCACAAATCGCTGAAGGCTTTTGGGCATCCGCCGACCTTCGAGCAGCAATCGCAGTTGATCGTCCTGCAACAACAGTTCGAAGCCGCCGAACAAAGCCTGGCGCAACTGGAAAGCGTCGCACCATCGGCCCCTGCACCGACGGTCGCACCTGTGTCGTCAAATAATGCCGATCTGAAACGGGCCAAGATCCAGTTGGCCATGCGCCGCGCCGAACTCAAGAAGGCTCAGGCCAACGAAGCGACGGCGGAGCAAATCGAAGCCCTGGAGCGCGCACTCGGCGAAGCCGAACGCCTGGTGGACGTCCATGCCAGCCCTTGAAGTGGTTGATGATCGCCTGCAACAGGCGATGAAGCTGGTGCTGTTGGCCACGCTGCCGGGAATGCTGGCAGCGTTCTGGCTGTATGGCTGGGGCGTATTGATCAATCTCGTTCTGGCGGCCGCTGCTGCGTTGGCCGTCGAGGCCGCCGTCGTGCATTTGCGCAAGCGACCGCTGCGAGCAACCTTGAGTGACGGTAGCGCGCTGGTCAGTGCCACATTGCTGGCTCTTGCGCTGCCGCCTTATTGCCCATGGTGGCTGACCCTCAGTGCTGCCGCTTTTGCGATGGTGTTCGGCAAGCACTTGTACGGCGGTGTCGGTTCGAATCCCTTCAACCCGGCGATGCTCGGTTTTGCCCTGGTGCTGGTGACCTTTCCCCAACCAATGACCCTTTGGCCATCACCCCATGGCATGGATCTGCTGAGCGGCTTGCAGCACGTTTTCGGCGTCGGCCACGCGCCGGATGCGTGGGTGCAGGCCACAGCACTGGACAGTCTGCGGATCAACAAAAGCCTGACCATGGATGAACTGTTTGCCGGCAACCCGACATTCGGCCACTTTGGCGGCCGGGGGGTGGAATGGCTGAACCTGGCCTTTGTGGCGGGCGGTGTGTTTCTCCTGCAACGAAGGGTGATCAGTTGGCATGCGCCGGTCGGCATGCTGGTCAGCCTGTTCATCATCAGCCTGCTGTGCTGGAACGGTTCGGGCTCCGACTCCCATGGCTCGCCGTTGTTTCATCTGCTGACCGGCGCGACCATGCTGGGCGCGTTCTTCATCATCACCGAACCGGTTTCCGGCCCCAGAAGCCCTGGCGCGCGGCTGCTGTTCGGCGTTGGCGTGGGGCTTCTGACTTATCTGATTCGTACCTGGGGCGGCTACCCGGACGGCATCGCCTTCGCCGTGCTATTGATGAACCTGTGCGTGCCGGCGCTGGAGCGGTTCGTGGCGGCCAGGCAACAGCCGGAGGCGCCATGAACCGGACATCAAGCATCGCACTTGTGGTGCTTTTGGCCGCACTGGGCCTTGGCGTGACCTACTTCGTGCAGTTCGGCAGCGCGCCGCGCATTGCGGCCGAACAGCGCCTGATCGACAGCCGTAACCTGCTGGACCTGATCGCGCCGGACAGCTACGACAACCAACCACTCGAACAGCCCATCAGAATCGAAACAACCGCGCTGACCAACAGCACCTTGCTGGGTGGCTATCTGGCGACCCGGGCCAATCAACCCGTCGCGGTGTTGCTGCGCAGTCAAACCCTTGGCTACGCCGGTGCCATCGACCTGTTGATCGCTGTCGACGCCAATGGCCGATTGCTGGGCGTCAAAACCCTCAAACAGTCGGAAACACCAGGGCTGGGGGCACGGATCGCCGACTGGCCCAATACCTGGCTCCAGGTTTTTTCCGGCAAGTCTCGAACAGAACCCGGTGACAGCGGCTGGGCGCTGAAAAAGGATCAGGGACAGTTCGATCAGATCGCAGGCGCGACCATCACCTCAAGAGCGGTAATCAATGCCGTCCACGATGCCTTGCGCTACTTCGATGAACACCGGCAACAACTCCTCGGAATCCCTGCCCATGGATAACTCATCGACGATGCGCAACGCCTTGATGCTGACGCCGCTGATCGGCGCCACCCATTCGCTGATGGCCGCACTTGGCCTGTGCCTGATGTTCATGGTGATAACCGAGTTGTTCAGTCTGGCCATGGGCGCCCTGCGATCCCGCCTGTTCCCGGCGACCCGCTTGCTGGCCAGCATCCTGTTGGCGGCCACGCTCACCAGTTGCGCGGAACTCATGGCACAGGCCTGGTCGCTGCAATGGCAGCAGCATCTGGGGATTTATGGCGCCTTGATCGCCTTGCAATGCGTCGTACTGGAACACACCGGGTTCTTTCAGAGCGATTGGCGCCTACGCCTGCGACTCAATGGCCTGTTTGCCACGCTGATGATCGCGCTGGGCCTGCTGCGCGAACTCATCGGCAACGGAACACTCGGAAACCATCTATCGTGGCTGTTCGGCGCAACACAAACTGACTGGCAAGGCTGGGTACTGATGGCTGACAGTGGCCTGCGCCTGGCCACATTGGTCCCTGGCGGGTTCATCCTGCTCGGGCTGCTGATCGCCACCTGGCAGGCCTGGCGCCCCACGCCCACACATTGATTGCCTTCGAGGAAACGTACTGCCCATGAATGCCGCAAAACGCCTGGAAATCTTCCGCAGACTGCACGAGGACAACCCGGAACCAAAGACCGAACTGGCGTACTCCTCACCGTTCGAATTGCTGATTGCCGTGATTCTCTCGGCGCAGTCCACCGATGTCGGCGTCAACAAGGCCACGGCCAGGCTGTTCCCGGTCGCCAATACCCCGGCAGCGATCCATGCCCTGGGTGTCGAGGGGCTGTCGGAGTACATCAAGACCATCGGCTTGTACAACAGCAAAGCGAAAAACGTGATCGAAACCTGTCGCTTGCTGGTCGAGCGTCACGCCAGCGAGGTGCCACAAACCCGCGAAGAGCTGGAAGCATTGCCCGGCGTCGGCCGCAAGACCGCCAACGTGGTACTCAATACGGCATTCCGTCAACTGACCATGGCCGTCGACACGCATATTTTCAGGGTCAGCAACCGCACCGGCATAGCTCCCGGCAAGAATGTGGTGGAAGTCGAGAAAAAACTGATGAAATTCGTGCCCAGGGAGTACCTGCTCGACTCCCATCACTGGCTGATCCTTCACGGCCGCTATGTTTGCCTGGCCCGCAAGCCCCGATGCGGGAGCTGCCGGATCGAGGACTTGTGCGAATACAAGCACAAAACCTCCGACGATTGAGGCGCTATTAGGTTTATTGATTTGTCGATTGAAAAAATCTTTTTTACCCGCCGGGAGATTGTCGATATAAGGAGCGCCAAAGGCCTTCTTAGCCTGGAGCAACTAAATGAGTACTGGCAAAGAGCAATTGGACGTAGAAGACGATTTCACCACCGCCGAAACCGATGACGCTGAGCCGGTGGTTGAAGTAGCGAAAACTAATCTGAGCAAACGCCGCACCATCGACAACCTGCTGGAGGAGCGCCGACTGCAAAAGCAATTGGCCGATTACGATTTTGATTTATGACACCTGAAAGCCTCCAGAAACGGAGGCTTTTTTTTAAGTGCCATACTCCGGTAGGCGCCCCTTGTCGCGCCGTTACGTCATCACACCAGACCATTGCGTTGTGCCAGCTCGATCAGATCGACCAGAGACCGCGCATTCAGTTTTAGCAACAGGCGGGTCTTGTAAGTACTGACTGTTTTATTGCTGAGAAACATCCCATCGGCAATTTCTTTATTAGTCTTCCCTCGAGCCAACTGTTGCAGGACCATCATTTCCCGCCCCGACAATCGATCAACCATATCGGCCTCGCTGGCATTCCCCAAACTGCAACGCACGGTATGCAAGGCTTGATTAGGAAAGTAACTGTAGCCTGACAACACGGCCTTTATAGCGCTGAGCAACTCTGTGAGATCTTGTTGTTTGCAGACATAACCGGCCGCACCGGATTGCATGCAACGCATCGAAAAATGTCCCGGCGCCTGGGAAGTCAAAATAAGCACTTTCATCGGCATTGAGGTCGACGACAAACGCGCGATGACTTCCAACCCGTCCAGCTTCGGAATCCCGATATCCAGAATGACAATGTCCGGCATAAGTTCACGGGCTAGTTGCAGTGCGTCCACACCATTATCGGTTTCTGCAATAACTTCGTAGCCATGACGTTCCATTAGCATACGTACCGCAAGACGAATGACGGGGTGATCATCCACGATCAGCACTTTATTCATGGGCAAGTCCAATTTTCGCTGTTCGAATTTTTAGAGCCCGCACAATAGCCTAGTCGTTTCACCCATGGCATGTCGCCCCTCCCGGCCACCCGCACCAAGAGACATACCCTACAAACAACACGGATTCCTCCTACAAAAATCCCTCGAACAGAATGAATTGAAAACTGTATCAGCGTCAGTGTGTCGCACTTTCCAGCAGCCACCCCTGTCGATTTACGACCAGAGTTTTCCGAGAGCCAGCTTGATCGGTCGCGTCCAGCCAAGCACTAGCCTCTACCTCTCAGTTAAAACGTAACTGTTATTTACGCACTCAACACTCATACCAGAAATATCACACACCAAGCATCCAATTACTCTTACAGCAAATAATATTTTTTGAGCAATCATTAAATCACGCCAAAAATCAAAGAAACTGAAGAGCAATAGAACAAACAAATAAAAACCTATCAAAAACCAACAAGCAATAAAAGCCTCTACAATAACCACCAAATCAAACCAACCTCATAAATCACTCGAGAACAGACAACCCGGCATGAGTACAGAATATGATAAAAAAACGAATCACCAACCCAATGACAATTATCGCGATATTCGCAGCGCTCTCTGAAACTTCGGCAGCCGTCTCTCTACCCTTCCTTGACCAGGAAGAAAGAGAACTCTACGTCTGGTTCCTGATCAGTTTTCCGTTCTATCTGCTTTTACTATTTTTCGCGACACTCAACTTCAACTATAAATCACTTTATGCGCCTTCCGATTTTGAAAAGGGCAAGCACTTCATGAAGGTCATGGATGATGTTGGGCGGTCGGAAAAAAAAGCGTGCGCAAAGCCGTCTGAAAACTCCGCTCTGGATACGTCTACCAATGACTGGCAGTCAGCTCGCACGCCCTGTGGCGCACAGGACCCGCCAACCGGGATCGGTCTGCAAACCACTGTCTCCGTTCAGCATCACCTTCAGTTACCGGAACCGGTAAAAGACCTGTACATCGTTGATGTACGCTGGATGTGCAAAGAGGTCGAGTTTGGAGCGCTGCTGGAGAAAATCCGGAGGCAACGGGAAAAGACGGCGTACGTGATTCTGTTTGTCACTTGTGCCGTTTCGGAGAAATTACTGAAAGCCAGTGCGCTTGAACATTCAAAACTGGCCAGCAAGCGCAGTGCTGCCTTTTATGTAGCCTACAATCCGGACTCGCACAGGTTGTCGGTCATTGATCAGGTCGGGCAACCGGCAAACAACAACCCATAGGACAGGCTATTGGAAGGATAAAAACAGGAAATCATCAGCGGGAACGAAAACACCCGAGAACGCAGTCACTGGCGTCACACCCCGGTTTCAGGTACCTGACCCCGTCGAGGACGAGGTCAGGTATCCATCACGATTTCAAAGGTCTCAGAACAGCTTCCGGCCTTTGTTCGCCGCAATGCGCATGCGCAGGGCGTTGAGCTTGATGAAGCCCGCTGCATCCGCCTGGTTGTACGCGCCGCCATCTTCTTCGAAGGTAGCGATGTTGGCGTCGAACAGCGAGTCGTCGGACTTGCGACCGGTGACGATCACGTTGCCCTTGTACAGCTTCAGGCGCACAACGCCGTTCACGTGGGCCTGGGACGCGTCGATCATCTGTTGCAGCATCAGACGCTCAGGGCTCCACCAGTAGCCGGTGTAGATCAGGCTGGCGTACTTGGGCATCAACTCGTCTTTGAGGTGAGCCACTTCGCGGTCCAGGGTGATCGATTCGATCGCACGGTGGGCGCGCAGCATGATGGTGCCGCCAGGAGTTTCGTAGCAGCCACGGGACTTCATGCCCACGTAACGGTTTTCGACGATGTCGAGACGGCCGATACCGTGCTCACCACCGATACGGTTCAGGGTCGCCAGCACGGTGGCAGGAGTCATTTCGACGCCGTCCAGCGCGACGATGTCGCCGTTGCGGTAAGTCAGTTCCAGGTACTGCGGCTTGTCTGGAGCGTTCTCCGGGGAGACGGTCCATTTCCACATGTCTTCTTCGTGCTCGGTCCAGGTGTCTTCCAGCACGCCGCCTTCATAGGAGATGTGCAGCAGGTTGGCATCCATGGAGTACGGGGACTTCTTCTTGCCGTGGCGCTCGATCGGAATCCCGTGCTTATCGGCGTAATCCATCAGCTTTTCACGGGACAGCAGGTCCCACTCGCGCCAAGGGGCGATCACTTTCACACCTGGCTTCAAGGCGTACGCACCGAGTTCGAAACGAACCTGGTCGTTACCCTTGCCGGTGGCGCCATGGGAAATGGCGTCTGCACCGGTTTCGTTGGCAATTTCGATCAGGCGCTTGGCGATCAGCGGACGAGCGATGGAAGTACCCAACAGGTACTCGCCTTCGTAAACGGTATTGGCGCGGAACATCGGGAAAACGAAATCGCGCACGAACTCTTCGCGCAAGTCGTCGATGTAGATCTCTTTGACGCCCATGGCCTGAGCCTTGGCGCGAGCAGGTTCGACCTCTTCGCCCTGACCCAGGTCAGCGGTGAAGGTCACCACTTCACAGTTATAAGTATCCTGCAGCCACTTGAGGATCACCGAAGTGTCCAGGCCGCCGGAATACGCCAGAACGACCTTGTTTACGTCCGCCATGCCATCACTCCACGGGGTTCTACGGAAAGCCGGGAAGTCTACCGCTCATACAGAATAATTTACAGTGGCGCGACAGCTTATGACGACGAAGCGACAGATTATGTCGAGAGGGCGACGATGACCAAATAGTCAGGAAGTGGCCGAAGCGGCCGCTTTCGTCGCCTGCGGGGCGACTTGTTCCGCTGGTGCTCCGCGCTCCAGGCGTACCGCCACTCGACGGTTCTTCGCGCGGTTGGTGTTGTTGGTGTTAGGCGCCACCGGATAACGCTCGCCATGGAAACGCAGGGTGATTTGCGACTCCTGGATGCCGTTGGCCTTGAAGAACTCCATCACTGCCAGGGCTCGGCGCCGCGACAGGTCGCGGTTGGTCAGGCGGTTGCCGCTGTTGTCGGAGTGACCGTCGAGCTCGATGTGGTTGACCGTCGGATCGGCCTTCATGTACTCCAGCATCACCTGCAGTTTGGCTTTTGCGGTGCTGTCGAGTTCGATTCCGCCGCCGGGGAAGCCGATTTCGGATTGCTTCACCTGTTCGAAATTCTGTGGCAACAGTTTCGCCACACAACCCTGGTAGTCGGCAAACGCTTGGGTGAACCTGACCGGCAACAAGCGCACTTCCGACACCCGCCCATCCCCCGAGGAATGTCGAACCACCGGGCTGCGACCGTCCATCAGGCCACTGATCAGACGCCCGGCCTGAACCTGTGAGCTGTTGAACAATACGTTGCCGCTGCCGATTCTCACCGTGCCCAGGTTGATATCGTCACGTCCCGGTTGCCACGGCGCGGCAGCGGCCAGCAGCGTCGCCGAGCCACCACCAATCATCGGGTTGTAGGCTTTCAGACGAAACGTCGCCTGCTCGCCGGCACGACGCACGAACTCGCCCGAACCGAAATCGGTGATCGGCTGAGTCAGGCGGCATTCGAACTTGTCGCCTTCGACCGTCCACTCAATGTTCTCCAGACGTGTCTGGAAAGTGAGCGCCATCGCCGGAAGGCTGGCAAACACACTGAGCAAGGCTAAATAACGCTGGCGCACGGGAGGCTCCACTGGCTTCTACAACAAAAAGACCGACACAAACATGTTTACGGCATACCTGTTGGATATCGGAAGCTTCCTGCAAAACTTGATAGCGAGTGCCTGCAAGAGTCTTTTCCGGTAGCATTCCCTTGAGTTTGACCCGCCTGGAATCCCCTCATGTCCGACCGCCTGACCCTGCTGCGTCCCGACGACTGGCATATTCATCTTCGCGATGGTGCCGTGTTGACCAATACCGTCGCGGATGTCGCGCGCACCTTTGGCCGCGCCATCATCATGCCCAACCTGGTTCCACCGGTGCGCAACGCGGCCGAAGCCGACGGCTATCGCCAGCGGATTCTCGCTGCCCGCCCCGCCGGCAGCCTGTTCGAGCCACTGATGGTCCTGTACCTGACCGACCGCACCCAGCCTGAAGAAATTCGCGAGGCCAAGGCCAGCGGATTCATTCACGCCGCCAAGCTGTACCCGGCCGGCGCGACCACCAACTCGGATTCTGGCGTCACCAGCATCGACAAGATCTTCCCTGCACTCGAGGCCATGGCCGAAGTCGGGATGCCGTTGTTGATCCACGGTGAAGTCACCCGGGGCGATGTCGACGTGTTCGACCGCGAAAAAATCTTCATCGACGAGCACATGCGTCGTGTGGTCGAGCGTTTCCCGACCCTCAAAGTGGTCTTCGAACACATCACCACCGCGGACGCCGTGCAGTTCGTCAACTCGGCTTCGGCCAACGTGGGCGCGACCATCACCGCGCACCACCTGCTGTACAACCGCAACCACATGCTGGTGGGCGGGATTCGGCCGCACTTCTACTGCCTGCCGATCCTCAAGCGCAATACCCACCAGGAAGCCTTGCTCGACGCCGCCACCAGCGGCAGCGAGAAGTTCTTCCTCGGCACCGACTCGGCTCCCCACGCCCAGCACGCCAAGGAGGCGGCCTGCGGTTGCGCCGGTTGCTACACCGCCTATGCGGCCATCGAGATGTACGCCGAAGCCTTCGAGCAGCGCAATGCGCTGGACAAGCTCGAAGCCTTCGCCAGCCTCAACGGCCCGCGGTTCTATGGTCTGCCGGCCAACACCGATCGCATCACCCTGGTCCGTGAAGAATGGACCGCCCCGACCAGCCTGCCATTTGGCGAGCTGACCGTTATCCCGCTGCGCGCCGGTGAAAAACTGCGCTGGCGCCTGCTGGAGGAACACGCGTGAGTGAAGACCATTTCGACGACGAACTGGAAGGCAATGGCGGCGGAGGCGGCCCTCGTCATCCAATGGCGGCCAGGTTCCGTGGCTACCTGCCGGTTGTCGTCGACGTAGAGACCGGTGGCTTCAATTCGGCCACCGATGCCCTGCTGGAGATCGCCGCGACCACCATCGCCATGGATGAAAAGGGTTTTGTTTACCCGGATCACACCTACTTCTTCCGTGTCGAGCCGTTCGAAGGCGCAAACATCGAAGCGGCGGCCCTGGAGTTCACCGGGATCAAGCTTGATCACCCGCTGCGCATGGCGGTGAGTGAAGAGTCTGCCCTGAACGATATTTTCCGCGGCGTGCGCAAGGCCCTCAAAGCCAATGGCTGCAAACGGGCGATCCTGGTCGGGCATAACAGCAGCTTCGACCTGGGCTTCCTGAATGCGGCGGTTGCGCGGCTGGACATGAAGCGCAATCCGTTCCACCCGTTCTCCAGTTTCGATACCGCAACGCTCGCCGGCCTCGCTTACGGCCAGACCGTACTGGCCAAGGCTTGCCAGGCAGCGGACATCGACTTCGACGGTCGCGAGGCTCACTCGGCTCGCTATGACACCGAGAAGACGGCAGAGCTGTTCTGCGGCATCGTCAATCGCTGGAAACAAATGGGTGGCTGGGAAGACTTCGACGATTGATGTGTTGTAGGAGCGAGCTTGCTCCTACACAGTCCCGGCGTTATCCCGCCCATAAAAAAACCGGCCTCGATGGCCGGTTTTTTTGTACCTGCTTTTTATAGCTGGAGCGTGCGCCTTACAGAGCGGCAGCGTGCTCGGTCAGGTAAGCCGCAACGCCTTCTGGCGAAGCGTTCATGCCTTTGTCGCCTTTTTTCCAGTTGGCAGGGCAGACTTCGCCGTGCGCTTCGTGGAATTGCAGAGCGTCGACCAGACGGATCAGCTCTTCCATGTTACGGCCCAGCGGCAGGTCGTTGATGATCTGCGAGCGGACAACGCCTTTGTCGTCGATCAGGAACGCGCCACGGAAAGCCACGCCGTCAGCGGACTGAACGTCGTAGGCCTTCATGATGTCCTGCTTGATGTCGGCAGCCATGGTGTAGCGAACCTGGCCGATACCGCCATTGTTCACTGGAGTGTTGCGCCATGCGTTGTGGGTGAAGTGCGAGTCGATCGAAACAGCGATCACTTCAACGTTGCGTGCCTTGAACTCGGACATGCGGTTGTCCAGAGCGATCAGCTCGGACGGGCAGACGAAGGTGAAGTCCAGTGGGTAGAAGAACACCAGGCCGTATTTGCCTTTGATCGCCGAGGACAGGGTGAAGCTGTCAACGATCTCGCCATTGCCGAGTACGGCCGGTACGGTGAAGTCAGGGGCTTGTTTGCCTACGAGTACGCTCATTGGATATCTCCTGGTGTAATAGCGTGAGAAACAGGGTTCGCATCAGCCTGCCACCCTGAGGCGACAGCCCTGTGACACGATCCCCGGTCGCAAAAGACCGGCCATCATACACCGCGTGTTTGAGCTGGCTTAGCTGTTTTTTCCCCATACGATGAAATCCCCGACGGTTTTGTATCACCGATTTGCCATGCCGACCGTTCGTCAGCCATACCCGTTTATGACGAAAAGTGCTCTGAAACCACTTTGACAATCATTCTCGTTAACATTAAGATCCATCAAAATTGAGTCACAATCAGCGACGGTCCTTCCTTATGTATGTTTGCCTCTGCACTGGCGTCACCGACGGTCAAATCCGCGATGCGATCTATGAAGGATGCTGCAGCTACAAGGAAGTCCGTGTGGCTACCGGCGTTGCCAGCCAGTGCGGCAAATGTGCCTGCCTCGCCAAGGAAGTGGTCCGCGAGACCCTGACCAAACTGCAATCGGCCCAGGCTGCAATTCCTTTTCCAGCAGAATTTACAGCCGCTTAAATATCGAATTTCAAAGAACCGGATATATGTCCGGTTTTTTTATGCCTCAAAATCAACTAGTTATGCTCTAGACGCGGAACACAAACATTCTTATTCCGATTAATTTTCATATAAGTTTCAATAACTTAGGTTTGACACCATTAAGTACCCGGCTCAAACTCTGCTCTATTGACAGCTAATACAGGGCAGGACCCCATCATGAAAGGCGACGTTACAGTCATCCAGCATCTCAACAAGATCCTTGCCAATGAGCTGGTCGCGATCAATCAATATTTTCTGCATGCGCGCATGTACGAAGATTGGGGCCTGAACAAACTCGGCAAGCACGAGTACCACGAATCCATCGACGAGATGAAGCACGCGGACAAGCTGATCAAGCGCATCCTGTTCCTTGAAGGCCTGCCGAACGTCCAGGACCTGGGCAAGCTGCACATCGGCGAGCACACCAAGGAAATGCTGGAGTGCGATCTGCGTATCGAAAAAATCGGCCATGCCGATCTGAAAGTAGCCATCGCGCATTGCGAAACAGTCGGCGACTTCGGTAGCCGTGAACTGCTTGAAGATATCCTCGAATCCGAAGAAGAACATATCGACTGGCTGGAAACCCAGTTGGGCCTGATCGATAAAGTGGGTCTTGAGAACTACCTGCAATCGCAGATGGGCGAAGACGAGTAAGTTCTACGCCATTAATCTCGATGTAATAAAAAGCCCCGCTCTCTGCAATAGAGGCGGGGCTTTTTAATGCCTCCCGTAGGAGCAAGCTTGCTCCTACGGGGACCGAGTCAGGCTTCGGACTTGTTGGCAGCAGCGGCTTCGACAGCAGCCTTGATGGTGGCTTGCAGCGAACCGTCAGCAGCCATTTCAGTCATGATGTCGCTACCGCCGACCAGCTCACCGCCGACCCACAGTTGCGGGAAAGTTGGCCAGTTGGCGTATTTTGGCAGGTTGGCGCGGATTTCCGGGTTCTGCAGGATGTCCACATACGCAAACTTTTCGCCACACGCCATCACGGCCTGCGCGGCTTTCGCGGAAAAGCCGCACTGCGGGGCATTCGGCGAGCCTTTCATGTAAAGCAGAATGGTGTTGTTGGCAATCTGCTCTTTAATCGTTTCGATGATATCCATGGAGCACCTCGGCTGAACTTTCCGACTCATGGGTCGGCACGGTGGCGCATTGTAACGGAAAGCCGAGCGCCCTGCTCGGTCTCTCCGTCTGACTGATTCAAGCCGCCGCCACGGTTACCGGCACACCATTGAGTGCAGCATTTCCCGACAACTCGTCAAGCTGGCAGTCGTCGGTCAGGTCGTTGGCGCTTGAGCCCGGCTGGCTGCTGGCAATCGACATTTGCACACCCGGCCGCGCGTGTCCCCAGCCGTGAGGCAGGCTGACCACGCCTTTCATCATGTCCAGGCTGCCAAGCACTTCGACTTCGATCACACCCACCCGCGAGCTGACCCGAACGCGCTGCCCGTCGCTGAGCCCGCGACTGGCCAAGTCGTCCGGATGCATCAGCA
This sequence comes from Pseudomonas grandcourensis, assembly GCF_039909015.1. NCBI lineage: Bacteria > Pseudomonadati > Pseudomonadota > Gammaproteobacteria > Pseudomonadales > Pseudomonadaceae > Pseudomonas > Pseudomonas grandcourensis. The sequence goes on from NZ_CP150919.1 coordinate 5,602,086, forward strand.
ACTGGTGACGTGGCTTGCCTTTCACCAGCCGATGATAGTTATGCATCCATGAGTTGTTGCTGCGCACATGCCGGCGACCAATCATCAACAACTCGTCGGCGGCCGGCGCCTGCAAGGCTGCGAAGCGCGCCAGGTCAGCGAGAATCGCAGCCGGGGCGGCCTGGATGCGTTGATTGGCAGTCTTCAGGCGGGACGTCAGGTTAGGCTTGAGCGCGCCCAGATCGACGCCATGGGGATAATCGAACAAAGTCGCCAGCGACAGCTTGTGCTCTGAATTGTCGCCGTACATTCCCATCCGCAGGCCGCGATCGATCATTTGCGCCGGGGCGATGGTGGGCTTCAACTCTTTGCCGGTCCTGGCGGCAAATGCCTTGGCCAGGCCGACGAAGATCTCCCAGTCGTGCAATGCACCCTGGGGTTTTGCGAGGATGGCGCGATTGAAACGGCTGACGTTGCGTACTGCAAACAGATTGAAGGTGGTGTCGTAATGGTCGTTTTCCAGCGCCGATGTGGATGGCAGGATCAGGTCGGCGTAACGCGTGGTTTCATTGATGTACAGGTCGATGCTGACCATGAACTCCAGCCCGTCCAGCGCCTGCTCAAGCTTTCGGCCATTGGGCGTGGACAGCACCGGATTACCCGCCACGGTGATCAACGCCCGGACTTGCCCTTCCCCTTCGGTGAGCATCTCTTCGGCCAGCGCCGAGACAGGTAGTTCTCCGGCGTATTCCGGGCGCCCGGAAACCCGGCTCTGCCACAGATTGAAATGCCCGCCCGAAGTCGTCGCCACCAGGTCCACTGCTGGCTCAGTGCACAAGGCACCACCCACGCGATCGAGATTGCCGGTGACCAGGTTGATCAACTGCACCACCCAGTGGCACAGCGTACCGAAGGCCTGGGTCGAAACGCCCATGCGGCCATAGCAGACTGCACTCGGTGCCGCGGCGAAGTCCCGCGCCAACTGGCGGATCTGTTCGGCCGGTACGGAGCATAACGGGCTCATGGCCTCGGCAGTGAACGGCGCGACGGCCTTCCGTACATCCTCCAGGCCGTCCACCGGCAGATGGCTGTCGCGGGTCAGACCTTCAGCAAACAAGGTATTGAGCAGGCCGAACAACAGCGCAGCATCACCACCCGGGCGCACGAACAGATGCTGGTCGGCAATCGCCGCCGTTTCACTACGGCGCGGATCGACCACCACCACCTTGCCGCCCCGGGCCTGTATCGCCTTCAAGCGTTTCTCCACATCCGGCACGGTCATGATGCTGCCGTTCGAAGCCAGTGGATTGCCGCCCAGGATCAGCATGAAATCGGTGTGGTCGATGTCCGGGATCGGCAGCAACAGACCGTGGCCGTACATCAAATGACTGGTCAGGTGATGGGGCAATTGATCGACAGACGTCGCGGAAAAACGGTTGCGGGTTTTCAACAGGCCGAGGAAGTAATTGCTGTGGGTCATCAGCCCGTAATTGTGCACGCTCGGGTTGCCTTGATAGACCGCCACGGCGTTTTGCCCGTGACGCTCCTGAATGACGGCGAGGCGTTCGGCGACCAGATTGAATGCCGCTTCCCACCCGATGGGCTGCCACTCATTGCCCACCCGCTGCATCGGCTGATGCAGGCGATCCGGATCGTTCTGAATGTCTTGCAGGGCCACGGCCTTGGGGCAGATGTGCCCACGGCTGAACGCGTCCAGGGAGTCGCCCTTGATCGACGTGATCTGGACGTTACCGCCGACCTCGGTGGTTTCGATGGTCAGGCCACAGATGGCTTCGCACAAATGGCACGCACGGTGATGGAGAGTCTTGGTCATGGCCAGTCTCTGTCTTGTTATGGGCGGGCAATGTTGGCCGCGGAAACAAAACTATGGCGCCAGAGCCGCCGCCACGCCAGCGACGTTCGTCTTGTGAATCGAGGGCTATCAGGCCAGCCGATGGCCGCCCGAGTTCAGTTCGAAGGCAGCCTGGGCGGCGCCTGCAACTGAATTTCCTGAAGGTTTTCAATCGGCCCGTGGGGGCCATGCACGCCTGTCAGCTCGCCGATCAGGCGCCAGTGTTCGTCGAGCCCGACGCGGATGAACGACAAGTCAAAAACCGACTGTCAGCGCACCATTGCCGCCCAGCCTGATTGCCAAGCCCCGAGGGGCCGGTGTACAAATGAACCGCTGCTATCAGGAAACAGGCTTCAAAAGCGCTACCTCGGTAACCCCGTAGCACCTCTGAAACTCCCTAAAAACTGTAGCCCTATTGGTAAGACGCGACATTTAATTATAAGATCGCGCCTTCCCCTATTTCGTCGCCCCGTGCGGCTTACGCCGCAGGTCTCGCCCGTTGTTCCGTTAAACAAGGCTTTGAGCATCTGCGGTTTGTAGCAAAAGGTAGTCAATGATGAGCGCAAGGCACTTTCTCTCCCTGATGGATTGCACGCCCGAAGAGCTGGTCAGCGTGATCCGTCGAGGCGTTGAGCTCAAGGACCTGCGTAACCGCGGCGTACTGTTCGAGCCTCTGAAAAACCGCGTCCTGGGGATGATTTTCGAGAAATCCTCGACCCGTACCCGGATCTCCTTCGAGGCCGGCATGATCCAGCTCGGTGGCCAGGCGATCTTCCTGTCGCCCCGCGACACCCAACTGGGCCGTGGCGAGCCGATCGGCGACGCCGCCATTGTCATGTCGAGCATGCTCGATGCGGTAATGATCCGTACGTTTTCCCACAGCACTCTGACCGAATTCGCCGCCAATTCGCGCGTCCCGCTGATCAATGGCCTGTCCGATGACCTGCACCCGTGCCAGTTGCTGGCAGACATGCAGACCTTCCTCGAACACCGCGGCTCCATCCAGGGCAAGACCGTGGCCTGGATCGGCGACGGCAACAACATGTGCAACAGCTATATAGAAGCGGCGATCCAGTTCGACTTCCAGTTGCGCGTTGCCTGCCCGGAAGGCTACGAACCCAACCCGGTGTTCCTGGCCAAGGCCGGCGATCGGGTCACCATCGTTCGCGATCCGAAGGACGCCGTGCGTGGTGCGCACTTGGTAAGCACCGACGTCTGGACCTCCATGGGCCAGGAAGAGGAAACCGCCAAGCGCCTGCAACTGTTCGCACCGTACCAGGTCAACCGCGCCCTGCTCGACCTGGCCGCTGAAGACGTGCTGTTCATGCACTGCCTGCCGGCGCACCGTGGCGAGGAAATCAGCGTCGACCTGCTCGATGACAAGCGCTCGGTGGCCTGGGATCAAGCCGAAAACCGTCTTCATGCGCAAAAGGCCTTGCTCGAATTCCTCGTTCCGCCTTCGTACCACCACGCATGAGCCAGCCATTACTGCTTAACCTGCGCAACCTCGCCTGCGGTTATCAAGACCAACGCGTGGTGCAGAACCTCAACCTGCACCTGAACGCAGGCGACATCGGTTGCCTGCTGGGCTCTTCGGGCTGCGGCAAGACCACCACCCTGCGGGCGATTGCCGGTTTCGAGCCGGTACACGAAGGCGAAATCCAGCTGGCTGGCGAGACCATCTCCAGCGCCGGTTTCACCCTCGCTCCGGAGAAACGTCGCATCGGCATGGTGTTCCAGGACTACGCGCTGTTTCCGCATTTGAGCGTGGCCGACAACATCGCCTTCGGCATTCGCAAGCATCCGCAAAAGGACCGCGTGACCGAAGAGCTGCTGGAACTGGTCAACCTGAAGAACCTCGGCAAGCGGTTCCCCCACGAGCTGTCCGGTGGCCAGCAGCAACGTGTCGCCCTGGCCCGCGCCCTGGCGCCGGAACCGCAACTGCTGCTGCTCGATGAACCGTTCTCCAACCTTGATGGCGAGTTGCGCCGCAAGCTCAGCCATGAAGTACGCGACATCCTCAAGGCCCGTGGCACCAGCGCGATTCTGGTGACTCACGACCAGGAAGAAGCCTTCGCGGTCAGCGACCACGTTGGCGTGTTCAAGGAAGGTCGCCTGGAACAGTGGGATACGCCCTACAACCTGTATCACGAACCGCTGACACCCTTCGTGGCAAGTTTCATCGGGCAGGGCTATTTCATTCGCGGTCAGTTGAGCAGCCCCGAATCGGTGCAGACCGAGCTGGGTGAGTTGCGCGGCAATCGGGCCTACACCTGGCCGATAGGCGGCGCCGTGGATGTACTGCTGCGCCCGGACGATATCGTCTATGCGCCGGACAGCGCACTGAAGGCGCGAATTGTCGGCAAGACGTTCCTGGGTGCATCGACTCTGTATCGCTTGCTGTTGCCGACAGGCGCACAGCTGGAATCGATCTTCCCGAGCCATGTCGATCGTCAGGTTGGGGCGGAGGTGGGTATTCGTGTCGCGGCTGAACACCTGGTGCTGTTCCAGGCGTCCGGTAGCACGGCGGCGCAGATTCCTGCGGCTGAATCCGGTGTCCGCCGCTACAGCACCGCTAACTGAACAACACAATCCCTGTGGGAGCGAGCTTGCTCGCGATGGCGTCGGATCAGTCGACATTACTTTTGACTGGCACACCGCATTCGCGAGCAGGCTCGCTCCCACACTGGATTTGCGTTAACCCAGCATCAGCGTTCCGCTCGCCACGAGCGTCGCATTCCCGCCGATCTTCACTCGATCGCCTTCCAGGCGACAGAACAATTCCCCACCCCGCGCCGAACGCTGAAAAGCCGTCAGGCTCGACTTGCCCAAACGCTTTGACCAGTACGGAATCAGAAGGCAATGGGTCGATCCGGTCACAGGGTCTTCATTGATACCGATTGCCGGGGCGAAGTAGCGGGAAACGAAATCGTGCTGCTCGCCCCGCGCCGTCACGATGGCGCCCAACCATGGCAGTTTCGCCAGGGCCACCATGTCCGGCTTGCAGTCGAGCACGGCTTGCTCGGACTCCAGCACCACAAACAGCTCATTCGAGCCCAGCACATCGACGGCCTCGACGCCGAGGGCACGCTCGACATCCAGGGTCACGCCGATTTCCGAGGGGATGATCGACGGGAAATCCAGCCACAGGCGACCCCCTTCACGGGTGACGCTCAACGGGCCGGATTTGCAGGTGAAGTCCAGTCGCTCGACCGGCTCTTTATAGATCTCGAACAGCACATAGGCGCTGGCCAGCGTCGCGTGACCGCACAATGGCACCTCGGTGGTCGGCGTAAACCATCGGATGTGCCAGCCCTGCCCTTCACGCACGACAAACGCCGTTTCGGCGAGGTTGTGCTCGGCGGCAATCTTTTGCATCAACTCATCGGCGAGCCAGGTATCGAGCCGATAGACCATCGCCGGGTTGCCGCTGAATGGCTGATTGCTGAACGCGTCGACCTGATGAAATTCAAGCTGCATAACCTTCTCCCTTTGTCAGACCGCCGAGCATGCCGCGCTGGCCCGGCCGGCGCCAGTGACAGAGCTGGCTGATTTTCACCATACAGCGCTGCTCTTGGTCTTCAAGCGCGGCCGATATCGGCAAACTTCGCCTGGGTGTGTTCGGCCAGCACCGCCGGTGCCAGTTCGACTTCCAGCCCACGTCGGCCTGCACTGACAAAAATGCTGGCAAAAGGCTGGGCCGAATTATCAATGAAGGTACGCAAACGCTTTTTCTGCCCCAGCGGACTGATCCCGCCCAACAGATAACCAGTAGAGCGCTGCGCTGCCGCCGGGTCGGCCATTTCGACCTTTTTCACGCCCGCGGCGTGAGCCAGCCCCTTCAAGTCCAGGCTGCCGACAACCGGTACCACGGCCACCAGCAGTTCGCCCTTCTCGCTGGCCGCCAACAAGGTCTTGAACACCTGCGCCGGATCGAGCCCGAGTTTTTCCGCCGCTTCCAACCCGTAGGAGGCGGCCTTCGGGTCATGTTCGTAACTGTGTACGCGATGTTCGGCCCGAACCTTTTTCAACAAATCCAATGCGGGGGTCATGACAGCTCCAGACTGGGCGGCAGAAGAAAAATACTGCACCGGATTCTAGGACATTGATCGTTAAAAGGCTCTACGGCGGCGCATCCATGACGCCATTGCCTGGCCATCCCATTGCGCAACGACTCATTCATTCATGCAACGAATAGTTTTTTTGTGACCGACGGTTCACTTTCGACCTTTGACATCAGCGTTTCTTGTCTATATTTTTTCGTTTCTGAAACTGTACGAAACGTCCTACCGCTGCACCCAGCAGTAAACCGCGACCAGGATGGGGATCCTGCCTCGGCGAAAACCGCGCTCCGACCATGATGGAAAAAAGCGCCAGACAACAAAAAAAATGAGGTTTCAATGACAACTGCTTTACAACAACCGTCGCTCTCGAGCCAATGCATGGCCGAGTTTCTGGGTACGGCGCTGCTGATCTTTTTTGGTACAGGTTGTGTTGCCGCGCTCAAGGTCGCGGGTGCCAGTTTTGGCTTGTGGGAAATCAGCATTATCTGGGGCGTCGGCGTCAGCATGGCGATCTACCTCACCGCCGGAGTTTCCGGTGCTCACCTGAACCCTGCCGTCAGCATTGCCCTGAGCATTTTCGCGGACTTCGAAAAACGTAAATTGCCTTTCTACGTATTCGCCCAAGTGGCGGGCGCCTTCTGTGGAGCGCTGTTGGTCTATACCCTCTACAGCAATCTATTCTTCGAATTCGAACAAACTCACCACATGGTTCGCGGCACTCAAGCCAGCCTCGAATTGGCCTCCGTGTTTTCCACCTTCCCGAATCCTGTGCTGACCACCGCCCAGGCATTCTTGGTCGAGGTGATCATTACGGCCATCCTGATGGGCGTGATCATGTCCCTGACCGACGACAACAATGGCCTGCCCAAAGGTCCGCTGGCACCGCTGCTGATCGGCCTGCTGATTGCGGTGATCGGCAGTTCGATGGGGCCGCTGACCGGTTTTGCCATGAACCCTGCGCGGGACTTCGGCCCTAAACTGATGACTTTCTTCGCTGGCTGGGGTGAAATTTCCTTCACTGGCGGACGCGATATTCCGTATTTCCTGATTCCTGTTTTTGCACCGTTTGTCGGTGCCTGCCTCGGTGCCGCCGCCTATCGCGGGTTGATTGCCCGCCATCTGCCCAGCGCCGTACCTGCTACAAAGGAAGCAACAGCTGCCATTGACGGCAAACCCAGAACTTCTTGATACCGTTGGCGCGTGCCCTGCCCTTTGATCGCGCGCCAGACCTCACTCCCTTATTTCGTCCAAGGCAATCGACATGACCGACACACAGAATAAGAACTACATCATTGCCCTCGATCAGGGTACGACCAGCTCCCGCGCGATCATTTTCGACCGCGACGCGAATGTGGTCTGCACCGCCCAACGGGAGTTCGCACAGCATTACCCGCAAGCCGGCTGGGTCGAACACGATCCGATGGAAATCTTCGCCACCCAAAGCGCCGTGATGGTCGAGGCCCTGGCGCAAGCCGGCCTGCACCACGATCAGGTAGCCGCCATCGGCATCACCAACCAGCGCGAAACCACCGTAGTCTGGGACAAGAACACCGGCCGGCCGATCTACAACGCGATCGTCTGGCAGTGCCGACGCAGCACCGAGATCTGCCAGCAACTCAAGCGCGATGGCCACGAGCAATACATCAGCGATACCACCGGCCTGGTCACCGACCCGTACTTCTCCGGCACCAAGCTCAAGTGGATCCTCGACAATGTCGAAGGCAGCCGCGAGCGCGCGCGCAACGGTGAACTGTTGTTCGGCACCGTCGACAGCTGGCTGATCTGGAAATTTACCGGCGGCAAGGTGCATGTCACCGATTACACCAACGCTTCGCGCACCATGCTCTTCAACATCCACACCCTGGAGTGGGACGCGAAGATGCTGGAGCTCCTCGACATCCCGCGCGAAATGCTGCCGGAAGTTAAATCGTCCTCGGAAATTTATGGTCGTACCAAAAGCGGCATCGCCATCGGCGGTATCGCTGGCGACCAGCAAGCCGCCCTGTTCGGCCAGATGTGCGTCGAGCCAGGCCAGGCGAAAAACACCTACGGCACTGGCTGCTTCCTGTTGATGAACACCGGCGACAAAGCGGTGAAATCCCGACACGGGATGCTCACCACCATCGCTTGCGGCCCACGTGGCGAAGTGGCCTACGCGCTGGAAGGCGCGGTGTTCAACGGCGGCTCTACCGTGCAATGGCTGCGTGACGAACTGAAGATCATCAACGACGCCCACGACACCGAATACTTCGCCAACAAGGTCAAGGACAGCAACGGCGTGTACCTGGTGCCGGCCTTCACCGGTCTTGGCGCCCCCTACTGGGACCCGTATGCCCGTGGCGCACTGTTCGGCCTGACCCGCGGTGTACGCGTGGATCACATCATTCGTGCCGCACTGGAGTCGATTGCCTACCAGACCCGCGACGTGCTCGACGCCATGCAACAGGACTCCGGCGAACGTCTCAAGGCCCTGCGAGTGGACGGCGGTGCAGTGGCGAACAATTTCCTGATGCAATTCCAGGCCGACATCCTCGGCACACAGGTCGAGCGCCCGCAAATGCGTGAAACCACGGCACTGGGTGCGGCTTACCTGGCAGGCCTGGCCTGTGGCTTCTGGGGCAGCCTGGAAGAGTTACGCGGCAAGGCCGTGATCGAGCGCCAGTTCGAGCCGACGCTGGATGAAACGGCGAAGGAAAAACTCTACGCTGGCTGGAAAAAAGCGGTCAGCCGCACACGTAATTGGGCGGCTGAAGACGAGGCCGAATAAACCGGGATACGGGCTCGTATCTGTATGTAACTGGTAGGGAGCGGATTCCTGCGGCATCATGGGCAAATTTTGCACGGCAGCCCAAAGGACGCCCCATGAATCTGCCTCCCCGTCAGCAGCAAATCCTCGAACTGGTCCGCGAACGCGGCTATGTCAGCATCGAGGAAATGGCCACGTTGTTTGTTGTTACCCCGCAGACCATTCGCCGCGACATCAATCAGCTCGCGGAAGTCAATTTGTTGCGTCGCTACCACGGCGGCGCGGCTTACGACTCCAGCGTTGAAAACACCGCCTACGCCATGCGCGCCGATCAGATGCGCGATGAGAAACAGCGTATCGGCGAAGCCATTGCCGCGCAGATTCCCGACCATGCCTCGTTGTTCATCAACATCGGCACGACCACCGAATCCATTGCCCGGGCACTGCTCAACCACAGTCACTTGAAAATCATCACCAACAACCTGCACGTCGCCTCCATGCTCAGCGCCAAGGACGATTTCGATGTCCTGCTGACTGGCGGCAACGTGCGGCGCGATGGTGGCGTGGTGGGTCAGGCCAGTGTCGACTTCATCAACCAGTTCAAGGTCGACTTCGCCCTGGTCGGCATCAGCGGCATCGATGAAGACGGCAGCCTGCTGGACTTCGACTATCAGGAAGTGCGGGTATCCCAGGCGATCATCGCCAATGCCCGGCAAGTGATCCTCGCAGCCGACTCCAGCAAGTTCGGGCGCAACGCCATGATTCGCCTGGGGCCGATCAGCCTGGTCGATTGCCTGGTCACCGATCAGCAGCCTTCCCCGGCGCTGGCGCAGCTGTTGAACCAGCACAAGGTTCGGCTGGAAGTCGTTTAACCCCTTTCCAGTTTTAAAAGATCGCAGCCTTCGGCAACTCCTACGGATGCACTCAATCCTGTAGGAGCTGCCGAAGGCTCGGTCCGCGCTCGGGCGATCTTTTGCTTTTATGTTCGTAAATTTTCCTTTAACGGCCCTTCGATGAGTATTTTCAATCGAAGCTGACTGGCTGCGCGCGTCTTTATGGGCTAGTATTTTCGCAAATGAACATTAATGTTCGAATTCAAATACAGAACATCAAAGAATTCCGAGGCCGTGCCGATGCCCACTTCCACCTTGCCTACGCCCCCTCTCGCCGAGGTCTACGATATCGCCGTCATCGGTGGCGGGATCAATGGCGTGGGGATCGCAGCGGATGCCGCCGGACGCGGTCTCTCGGTGTTCCTTTGTGAAAAGGATGACCTGGCCAGCCATACCTCGTCGGCCAGCAGCAAGCTGATCCACGGCGGCCTGCGCTACCTCGAACATTACGAGTTCCGCCTGGTGCGTGAAGCCCTGGCCGAACGTGAAGTGCTGTTGGCCAAGGCTCCGCACATCGTCAAGCAAATGCGTTTCGTATTGCCGCACCGTCCGCACCTGCGCCCGGCGTGGATGATTCGCGCCGGTCTGTTCCTCTATGACAACCTGGGCAAGCGCGAGCAACTGCAAGGTTCGAAAAGCCTGAAGTTCGGCCCCGACAGCGCGTTGAAAAACGAGATCACCAAGGGGTTCGAATATTCCGATTGCTGGGTCGACGACGCGCGCCTGGTGGTGTTGAACGCCATGGCCGCCCGGGAAAACGGCGCCCACGTTCACACCCAGACCCGCTGCGTCAGCGCGCGTCGCACCAAGGGCCTGTGGCACCTGCATCTGGAACGCGCCGATGGCAGCCTGTTTTCGATCCGCGCCAAGGCATTGGTCAATGCGGCCGGCCCTTGGGTCGCCAAGTTCATCCGCGATGACTTGAAGATGGAATCGCCCTACGGCATCCGCCTGATCCAGGGCAGCCACCTGATCGTGCCGAAACTGTACGAAGGCGAACACGCGCACATTCTGCAAAACGAAGATCAGCGTATCGTGTTCACCATTCCGTACCTGAATCACTTCACCCTGATCGGCACCACTGACCGCGAGTACACCGGCGATCCGGCGAAAGTGGCAATTACCGACGGAGAAACCGATTACCTGTTGAACGTGGTCAACGCCCATTTCAAAAAGCAAATCGGCCGCGACGACATCCTGCACAGCTATTCCGGTGTGCGCCCGCTGTGCAACGACGAATCCGACAACCCGTCGGCCGTAACCCGCGATTACACCCTGGCACTGTCTGGCACTGGCGAAGAGGCTCCGTTGCTGTCGGTGTTCGGCGGCAAGCTCACCACCTATCGCAAACTGGCCGAGTCAGCGCTGGCGCAACTGGCACCCTACTTCAAGCACATCAAGCCAGGCTGGACCGCCAGCGCCACGTTGCCGGGCGGTGAAGACATGACCACCCCGCAAGCCTTGAGCTCGCGTATCCGCGACAAATTCGACTGGGTACCGAGCGAGATCGCGCGCCGCTGGGCGACCACCTACGGCAGCCGCACCTGGCGCATGCTCGAAGGCGTACAGGACCTCAGCGATCTGGGCGAGCACATCGGCGGCGGTCTCTACTCCCGCGAAGTCGACTATCTGTGCAGCGAAGAATGGGCCACCAGCGCCCACGACATCCTCTGGCGTCGCAGCAAGCTCGGCTTGTTCACGACAGTGGCCGAGCAGGAAAAGCTCAAGGACTACCTGAACAAGGTTGAACAGAATCGCAGCAAGATCGAAGCGGCCTGATCGGTCACCGGCATAAACAAAAGCCCCTGAATCTCACGATTCAGGGGCTTTTTCGTATCGATGGATTTCAGTCGCGCAAATCCGATTCATGAATGGGCTGCTCACGGTGAGTCGCCCGCTGATATTGCGCCGGCCATACGGCCTTGTGCCCTCCCAAATCGTCATCCGCGTGCAGCGCCCAGTACGGATCGCGCAACAACTCACGAGCGAGGAAGATGATGTCCGCCTGACAGGTGCGCAGGATGTGCTCGGCCTGGGCCGGCTCGGTGATCATGCCAACCGTGCCGGTGGCCATGCCCGACTCCTTGCGCACACGTTCGGCGAAGCGGGTCTGGTAACCCGGCCCTGTGGGAATCTCCGCATTCACCGCCGTCCCGCCTGACGAGACGTCGATCAGGTCGACCCCCAGGGCTTTGAGGCGGCGTGCCAGCTCCACCGTTTCATCGGGGTTCCAGCCGTCTTCCACCCAGTCGGTGGCCGAGACCCGGACAAACACCGGCAACTCTTCAGGCCACACCGCACGCACCGCTTCGGTGACCTGCAGCACCAGCCGAATACGATTTTCGAACGAACCGCCATATTGATCGCGACGCTGATTACTCAACGGCGACAGGAACTGATGCAGCAGGTAACCATGGGCCGCGTGCACTTCGACCACCTTGAAACCGGCCGTCAGTGAACGCTTTGCCGCATCGACAAAGGCCTGGATGACCTTGGCGATCTCGCCGTCATCGAGTTGACTGGGCTGGGTGTGCTGTGGATCGAATGCAATAGGTGAAGGGCCGACCGGCACCCAGCCGCCCTCATCGGGCTTGACGCTGCCATGTTTGCCGAGCCACGGCCGGTAGGTGCTGGCCTTGCGCCCGGCATGGGCCAGTTGAATGCCGGCAACGGCGCCTTGGGCGGTGATGAAGCGGGTGATGCGTTGCAGGGGTTCGATCTGTTCGTCATTCCACAGACCGAGGTCCTCGGCCGTGATGCGCCCGTCGGCGGTGACCGCCGTGGCTTCGGTAAACACCAGCCCGGCCCCGCCGACTGCGCGGCTGCCGAGGTGGACCAGGTGCCAGTCATTGGCCAGGCCATCTGCACTGGAGTACTGGCACATCGGCGATACCGCGATGCGGTTGGGCAGGGTCAATTGGCGAAGGGTAAAGGGTTCAAGCAGCAGACTCATGGGGCACCTCTCGAATCAGTGGGCAGGCTCCAGGTTCTGTTTGAATAGTCGACGAGTGACAGGAAAAAGGTGCAACACCCGCCCCCGCGGGCAAAAAATTCGACAAGACGTCACAAGGCCAAAATCAAGCAGTGCTTAGAGCCTAGTCGACATCGAGGGATGTCGCCCCCTTGTAGGAGCGAGCTCGCTCCTACAAGTGTGGGGTCAACGCGGTTCGATGTGGGCAATCATCAGTTGAACCGTCTCGTTGCCGCGAAACTCGTTGAGGTCGAGCTTGTAGGCCAGTTCCACCCACTTGATGGTCGGATTCGGCCAGATGTCGCGGTCGATCCCGAAGGCAATGCCGTCGAGTTTCACCGAACCACATTCACTTTTGAGCACGACTTTAAGGTGCCGCTCGCCAACGACGCGCTGCTCGACCAACTGGAACACCCCGTGAAACAAGGGTTCCGGGAAGTGCTGCCCCCAAGGGCCGGCATGCCGCAGGGCACGGGCCAGTTCCAGGTGGAACTCTTCCACCGCCAGGGTACCGTCCGACAACAGGCGGCCGGTCAGGTCTTCTTCGCGCAGTTGCCGGCGCACTTCAGCGTCAAAGGCTTCGGCGAACAAGGGGAAGTTCGCTTCCGGCAGCGTCAGGCCGGCCGCCATCGCGTGGCCACCATACTTGGTGATCAGATTCGGATGCTGCGCCGCCACCACGCTCAAGGCGTCGCGGATGTGAAAGCCCTGGACCGAACGCCCCGAGCCCTTGAGCAAGCCATCCCCGGCATCGGCAAAGGCGATGGTCGGGCGGAAATAGCGCTCTTTCATCCGTGACGCGAGGATACCGATGACACCCTGGTGCCACTCGGGATCGAACAGGCACAAGCCGAACGGCATCGACTCCACCGGCAGATCCTTGAGCTGCGCCAGCGCTTCGCGCTGCATGCCTTGCTCGATGGATTTGCGATCCTGGTTCATGCCGTCCAGTTGCGCCGCCATCTCACGGGCCAGACCTGCGTCTTCGGTCAGCAGGCATTCGATGCCCAGGCTCATGTCGTCCAGGCGCCCTGCGGCGTTCAGGCGCGGGCCGACAATGAAACCCAGATCGGTGGAGGTGATGCGCGCATGATCGCGCTTGGCCACTTCGAGGATCGCCTTGATCCCCGGCCGGGCGCGTCCGGCGCGAATCCGTTCCAGGCCCTGATGCACCAGAATCCGGTTGTTGGCATCCAGCGGCACCACGTCGGCCACGCTGCCCAGAGCCACGAGGTCGAGCAGTTCGCCGATATTCGGCTGCGGCTTGCTTGTGTACCAGCCCAGCTCGCGCAACCGCGCACGCAGGGCCATCAGCACATAGAAAATCACCCCGACACCGGCCAGCGCCTTGCTCGGAAACTCGCAACCTGGCTGGTTCGGATTGACGATGGCATCGGCCAGCGGCAGCTCGTCGCCGGGCAAGTGGTGATCGGTAACCAGCACCTTGAGCCCGGCCTTTTTTGCCGCTGCCACGCCTTCGACGCTGGAGATGCCGTTGTCGACGGTAATCAGCAAATGCGGCTGACGCTCAAGCGCCACCGCGACGATTTCCGGTGTCAGGCCGTAGCCGTAGTCGAATCGGTTGGGCACCAGGTAATCGACATGTGCCGCCCCCAGCAAACGCAGGCCCAGCGTGCCCACGGTACTGGCCGTCGCGCCGTCGGCATCGAAGTCGCCGACGATCAGGATGCGCTGACGCTGTTCGAGCGCAGTCACCAGCAGATCCACGGCGGCATCGATGCCCTTGAGTTGCTGGAACGGAATCAACCGCGCCAGGCTCTTGTCCAGTTCTGCCTCGGACTGCACGCCCCGCGCCGCGTACAGGCGGGTCAACAGCGGTGGAATATCACCGAGAAATGGCAGGGTGTCGGGCAGCTGGCGAGGTTCGATGCGCATGGGGTGAAAGATGCTTCTCTTCAATACGTAGGATAAAACCGGGTGACGCGGGGCAGCGGTGAAAAATCAGCCGCGCTCACCGGTCAGCCACTGCAACTGGACTTCGTGCTGACCACGGTCGTCGGTGACGAAGATCGTCCCTTCGCTGATCATCACGTCCCACTTGATAACCCGGGGCATGTCTTTGGCCAGGGTTTCCAGGACTTCCTGAGGCACGGCAGCGATGTTGACGTTCTTCAGGTTTTTCACCGCCGGCACCACTTTGCCTTCCCACACGCGCAGGCTGCCATAGGCCAGCAGACTGGTGCGTTCAGTGCGGCGCGAGCACCAGGTCAGGCGCTCGGCATCCGGCTGGCCGACTTCGATCCAGTGCAGGACGCGGTCATCCAGGCTTTTTTCCCACAAGGCCGGTTCATCCACTTCCGACAGACCACGGCCAAACGACAGCTGCTCGTTGTACCAGAGGGCGTAGGCCAGCAGGCGCACGGTCATGCGCTCTTCGGTTTCCGAAGGGTGACGGGCGATGGTCTGCTTCACGCTCTCATAGACGCTGCGGTCGAGGTCGGTGAGGTTCAGTTCAAATTTGTAGGTCGTGGACGGCTGGGCCATGAACGGGCTTCTTGATACGAGGAAAGGCGGCAAGTCTAACCGATGCGACGGGCAATCCACGAATTGAACACAATCAAGCTGGAGCGTCGGACAGTCGGCTATGCTAAAACGCTCTATTCGCCCAACTTTTGCCCCACAGGATCCAGCATGCCGTTCACCGCCAAACCGCTTTCCGGTCTGAAAGTCATCGAATTGGGCACCTTGATTGCCGGCCCGTTTGCCTCGCGTATTTGTGCGGAATTCGGTGCCGACGTGATCAAGATCGAATCCCCGGACGGCGGTGATCCATTACGCAAATGGCGCAAGTTGTATGAAGGCACTTCGTTGTGGTGGTTCGTCCAGGCCCGCAACAAAAAGTCCCTGACACTCAATCTCAAACACCCCGACGGTCTGGCGATCCTGAAACAGCTGCTGGGTGAGGCAGACATCCTGATCGAAAACTTTCGTCCCGGCGTCCTGGAAAAGCTCGGCCTGGGTTGGGACGTCCTGCACGCCCTGAACCCGAAACTGGTCATGGTGCGGCTGTCGGGTTTCGGCCAGACCGGCCCGATGAAAGACCAGCCCGGCTTTGGCGCGGTCGGTGAGTCCATGGGAGGCCTGCGCTACATCACCGGTTTCGAAGACCGGCCACCGGTGCGTACCGGCATTTCCATCGGCGACTCGATTGCCGCGCTCTGGGGCGTGATTGGCGCGTTGATGGCCCTGCGTCATCGCGAAGTCAACGGCGGCCAGGGGCAAGTGGTGGACGTAGCGCTGTACGAAGCCATCTTCGCGATGATGGAAAGCATGGTCCCGGAGTTCGACGTGTTCGGCTTCATCCGCGAACGCACGGGCAATATCATGCCGGGCATCACTCCTTCCTCGATCCACACCAGTGCCGATGGCAAGCACGTGCAGATCGGCGCCAATGGCGATGCGATTTTCAAACGTTTCATGCTGATCATTGGCCGGGAAGACCTGGCCAACGACCCCCAGCTTGCCAGCAACGATGGCCGCGATGCCCGACGCGACGAGATTTATGGCGTCATCGATCGCTGGGTCAATTCGTTGCCGCTGGACAGGGTGCTGGCGCAGCTCAAACAGGCCGAGGTGCCGGCCAGCCGGATCTTCAGCGCCGAAGACATGTTCAATGACCCACAGTACCTGGCGCGGGAAATGTTCCTGCAAGCCAAGCTGCCGGACGGCAAAGACTTCAAGATGCCGGGCATTGTGCCGAAACTCTCAGAGACACCCGGAGAATGTGAATGGGTCGGGCCACAACTGGGTGAGCACAACGCACAGGTACTCCAGGAACTTGGCTATGACGCGACGCAGATCGCACAGTTGCGCAAAGACGGAGCCATCTGAACTGAGGCGCCGGCCTGCATGGGTCATTGGGCACTGCCCGTCACGCGGCGGGTGGCTGCTGTGCGTGCTGGCGATTTCGCTCCTGCTCCTTGAGCCGGTCCCCTCTGCCCTGGCTCAACCCTGGGAGACCCTGATCTGGCTCAAGCGCGACCTGCCGCCGCTGACAATCTTCGACGGGCCGAAAAAGGGCCAGGGCGTTATCGATCAACTGCTTCCACTGTTGATTGCCGGCATGCCGCAATACCAGCACAGCGTGATGAGGGTCAATCGCGCCCGTGGATTGCAAATGCTCCACGAACCTTCCCTCGTCTGCGACGCGGCGCTGAACTGGAGCAAGGAACGGGAACAGTGGATCGCCTTTTCCATCCCGGTCTTCCGCGCCATGAGCAATGGCCTGGCCGTGCGGCGCGTCGATCAGAAAGTGCTGGCCCCCTTTATCAAGGACGGCGAAGTGGATCTGGCAGCGCTGCTTGCCAGCGGCGGCGAAAAACTGGGGATTATTGCCGAGCGCAATTACGGCGAGTTCCTCGACGGACTGCTCAAGCAAGCGCCCGCCGACGCGCTGACCGCTCATTACGGTAACGACGCCTTGGGCAGCCTGCTGCAAATGCAGCGCCTGGGGCGCTTGCGCCTGCTGTTGGGTTATCGCCCGGAAATTCGCTACCAGGCCTCGCTGCAAGGCATCGCCGAGGATGAGCTGCAGTTCTATCCGATTCGCGGCACGGGCAAATACCTGTCCGGCTACATCGGTTGCACCGACACACCAAAGGGCCGGCAGGCCATAGTCGAGATCAACCAGGTGCTGCGCACCCTTCCCCGTGAACGCCTTGACGAGGCCTACGCCGCCTGGCTGGATCCGGAGAGTCGCAATGATTACCTGAAAGACACCAAGGCGTTTTTCGACAATCTGGCACAACCCTGACAAATCCCGGGCAAAAGAAACCCCGAGAAGTGGGGAGACGACTCGGGGTTAAACGTGGTCTGTTTGGAGACCAGTAGCAGCAAGCTACAAGCACCGGAGCACAATGCTTGATCCTGCTGTTACAAGGTCTGACTGACCTGGGCGCGGGAAGGTTCCCACAAAAATCCGTTCAATTGCGGCTGGCCAGCAGCTTGTCCTGCGCCGCATTGCGCAATGCCGCGATGACACAAGGCTCAAGGCGTCCTTCAGCGATCAGCACGTCGCGATGCAATCCGTCGACCACATCCGTCAGCAGGCGTTTGTCATCCAACTGAGCCTGATTGAACTCGCGCTCGACCACAGTCGCGCCGATAGCATTCTTCAGGGTCACCCGGCATTCGCCACGAATGCCTGACGGGGTCAACGTGACCTGATACGGGCTCAGCGCTTCACCGAGCAACAGACTGATACTTTCCATCCCGATCACCACTCAATAGTCCGAAAACAATGTGCCTGGGGCATGCCTACAACAAATGACCGCTGGCCCGAGAAGAAAGTTCTGGATACCGACCGCAGGCGAACCTGCAACCCAGTCAAGTGAGCATGCACGGCGAACATGACAGAGAAAAAACGCCACCATCACGTCTGTCGGGTACGCCGGGCGATGTCGGCCCAGCCTCCCAACAATCCTCGGAGCTGGCCATCGGCCGTGTAAAACGGCACGGTCCACTGGTAGATATCCCTGACACCGTCCTTGAACATCAATTGACGCTCGAAAAAGCGCGTCCTTCGTGTACTCAATTGCGCCATGTACTCGGCATGCAGCAGTTCCGCGGTTTGTCTGGGCATGGCATCGATCTCGATCAACTGCCGCCCCTGCATCCGGTCAAAACGCGTCGACAAGGCGTCCTCATAACTTTTGTTGCACATGATCAAGCGCCCTTGCAGATCACGGACAAACATCGGGTCAGGCATTGCATCCATCAGGGCATGCTGGAATGCGAGCTGATCGCGCAGGCTGCTTTGGGCCTCGACCCGTTGCCTGACCACCACCGCCAACCGCCGATTCCAGAGCAGGGACAACAGCCCGAACAGGCTGACCACCAACACGCCCCAGCAAACCCACTGGTCAATCCGCTGCCAAAAGCCAGGCGCCTGCGGTACGGTAGCGCCGCCGAACCACTTCCGGCGAAGGTCGCGCAACTCCTGTTCAGGAAACGCCTCAAGCGCCTTGTTGAGGATACTCAGCAGCTGCGGCTGGCCTTTACGCACCGCCAGATAATCCGCATCCCATTTGCCCGGCACCACGGCACCGATCTGCAGCCGGCCCGACGGAATAAGCTGGGCGCCGATTTCGCTTTCGATGGTGGCGTAGGCTTCGCCGCTTTCCACCCAGGCACGGGCTTCGGCGTAGGTTTTAACCGAGCGCAACTCGATGGACGGATAATTGCGACGTATCATCGCTTCCAGTGCATGCCGGGTCGGCAGCACCAGCACCCGCTTCGTCATATCCTCCAGCGCCTGCACCGGCGGTGCCCCGGCCTGCCCGACAAAGACCCATCCTGCACCGCCGTACGCATGGCTGAAATCCAGAAACGCCTTGCGTTCGTCATTCATCGCCAGGGTCGTACTCAAATCCGCGGTGCCGCTTTCCAGATGAGCCAGCATCTGATCGGTGGAAAAAGACTCTTGGTAAACGAACTGCAACCCCGTCATGTCACTGATGCGTTTGAGCAGGTCACTGTTCAAGCCCGTCCATTGGCCATGTTCATCCTTGAACAGGTACAACGGGTATTCCAGCGCTGTGACCACGACCCGTGGATGGCTGGCCATCCATTGCAACTCCTGGTCATCCAGCACCACCATTGAACGTGCAACAGACTTACCTCGCTCCTGAATCGATGCAGGGCTCGCCCCTCCCCATTCGGCGATTCCCAGCATGCCGAATAAAAACAGCCAGCGTGCGACTGGCTTGAACACACTTGTAAACAGCATTCCCACGTCCTTGGTGATCCATTCGCCAGTCCTTTCACGGCGATAACACGACAAGTGTGCATGCAGAAATGAAAAAGCCCGTCAGGAGACGGGCTTCAAAATGTTACAGCGCTGACCGGTTACAGCGGCTTGCCGCGGTTGCCATGCTGGCTGACAAAGGCCTGCACGGCCTTCAGGTCATTTGGCAATACGGTGCAACGTTCGTCTCGTTCAAACAAATCAGAAAGATGTACCGGCAGTTCGAGCGCTTTTCCTACACCGGCTTTTTCCACGGCGTCCGGGAATTTGACCGGGTGGGCGGTACCCAGGATCACCATTGGAATGTCCAGGCTGCGACGGCATTCCCGCGCAGCTTTCACGCCGATGGCCGTGTGTGGATCCAGCACTTCGCCAGTCTGCTCGTAGACTTCGGCAATGGTTTCGCAGGTTTGCGCGTCATCCACGGCCAGCGAATCGAACAACTTGCGGGCTTCGGTCCAGCGCTCTTGCTCGACGCTGAAACCGCCACCCTGCTTGAACGAATCCATCAGCCCGGCGATTGCCGCGCCGTTGCGACCGTGCAGGTCGAACAGCAGGCGCTCGAAGTTCGACGACACCATGATGTCCATGGACGGCGACAGCGTGGCGTGCAGGGTTTCCTTGACGTACTGGTTGCCGCTCATGAAGCGGTGCAGGATGTCGTTGCGATTGGTGGCGACGATCAACTGGTTGATCGGCAGGCCCATGTTGCGTGCCAGGTAACCGGCGAAGATGTCGCCGAAGTTGCCGGTCGGCACCGAGAACGACACCGAACGCGCCGGGCCACCCAGTTGCAGGGCTGCGTGGAAGTAGTAAACGATCTGGGCCATGATCCGCGCCCAGTTGATCGAGTTCACGGCCACCAGGCGAGTGCCCTTGAGGAAGCCCTGGTCGGCGAAGCTCGCCTTGACCATTTCCTGGCAGTCATCGAAGTTGCCTTCGATGGCGATGTTGTGGATGTTCTCACCGAAGATGGTGGTCATCTGCCGACGCTGCACTTCGGACACACGGTTGTGCGGGTGCAGGATGAAGATGTCGACGTTTTCGCAATGCTTGCAGCCTTCGATGGCGGCCGAACCGGTGTCACCGGAGGTGGCGCCGACAATCACCACGCGCTCGCCGCGCTTTTCCAGCACGTAGTCGAGCAAACGACCCAGCAGTTGCAGGGCGAAGTCCTTGAACGCCAGGGTCGGGCCGTGGAACAGCTCCAGCACCCATTCGTTGCCGTTCAGCTGACGCAGCGGCGCAACGGCGCTGTGGGCGAACACACCATAGGTTTCTTCAAGAATCTTTTTGAAATCGGCATCGGGAATGCTGCCGGTGACGAACGGGCGCATGACGCGGAAAGCCAGCTCGTGATACGGCAGGCCAGCCCAGGAAGCGATTTCTTCCTGGGTGAAACGTGGCAGGTTTTCCGGGACGTACAGACCGCCGTCGGTGGCAAGGCCTGCCAGCAGGACGTCTTCAAAATTCAGGGCCGGTGCCTGGCCGCGGGTACTGATGTAACGCATGACTGACTCCAATGGACAGTGTTCGTAGTGCCGGGCCCGCAAGCGAGCCCGGTCAACGATATCGGCTTAGTTCAGGTGCTCGACACGGATCCGTACAACCGGACCGACCACACCCGCCAAGGCTTCCAAAGCAGCGATGGCATCGTTGATGTGCTGTTCCAGCACGCGGTGGGTCAGCAGGATCATCGGCACCAGGCCGTCGTGCTCCTCGGCTTCCTTCTGCATGATCGACTCGATGTTGATGCCGCGCTCCGAGAGGATGCTCGCGACCTGAGCCAATACGCCCGGATGGTCCTTGGCCTGAATACGCAGGTAGTAGGCGCTTTCGCAGGCTTCGATCGGCAGGATCGGGTGAGCCGACAGCGAATCCGGCTGGAACGCCAGGTGCGGCACGCGGTTTTCCGGGTCGGAAGTCATGGCGCGAACCACGTCCACCAGGTCGGCGATCACCGACGACGCGGTCGGCTCCATGCCGGCGCCAGCGCCATAGAACAGGGTCGAACCGGCAGCATCGCCGTTGACCATCACCGCGTTCATCACGCCGTTGACGTTGGCGATCAGGCGATCGGCCGGGATCAGCGTCGGGTGCACGCGCAGTTCGATACCGGCCGCGGTGCTGCGCGCCACGCCCAGGTGCTTGATGCGGTAGCCCAGCGCTTCGGCGTAGTTGACGTCGGCGGTGGTCAGCTTGGTGATGCCTTCGGTGTAGGCCTTGTCGAATTGCAACGGGATACCGAACGCGATGGACGCCAGGATCGTCAGCTTGTGAGCCGCGTCGATACCCTCGACGTCGAAGGTCGGATCGGCTTCGGCGTAACCCAGTGCCTGGGCTTCGGCCAATACGTCTTCGAAGGTGCGACCCTTCTCGCGCATTTCCGTCAGGATGAAGTTGCCGGTGCCGTTGATGATGCCGGCTACCCAGTTGATGCGGTTGGCGGACAGGCCTTCGCGGATCGCCTTGATCACCGGAATACCACCGGCCACCGCCGCTTCGAACGCAACAATCACGCCCTTCTCGCGGGCCTTGGCGAAAATTTCATTACCGTGAACGGCGATAAGCGCCTTGTTCGCGGTGACCACATGCTTGCCATTCTCGATGGCCTTGAGTACCAGCTCGCGGGCAACGGTGTAGCCGCCCATCAGCTCTATAACGATGTCGATCTCAGGGTTCGTGGCCACTTCGAAGACATCGTTGGTAATCGCAATACCGGTCGTTTGGAACTGAGGCTTTGGCGTGCGCATGGCAATTTGTGCCACTTCGATCCCACGCCCGGCACGACGAGCAATTTCCTCGGCGTTGCGCTGAAGTACGTTGAAGGTACCGCCACCGACGGTTCCTAACCCACAGATGCCTACTTTGACCGGTTTCACTGTGAACTCCCCATAAAACGGCCGACTCGAGGCCGGCCGTGAAAACAACCGCATACTCGCGGTTCTCTATTGATGGCCCGGCGAATGTCGCTGCCGGACCATGATCGTCAATGGCTGACCTTGACGATGCGAATTTACTTCGCGCCCAGCGCCAGTTTGGCGACTTGTGGCGCAGGCTGGTAGCCCGGAATGACCTGACCGTCGGCCAAAACGATGGCCGGTGTGCCGTTCACGCCAATCGACTGGCCGAGCGCGAACTGTTTGGAAACCGGGTTATCGCACTTGGCGGCCTTGATTTCCTTGCCGTCGACCATTTTGTCCATGGCCGCTTTCTTGTCTTTCGAGCACCACACCGCTTGCAGTTGCTCGTCACCCGGCGAGCCCAGGCCCTGGCGCGGGAACGCAACGTAACGCACTTCGATGCCGCGCTTGTTCAGCTCAGGCACTTCGGCGTGCAGCTTGTGGCAGTACGGACAGGTGGTGTCGGTGAATACGGTGATGTGCGACTTGGTTTCGCCAATGGCCGGGTAGACAACGGTTTCGGCAACCGGGATGTCGTTGATCAGCTTGGAGATGCCCAGGCGCTCGGTTTTTTCGGTCAGGTTGACGGGCTTGCCGTCCTTGAGGTCGAACAGGTAGCCCTGGACCACGTACTGGCCGTCGGCGCTGGCGTACAGCACACGGCTGCCCTTGAGCTTGACTTCGTACAGGCCTGGCAACGGGCTGGCGGTGATGGTCTCTACCGGCACTTCGAGCTGGAGGCTTTCCAGGCTTTTACGAATGGCTTTGTCGGCCGCGTCATCGGCGACGGCAAAGGTGCTGACCAACGCAATGGCTGCGGCGGCGAAAATCTGGGTCAGACGCATGAGAACTCCTGAAGGCGAACATATGGGACGATCAGAACGCCCGTGCCGAAACACCGGGTCATAACCGCCCATCGTGCAAACCGGCCCAGCCTATCACATAAGGTCCGCAGGGCCGAATGCACCTGATGCAAGACATTTGTGGCGGCACAATACCCTGCGGGAGCGAGCTTGCTCGCGATGACGGCACCACATCCAAAACATGTATCGACTGTCCGGCCGCTATCGTCGGAACGCCGCCCGGACCAAGCTCGCTCCCACAGGTTTTTCGGTTATCCCCGCGGATGGTGTTTGGCATGCAGATCCTGCAAGCGCGCCCGGGCAACATGGGTATAGATCTGCGTCGTCGACAAATCGCTGTGCCCCAGCAGCATCTGCACCACCCGCAGGTCTGCGCCGTGGTTGAGCAGGTGCGTGGCGAAGGCATGGCGCAAGGTGTGGGGCGACAGCGACTTGCCGATCCCTGCCACCTTGGCCTGGTGCTTGATCCGGTGCCAGAAGGTCTGGCGGGTCATCTGCTCGCCACGCAGACTTGGGAACAACACGTCGCTGGGACGCCCGCCAAGCAGTTCGCTGCGGGCATCACGCATGTAGCGCTCGACCCAGACAATCGCCTCCTCGCCCATCGGCACCAGCCGCTCCTTGCTGCCCTTGCCCATCACTCGCAACACGCCTTGACGCAAATTGACTTGCTCCAGGGTGAGGCTGATCAGCTCGGTCACCCGCAAGCCACAGGCGTACAGCACTTCAAGCATGGCCCGGTCGCGCTGACCGATGGCCTCGCTCAAATCGGGCGCCTTCAACAAGGCTTCCACATCCGCCTCGGACAAGGACTTTGGCAGCGGCCTGCCGAGTTGCGGCATATCAACGCGCAATGTCGGATCGACCGAGATCATCTTTTCCCGCAGCAGGTAACGATAGAAGCCACGCACACCCGAGAGAAAGCGCGCAGTGGAACGAGGCTTGTAGTTTTGCTCCAGGCGCCAGGCCAGGTGGTCGAGTATCAACTCGCGCCCGGCATTGACCAGCTCCAGTCCCTTGTCCTGTAACCAGCCGTTGAACAGCGTCAGGTCACTGCGATAGGCATCGCGGGTGTTATCGGAAAGGCCTTTCTCCAGCCACAGGGCATCGAGGAATTGGTCTATCAGCGGGTGATCGATGGCAGGCATGGGTACTCGAATCATGCAGCCTAGAGGCCGCGTGCAAAATTAAAATTGGACATGGAAACGGCCGCTAGTCTTTCATAGGCCGCCATTTCAAGGAACAGGGAGCAGCAATGAGCGAGCAGCAGATTTTATTGGCATTTGGCGGGATAGGCGCGGCGGCGCTGCTTTGCCAATGGCTGGCCTGGCGTTTGAAACTGCCGGCGATTCTGTTCCTGCTGCTGACCGGCATCCTGGCCGGTCCCGTGCTGCACTTGCTCGACCCGCAGGAGATGTTCGGACCACTGTTGATGCCGCTGGTGTCCCTGGCGGTAGCGCTGATCCTGTTCGAAGGCAGCCTGACCCTGCATTTGTCCGAATGGCGCGAAATCGGCAGCGTCGTCCATCGCTTGGTCACCATTGGCGCCCTCTCCACCTGGGTGGTCATTGCTGTCGCCACTCACTGGCTGCTGGATTTCGACTGGATGCTGGCCATCCTCTTCGGCAGCCTGACCCTGGTGACCGGGCCGACCGTGATCGTGCCGATGCTGCGCGTCGTGCGCCCGAAAGCGTCGATTGCCAACATCCTGCGCTGGGAAGGCATTGCCATCGACCCCATCGGTGCCCTGCTGGCGGTGGTCGTCTATAGCTTCATCATCGCCAGCTCCAAAGGTAACGGCCTCGAGGAAAGCCTGCTGACCTTCGGTGGCGTGATTCTGTGCGGCAGCCTGTTCGGTGTTTCTGGCGGCTGGTTGCTCGGTACATTGATTCGCCGCCAGTGGCTGCCGGAATACCTGCACAACCTGGCAGCGCTCGCGGCAGTCCTGGGTATTTTCATTGCCTCCAACGAGGTCACCAACGAATCCGGGTTGCTGGCCGTGACCTTGATGGGCATGTGGCTGGCCAACATGAAAGGCGTGGACGTGCGGCACATCCTGCACTTCAAGGAGAACCTCAGCGTGCTGCTGATCTCCGGCCTGTTCATTCTGCTGGCGGCCCGGCTGGACCTGAACGCCATGATCGGCCTCGGGCCTCTGGTGCTGATATTGCTGCTGGTCATTCAGTTCATCGCCCGCCCCTTGAATGTGCTGCTGAGCACGGTGGGCTCCAGCCTGGGTTGGCGCGAGCGAGCGCTGCTGGCGTGGATTGCGCCAAGGGGCATCGTGGCAGCGGCGGTGTCGGCCATCTTCGCCATTCGCCTGCATGAGGCCGGTCACCAGGGCGCATTGCTGCTGGTGCCGCTCACCTTTGCGGTGATCATCGGCACGGTAGTGTTGCAAAGCGCGACGGCACGACCGCTGGCTCGCCTGCTGAAGGTGGCGGAACCGGCACCGAGCGGCTTCCTGATCATCGGCGCCAACGGACCTGCGCGCACACTGGGCAAGGCCCTGCAACAACTGGGCAGTCGCGTACTGCTGACGGATTCGAGCTGGGAAAACATTCGCTCAGCGCGGATGGAAGGCTTGCCGACCTATTTTGGCAACCCGGCGTCGCAACATGCCGATGCGCACCTGGATCTGGTCGGCCTCGGGCATTTGCTGGCGCTGTCACCCTCCGGCGAAATGAACACCCTGGCGCTGATGCGCTTTCGACATGAACTGGGCCATCAGCGCATGTTCGGCCTGGCCAGCGGCCAGGAAAGCCGCCGCACCGACAAGCACCGTACCAGCCTGGAACATCGCGGCAATCAACTGGGCAGCGAAGCACTGACCTACGCCAAGCTCGCCAGCCAGCTGAGTCAGGGCTCAGAGCTGTACAGCACAACCTTGACGGACGGCTTCAACTGGGACGACTACCGTGCATTGCATGGTGAGCGTGCGACCTTGCTGTTCGTACGCGACGACAGCGATTGGGTACACGTGGTAACGCCGGAAAGCACGATCAAGCCCGCGGCGGGTTGGACGTTGTTGGCGTTGATCCAGCCCGAGACGGTGTAAATCCAGACGGGCACCAAATCGCAGGCAACAAAAAAGCAGCCCGCAGGCTGCTTTTTTTGCATCGGAAGCTGGACTTAAGCCAGTTTTTCCTTGATGCGAGCTGCTTTACCCGACAGGTCACGCAGGTAGTACAGCTTGGCTTTACGTACGTCACCGCGACGCTTGACAGCCATGCTGTCGATTTGCGGGGAGTAGGTCTGGAAAGTACGCTCTACGCCAACACCGTTGGAGATTTTACGAACGGTGAATGCACTGTTTACGCCGCGGTTACGCTTGGCGATAACAACACCTTCGAACGCTTGCAGACGCGAACGGTCGCCTTCCTTCACTTTCACCTGAACGACAATGGTGTCGCCCGGGGCAAAGGTAGGGATCTCTTTGGTCATCTGCTCTGCTTCGAGTGCAAGGATGATTTTGTTAGTCATGCTGTGCTCCTAAGGTAAATCGTCGGATCTACCATCGATACGTTGTTAACTATCGTCCCGCTCGCGGATGTATTCCTCGAGCAGCTTCTTCTCTTCTCCAGAAAGCGAGCGGCTTTCCAGAAGATCGGCGCGTCGTTCAAAGGTCCGACCAAGGGACTGCTGTAAACGCCAACGCCGGATGTGCGCGTGATTGCCACTTAGCAATACGTCGGGAACACGCTGATCCGCATACACCTCCGGTCGGGTGTAGTGCGGGCAATCCAGCAAACCATCCGTAAAGGAATCTTCCTCAGCGGAGTCCGCATGCCCTAAAGCTCCAGGCAGCAGTCGTGTAACCGCATCGATCAGGACCATCGCCGGCAGCTCGCCGCCAGACAGTACATAGTCGCCAATCGACCACTCTTCATCGACATGAGCATCAATAAAACGCTCGTCAATGCCTTCATAGCGGCCGGCAATCAGGATCAATGCATCCAGATTCGCCAACTCGCGTACCGCCGACTGAGTCAGTTGACGGCCTTGGGGGGACAGGTAAATTACCTTCGCCGCCTCCCCGGCTGCTGCCTTGGCCTGAACCAGAGCATCTTCCAGGGGCTTGATCTTCATCACCATGCCCGGACCACCGCCAAACGGGCGATCGTCCACAGTGTGATGTCGATCCGTCGTGTAGTCTCGCGGATTCCAACAGGTGAGCTGCAAGAGCCCCTGTTTCACCGCACGACTGGTGATGCCGTACTCGCTGATGGCGGAGAACATCTCGGGAAACAAACTGATCACTTCTACGCGCAAGTTAGCCACGCTTAGAAGTCCGCATCCCAATCCACCTTCATCTCACCTGCCGCCAGGTCGATGGCCAACACGCATTGCTCGGTATAGGGCAACAGGCGTTCGCGATCATCCAGGCTGCCAGCGCAAGGCTTGACCACCATGACATCGTTCGAGCCGGTCTCCAGCAGGTGATCGATTTTCCCGAACAGTTGTCCGAGGGTGTCGATGACCTTGAGACCTTCCAGCTGGTACCAGTAGTACTCGCCGTCGGTGAGTTCAGGGAACAGGTTGCGCGGCACGCAGATCTCATAACCGGCCAGAAGACGAGCTTCTTCGCGATCATCGAGATCCTTGAGCTTTGCGACCAGGAACTTGTCGTTCCCGCGTCCGCTGACCAGCTCTACCTGCTTTACATTGCCGTCACGCTTGAGCGTCCAGGTTTTGTAATCCAGCAGGTTCTTAATCGGATCAGTAAAGGAGTACACCTTCACTTCGCCGCGAACGCCGTGAACCGAGTAAATCTTGCCGATAACGATCAAATCATCAGCAATGGCAGGCGTCGCGTTCATATTGCTCAGGCCGCAGCCTTAGCAGAATCCTTCAACAACTGAGCAACGCGCTCAGAAGGTTGTGCACCAACGCTCAGCCAGTAGGCTACGCGCTCTTGGTTCACGGACAGACGAACTTCCTGACCACGGGCAACAGGGTTGAAGTAGCCAACCTGTTCCTTGTGCGAACCGTCGCGCGGGTTGCGGCTGTCGGTTACGGTCAAGTGGTAAAACGGGCGCTTTTTGGAGCCGCCAAGGGCAAGACGGATTGTTAGCATGTGAACATCGTTCCTGTAGTCGGTGCTGCAAATCTAAAGGCACAGCGGGCATAGGTGCCCGAAAGGCCGCATATTCTAAGGAATATCCGGACTTTTGCAAATGACTTTTTCCGGCGGCCTATCGGTCGCCATGCAGATTTGCTATAGAGCCGTCGTTGAAAACGGCCGGTCAGCTCCCGCCAAGTGCGGGTTTGCTGTGTATCCCACGTCCGTGTGGGGCAGCGCCGACCCGATGGCCGGCGCGAATTCTTTACATCTTGGGCATGCCGCCGCCGGGCAACATACCGCCCATGCCGCGCATCATCTTGGCCATTCCGCCTTTCGCGGAGAACTTCTTCATCATCTTCTGCATCTGCTTGTGCTGCTTGATCAAGCGGCCGATGTCCTGCACCTGGGTGCCGGAACCCATGGCGATCCGGCGCTTGCGCGAACCGCTGATCATCTCAGGGTCGCGGCGCTCGGCCGGGGTCATGGAATTGATGATGGCTTCCATCTGCTTGAACTGCTTCTCTGCCGCACCCTGGGCGTTGCCCATTTGCGCCAGGTTCACGCCACCCATGTTCGGCAGCTTGTCCATGAGGCCGCCGAGGCCGCCCATGTTTTTCATCTGTTGCAGCTGATCGCGGAAGTCTTCGAGGTCGAAGCCCTTGCCCTTCTTCAACTTTTTAGCAAGCTTGTCGGCTTTGTCCTTGTCGAGCGTCGCTTCCGCCTGCTCGATCAGGCTGAGCACGTCGCCCATGCCGAGGATGCGCGAGGCGATACGCTCAGGGTGGAACGGATCGAGCGCTTCGCTCTTCTCGCCCATACCGATGAACTTGATCGGCTTGCCGGTGATGGCGCGTACCGACAGCGCGGCACCGCCACGGGCGTCGCCGTCGACCTTGGTCAGGATCACACCGGTCAGCGGCAATGCATCGCCGAAGGCCTTGGCCGTGTTGGCGGCGTCCTGGCCGGTCATGGCGTCGACCACGAACAGGGTTTCGACCGGGTTGATCGCAGCGTGCAGAGCCTTGATCTCGCCCATCATCTCTTCATCGATGTGCAGGCGACCGGCGGTATCGACGATGACCACGTCGATGAATTTGAGTTTCGCTTCCTTAATAGCCGCTTGCGCGATCTCGACCGGCTTCTGGCTCAGGTCGGACGGGAAGAAGGTAACGCCGACTTCACCGGCGAGCATTTCCAGCTGCTTGATCGCCGCTGGACGATAAACGTCGGCAGACACAACCATGACCGACTTCTTCTTGCGCTCTTTAAGGAAGCGCGCGAGCTTGCCGGCGGTGGTGGTCTTACCGGCGCCCTGCAAACCGGCCATCAGGATGACCGCTGGCGGCACGGCGCTCAGGTTCAAATCTTCGTTGGCCGCGCCCATCAGGCTTTCGAGTTCGGCCTGGACGATCTTCACGAAGGCCTGGCCCGGCGTCAGGCTGCGCGACACCTCGGTACCGACGGCACGTTCCTTGACCGAGTTGACGAAATCCTTGACCACCGGCAGGGCGACGTCGGCTTCGAGCAACGCCATGCGCACTTCACGCAGGGTGTCTTTGATGTTGTCTTCAGTCAGCTTGGCCTTGCCGGTGACATGGCGCAGCGTCTGCGAGAGACGGTCGGTTAAGTTTTCAAACATTGCGCGATCCTTTCAGGCCCTGTGTAGACCGGGATAATGGCGGCCCGGACCGGACTAAACGTGTGCTCGGCGAGCCTGCGGCGTGGGCAGGTCGCGGATTATAGCGAAGACTGTGGCCGGCGGACACCTCGCTGTCAGGTTGCGCGGTCTTTCGTGTGGCGGGGGTTCTATGCCAAACTCAGCGACTTTCGGGCTTGCCTAACAGGATTTATGCTCCCCTTGTCACCCAGCTTGCTAACTACCCTCGCCGCCGCCTGCTTGTATGCCGCTGCGACCATTTACCAGGGCACTCGCCTGGCGTCCGGCGCCAAGGTCAACAAACGCCTGCTGGTCATGCTCGGCGTGCTCGCCGTATTGGCCCACAGCGTCAGCCTGCTCACCCACCTGCTGACCCCGACCGGCCTGGCCCTGGACTTCTTCAGTGCCGCCAGCCTGATTGCCGTGGCGGTCATCGCACTGACCCTGCTGGCCTGCTCGCGGATTCCGGTGGAGAACCTGCTGGTCCTGCTGTTCCCGCTTGGGGCCCTGACCGTGATGCTGGCGCACTTTGCCCCCACCGGCACGGTACAGGTCATCGATGAGGAGCCGGGCATCCTCGCCCACATCCTGCTTTCGATTCTGGCCTACGGCATGTTCACCATCGCGGTGTTCCAGTCCTTGCTACTGCTGGTTCAAGACCACCAGCTCAAGCACAAGCACCCCTCCGGGCTGATCAAGAACTTCCCGCCGCTGCAAACCATGGAAAGCCTGCTGTTCGGGTTCCTCTGGGCCGGCTGGACGCTGTTGTCGCTGTCGCTGATTTCCGGCTGGCTGTTCGTCGAGAACCTGTTCGCCCAGCATCTGGTGCACAAAACCCTGCTGGCCTGCCTGGCCTGGGTCGTTTTCAGCGTGCTGCTGTGGGGACGCAATCGCCTCGGCTGGCGCGGGCACAAAGCCATTCGCTGGACCCTGGCCGGTTTTTGCCTGCTGATGCTGGCGTATTTCGGCAGCAAGCTGGTTCGTGAATACATCCTGCATATCTGACGGGCGGCATTAATGGACGACTTGCCCATAGGGCCGATGCTCGCGGTAGTGACCCTGCTGGTTTTATGGTCGGGGCTGTTTACCGCCATCGAAGCGGCGCACCAGCATTTGCTGGCCCAGCGCACCGCAACGCGTTCCAGCGACAAACCGGTGGCGAAACTCAGCTTTCCCTTGGCCAGCCTGATTTTTTGCAACACCCTGTGCCGCGCACTGGTGGTGGTCATCAGCACCTTGCTGGCTATTTTCACCTGGGCCGAGAACGGTCCGTGGGTCGCCTGCCTCGGGGCGGGCGCCATGCTACTAGTGTTTTCCGACTACTTGCCGCGCACCCTCGCCGTTCGCTATCCGGATGCGATCCTGGCCCAGGGCAACAACCTGCTGCGGGTGCCGCTGAAAATCATCTATCCTGCGGCATGGTTGCTCAACAGCATCAGTCAGTTGCTGACGCGGCCGTTCGCCCGTAAAGCCAAAGTGGTGCAACAGAGTGAGGACGAAACGCTGACGGAGCGGCATGCGCCCTCCGAAACCGTAAACCGCCCTCACCCGCTGCCAGGCATCCACGCGCTGGACAACATCACCGTCAATGACATCCTGGTACCGCGCAGCGACGTGGACGGCATCAATCTCGATGACTCCATCGAGGAAATCATCGAACAATTGCGCCACAACAGACGTACTCGCCTGCCGGTGTTCCACAGTGATATCAACCAGGTCGAAGCCGTCCTCAACACCCGGCACATCCTTCACTTGCTGCCCGATGCAAGCCTGACCAGGGAAGCGTTACTGGCTGCCAGCCACGAGCCGTACTTCGTGCCGGAAAGCACCCCGTTGCAGTTGCAACTGCTCAACTTCCACAAGCAGCAGCGACGCCTGGGCATGGTGGTCGACGAATACGGCGAAGTGCTGGGCATCGTCACCCTGGAAGACATTCTCGAAGAAATCGTCGGCGAGTTCGAAAGCCAGCAGAGCCTGGACAATCCGCACATTCATCCGCAAGCCGACGGACGCCTGGTGATCGACGGTGCCGCGTCCATTCGCGAGCTGAACAAGAGCCTCGGCTGGCACCTGCCCAGCGATGGCCCGAAAACCCTGAACGGTCTGGTCACCGAGGCACTGGAAACCATTCCCGAAAGCGCGGTGTGCCTGAAGATCGGCCGGTATCGCCTGGAAATTCTCGAGACCGAGGACAACCGCGTCACGCGGGTGCTGATCTGGCAGACCAGCTCGATGCCGGTTGTTATCTAACTGCCAGGCAAATCTTTTGTGGCAACTCAAGCCACTTGTTCGATCGTTAGCCACCTTCCTATAATCGAAGCGCTTACCCAAGCCTTGCCGGCTCCGTGCTTACCCCGCACTTCGCAGCTTCCGGCCCGTCCACCCGCAAAGTCCGTAACAAACCGACGACTGTTCCTACCTTGAACAGCGACCGTGCCTCCACCCACATCCCTGGGTTCTCGACCATAATAATTCGCTCCACCGGAGCACATGACTGTCAGGGATAACCGCATGACGACCAGCACGACTTACAGCGACTCCACACCTGTGCAACCGACGAACTCCGCCACCCGCGTGGCCACCGCGAGTTTCATCGGTACTGCCATCGAGTTCTACGACTTCTACGTCTATGCCACCGCCGCCGCACTGGTGATCGGTCCGGTGTTCTTTCCGCAGACATCCGGCACCGCCCAGATGCTTTCGGCGTTTCTCACGTTCGGCATCGCTTTCCTTGCGCGCCCCTTGGGTTCGGCCCTTTTCGGTCACTTCGGCGACCGTATCGGCCGCAAGTCGACCCTGGTCGCCTCGCTGCTGCTGATGGGCGTGTGCACCACACTGATCGGCGTGCTGCCGGGTTACGACAGCATTGGCGCCTGGGCACCGATCCTGCTTTGCGTCTTGCGCTTCGGCCAAGGCCTTGGGTTGGGCGGTGAATGGGGAGGTGCGGCATTGCTGGCCACGGAGAACGCGCCGAAAGGCAAGCGCGCGTGGTTCGGCATGTTCCCGCAACTGGGCCCATCCATCGGCTTTCTGGCGGCCAACGGCCTGTTCCTGACCCTGGCCGTGGTGCTGGACGATGAACAGTTCCGCTCATGGGGCTGGCGTATTCCGTTCCTGCTCAGCGCCGCACTGGTGATGGTCGGCCTGTATGTGCGCCTCAAGCTGCATGAGACCCCGGTGTTCGCCAACGCCATGGCGCGTCAGGAACGCGTGAAGATCCCCCTGTTCGAGCTGTTCGGCCAATACTGGGCGCCCGTATTGCTGGGCGCCGGCGCGATGGTCGTGTGCTACGCGCTGTTTTACATCTCCACCGTGTTTTCCCTGAGTTACGGCGTGGCAACGCTCGGCTACAGCCGCGAAACCTTCCTCGCCCTGCTGTGCTTCGCAGTGCTGTTCATGGCTGCCGCCACCCCGCTGTCGGCCTGGGCCAGCGACCGTTGCGGGCGCAAACCGGTGCTGATCATCGGCGGTGTGCTGGCAATCCTGTCCGGCTTCCTCATGGAACCCCTGCTGACCCAAGGTTCGACCTGGGGTGTGGCGCTGTTCCTGTGCATCGAACTGTTTCTGATGGGCGTGACATTTGCGCCGATGGGTGCGCTGCTGCCGGAGCTGTTCCCCACCCACGTGCGCTACACCGGCGCCTCGGCGGCCTACAACCTGGGTGGTATCGTCGGTGCTTCCGCGGCGCCGTTCTTCGCCCAGAAACTGGTGGCGATGGGCGGGTTGAGTTACGTCGGCGGTTACGTGTCCGGGGCGGCGGTGCTGAGTTTGATTGCAGTGCTGTGCCTGAAGGAAACGCGGCATAACGACCTGAATCAGGTTGTCTGACAGATAGTCATCGCAAGCAGGCTCGCTCCCACAGGTTGAGTGTCGTTCACAAAATGCCGGTACGACACATATCCCTGTGGGAGCGGGCTTGGTCCGGGCGGCGTTCCGACGAAGGGGCCACAACTGACGAAATAGCCACCAAACAACCACAACTTTCCCCCACCCATTGTCACCTCGCTCTACGCGCATCGGCTCATCCCCGCTATACTTCCCGGCTTTTCCTGAATAAATGCCAATAGGGTCCCGCCGCGCATGGATAAGACCTACCAGCCGCACGCCATTGAAACTTCCTGGTACAACACCTGGGAGTCAGAGAATTACTTCGCCCCGCAAGGCGCGGGCGAGTCCTACACCATCATGATCCCGCCGCCGAACGTCACCGGCAGCCTGCACATGGGTCACGGCTTCAACAACGCGATCATGGACGCCCTGATCCGTTTCCGCCGCATGCAGGGTCGCAACACCCTGTGGCAGCCGGGTACCGACCACGCCGGTATCGCCACGCAGATGCTGGTAGAGCGTCAGCTCGAAGCCAAGGGCCAGAGCCGCCATGACCTGGGCCGCGAGAAATTCCTCGAGAAAGTCTGGGAGTGGAAAGATGAGTCCGGTGGCAACATCAGCCGTCAGATCCGTCGCCTCGGTTCGTCCGTAGATTGGAGCCGCGAGCGCTTCACCATGGACGACGGTCTCTCGGAAGCCGTTAAAGAAGCTTTCGTACGCCTGCACGAAGACGGCCTGATCTACCGCGGCAAGCGCCTGGTCAACTGGGACACCAAGCTGCACACGGCGATTTCCGATCTCGAAGTGGAAAACCACGACGAAAAAGGTTTCCTGTGGAACCTGAAATACCCGCTGGCCGACGGCGCCAAGACCGCTGAAGGCAACGACTTCCTGATCGTCGCGACCACTCGCCCGGAAACCATGCTCGGCGACTCCGCCGTGGCCGTTAACCCGAACGATGAACGCTACAAAGCCCTGATCGGCAAATTTGTCGAGCTGCCACTGGTTGGCCGCCGCATCCCGATCATCGCCGACGATTACTGCGACCCTGAATTCGGCACCGGCTGCGTGAAAATCACCCCGGCCCACGACTTCAACGACTACGAAGTCGGCAAGCGTCACAACCTGCCGCTGCTGAACATCTTCGACAAAAACGCAGCCGTTCTTCCAGCATGCCAGGTGTTCAACCTCGACGGCACGCTGAACGAAACCATCGACGGCAAGATCCCTGCCGAATACGCCGGTCTCGACCGCTTCGAAGCGCGCAAGCAGATCGTGGCCGCGTTCGACGCTATCGGCCTGCTGGTCAGCGTTGACGATCACGCCCTGAAAGTGCCGAAAGGCGACCGCTCCGGCACCGTCATCGAGCCTTGGCTGACCGACCAGTGGTACGTGTCCACCAAGCCTTTGGCCGAGCCTGCGATTGCCGCCGTTGAAGACGGCCGTATCCAGTTCGTGCCGAAACAGTACGAAAACATGTACTTCTCGTGGATGCGCGACATCCAGGACTGGTGCATCAGCCGTCAGCTGTGGTGGGGCCACCGGATTCCGGCCTGGTACGACGAATCGGGCAAGGTCTACGTCGGCCGCGACGAAGCCGAAGTGCGGACCAAGCACAATCTCGGCCCGGACGTTGCGCTGCAACAGGACAACGACGTTCTCGACACCTGGTTCAGCTCGGGCCTGTGGACGTTCTCCACCCTCGGCTGGCCGGAACAAACCGAGTTCCTGAAGAAATTCCACTCCACCGACGTCCTGGTGACTGGCTTCGACATCATTTTCTT
The DNA here is from genome assembly GCF_039909015.1 of Pseudomonas grandcourensis. NCBI lineage: Bacteria > Pseudomonadati > Pseudomonadota > Gammaproteobacteria > Pseudomonadales > Pseudomonadaceae > Pseudomonas > Pseudomonas grandcourensis. Next base: position 5,637,457 of record NZ_CP150919.1, read on the forward strand.
CTGGGTTGCCCGGATGATCATGCTCACCATGCATTTGGTGAAAAACGAAGACGGCACGCCGCAGGTTCCGTTCAAGACTGTGTACGTTCACGGTCTGGTGCGTGACGGCCAGGGCCAGAAGATGTCCAAGTCCAAGGGCAACGTCCTGGACCCGCTGGACATCATCGACGGCATCGAGCTCGAAGCCCTGGTGCAGAAACGCACCTCCGGCATGATGCAGCCGAAACTGGCGAAGAAGATCGAGAAGCAGACCCGCGACGAGTTCGCCGAAGGCATCGCCAGCTACGGCACCGACGCCCTGCGCTTCACCTTCTGCTCGCTGGCGTCCACCGGTCGCGACATCAAGTTCGACATGGGCCGCGTCGAAGGCTATCGCAACTTCTGCAACAAGATCTGGAACGCGGCGCGCTACGTGCTGGACAAGGGCGAAGACTGCGGCCAGAACGGCGAAGCCTTTGAGCTGTCCCTGGCTGACCGCTGGATCATCTCGCAGCTGCAACGCACCGAAGCCGAAGTGACCCGCCAACTCGACCAGTTCCGTTTCGACCTGGCCGCACAAGCCTTGTACGAGTTCATCTGGAACCAGTATTGCGACTGGTACCTGGAACTGTCCAAGCCTGTACTGTGGGACGAAAACGCACCGGTCGAACGCCAGCGCGGCACCCGTCGCACCCTGGTGCGCGTGCTGGAAGTCGCCCTGCGCCTGGCGCATCCGTTCATGCCGTTCATCACCGAAGAAATCTGGCAGCGCATCGCGCCGCTGGCCGGCATCGAAGGCAAGACGATCATGCTGCAACCTTGGCCGGTGGCCAACGAAACGCGCATCGATCAGGCCGCCGAAGATGACATCGAATGGCTCAAGGGCCTGATGCTCGGCACCCGCAACATCCGTGGCGAAATGAACATCGGCCCGGGCAAACCGCTGCCGCTGTTCCTGAAGAACGTCAGCGCCGAGGATCAGCGTCGCCTGACCGAGAACGAAGCGCTGCTGAAGAAGCTGGCGCGCCTCGAATCGATCACCGTGCTGGCTGCCGGCGAAGAAGCACCGCTGTCCGCCACCGCGCTGGTCGGCGAGATGGAAGTGCTGGTGCCAATGGCCGGTTTGATCGACAAAGGTGCGGAACTGGCGCGTCTGGACAAGGAAATCCAGCGTCTGCAAGGTGAAGTGCAACGAGTCGGCGGCAAGCTGTCCAACGCTGGTTTCGTTGACAAGGCGCCAGCCGAAGTCATCGAGAAAGAACGCGCCAAACTGGCCGAGGCCGAACAGGCCCTGGGCAAGCTGGCCGAGCAGCATGCGCGGATTGCCAGCCTGTAAGGGTAAATCGCAATAGATGAGGGAGGCCCATGCGGCCTCCCTTTTTTATGCCTGTCACTTTCCTGCATCCAATGCAGATCCCACATTTGATCGGTGTTGCCCCACAGATGTGGGACAATGCCCGCCACTTTTAGCCATACCCGAATCGACCACCGCCATGACCGCCCCCCGCTCCCCCAAGCCTGCGCGCAAAAAGCCTGCCACGAAGACCCCGGCCACGGCCGTCGCCCCGAAGGAAAAGGCCAGCCTGCACCCGCGCAATCGCCATCAGGGTCGCTACGACTTTCCGACGCTGATCAAAAGCGCCCCGGAACTGAAGAAGTTCGTGATCATCAATCCGTACGGCAAGGAAAGCATCGACTTCGCCAGCCCGGAAGCCGTGCGGGTGTTCAACCGGGCGCTGCTCAAATCGTTCTATGGCATCGCTCACTGGGACATTCCGGCCGACTACCTGTGCCCGCCGGTGCCAGGCCGCGCCGATTACGTGCACTTCCTCGCCGACCTGCTGGCCAGTGGCAATGACGGCGTGATCCCCCGTGGCGCTGCCGTGAAGGTGCTGGACATCGGCATGGGCGCCAACTGCGTGTATCCGCTGATCGGTTACAGCGACTATCGCTGGCAGTTCCTCGGTTCCGATATCGATGCGACCGCCATCGCCGCGGCGAAGGCCATCGTTCAATCCAATGGCCTGAACAAAGCGATCCAGGTACGCCTGCAGAGCAACCCCAAGCAGATCCTCACAGGCCTGCTGGAGAGCACAGAGCGGTTCGACCTGACCATGTGCAACCCGCCATTCCACGCCTCGCTGGACGAGGCCACGCGGGGCAGCACGCGCAAATGGCGCGCCCTGGGCAAAGCCGATCCGAAACGCAAGCTGCCGGTGTTGAACTTTGGCGGCCAGTCGGCCGAGTTGTGGTGCGAAGGCGGTGAAGTACGCTTCGTGACCCAATTGGTCAGCGAAAGCGTGCAGGTCGCTCAGCAAGTGCTGTGGTTCAGTACATTGGTGTCAAAGGCGTCCAACCTGCCGGCGATCCAGACCGCCCTGAAAAAGGCCGGTGCCCTGGAAAGCCAGGTGGTGGAAATGTCCCAAGGGCAGAAGCAAAGCCGCTTCGTCGCCTGGACCTTCCAGACCAAAGCGCAGCAACAGGCCTGGCGCCAGGCACGATGGAGCAACGCTCAAGCATAGTGAGCGCTTTATCGCGCCCACAAAAAAACCGTGCACGGATCGCTCCGGTGCACGGTTTTTTTTAACAAGTCTTACTTGTTAACAGCGTCGGTCAGGCCTTTGGCCACAACCAGCTTGATCACTTTCTTGGCAGCGATTTCGATGGCAGCGCCAGTCGAAGGGTTGCGGCCAGTACGGGCAGGACGCTCAGTCACTTTCAGTTTGCCGATACCTGGCAGAGTGATTTCGCCGCCGTTTTCCAGCTGATCGGCAACGATTTGGCCCAGTTGGTCCAGAGCGTTACGCGCGGTGGTTTTCGGCGCGTCGATAGCTTCAGCGATGTCGGCGATCAGTTGGTCTTTAGTAAGAGCCATTTAGTGTTCCTTCCCTATCAAATTCATATGGATTGCAGAGTGCAATGTCAGCCATCGAGCCCGATCTTTTGGATCTGGCACCCTCGGCCAAATAACCTCGGGATCGGGGTTATAGATACCGAAATCAGGGTTTGGTTCGACCTGACAAATGCTGACTGCACGCTTAACGCAGTGACTTCGCGCAAGACCGGGCAAAGCTAGCACACAGACGTGGAAATATCCGCCTCTAGCTACCCATTTGGTCAGCTTTATTGCGCTAAAACAGGAAAAAAACGCATAAGCGCCGTCGGTCGCCCGCCAATTGCCCTTCGAACCGCGCCAAAACCAGTGGTTGCGGTACACTGGGCGCTTTTTCGGGGGAGCACGCCCTCCTCTCTTCATTCAGCCGAGAAGCCCATGCCGATCCGTCATTGCATCGTCCACCTGATCGACAAAAAACCCGACGGCACACCCGCAGTTCTCCACGCCCGTGACTCTGAACTGGCTGAGTCCGCGGCCATCGAGAACATGCTCGCCGACCTCAACGAAAGCTATAACGCCAAACAGGGTAAAGCCTGGGGCCTGTTCCATCCGGAATCCGGCGCGTTCCCGTTCAGCGGCTGGCTGAAGGAGTACCTCGAGGGCGGCCAGGATTTCACTGCGTTCAGCCGCGTGGCGGTCGAGCATCTGCAAAAGCTGATGGAAGAATCGAACCTGTCGGTCGGCGGCCATGTGCTGTTCGCCCACTATCAGCAAGGCATGACCGACTACCTGGCCATCGCCCTGCTGCACCACAGTGAAGGCGTGGCCGTGACCGACGAACTGGACGTGACCCCGTCCCGTCACCTGGATCTGGGCCAGTTGCACCTGGCGGCGCGGATCAACGTTTCCGAGTGGCAGAACAACAAACAATCCAAGCAGTACATTTCGTTCATCAAAGGCAAGAACGGCAAAAAGGTTTCGGAGTATTTCCGCGACTTCATCGGCTGCCAGGAAGGCGTCGACGGTCCGGGTGAAACCCGTACCCTGCTCAAGGCCTTCAGTGATTTCGTTGAAAGCGAAGACCTGCCGGAAGACGACGCCCGCGAGAAGACCAAGACCCTGGTGGATTACGCCAGCAGCCAGGCCAAGCTCGGTGAGCCAATGGGCCTGGAAGAGCTGTCGGGGTTGATCGACGAAGAACGCCCGAAGGCCTTCTACGACCACATCCGCAACAAGGATTACGGCCTCTCGCCGGAAATCCCGGCCGATAAACGCACCCTGAACCAGTTCCGCCGATTCACCGGCCGCGCCGAAGGCCTGTCGATCAGTTTCGAAGCGCACCTGCTGGGCTCGAAGATCGAGTACGACGAAGAAGCCGGCACATTGATCATCAAGGGCCTGCCCACTTCGCTCACCGATCAGCTGAAGCGTCGCAACTGATGCTCGGCGGCGTACTGAAGAAATTCCTGCTGATCCTGCTGGTGGTCGTGGCCTATCAGAACTGGGGCAAGATCGAGCGGGTGTTCAACCCATCGCAAGTGGTGCCGGAGCAGACCCAGGCCAAGGCCAACGTCGTGCTCTACGCCACCGAGTGGTGTGGTTACTGCAAGCTGACCCGGCGCTTCCTCGATCAGAAAGGCATTCCGTACAAGGAGTTCGATATCGAGAAGGACACCGTCGCACGCGAGGACTATCAGGCACTGGGCGGTGGCGGCATTCCGATCATCGATGTGAACGGGACGCTGATTCGCGGGTATGACCCGGATGCGATTCTGGCTGCACTGAAATAACGCCTCACCTGTAGGAGCTGGCTTGCCAGCTCCTACAGGGCTTGCATCTACTGCGCTTCGATGCGGAAACCAAACCGCGGGAAGTGCACATGCACCACACCGCCACGCTCGTCCTCTCGCCGTACAATCAGCTCCTCGCGGCCGGCAAACAACAACTCCCCCGCCACCGGATCCACGCCGTAGTCCGTGGCTGCGATCACTACCTGCTGCCCCGCCGTGAATCCATTTGGATCGACGAACTGCTCATCCGGCAAGGCCGCTGGCGTGGACGTGCGCGCCACTGCCAGAGCCTCCTCGGAACTCATCTCGCTGGATGCACCATGACCGAAGCCCAATACCCGCGCATGCCATGCATTGACTGCCGGATAAGCTTCGACCAGAGGAGCCGTCACCGGCGTGGCCTTGAGGAACCAGAGGCAATGAGCCAGGGCGAAGTCGGCAATCGACGGCTCGCCAAACAGGTAGTCACCTTCCTCGCGCTGCAACTGTTGCTCCAGACGCGACATGATCGTCGGCCACTGATGTTTCGCCTGTTCGGTAGACAATTTTGTCGCGCTGCCACCACTGAACAAACCGGCACGGTCGGCCAGAAACGCCTTGATCGCTTCCGGCGACAAATTGCCAAAGCGCACCGCAATCGATTCCGGCTGGAACACCAGGCTCACCGCGTGCTGGAACACCACCGAATCAGCCCAGGCTGCGAACGATGCGGTGATCATTTCCTGACCTTCCGGGAAGAACGCCGGCAAGGCCTTTTCCTGATCAAGTCGCCGGGCAATCAATGCCGTGTCGCAATAGATATCGGCACCGACCTGCAACACCGGGGTCTTGCGGTAGCCACCGGTCAACGCCGTGAGATCCGGTTTGGGCATCACTGGCGAGATCTTCACCGAACGCCAGGACAAGCCTTTGAAGCCCAGCAGCAGGCGGGCCTTCTCGGCAAAGGGGGACGTCGGGTAATGATGCAGAATCAACTCGGACATGCTCGGCTCCGCCGCAAGGATCAGGAGTCCGCAGCTTAGCGCGCAATCACCTGGCAGCCTACAAATCTGCCTGATGGGAACCGATCAGTCAGAGTGATAAGCCAGGGGCGGCACTCGCTGCGCTCGCCACCAGGCATTCCTTGGCACTCTTCTTGAGCTTCTTGATCAGCCGTTCCTGACGCAACGCATCGCTTTTGTCACGGCAGCGTTCGGTGTAGACCAGGGCCATGGCCGGGCTGGAAAGAAAGAATCGCGCGCCCTTGCCGCTTTGATGCTTGGCGAAGCGACGCACGGGATCATCGCTGATCCCACAATAGAGCGAACCGTTGGCCGCGCGAACGAGGTAGACGAACCAGCTTTTGCTCGCAGGGGTGTCGGCGTCGACAGGGCTTTCGCTGAGGGTGGTCACGTAACGATCAGGGCTTGAAAGGAAACAAGCCGCGATCTTATCAGCGACTGGCCTGGAATGCCTTCAGCCCCTTCAAGGCCTGTGAGCGAACGGCGTTCCGAACAAGTGGCGTCCAGCCCAGCAGCAGGCCTTTGAAACCCAGGGCCTGACGCGACCATGTCCACAGGTCGAAACTGTCGTGATGCTCGCAGATCTTGCCATCGCGAAAGACAAAGCGCGCCTGGATGTCATTGACCACGGTATTGCCGGTCTGACTGAACAGATAGGTCGCAACCCAATGGGCGCTACCGGTACGATCATCGGCACGGACATGATCGAAAGTCAGGGAGAAATCCTTGGCGCGAGAGGTGAGCATGCACCACATATCGCCCGCATCACGACCACGAAGTTCGCCGAACGCCGGGTCACTGAATACCACGTCATCGGTGTAGCAGGCAGCCATGGCTTCGCCATCGAGGCGCTGGAAAGCCTGGTAGAAGCGGGTGATCAAGGCGCTGTGGACTTCACTCATGGGCAGGCTCCCTGTTGTGTTATGGGTATCGTGTGCAATGGGTATCGAAAGATTGCCTGCACGATAGTCTGCAAATGGGTCGAACACTATCGGCATTCGCAAAACGAATACCGACAGTGTGCGGGGATCAGACCTTTTCGCTTTCGACCTGCACGTACAACGCGCGTCCGGCCCCCAGACCGGCGAGGATCGCACCAAGGCCGATGACACCGAAGATCCAGCCCACGGCCGTCCAGCCGCCGGTCCAGTCATGCACGATGCCGACCGCGAACGGCCCCATGGACGCCAGGGTGTAACCGAAGCCCTGGGCCATGCTCGACAGGTTCGCCGCAACATGGGAGTCCCGAGAGCGCAGCACGATCAGGGTCAATGCCAGGCTGAACGTGGCGCCCTGCCCCAGCCCCAGCACAATCGCCCAGCCCCAAAGACCTTCAATCGGGGCATACAGGCAACCGAACAGACCGCCGAGGGTCAGGGCCATCACGATCACAATGGCCAGGCGCTGATCCTTGCCGCGCGTCGCCAGCCATGGCGCGGCGAGGGAGCTGACCAGTTGCACGATCACCGAACCCGACAGCACCAGTCCGGCTTGGGTCGGGGTCAGACCACGGCCGATCAGGATCGACGGCAACCAGCCGAACACGATGTAGGCCAGGGACGATTGCAAGCCCATGTACAAGGTCACTTGCCAGGCCAGCGGATCGCGCAGCAATCCCCGAACCCGGTAGGCCACGTTGTGCGCGCCTTGTTTCTGGCCGACTTGCGGCAACCAGAACAGCGCAGCCGCCAATGCCGGAATGACCCAGAAGCCGAGGCCCATCGCCCAGCTCTTGTCGAAGTGCTCACTCAACGGCACGGTCGCACCCGCCGCCATCGCCGCGCCCAGACACAGGGCCATGGTGTAGACGCCGGTCATGGTCCCGGCCTGTTTCGGGAAATCGCGCTTGACGATACCCGGCAGCAACACGCCGATCACGCCGATGCTGGCACCGGCCAGCACGCTGCCAGCAAACAGGCCGATTTCACCGAACGAACTGCGCAGGATGATCCCGCCCGCCAGGGTCAGAAGAATGCCCAGCACCACGCGCTCCGCACCAAATCGCCGCGCCAGCACGGGTGCCAACGGCGCAAACAAGCCCAGGCAAAGCACCGGCAAGGTGGTCAGCAATCCCGCCGCGGACGCCGACAAGCCAAGGGACTTCGAGACCTCGCTGAGCATCGGCGCCATGCTCGACAGCGCCGGGCGCAGGTTCAGCGCCACCAGTATCAGGCCCAGCAGCAACAGCCAGGGGCGGCGCAGAACCGGGTGGGTTTGCTGGACCTGTTCGTCATCGGCCTCGGCATCGATCAGCAACTCTTCCAGCTCGGCCGAACGTTTGGGGGCTGTGGATAACTCACTGCGATGCATGGGCTTCTCGGTTTCAAGGTTCATTGATCAACTGCCTCGACAGAGCTTTGGCCCGTTCCGGGTCGCGTTGCTCGACGGCATCGAGCAACTCGATGTGCAGGTCGAACACTTCCTGACGGCGCGGGACGATGCTCAGGGTCTGGCGCAATTGGGCGCCGACGATGCTGGAGAAATAGCGATACAGCTCGCTGAGGGTCGGGTTGTGCGCGGCGTCCACCAGACGGCGGTGAAACACCAGATCGCAGGCGATGTAGGTGTCGAGATCGCCGTGATAGTGGCTGCCGCTGACACCCAGGGCCTCGCGCAATGCCACCAGGTCTTCGTCGGTACGGCGCACTGCCGCCAGGCCAATGGCCTCGACTTCGAGGATGTGCCGGGTTTCCCGGGCCTGTTCAAGTGAACAACGGGACAGCGCCTTCAAGGTATCGAGCGGATCGACCACCGCCCGCAGGTAACTGCCGTCGCCCTGGCGGATCTCGATCAACCCGGAAAACGCCAACACGCGCATGGCTTCGCGCACGGTGTTGCGGCTGATGCCCAGTTCGGCGGACAACTCAGGCTCGGTGGGCAAGCGCTGGCCCACGACCCAGGTGCCTTGATTGATGCGCAGGCGCAGTTGGTCCAGGGCCTGATCGACCAAGGATCGTTTCATTAATGGAGAAATTTCTGACATGGAATTCGCCCTGTCATCCAATCATAGGATGAATTTTCTGACATGGTAGTCAGCTTAAGCCGCCCACACAACCCCCTACCTGGCTGGGCACAAAATCGCAGGCAAAAATAAACCCGGAACTCGGTCCGGGTTTATTTCAGCGCCTGGGGTCGATCAATGCAGGATCTGGCTCAGGAACAGCTTGGTGCGCTCATTCTGCGGGTTGTCGAAGAAGTCGTTCGGTGCAGCCTGTTCGACGATTTCACCCTTGTCCATGAAGATCACGCGGTTGGCCACGGTGCGGGCGAAGCCCATTTCGTGGGTTACGCAGAGCATGGTCATGCCGTCTTCGGCCAGACCGATCATGGTGTCCAGTACCTCTTTCACCATCTCCGGATCGAGTGCCGAGGTCGGTTCGTCGAACAGCATGATCTTCGGCTTCATGCACAGCGCGCGAGCGATCGCCACACGCTGTTGCTGGCCGCCGGACAGTTGCCCAGGGTACTTGTGCGCCTGCTCTGGAATGCGTACGCGTTCCAGGTAGTGCATGGCGATTTCCTCGGCCTTGCGCTTGGGCATCTTGCGCACCCACATCGGCGCCAATGTGCAGTTCTGCAAGATGGTCAGGTGCGGGAACAGGTTGAAGTGCTGGAACACCATGCCGACTTCACGGCGGATCGCTTCGATCTGCTTGAGATCGTTGGTCAGTTCCACGCCATCGACCACGATGCGGCCTTGCTGGTGCTCTTCCAGACGGTTGAGGCAGCGGATGGTGGTGGATTTGCCGGAACCCGACGGGCCGCACAGCACGATACGCTCGCCCTGCTTGACGTTGAGGTTGATGTCCTTGAGTACGTGAAACTGACCGTACCACTTGTTCACGCCCTGCATCTGAATAATGCCTTCAGGGCTCACAGGCTGTTTGATTGCTTCGCTCATCACAAAACTTCCTAAATTAGGTAGCGACTTAGCGCTTGTGGCCAGTGTCGAGCTTGCGTTCCAGATGCATGGAATAGCGCGACATACCAAAACAGAAAATCCAGAACACCAGGGCGGCGAACACGTAGCCTTCGGTGGCCATGCCCAGCCATTTCGGGTCGGCGGCGGCTTGCTTGACACTGTTGAGCAAGTCGAACAGGCCGATGATGATCACCAGGCTGGTGTCCTTGAACAGGGCAATGAAGGTGTTGACGATGCCGGGGATCACCAGCTTCAGGGCTTGCGGCAGAATCACCAGGCCCATGCTGCGCCAGTAACCCAGGCCCATCGCCGCCGCTGCTTCGTACTGACCTTTTGGAATCGCTTGCAGACCGCCGCGCACCACCTCGGCCACGTAGGCCGACTGGAACAGGATCACGCCGATCAGCGCCCGCAGCAGCTTGTCGAAGTTCATGCCTTCAGGCAGGAACAACGGCAGCATCACCGAGGACATGAACAGCACCGTGATCAACGGCACGCCGCGCCAGAATTCGATGAAGGTCACGCAGACCACGCGAATCGCCGGCATGTCCGAACGACGGCCCAGCGCCAGGACGATCCCCAGTGGCAACGCACCGGCGATGCCGACGGTGGCGATCACCAGGGTCAGCATCAGGCCGCCCCACTGGCTGGTCGCCACGGCGTCCAGCCCCAATACGCCGCCATGCAGCAGGCACCAGGCAATGATCGGGTAGAGCACCAGGAAGCTCAGCCCGTACACCGCCTTATGGTGAAAGCGCGAGATGAACAACGGCGCCACGCCGACAATCGCCAGCCACACCGTCAGGTCCACGCGCCAGCGCAGTACCGGCGGGAAGTAGCCGTACATGAACTGACCGAAACGCTGTTGGATGAACACCCAGCAGGCGCCCTCCTTCGTGCAGTCGGCGCGGGTCGTGCCCACCCAGTTGGCGTCGAGGATGGCCCAATGCAGGATCGGCGGTACCACCAGGTAGATGAGGTAAAACGCAAACAGGGTCAGCACGGTGTTTAGCCAGCTGGAGAACATGTTCGCGCGCATCCACGCCACCACACCGATGCTGCGGTTCGGTGGAGGCATGTCAGGTTTGAAAGTATGAGTACTCATGCGCTTTTCCTTACCGCTCGATCAGCGCAATGCGCTTGTTGTACCAGTTCATCAGCAGGGAAATGCTGATACTGATCGCCAGGTACACGCTCATGGTGATGGCAATCACCTCGATCGCCTGGCCGGTCTGGTTAAGCACGGTCCCGGCGAACAGCGAGACCATTTCCGGATAACCGATACCGGCCGCCAGCGAGGAGTTCTTCGCCAGGTTCAGGTATTGGCTGGTCAGCGGTGGAATGATCACGCGCAGGGCTTGCGGGATGATCACCTTGCGCAGGGTCGGGCCGTTGCGCAGGCCGAGGGAATGCGCCGCTTCGGTCTGGCCATGACTGACCGACTTGATGCCCGAACGCACGATCTCGGCGATGAACGCCGCGGTGTACACCGTAAGGGCCAGGGTCAGCGCCAGCAGTTCCGGGATCAACACCCAGCCACCGACGAAGTTGAAGCCTTGCAGCTTCGGCATTTCCCAATGCAAGGGTGCACCGAAGATCAGTGCGCACAGCGCAGGGATGACCAGGAACAGCGCCAGGCCGACCCAGAACTTGTGGAACGGCACACCGGTGGCTTCGAAGCGCTTGGTCGCCCAGCGGCTCATCAGCACGATGGCGACGATGGCGACTACGACGCTGACCACAAACGGCCAGAAACCATCCGCCATCAGAGCGGCGGGCATGTTCAGGCCACGGCTGCTGACAAAGAAGGTGTCGCCGAAGTTATGACTGTTGCGCGGCCCCGGCATGGTCAGGAACACCGCGAAGTACCAGAACAGGATTTGCAGCAGTGGCGGAATATTGCGGAAGACTTCCACATACACCGTCGCTACCTTGCTGATGATCCAGTTCTTCGACAGCCGTGACACGCCGACGATGAACCCGAGGATCGTCGCCAGGATCACGCCGATGAAGGTCACCAACAGCGTGTTGAGCAGGCCGATGACAAACACTCGGGCATAGGTGTCCGATTCGGTGTAGTCGATCAGGTGTTGAGCGATGCCGAAACCGGCACTGCGCTCCAGAAAGTCGAAACCGGAGGTAATGCCCCGGTGTTGCAGGTTGGTTTGGGTGTTATCGAACAGATACCAGCCCATCGAGACCACCGCGACAATGGTGATGATCTGGAATAGCCACGCACGCACTTTCGGATCGCTGAGGCTAAGCCTCTGCTTTGGTGCGCCGATTGAATTTTGCATGAAGTGCCCCGGAAATAATGGAACAGAACATCACCCGGTGGTTGGCCCACCGGGTGATAGAACCATCAGCGCACTGGTGGTGCGTATTGAATGCCGCCAGCGTTCCACAGAGCGTTCAGCCCGCGGTCGATTTCCAGCGGAGTGTTCTTGCCGAGGTTTTTCTCGAACACTTCGCCGTAGTTGCCGACTTGCTTGATGATCTGCACGACCCAGTCTTTCTTCACTTTCAGGTCTTTGCCGTATTCACCGTCGGTACCCAGCAGACGGGCAACGTCAGGGTTCTTGGTGCCCTTGGCTTCGGCTTCGACGTTCTTCGAAGTGATGCCGGCTTCTTCAGCGTTGAGCATGGCGTAGCCAGTCCAGCGCACGATGGCCAGCCACTCGTCGTCGCCATTACGCACGACCGGGCCCAGAGGCTCCTTGGAAATGGTTTCCGGCAGAACCACGTAGTCCTTCGGCGAAGCCAGCTTGCTGCGCTGGGCGAACAGCTGGGATTTGTCCGAGGTCAGTACGTCGCAACGACCGGATTCCAGCGACTTGGCGCTTTCGTCGGAGGTGTCGAAGGTGATCGGGGTGTATTTCAGGCCGTTGCCGCGGAAGTAGTCGGAAACGTTCAGTTCGGTGGTGGTACCGGCCTGGATGCAGATGGTTGCACCGTCCAGTTCCTTGGCGCTTTTCACGCCCAGCTTGTTGTTTACCAGGAAGCCGATGCCGTCGTAGTAGGTAATGAAGCCCGGGAATTTCAGGCCCATGCCCGCGTCACGGGAGCTGGTCATGGTGGTGTTGCGCGACAGAATGTCGATTTCGCCGGACTGCAGCGCGGTGAAGCGCTCCTTGGCGTTCAACTGGCTGAACTTGACCTTGGTCGCGTCGCCGAAGACCGCCGCCGCCACTGCACGGCAGTAGTCAGCATCGATACCGACGATCTTGCCGGTGGAATCCGGAACCGAGAAGCCTGGCAAGCCATCGCTGACGCCACACTGCACGAAACCTTTCTTCATCACTGCATCCAGGGTTGCGCCCGCCTGGGCAAACCCGCTGACACCGAGTACTGCGGCTGCAGTCACGATAGCCAGGGTGGATTTCAACATCTTCATTCAAACCTCCAGTTTTGCTCTTGTTGTGTCGGAGCGTGAGTCCTGTCGCACCCTTTTGAGGCGTAGTCGACCCGTGTTGGCTTGTTTTGGGGTCAACCGACGTAAGACGTTAGCTATGAGTCTAGTAGGAGAAAATCCACGTCATGGAAAACTCACTCTCACCAGTCGGCCGAACGGGCTGTAGCCCTTTCACGTTCGCGAAGCCCCGTAGCGGCCATTGGCGAACATCCATCACCGGATTCATTGCTATCCCACAGTCGGCAGTACACTGATAGTGTTACCGCCGGGCGCGAGATGGGTTGCACCGTTTCCCCATAGCAAAGCCCGTACCACACCGCTCGCCGAAGCGGTTCAGCTGCAGGTCAATAGCAAAACTTGTACGCTTGCGACACTTTCTTAACGGATCAACCTGACGCGCACTTTGATCACGCACTTATATGTGCGCGCACGCACAACATTGGAGCAGACATGACCGAGCCCTTGATTCTTCAGCCCGTAAAGACCGCAGACGCCTGCGTTATATGGCTGCACGGCCTGGGCGCCGATCGCTACGACTTCCTGCCGGTGGCCGAAGCGCTGCAGGAAACCTTGCTGAGTACCCGCTTCGTTCTCCCGCAGGCACCGCATCGCCCTGTCACTATCAACGGCGGCTACGAGATGCCGAGCTGGTACGACATCCTGGCCATGAGCCCGGCCCGCGCGATCAACCGCGAGCAACTGGAAGAGTCGGCGAATCGCGTCATTGAATTGATCGAACAGCAGCGAGCCAGCGGAATAGACGCCTCGCGGATCTTCCTGGCAGGTTTTTCCCAGGGCGGCGCCGTGGTTTTACACACCGCGTTTCTGAAATGGCAGGGACCGTTGGGTGGTGTCGTTGCCCTTTCTACTTATGCACCGACCTTCAGCGACGAACTGCAACTGTCCGCCAGCCAGCAGCGGATCCCGGTGCTGTCGATGCACGGCCAGTACGACGATGTGGTGCAAAACTCGATGGGGCGCAGCGCCTATGAGCATTTAAAGCAGCGTGGTGTCACCGTGACATGGCAGGAATACCCAATGGGTCACGAAGTGTTACCCGAGGAAATTCGCGACATCGGCGTCTGGCTCGCCGAGCGCTTGCGTTAAGCATTTTTGTTTAAAAGCGCCCTTTGATCCATCCCACTACGCCGCGCCCGATTCTTGCATTACACTGGCCGGCGTACATTCCTTAATCAATTGATGAGATGACCGTGCTCAAAGCACTCAAGAAAATGTTCGGTAAAAGCGAGACTGAGCAACTCGCGCCAGTTCCCAGCCCTGCGTCTCACGCTCCCGGCCACCGCACCGACGGTATTCAGTCTGAACGAGCCACCGCCACGGCGGCACCCAAGCATGAGCCGATGACCGCAATAGCTGACCAGCCTGCGGCGATGACAGCCCCGGAGCAGCCGCTCAGCGAAACACCGAAACCCGCCAGACCGCGCCGCGAACCCAAGCCCAAGGCACCGGTCATCCCATGGAAACTCGAAGACTTCGTCGTCGAGCCCCTGGAAGGCAAGACCCGCTTCCACGATTTCAAACTCGCCCCGGAACTGATGCACGCCATCCAGGACCTGGGCTTCCCGTATTGCACGCCGATCCAGGCACAGGTGCTGGGTTTCACCCTCGCGGGCAAAGACGCCATCGGCCGCGCCCAGACCGGTACCGGCAAGACCGCTGCGTTCCTGGTCTCGATCATCACCCAGTTGCTGCAAACCCCGCCGCCGAAAGAGCGCTACATGGGTGAGCCACGGGCACTGATCATCGCGCCGACCCGCGAACTGGTGGTACAGATCGCCAAGGACGCCGCCGACCTGACCAAGTACACCGGCCTCAACGTCATGACGTTCGTCGGCGGCATGGACTTCGACAAGCAACTCAAGCACCTCGAAGCCCGCCACTGCGACATCCTCGTGGCCACGCCGGGCCGCCTGCTGGACTTCAACCAGCGCGGCGACGTGCACCTGGACATGGTCGAAGTGATGGTGCTGGACGAAGCCGACCGCATGCTCGACATGGGCTTCATCCCGCAAGTGCGCCAGATCATTCGCCAGACGCCGCCGAAGTCCGAGCGTCAGACGCTGCTGTTCTCCGCGACCTTCACCGAAGACGTGATGAACCTGGCCAAGCAATGGACCACCGACCCGTCGATCGTCGAGATCGAATCGCAGAACGTGGCCAACGAAAACGTCGAGCAGCACATCTACGCGGTGGCCGGTGCCGACAAATACAAACTGCTCTACAACCTGGTCAACGACAACGGTTGGGAGCGGGTCATCGTGTTCGCCAACCGCAAGGATGAAGTGCGGCGCATCGAAGAGCGCCTGGTGCGTGACGGCATCAACGCCGCGCAACTGTCCGGCGACGTGCCGCAGCACAAGCGCATCAAGACCCTCGAAGGCTTCCGCGAAGGCAAGATCCGCGTACTGGTCGCCACCGACGTGGCCGGTCGTGGTATCCACATCGACGGCATCAGCCACGTGATCAACTTCACCCTGCCGGAAGTGCCGGACGACTACGTGCACCGCATCGGTCGCACCGGTCGTGCTGGTGCCGACGGTGTGTCCATCAGCTTTGCCGGTGAAGATGACTCCTACCAGCTACCGTCCATCGAGGAAAAGCTGGGGCGCAAGATCAGCTGTGAAACGCCACCGACGCATCTGTTGCGGGCCGTTGAGCGCAAGCGTCCACATTAAGCGACGCTGAAAAGACAAGCGCAGCCGGCAACGGACTGCGCTTTTTTTTCGCCTGGATATTGTCTGCGATAACTAAAAGTCCATAATAGACAAATTAGTTTACTTTCAATCCCGGAGCCGACCATGTCCAGTACGCCCCAAGTGATCAACCAGAACCAGGCCCGCGAGTTGCTGGCGCAGGTCGACGTACCGCAAATCCTGCGCAACATGTTCCGTGACCTGGCGATCGGGCAAGCAGTGCAACCGGCGCAACAACTGGTGGAGTTCCCACAGGGTGCCGGCGACTTCATCAACTACCTGGGCGTGTTGGCCGAAGACGGCGTGTACGGGATCAAGACTTCGCCATACATCGTCCGTGATCAAGGGCCATTGGTGACCGCGTGGACGCTGCTGATGTCGACGCAGACCGGTCAGCCGCTGCTGCTGTGCGACGCTGGAGAACTGACCACCGCACGCACCGCTGCGACCACCGCCGTGGCGGTCGACGCCCTCGCGCCACTCACAGCCAATCGCCTGGCCATCATCGGCAGCGGCAAAGTGGCCCAGGCGCACCTGCATTACGTGAAAGGCCTGCGCGACTGGCAAAGCATCAGCCTGTACGCGCCGAACCTGAGCGACGATCCTGACACCGTCGGCCTGCTGAAAAACATCGAGCCACGCCTGAACATCGTCGACAGTCGCGAAGCCGCCGTTGAGGACGCCGACGTGATCATGCTCTGCACTTCGTCCGCCGGACCTGTGATCGACCCGTCAAGCCTGAGCAAACCGGCGCTGATCACCTCCATCAGCACCAACGCCCCGCGTGCCCATGAAGTGCCGCCGCAAAGCCTCAACGACATGCAGGTGTTCTGTGACTATCGCCTGACCACCCCAGGCTCGGCCGGTGAAATGCTGATCGCCGCCGAACGGCACGGTTGGGACAAAAACGCGATTGTCGGCGACCTGCCGGACCTGATCAGTGAAAAAGTACAGCGTCCGGACTATGACCGACACGTGTTCTTCCGCTCCATCGGCCTGGGCCTGGAAGACATTGCGCTGGCCAATGCGATCTATCGTCTCTCTCACTAACACTTAGATCCTGTGGGAGCGGGCTCGCTCCCACAAGAGATCACCACAATTTCAGCATCGCACTTCACTGGAGACGTTCATGAGCCAGGCAGATTTCATCATCATCGGCGGCGGGATTGCCGGTGCTTCCACGGGTTTCTGGCTGTCGCAGCACGGCCGCGTGATCGTGCTCGAACGCGAATCCCATCCGGCCTATCACTCCACCGGCCGTTCGGCTGCGCTGTACACCGCAGCCTACGGCACCCCGCAAGTGCGGGCGCTGACCCTGGCCAGCCGGGACTTTTTCGACAACCCGCCCAGCGGTTTCTGCGAACACCCGCTGCTGACCCCGCGGGGCGAAATGACCGTGGACCTGACCGGTGATCCGGACGAATTGAACAGGCAATACCAGAGCGCAAAAACCACGGTGCCGGAGATGCAATTGCTCGGCGTCGACGAGGCCTGCGCACTGGTGCCGATCCTGCGCCGGGAAAAAGTCCACGGCGCCATCTACGACCCGACCGCCAGCGACATCGACACCGACGCCCTGCACCAGGGCTATTTGCGCGGTATCCGCCGCAACCAGGGCGAAGTGCATACCGACAGCGAAGTCGTCGGCCTGAGCCGCGACGGCCAAGGTACATGGCACGTCCAGACCGGCAGCCAGACCTTCAGCGCCCCGATCATCATCAACGCCGCTGGCGCCTGGGCCGACAAGATCGGTGAACTGGCTGGCGCCAAGCCCCTGGGCCTGCAACCCAAGCGCCGGGCCGCGTTCATCTTCGCCGGCCCCGAAGGCGTGGACATCCACCACTGGCCGATGCTGGTCAGCCTCGACGAATCCTTCTACATGAAACCCGACGCTGGGATGTTCCTCGGCTCGCCGGCCAACGCCGACCCGGTGGAACCCCACGATGTGCAGCCCGAAGAGCTGGACATCGCCATGGGCATCTTCCAGATCGAAGAAGCCACGACCCTGACCATTCGCCGCCCGACCCGCACCTGGGCCGGCCTGCGCAGCTTCGTCAGCGACGGCGACTTGCTGTCCGGCTTCGATCCACAGGTACCGGGGCTGTTCTGGGTCGCGGCACAAGGCGGTTATGGCATCCAGACCTCGCCGGCCATGGGCCAGGCCAGCGCGGCACTGGTGCGCGGTGCCGCGTTGCCCGAGTCGCTCGGCCGTTTCGGTCTGAATGCCGAAATACTCTCCCCTGCTCGCCTCGGTTGATCCTGATCCTCAGGTGACGTGCCCACACGATTACGGCACACTTTCAGCGCCCCTTTGATGGGGCGCTGACGCTGCCTGGAGTTCCACCGTATGAACGCCCCCGAAAAAGACTCGGCCCTGAACGACACATCCCTGGATAACTTCCACGCGATTGCCGACGCCATCGCCACGTTGTTTTTCCCCCACGCCGAAGTGGTGCTGCACGACCTGCGCACGCAAAAAGTCGACTACATCGCCAACAACCTGTCCAAGCGGGAAATCGGCAACGACTCGGCGCTGGAAGACATGCTCAGCGACGATGTCAGCGAACGAAACATCGGGCCGTACGAAAAGCTCAACTGGGATGGTCAGAAGATTCGCAGCCTCAGCACAGTGCTCCGCGACAGCGAGGGTCATCCGCTGGCGGTGCTGTGCATCAACCTGAATATTTCGTTGTTCGAAAATGCCAAGGCCGCCCTGGACCTGTTCCTGTCGCCGACCAAGCTGATCCCGCAACCGGATGCGCTGTTCCGCGATGACTGGCAGGAGCGGATCAACACCTTCCTCCACGCCTGGCTGCGCGAACGTCAGTTGAGCCTGAATCTGCTGACTCGCGACCACAAGCGGGAACTGGTGCTGGCGTTGCACGCCGAAGGCGCGTTCAAGGGCAAAAGCGCCTCGAACTACGTGGCCAATGTGCTGAACATGGGCCGGGCGACGGTGTACAAGCATTTGAAGGAATTGAAGGGCTAGGCCCGGAGATTTGTATTGCTTGATCTGGCCTCTTCGCGAGCAGGCTCGCTCCTACAATGGATCGGTGTACACCGTACCCTGTAGGAGCGAGCCTGCTCGCGAAAGCGGTTGATTAGTCGCCGTAGATGTCAGACTTGAAATACTTGTCCGAAATCTTCTGGTACTCACCACTGGCGCGAATGCCATCAATGGCCGTGTTCAGCTCGCTGACCAACTCGGTGTTGCCCTTGCGCACCGCAATCCCGGCACCCTCGCCCACATATTTCGGATCTTTCAGCTCCGGCCCGACAAAGGCGTAACCCTTGCCACGCGGCATCGACAGGAAGTCATTGAGCGGAATGGTGTCGGCAAAAATCGCGTCGAGGCGGCCGGCGGCTAGGTCCATGTAGATTTCTTCGTTGTTGCTGTAGCGCTTGACGTTGATGCCCTTGGGCTCGAACACCTCGCTGGCGTAACGGTCGGTGGTAGTGGCGCGCTGCACACCGACGGTCTTGCCCTTGAGGCTGGCGTACTGGTCATCCACCACCGCGCCGTCCTTCATCACCAGGCGCGACGAAGTGAAATAGTACTTATGGGTGAAGTCCACCGACTTCTTGCGGTCTTCATTGATGGTCATGGACGACAGCGCCATGTCGATTTTCTTCACCTTCAGGGAAGGAATCAGACCGTCGAACTCGCCTTCGACCCACACACACTTGGCCTTCATCTGCGCACACAGGGCATTGCCGATGTCATAGTCGAAACCGACGATTTCGCCTTTGTCGGTTTTCGAGGCGAACGGCGGATACGCCGCTTCAATACCGATGCGCAAGGTTTTCTCGGCGGCGAATACAGAGCTGCACGCCAACAGGCTCAGGGCCAGACCGGTGATGAGGGGGAACTTCTTCATGTTCGTTTTCTCGCGGTTGTTGTTGGTTTGGCAAGACAGAAGAAAAAGCTGAAACGGGTGGAAACCTTTTTTTGTACTTATAATTCCATACTGGACTTTTATGTATAAATCGTCAATGAGGCAAATGCAGCCCGTGCCGGCCGATGGTCGGGTGGTGGATCAGCAAGATTTTTAGTGGTGCTGATGACGCCATCGCGAGCAGGCTCACTCCTACATTTGAACTGTGAACACAGATCTACTGTAGGAGTGAGCCTGCTCGCGATGGCTTAATCAGAGAGGCCGCAGAAACTACTGCTTCCAGCGATCCGCCGCCGCATGATCACTGTCACGCCCCTCGACCCAACGCGCCCCGTCACTGGTGTTTTCTTTCTTCCAGAACGGCGCACGGGTTTTCAGGTAATCCATGACAAAGGCACAGGCGTCGAATGCCGCCTGACGATGGGCGCTGGCCGCACCGACGAAGACAATCGGCTCGCCCGGCTCCAGGGCGCCGATGCGGTGCAGCACTTCCAGCTTGAGCAGCGGCCAGCGCTGCTCGGCCTCGATGGCGATCTTGCCGAGGGCCTTTTCGGTCATGCCGGGATAGTGTTCAAGGAACATCCCGGCCACATCGAGGCCGTCATTGAAGTCGCGCACGTAGCCGACAAAACTCACCACCGCACCCACGCCGACGTTGGCATCGTGCATGGCATTGACTTCGGCACCCGGGTCGAACGCGGTGGACTGCACGCGAATCGCCATGGTTCAGCCTCCGGTCACAGTCGGAAAGAACGCCACTTCATCGCCCTCGCTGACCGGCTCGTCGAGCTGGCACAGGTCTTCATTGCGGGCGCACATCAGGTTTTGCTCGCTCAACACCTCGGCACCGTCACGTTGGGCCAACAGTGCGCGGACGTCGTCGACAGTGGCGAAGCTGCCTTCCACTTTCACCGAGTCCAGACCCAACGCTTCACGATAACGGGCGAAAAACTTCACGGTAACGTTCATGACTGCTCCGCCTGGAAATGTCCGCTCTTGCCGCCGACCTTCTCCAGCAGACGCACGCTTTCGATGGTCATGCCACGGTCCACGGCCTTGCACATGTCGTAGATGGTCAGCGCGGCGACACTGGCAGCCGTCAGGGCTTCCATTTCGACGCCGGTCTGCCCGGACAGCTTGCAGCGCGCCACGATGCGCACCGAATCGTCGCCTTCGGCACTGAGCTCGACCTTGACACCGGTCAGCATCAGCGGATGGCACAGGGGAATCAGATCACTGGTTTTCTTCGCCGCCTGAATGCCGGCAATGCGCGCCACGGCAAACACATCACCCTTGGGGTGGCCGCCGCTGACGATCATCTGCAGGGTTTCGGGCAGCATGCGCACCAGCGCTTGAGCGGTCGCCTCACGGAACGTCACGGCTTTTTCAGTGACGTCGACCATGTTGGCGCGACCTTGGGAATCGAGATGAGTCAGCACGGGATTACTCCTGATCAGGAGCGTCGATTGTAAACCTGCGGGTCAGATTTCCGCACGCACGATTGTCGGCCCACCACAAACCAATGTGGGAGCGAGCTTGCTCCGGGCGGCGTTCCGACGATAGCGGCCTGTCATTAACCCGAGATGTCGACTGACACACCGTCATCGCAAGCAAACTCGCTCCCACAGGTTCTTCATACGCCCGGACTCGGTGGACAGTTCCAAATGCGATTCCTTATTAAATTTTAAAAACACAAATTAAAGTCATGCCAAACAACAGAAAGAAATGTAACAAAAGCCTACTGAGCATTCGCTTTTCTGACATCAGCGATCAGCTTTAATTGGTGCACCAGCCAGTAAGTTACTGATTATTTTATAGCAAATTTCGACGTAAGAATTTTCCGTAAGCACGCGCTCATGGCTCGCCATGAAACTTCCTACAATTGAATGTTAGACCGATTTGTTAATTCGAGAAAAACTGACCAACAAAGCTAACGATTCTAAAAATCTCAGTACTGATGTGTCGCATCAGGTTTTTTTCTACTGACCTCCGGCAGCAGCTCAACGGGGCAGGTCCTACACATCAACCATGGTGGCACACGGGAGGCTAGTCATGTCAGCGCGGACAATTTACTCTGGAAAACACATCGTAATCTCTCACTGCCGGGACTGTGAAATCCCTGGCTACATGATTATTTCTCTTAAGCGGAACATATCAAGACTCGCAGAACTAAATTCGGCGGAAAGTGCTGAACTGATGAAAGGCTTGGCATTTACGGAGCGAGCCATAAACACGCTATTTTCTCCTGAAAAAATATACATAATGCGTATTTCCGAACTCAATCATGAACTGCATTTTCATGTTTTCCCCAGGTATGCCTCCGTAACCAAGTTATATTTGGCGGAACACAATGAACGCATTATTGATGGCCCCTTCTTTTTCAGCTGGACGCGAAAAAAGTTCAGTAGCTCACAGCCTGAGCCGACCCAAGAGGTATTGGACGCGCAATCAATTCTTACGGAAACCATCAAGGGCTATTTTTCGCAATCTCTGTAAACAAGACTGCTTTCGCCCCAGGCTTTGCAGAAACACATTCATCGGTATTGGGTCTGCCCTGAGGCACGGGCCTTTACGTCGCGTACAAAAAACCGGGCGACCTCGCGGCCGCCCGGTTTCGATGAAGCGATTACAAATGCGTTTCGGCGTATTCGGCCAGTATCGAACGAGGTACCCCTTGCAGGGTGATGTGCACCCCGTTCGGGAAGTCCTTGAAGCGTTCAGTGAGGTAGGTCAGCCCGGAACTGGTCGCGGACAGGTAAGGGGTGTCGATCTGTGCCAGGTTGCCCAGGCACACCACTTTGGAACCGGCGCCGGCACGGGTGATGATCGTTTTCATCTGGTGCGGCGTGAGGTTCTGGCATTCGTCGATCAAAATCAGGCTCTGCTGGAAGCTGCGGCCCCGGATGTAGTTGAGGGATTTGAACTGCAACGGCACTTTGCTGAGGATGTAGTCGACGCTGCCATGGGTGCTTTCGTCATCCATGTGCAAGGCTTCGAGGTTGTCGGTGATGGCGCCTAGCCACGGTTCCATTTTTTCCGCTTCGGTGCCAGGCAGGAAGCCGATTTCCTGGTCCAGGCCTTGCACGCTACGGGTGGCGATGATGCGCCGATAACGTTTGCTGACCATGGTCTGCTCGATCGCAGCGGCCAGCGCCAGGATGGTTTTACCCGAACCCGCGGCACCCGACAGGTTGACCAGGTGGATGTCCGGATCGAGCAAGGCGTACAGCGCCAGGCTCTGATAGATATCACGCGGCTTGAGGCCCCAGGCTTCCTGGTGCAGCAGCGGCTCCTGGTGCAGGTCGAGGATCAGCAAGCGGTCTTCTTCAATCTCCTTGATCCAGCCGACAAAGCCCTGTTCATCAATGATGAATTCGTTGATGTGCACCGCCGGCAGGTTGTCGATCAATTGCACCTGATGCCAGGTGCGGCCGTGGTCCTGACGGGTTTCGACCTTGCTCACGCGGTCCCAGAAAGAGCCGGTCATGTTGTGGTAGCCGTTGGGCAGCAAGGACACGTCATCGACCAGTTGGTCGGTGCTGTAGTCCTCCGCCGCGATCCCGCAGGCGCGCGCCTTGAGGCGCATGTTGATGTCTTTGGTGACCAGCACCACGGGCTTCTTCGGGTCGCGCGCGTGCAGGTCGATCAGTTGGTTGATGATTTTGTTGTCGTTCAGGTGCTCGGGCAGAATCAGGTTCGGCTCGGCATGCTTGCTCATCAGAATTGACAGCAAACCCTTGGGTCCGCTTTTGCCACGCTGGATCGGCACACCCTGCTCGACGTCCTCGGGTGAGGCATCGCCCAAGGTCTTGTCGATCAGGCGGATGGCCTGGCGGCATTCGGCGGCTACGCTGTGATGCCCGCTCTTGAGCTTGTCGAGCTCTTCAAGCACGGTCATCGGGATCGCGACGTGGTGTTCTTCGAAGTTAAGCAGCGCGTTTGGATCGTGAATCAATACGTTGGTATCGAGTACATAAAGGATTGGCTGGTTGGAAGAAGAGCTACGTCCGTGATCATCCATACTCGGTCACCTTTGTGGGAGCCATTCGACGCAATACCTTGACAGTGCTGCGCCTCGAAGTGACTGCCGAATACACCTGCGGGGACTCAAGTGTTCTGCATACATGCGGGGTCTTGGAAGACGCCACCTGTGTTGCAGGTTTCGGCGGTCTGTCTTCGTAATACTCCAAAACGTGTGACAAAAAAAATACTTTGACGCTTTTTTGAAATTTATTTTTCAGATTGACCAATAGCACTTGGCGGACTGCCATCACCCGTTTAAAGTCGGAAGTCCACCTGCAACGAATCCCCTTCCAAAATCGCCACAAACCCAATGTTTACGGGGTTTTGTCGTTTTCAGCGAAACGCATCCTGGCAATCCTCCCAGCCGATCCCGACAGGCGCCGTTTGCGTGACCAGCCACGGCAACGCCGTTTTCACTGCGTCCTGTTTCACATTGAAATTGATCACCCCGTGCCGCCACAGCAGCATCAGGGTCAGCACCCGTTGCGCACTCGGGTTGCCCTTGAGTTTACCGGCACCGTCCTGGGCATCGATGTCCCACAACGCTACCTGCAACCCCTGAGTCTTGAAGAAGCCTTCGGCATCGGAACGGCGCTGACCATCGGGCGGGCGGAACAGCGGCACGTAGTTCTCCGGCAGCTTGCTCTTGACCAGTTCGGCGCTGCGGCGCACCGAGTCCTGCCAGTCCTGCCAGTGACTGTGGGAACGGAACTCCCAGCCTTGTACGCCGATGCACTGGCTCGAGTAGGTCGCTTGCAGGTTACTCACCGAAGCTTCGGCCAAACGCGCCTGGATGTCCTTGCCGAGGACAAAGAACGTCCCGCTCAGGTTCGACTTGCGCAGGTACTCGCTGACCCAGGCGGTGTTATCCGGCGCGGCGTTGGCGGCGCTGTCGAAGCTCAGCAGAAACAGCCGGTCATGCATCCCGTCGCCACTGCGCTCATAGTCGCCAAAATGATCGACTTCGCTGCTGGTTTGCGGGAACAGAGCGGCCTTGCGCAACTGTTCGTCCAGGTACTGGGTGTGGAACACACGGCTCGGCTCGGCCCACTTGATGTAGTAGCTGTCTGCGCCGACCTGGAACTTGGCGGCCTGTTCGCGCAAGGTGGGCATGTCTTCGACCAGAAAGCAGAAGGAGGCATCCTGGTCGCAGCTCTGTTGGGCGAAATTGTAGTTGGCCAGCAGCCGTTGCCACATGCGCTGGCGAACCCGGTTGACCGACTCCAGATTGATCGTGCGCAGGCCCAGGCGCTGGGCCAGGGCAGGTTCGTCCAGCGCCTCGCTGGCCAACAGGACACTGGAAAACATGAGGATCTCGGCCCTCGACGCCACGTCGAACAGCGTCGGGTTACCGAGCTTTTCCGGCCAGGTGCTGCGATCGAGCGTCGCCACATCGCCCTGTGCCGCGATGGCGCCGAAGCTCAGTAGCCAGATCGAGATGAGTAAAGCGATACGCAATGGGATGTCTCCATAACAAAACCCGCGCGGCACTATATCCCGGGAAAACCAAAAGATCCCACGACACCACCGATCACCTATGGCCTCGATAGCTGGAGTCAACGAGGACAACCCCCTAGAATCGCCGCCACGATTAAAGGAGACGACTTCATGCTGATGGTGATTTCACCCGCCAAGACCCTCGACTATGAAACACCGCCGGCGACCCAGCGCTTCACCCAGCCGCAGTACCTCGACCACTCCCAGGAGTTGATCCTGCAATTGCGCGAGCTGACGCCCGCGCAAATCAGCGAGTTGATGCACGTTTCCGACAAGATCGGTGGGCTCAACGCCGCGCGTTTCGGCAGCTGGACGCCTGCGTTCACACCAGAAAACGCCAAGCAGGCGCTGCTGGCCTTCAAGGGCGATGTGTACACCGGCATGAATGCGCAAACCCTCAGCGAAGCCGACTTCGACTACGCCCAAAAACACCTGCGCATGCTCTCGGGCCTCTATGGCATGCTGCGTCCGCTGGACCTGATGCAGCCCTATCGACTGGAAATGGGTACCAAACTGGCCAACGCCCGGGGCAAGGATCTGTATGCCTTCTGGGGTACACGCATCAGCGAATGGCTGAACGAAGCCCTGGTCGATCAAGGCGATGACGTGCTGCTCAACCTGGCGTCCAACGAGTACTTTTCGGCGGTCAAGCGCAACGCCTTGAACGCGCGCATCATCAATACCGAATTCAAGGATCTGAAGAACGGCCAGTACAAGATCATCAGCTTCTACGCGAAAAAGGCCCGCGGCTTGATGAGCCGCTTCGTCATCGAGGAACGCATCAACGACCCGGCCGCCCTCAAGCAGTTCGACGTTCAGGGCTATCGATACAGCGTCGAACAGTCCAAGCCGGACAATCTGGTGTTTCTACGCGACCACGCACCAGAGTGATGCATCCGGTCGGCGCACGACCTCCTCCCCCCCTGGTGCGCCGACCCTTGACTCACTTCAGCCTTCCCCGCCATTTCGCCATTTTTATGGCGCCAGAAAAATAACGACCAGTTTTCTAACTTTAGTTTCACTCGACTTCAATCATTTTTTTGCGTAGTGGCACTGACTTTTTTTAACAGTAGTGGCACAAAAATATCCCGCCCAATGATTCGCCTATATATAAAGGGCGAAACGGTAAGTGCTATCAGTTTGAGAGCAGTGCCATCTTTCTCAATATTTCAAAAAATTTCAGATTTCGCGATGAGCGGACTGGAACTATGTCAAAACGCGCCGCTCATACCACCCGTAACGATTCTCGCCGAGCGTGTACGAGATAACTTACGCAGATAAGCGATTCTTGTAGCGAAGTTGTAATACTAACTTGCGCTGACTAATCACTGATTTGGACAACAGCAAGCGGACAGGAGATAACGCGGCATGACTATCCCCTACAAGGCCACGGCAGCGCCCCTATAAACGTGCTCACCCGAGCCCCCAAGCGCTTGATCCACGGGCTTTCGGCCTGAGATCAAGCGTGCAACACCTTTTTGCACCTGCATCCCCTGAAAGGAGGATCGGCTGCATAACAGGGCAAATCATAACAACAAGGCCTAGTTGCGCACACCTTGAGTGCATTTATTTAGACACTCGTAACTTATATGCCAGCACACGGCATTGTTGCGCCTGAAAGTCGCACTTGCGAGTGCACTAAAACCGCTGAACACCATTAACTCCGGCCATCTAATGGCTTGATCAATACAGAGGTAATTGCGATGCGCATCAGCATTTTTGGTTTGGGTTACGTCGGCGCAGTATGTGCCGGTTGCCTGTCTGCACGGGGCCATGACGTCGTTGGCGTCGATGTGGCCAAAGACAAGATCGATATGATCAATGCCGGCAAATCGCCGATCGTTGAACCGGGTCTGGGTGAACTTCTGGCCCAGGGCATCCAGACAGGTCGTCTGCGTGGCACCACCAACTTCGCCGAGGCGATTCGCGACACCGACCTGTCGATGATCTGCGTGGGCACGCCGAGCAAGAAGAACGGCGACCTGGAGCTGAACTACATCGAAGCCGTGTGCCGCGAAATCGGTTTTGTCCTGCGTGACAAGACCACCCGCCACACCATCGTCGTACGCAGCACCGTGCTGCCAGGCACCGTGGCCAACGTGGTCATCCCGATTCTCGAAGACTGCTCCGGCAAGAAGGCCGGTGTTGATTTCGGCGTGGCCGTGAACCCTGAGTTCCTGCGCGAAAGCACCGCCATCGCCGACTACGACCAACCGCCAATGACCGTCATCGGCGAATTCGACAAGGCGTCCGGCGACGTTCTGCAATCGCTGTACGAAGAGCTCGACGCACCGATCATCCGCAAGGACATCGCGGTCGCCGAGATGATCAAGTACACCTGCAACGTGTGGCACGCCACCAAGGTCACCTTCGCCAACGAAATCGGCAACATCGCCAAGGCCGTCGGCGTCGACGGTCGCGAAGTGATGGACGTGGTCTGCCAGGACAAGACCCTCAACCTGTCCCAGTACTACATGCGCCCAGGCTTCGCCTTCGGCGGCTCGTGCCTGCCAAAAGACGTGCGTGCCCTGACCTACCGCGCCAGCTCCCTGGACGTGGAAGCCCCGTTGCTCAACTCGCTGATGCGCAGCAACGAATCCCAGGTGCAGAACGCTTTCGACATCGTCTCCAGCCACGACAAACGCAAAGTCGCCCTGCTGGGCTTGAGCTTCAAGGCCGGCACCGACGACCTGCGCGAAAGCCCGCTGGTCGACCTGGCGGAAATGCTGATCGGCAAGGGCTACGACCTGAGCATCTACGACAGCAACGTCGAGTACGCCCGCGTTCACGGTGCGAACAAGGACTACATCGAGTCGAAGATCCCTCACGTCTCGTCCTTGCTGAACTCCGATTTCGACGCGGTGATCAACAACTCCGACGTGATCATCCTCGGCAACCGTGACGAGAAATTCCGCGCCCTGGTGCAGGAAGTTCCACACGGCAAGCAGGTGATCGACCTGGTGGGCTTCATGTCCAAGGCCACCAGCACAACTGCCCGCACTGAAGGCATTTGCTGGTAACCACGGTTCCGTAGGAGCTGGCGAAGCCTGCGATCCTTTGGCGCCTTCAGGGGCGCCAAAGGTTCCTGGATCGCAGCCTGCGGCAGCTCCTACGGGCTGCTTTCTACGCCTGCCAAAACCCCATCGGGCCACCCCAAAGGCTCGCCCGAGATCGAGACGGATGCAGATTATGCACAGGCTAAAGCACGGCCTACTCCAGGCCGCCGGTTGGCTGTTCTACCTGAGTTTACTGATGGGCCTCGCCATGGCGTTGCCCGTGTCCACGTTCGACTCCGAGTCGAAGGACTTCATTTTCCTGATTGGCGCCGTAGGTATCTGGCGCTACTCGATGGGTGCCACGCACTTTGTGCGCGGCATGATTTTTCTGTACATCGTCTACCCGTACCTGCGGCGCAAAGTGCGCAAGCTGGGCAAAGCGGCTGACCCGTCCCACGTGTTCCTGATGGTCACCAGTTTCCGCATCGATGCCCTGACCACCGCGCAGGTCTACAGCTCGGTGATCCGCGAAGCCATCGACTGCGGCCTGCCGACCACCGTGGTCTGCTCCATCGTGGAGATGTCCGATGAGCTGCTGGTCAAAAGCCTGTGGAACCGGATGAACCCGCCGTCCCGGGTCAAGCTCGACTTCGTGCGCATTCCGGGCACCGGCAAACGCGATGGCCTGGCCTACGGCTTCCGCGCCATCTCCCGGCACCTGCCGGATGATCGCGCAGTGGTCGCGGTGATCGATGGCGACACCGTGCTGGCCGAAGGCGTGGTGCTCAAGACTGTGCCGTGGTTCCAGCTGTTCGGCAACGTCGGTGGCCTGACCACCAACGAATTCTGCGAAGTGCGCGGCGGCTACATCATGAGCGAATGGCACAAGCTGCGTTTCGCCCAGCGCCACATCAACATGTGCTCGATGGCCTTGTCCAAGCGCGTGCTGACCATGACCGGCCGCATGTCGGTGTTCCGCGCCACCGTGGTCACCAACCCGGACTTCATCGCCGACGTGGAAAGCGACTCGCTGCAACACTGGCGCCTGGGTCGCTTCAAGTTCCTAACCGGCGATGACAAGTCGAGCTGGTTCAGCCTGATGCGCCTGGGCTACGACACGTTCTACGTGCCCGACGCGGCGATCAACACCGTTGAACACCCGCCGGAAAAGAGCTTCATCAAGGCCAGCCGCAAACTGATGTTCCGCTGGTACGGCAACAACCTGCGGCAGAACTCCCGAGCCCTGGGCCTGGGGATCAAACGCCTCGGCGTGTTCACTTCGGTAGTGCTGTTCGACCAGCGCGTGTCGATGTGGACCTCGCTGCTGGGCCTGACCGTGGCGCTGATCGCCAGCTTCAAGTACGGCACCGCGTTCATCCTGGTGTACCTGCTGTGGATCGGCATCACCCGGTTCATCCTGACCTTGTTGCTGTCGTGCTCCGGACACCGGATCGGCCCGGCCTACCCGGCGATTCTCTATTACAACCAGATCGTCGGCGCGCTGGTGAAGATCTACGTGTTCTTCCGCCTCGACCAACAGTCCTGGACTCGCCAACCCACTTCTCTGACCCGTGATCTCGCCAGCTTTCAACGTTGGTTCAACACCTGGTCGTCTCGGACCATGACCTTCTCTGCCGGCAGCATTTTTGTCGCCGTGCTGCTGTTGATGGTCTGACCGAACTCGCCTGAATTAACTAGGAAAACGCCCCCTATGAATACCGCCGTCAACGCCAACGTAGTGCACGAATCCGAAGCCCAGCGCCAACATGCCCGAGTGAAAATCCCGGCCAAGTTGCGTTTCTTCGGCCCAGACCGGACGCCGGTCGAAGCCCGGGTGATCGACCTGTCCGCCGGTGGCCTGGCGTTCAACGCCGGTCAATTGCCGCTGAAGATGGGTGACGTGTACAAGGCCCGCCTGCAATTCGTCATCGACAACCTCGGCCTGGCCATGGACGTCGAGTTGCAGGTCCGCTCTTTCGATCGCGAGACCGGACGCGCCGGCTGCCAGTTCCAGAACCTGGAACCACGGGACATCTCGACCCTGCGCCACCTGATCACTTCGCACCTGGCTGGCGACATTGTCAGCGTGGGTGAAATGCTGGCGACCCTGCAGCGCGACAATTTCACCAAGGCGCGCAAGTTGAAGGACGGCGGCCACGGCATGACCGCGTTCGGCCGCATGAAAGCCGTGACCTTCAGCCTGGGGATCTTCGTTGTCGGCCTGGCTGCATTCGGCTTTGTTTTCAAATCGGTGTACGGCATGTACTTCGTCAGCCACGCCCAGGCTGGCCTGGTCAGCGTGCCGGGCGTGAACATCACCATGCCCCGCGACGGCACCGTGCAGAGCCTGGTGAAAGCCGACGGCGTGGCCGCCAAGGGCGCACCGCTGGCGACCTTCAGCACCAGCATGCTCGACGTGCTCAAGGGCCATCTGGACGAAGACCAACTGCAACCGGCCAAGGTTGAAGAACTGTTCGGCAAGCAGATGACCGGTACCCTGACCTCGCCTTGCGACTGCACCGTGGCCCAGCAAATGGTCGCCAACGGTCAGTACGCCAGCAAGGGCGACGTGATCTTCCAACTGGTGCCGCGCAACAGCGAAGCCAATGTTGAAGCGCGCTTCTCCTATCGCCAGTTCGGCGACGTACGCCCGGGTACTTCGGTGCGCTTCCAGATCGCCGGCGAGGACAAGAGCCGCACCGGCAAGATCGTCAGCAGCACCAGCCTGAAAAGCGCCGACCTGTCCTCGGACATCCGCGTGCTGATCCAGCCGGACGAAACCCTGGACAGCTCCCTCGCCGGCCGCCCGGTGGAAGTGAACAGCGACCGTGGCCCGAACCTGAACTGGCTGATCGACAAAGCCATGGCTGTCGGTCTTTAAGTCGAGGACATGCCTGTGACTACTCCAACCCTCAACACGCCGCCGACCCTGTGGGAGCGAGCCAGCTCGCGATGGGATCGACGCGGTCTGTCTGATGCACCGAGTCGCCTGCTTCGCGAGCAGGCTCGCTCCCACATGGGGTCTCTGTGTGCCGTTGCATTGGCGGTGAGCCTGGCCGGTTGCGCCGGCCTGCCCGACCAGCGCCTGGCCAACGAAGCGCTCAAGCGCGGTGACACCACCACTGCAGCGGCGAACTATCGGCAACTGGCAGACCTGGGCTACAGCGAAGCCCAGGTCGGCCTGGCCGATATCCAGGTCGACAGCCGTGACCCGGCGCAGATGAAACAGGCCGAGGCGACTTACCGCGCCGCGGCCAGCGTTTCGCCGCGCGCCCAGGCGCGCCTCGGTCGCCTGCTGGTGGCCAAGCCCGGCTCCACCGAAGCGGAACAACACGAAGCCGAAACCCTGTTGAAAAAAGCCGCTGCCGCAGGCGAAGGCAACACGCTGATCCCGCTGGCGATGCTGTACCTGCAATACCCGCACAGCTTCCCCAACGTGAATGCGCAGCAGCAGATCAGCCAATGGCGTGCCGAGAACAAACCGGAAGCAGGTCTGGCGCAGGTGCTGCTCTATCGCACCCAGGGCACCTATGACCAGCATCTGGATGACGTGGAAAAAATCTGCAAGGCCGCGCTCAACACCAGCGACATCTGCTACGTCGAACTGGCCACGGTCTATCAGAAACAGGCCAAGCCAGAGCAACAGGCCGAGCTGATCAAGCAGATGCAAGCGGCTCATGCCCAAGGCACCGTTTCGGCGCAGCGCGTCGACAGCGTCGCCCGCGTGCTCGCCGATGCGTCACTGGGCAAGACCGACGAGAAAACCGCGCAGTCGCTGCTCGAACCGATCGCACCGGGCTACCCGGCGTCGTGGGTCACCCTCGCGCAACTGCTCTACGACTTCCCGGAACTGGGCGACGTCGACCAGATGATGAAGTACCTGGACAACGGCCGCGCCGCCGACCAGCCCCGCGCCGAACTGTTGCTGGGCAAGCTTTACTTCGAAGGCAAACTGGTGCCGGCCGACGCCAAGGTCGCCGAAGCGCATTTCCAGAAAGCCGTTGGCCGAGAAGTCGCTGCCGATTACTACCTCGGCCAGATCTATCGCCGTGGCTACCTGGGCAAGGTCTATCCACAGAAGGCCCTCGACCATCTGTTGACCGCTGCGCGCAACGGCCAGAACAGCGCCGACTTCGCCATTGCCCAACTGTTTTCCCAAGGCAAGGGCACCAAGCCTGATCCGCTGAACGCCTACGTCTTCAGCCAACTGGCCCTGGCCCAGAACACTCCGCAAGCCACCGAGCTTGCGCAAACAATCCAAACGCAATTGCCGCCCGACCGGTTGGCCGAAGCCCAACGCCTGTTGAAACAAGAACAGGCCGTGCGCGGTGCCCTGAGCCCGAACACGCCGGAAATGCATGCCCTGCAAGAAGAAGATGGCGAGGAATCCCAATGAAGTTGAATCCATTCATGAAGGCCGGCATTGGCCTGACATTCGCGCTGATCTGGTCTTGCCCGACGCTTGCTGCGATGACTGAGACCAAGAACTTTGGCCTCGAGGTGAAGGTTACCGGCCAATCCGAAGACGACAGTGACCTCGGTACCCAGAGCGGTGGCGACGTCAACGGCGTCGGCCTCGACTTGCGTCCATGGATCTATGGCGAAAGCGGCGCGTGGAGCGCCTATGCCATGGGGCAAGCCGTGACGGCCACCGACATCATCGAGACGGACACCTTGCAAGGGACCGCCAGCGATGGCACCACGCCCACCGACAACGGTGATCGCAAGACCAAGAAAAACTACCTGGCCATGCGCGAATTCTGGGTCGGTTACAGTGGACTCACGCCGTATCCGGGCGAGCAGTTGAAGCTCGGTCGCCAACGCCTGCACAACGCCGACGGCCAATGGCGCGACACCAACATCGAAGCCCTGAACTGGACGTTCGACACAACCCTGTTGCGCGCCAACGTCGGGGTCGCCGAACGTTTCAGCGAGTACCGCACCGACCTCACGGAACTCGCCCCGAAAGACAAGGATCGCCTGCACGCCTACGCCGATGCTTCGTATCAGTGGACACCGGGCAACTGGGTCGGTATTCGCGGTCATCATACCCACGACAACGGCAAGCTCGACTACCCGGAACCGGGCGTGCCGGCCGATTCGCTGGACAAGAAACAGAACGGTGACATCAGCTGGATCGGCCTGACCGCCGACAGCGACGCCTATAACTGGCGCAATACCAACACGGTCAATTACTGGGGCAGCATCACCGGCATGAGCGGTGACATCGACAAGGTCAACCCGCTGAACGCCGATGGTACGTCGCCGGCCGAAGCCAAGCGCGGTGAAAACCTCAACGGCTGGGCCACCGATATCGGCGTGCGTCTGCGCCTCGACCCGCAATGGCAAGTCGGTGCCGCCTATGCCCGAGCCAGCGCCGAGTACGAACAGAACGGCCTGGAAAGCAACCGCTCGAACTACACCGGTACGCGCTCGCGGGTTCATCGTTTCGGCGAAGCCTTCCGTGGCGAAATGCAAAACATGCAGACCGCGACGTTGTTCGGCTCGTGGATGCTCAACGACGAATACGACGCAAGCCTGATCTACCACAAATTCTGGCGCGTCGACGGCAACAAGCCGATCGGCAGCAATGGCATCAACGCGGTGGAAAACAACACCGATGACGCCACCGGCGCCATTCTTTCCACCACGTCCCTGCCGCTGAACGATGGCGAGAAAGACCTCGGTCAGGAGATGGACCTGGTGGTCACCAAGTACTTCAAGCAAGGCCTGTTGCCGGCGGCGTTGAGCCAGTCGATCGACGAGCCTTCGGCCCTGGTGCGCTTCCGTGGTGGCGTGTTCAAGCCAGGCGATGCGTACGGCAAGGAAGTCGATTCGTACATGCACCGCGCGTTCATCGACGTGATCTGGCGCTTCTGATGCACATTGCGAAGGGAGTCTCCCAGATGAATCATCCAGCCCGAAAAGGCTCGATCAGCCTGTTGGCCGGCGCGATGCTGCTGGCCAGCATGACTGCCTTCGCCAACGTGGAACCGGCGAAGCCGGTAACCACGGCCAAGGAACTGCAACAGGCCAAGACCTACACCGTCAGCAGCGCACCGACCGCGCCGCTGGAACTGGCCACGCCAAAACTGCCGGACGTTTCCGGCTACACAGCCGAAGCCATCGCCGCGAAGATCGTGCGCAGCAAACCGGGCAAGATCAGCCTGCGCCGGATGATGCAGGAAGACGCCCTCAAGGACTTCATCGGTGGCGACAACAAGATGGCCGAGTGGGTGGTGCGTCAGCACGGCATCCCCCAGGCGATCTTCGTAGACGACGGCTACATGAACCTCAAGGACCTGGCGAAAAAGGTCCCCAAACAGTACTTCAGCGAAACCTCGCCGGGTGTGTTCCTGGCGAAGTTGCCGATCGTGGTCGGTCGTCACGGCATTCTGGAAATCGACAAGCAGACCCAGGAACTGCGCCTGTCCCAGGAGGCCGGTTCGTTCCTGGTCAACGACGGCCAGCTGTTCGTTCGCGATACCAAAATCACTGGCTGGCGCGAGAAGGACAACGGTCCGGCGACGTTCAACTCGCCCAAGGAATTCCGTCCGTTCCTGCTGTCCTGGGGCGGCACCGAGACCTACATCGCCAACAGCAAGATCGCCAGTTTCGGCTACGCCAACAGTAAGTCCTATGGTGTGAGTATTTCCCAGTACACGCCGAACATGGCCAAGGTGCTCAAGCGCCCTGAGCCGACCGGCTGGATCGTCGGTTCCGAATTCTCGGACATGTGGTACGGCTTCTACTGCTATGAGACCCGCGACTTCGTGGTCAAGGGCAACACCTACAAAGACAACATCGTCTACGGCATCGACCCGCACGACCGTTCCCACGGTCTGATCATTGCCGACAACACGGTGTACGGCACCAAGAAGAAGCACGGGATCATTATTTCCCGTGAGGTCAACGACAGCTTCATCTTCAACAACCGCAGCTACGACAACCACCTCTCGGGGCTGGTGATCGACCGTAACAGCGTAAACAACCTGATTGCCCACAACGAGATCTACCAGAACCACACCGACGGCATCACCCTCTACGAGAGTGCCGACAACCTGTTGTGGGGCAACCGCGTGTTGAGCAACAAGCGCCACGGCATCCGCATTCGTAACAGCGTGAACATTCGCCTGTACGAAAACGTCGCCATGGCCAACGGCCTGACCGGTGTCTACGGGCACATCAAGGACCTGAGCAACACCGACCGTGACATCAAGCTCGACCCGTTCGACGCCCAGGTGTCGCTGATCGTGGTGGGTGGTGAACTGGCAGCCAACGGCAGCGGGCCGCTGTCCATCGACTCGCCGCTGAGTGTCGAGCTGTATCGCGTGTCGATGCTCGCGCCGGCCAAATCCAGCGGCATCAGCTTCACCGGCATCCTTGGCGAGCGCCAGGATGAAATTCTCGACCTGCTGGTGCGCCAGCAGAAAGCCGTGCTGATCGACCCTGTCGAACGCCAGACCGAAATGCGGGACTGAGGATAATCTTATGCACCCACACTTGATCAAATTACTCAGCCTGTCGGCCCTGACCGCCGGCATTCTCGCGGCCAGCGGCGGTGTTCGCGCCGATGAAGTCAAAGCACCCAGCTTCACTGCGGAGCCTTGCTGCAGCCTGTGCCCGGCTGCTCACGATGCGAAGAACTACACCACCCGTTATCAGCAGAACTTCACCACGCTGGTACAGGCCCAGGGTGACTGGCTGTTCCGTACGCAAGAAGACTTGCGCACCGAATTCGACACCACGCCCGCCGGCTACAAACGCATGAAACAACTGCACGATGCGTTCAAGAGCAAAGGTGTGGAACTGGTTGTCGTGTACCAGCCGACCCGTGGCCTGGTGAACCGCAACAAGCTCAACCCGGCTGAGAAGGCCAGCTTCGACTTCGACAAGGCGCTGAAGAACTACAAGTCCATGCTCGGTCGTTTCGCGCAGATGGGCTACGTGGTTCCGGACCTGTCGCCACTGACCAACGAGTCGCTGCCCGACACCCTGCCCGCCCACGATTTCTACTTCCGTGGCGACCAGCACTGGACCCCGTACGGTGCTCAGCGCACGGCAAAAATCGTCGCCGAGAAGGTCAAGCAATTGCCTGAATTCGCCGACATTCCCAAGCGCGAATTCGAGACCAAAAAGTCGGGTCGCATGGGCAAGACCGGAACCTTGCACAACATGGCCGGTCAACTCTGTGGCACCAGCTACGCGATCCAGTACATGGATCAGTTCACCACCGAGCCGAAGGGCGAAGCGGGCGATGGCGATCTGTTCGGCGATTCCGGCAACCCGCAAATCACCCTCGTGGGTACCTCCCACAGTGGCAAGAACTACAACTTCGCCGGTTTCCTCGAAGAGGCCATCGGCGCCGACATCCTCAACGTGGCGTTCCCAGGCGGCGGCCTGGAAGGTTCGATGCTGCAGTACCTGGGCAGCGACGAGTTCCAGAAGAACCCGCCGAAAATTCTCATTTGGGAATTCTCGCCGCTGTACCGCCTCGACCAGGAAACCATCTACCGCCAGATGATGGCGCTGCTGGACAACGGTTGCGAAGGCAAGGATGCACAGATGTCCGGCAGCGCCACGCTCAAGCCGGGCAAAAACGAGTTGATGGTCAACAGCAAGAACATGGACCTGCGCAACGCTAGTCACCAGGTCGACATCCGCTTCGCCGACACCTCGGTGAAAACCCTGCAAGCCACCCTCTGGTACATGAACGGTCGCCACGAGGACATCAAGATCGAAAAACCGGAAACCTCCGAGACTGACGGGCGTTTCGCTTTCGAGTTGCGCACGGACGAAGACTGGGCCTCGCAGAACCTGCTGGCCGTTGAAGTCCAGGGCCCGGAACAAGCGGGTGCCGCGCCACAGAAAGTCGAAGCGAAAATCTGCAAACGCAACGTATTCCCGGGCGCCGAACAGCGTACTGCTTCGGTCGGGCAATGAGGTCTGCTATGCGCTATCCGAAATTTTCAACACTGTTGGCACCGACGCTTTTGAGCGTGGCGATGTTCGCCGGGGCCACGCAAGCGGCTGCGCCACTGCGTCCACCCCAGGGCTATTTTGCGCCTGTGGATAAATTCAAGACGGGCGACAACAGCGAAGGCTGCGATGCGATGCCGACGCCGTACACCGGCTCGTTGCAATTTCGCAGCAAGTACGAAGGTTCGGACAAGGCCCGCGCGACCCTGAACGTGCAGTCGGAAAAAGCCTTTCGCGAAAGTACCGCCGACATCACCAAGATCGAGCGCGGCACCAGCAAGCGCGTGATGCAGTTCATGCGTGACGGTCGCCCGGAACAACTGGAATGCACGTTGAGCTGGCTGACGGCCTGGGCCGAGGCCGATGCCTTGATGTCCAAGGACTTCAACCACACCGGCAAGTCGATGCGCAAATGGGCGCTGGGCAGCATGGCTTCGGCGTATATCCGCCTGAAGTTTTCCGACTCCCACCCGTTGGCCACCCATCAACAGCAAGCGCAGTTGATCGAAGCCTGGTTCAGCAAGATGGCCGACCAGGTGGTCAGCGACTGGGACAACCTGCCGCTCGAGCAGACCAACAACCACTCGTACTGGGCGGCCTGGTCGGTGATGGCCACTTCCATCGCCACCAACCGCCGCGACCTGTTCGACTGGGCAGTGAAGGAATACAAGGTCGGCGCCAACCAGATCGACGCAGACGGCTACCTGCCCAACGAACTCAAGCGCCAGCAACGGGCCCTGGCCTACCACAACTACGCCCTGCCGCCACTGGCGATGATCGCCAGTTTCGCCCAGGTCAACGGTGTGGACTTGCGTCAGGAAAACAATGGCGCACTCAAACGCCTGGGTGACCGGGTGCTGGCCGGGGTGAAAGACCCGGGTGAGTTCGAGGAAAAGAACGGCAAGGAACAGGACATGACCGACCTGAAAGAGGACATGAAATTCGCCTGGCTCGAACCGTTCTGTTCGCTCTACACCTGCTCGCCCGAGGTGCTGGCGAAGAAGCACAAGATGCAACCGTTCAAGACCTTCCGCCTCGGCGGTGACCTGACCAAGGTCTACGACCCGGCCAATGAAAAGGGCAGCAAGGGTTCTTGAGGTTTAACACGATCCAATGTGGCGAGGGGGCTTGCCCCCGTTGGGGTGCGCAGCGCCCCCAGATCCTGACAACGCGGTAATTCAGACAGAGCGCGCGGACAGGTATTACGACTGCTTCGCAGCCGAACGGGGGCAAGCCCCCTCGCCACAGGTTCAGTGTCAGGTGTGAGTTTTTTGTGTGTTACCCCCCAGTTTTTCTTGGGGGGTTTGGGGGGGCCGTTGGCCCTTGACTGTTGGTTCAAACAAGGAGAGATCGGGATGGTTTTTTCGTCCAACGTGTTCCTGTTTTTGTTCTTGCCGATCTTCCTCGGCTTGTACTACCTGAGCGGGCAACGCTATCGCAATTTGCTGCTGCTGATTGCCAGCTACGTGTTCTACGCCTGGTGGCGTGTGGACTTCCTCGCGTTGTTCGCCGGCGTCACGCTGTGGAACTACTGGATCGGCCTGAAAGTCGGTGCCGCCGGGGTCAGGACCAAACCGGCACAGCGCTGGCTGCTGCTCGGCGTGGCTGTCGACCTGTGCATCCTCGGCTACTTCAAGTACGCCAACTTCGGCGTCGACAGCATCAACGCGATGATGACGTCGGTGGGTCTTTCGCCATTCATCCTGACCCACGTGCTGCTGCCGATCGGGATCTCGTTCTACGTCTTCGAGTCCATCAGCTACATCATCGACGTCTACCGTGGCGATACCCCGGCGACCCGCAACCTGATCGACTTCGCGGCGTTCGTGGCGATCTTCCCGCACTTGATCGCCGGCCCCGTGTTGCGCTTTCGCGACCTGGCCGACCAGTTCAACAACCGCACCCACACCCTCGACAAGTTCTCCGAGGGCTGCACGCGGTTCATGCAGGGTTTCATCAAGAAAGTCTTCATCGCCGACACCCTGGCGGTGGTGGCCGACCACTGCTTCGCCCTGCAAAACCCGACCACGGGCGATGCATGGCTTGGCGCCCTGGCGTACACCGCGCAGCTGTATTTCGACTTCTCCGGTTACAGCGACATGGCCATCGGCCTGGGCCTGATGATGGGTTTCCGCTTCATGGAAAACTTCAAGCAGCCGTATGTCAGCCAGTCGATCACCGAGTTCTGGCGGCGCTGGCACATCAGCCTGTCGACCTGGCTGCGTGACTATCTGTACATCACCCTCGGCGGTAACCGTAAGGGCACGCTGATGACCTATCGCAACCTGTTCCTGACCATGCTGCTCGGTGGTCTGTGGCACGGCGCGAACATCACCTACATCGTCTGGGGGGCGTGGCACGGCATGTGGCTGGCGATTGAAAAAGCCATCGGCCTGAACACCTCGCCACGCAGCTTCAACCCGATCCGCTGGGCACTGACCTTCCTGCTGGTGGTGATGGGCTGGGTGATCTTCCGCGCGGAAAACCTGCACGTCGCCGGGCGCATGTACGGCGCGATGTTCAGCTTCGGCGACTGGTCGCTGTCGGAACTCAACCAGGCCAGCCTCACCGGTCTGCAAGTGGCGACCCTGATCGTGGCTTACGTGACCCTGGCGTTCTTCGGCCTGCGGGATTTCTACACCAATCAGCCTCCGGTCAAGACCAAGCCTGCCGTGAACGTCGACACCGACGGCCCGGCCGCTGCGACACCGGGAACGATCAAGGCCGTGCCTGGGGATAACCCGGCGAGCATCCACCAGCCTGGCTACACCGTCGGCGTCGAAGCCCAGGTGCAACCGGCCTACTGGACCGCTGACTGGTCGCGCTACGTGATGCGTGCGCTGGTGCTGCTGCTGTTCATTGCCTCGATTCTCAAACTCTCGGCGCAAAGCTTCTCGCCGTTCCTTTACTTCCAGTTCTGAGGGATCTGACCATGACCCGCTCATTACGCATCTTCTACATCGCGCTGTTCCTGGTGACCCTGCTGGTGCTCGGTCTGTGGTCGGTGCGCAGCTTCTTCGGCTTCAGCACCAACGCCGATGCGACGGTGCTCAACGGTCGCTGGACCAAGGCCGTGGAAACGCACTACGACGACGAGTTCCCGATCAAGCGCCTGGGCACCAACCTCTGGGCCGCGCTGGATTTCAAACTGTTCAACGAAGGTCGTCCAGGCGTGGTGCTCGGTCGCGACCAGTGGTTGTACAGCGATGAAGAATTCCACCCGGTGGTCAACGAAGAGCTGAACCTGCAAGGCAACTACGCGCTGGTCGAAGGCGTGCGCCAGACCTTGAAGGAAAAAGGCGTGCAACTGGTGATGGCAGTGGTGCCGGCCAAGGTGCGCCTGTACCCGGAACACCTCGGTGAAGTGAAACCGGCGAGCATCCACGCCAACCTCTACAAGGATTTCCACCAGCGCCTGGCCGCCGACCGGATTCCGGCCCCTGACCTGCTCGGCCCGCTGCAACAGGCCAAGCAGGATGGCCAGCAAGTGTTCCTGCGCACCGACACTCACTGGACGCCGCAAGGCGCCGAGATCGCCGCCAACCGTCTGGCCAAAACCATCGCCGACAAGTACCCGCTGAGCGGCGAGCCGCAGCGCTTCGTCACCGAACCTGCGGAGACCATCACGCACAAAGGTGACCTGCAGTTGTTCCTGCCGCTCGACCCGCTGTTCGAAAACCTGATGCCGGCGCAAGAGCCACTGCAAAAGCGCAACACCGTGGCAGCGGATGACCAGCCGGCCGGTGACGATGCCCTGTTCGCCAACACCGAAGTGCCGGTGGCCCTGATCGGCACCAGCTACAGCGCCAACCCCAACTGGAACTTCGTCGGTGCGCTCAAGCAAGCGCTGCACAGCGACGTGGTCAATTACGCCGAAGACGGCCACGGCCCGATTCTGCCGATGCTCAGCTACCTCAAGAGCGATGCCTTCAAGAACAGCCCGCCACAGGTGCTGATCTGGGAGTTCCCTGAACGATATCTGCCTGTGAACAACGAAATCGGCGACGCCGACCCGCAGTGGGTCGCAGAGCTTAAACAAGCCGGCGCCCGCCAACAAAACGTAGCCATCAACAAATCCGAGACGCCCGACCGGGCGCAAAACTGAAAGAGAGGTACACCATGACTTTCACTACAACTCCGCGTCGTCTCGCCAAACGCATTGCCCTGGTTGCCGGCCTCAGCGTGCTGTCGGTACAAGCTTTTGCCGGTGGCGACGCCGCCCTGTACGGCCCGACCGCACCGAAAGGCTCGACCTTCGTGCGTATCTACAACGCGAGCAACTCCGAAGTCAGCGCCACCGTCGGCAGCACCAACCTGAGCGATGTCGCGCCACTGTCGAGCAGTGACTTCAGCTTCATGCCGGGCGGCGACTACAGCGCCAAGGTCGGTAGCCAGAGCCTGCCGGTGAAACTGGCCGGCGACCACTATTACACCCTGGTCAACAACGCCAGCGGCGTACCGCAACTGATCGAAGAGCCGCCGTTCAAGAACAAGCAGAAGTCCCTGGTACGCGTGCAGAACCTGAGCGACAAGGCGCTGACCCTGAAGACCGCCGACGGCAAGACCGACGTGGTCCCGAACGTTGCGCCCAAGGGCCGCGGCGAGCGTGAAATCAACCCGGTGAAGGTCAGCCTGGCCTTGTACGACGGCACCACCAAAGTCGGCGACGTGAAACCGGTCGCCCTGGAGCGCGGTGAAGCCGCGGTGCTGTACGTCACCGGCAGCGGCAGCAGCCTGTCGCCGGTCTGGGTGAAACGCCCGGTGTCGACGCGCTAATCAATTTGCCTGACTGACGCCGCTCCCCTTGTAGGAGCGAGCCTGCTCGCGATAGCGGACTGACATCCAATAATGATGTCGACTGACACACCGTCATCGCGAGCAGGCTCACTCCTACAGGGGACCGCAGCGTCAATCCGGACACGAAACAAAAACAAGAGTGAAACGACAGAACGCAGTAGCTCTAACCAATCGATATTCAAGGAGTAACAACATGATTCCGGTGATCTTGTCAGGTGGTAGCGGCTCACGTCTTTGGCCGCTTTCCCGCAAACAATTCCCCAAGCAGTTCCTGGCCCTGACCGGCGAACACACCCTGTTCCAGCAAACCCTGGAACGCCTGGTGTTCGAAGGCATGGACACGCCAATCGTGGTCTGCAACAAGGACCACCGCTTCATCGTCAACGAGCAATTAGCGGCGCGCAAACTGGAAACCCAACGCATCCTGATGGAACCGTTCGGTCGCAACACCGCGCCGGCCGTGGCCCTGACTGCGATGATGCTGGTCAGTGAAGGTCGCGACGAGCTGATGCTGGTACTGCCGGCCGACCACGTGCTGGAAGACCAGAAGGCCCTGCAACGCGCCCTGGCCCTGGCCACCGTCGCCGCCGAAAACGGTGAAATGGTGCTGTTCGGCGTGCCGGCCACCAAGCCGGAAACCGGTTATGGCTACATCAAGTCGACCAACGACTCGCTGCTGCCTGAAGGCGTCAGCCGCGTCTCGCACTTTGTCGAAAAACCCGACGTGAAGCGCGCCACCGAGTTCGTTCAGTCCGGCGGTTACTTCTGGAACAGCGGCATGTTCCTGTTCCGCGCCAGCCGCTTCCTCGAAGAGCTGAAGAAGCACGATCCGGACATCTACGACACCTGCCTGCTGACCCTGGAACGCAGCCATCAGGATGCCGACACCATCACCTTCGACGAAGCCACCTTCGCTTGCTGCCCGGACAATTCCATCGACTACTCGGTGATGGAAAAAACCCAACGCGCCTGCGTCGTGCCGCTGACCGCCGGCTGGAGCGATGTCGGCTGCTGGTCGTCGCTGTGGGAAGTCAATGAAAAAGACGCCAACGGCAACGTCACCAAAGGCGACGTGGTGATCCAGGACAGCCGCAACTGCATGATCCACGGCAACGGCAAACTGGTGTCGGTGATCGGCCTGGAAAACATCGT
Source organism: Pseudomonas grandcourensis (assembly GCF_039909015.1). NCBI lineage: Bacteria > Pseudomonadati > Pseudomonadota > Gammaproteobacteria > Pseudomonadales > Pseudomonadaceae > Pseudomonas > Pseudomonas grandcourensis. The sequence goes on from NZ_CP150919.1 coordinate 5,680,451, forward strand.
CGTGGTCGAAACCAAGGACGCCATGATGATCGCCCACAAGGACAAGGTCCAAGGCGTGAAGCAGATGGTCAACACCCTCAACGAACAGGGCCGCACTGAAACCCAGAACCACTGCGAGGTCTACCGTCCGTGGGGCTCCTACGACTCTGTGGACATGGGCGGTCGTTTCCAGGTCAAGCACATCTCGGTCAAACCGGGCGCGTGTCTGTCGCTGCAGATGCACCACCACCGCGCCGAACACTGGATCGTCGTCAGCGGCACCGCTGAGGTGACCTGTGACGAGAACGTGTTCCTGCTGACCGAGAACCAGTCGACCTACATTCCAATCGCTTCGGTGCACCGTTTGCGCAACCCGGGCAAGATTCCGTTGGAGATCATCGAGGTTCAATCGGGCAGCTACCTGGGCGAAGACGATATCGAGCGGTTTGAAGATATCTACGGTCGCTCGACGCCGGTTGAGCGTGGCGTGGCGGTGAAAACCATCGCGCAGTAACGCTCAGTAAAACAAGAAGCCCTCGTCCAGCCTGCTGCGTCCCTATCCGCAGCAGGCTGGGCGGGGGCTTTTTTTGCATTGGTTTTTTGCAGTGCCTCGACTGGCCTCTTCGCGAGCAGGCTCGCTCCCACAGGGTTTTGGGTTGATCACAGATTTTGTGCCAGGCTCGGTCCAATGTAGGAGCGAGCCTGCTCGCGATGGGGCCAGTCAGCACACCATGAATCGCCCATCGCCAACCCCACCTGCGCTTAGGTAGGATGACCCTCTCTATTCCCGAGATTTCACGTCATGTTCATCGGCGTCCTGCTGGTCATCACCTGGCTGATCCTGTTGCTGCGCTATCCGGCCAAGGCCTTGCCCGTATCCCTGGCGGCTGCCGTGGGGCTGGGCATCGTCGCGACCTGGGTCATCTGGATGGACCACCGCGAACTCAAGCAACTGCAGCGCCTGGAGTTGCGCATCAGTTACGCACCGCAGCAGTGTCCCGCCGATCGCCCATTGAAATTGACCCTGAACAACGGCAATGACGTGCCGCTGACTGAGTTGCGCTGGCGGGTCGCGGCGTATGCACCGGGCGATACGGTGAACCTGGCCGACAATCAATATACCGCCCCGCGTTATCGTGGCCCCGGCGAACTGCAGGCCGGTGGCAACTGGGAAGACTGTTTGCCGCTGCCGCCACTGCGTCCTGGCTACCGTCCGGAAACCCTGGAGTTTCGCGCCGAGCGATTGCAGGGTAGTTTTTCCGACTGATCCCTCCCCCATTTTTTGCACAAGGAATGCGCCATGCCCGTTGCGTTGATTACCGGTTGTTCCAGCGGCATTGGCCGCGCCCTTGCCGATGCGTTCAAGGTCGCCGGCTATGAAGTCTGGGCCAGTGCGCGCAGGGCCGAAGATGTCGCCATGCTGAGCGCTGCCGGATTTACCGCCGTGCAACTTGACGTCAACGACGGTGTAGCCCTTGAGCAATTGAGCGAGCGCATCAACCAGGAATGCGGTGGTCTCGACGTGCTGATCAACAACGCGGGTTATGGCGCCATGGGGCCGCTGCTCGATGGCGGCGTACCGGCCATGCAACGCCAGTTCGAAACCAATGTGTTCGCTGTCGTTGGCGTCACTCGCGCGATGTTTCCCGTGCTGCGCCGGAGCAAAGGATTGGTGGTGAATATCGGCAGTGTTTCGGGTGTGTTGGTCACGCCATTCGCCGGCGCCTACTGCGCCTCGAAAGCCGCCGTGCATGCCTTGAGCGATGCCTTGCGCATGGAACTGGCGCCATTCGGCGTGCGGGTCATGGAAGTCCAGCCGGGGGCCATCGCATCCAGCTTCGCCAGGAATGCCGGGCACGAAGCCGAGCAACTGATCAGCGAAAAATCGCCATGGTTCCCGCTGCGCGAAGGCATACGCGCCCGGGCTAAAGCCTCTCAGGACAACCCGACCCCGGCCAATGAATTCGCCGCAGGTTTGCTCAAGGCTGTACAGCAGGACAAGCCGCCGCGACTGATTCGCCTGGGCAATGGCAGCCGCGCGCTGCCGCTGCTGGCCGGGTTGTTACCCAAGGGGCTGCTGGAATCAGGGCTGATGAAGCGGTTCGGGTTGCGTGGGCATCTCTGAGACCGATTCGCCTGCAATCGCGAGCAAGCTCGCTCCCACAAGGATTTTTGGTGTGAATGCTATCTATGCCATCCAGCAGAACCCTGTGGGAGCGAGCTTGCTCGCGATGACGCGAGCACCAACACTGCAAAACTCCAGGAAACGCTAGCATGACCGACTACACCGAATACTTCGAAGAAGTGATCCAGGCCCACGTGGCCATCGAACAATGGCTGGCCGAAGAACGCGACGCATCCGAACTCGAAAAACTGCTGACACGTTTTTCTCCGCAGTTCTCCATGGTCTCGCCACTCGGCAGGGTGCTGGATTTTGACGCGCTGAACGAATTGTTCACCCTGGCGGGCGGCAAGAAGCTCGGGTTCCGCATCGAGCTCAGCGAGCTACGCGGTATTGCGCTGTACGACGGCGGCGCGACCGTGAGTTACCGCGAGCAACAGACCGATGCCACCGGGCTGCATTCGGATCGTCGCTCGACCGTAGTGTTCGAGAAGCAGGCGGATGGCCGGGTGATCTGGCGGCATTTGCATGAGACGTTTTGCAAGGAGTGAACCTCTGTCTTATGCACCATCACCTTGCTTGACCACCACCGTACAAGTAATCCCCGCCGCCAACAGCACCCCCTCCGGCACTTCATCGATGTGAATGCGCACCGGCACTCGTTGCGCCAGACGCACCCAGTTGAACGTCGGGTTCACATCGGCAATCAGCTCTCGGCTCTCCGGGTTGTCGCGGTCGTAGATTCCGCGAGAAATGCTTTCCACATGACCCTTGAGCACTTCGCCGCTCATCAGTTGCATGTCGGCCTTATCTCCGACGCGCACATGGGGCAGCTTGGTTTCTTCGAAGAAGCCGTAGACCCAGAACGAGTTCATGTCGACCACGGCCATTTTCGCCTCGCCGATTCGCGCGTAGTCGCCGCGATGCACATTGAGGTTGGTGACGTAGCCATCCACCGCTGCACGGACTTCAGTGCGCTTGAGGTTGAGTTCGGCGGCTTCCAGTTGCGCCTGGGCCTGCTGGTAATCGGCCAGGGCCGAGTCGGCGAGGTTACTGGCGTCGTCACGGTTTTCCCGGGAGATCACCAGGTTGTCCATATCGGCGCGACGATGGGCGTTGACCTTGCGCATCTCCCAGGTCGCCTTGCGCGATGCCACCAGGCTTTGCGCCTGCTTGACCGCCAGACGGTAGTGCTCGGGGTCGATCTGCATCAACAAATCGCCCTTCTTCACCAACTGGTTGTCGCTCACCGGCACGTCCACCACTTCGCCGGTGACGTCGGCGGCGACGTTGATGATATCGGCGCGCACGCGGCCGTCACGGGTCCATGGCGTGTTCATGTAGTGCTCCCACAGGGAGCGGCCGATCCACAGCGCGAGGGCCAGCACCAGCAAGGTCGCGAGCAGGCTGAAAAACTTTTTCATCGGGGCATTCTTCAGAGATAGAGAGTCAGTGATAGAGAGTCAACGGTAGACAGTCAGCGCCAACGCGCCGAACAGACAGGCAAACAGGCTCAGGCGCAGCAACGCCGGATGCCAGAAAAAACGGTACAGGTCGAACCCGGACAGGAACCGGTCCAGCGCCCAGGCCAGCGCCGCCGCGATGAAAAACATCAGGGTCATGGTCGGCATGTACACGCCGTGGAAGGCGATTTCACGAGGCATGTGCAAGTCCTTGTGGCTGGCTGCTTGCGAAGGCAGCGAGCGGTGATTGCGGATCGAGCAGCGAGGTGCGGATGAAGTGCAGGTAGCTCTTCACCCGGCGCAACGCCGAGGTATCGAAGTGCGGGGCGAAGGGTTCGTCGGTGGACTGCACACGGCTGATCGCATGATCGACAGCTATCAGCGCGCGTTCCAGGTTGCTGCTGTTCGGTTGCAGGAACAGCCGCACCAGCGCCCGCCCCATCACCCGGATCGCCTGGCGCCACGGCTGGGATTCGGCGTAGGCCGGGTGCACCGGCAGAGTCGCCTGTTCCTTGCGCAACTCGATGATCGCGTGGCCGACCTCCAGCACCACGAACATCCAGCGCAGCAAGTCCCGCTGCACTTGCGGTTGACCCGCCGCGAAGCCGTAGGCCTGATGCACCAGATCGCGGGTGCGGCTTTCGAAACTCGACGCCAGTCCCTTGAGCTTGCCGCTGATGGCGTACACCACCTGACCACGCAGGTCCTGCTCCAGCCGACGCCACAGCCAGCGGCTGTTGGGCGGCAGAATGATCGCCCCGGCCGCTGCGCACACCAGCATGCCCAGCACCATGGCGATGTAGTCGTTGATGAAGGTGTAGGGGTTGTAGACCGTGAGGTTGTCCGGCACCGAACCGGTGCTGAAGAAGATCAGCAAGCCCAGGCCGACGCCGACGTACTGCGGCCGCGAAGTCAGGAACGAGCCGAGTACGATCACCGGTGCGAGCATCACGCACAGCAACGGAAATCCGTCGATCCACGGGAAAATGAAAAACATCTCGACGAAGCCGATCAGCGCCCCGAGCAATGTCCCGCACGCCATCTGAAAGGCCATGCGCTTGGGGTTCGGGGTGGCGGCGGACAGGCCCACGGTCGCGGCGGCAATCAGGGTCATGGTCGCGCCGCTCGGCCAGGCGGTTGCCACCCAATAGCTGCCCAATACCGCCAGAATGAACGCTGCGCGAATCCCCGATGCTGCCGCCGCCATCCAGTTGGTTTGCGGAGTGAACGGCTCGTCCCAGCGTTCCCGTTCGTGACTGTGATCGGCCAGGGAGGCGTGGGTCTGTGCATAACTGTGCAGGTCGTCGACGAAGCGATAGAGCAGTTCGTAGGCGGTGTGGAAATCCAGTTGCCCGGCATCGCTCGGATTGCTCTGCTGGAACGTCGCCCGCAGACAACGTACCCGCGCCGGCAACCCTTCCTTGTAGGCGCTCAGCACCGTGACCAGGCGCGCCGCATCGGCGCTGGTCAGGGCACGACCGCTGAAGCCGTCGAGCAATTCGGCGAGGTCCTGCAAGCCCGGCTTGATCGCCGCCACTACCTGGTCAGCTGCGCTGCTGCGCAGGCGTTCGAGCAACTGGTGCAAGGCATTGAAGCGCGTGGTGATGCCCATGAACTCGCTGTTCAGGCGACTGAGGCGGCCATTGCGCCGACGCATGTGCGGGTCCTCGAACACAGTAACGCTACGCAAGCCTTCCAAGCCCACGGCTTCGGCGATGAAACGCACATTGCCGGCCTCGAACGCCTCGCGCTGGCTGCGACCGCGCAAGCCATCGGTGACGAACAGGGCGAACACGCCAAAGCGCTGATACAAGGCATTGCGCATCGCCGCGCTCGCCGATTGCGGCAGGATGGCGGCACTGACCAGTGTCGAACAGAGAATGCCCAGCGAGATTTCCAGCACCCGCCAGACCGCCGCCATGAACGCACCCTCCGGGTGGGCCAGCGCGGGCAAGCCGACCATCGCCGCGGTGTATCCGGCGAGTACGAAACCGTAGGCGCGGAAGTTGCGGCAGCGGGCGGCGCCGGCGGTGCAGATACCGACCCAGATCGCCAGAGAGCCGAGGAACAGTTCAGTGTTCTGCGCAAACAGGGCGATCAGCGCGACCATCACCGCCGACCCGGCCAGGGTGCCGAGAAAACGATAGAAACTCTTGGCGAACACCTGGCCGCTTTGCGGCTGCATGACGATGAACACGGTGATCATCGCCGTGCGCGGTTGCGGCAGCTCCAGGCGCATGGCCAGCCATAGCGTCAGGAATGCCGCGAACAGCACCTTGAAGATGTAGACCCAGGTCACGCCGTCACTGCGTGCCCAGTCGAAGAAACCCCGACGCCATTCCAGGGAGTACAGCCAGCGCAAGGGTGCGGGCAAGGGAGTCATCAAATCCTGCTCAGTAAATTCCAGTGAAAACCGGAACCTGTGGGAGCGAGCTTGCTCGCGATAGCGGTGTGTCAGGCGACATGGTTGCTGACTGACACGCCCTCTTCGCGAGCAAGCCCGCTCCCACAGGTTTTGTGTTCAACGCAAAAGGCTCGGAGTTTTCGGCGCCTGGGTCTGTTCGGCGTTCGGCACGTCATTACCGGCACCAAGACCACCGCCGAGCGCCGTCACCAATTGCGCATGGGCGCTCAATCGCGCCGCCTGAACCTGCTGCTGCACTTGCTGCTGCTTGAACAACAAGGTCTGGGCATTGAGCACGTTGAGGTAGTCGGTGAGGCCACGCTGGTAGGCGATCATCGCGATGTCGTAGGTCTTCTGCGCCGTGGCCACCGACTCGGCGGCGAAAGCCTGTTGCTTGTCCATGGACTCGCGACGGATCAACTGGTCGGAAATGTTTTTCAGCGCGTTGACCAGGGTCTGGTTGTACTTGGCCACGGCGATGTCATAACCCGCCGAGGCTTCACCCAGCTCCGCACGCAAGCGTCCGCCATCGAAGATCGGCAACGAAATCGCCGGCCCCACGCTGTAGTTGAGTTTCTTGCCGGTCAAGAACTCCAGGGCCCCACCGCCAGTGGCCATGTAGCCGAGGCTGCCGACCAGATCGACGTTCGGGTAGAAACCGGCATGGGCGACATCGATACCCCGCGCCTGCGCCGCCACTTGCCAGCGACTGGCGACCACGTCCGGGCGTTGGCCGAGCAATTGCGCCGGCAGCGACGATGGCAGTTTCAGTGGCGCACCCAGCGACAGCGTCGGCCGCTGCAACTGGGCGCCCTCCCCCGGCCCTTTGCCGGCGAGGGCGGCGAGCTGGTTGCGGCTCAAGGCGACTTCTTCGTCGAGGGCGTCGATCTGGCGATGGGTTTCCGGCAGCGGCGTCTCGGCCTGGCTGACCTCGAAATGAGTGCCGATCCCCCCGTTCAGGCGTTTTTGCGCCAGCTCGAGAATCTGCTGTTGCTGCTTCAAGGTCGCTTCGACGATGTCCCGCTGAGCGTAATGCAACGACAGCTCGATGTAGACCCGTACGATGTTGTCCTGCAATTCGAGCTGAGCCTGGCGCGCTTCGGCGACGCTCATGTGCGCCATGTCCACGGCACGCTCGGTGGCATTGCTTTCACGGCCCCAGAGGTCGAGGGCATAGCTGAAACCCAGCGCCGCGTTATTGTCCCAGGTGGTGCTGTTGGCCAGCTCACCGGGGCCATAGAACTGGTCGGTAGGCCAGTTGTGACGCTTGAGGGTGGCATCGCCATTGATCTGCAGCGACTCGGCCGCTTCGGCCACGCTGGCCATGGACCTGGCCTGACGCACCCGGGCGGCGGCCATGGCCAGGGTCGGGCTGCCTTGCAGGGCGAGGTCGATCCAGCGATTCAGTTGCGGGTCGCCATAGGCTTGCCACCATTGCGCCGTGGGCCAGTGCGCATCCTGCGCGGCGCTCTGGATCGCTTCGTCGGTGGCCAGTGAATTGGCCTCCAGCGCCTTGCCCTGCGGGGCAATACCTCCGGTTCCGATGCAGCCGCTGATTGCCAGGGTTAAAGCCAAAACACTGAGCGGCTGAAGCGCTCTGCTGATGCGACGCGGCACTGCTGCGATTTCCTGAAATAGGGGGAGGTACAAGTCGGGGCAATTCTATGGGGCGGCCTGAAAGGCGATAAGCTGGGATTCCTGTGAATCTTTGTTACCGTTAACGAGATAATCCGTTGGTAGATCTTTAGTCGCCTGTAAATAAACAGAAACTTCGTGTCACAATTTGTCATTCGACGAGAGAGCACCCTATGGACACTTTGCAAAACATGCGCGCCTTCAGTTACGTGGCCGAAGCCGGCAGCTTCACCGCCGCCGCCGTACAACTGGACACCACCACGGCCAACGTCTCGCGCGCGGTCTCCAACCTGGAAGCCCACCTGCAAACCCGCCTGCTCAACCGAACGACCCGCCGTATCGCCCTGACCGAAGCCGGCAAGCGCTACCTGTTGCGCTGCGAACAGATCCTGGCCTACGTCGAAGAAGCCGAAGCCGAGGCCAGCGACGCCCACGCACGCCCGGCCGGGCAACTGAAAGTGCACACCATGACCGGCATCGGCCAGCACTTCGTGATCGACGCCATCGCCCGCTACCGCAAGACCCACCCGGACGTGACCTTCGACCTGACCATGGCCAACCGCGTGCCGGACCTGCTCGACGAGGGCTACGACGTGTCCATCGTCCTCGCCAGCGAACTGCCGGACTCGGGTTTCGTCTCCCAGCGCCTGGGCATCACCTACAGCATCGTTTGCGCCTCCCCGGCCTACGTCAAAACCAACGGCTGCGCACAAAAACCCAGCGACCTGCTCAACCACGCCTGCCTGCGCCTGGTCAGCCCGGTGATTCCGCTGGAGAAGTGGGCCTTCGACGGTCCCGACGGCCAGGAAATGGTCACCATCAACAGCTCACCGTTTCTGGTGAACTCCGCCGACGCGATGAAATCCGCGATCATCAGCGGCATGGGCGTTGGCGTCCTGCCGCTATACGCCGCGATAGAAGGCCTGCGCAACGGCACACTGGTGCGCGTGATGCCCAACTACCGCTCACAGGAACTGAACCTGTATGCGATCTACCCGTCGCGCCAGTACCTGGATGCGAAGATCAAGACTTGGGTCGAGTATTTGCGTGGATCGTTGCCGGAATTGCTGGCCGCGCATCAGGCGGAATTGGCGGCGTATGAACTGAGCGGGAGTCTGGGTGGGGTTCGGGTGGCGAATTGATGATCTCTCGGCTAATGGATTGATTCTTTGTGGGAGCAAGCTCGCTCCCACAAAAGAGCAAAAACGGATCGGCGTACACCCGTTGCTTCTCACCACTCATCAGGCCGAGCATTAGCTCGCCTGCAGCTTTTGATCTTGATCCACCCGCCCCCTCGGAAGGCTGAGTGGAGGCGTTCATCCGGGGATTGGCGCGCAGCGCCGTTCGACGCAGTCGAACTCATTGCATGTAGGTCGTCGCGAAGCAGACTGGAGGGCAATGCCCCCGGATGAATGCCGGAGCGAAGGAACCCCGAGCCCAGGCGAGGGGCCGTACGTTCGGGGCGAGCGCTTTTTTTGCTTACTTTTTTTGAGGCGCTTGTTAAAAAAAGTGAGTCGCCGTCAGGGCGAAACCCTAAGTCGCCGTTACCGAAGCAACGGATATGTACTCAATCAAAAAAGCAGCCTGGTCGGCCCAGTGGCCGCCAAGACCAGACCAAGCAGCAAACTGACAGCGCCGTCAGTTAGCCGTCACCCTCCTGACCGGCAAACAGGTTTATAAAGGAAAATACCAACCGACCACCCAGCCCCGGCGCCCCACTCGCATGCGAATCCAGAAAAACCCCGCCCTGCTCGTCGCCCTTCTGATCGTCCTGGCAGCGCTGGGCCTGTGGTACGCCAACAAACCGGCCAAGGCCAAACTCGCCACCCCCACCGCCATCCCCGTGCGCGTGGTCGCCGTCGCCGAAAAAGACGTACCGCGCTACGTCAGCGGCATCGGTTCGGTACTGTCCCTGCACAGCGTCGTAGTCCGCCCGCAAATCGACGGTATTCTCACCAAAATCATGGTCAAGGAAGGCCAACTGGTGAAAAAAGACGACCTGCTGGCCACCATCGACGACCGCTCGATCCGCGCCAGCCTCGACCAGGCCCGGGCTCAACTCGGAGAAAGCCAGGCCCAGCTGCAAGTGGCGCTGGTCAACCTTAAACGCTACAAACTGCTGAGCGTTGACGACGGCGTTTCCAAGCAGACCTACGACCAGCAACAGGCGCTGGTGAACCAACTCAAAGCCACCGCCCAAGGCAATCAGGCTTCAATCGATGCAGCTCAGGTACAACTTTCCTACACACAGATTCGTTCCCCGGTGACCGGTCGTGTCGGCATTCGCACGGTGGACGAAGGCAACTTCCTGCGCATGACCGACACCCAAGGCCTGTTCACGGTGACCCAGATCGACCCGATCGCCGTGGAGTTCTCCCTGCCGCAGCAAATGCTGCCGACCCTGCAGGGCCTGATCAACGACCCACAGCATGCCCGGGTCAAGGCCTACATCGGTGCCGACACCGATGGCGAAACCGGCAACCTGCTCGGCGAAGGTCACCTGACCCTGATCGACAACCAGATCAACGCCAACACCGGCACCATCCGCGCCAAGGCCGAATTCGACAACGCCGGGCAGAAACTCTGGCCGGGCCTGCTGGTGACAGTAAAAATTCAGACAGCACTGGATAAAGATGCACTGGTCGTACCGCCCAACGTCGTTCAGCGCGGCCTCGATCAACATTACGTCTACCGGCTCAAGGGTGACAAAGTCGAAACCGTACCCGTGCAGATGGTCTATCAGGACAGCCGCCTGAACATCATCAAAGGCGTGCAGGCTGGCGATCAATTGGTCAGCGATGGCCAATCGCGCCTCAAGCCCGGTTCGGTGGTACAGGTGCTGACCGAGCCGCCGCAGGTGGTGCAATCGGAGCCGACGCCATGAAGGGCCACGGCTCGATCTCGGCCTGGTGCATCGATCACCCGGTCGCCACCATTCTGCTGACATTTGCCTTGGTATTGCTGGGCGCGATTGCCTTCCCGCGCCTGCCCATCGCGCCGCTGCCGGAAGCGGAATTTCCGACCATCCAGGTCGCGGCACAATTGCCCGGTGCCAGCCCGGAAACCATGGCGTCGTCGGTGGCCACGCCCCTGGAAGTGCAGTTCAGCGCCATTCCCGGCGTGACCCAGATGACATCGAGCAGCGCCCTCGGCTCGACCATCCTGACCCTGCAATTCACCCTCGATAAAAGCATCGACACCGCGGCCCAGGAAGTCCAGGCAGCGATCAACACCGCCGCGGGCAAACTGCCCAAGGACATGCCGAACCTGCCGACCTGGCGCAAGGTCAACCCGGCCGACAGCCCGGTGCTGATCCTCAGCGTCAACTCGTCGCTGATGCCAGGCCCTGAGCTCAGCGACCTGACGGAAACCCTGTTGTCCCGTCAGCTCAGTCAGGTCGACGGTGTCGGCCAGGTGGCCATCACCGGTCAGCAACGTCCGGCGATCCGCGTACAGGTGTCCGCCGACAAACTCGCCGCCATCGGCCTGACCCTGGCGGACATTCGCCTGGCGATCCAGCAGACCAGCCTCAACCTGGCCAAAGGGGCGCTGTACGGCGAATCGAGCATTTCAACCCTGTCGACCAACGACCAGTTGTTCCACCCCGACGAATACAGCCAGTTGATCGTTTCCTACAAGGACGGTGCACCGGTTCACCTCAAGGATGTCGCGAAAGTCGTCAACGGTTCGGAAGATGCCTACGTTCAGGCGTGGGCGGGTTCGCAACCGGGCGTAAACCTGGTGATCTTCCGCCAGCCAGGCGCCAACATCGTCGAGACTGTGGATCGCATTCAGGCCGCGCTGCCGGCGCTGCAAGCGATGTTGCCGGCCTCGGTGCAGGTCAAGGTGTTGATCGACCGCACCCAAACTATCCGCGCTTCGCTGCACGAGGTGGAAATCACCTTGATGATCGCCGTGATGCTGGTGGTGGCGGTGATGGCGCTGTTCCTGCGCCAACTGTCGGCCACGCTGATCGTGTCGGCCGTGCTCGGTGTGTCGCTGATCGCCAGCTTTGCGCTGATGTACGTCATGGGCTTCAGCCTGAACAACCTGACGTTGGTGGCGATCGTGGTCGCCGTGGGGTTTGTGGTGGACGATGCGATCGTGGTGGTGGAGAACATCCACCGACATCTCGAGGCCGGCGACGGCATGCGTGAGGCGGCGATCAAGGGCGCCGGCGAGATCGGCTTTACCGTGGTGTCGATCAGTTTCTCGCTGGTGGCGGCGTTCATTCCGCTGCTGTTCATGGGCGGCGTGGTCGGCCGGCTGTTCAAGGAGTTCGCCCTGACCGCCACCTCCACCATCATGATTTCGGTGGTGGTTTCGCTGACGCTGGCACCGACCCTCGCTGCGCTGTTCATGCGCGCGCCGGTACATCACGCCCACGACAAACCGGGGTTCGGTGAGCGCCTGTTGGCGTGGTACGAAAAGGGTCTGCGCCGCGCCCTCGCCCACCAGAAATTGATGATCGGCGTGTTCGGTTTGTCCCTGGGGTTGGCGGTTGCCGGGTACATCTTTATCCCTAAAGGTTTCTTCCCGATCCAGGACACAGGCTTCGTCCTCGGTACTACCGAAGCAGCTGCGGATATTTCCTACGGCGACATGGTGAAAAAACACCTGGCGATGGCCGAAATCGTCGCCGCTGATCCTGCGGTTCAAGCATTCTCTCACTCAGTGGGCGTGTCGGGCAGCAACCAGACCATCGCTAACGGCCGCTTCTGGATCGCCCTGAAAAAACGTGGAGACCGAGACGTTTCGGCCAGCGAATTCATTGACCGGATTCGCCCGCAACTGATGAAAGTCCCGGGCATCGTCCTGTACCTGCGTGCCGGGCAAGACATCAACCTCAGCTCAGGCCCGAGCCGCGCCCAGTACCAATACGTGCTCAAGAGCAACGACGGTGCGACCCTCAGCACCTGGACCCAACGCCTGACGGAAAAACTGCGCGGCAATCCGGCGTTCCGCGACATTTCCAACGACCTGCAACTGGGCGGCAGCATCACCCACATCAGCATCGACCGTAGTGCCGCGGCACGTTTCGGCCTCACCGCCAGCGACGTCGACGAAGCCCTGTACGATGCTTTCGGCCAGCGCCAGGTCAATGAATTCCAGACCCAGATCAACCAGTACAACGTGATTCTGGAACTGGACACCAAACAGCGCGGCAAGGCCGAAAGCCTCAACTACTTCTACCTGCGCTCGCCACTGAGCGGGGAAATGGTGCCCCTGTCGGCCTTGGCCCGGTTCGATGCGCCGACCATCGGCCCGCTGTCCATCGCCCATGACGGGATGTTCCCTGCGGCCAACCTGTCGTTCAACCTGGCTCCCGGCGTGGCGTTGGGCGATGCGGTGATCATGCTCAATCAGGCCAAGGCCGACATCGGCATGCCGACCGCCATCAGCGGCAACTTCCAGGGTGCGGCCCAGGCGTTCCAGAGTTCGCTGGCCAGCCAGCCGTGGCTGATCCTGGCGGCGCTGGTGGCGGTGTACATCATTCTCGGCGTGCTCTACGAGAGCTTCGTGCACCCGCTGACGATCATTTCGACCTTGCCTTCGGCGGGCCTCGGCGCGGTGATCATGCTGTGGATTTGCGGCCAGGACTTTTCGATCATGGCGCTGATCGGGCTGGTGTTGCTGATCGGTATCGTGAAAAAGAACGGCATCCTGATGATCGACTTCGCCCTCGAAGCGCAGCGCAATGGTGGACTGTCGCCTGAGGAAGCGATTTTCAAGGCCTGCATCACGCGGTTCCGGCCGATCATCATGACCACCCTCGCCGCCCTGCTCGGCGCCCTGCCGCTGATGCTCGGCTATGGCACCGGCGCCGAGTTGCGCCAGCCCCTGGGGATCGCGGTGGTCGGCGGCTTGCTGGTGAGCCAGGCGCTGACGTTGTTCACCACGCCGGTCATATACTTGTGGCTGGAGCGGCTGTTCCATCGACCAAAACCTGCGCCACAACCGGTGCTGGCGACCACAGACTGAGGCGGGTCATGCGCGTTCTGATTATCGAAGACGAAGAAAAAACCGCGGACTATCTGCATCGCGGCCTGACGGAACAGGGTTTCACCGTGGATCTGGCCCGCGATGGTGTGGAAGGCCTGCACCTGGCGCTGGAGAGCGACTACGCGGTGATCGTCCTCGACGTGATGCTGCCGGGCCTCGACGGCTTCGGCGTGTTGCGCGCCCTGCGTGCGCGCAAGCAAACCCCGGTGATCATGCTCACCGCCCGCGAGCGTGTGGAAGATCGCATCAAGGGTCTGCGTGAAGGCGCCGATGACTATCTGGGCAAACCGTTTTCCTTCCTGGAACTGGTGGCACGCCTGCAAGCGCTGACCCGGCGCAGCGGCGGCCATGAACCGGTGCAAGTGAGCATTGCCGACCTGTGGATAGATTTGATCAGCCGCAAGGCCACCCGCGCCGGTACACGTCTGGACCTGACCGCCAAGGAGTTCTCGCTGCTCAGCGTGCTGGCCCGGCGCCAGGGTGAAATCCTCTCGAAAACCGCCATCGCCGAGATGGTTTGGGACATCAATTTCGACAGCGATGCCAACGTCGTCGAAGTCGCGATCAAACGCTTGCGGGCCAAACTTGACGGGCCGTTCGAAGAGAAACTGCTGCACACCATTCGTGGCATGGGTTATGTGCTGGAGAGCCGTGGTGTCCAGTAACTCGATCGCGCTGCGTCTGAGCGGGATGTTTACGCTGGTGGCGCTTCTAGTGTTCCTGTTGATCGGCTGGGCGCTGTACCAGCAGGTCGACAAGGGCCTGGGTCTGTTGCCCGAAGCCGAGCTGGACGCGCGCTACAGCGTGCTCGAATCCACGGTCGGCCGTTACGGCACGCCCGAGCACTGGGTGAAAATCAACAACAAGCTCAACCTGCTGAGCGAAGAAGACAAACGCATCAGTTTCTGGATCATCAGTGGCGATTCGCACTACGAATACGGCAACCCGACACCACAGATCCGCGCCTTTGCCCAAGGGCCGCTGGGCACGCGCGACATGCATCTGCCGGAGCACCCGTATCCGCTGAAAGTGCTGGTCAGCGAGTTCCCGGCCAAGGACCAGCGCCCACCGCTGCGCTTCATGATCGCCATCGACACCGAAACGTTTTTCCATACCCAGCATCACCTGCTGGTCGCGCTGATCAGCCTGGCGATTGTCGGCGTGCTGCTGGCCTCGGCACTGGGTTATTGGGTGGCGCGGATCGGCCTCAAGCCGCTGATCAAACTGTCCCAGGAAGCCCAGCGGCTGGCCCCGCCGTTGCGCTCGGGGCGCTTGCGTTTGTCACCGTTGCCGCCGGAACTCGATCAATTCGTCAGCTCGTTCAACTCGACCCTGGAACGGGTCGAGCAGGCCTACTCGCGCCTTGAATCGTTCAACGCCGACGTCGCCCACGAACTGCGCTCGCCATTGACCAACTTGATCGGCCAGACCCAGGTCGCGTTGACCCGCGGACGCTCCGCCGAGCATTACTTCGAAGTGCTGCAATCGAACCTCGAAGAGCTTGAGCGACTGCGTTCGATCATCAACGACATGCTGTTCCTCGCCAGCGCCGATCAGGGCAGCAAGGCGACCAAACTCACCTCGACTTCGCTGGCCGATGAGGTGGCCACGACCTTGGAATATCTGGACTTCATTCTCGAAGACGCTCAGGTCCAGGTCGAGGTCAGTGGTGACGCGCAGGTGTGCATCGAGATCGCCCATCTGCGTCGGGCGTTGATCAACTTGTTGAATAACGCGGTGCAGCACACCGCGCCCGGGCAGGTGATTCAAGTGCGGATCGAAGCCCAGGAGCATCAAGTCAGCATCGGCGTCGCCAACCCCGGCTCGCCGATTGCCAGTGAGCATCTGCCGCGTCTGTTCGAACGCTTCTACCGGGTCGATGCATCGCGCAGCAACAGCGGCCACAATCACGGTCTGGGGCTGGCCATCGTCAAGGCGATTGCGCTGATGCATGGCGGGGATGTGTTTGTGCGCAGTGATCATGGGATGAATACGTTCGGCATTCACCTTCCAGTCTGATTCCCCCCTCCCACATTGGATTTGGCTTGAACACATACAGGCGGCCAATCAACTATTGCCATAACAGCAACAGTCCTTTCATGAATCCGCTCTTTTTCCCCTCGCCTCATATCCTTATCTTTGCCCGCACCAAACAGCACTTGCCAAGCAAGAAGGTTTTAAAGATGTCCAACAGTATGGGTATTGCCAGCGCTTTCGTTTTGTCCTCTTTGTTCCTGTCGCCGTTGGCGATGGCTGAAGAATCGCAGACTTTCGTCGCGCATAACGCCGCACGCGCTGCAACCTTTGAAGAGCATCAGATCGAGATGACGGCCAAGGCTGCGCAAGACTCCCAAGCCCCGCAGGCATCCAGCATCCAGGCCCAGCCACGGGCCGAGAAAGACAGCTGACCGGCACCGGTCACTCCCGTTTCCCTCGACACTTTTCATCGGCTCTTCCCTTTGAAAAGTTGTCTTCAAAGCCGCTGCTGTCAGCGGCTTTTTTTATAGTGGCGACTCGACCTTCATTGCAATTTTTGAAACGAAAGTCACTGACGCCCACACCATTGATCAATCGTTCGATCAACAGGAACGATTCACTCGGCTGCTACGTTTATGCAACTACGCTTAGAGCGTCCCTTTAGCAGACGTCAGCCCTATGACCGCAAGCCGCACCGCACATTTTCAAGGCCCGCCCGGGCGACCCGAGATCATGGTGATCCTCGGCAGCACCCTGACTGTCATCTCGATCCTGTGCATCGTCACTTACCTGCTGATCCGCGAGCACGCCAATGCCCAGCAGACCGCCACACGCAGCGCGACCACCATTGCGCAACTGATCGATGCCGATGTCCTGCGTACGGTCGAGCTCTATGATTTGACCTTGCAGGGCCTGATCGCCGCCGCCCAACGGGACGACCTTAAACAGGTTTCGCCGCAGATCCGTCATCTGGTGCTGTTCGACCGCTCTACTACCGCACGCTACAAGGGTGACATCCTGCTGCTGGACAAGCACGGCGACGTGCTGGCCGACTCATCATTGATCGAGCCGAAACCGGGCAACTTCGCTGACCGCGATTATTTCCTGGCCCATGTCTTCAATCGCGACACCGGCATGTTTATCAGCCGGCCGTTCAAACCACGCTGTGACTGCGATGACAGCGACGAATGGCGCATCAGTTTCAGCCGGCGCATTTCATCGCCCACGGGTGAGTTTCTGGGGGTCGCGGTGGCGTCGATGCGCATGAGCTACTTCGATCAACTGTTCAACAGCCTCGACATTGGCAACGGCAGTACGCTTGGCATCATCAACGATGACGGGATTCTCCTGGCGCAGAAACCGTACCGTGAGCAAAACGCCATCGGCAAAAGCATCTCCAGCCGCCCCAACGTCGTACGCATGCTGCGCGAGCGCAGCGGCACCTTTGAAAGCGTGTCGAGTGTCGACCATCAACAGCGCCTGTACACCTTTACCCGGGTCGGCAACCTGCCGCTGACCGTCATCGTGGCCCTTTCCATCGACGAAGTGTTCGCCACCTGGAACCGCACGGCCTATGCGATCAGCGGTGCAACAGGGGTTTTGTGCATCGGCCTGTTGTGGCTGACCTGGCTGCTCTGCCGGGAGCTGCGACGGCGCCAAAGTGCCGAGCAGGAATTGGCGCAACTGGCGGCCACCGATGCCTTGACCGGCGTGGCCAACCGTCGCTCCCTTGATCAGACCCTGCGCCATGAATGGTTTCGCGCTCAGCGCAGTGGCAAACCGTTGTCGTTGCTGATGATCGATGCCGATCACTTCAAGGCCTTCAATGACCGGCACGGGCATCAGGCCGGCGACGACGCCTTGCGGGCATTGGCCGAGGTCATCCGCGCCAATGTCCATCGCCCGGCGGATCTGGTGGCTCGCTATGGTGGCGAGGAGTTTTCGGTGATCCTGGCCGAAACTGACAGTGAAGGCGCGAAGCAGATCGCCGAGCACATCCGCGAGGCGGTGCAGAAGCTGCCGCTGGTGGACCCCGGTGAGCCACCGATGAGCGTAAGTATCGGTATTGCCACCTGGACGGCGGCCAGCGATATCAACCTGGAGCAATTGCTGTTCAGTGCGGACAAGGCGCTGTATCAGGCCAAGGAAGGGGGACGGAACCGGGTGGTGTGCGCCAGCTGATTTTTTTGTTGAGTGGACGGACGTCATCGCGAGCAGGCTCGCTCCTACAAGGGAATGCAATCCACTGTGGGAGCGAGCTTGCTCGCGATGAGGCCAGCCCAGGCACTACAAACTTCGGATATAAAAAAAGGCCACCCGAAGGCAGCCTTTAAAAAACTAGAGAGGTTTTTTGCTTACACCGCCGCAACCGGACGCATGTAAGAGATTGGTGCGGTGCTGGCGTCTTCGAACGTCACGACTTCCCAGGCATCTGTCTGCTCAATCAACTTGCGCAGCAGCTGGTTGTTCAGTGCGTGGCCGGACTTGAAGCCCTTGAACTCACCAATCAGGCTGTTACCCAGCAGGTACAGGTCACCAATTGCATCGAGGATCTTGTGCTTCACGAATTCGTCTTCATAGCGAAGGCCGTCTTCGTTCAGTACGCCATCGGCGTCGACCACGATTGCGTTTTCAACGCTGCCGCCGAGTGCGAGGTTGTGCTTGCGCAGGTACTCGATGTCACTCATGAAACCGAAAGTACGGGCGCGGCTGACTTCTTTTACGAACGAAGTGCTGGAAAAATCCACGCTTGCACTTTGGGTACGGTCCCGGAAAACCGGGTGATCGAAATCGATCTCGAAGCTCACCTTGAACCCTTCGAAAGGGACGAAAGTGGCGCGCTTGTCGCCGTCTTCCACTGTCACTTCACGCAGGATGCGGATGAATTTCTTGGCGGCGTCCTGTTCTTCCAGGCCTGCCGATTGAATCAGGAATACGAAAGGTCCAGCGCTGCCATCCATGATCGGGACTTCGGACGCGGAGAGCTCGACGTAGGCGTTATCGATGCCCAGGCCAGCCATGGCCGAGAGCAAGTGCTCTACCGTGTCCACTTTGACGTCGCCATTGACCAGCGTCGTCGACATAGTGGTTTCACCGACGTTTTCCGCGCGGGCAGGAATCTGCACCACAGGGTCGAGGTCAGCGCGACAAAACACAATGCCAGTGTCGACAGGCGCAGGCTTGAGGGTCAGGTAGACCTTCTCCCCGGAGTGCAGGCCTACACCTGTGGCACGGATAATATTTTTCAGTGTGCGTTGTTTAATCATGGCTTGGGCCGCTTCAGCGCAAATTGCGAACTGGTATCAACAAAGGCTGGCGATGATAGCAGACCGAGCCTTTGCTGAACACCAATCACCTTCATAGCCCTGATACATTCCATCAATCGGCCTGACGACGCAGGAAAGCCGGGATGTCCAGGTAGTCCAGGTCATCTTGCGGATTCATCTTCGCGGCAGTCGCAGCACCGGCCTGGGCCTGGTTGCGCATGACGGTCGGACGGTCCAGGTCACGGTAGTTCACCGCTGGAGCTTCCTGACGAACAGGGGCCTGTTGTTGTGGCTGTGCAGCCATCGAAGTGTGAACGGTGTTGTCGATGACCTTCACAGGCTTCTCGATTTTAGCGCCCAGACCTGTGGCAACGACAGTTACGTGCAGCTCGTCGCGCATGTCCGGATCGATAACGGTACCGACCTTGACCATAGCGTGCTCGGAAGCGAAGGCTTCGATGATGCTACCCACGTCGGAGTACTCACCCAGGGACAGGTCAGGACCGGCGGTGATGTTCACCAGGATGCCGCGAGCGCCTTGCAGGTTCACGTCTTCGAGCAGCGGGTTGCGAATGGCCGCTTCGGTGGCTTCGCGTGCACGGTTCGGACCGCTGGCGCAGCCAGTGCCCATCATCGCCATGCCCATTTCGCTCATCACGGTACGCACGTCGGCGAAGTCGACGTTGATCATGCCCGGACGCTTGATGATGTCGGAGATACCGCGAACGGCACCGGCCAGTACATCGTCAGCCTTGGCGAAAGCCGACAGCAGGCTTGCGTCTTTACCGAGGATGGTCAGCAGCTTCTCGTTGGGAATGGTGATCAGCGAGTCGACGCTTTCAGACAGCAGACGGATGCCTTCGTCGGCGATCTGCATGCGCTTGCGACCTTCGAACGGGAACGGACGAGTCACGACCGCAACGGTCAGGATGCCCATTTCCTTGGCCACTTCGGCGATGATCGGCGCAGCACCGGTACCGGTACCTCCGCCCATGCCAGTGGTGATGAACACCATGTTGGTGCCCTGCAGGACTTCGGCAATGCGCTCACGGTCTTCCAGAGCGGCTTGACGGCCGACTTCAGGGTTGGCGCCAGCGCCCAGGCCCTTGGTCACGCCCGTGCCCAGTTGCAGGATGGTCCGCGCGCCGATGTTTTTCAGCGCTTGAGCATCGGTGTTGGCGCAGATGAACTCGACGCCTTCGATGTTGCTCTTGACCATGTGGTTGACAGCGTTGCCGCCGCCACCGCCGACACCGATAACCTTGATTACCGGGCTTGCGGGGATGTTGTCTACGAGTTCGAACATTTTCCCTCTCCTTTACATTCTCTAGTTTTTTCGCCTACTGCGTGCTTCGGTGTAACGGTATTGCGGTAAATCTTCAGAAATTGCCCTGGACCCACTTCTTCAGGCGGTCCAGCAGAGGAGCCTGTGGCTCTTCGTTGCTGTAGCTGTCGCGGCTGCCGATGCCCGAGAACGAGATGCCATCGGACTGCTTCTGCAGGCCGTACATCAACAGGCCGACGCCGGTGGAATAGATCGGGTTGCGCACTACGTCATCCAGACCTTTCACGCCATGAGGCACGCCCAGGCGCACCGGCATGTGGAAGATTTCCTCGGCCAGTTCGGTAGCGCCTTCCATCTTCGACGTACCGCCGGTCAGCACGATGCCGGCCGGGATCAAGTCTTCGTAGCCACTGCGGCGCAGTTCGGCCTGGATCAGCGTGAACAGTTCGTCGTAGCGCGGCTCGACCACTTCGGCCAGGGCCTGGCGGGACAGCTCGCGCGGCGGACGGTCGCCGACGCTTGGCACCTTGATGGTTTCACCGGCACCGGCCAGCTTGGCCAGGGCGCAGGCGTAGCGGATCTTGATTTCTTCGGCGTACTGGGTCGGAGTGCGCAACGCCATGGCGATGTCGTTGGTCACCTGGTCACCGGCAATCGGGATCACCGCGGTGTGACGGATCGCGCCTTCGGTGAAGATCGCGATGTCGGTGGTACCGCCACCGATGTCCACCAGGCACACACCCAGCTCTTTCTCGTCATCAGTCAGTACCGAGTACGCGGAAGCCAGTTGCTCGAGAATGATGTCGTCGATTTCCAGACCGCAGCGGCGCACGCATTTTTCAATGTTCTGTGCGGCGTTGACGGCGCAGGTGACCACGTGGACCTTGGCTTCCAGACGCACGCCGGACATGCCCAGCGGTTCGCGGACGCCTTCCTGGTTATCGATCACGTAATCCTGCGGCAGGGTGTGCAGCACGCGCTGGTCAGCCGGGATCGCCACGGCCTGGGCAGCGTCGAGCACGCGCTCAAGGTCGGCAGAGCTGACTTCGCGATCACGAATCGCCACGATGCCGTGGGAGTTCAGGCTGCGGATGTGATTGCCGGCCACGCCGACGAACGCCGAGTGAATGCGGCAACCAGCCATCAGCTGCGCTTCTTCGATGGCGCGCTGGATCGATTGCACGGTGGATTCGATGTTCACCACCACGCCTTTTTTCAGGCCACGGGACGGATGGGTACCGATCCCGACGATTTCCAGCGTGCCGTCGTCCGCGACCTCGCCCACCAACGCCACCACCTTGGAGGTGCCGATATCGAGACCGACGATCATTTTGCCGCTTTGCACGTTTGCCATGGGTCCTGCCTCTTCTTAATTCTTCGCGACAGCGGGTTGGGCTGCCGTGGGCGCTACAGGTTCCCGCCAGCCAACAGCGAGGCCGTTGGCGTAGCGCAGATCGATGCGCGCAATGTTCGTAATCTGTTCTTTGAGCGTCTTGTCATAGATGGCGATGAAACGGCGCATCTTTTCCACCTGGTTGCCGCGTCCCAGCAGCAGTTCGATCCCGGGACCCGCGCTGCCGGGGCCGGTGGTCAGGAACCAGCTGCCGCGATCACGCAGCTCCAGGCGTGCAATCGAGAAGCCCAGTGGCCTGAGCATCTGGCTCAGCACCTGGTATTGCTGCATCACTTGCTGTTGAGCCCGCTGTGGGCCGAACAGCTGTGGCAGGTGTTCATAGTTCGCCAGCTCGCGCGGGGTGAAGGCCTGGCCCTGGTTGTTCAACAGCGACTCGTCGCCCCAACGGGCCACCGGCAGTTGTTCTTCCAGGCGGATCACCACTTGATCCGGCCACACCCGGCGCACTTCGGCGTGGGCAATCCATGGCATCGTTTCCAGCTCGGTGCGCATGCTCGCCAGGTCGATGGTGAAGAAGCTCGACGCCACGTAAGGGGCAATCCGCTGCTGCACTGCTTGCTGGCTGATGTAACTCAAGTCGCCTTGCACGTTGATCCTGGTGATCGGCCGGTCGGCATACGGCAACAACCGTGTCGCGCCTTCGTAAGTACCGAACCCCAACGCCACCAGCAGTACCGGCCAGAACAACGCTTTGAGAAAACCGAAGTTTGCTTTTGGCAGGCGCGCGGACATCGGCTCTTTGGCCACCATTCGGCTGGCACCCCGCGGCACCGGCTTGCGGCCGGTCGGTGCGGTAGGCTGATGTCTGAGCTGAGCGCCTTGCATGGCCTTAACCTCTCGTCGACTCTTGGTTACCGGCAGTGTTGCCGGCAACGCTCTCGGCCAAAATGGCCAGGACCAGTTGCTGGAAATCCAGACCGGCGGCACGGGCCGCCATCGGCACCAGGCTGTGATCGGTCATGCCCGGTGCAGTGTTGACTTCCAGGAACCAGAACTGCCCGTCGGCGTCCTGCATCACGTCTGCCCTGCCCCAACCGGCGATACCCAGCGCTTCACAGGCTTTCGCCGTGAGGTCCATGAGTTCCTTTTCCTTGGCGCTGTCAAGACCGCACGGAATGCGGTACTGGGTATCGTTGGCGATGTACTTGGCGTCGTAGTCGTAGAAGCTGTGCGTCGTGCCCAGGGCAATCGGTGGCAACACCTGGTCACGCAGGGTGGCGATGGTGAACTCCGGACCGTGAATCCATTGCTCGACCAACACTTGCGAATCGTAGGTACTGGCCGCTTTCCATGCGTCGATCAATTCGGACGCGGAACTCACTTTGGCCATCCCGATACTTGAACCTTCATGGGCCGGTTTGACGATCAAAGGGAAGCCCAGTTCCGTCGCCGCCGAAATACAATCGGCCTCGCTGCTCAGTACCGCGTGACGTGGGGTCGGAATGCCCAGGCTGTGCCAGACCTGCTTGGTGCGCAGTTTGTCCATGGCCAGGGCCGACGCCAGGATGCCGCTGCCGGTGTACGGAATACCCAGGCATTCGAGCAGGCCCTGCATGCTGCCGTCTTCACCGCCACGGCCGTGGAGGATGATGAAGGCGCGGTCGATCTTTTCGCTCTGCAGACGCTGCAGCAGGTCATCGCCGACGTCGAGGCCGAACGCGTCCACACCGGCGCTTTGCAGTGCGTCGAGAACAGCGTTACCCGACTTCAGGGACACTTCGCGCTCGGCACTCTTGCCGCCGAACAGCACGGCGACGCGGCCGAAGTCTTTCGGCGCGATCGTGG
Organism: Pseudomonas grandcourensis; assembly: GCF_039909015.1. Taxonomy (NCBI): domain Bacteria; kingdom Pseudomonadati; phylum Pseudomonadota; class Gammaproteobacteria; order Pseudomonadales; family Pseudomonadaceae; genus Pseudomonas; species Pseudomonas grandcourensis. The sequence goes on from NZ_CP150919.1 coordinate 5,703,784, forward strand.
AGACCAGGTTGGCGTAGGCAGCACTCATTTCAACTTCCCCTTCTCCGGCGCGGCAACGGCACCGGCGAACAACTCACTTTTCAACAGTTTTGGTGCGAGACCGCCGATATCGCCGGCGCCCTGGCACAGCAGGATGTCGCCGGCGCGCAGCAGCGGCTTGACCACTGGCGCGAGGTCGACACCACGCTCGATGTAGATCGGGTCAAGCTGACCACGCTGACGGATGCTGTTGCACAACTTGCGGCTGTCGGCCCCCGGAATCGGCTCTTCGCCGGCCGGATAGACTTCCATCAGCAGCAGGACGTTGGCATCGGCCAGCACATTGACGAAATCGTCGTACAGGTCACGGGTGCGGCTGTAACGGTGCGGCTGGTAGACCATCACCAGGCGGCGCTCCGGCCAGCCACCGCGTACGGCCTTGATCACGGCCGCGACTTCCGTCGGGTGGTGACCATAGTCATCGACCAGCATCACATTGCCGCCGTCCACCGGCAGTTCGCCGTAGACCTGGAAGCGTCGGCCGACACCCTGGAACCCGGACAGGCCCTGGACGATGGCTTCATCGCTGACGCCTTCGTCGGTGGCGATGCAGATGGTCGCCAGTGCGTTCAATACGTTGTGATTGCCCGGCATGTTGACCGAAACATCCAGCGGCTCGCGGTCAGGGCGCAGCACGGTGAAGAAGGTCTGCATGCCTTGCTGGCGCACGTTGATGGCACGCACGTCGCAGTCTTCGCCGAAACCATAGGTGACCGTCGGGCGTTTGACCTGCGGGAGGATTTCACGCACCACCGGATCGTCCAGGCACACCACCGCCAGACCGTAGAACGGCAGGTTGTGGAGGAACTCGACGAAGGTTTTCTTCAGTTTGTTGAAGTCACCGTCGTAGGTCGCCATGTGATCGGCGTCGATGTTGGTGACCACGGCCACCAGCGGCTGCAAGTGCAGGAAGCTGGCGTCGCTTTCGTCGGCTTCGGCGATCAGGTAGCGGCTGGTGCCGAGCTGGGCATTGGTGCCCGCAGCGTTCAGGCGTCCACCGATGACGAATGTCGGGTCCAGGCCACCGGCCGCGAATACCGAAGCGATCAGGCTGGTGGTGGTGGTTTTGCCGTGGGTACCGGCAACGGCGATGCCGTGGCGATAACGCATCAGCTCAGCCAGCATCTCAGCACGCGGCACCACCGGGATACGGCGTTCCAGCGCGGTAGCGACTTCCGGGTTGGACGTGTTCACGGCGCTCGACACCACCAGCACGTCAGCGGCTGCGGCGTTCTCGGCGCGATGGCCGATGAAGATCTGCGCCCCGAAGGACTCCAGACGCTCGGTCACCGGCGAAGCCTTCAGGTCAGAGCCGGACACTTCATAGCCCAGGTTCAACAACACTTCAGCAATCCCGCACATGCCCACACCGCCGATACCGACGAAGTGGATGCGGCGGATGCGGCGCATTTCCGGTTGCGGCATGGCTTTCTGACTCTCAACCATGGGCCACCTCCAGGCAGCTATCGACCACGTTACGGGTGGCATCGGGTTTGGCCAGGCGGCGTGCCGCGGTAGCCATTTCGTTGAGTCGTTGTGGTTGCATCAGGACCTCTGTCAGGCGAGCGGCAAGATCCGCTGCGCCAGTCGTTCTTTGTGGCATCAGGAAGGCTGCGCCTTCGCGGGCCAAATATTCGGCGTTGCGGGTCTGGTGATCGTCGATGGCATGGGGCAAAGGCACCAGCATCGAGGGCAGACCGGCGGCGGCCAGTTCACTGATGGTCAGCGCGCCTGCGCGACATACCACCAGGTCGGCCCAGCCGTAGGCTTGGGCCATGTCTTTGATGAAGGGCTGCACCTGCGCCTCGACGCCAGCCGCGCGATAGCGCTCTGCAGTCACTTCATCGTGGTTTTTGCCGGCCTGATGGAACACTTCCGGACGCAAGTCGGCAGCGACTTGCGACAGGGATTCAGGCAGCAACTTGTTCAACGGTTCTGCGCCCAGGCTTCCACCCAGGATCAGCAAACGCGCCTTGCGACCGGCCAGGGCAGGTCGCGATGTCTCGAGGAACAGCTCGGTGCGCACCGGATTACCGGTGGTCCGGCGGCTGTCCGACAGGGTAAAGGTGTCGGGGAACGCTTCACAGACTCGGGCGGCAAACGGCACCAGCAACCGATTGGCGGTACCGGCCACGGCGTTCTGTTCGTGAACGATCACCGGCACACCGGCCAGTTTGGCCGCGACACCGCCAGGACCGGTCACAAAGCCACCAAAGCCCACGACGCAGACCGGTTGCAGACGGCGAATGATCGCCCGCGCCTGCCAGACCGACTTGAGCAACATGAACGGCGCCTTGAGCAGGGACAATTTGCCCTTGCCCCGCAGACCGCTGGCGTTGATCCGGTGCAGTTCGATACCGGCCGCCGGCACCAGATCGTTCTCGATCCCACGCGGGGTGCCGAGCCAGTGCACGGTATAGCCGCGCGCCTGGAATTCGCGAGCACAGGCCAGCGCCGGGAATACGTGGCCACCGGTGCCGCCAGCCATGATCATGACGTTAGCGCCCATGGTTCGGCTCCTCGGCGAAGTCGCTCTCATGGAACTCCATCTCTTCACTGCCCAGGTGGGTTCGACTTTCCCACTCGATGCGCAGCAACAAGCCGAGACAGGCACAGCAGATCACCAACGAACTACCGCCATAACTGAGGAACGGCAGGGTCAGACCCTTGGTCGGCAGCAGACCGACGTTTACACCGATGTTGATCAGGAATTGACCGATCCACAGGAACGACAGGCCGTAGGCAACATAAGCGGCGAAAAACTGCTTGGCCTTTTCAGCCCACAGTCCGATGTACATGCCACGAATACACACGAAGACGAACAGTGCCACGGTGCACAACGAACCCACTGCACCCAGCTCTTCGGCCAGGACCGAGAAAACGAAGTCAGTGTGGGCTTCCGGCAGGTAGAACTGTTTCTGCACGCTGTTGCCCAGGCCGACGCCCAACCATTCGCCGCGACCGAAGGCGATCAATGCCTGGGACAACTGATAGCCGGCGCCGAACTGGTCGGCCCACGGGTCGGCAAAGTTGGTCAGACGCGCCATTCGATACGGCTGCATCTGAATCAACAGCACCACCGCGCCGACAGCCAGGACCACCATCAGGGAAAAACGGAACAGCCCGACGCCGCCAAGGAACAGCATCGCCGCTGCGGCCCCCATCATCACGACGGTGGCACCGAAGTCCGGCTCCATCAGCAGCAGACCCGCCATCGGCAGCAGCACGATGAACGGCTTGAAGAAGCCCATCCAGCTTTCACGCACTTCTTTCTGGCGACGCACCAGATAACCGGCGAGGTAGATCACCACGAACACCTTGGCGATCTCGGAAGGCTGGACGTTGAAGAAACTGAAGCCGATCCAGCGCATCGAACCGTTAACCTCACGGCCGATCCCCGGAACGATCACCATCACCAGCAAGCCGAACGCACCCAGCAGCATCAGCCAGCCCAGGCGTTGCCAGGTAGCGATCGGGATCATCATGGTGACGATGCAGGCACCCAGGCCCAGCACCACGTAAATAAGGTGGCGAATCATGTAGTACAGGGCGCTGCCCGACTGCACGGCCGCCACTTCGGTCGATGCCGAGGCGATCATGATCAGCCCCAGGCCGAGAAGCGTCAGGCAACCGGCGAGCATCGGGAAGTCGAGGTCGATACCGCGCCCGGTGATGAGCGGCGATGGATACGGCTTGATGATGCCTTTGAGGCTCATGCCAGATCCTCCACGACTTTGACGAACTGGTGACCACGGTCTTCATAGTTCTTGAACATGTCGAAACTGGCGCAGGCTGGCGACAGCAGCACCACGTCGCCCGGCTGGGCGGCGGCGCGGCATTGCTCGACAGCTTCGATCAGGGAGCCGACGCGGATCAGCGGTACGGCATCGCCGATGGCCTGGCCGATCTTGTCGGAGTCACGGCCCATCAGGACCACAGCGCGGCAGTTGGCCGCCACCGGATCGCGCAGGTCCTTGAACTCGGCACCCTTGCCGTCGCCACCGGCGATCAGCACGACCTTGCCGTCGATGTCCGCGCCCAAACCTTCGATGGCCGCCAGTGCGGCGCCGACGTTGGTGGCCTTGGAATCGTTGTAGTAGCCCACGCCGTCGAGGTCACGGACCCACTGGCAGCGATGCTCGAGACCGGCGAAGGTGCGCAGGCTCGACAGCATGGCATCGAACGGCAGGCCGACTGCATGGCCCAGGGCCAGGGCCGCCAGCGCGTTGGACTGGTTGTGGGCGCCGCGGATCTTCAATTCGCGCACCGGCATCAGGTTCTGGAATTCGAAGGCCAGGTATTTCTCGCCGTCTTCTTCACGGATGCCAAAGGCCTTGAAATCGGGTTTGCTCAGGCCGAAGGTCCAGCATGGCTGCCCTTCGCCTATCAACGGACGACTCAGGGCATCCTGGCGATTGACCACGAACTGTTTGGCGCCACGGAAGATCCGGTGCTTGGCCAGGTGATAGGCCGGCAGACCGCTGTAACGGTCCATGTGGTCTTCACTGACGTTGAGCACGGTCGCCACTTCGGCGTTGAGCTGATCGGTGGTTTCCAGCTGGAAACTCGACAGTTCCATCACGTACAACTCGATGTCGTCGCTGAGCAAGTCCAGCGCCGGAGTACCGAGGTTGCCACCGACGGCAACACGCTTGCCCGCCGCAGCCGCCATCTCGCCGACCAGCGTGGTCACGGTACTTTTCGCGTTGGAACCGCTGATGGCCACGATCGGCGCCTTCGCGTTACGCGCGAACAGCTCGATGTCGCCGGACAACTTCACGCCACGGGCGGCGGCGGCCTGCAGGGCCGGGGTCGCCAGCGCCAGGCCGGGGCTCACGTAGAGCTCGTCGGCACGGCACAGGAATTCGACGTCCAGCTCGCCACAACGCACTTCCACATGCGGATAGTCACGCTTGAGCGTGGCCAGTTCCGGTGGGTTTTCCCGCGTATCGGCCACTGCAAACGCCACGCCCCGGTTCGCCAGGAAGCGAACCAGGGACATGCCGCTCTTGCCGAGGCCGACAACGATGCGGAAGTGGTCAGAAGCGATCAGAGACACGTATTTCTACCTCAGCTTCAGGGTGGCAAGGCCGATCAGCACGAGAATCACGGTGATGATCCAGAAACGGACGATCACGCGCGGCTCGGGCCAGCCCTTGAGTTCAAAGTGGTGGTGAATGGGCGCCATGCGGAATACACGGCGACCGGTCAGTTTAAAAGAGGCAACCTGAATGACGACTGACAGGGTTTCCATCACGAACACGCCGCCCATGATGAACAGGACGATTTCCTGACGGACGATCACTGCGATGGTGCCCAGGGCCGCGCCCAACGCCAGTGCGCCGACGTCACCCATGAAGACTTGTGCCGGATAGGTGTTGAACCAGAGGAAGCCCAGGCCTGCTCCGATCAGTGCGCCACAGAACACGATCAATTCACCGGCGCCCGGTACGTAAGGAATCAGCAGGTATTCGGCGAATTTCACGTTACCCGACAGGTAGCAGAAAATGCCCAGGCCACCACCGACCATCACGGTCGGCATGATCGCCAGGCCGTCGAGGCCGTCGGTCAGGTTGACCGCGTTGCTCGAACCGACGATCACGAAATAGGTCAGGACGATAAAGCCTGCGCCCAGCGGAATGCTGTAGTCCTTGAGCATCGGCAGGATCAGGGTGGTTTCCACCGGCGTGGCGGCAGTCATATAAAGGAAGATCGCCGCGCCCAAGCCGAATACCGACTGCCAGAAATACTTCCAGCGGCTCGGCAAGCCACGGGAGTTTTTCTCGATGACCTTGCGGTAGTCGTCGACCCAGCCGATGGCGCCGAACAGCAGGGTCACCAGCAACACGACCCAGACGTAACGGTTGCTCAGATCAGCCCACAGCAGGGTGCTGACACCGATGGACGACAGAATCAGCGCGCCGCCCATGGTCGGCGTACCCGACTTGGACAGGTGCGACTGCGGGCCGTCGTTGCGAACGGATTGACCGATCTGACGGTTCTGCAACGTGCGGATCATCCATGGGCCATAGCACAGCGACAAGACCAACGCGGTCAGTACACCGAGAATCCCGCGCAGGGTCAGGTACTGGAAGACCGCGAAGCCTTTGTAGAACTGTTGCAGATACTCCGCTAGCAGCAGCAGCATTAATGTTTCTCCAGACTGGACCCGCACAAGGCGGCGACGACGTTTTCCATCGCAGCGCTGCGCGACCCCTTGATCAAAATGGTGGTATTTGTGTCTTGCTCGGCGCCCAGGGCCTTGATCAGCTCAGCCTGCGTGCTGAAGTGAAAAGCCTGTGGACCGAAAGCGTTCACGGCGTGAGCCATCATCGGCCCGACGGCGTACAGCGCAGAAACCTTGCCACGGGCGTACTCGCCCACGTCGCGATGCCCCTGCTCCGCCCATTCGCCCAACTCGCCGATATCCCCGAGCACCAGGACGGTGCGACCGGAAAAGCCGGCCAGTATATCAACGGCAGCGCACATGGAGGTGGGGTTGGCGTTGTAAGTGTCATCGATCACGCGCATGCCATTGCTGGCCAGTTGCGCGACGGTGCGGCCCTTGACCGGCTGCACCGCGCCAAGGCCGGTGGCGATACCGAACAGCGACACACCCAGGGCATGGGCGGCAGCGGCGGCGGCCATGGCATTGGCGACGTTATGGGTGCCGAGCAGGTTCAGTTGAACGCGCTCCGAGCCTTCAGGGCTGTGCAGGTTGAACGCCGGGCAGCCGCGGGCATCGGTGGCCAGGTCACTGGCGTAGAAATCGGCGCTGGTGTTGCTCAACGCAAACGTCAGCACTTTTCGATCACCGGCGCGGGCCTTCCAGATACCGAATGCCTTGTCGTCGAGATTGAGAACGGCGACGCCATCGGCATCAAGCCCTTCGATGATCTCGCCCTTGGCTTCGACGATTTTTTCCGGACCGCCGAACTCGCCAACATGGGCGGTCCCGGCATTGTTGAGAATGGCCACGTGCGGCCTGGTCAGGCCGACGGTGTAGGCAATTTCACCCAGGCGCGAAGCACCCAGTTCGATCACGGCAGCGGTGTGTTCCGGCGCCAGTTCGAGCAAGGTCAGCGGCACGCCGAGGTCGTTGTTCAGGTTGCCACGGGTGGCCAGCACTGCACCGCGCGTACGCAGGATGCTCGCAAGCATCTCCTTGACCGTGGTCTTGCCGCTGGAACCGGTGACGGCCGCGACCGGATAGGTGTAGGCGGCGCGATTGAGCGCGCCCAACTGGCCCAGGGCCTGGCGGGTGTCGCTGACCAGCAACTGCGGCAGCGTGCTGTCGGCGACTTCACGCTCGACCAGCGCAGCCACGGCGCCCTTGGCGGCGACTTCATTCAGATAGTCATGACCGTCAAAACGCGGACCGGTCAGGGCAATGAACAGCTGACCCGGCTTGATCGCACGGCTGTCGATGCTGACGCCGTCGAAGCTGGCATCGGCCGACACCAGGCGAGCATTCAGTGCACCGGTCAGTTCACTCAGTTTCAAGGCCTTAAGCATGGGCCACCTCCCACGCGGTCAAGGCGTGATCGGCCTCGACCAGATCGGAAAAGGCATGACGCTCACCGTTGATTTCCTGATAGTCCTCGTGACCTTTACCGGCCAGGACAATCACGTCATCCACCGAAGCACTGGCGATCAGTCGGGCAATCGCCTGGCCACGACCGGCAACGAACTCCACTTTATCCACAGCCGTGAAACCGGCACGGATGTCATCGAAAATCACCGATGGATCTTCAGTACGCGGGTTGTCGTCGGTCACCAGCACGCCATCGGCCAGGCGCTCGACCACTTCGGCCATCAACGGACGCTTGCCGCGATCGCGGTCGCCGCCACAGCCGAACAGGCACAGCAACCGGCCCTTGGCGTGTGGACGCAGGGCCAGCAGTACTTTTTCCAGGGCATCCGGGGTGTGGGCGTAATCGACCACCACCAGCGGCTGCGAACCACCGCCCAGACGCTGCATGCGCCCGGCTGGGCCTTCAAGCTTCGGCAGAACCTTGAGGATTTCGTCCAGGGCGTAATCCAGACCGAGCAACGCGCCGACCGCCGCCAGGACATTGCTCAGGTTGAAGCGACCGAGCAAGGTGCTGCGCAGGTGGTGCTCGCCCTGTGGCGTGACCAGCGTGGCGCGCACGCCTTCATCGTCGAATTGCGCCTGACGGCAATACAGGTAGGCACTGGAATCTTCCAGGCTGTAGGTGATCAACCGCGACTCGCGCTTGTCGGCGGCCAGTTGCCGGCCGAACTCGTCGTCGAGGTTGACCACCCGGCATTTCAAGTCGTTCCAGGCAAACAGCCGGGCCTTGGCCTCGCCATAAGCCTGCATGGTGCCGTGGTAATCCAGGTGATCGCGAGACAGGTTGGTCATCACTGCCACATCAAACGCCAGTGCGGTCACGCGGCCCTGGTCCAGGCCATGGGAAGAAACTTCCATGGCGACGGCTTTGGCGCCGGCCTTTTTCAGGTCCGCCAGGGTCGCTTGCACGGCAATCGGATTCGGCGTGGTGTGCAGGCCGCTTTCCAGCGCGCCGTAGAAACCGGAACCGAGCGTGCCGACCAAGCCGCAGTGCTGGCCGAGCAGGTCCAGTGCCTGGGCAACCAATTGAGTCACGCTGGTCTTGCCGTTGGTGCCGGTCACGCCCACCAAGTTCAGGTGATGGCTTGGCTCGCCATAAAAACGCCCGGCGATGTCCGACAGCTGGGCCGCCAGACCTTTGACCGGAATCAACGGCACTTCAGTGATCGGCAGGACTGTGGCGCCTTCTACTTCATAGGCCACCGCGGCAGCACCGCGCTGCAAGGCGTCGGCAATATGCGCGCGGCCATCGAATTTCCCGCCAGGCACGGCGAGGAACAGATCACCCGCGCGCACATTACGGCTGTCCAGGGCGAGCTCGCGAATCAGCAGATCGTGGCCGGCGTGAGGGAAAATCTTGTTCAGGCTCAGAGACATCAGCCGCGCCCTCCATTGGCTTTCAGCGGAACGACCGGTGTTGCGTTCGCTTGTTGTGTAGGTGGCAGGTTGTCCGGGGTAATGTTCATCAGACGCAGGGTGCCCGACATCACGCGGCTGAACACCGGCGCGGAAACCAGGCCACCGAAGTAACCGGCCTTGGTCGGCTCGTCGATTACGACCACTATGGCGTAACGCGGATCGCTCATCGGGCCGAAGCCGGCGAACAGCGAACGGTAGGAGTTCTCGGCGTAACCCTTGGTACCGACCGAGGTTTTACGCGCAGTACCCGACTTGCCGCCCACGTGATACGCCGGCACCTGCGCACGGAATACACCGCGCGGGGCCTCGATCACTTGCTGCAGCATGCCTTGCATGGTTTTCGCGACCGCCTCCGGCAGCACCTGGGTGGTTTGTGGCGCCTTGTCGGTCTTGATCAGGGTCAGCGGTGCGAGGCGACCGTTGTTGGCCAGGGCCGAGAAGGCATGGACCAACTGGATCGCGGTCACGGAAACACCGTAGCCATAGGACAGCGTCGCCGTCTCGGCCTTGCGCCACTCGCGGTAGTTCGGCAGGTTGCCGACGCGCTCGCCCGGGAAGGCCAGGCCGGTGTCCTGGCCGAGACCGACTTTCTGCGCCAGACGGAAAATCGTTTCGCCGCCGATATCGAACGCGACCTTGCTCATGCCGACGTTACTGGAATTGATCAGGATGCCGGTCAGGTCGAGCACCGGACCTTCGGTCTTCGACACGTCCTTGATGGTGTACTTGCCAATCTGCAGGGAGCCCGGATACACCTCGACGGTGTCGCTCGGTTTCCAGCGGCCGGTTTCGATGGCGGCGCTCATCGAGATCGCTTTCATGGTCGAGCCTGGCTCGAACACGTCGATCATCGCGCGGTTACGCATCATCGCCGGCTGCAGGTTGCGACGGTTGTTCGGGTTGTAGGTCGGCTGGTTGACCATCGCGAGAATCTCGCCGGTCTTCACGTCCATGATCACCAGGCTGCCGGCCTTGGCGCCGTTCTCGATGATCGCGTTACGCAACTCGCGGTTAGCCAGGTATTGCAGGCGCAGGTCAATGGACAACGCCAAGGGCTTTCCGGCCTTGGCGTTTTTGGTGACCTGGACATCCTTGATCAACCGGCCGCGCCGGTCCTTGATGACTTGTCGTTTACCCGGCACCCCGGCCAGCCATTCGTCATAGGCCAGCTCGATACCTTCCTTTCCATGGTCATCGATGTCGGTAAAGCCGACCATATGCGCGGTCACTTCACCGGCCGGATAGAACCGGCGGAACTCTTCGATGCCATAGACGCCTGGCACTTTCAGATCGAGCACCGCCTGGCCCTGCTCAGGCGTCAGCCCGCGCACCAGGTAAATGAACTCTTTATTGGCTTGCGCCTCAAGGCGCTCGGCCAAGGCTTTAGGATCTTGCCCCAGCGCAGCGGCCAATGCTGGCCACTTCTCTTTGGCCGTTTGCATTTCCTTGGCATTGGCCCAAAGGGTGGTGACCGGAGTACTCACGGCCAAAGGCTCGCCGTTACGGTCGGTGATCAGACCACGGTGAGCCGGAATTGGAATATGACGAACGCTGCGGGCATCGCCCTGGCCTTTAAGGAAGGCACGGTCGACCACTTGCAAATCGATGATGCGCCAGGCAATCGCGGCCACCATGATACCGAGTAAACCCAGCACCACGCGGAACCGCCAAGGAAAGAGTGCACCTTCGAGTTTCATCATGGCGCCACCATCTTCACGTCAGCAGCACCGGGGATGTGCATTTTCAGCTGTTCAGTAGCCAGCACTTCGATACGGCTGTGGGCGGTCCAGGTGCTCTGCTCCAGAATCAACCGGCCCCACTCCGCCTGCGCCTTGTCGCGCACGCTCAGTTCGTTGTACAGCGAATTCAATAGCTGACGGTTCCAGTGGGCGCTGTAGGACACGCCGATGGCCGACACGAGTACGCCGACAAACAGCAGCAGCATGAAGAAGCTTCCGCCGGGCAATGGCTTGGCGAAAAGCTTGCTCACCGCAGCTTCTCCGCCACACGCATGACAGCGCTACGCGAACGTGGGTTGGCTTTGAGTTCGGCGTCGGAGGCCGTCTGCGCTTTGCCATGGATTTTGATTTTCGGTTCGAAGGCGACATGCCGAACCGGCAGGTTGCGCGGCAGGTTGTCGGCTTCGCCTTTGACCAGCTTGCGCATGAACAGTTTGACGATACGGTCTTCCAGCGAATGGAAGCTGATCACCACCAGGCGACCGCCCACTTCCAGGCATTCCAGAGCGGCTTCGAGGCCGGTTTCCAGATCACCCAGTTCGTTGTTGACGTGAATACGCAATCCCTGGAAGGCGCGGGTTGCAGGGTTCTTGCCCTTTTCCCACGCCGGGTTGGCGACCTTCAGGACTTCGGCCAGGTCACCGGTGCGCTCGAATGGCTTGATGTCGCGGCGCTCGGCCACGGCACGGGCCATGCGGCCGGAGAAACGCTCTTCGCCGTATTCCTTGAACACCCGGGCGATTTCTTCTACAGGCGCGGTGTTGACGAATTCGGCGGCGCTGATGCCACGGGACGGATCCATGCGCATGTCCAGCGGGCCGTCGTTGAGGAAGCTGAAGCCGCGCTCCGGGTCGTCGAGCTGTGGCGAAGACACGCCCAGATCCAGCAGAACGCCGCTGACCTTGCCGGCCAGGCCGCGTTCGGCGACTTCCGAACCGAGCTCGGCAAAGCTGCGCTGCACAACGACAAAGCGGCCGTCTTCGGCCGCTAGCGTCTGCCCGGTGGCAATCGCTTGTGGATCTTTATCGAATCCGAGCAACCGACCATCGGGACCGAGCTGGCTGAGGATCAACCGGCTGTGTCCGCCGCGCCCGAACGTGCCGTCCAGATAGCAGCCATCAGGACGTACGGCGAGAGCCTCGACGGCTTCGTCAAGCAGTACGGTGATGTGGTTAAAGCCGCTATCAATAGTCACAGGATCAAATCACGCAGTTCTTCAGGCATCGCGCCCGGTTGTTGTATGGCAGCCAGGTCAGCGGCAGAAACCGCGTTCCAGGCATCCTCGTCCCACAATTGGAACTTGTTCAGTTGGCCTACCAACATTGCGCGCTTATCCAACTTGGCATATTCACGAAGACGCGGCGGAACCAGAAAACGACCACTGCCATCGAGCTCGAGGTCGACGGCATTACCAATCAGTAAACGTTGCAGGCGGCGGTTCTCTTCGCGAAGCGAAGGCAGTGCGCGCAGTTTGGTTTCAATAATTTCCCACTCATCGAGGGGGTAAACACACAAACAAGGATCAACGGCATCAATTGTCACGATTAACTGACCGGAGCTGCGCGAATCGAGCTCGTCACGGTACCGGCTCGGCATTGCGAGACGGCCCTTTGCATCGAGACTGATAGCGTTGGCTCCGCGAAACACGTCAGCGTTTCTCCAAATTCTAGCGTTTTGAGTTCAAAAAACCCACTTCATGCCACTTTCCGCCACTTGCGCACACTATAGGAATGCGCCCACCACACCGTCAAGGCGCGGAGTAAAGGAAAACCCTTACAGAACTGAGATTTAGGAGCATTAACGGAGGGACAACGAGAATCCGGCGGATGAAACTGCCCAATAACTTGAATCAGCACAGGAGGCTGCGTTCAGAAGTTAAAGTAATTTATTAAGAGTAAGATTTTTTTGGTATTACAAAAGAGGTTCTGCGGATGATTGTGTAAGGAGGGAAATTGCTATCACTTGCCCCCCTGCTCAATGATTCAAGCAGAGGAAAGAAAAAGGTGGAGAGTCGATCTGTAAGCCGGGTTCTGTCTTGAACAGTCATTCGTCTACGATGGCCATCACTGGACATCTTTAGCAACCTACCCGGTCCCAGCGCGGGCCACGCCTTGGGACCCTATTTGGTCTTGCTCCAAGTGGGGTTTACCTAGCCACGAACTGTTGCCAGACGTGCGGTGCGCTCTTACCGCACCTTTTCACCCTTACCGGCGCCGAAGCGCTTAGGCGGTTATTTTCTGTGGCACTTTCCGTAGGCTCACGCCTCCCAGGCATTACCTGGCACTTCGCCCTATGGAGCCCGGACTTTCCTCCCCCCCCTAATTTTCATAGAGGGCAGCGACTGTCCGATCGACTCTCCGCCGCGAAGGTTACCGGCACAGCGCCCGAAGAACAAGCGCCAAGCGCCATTGAGCACGCCTGTGCGTCGGGTTTTACTCGCCCTTCTGCTGATCCAGCGCGATCTGGTACAGCACATTCTTTCGCTCGCCGGTGATTTGCGCCGCCAATGCCGCCGCACGCTTGAGCGGCATTTCTTCGAGCAACAGGTTGAGGATGCGCATCGCCTCGCTGCTGACGGCACCTTCCTCCTCGGGCGCGGACCAGCCCGCCACCAGCACCACGCACTCGCCACGCTGCTGGTTGCTGTCCGACTCGACGAACTCGCGCAGCTCAGCCAGCGGCAGCCCCTTGAGGGTCTCAAACGTCTTGGTCAGCTCACGGGCAAGCAGCGCCGGGCGCTCGGGACCGAACACCAGCTCCATGTCTTGCAGGCATTCGAGGATGCGGTGTGGAGCTTCATAGAAGATCAATGTGCGAGGCTCTTCCTTTACCTGTTCGAGACGCGCACGCCGCCCCACGGCCTTGGCCGGGAGGAAACCTTCGAAAATGAATCGGTCGGAAGGTAGCCCTGCCGCCGACAGCGCGGCAATCAACGCGCAGGCACCCGGAACCGGCACCACATTGATGCCCGCCGCCCGGGCCTGCCGCACCAAGTGATAACCCGGATCGGAAATCAGCGGCGTCCCGGCATCGGAAATCAACGCCACGTTGTCACCGGCAAGCAGGCGAGTGATAAAGCGACTACCTTCATCACGCTCGTTGTGCTCATGGCAGGCCGCCAATGGCGTCGAGATACCGAAGTGTTGCATCAAGCGCTGGGAATGACGGGTGTCTTCCGCGGCGATCAAGGCCACTTCACGCAGAATCTTCAGCGCCCGCGCACTGATGTCATCCAGGTTGCCGATGGGCGTCGCCACCACATAAAGCGAGCCAGCAGCGGAATTCAAAGCACCTGGAGCAGTCAAAGCGCACACCTCATGATCGGTAAAAGTCGCCATTGTAGCGCGTAGCGAGACTCACGATACCCGCAAGCAAACGAGGTATCGGCGACCGTTTGTGCGCTGGCGCAACATTTACACCAGCTAAATTGATCGATTCACGCCAGTAACATCGCGCCCCGGCCAGTGCTTGGGTACAATTCCACGCTAATTTGATCGAGTATCAGGAACGCTTACATGATCGCTTGCCTGCGGCTGTTATCTGCCCTCTGCCTCGCTGCCTTGCTGGCGGCTTGCGCCAGCTCGCCCTCGTCCAGCCTTGGCGAACTTCCACGGACACCGGATGCCAGTATCGAGCAACTGCTTGAGAAGGCCTCCCAAAGCAAATCACCGGAAGATGCCGCCTTGCTGCGCTTGAGCGCTGCCGACCTGGCCTATCACCAGGGCAATGCCGGCCAGTCCGCGCAAATCCTGCAACAGGTTCCTGTCGAACAGCTCAAGCCGGGGCCACAGATTTTCGCCAATACCCTGGCGGCTGAACTGGCCATGACCCGCAACCAGCCCAAGGCCGCGCTGGCCGCCTTGAGCCATCCAAGCCTGCAATACTTGAGCGAACTGCCGGTCGAACAACAGGTCCGCACCGGCACCGTTCACGCCCGCGCACTTGAAGCCGATGGCCAGACCCTCGCCGCCGCCCGCGAGCGCATTTTCATCGCCCCGATGCTCAAAGGCGAAGCTGCGAGCAAAAACCACGAAGCCATCTGGACTCTGATCGCCTCGCTGCCGACCAATCAGCTGCAGCCAAACACCACCGACGATCTCGGCGGCTGGATGGCCCTGGCGCTGGCGGTGAAATCCGCCGGCACCCTGGAGCAACAACAGGCCGCCATCGACAACTGGCGCGCGCAGAATCCGAAGCACCCGGCAGCCGTTCAATTGCCGCAGCCACTGACCCAACTCAAGGAGCTGGCCAGCCAGCCCCTGAGCAAGATCGCCTTGCTGCTGCCTCAGGACGGCCAACTGGCCTCGGTCGGCAAGGCACTGCGCGACGGCTTCATGGCCGCTCACTACCAGGCCCAACAGGCCGGGCAGAAACCACCCGCCATCGAGTTCTATGACAGCTCGCGCCTGACCTCCATGGACGAGTTCTACCGCAAGGCCCAGGCCGATGGCGTACAACTGGTCGTCGGCCCGCTGGAAAAGCCGCTGGTCAAACAGCTGAGCACTCGCCCGCAATTGCCGATCACTACCCTGGCGCTCAATTACAGCGAAGGCGATCAAGGCCCGGCGCAGTTGTTCCAGTTCGGCCTTGCCGCTGAAGACGAAGCCCGCGAAGTGTCGCGCCGCGCTCGCGCCGACGGCCTGCACCGCGCAGCCATCATGGTGCCGAAAGGTGAATGGGGCGACCGCGTGCTCAAGGCGTTCAGCCAGGATTGGCAAGCCAATGGCGGCACCATCGTCGCCACCGAACGCGTCGACCAGCCGGTCCAGCTGGCCCAGCAGATTGCCGACATGTTCCAGCTGCGTCAGAGCGAAGGTCGCGCCAAGAGCCTGCAAAGCACCGTTGGCTCGCAAGTGGCTGCCCAGCCATCGCGCCGCCAGGACATCGAGTTCATTTTCCTCGCTGCAACGCCGCAACAGGCCCAGCAGATCAAACCGACCCTGAACTTCCAGTACGCAGGCGATGTTCCGGTCTACGCCACCTCCCACGTGTTCAGCGCCAGCGGTGACGTCAACCAGTACAACGACATGAATGGCATTCGCTTCTGCGAGACACCATGGTTGCTGGACGCCAATGATCCACTGCGCCGCCAGGTCACCGCCCAGTGGCCACAAGCCGCCGGCAGCCTGGGGCGCCTGTATGCCATGGGTGTGGACGCCTATCGCCTGGCGCCACGCCTGGGCCAGCTCAAGTCACTGCCGGACAGCCGCATCGACGGCGAGTCGGGCAGCCTTGGCATGTCTCAGAGCCAGCGGGTCGTGCGCCAGTTGCCATGGGCCGAGTTCACCAATGGCCAGATTCAGCGCCTGCCGGACACCGCTCGCTGATGCCCGACAGGTCACGCCAGCAAAGCGGCAAGGATGCCGAGCGCCATGCGCTCGAGCATCTTCAACAACAGGGTCTGCGCCTGCTGGCGCAGAACTGGTTGTGTAAACGCGGCGAGCTTGATCTGGTCATGCTAGATGGCGATACAGTAGTATTCGTTGAAGTCCGCTACAGAAAAAATACTCAATGGGGCGGCGCGCTCGATAGCATCGATGAGCGCAAACGGCAAAAACTGATTTTCGCCGCGCAATATTTTCTTCAGCGCGAGCCGCGCTGGGCCAATTCCCCTTGCCGCTTCGACGTGATTGCCATCGACAGCAACCTCGATCAATTGAACTGGCTACAGAATGCCTTCGACGGCTGATCGCCGGCATTGCGAACCGGACACTATCACCCAACACTTTTGCTCTTTGCTTTGCGGGCTGCACATTCACGTGCCGAACAGCCGCGCTACTTAAGGTCACACAGATGGACATGCAATCCCGAATTCGCCAGCTTTTTCAGGCCAGTATCGACACCAAGCAACAGGCGATGGAAGTACTTGCACCGCACATCGAGCAAGCCAGCCAGGTCATGGTCAACGCCCTGCTCAACGAAGGCAAAATGCTTTCCTGCGGCAACGGCGGCTCTGCCGGCGATGCCCAGCACTTCTCGTCCGAGCTGCTCAATCGCTTCGAACGCGAGCGCCCGAGCCTGCCAGCCATCGCCCTGACGACCGACAGCTCGACGATCACCTCGATCGCCAACGACTACAGCTACAACGAAATATTCTCCAAACAGATCCGTGCACTCGGCCAACCGGGCGATGTGTTGTTGGCTATCTCCACCAGCGGCAACTCGGCCAACATAATTCAAGCGATCCAGGCCGCACATGATCGCGAAATGATTGTCGTAGCTATGACGGGACGTGATGGCGGCGGCATGGCGTCGCTGCTGTTGCCCGAGGACGTCGAGATTCGCGTACCGGCCAACGTCACCGCTCGTATTCAAGAAGTCCACCTGCTGGCGATCCACTGCCTTTGCGACTTGATCGACAGCCAATTGTTCGGGAGTGAAGAATGACCCCTAATCGCCTTGGCCTACTGGCCTTGACCCTGTGCCTCGGCATCAGCGGCTGCACCTCGGTGGTGACCGCCAGCCGTGAAGCACCGATTGAAGATGACCGCGGCACTCGCACACTCGGCAGCAAGATCGACGATTCCCTGATCGACACCAAGGTTGGCGTGAACGTCGCCAAGGCCGACCCGGCCCTGGATAAGGATTCGCACATCGTCGTCACCAGCTTCAACGGTGTCGTGCTGCTGGCCGGGCAAACGCCACGCGCTGACCTCAAGGCCAAGGCCGAACAGGCCGCCGCCGCTGTCCAGCGCGTGAAACAGGTACACAACGAACTGCAAGTCCTGCCACCCTCCTCGTTGCTGGCACGCCAGAACGACACCTGGCTGACCACCAAGATCAAGGCCCAGATGCTCACCGATGCGAACATCCCTGGCTCGCGCATCAAGGTTGTCACTGAAAACGGCATCGTCTACATGCTGGGCCTGCTGACCAAGCAGGAAGCGGCGCAGGCGACCAACCTGGTTCAGGGCGTTTCCGGCGTGCAGAAGATTGTGAAGTTGTTCGAGTACATCGACTGACCTGCAATCCCGCGCAATAAAAAAGGCGATCCATCTGGATCGCCTTTTTTATTACTTCACCACTTTCAGACTTGGGCGACCGCTTGGACGCGGTGGCTCACTGTCGGGTGGCGGTAGATCATCATCCGGTTCGATCTCGTCATCCTCGCCCATCGGCGATTCCAGATCGAACACCATGCCCTGGCCATTCTCCCGGGCGTAGATACCCAGGATCGAAGCAATTGGCACGTACAAGGTGTGCGGTACGCCACCAAAGCGCCCTTCGAAACTGACCGCCTCGTTATCCATGTGCAAATGACGCACGGCTTGCGGCGATACGTTCAGGACGATCTGTCCGTCACTGGCAAACCCCTGAGGCACCTGCACCGACGGATACTCGGAATTGACCAGCATGTGCGGGGTGCAATCGTTGTCCACAATCCACTCATAGAGCGCACGGACCAGATAAGGTCGACTGGAGTTCATAACGGCTCCTTAAGCCTTAGCGCATGTCGCGTTCGACGCCAGACAGACTTGCCTGGAAAGCCTCACGCGCAAACGAGCGCTCCATGTAATCAAGCAGCGGCTTGGCCGGCCGCGGCAGTTCTATACCCAAAATCGGCAATCGCCAGAGTATTGGCAATAGGCAGCAATCCACCAGACTTTGTTCCTCGCTGAGGAAAAATGGCTTGTCAGCGAACAACGGCGACACACCCGTCAGGCTTTCGCGCAGCTCTTTACGAGCGACAACGCGGGCTGCTTCCTTGGTCCGTGAATCCAGGATCAGATCCACCAGGCCACACCAGTCACGCTGAATACGATGAATCAGCAGACGACTGTTGGCACGCGCCACAGGATAAACCGGCAGTAAGGGCGGGTGCGGGTAACGCTCATCCAGATATTCCATCACCACAGTCGACTCCCACAACGCCAGGTCGCGATCGACCAGTGTGGGCAGACTGCCATAAGGGTTCACTTCAATCAGTTTAGGTGGCTGGCGACCAGCCTCCACGTAAATGATCTCGGCGCTGACACCCTTCTCTGCCAGTACGATGCGCACTCGGTGGGAATAGTGGTCGGCGGGGTCGGAGTAACAGGCCAACCGATTGGTCACGCCCATGGCGATCCTCCTCGCTTGTAGAAATTATCGAAAGCTCAAAAACGAGCGCGCCCAGAGGGCGCCTCCCGTAACGACTGGATCACCAGTTTCGCTACATCTTCGGAGGCGCCCTTGGGCGCGCGCGATTAACAGCAATAGCTTGAAGCTTTATCAGTGCACGTCTTTCCAGTATTCGCGCTTGAGCAGGTAAGCGAAGACGAAGAAGAACGCCAGGTACAACAATACGTACGTACCGATGCGCTGATGTTGCAGCTTAACCGGGTTAGCCGAGTAAGCCAGGAAGGTTACCAGATTCTTGACCTTCTCATCGAACTGCTCTGCAGTCAGGGCACCGCTTTTCGGCACGATGGTCAGTTGATCGCACGCTTCATGAGTCAATGGCGTGCCGGTCAACGGATCAAATTGCTTCTTGCCGTCTTCGACGATCTGAACCTGCTTGCAACCAACCACCTGGCGACCTTGCAGGCCGGCCAGGACGTTAGGCATGCCCACGTTCGGGAAGACCTTGTTGTTCACGCCCCATGGGCGCGCAGGATCTTCGTAGAACGACCTCAGGTAACCGTAGAGCCAATCGGTGCCGCGAACACGAGCAACCAGGGTCAGGTCCGGCGGCGCCGCACCAAACCAGGCCTTGGCGTCCGCAGGCTGCATGCCGATGCTCATGTGGTCGCCGATCTTGGCGCCAGTGAACATCAGCTTCTCGAGCATCAACTCATGGGGAATGCCCAGGTCGTCGGCAACACGCTCGTAGCGTTGAAACTTGGCACTGTGGCAACCCATGCAGTAGTTGGCGAACGTACGCGCGCCGTCCTGCATGGCTGCTTTATCGGAAACATCGATGTCGACTTTTTCCAGCTCGGGGCCACCGTGTTCAGCTGCGAAAGCAAACACTGGCAGCGCAGCAAGCATCAATACAGCAAATAGTTTTTTCATCAGCCAGTCACCCTTTCCGGAACCGGTTTGGTCTTCTCGAGCCTGGTGTAGAACGGCATCAGAATGAAGTAGGCGAAGTACAGGAAGGTACATACCTGCGACAGCAACGTACGCTCAGGGGTTGGGGCCAATACGCCCAGCACGCCCAGGATCACGAACGAGATGCAGAACACCCAGAGCCAGATCTTGCTCAGCCAGCCCTTGTAGCGCATCGACTTGACCGGGCTACGGTCCAGCCACGGCAGGACGAACAGCACGGCAATGGCCGCACCCATGGCGATTACGCCCAGGAGCTTGTCCGGAATCGCACGCAAGATGGCGTAGAACGGGGTGAAGTACCAGACCGGAGCGATGTGCTCTGGGGTCTTGAAGGCGTTCGCCACTTCAAAGTTCGGCTTTTCGAGGAAGTAGCCGCCCATTTCCGGGAAGAAAAACACGATCGAGCAGAAGATGAACAGGAACACCACCACACCGACGATATCTTTCACGGTGTAGTACGGGTGGAAGGCAATGCCATCCAGCGGTATGCCGTTTTCGTCCTTGTGCTTCTTGATGTCCACGCCGTCCGGGTTGTTCGAACCGACTTCGTGCAAGGCCAGGATATGCAGCACCACCAGACCCAGGATAACGATCGGCAGGGCAACCACGTGCAGGGCGAAGAAGCGGTTCAGGGTAATACCGGAAATCAGGTAGTCACCACGGATCCACTGGGTCAGGTCGTTGCCGATGACCGGGATCGCACCGAACAGCGAGATGATCACCTGGGCACCCCAGTAGGACATCTGGCCCCACGGCAGCAGGTAGCCCATGAAGGCTTCGGCCATCAGCGCCAGGTAGATCAGCATGCCGAAGACCCACACCAGCTCACGCGGCTTCTGGTACGAACCGTAGAGCAGGCCACGGAACATGTGCAGATAGACCACGATGAAGAACGCCGAAGCGCCGGTGGAGTGCAGCAGGCGCAGGATCGAGCCGTACTCGACGTCGCGCATGATGTATTCGACGGAAGCGAACGCTTCTTCCGCCGACGGGTTGTAGCTCATGGTCAGCCAGACACCGGTGACGATCTGGTTGACCAGAACGAGCAGCGCCAGGGAGCCAAAGAAGTAGAAGAAGTTGAAGTTCTTCGGAGCGTAATACTTGCTGAGATGGTCTTCCCACATCTTGGTGGCGGGAAAGCGTGCATCAACCCAATCCATGAACTTGCTCATCACGCTTTCTCCGTATCGACGCCAATGATAATAATTTCATCGGTCTCATAGGAATGCGGGGGAACTGGCAGGTTCAAAGGCGCAGGCTGCGACTTGTAGACGCGACCGGCCAGATCGTAGTGGGAACCGTGGCAAGGGCAGAAATAGCCGCCTACCCAGTCTTTACCCAGATCCGCAGGTGCCACTTCGGGACGGAAGGTCGGCGAGCAACCCAGGTGCGTGCAGATACCGATCAGCAGCAGGACCTCAGGCTTGATCGAACGGTTTTCCGGATCAACGTAAGTCGGTTGTGTCGAGTTCTTGGAGGTCGGGTCAGCGAGCTGGCCCTCGATCTTCTTCAGATTCCCCAGAATTTCCGGTGTACGGCGGACGATGAACACCGGCTGGCCGCGCCACTCAGCAATCATCTGCTGGCCTGGCTCGATCTTGCTGACATTCACTTTCACCGGTGCACCTGCGGCTTTCGCCTTGGCACTGGGAAACCATGACCCCACGAACGGGACCGCAGCCCCCACCGCTCCTGCAGCACCCACCACGGATGTGGCTGCTACCAAGAAGCGACGCCGGCCTGCATTCACGCCGTCATTGCTCATTCAGTCCTCTCCCATCAGCTTTGTGGCCTGTTAAATCAGGCATCTACTAAGTAAAACTATGTACTTATAAAAATTTTGCCGAATGGTAATGAAAAGCCCCAATTCTGACAAGGTAATTACCGGAGCCCATCACCCCCAAGCCTTGTAGTATAGGGCGTCTGCGGATGTGGCAAGTTGTCACAGCGCAATTCTTTGATAAATCGCAGACATAAAAAAACGCCCAGCTCCGCGAGGAAACTGGGCGTTCTTTTTTTGAACGTGAAAGCGAATTAACGCTTCGAGTACTGCGGACGCTTACGCGCTTTACGCAGACCGACTTTCTTACGTTCAACTTCACGAGCATCGCGGGTTACGAAGCCGGCTTTACGCAGGGCGCTGCGCAGAGTCTCGTCGTAGTCCATCAGAGCACGAGTGATGCCGTGGCGGATTGCGCCAGCCTGACCACTCACACCACCGCCGATCACGGTGACGTAGATGTCGAACTTCTCGACAGTCTCAGTCAATTCCAGCGGCTGACGAACTACCATGCGGGCAGTTTCGCGGCCGAAGAAATTTTCCAGCGAACGGTTGTTGATGGAGATGTTACCAGTACCCGGACGCAGGAAAACGCGTGCGGTTGCGGTCTTGCGACGGCCAGTGCCGTAATTTTGAGTCGCCGACATAATGTACTATTCCGTTAAAACTTCAGTTCTTGGGGCTGCTGAGCAGTATGTGGGTGTGCAGCGCCCGCATAGACTTTCAGCTTACGGTACATGTCGCGACCCAGCGGGTTCTTAGGCAGCATGCCTTTGACCGCGGTCTCGATCACGCGCTCAGGGGCCTTGGCGATCAGCTTTTCAAAGTTGATCGACTTGATGCCGCCCGGGAAACCGGAGTGGGAGTAGTACATTTTGTCAGTGGTTTTAGCACCGGTAACACGGATCTGCTCAGCATTGATTACGACGATGTAGTCGCCGGTGTCAACGTGAGGAGTGTACTCAGGCTTGTGCTTGCCACGCAGACGGCTCGCGATTTCGGTGGCCAGACGACCCAGGGTCTGACCAGCAGCGTCGACGACAAACCAGTCGCGCTTTACTGTTTCCGGTTTAGCAGTAAAAGTCTTCATTCTTTATAGCCTCAGGGGCCGCCCTGTAAATTAGACGGCGGATCTTACTGAATAGTGCGTACTTTGACAAGTCAAAGGCAGCCGGATACAGACGCTTTCGGGGGCTCGGGTCGGCGCGTCCGTTCAACGGCAAGATTCTTCGGCGGCGGCGCATCACTTCCACTGCAGAAAGAGGTGCGCAATTATGCAGATTGCGAAAAATAATTCAACCTGCTTTTATGATTGTTTTGCCCAAGGAGCAGCCGATGGACTATCGCCAGCTAGGCCGGACCAATCTGAACGTGAGTGCCCTCTGCCTCGGAACCATGACCTGGGGCGAGCAAAACAGCGAGGCAGACGCCTTCGCCCAGATTGAGCGAGCCAAGAGCGCCGGGATCAACTTCATCGACACCGCCGAGATGTACCCGGTGCCGCCCAAGACCGAAACCTACGCCACCACCGAACGCTACATTGGCAACTACTTCAAAAGTCGCGGCGACCGCGCCGACTGGATCCTGGCCAGCAAGATCGCCGGCCCCGGCAACACCATCGACTACATTCGCGATAAAAACCTGCGCCACAACCGCCAGCACATCACCGAAGCGGTGGACGCCAGCCTCCAGCGCCTGCAGACCGATTACATCGACCTGTACCAACTGCACTGGCCGGAGCGCAGCACCAACTTCTTCGGCCAACTGGGCTACAAGCACAAGATCGAAGCCAACCTGACTCCGCTGGAAGACACCCTCGAAGCACTGGACGAGCAAGTCCGCGCCGGCAAGATCCGCCACATCGGCCTGTCCAACGAGACGCCATGGGGCACCATGCGCTTCCTGGCCCTGGCCGAAGCCCGAGGCTGGCCGCGCGCGGTGTCGATCCAGAACCCGTACAACCTGCTCAACCGCAGCTTCGAAGTCGGCCTGGCGGAAATCGCCATCCGCGAGCAATGCGGCCTGCTCGCCTATTCGCCCCTGGCGTTCGGTTTCCTGTCAGGCAAGTACGGAGGTGGCGCCCGCCCGCCAAAAGGTCGCCTGAGCCTCTACAGCCGCTTCAGCCGCTATTTCAACCCGCAGTCGGAAGCCGCCTGCAGCCGCTACGTGGCCCTGGCCCGCGAGCACGGTCTGGACCCGGCACAAATGGCCCTGGCGTTCGTGACGCAGCAGCCATTCGTGACCAGCAACATCATTGGCGCGACGACGATGGGGCAACTGGAGAGCAACATCGCCAGTTTCGACTTGAAGCTGTCGGAGGAGGTGCTGGAAGGGATCGAGGCGATTCACAAGGATCATCCGAATCCGGCTCCATAATCCCCATCTGTAGGAGCGAGCTTGCTCGCGAAAAACCTGAGCACACCGTAGTGTGTCAGGCTGTCAGCGTTATCGTTGACGACCATCGCGAGCAGGCTCGCTCCTACAATGATCTGGCAATAATCTCCTTCATGATTTCATTGGTGCCGGCATAGATCCGCTGCACCCGCGCATCCGCCCACGCCCGGGCAATCGGGTACTCCCACATGAACCCGTAGCCACCGTGCAACTGCACGCACTCGTCGAGCACCTTGCATTGCAGGTCGGTGCCCCAGTACTTGGCCATCGCCGCCGTCGGCACGTCGAGCTTGCCTTGCAGGTGCAGCTCCAGGCAGCGGTCGACGAAGACCCGGCCGATCTGGATTTCCGTGGCCATCTCTGCCAGTTTGAACCGGGTATTCTGGAAGTCCGCGATCGACTTGCCGAACGCCTTGCGCTCGCGGGTGTAGTCCAGCGTCCATTGCAGCGCCGCTTCCGCTGAAGCCAACCCGCCAACGGCCACGGTGAGGCGCTCCTGGGGCAACTCCTGCATCAGGTAGGCAAAGCCCATCCCGGCCTGACCCAGCAGGTTTTCCTTGGGCACACGCACGTCCTGGAAGAACAGCTCCGAGGTGTCCTGGGCTTTCATCCCGACCTTCTCCAGGCGCTTGCCCTTGTCGAAGCCCGGCGTATTGGCTTCCACCAGAAACAGACTGGTGCCCTTCGCACCGGCCTTCGGATCGGTCTTGGCGACGACGATCACCAGATCGGCCAGGTAGCCATTGGTGATAAAAGTTTTCGAGCCGTTGATCACGTACTCATCGCCATCGAGCACGGCCGTGGTTTTCACCCCTTGCAGATCGGAACCGGCGCCCGGTTCGGTCATGGCGATCGCGGTAACCATCTCGCCGGATACCAGTTTCGGCAGGTATTTATGCTTCAGCGCTTCACTGCCGTAATGCAGGATGTAGGGCGCCACGACGTCCGAATGCAGGGAAAAACCGATGCCGGTCAGGCCCAGTCGCCCCACTTCTTCGATCACCACCGCGCTATAGAGAAAGTCCGCCCCCAAGCCGCCGTACTCTTCCGGCAAGTGCGAGCACAGCATCCCCGCCTCCCCTGCCTTGTTCCACAGTTTGCGGTCGATATAGCCCTGTTTTTCCCATTGCCCATGGAACGGCACCGCCTCTTTTTCAAGGAACGTCCGCACGCTGTCGCGGAAAAGCTCGTGCTCGGGACTGAACAGGGTTCTGGGGATCATGCGGCACCTTTTCTTTGTTTTTAGAAGGAGTTGACCTCCAGAGACTATGCCTCGCTTCCGATACAGGACACTGGACACATCCGACAAAAAATAAGACGATCCAGCCGTCTGGTGACCACTTCCCCCTATAAAAATAAAGTTGAATTATGTCTAACCAAGCCTCCACGCCCCTGCGGCGCGTCAGCATCCTGGCCATCGACCGGGTTTTCGCTTCCACCCTCATGCAAGCCAAGGATTTCTTCCACCTCGCCAGCCTGCGCTACGGCAAACAGCTGGGCCAGGGCCTGACACCGGCGTTCGAAACCCGCCTGGTCAGCCCCGACGGCAAACCGGTCAACACCTTCAGCGATGTGGTGATTCCGGTGGATGGCGGGCTGGAAAACGCCGACATCATCATTCTTCCTGCGTTCTGGGACGATTTCGACAGCCTCTGCAAGCGTTACCCGCAAGTCCTGCCCTGGCTGCGCCAGCAACATGCACGCGGTGCCGTACTGTGCGGCGAGGCCACCGGTGTTTTCTGGCTCGCCGAAGCCGGGCTGCTCAATGGCAAGGAAGCGACCACCTATTGGCGCTTCTTCAATGCCTTCGCCGAACGCTTCCCACAGGTCCAGCTCAATCAGGACAAGCACCTGACCGACGCCGATAACCTGTACTGCGCCGGCGGCACCACCTCGGCATGCGATTTGTACATCTACCTGATCGAACGCTTCTGCGGCGCCAACGTGTCCCAGGCCGTGGCCCGGGACATCCTCTATGAAGTGCAGCGCAGCTATTCACCGGGCCGGATTGGATTCGGCGGGCAGAAGCTGCACCAGGACGTGATCATCCTGCAGATCCAGCACTGGCTCGAAGAACACTTCGCCGACAAGTTCCGTTTCGAGGACGTCGCCCGCGAGCACGGCATGAGCATCCGCAACTTCATGCGCCGCTTCCAGACCGCCACCGGCGACAAGCCACTGCATTACCTGCAACGCCTGCGCATCGAAACCGCCAAGGGCTTGCTATCCGGCAGCCGCAAGAGCATCAAGACCATCAGCTATGAAGTTGGCTATGACGATGCGAGCTTCTTCGCCCGGTTGTTCCGCCAGCACACGGAGTTGTCGCCGAACCAGTATCGGCAGCAGTTTCAGCAGGCTGCGTAGCCGAACCCCAGCTGACTGTGGGAGCGAGCCTGCTCGCTCCCACATAGAATCTTGCACCGGCCACACAGTTCTTTCGCTGTGCATTTTCCTACGCAAAAAGCGGAATACAGAGCGCCGAAGAACCCAACCCCGCCCACAGACGCAGCCCCTTAAAAAACGTCAAAATCTTCCCTGCAAACACCATCAGGGAAGATCAACCATGACTATAGGATCAAGCTACAACTACCCTTCATACATCGCCAAGGAGGCCACCCGAACAAAGCGCTCGGCTAAAAACAAATGGGCGGCTCGCTTTCCCAATCCGCCGGATTTGTGCTTTGACTATCGTGCACTGGTAGAACAGGAAAACGGCATCGCCAAGGCAACTGACCCGCAACATAAAATTTGCATCATCGGCGCCGGCGTCACAGGCCTGACCGCCGCCAGAGAACTCTATCGCTGCGGCTTTACACATATCACTCTCATCGAACAATCCAGACGCATCGGCGGCAGGCATCTGACCGTTCCCGGTAGCCAAAACTCGGCAGCAAGCCATACACCGTTTGAAATGGGCGCAATGCGCATGCCCTTCTTCAACCGTGCGGATGAGCCACCGACAGAAGGTCGGTCGCTGATGGCTTATTACGCCAATCAATTTGAATTGGCGTTTTCAGACTTCGCCAACCCCGGTAGCCAATGGGTTAACTCG
Organism: Pseudomonas grandcourensis; assembly: GCF_039909015.1. NCBI lineage: Bacteria > Pseudomonadati > Pseudomonadota > Gammaproteobacteria > Pseudomonadales > Pseudomonadaceae > Pseudomonas > Pseudomonas grandcourensis. The sequence goes on from NZ_CP150919.1 coordinate 5,730,834, forward strand.
ACAGGCATCTATCTCCGAGAGGGCAGCATGGGCGGCGGGTCGGCGCCGCAAATGTTGATATGGAAAAACGAAGACGGCGTCACACCGCCTCCCGGCGATGAATTGCAAAAGGTTTATTCCAAGTGGAAAGCCTTTGCCGATCGCATGACCCGCCACGTTGCTGAGCTTTATGCGAGCCAGGAATGGGAAGCCATATGGGCTTCTATCGTTGAAAAATACGAGAGTGTCTCGTTCCGCGACCTGGTCAGCATGCCAGCACTGGAAACTTGGGATCGCCGCTTACCCGGGGATTTCGGCGGAATGGGAATGTCTGCGCAAGAGTCCGCAATTTTTTACGCAATAGGTATAGGTGACGGTAGCTGGGGAGCTTTTTACGACGTCTGCTGCCTCTACCCTCTGCGTACTGCGATTTTCGGTTTCAGCAGCCAATTGCAACTGATCCATGGTCGAGTGGACTCAAACGGCGATCCACTGGATTCGCCCTACCTGAATAGCGAAGCCGTTTTTGACTCAATGGGGCAGAGTTTCGACAGACCCCGCTACATCGGCCTCGCGGCTTTGGACGAATGCCTGCTGTTTGTGAAAACCGACGAAACCGGAAAGTCCCTCTACGAACATTGCCTCGAAAGAAGCAATGGGTTTCTCACCGACTCATCCGTCACAAAACTGGAAAAGCTGAACAATCAAAAAATACGCGTCTACTACAACTGGAAACACAGTCAACCCGAGCAAATCCAGGAGCAATTTGATGACTTTGACTCGGTCATCATGACACTACCCTCCTGGCTGATTGAAACTCGAATCAAGCTCGAAAATTTCACCCGAGAGATGCTGCCTTTCGAGACGATTAACGCCTACAAAACCGCACACTGGGAAACTAGCTGCAAAGTGTTTGCACCGCTGAAAAAATCATTTCTCTCGAAAAACAAAAACATCCCGCAAGCCATCGTAACCGACAGTTTCATCCATGATGTCTATACCTACCGCTACAACGACAATTACAGCTATGACTGCATCCTGCTGAGTTATACCTGGGAAGATGACGCAACCAAGCTCGCCTCATTCAGCGATAAGGAGCTGGTATCAAAGTGCGCCGAAGAGCTGGATCGCATACTCATGAACTCTGCCAACGTCCAGGAAAAAATCTCTCCCTACATAGGCATTGATCAAGCAGTGGTTCAGCGTTGGATCACTGATAAAAATGCTCTGGGTTGTGCCAAGCTTTACCGACCGGGCACCTACTACGATGCCGTCGGCCTGATGAAGTACAACCGGGACTTTGCTCATGTATCTGGCTTGTATTTGTCCGGCGAGTCATTTTCCGTCGATGCCGGTTGGACGGAGCCATGTTTTCGCGGTGCTGTCGATGCAGTGATTCATATCTGCAACAAAACCGCCGCGACCTTCAATGGCGGATTTTCCTTGAGCGACTACCCGCACTACCAACTCAAAATCTGATCACATCCCCGTTCCAGAGCCATGCAAGCAATACATGGCTCTACCTCTCGCGCCGGCTACCCACTGCCATCAAACATCACCCTGATCCATTTTCGGACAAGGACTACGACCTAAACGGAAGTAGCTGACTTACACCCCACTCCTGATTCCCCTCTTATACACACGCCATTTAACAGTTTGAAAAACAATAAAAAGAGGAACGACGGAATGACTGAGCCAACAAGCCCTGTTCGTGTAGCAGTCGTGCAATTCGATCCACAAGTCGGCATCGAGAAATGTGTAAGTAATCTGCGTCGCAGCCTGGAATTGGCGCTTGAAGCGGTAAACGGCGGTGCGAACCTCATCGTTCTGCCCGAGCTTTCCAATACCGGCTATTTCTTCAGCAATCGACAGGACGCCTTCGCCCATGCCGAAGCGGTTCCCGCAGGGCCAAGCGTGCAATGCTGGATCGACTTCGCCCGCGAACACAACGTTTACCTCGTGGCCGGTCTGGCCGAACGCGACGGCATGCGACTCTTCAACACCGGCGTTCTGGTGGGACCAGACGGTTTTATCGGCAAGTACCGCAAAGCCCATTTGTGGAATCTGGAAAAGCTCTGGTTCACACCCGGCGACCTGGGTTTCCCGGTTTTCGACACACCGATCGGCCGCATCGGGCTGTTGATCTGCTGGGACATCTGGTTCCCGGAGGTGCCACGAATCCTCGCCCAGCAGGGCGCAGACATCATTTGCAGCCTGAACAACTGGGTCTGGACACCGCCGCCGCTATTCGACGATGCCGGTAAGTGCATGGCGTCGTATCTGACGATGACCGCCGCTCACGTCAACAACGTGTTTATCGCTGCCGCCAGCCGGATCGGCGAGGAGCGCGGCGCGCGCTACCTGGGTTGCTCGTTGATTGCCGGAACCAACGGCTGGCCGATTGGCGCCGTGGCTTCGGCAGACAGACAGGAAATCCTGTTTGCCGATATCGACCTGACCACCTCCCGCAGTGCGCCTATCTGGAACAACCTGAACGACCTGCATCGCGATCGCCGAGCCGATCTTTACGATCAGATGCTCGGCTACACCCAGCACCCTTGCCTTCCACGTTGATCAGGAGGCCTACCGCATGGAAGTTACAACCGACAAAAAACAACAATCGCGCAAATCACCGATTGATGCAGCCGTCGTCCTGCTAATGATCGGCGCGACACTGCTGATCGTCTGGCTTTCTTTCAGCAACCGGACTTTCTGGGGAGCGCATTGGCCCGGGTACGGCGACATGGTATCGCTGCTACCCGAACCGAGTGCCTGGCTGCGTTGGGTGTTAGGTGACATCAGCGAGGTGGCTTTCTACAAACACGAGTTCGCCTCGATCGGCCTGCTGGCAGGCGCTTATCTGGCTTACTGGGCGAATCGAACGGGGAAATCCTGGCAAGGATTTACCATCTCCTACGGAACGGGACTTTGGCCTTGGCTGGTCACCAGTTCGTTGCTCGGGCTACTGCTGAGCAATCTGCTGTGGGGCTGGACGGTGACAGCCACAACCTGGCAACCCACATTCGTAGCATTCGTCTCGCTGCCAGCGGCGATGGTGCTGATGTTTGGCGGAGGCTGGAAGGTCACGATCAACGGCGCACTCATGGGCGCCGTATTCGTCACACCGATGTGCCTGCTGATCGTCAACTACGTGTGCCAACCGCTGGCCTTGCCTGCAGTGATTGGCAATGTGCTGGGCATGGCGATTGCCAGCGTCCTGGCGTTTCTGTTTTGCCGCTATTGGCCGAACCTGGTGAAATCCAGCTCGTCGCAAACGCCACCCGCCTCGATTGCTCCCGCCAAGGCGCCCGACTATGGCGTCATCTGGAGCGTGCGCCGGATTCTGGCGGACTTTTCCGAAGCACCGTTCTTCGGCAATGAACTGGCCAGCCTTGGCCTGATACTGGGTGCATTGCTGGCGTACAGCTTGAACCCTTCAAGCCCCGCGTACGGATCGGGCCTGTTGCTGCACATCATCGGCGCGCAGGCATTGGCCTCAGCCATCGGCGTGCTGATCTGGCGTCAACAATGGATGTTGCGCGGCTGGTATCCCACTTACATCCCGCTGGTTTCGGTGGTGCCCGCGGCGATCCTGACCTATGGCGGCAGCTGGCAGATTATCGTCTCAAGCGCACTGCTGGGGGCATTAGTCGCACCACCGCTGGCCTGTGTGATTGCCAGGAAATTACCGGCCGACATGCACGCCTACATCGCCAATGTACTGTCGATGGCCATCAGCACACTGCTGATCGTGCCGCTGATCGGTTTTTTGATCGCTGATTAATGCCCCAGCCATTCGGCTGTATCGCGGCCCCAAAAGCGGATACAGCCACTTTTCATTACAAACAAGCGAGGTATCCCATGGACCTGCCCAAACTGTCCATCGCGGCACTTGGCGGCACGGTAAGCATGCAAGCGAGCAATGCCGGTGAAGGCGTCATCCCGACCGTCAGCGGCGAAACCCTGCTGACTTCCATACCGGAACTGACGACACTGGCCGGAGTTACCGTCGAGACCCTCGGCCTGCTGCCCAGTGCGTCCCTGGATTTCGAGTTTTTGCTGTACGTATTGTCCTGGGCTGAGTTTCAGGTCAAACAGGGCGCCGTTGGGGTCGTGATAACCCAGGGCACCGACACCCTCGAAGAAGCCGCGGTGTTTTTGGATTACCTGTGGCCCTACGACACCCCCTTGGTGCTGACCGGTGCCATGCGTTCCGCAGCGCAGCCAGGTGCCGATGGACCGGCCAATCTTCTGGATGCATGTCGCGTTGCCTTGGCGCAGAACAGCCGGCAGCGCGGTGTCCAGGTCGTGATGAACGGACAGATTCATCAAGCGTGCAGCGTACGTAAAACCGATTCGCTGGCATTGCAGGCGTTTTCCTCTCCGGTCGTGGGGCCCGCGGGCCTACTGTTGGAAGACCGTGTTCGCTACCTGCGCCCGCCGGGGCCGCGCACGGTGTTACCTTTGCCGCAACAGACCACACAGAAGGTTGCGCTGCTTGAGGCCTCACTTTCGGCCGACACCCTGCTACTGGAAAATATTCTCGCACTCGATTACGACGGGCTGGTGATCGGCGGTTTCGGCGCCGGCCACATCTCGCAGCGCTGGGCGACAATGATTGAGCATATTGCCGAACGAATCCCCGTGATCATTGCGACCCGAACCGGCTCAGGCTCCACTGCACGAGCCTCTTACGGTTTTGGCGGTGGTGAAATGGACTTGATCCGCAAGGGGGTATCGATGGCGGGTTTTCTATGTCCGCGAAAAGCCAGAATTCTGCTTTGGCTGCTGCTGGGTTGCCAACGGCAGCACGAGCTTGCGCAGCATCTCAACGAGGACATTTGACTTCAAAACAATGTACAAACCTGTGGGCGGAGGATTTGCGCTGACAAAAAAGGCCTGCAATTGCAGGCCTTTTTTATTTTCCGAATCGTGCTTTTTTGAACAGCTTATGGCTTGTGCGCCCGGGCCAGGAATTCGTGGGATTGCATTTCCAGCAGTCGGCTGAGGGTCCGCTGGAACTCGAAGTTCAGGCGACCACCCGTGTACAGGTCCTTAAGCTCGACTTCGGCGGAAATGATCAGCTTCACGTTACGGTCGTAGAACTCGTCGACCATGTTGATGAAGCGTCGGGCGATGTCGTCGGTGGTGACGCTCATCTGCTCGACATCGCTGAGCAACACGGCGTGGAAGATCTTGCCCAGTTCGATGTAGTCGTTCTGGCTGCGCGGGCCGTCGCACAGTTCACGGAAGTTGAACCAGGCCACGTCATCGCAGGTGCGCAGGGCACGAATTTCACGGTTTTCGATCATCAGCACGTCATTTTCGACCGCTGCTGTGCATTCCGGCGTCAGCGCACGGAAGCTCTTGCGCAGGCTTTCGTTGGCGGCTTCGTCGAGTGGATAGTGGAACAGCTCGGCTTGTTCGAGGTGACGCAGACGATAGTCGACGCCGCTGTCGACGTTGACGATCTCGGTGTTCTGCTTGATCAGCGCGATGGCCGGCAGGAAGCGCGCGCGTTGCAGGCCGTCCTTGTACAGGCCGTCCGGCACGATGTTCGACGTCGCGACCAGGGTCACGCCGTTCTTGAACAGTTCTTCCATCAGGGTGCCAAGGATCATGGCGTCAGTGATGTCGGAAACGAAGAATTCATCGAAACAGATGACCCGGGCTTCGGTGGAGAAACGCTTGGCAATGATGGTCAGCGGGTTTTTCTCGCCGCCCAGGGTCTTCATCTCTTCGTGCACGCGCTTCATGAAGCGGTGGAAGTGTGTACGGGTCTTTTCCTTGAAGGGCAGCGCTTCGAAGAAGGTGTCCACCAGGTAAGTCTTGCCGCGACCTACTCCGCCCCAGAAATACAGGCCCTTGACCGGGGTCTGATCCTTCTTGCCAAACAACTTGCCCAGCAGGCCCGGCTTGTTTTGCTCGGCCGCGACCAGGTCGTCGTACAGGCGCTGCAAATGACGCACGGCAGTTTCCTGTGCGGCGTCATGGAAGAATTCCGGGCGTTTCAGATCAGCTTGATATCGTTCTAGGGGCGTCATAATTCGTTAGCAAGGCAACAAAAACGGGCCGACACTGTAGCGACGACCCCGAGGAATGGCAATCGGCCCTTGGTCGGGCCGAACCGTTGTTTATTCCTGAACCGGCGTCAGGGCAATGCGCAAGGCTTCGATGGCCGTGTCACGCGCGGCGCTGTCGGCGAAGGTCGGGCTATCGGCAACGCACTCGCCTTCCAGCCAGACGCTGAAGCCCAGGGCTTCACTGCGCACGTCCAGATCCTGGCCCGCTTGCAGTTGCTTGGTCACTTGCCCAGCAGTTTTACCGTCGGCGAAGTTGCGCGACAGCAGCAGTTGTTCGCCATCGGCCGCCAGCAGACGGAAGCGGAAACTGCCGTCGTCTTCGCGGAAGCTGACAAAACGTGCAGCCTTCACGGCTTTCTTCTTGGTGGTCGCCGCTACTTGAGCCTGGGCAACAAAGGAGCGCAGGCCCACTGCCTCACGCAGTTCGTTGAGGAACGGAGTCGCTACCGCACGGGCCTTTTTTGCGCCGTGTTGCAGGATGTCTTCCAGATCCGCCGGGCGCTCGATCAGCTGGTTATAACGCTCGCGGGACTCGCCCAGTTCACTGTCCAGCAACTGGAACAGACGATTCTTCGCCTCGCCCCAACCCAGGCCCTGCAACAGTTCGCTGCGGAACTCGACGGCTTGCGCCGGGGTGGCGAACGCCTGGAACAGAGTGAACAGGTGCGAATTGTCCGGATCCTTGGCTTCGCCCGGCGCGCGGGAGTCGGTGACGATCCGCGAAATCGCGTCCTTCATCTCTTTGGCGCTGCTGAACAGCGGAATGGTGTTGTCGTAGCTCTTCGACATCTTGCGGCCATCCAGGCCCGGCAACGTGGCGACGCTCTCTTCGATCAACGCCTCGGGCATGGTGAAGAACTCTTTACCCTGGCCAAACAGGTGGTTGAAGCGCTGGCCGATGTCGCGGGCCATTTCCACGTGCTGGATTTGGTCACGACCGACCGGCACCTTGTGCGCATTGAACATCAGGATGTCCGCGGCCATCAGCACCGGGTAGCTGTACAGGCCCATGGTGATGCCCGCGTCCGGGTCTTCACCGGTCTCGACGTTCTTGTCCACCGAAGCCTTGTAGGCGTGGGCGCGGTTGAGCAGGCCCTTGGCGGCAACGCAGGTCAGCAGCCAGGTCAGCTCGGGGATTTCCGGGATGTCGGACTGGCGGTAGAAAGTCACGCGCTCGACATCCAGGCCACCGGCCAGCCAGGTCGCGGCGATTTCCAGACGCGAGCGTTGGATGCGCAGCGGGTCATCGCACTTGATCAGGGCGTGGTAGTCGGCCAGGAAGTAGAACGAATCGGCATTGCTGTCACGGCTGGCGACGATCGCCGGGCGGATGGCGCCAGCGTAGTTGCCCAGGTGCGGTGTGCCGGTGGTGGTGATGCCGGTGAGGATACGGGTACGAGTCGTCATGGGTAATCGCTTGTCAGACTGCAATCAATTCGAGAGACGCGGCAGGATCAGATCCTTGAGATCGGTCAGCTTGCCATGAAAAAAGTGTCCGCATTCTGCCACTTTCAGCAGCTCATGGGGGCGTTCGAGCTTGTCGGACCATTCGTAAACAACTTGTGGATCGATCACTTCGTCGGTTTCCGGCTGGATCAGGGTCAGTTCGCCCTGTTGCGGCAGCTGATCCTGATCGCCCAGGCGCATGACCGCCGGCGCGACCATGAACAGGTGCTTGAGCTGCTCGCCCTTCGCTTCCAGACGTCCACCGAGACTTGCTGCAACAAATCCACCGAAGGAGAAACCGAACAGGGTCAGCGGCAATTCCGGGTGTCTGGCCCTGAACCACTCGGCCACAGCCTGGGCATCATCGACTTCACCGGTACCCATGTCGTGGGTGCCTTCGCTGGCGCCGACTCCACGGTAGTTGAAACGCAAAGTAATCAAACCGGCATCACGCGCGGTACGTTGCAGGGTCGATACCACTTTGTTGAGCATGGTGCCGCCCTGCACCGGGTTCGGATGACAGATGAGCGCCAGGCCGCGCGGCTGCTCATTATCCAGATAAAGAGCTTCCAGTTGACCCACCGGGCCATCAATCACTACAGGGGTTTCACGCATAAGCAAGGAAGGAACTCCGTGACCTCGGATCGGGTCGACTCGTCTAGCAAATTGTCTGTGGCTGTCTATTGCGAGTGAATCGCGGTATACAGCGCAGGTTCGAGCCGTTAACGTAAAGCAAAGCCGTTTATAGAGGAAGGACTCGTGGAACACTCGCTCTTAGTTTGGTTGTTACCGACTCTTGCCCTGGTTGTGGGTGTCGCCATTGGGTTCCTGATCGCTCGCGTTGCTCCGAACGCCGCGCCCAGCCGCACGCAGCGTCAGCTGGACGACATTCAGGAACGTTTCGACAGTTATCAGAACGAGGTGGTGACCCACTTCAACAGCACCGCGACACTGGTCAAGAAACTGACTCAGAGCTATCAGGAAGTGCAGGACCATCTCGCCGAGGGCGCCAACCGCCTGGCCCTGGACGAACAGACTCGCCAACGCCTGCTGGCTTCCCTGCATGCCGATGCGGCACAGGCACCCCGTGAACGCCTGACGCCGCCGCGCAATCAGGAACCGCCTCGCGACTACGCACCGAAAGCCCCGAACGCGCCGGGCATGCTCGATGAGCATTATGGCCTGAAGAAGTAAGCAGGTTTCGCGCATGGCAAAAAGCCCCCGGACAATCACTTGTCCGGGGGCTTTTTTGTTTCTGATCCTGTATCTCCGATGCCCACACTGGCCCCTTCGCGGGCAAGCCCGCTCCCACAGGGTTATGTTTTGAATACAGATTTTGTGTAGGACATCGCCCCCTGTGGGAGCGAGCTTGCTCGCGATGGGGCCGGAACTGACGATACAAAAAAGCCCGCCTGATCTGTTTAGAATCGAGCGGGCTTTTTTACGCCAGGGGTTCAATCAGACGATCAAGGGTACTGCTGAACCTGACCTTGCTGCTGACCACCATACTGCTGGCCCGGAATCGCCTTGAGGTTGACCTCTACACGGCGGTTCTGCGCCCGGCCATTGACGTCAGCGTTGCTGGCAACCGGGCTGTCCGGGCCGGCGCCACGAGCGCTCAGGTTGGCGCCGCTGACACCTTGCGAGGTCAGGTAGGTTGCCACGCTCTGCGCACGACGCTGGGACAGGTCCATGTTGTGCTGACGAGCGCCGGTGCTATCGGTATAGCCGACGATCTCGATCTGGTTCTGGTTGAACTCTTTCAGCGAGCCCGCCAGGTTATTCAGCGGCTGATAGAAACCTGGGGCAATGTTCGCCGAATCGGTCGCGAATGTGATGTTGCCCGGCATGATCAGCTTGATCTGGTCGCCCTGGCGCTGCACTTCAACTCCGGTGTTGGCCATGCTGGCGCGCAGCTTTTTCTCTTGCTGATCGGCGTAGTAGCCGTAGCCGGCGGCGGAAGCACCGACCACCGCAGCACCGATCAGCGCGCCCTTGCCACGGTTATCGTGGTTGATGGCAGCACCGGCCAACGCACCGGCCAGAGCGCCGAGGCCACCGTATTTCGCGGTCTTGCTCATGCCTTCGGAGCCGCTATCCGTCTGGCCCTGAGCCTGGCCCTGACCGCCGTATGGGTTAGGCGAGGCACAACCGGACAAAACGGCCACAGCGGTAGCGAGAATAATCAAACGACGCGTGGTGAACATGTAAAGCTCCTACTTTTTTGCATTCTGTGGTGCAACGGACCAAGGCATCAGCCTTTGCGGGCGTTGGATCATGTTAATGGGTAAAAATTCCGAATGTTACAAATCAGCCCCGAACAAAGGGGTTCTCGCGCATTTCATCGCCCAGACGGGTATCCGGACCATGCCCGGTCACCACGGTGGCGTCTTCGTCGAGGGTGTACAGCCGCTGCTTGATCGAACGCACGATAGTCGCCTGGTCGCCGCCCCACAAATCCGTGCGCCCGACGCCGCGACGAAACAGCGTATCGCCGGCAATCAGCAGCTTGGCCTCGGAAAACCAGAAGCTCATGGAGCCCGGTGTATGACCCGGCGTGTGCAGTGCCACGCCACAGCCGCAGGCCAGTTCTTCATCATCGGCCAGCCAGCGATCCGGGGACGGCACCGGGGTATAGGGAACGCCGAACATCTGGCACTGCATTTCCAGGTTGTCCCACAGAAACTGGTCTTCCTTGTGCAAATGCAGGGTCGCGCCGGTTTTCTCCTTGAGTTGGCCGGAAGCCAGGAAATGATCGAGGTGCGCGTGGGTGTGAATGATGCTGACCACTTTCAGACCCAGTGCGTCGAGCCGTGCCAGGATCAGCTCATGATTGCCACCCGGATCGACGACGATGGCCTTTTTCGTTACCGGATCGCCGATGATCGTGCAGTTGCACTGCAAAGGGCCGACGGGGAAGGTTTCGCGAATGAGGGTGGGTTGCGGAGTCATCGGGGCCTGCTCGATAAACGGGGACAAGCGATTTTCGCACAATTGGGCAGCGAGCCAATGACTGCGATGGGTAACATGAAAAATCCTTAACCCAACACCCCCAATTCCTTGGCCCGCGCCACCGCCTGCGTACGCCGCTCGACCCCGAGCTTGCTGTTGATATGGCTGGCGTGGGTCTTGACCGTATGCAGGGAAATAAACAGCTGATCGCTGATTTCCTGGTTCGAACAGCCCTGGGCGATCAATCGCAGGACCGCCATTTCCCGGGTGCTGAGCTGTTCCGCGGCCGCGCAGGACTCCAGCCCGGGACGGGCAACCAATGCCGGCAGTTTTTCACTGAGACTCAGGGAAACGGGGGTTGGCTGACAGTTTTGAAGCTGCGCACGCAGCCAGTCCGGGTGCTCGGCCAACAAGCCCTCGAAGGGTTGCAGTCCCCCTCCGCCGGCGGCGTCCAGCGCCTGGGCCAGTGCCTTGCGTGCTTCCGGTTCTCGCCCGCTGCACAGCAACAACGCCACTTTCTGGGTCAGTGCCATGGCACTGAGCATCTGCCGGCCGCTTTGCTGGCCATGTTCGAGCAGCGCATTCAAACGCCCTTCGGCCAGCATCGGCTGGCCCTGGATGACGTCGAGCAAGGCTTGTTGCAATTCGATATGCAGCGGCAATTGCGGGTGGAATTCCGGTGGTGCCGCCCCGTTTTCGCCGTTATAGGTCTGCCCCAGGCGCGCCAGCCAGGCTTCGGCCAGATCGGTGCGCCCCTGGGCCAGCCAGAGTTCACATTTGACCAGGGTGATCATGGCCAGGTAGTAGATCGGTGGCACGTCCCAGATGTGCATGAGCCGTTCGGCTTCGGCAAGCTCGGCAAAGGCCTTGGCGAACTCGCCGCTGCTGCCTTCCAGCCTGGCAATCACGCAGTGGCCGATCAGCACGCTGATGTCACGGCAGGCGCGCGCCTCGCTCAAGCCGGCCTGCAATCGCACCCGCGCCGCTTGTGGCTGCATGCGCAGGGCCAGCAAAAAACCTTCGTATAAGGTCAGCCGGGCGCGAACCGCATACAGCCGTTGCGCAGGCAAGCTCTGCAGGCGCTGCATTCCCTGACGGACTTCTTCCAGCGCCCGACAGATTTCCCCGCGCGTTTGCAGCACCCGGGCGCGGTCGTAGTGCGCCAGTGCTTCGAACAAGGGGTTGCCGACCCGTTGCGCCAGCTCCAGCGATTCGCGGTTAAGCCCTCGTGCCCGCCACAAATCACCGTCGGCAATGGCCAGGTTGGACAAGGTCGAGAGGCACATCAGCCGCTGGCCGTAACGCTTGGGCGGAAGACTTTCCAACGCTTCGCCGCAGTACTGCAGCGTCAGTTCGCGGTTGCCGCGCCCACGGGCAATGATGCCGCTCAACGCCAGCCATTGAGCCAGCATGGACTTCTGGGCGGTGGCCGATGGAGCAGGCAGGAAGCGGCTCAAATGGCTGGCCAGTTCTTCTGCGGCATCCAGTTGGCAAGCCATCCCCAGCGCCCAGCTATAGAGTACGATCAGTCGCGGCGTGCTGATCAGCAAGCTGTCAGGCAAGTCCATTTTCCAGCGCAGCAACATGCCGACGTTCTGCTCGGCCAGCAGTTGCTCTTCGGAGAGGTTCTGCACCAGGTTCGCCGCGACGTCCAGATGACCGGCACGCAAGGCCTGCTCCACGGCCTCATCGAGCAGGCCCTGGGCATTGAACCAGCGGCAGGCACGCAGGTGCAGGCTGGCGGCCGGCACCATCGACTGGGAAGTCGGGCGCGTGCGCAACAGATCGGAAAACAGGTGGTGGTAACGATACCAGTGGCCGTGTTCGTCCAGCGGCACCAGGAACACTTGGTGGGCGAGCAGGAAGCGCAGGATCTCCCCGCTGTCGTGGGCGTCGCGAACGGCATCGCACAGTTCGCTGCAAAAACGTTCCTGGGGCGCCGTGTCATAGAGGAACGACTGGACCTCGGCGGGCAGGCAATCGATGACTTCTTCGAGCAGGTAATCGCGGATCAGCCCTTCCCCGCCGTGCAACGATTGCGGCAGCGCGCCATCGGTGCCCGCCTCCGAGGCGGCCAGCAGCCAGAAGCGTAACCCCGCGACCCAACCTTCGCTGCGCTGGATCAGGTTTTCCAGTGCCTCACCGCGCAGGGAGCTGCTGTGCCGGTCGAGCAGGCTCAAGGCCTCGTCATGGGTCAGGCGCAGATCCTGTTCATGCAACTCAAGTAATTGCCGCGACAGCCGCAGCCGTGCCAGATGCCAGTCGGGACGCTGGCGACTGGTGACCATCACCAGCAAGCCATCGGGAAGATGATTGAGGAAAAATTGCAGGCAGCGGTCCAGCACCGGCCCCTGGGCCAGATGATAATCATCCAGCACCAGCAGCAATGGCGTCGCGGTGGACAGGTGTTCGGCCAGTTCGTCGAGCAGGCCGTCCAGCCATTCTTCGAATGCGAAAGGCTGATGGCGCTGGCGCATTTTCAACAGCCCGAGGGATTGCCTGCCCAGGTGCGGAAAATAGTCCTGGAGGCCTTCCAGCAGGCGCTCGAGAAAACGTCCCGGGTCACTGTCTCGCGGGCTCAACCCCAGCCAGAGACTTTGCCAGTGCGCCGGCAACCCCTGACAAAACTCCACCGCCAACGAACTCTTGCCGAACCCTGCCGGTGCGCTGACCAGCAACAGCCTGCCACCGAGCCCGGCACTCAGGCGCTCGCACAAACGTGGACGCAGCACATGGCCGTCGGGCAACGGCGGGCGGAAGAAGCGCCCGTCGAGTGTCGCGACAGCAACGTTTGCAGAACCTGGGGGTGTAGACAAATCAGTCATAGCCGGCTCTTGTTTGAATTGCAGGTGGCGGCGTTGCAGATGTCCGCAGACTAGCCGTAAACGGATAGGGAATGAAGGTAATTGCTACAAATGGCTACAAAAAGTCTACAAGCAAAAAAAAACGCCCCGAACCAGTCGGGGCGTTTTCAGAGGGTGCAGCCTCTACTCAGTCCACCTTAGCGAACACCGTCCTGACGCAGGGCGGCCGGGGTGAAGTCGCTGGTGGTGGCCTGGAAGCCGAAGTCATAGGCCGACTTCTCTTCGTTCTTCATGCCCAGTGCCAGGTAACGACCCGATTGCAGGTCATACAGGGCTTCGAGGGCATACCACGGCACTTGCTTGTCGTAGTAGTTCTCGGCATGGGCCTCACCTACACGCCACAGTTGGCCACGACCGTCGTAATGGTCGATGACCGCTGCTTGCCAGGTATCTTCGTCGATGTAGAAGTCACGCTTGGCGTAGATGTGACGCTGACCTTCCTTCAGGGTTGCAACCACATGCCACACACGGCGCAGTTCGTAACGCGCCAGGTCCTGGTTGATGTGACCGGCCTTGATGATGTCGGTGTACTTGAGGCTCGGGTCGTCGAGCTTGTAGGCGTCGGAGGCGATGTACATCTCTTTCTTGCCTTCGAGCTTCCAGTCGTAACGATCCGGTGCACCGTTGAACATGTCCAGGTTATCGGAGGTACGCAGGCCATCGGCCGCGGTACCCGGGCCGTCATAGGACACTTGTGGCGCACGGCGCACACGGCGCTGACCGGCGTTGTAGACCCACGCCGAACGCGGTTCCTTCACCTGATCGAGGGTTTCGTGCACCAGCAGTACACCACCGGCCAGTCGTGCCGGGGCAGTCACTTTCTGCTTGAAGTAGAACAGGATGTTGCCCGGGTTTTTCGGGTCGTAGTCCTTCATCTTGTCGCGGAACACGAACTGGTCCTGGAAGTACACCAGGCTGAACGAACCGTTCGGCTGCGGCGTGGCCTGGGTCACCAGGCGGGTCACGCTGCCCCCGCGATAACGGGTGATGTGGTTCCAGATGACTTCTACGCCGCTTTTCGGAATCGGGAACGGCACGGCGGTCTCGAAGTTTTCCAGGCCGTTGCCGCCGGACACCAGGTTGGTGTTGGTGGCGTTGCGCTTGATGGCAGCGAAAACGTCATCCGGCACGGTGGCACCGCGATGGGACGGATAGACCGGCATCTTGAAGGTTTCCGGGTAGCGCTTGAACATCGCGTACTGGCCCGGGGCGAGCTTTTCCTTGTACTGGTCGACGTTCTGCGCCGTGATGGTGAACAGCGGTTTTTCGCTGGCGAACGGATTGGACAGGAAACCTTTGCTGTCGACCGTACCGGCGTTCTTCGCCATAGGCTTCCAGGCCGGGATCGAACCGTCGGCGTTACCCGCCATTTCAGCGCCCATCGGGGTCAGGCTCTTGCCCAGTTTGTCGGCCTCGGCCTGGGGTACCGCCGCGATCACGCTGGTCGCCAGCAGCGAAAGGCCCAGAACACCGGCGTGGAACAGACTCTTTGTTATTTTCATATGTGTGTTCGTCCTGAAAATACTGTGCTTAGAAGTTCACGCCGAGGCTGAGCGCAACGAAGTCGCGGTCATCCACGGTGGTGTACTTGCCGTCGAAGAAGTTGGTGTAGGCCAGGCTCGCGGTGTAGGTGTTCTGGTACTCGGCGTCGACACCCAGGCTCACCGCCTTGCGGCCTTCCTCGAAGTTGCCGCCAGGGCCAGGGGAGTAACCGCTCACGTCATGGGACCAGGCAACGTTCGGCTTGAGGTTCACACCGGCAAACACGTCGTTGTATTCCCAGATGGCGCGACCGCGGTAGCCCCACGAAGTTGGGGTAGTGAAGCCTTCGTCAGTGCAGTTGCGGCTGCGGTTGTTGGTCGGCGTACCCGGGCCGGCACCGTTGATGGTACTGGTGTTGAGCGCCACGCAGGTATCGAGCGCGCCAGAGGCTGGCAACTCACCCGGGCCGTAGACCGGATCGCGGCCATAACGAACGTCGGAAGTGCTTTCCAGGCCGCCAACGTGGGTCACGCCCACTTCGCCCACCAGGGTCAGACGGCTGGCGCCCATGACCTGGTCGAAGAAGTGCGTCAGGGTGGTCTGGAACTGGGTGACTTCCTTGCGACGATACCCGTGCAGGTCCTGACCCGGCACGCCGGTAAGCAGCGATGCATTGGTCAATGGATTGTTCGGGTTGTTGTTGCCCAAAGGACGGATACCGGAGAACAGGATGTCGGTGGAGTTGAGCTGCACTGGCGCGTTCGGACGGTAGCTGATCTCACCGCTCCACGCCGTACCGGTAGGCAGGGTGGTGGAGAAGCTCAAGCCATACAGGCGAATGTCCTCGGGGTATTCGATGAAGTATTGCGAATTACCGGCCACCAGCAGTGGCCCGAGTGCCGCGAACGGGCCGGGCAACGCTCTGGCCGTGTTGTAGACCGACTGCGGCGCACCGGTGGCGCTGAAGATCGGCGCACGGCTGTGGTAGTTCATGAAGTAGGCGCCGAACTCGGTGTCCAGCGGATCGAACATGTACTTGAAGGACGCGCCCCACTGGCCGCTGTCACGGGCATCGCGATCGCCGCCACGACGCACCAGAACACCCTCTTCGTTGACGTTAACGCCGTTGGCGGCCAAAGGCCCCAGGGCAATGGCCGGAATTTGCGAGCGCTTGTTCAGCACACGCAGGTTGTCGTCGCAGCCGTCGGCAACGATGTCCGGCTGGGAGAAGAACGTGCCGCAGTTGTCGACGACGGTCTGGTCCCATTCAATTTGGTAGAACGCTTCGGCCGACAGGTTTTCGGTCAGGCTCTGGGACACATAGAACATGTTGACCGGGATCAGGCCTTCCTTGATCTCGGCACCCGGACGGCGGAACGCGGACACGTCGATCGGGTTGATCGAGTTGATGCCACCACCGATGAAGGTGCTTTCACCCCAGCTCACGACCTGCTTGCCCAGACGCACGGAGCCTGGCTGATCGGCAATGGAGTAGTTGTGGTAGACGAAGGCGTCGAGGATCTGGCCGCCGGCGGACTTGGCGCCTTCCTTGCGGCCCTCGTCGCTGATGTCCTTGAACGGACGGCTTTCGTCCTTCAGTTCGAAGTCGTACCAGTATTTGCCACGGACGAAAACACCGGTATCGCCGTATTTCAGTTCAAGGTCATGGATGCCCTTGAAGATCTTCGAGAAGGTTTCCCCGCTCTTGAAGTTCAGGTGACCGTCATCAGAAGTCTGGGACAGACCCTTGCCGCCGTTGTTGACACCAATGAGGTTCTTGTTCGGCTGCTCGGTAGACCAACTGGCACCAACCGACAGGGATGAGTCGAACTGACCTTCGATTTCTCCGACGTTGAAACTGACGCCGAATGCTGGCCCGGCGAGCGTAGAGGCAAGACTGACAGCCAGGGGCAGTTTCGCCCGGCGCCAGAACTGGTTTACTGATGTCATCGACGCTACTCCATGTGCATTTTATTTTTATGGCAAGAGCACTTCTAAAAACGCTGTGGATAACCGGGAGCCATGGCATCCCAAAGTCATTCCAAAGTTGCATCGCCCCGGTTCGTGCGGTTGCCCCGTTCTTAAAAATCCTTGAGAGGACTATAGCCAGCAGGTAGTAGCGCTTGATCCCTCTAAAGTGTGATTTGCAGTTGCCAGCCACTCTGGAACAGTCCTTTCGCCAGTCCGACACCCGTCGGCACGGCAAGGATGGCTGAAAATTTCGATTTAACAAGCCAAGCGCTTGCTTGGTGGGGCTGGCGTGCCCCTTCGGGCACGCCGGGAGACGCTTAAAGCGTCGAGAGGAAGGTGCTGTTGGTGGCTTGCCATTCGCTGATGTCGACACGAATGCGCTTCTTGTCGAGTTTGCCGACGCTGGTCTTGGGAATTTCAGTAACAAGGGCGATCTGGCTCGGAATTGCCCACTTGCTCAGGTGCCCCAGTTCCACAAACGGCTTGAGGTGTTCCTTGAGTTCCCGCGCCCCGATTGCATGCCCCTCACGCAGCACCAGCAGGGCAAACGGCCGCTCGCCCCACTGCGGATCGGGAATCCCCACCACTGCTACCTCGCGTACCGCCGCATGACGGCTGATCAGGTCTTCCAGGTCCAGGGAGGAGATCCACTCGCCACCGGTCTTGATCACGTCCTTGATCCGGTCACGAATGTCGATCACGCCCATGCTGTCCAGGGTCGCCACGTCACCCGTGTGCAGCCAGCCTCCGGCCCAGAGTTCGGCACCCTTCTGCGGCTCGTTGAAATACCCCTCGGTCAGCCATGGCGCGCGTAACACCAGCTCGCCCTGGGTCTCGCCATCGGCGGGCAGGAAGTTGCCCTCGGTGTCGACGATCGCCGCCTCCACCAGTGGCCCTGGCACGCCGGCCTTGATCCGGTAAGTGGTGCGTTCGTCTTCGGTACCGGCCATCAGCTCATCGTTCAAGTGCGCGCACGAAACCAGTGGCCCGGTTTCCGACATGCCATAGGCGGCGGTCAACTGAATGCCTTTGGCCTTGGCCGCCTCGTACAACGTGCGGTTCAGGGCGCTGCCGCCGATGACGATTTTCCAGCCACCGAAGTCGACGTTCTGCGCGGCCTTGGCATTGAGGACCATCTGCAAAATGGTCGGTACGCAATGGGAGAAGGTGACCTTCTCCTTGCGCCACAACTCCACCAGGTACTCCGGGTCATAGCGTCCGGGATACACCTGCTTGAGCCCGAGCATGGTCGCCACATACGGCAAGCCCCAGGCGTGGACGTGGAACATCGGGGTGATCGGCATGTACACGTCGTTGGTGCCCAGCAGGCGCACGCTATCGATCGCACCCATGATGGTCGACACGCCCATGGTATGCAGCACCAGTTGCCGATGGGTGAAGTACACACCCTTGGGATTGCCGGTGGTACCGGTGGTATAGAACGTGGTCGCGACCGAGTTTTCGTCGAAATCCTCGAAGTCGTACTGCGGGCTCGCCGCGGCCAGCAGCTGTTCGTATTCGCCGACAAGGTTCGGCAGGTCCGCGGTTTTTTCCGGCAGGTCAGTCAGCAGCAGGGTTTTGTCGACCGTGGTCAGATGCCCCTCGATGGCCTTGTAGAGGCCGACGAACTCGCTGTTGACCAGCACAAAGCGGTCCTCGGCGTGGTTCATGGTGTAGAGGATCTGTTCCGGCGACAGGCGCACGTTGATGGTGTGGATCACCGCGCCGATCATCGGGATGGCGAACATGCATTCCAGGTAACGATGGCTGTCCCAGTCCATCACACCCACGGCATCCCCGGGCTTGACCCCCGCCGCTGTCAGCACGTTGGCCAGGCGGGCCACCCGTTCGATCAGGGTCGGGTAGCTGTAGCGCAACTTGTCGCGGTAGATGATCTCGCGGGTTTTTTCATAACGGGCACCGGACATCAGCAGTCGCTTGATCAACAGCGGGTACTGGTAAGCGCCTTCGGCCGGGGGGATAACGCGAGTCTGCAACATAATAATCCCTTTAATCTGACTGCACGGTCGTGACTGAAAGTACGCACTGTAGTGCCCTTGAACGCCAGCCAAATCAGCCAAAGGAATGATTTGCAGAACCCTGCAGATACTAGCGTTGCGCCACTACCCACAGGGATTCTCGATCTGTAGTAACTACGGAATCAATGCATCTCGGTAAAAGCCAGCTTCACACCAATCGCAATCAGCACCGCACCCATGGTCCGGTCGAACCAGTGACCCATACGGGCAAAACCGGCGCGTACGCGCTGCTGGCTGAACAACATCGCCACCAGGCAGAACCAGGCCGCTGTCGCCGCCGCCAGGTAAACCCCGTAACCGGCCTGCACAGCCAGCGGCGTGTGCGGGTTGATCACCACGGTGAACAGCGAGAGGAAGAACAGCGTAGCTTTCGGGTTGAGGCCGTTGGTGACGAAACCTGAGGTGAAGGCACCACGGGCGGTGCGCTCACCGGCTTCCTTGTGAAGGTCGTCCGCCACAGGCTTGGCCGGTTGCGCGCGCAGCGCTTTGTAACCGATGTACAGCAGGTAAGCGGCAGCGGCCCATTTCAAGGCATTGAACAGCACGATCGACTGGGACACGATCAGGCCGATACCCAACAGCGAGTAACCCACGTGCAGGAAAATCGCCGTCCCCACACCCAGCGCGGTCCAGGTGCCAGCGCGGCGACCGTGGGTAACACTCTCGCGCACCACCACGGCAAAGTCCGGGCCGGGGCTGGCCACGGCCAGCAGGTGAATCAGGGCAACGGTCAAGAACTCTGTCCAATACATGGGGGCTCCTTTAGGCCAAGCGTAACTATTTATTTCATCTGATAGGCTCGGCAGATTACGCCTTCAGTTCAATGCACAAAAGGTACAGTTGATGACGAACACTCGCCGCGCCGTATTCCTCGACCACCCGTCCCTGGATCTCGGCGACCTTGACCTTGACCCGCTGCGCAGTTGTTTCAGCGATTTGCAGCTGTTCGCCCAGACCTTGCCCGATCAAGTCATCGAACATCTCAAGGGCGCCACCGTCGCCATCAGTAACAAGATCCTGATCGATGCCGCCGCCATGGCCGCCAGCCCTGATCTCAAGCTGATCCTGATCACCGCCACCGGCACCAACAATGTCGACCTCGCCGCCGCCCGCGCCCACGGGATTACCGTGTGCAACTGCCAGGGTTACGGCACACCGTCGGTGGCGCAGCACACGATCATGCTGCTGCTCAACCTGGCCACTCGCCTGGCCGATTATCAAAAAGCCGTCGGCGATGGCCGCTGGCAGCAGTCCAAACAGTTCTGTTTGCTGGATTACCCGATCGTCGAACTCGAAGGCAAAACCCTTGGCCTGCTCGGCCATGGGGAATTGGGCGGTGCAGTCGCACGGCTGGCTGAAGCCTTCGGCATGCGTGTTCTACTGGGGCAAATTCCCGGACGCCCTGCCCGCCCGGACCGCCTGCCACTGAATGAACTGTTGCCACAGGTCGATGCCCTGACTCTGCACTGCCCGCTCAACGAGCACACCCGCCACTTCATCGGCGCCCGCGAGCTGGCCTCAATGAAACCCGGCGCGTTCGTGGTCAACACCGCACGCGGTGGATTGATTGATGAACAGGCACTGGCCGACGCATTGCGCAACGGGCATCTGGGCGGCGCCGCCACTGACGTGCTGAGCGTCGAGCCTCCCGTCAACGGCAATCCGCTGCTGGCCCACGATATCCCGCGCCTGATCGTCACCCCGCACAACGCCTGGGGCAGCCGCGAAGCGCGCCAGCGAATCGTTGGCCAAGTAACCGAAAACGCACTGGGATACTTCAGCGGTAAGGCGCTGCGGGTCGTCAGTTGATAAACTGCAGCACTTTTTTCCAA
The DNA here is from genome assembly GCF_039909015.1 of Pseudomonas grandcourensis. Taxonomy (NCBI): domain Bacteria; kingdom Pseudomonadati; phylum Pseudomonadota; class Gammaproteobacteria; order Pseudomonadales; family Pseudomonadaceae; genus Pseudomonas; species Pseudomonas grandcourensis. Next base: position 5,751,482 of record NZ_CP150919.1, read on the forward strand.
GGGAGCAGTTATGGATCCGCGCAGTGAAGTACTGCTTCGTCAGGCCGAGTTATTCCAGGGTTCGGTGCTGTTGGCCGGCTTGCCCGCCGACGACTTGCTGGGCCGTCTGCCCGATGCTCATGGCTGGTGCTGGCACGCCGGCGATCAGGCCGCGCTGGACGCCCGCTTTGCCGAGCGCAGCCATTTTGGTGTGAATGCACCGGAGCGCGAGTTCGACAGCGCCGTGGTGTTTCTGCCCAAGGCCAAGGACCTGACCGACTACATCCTCAACGCCCTCGCCTCACGGCTGGCCGGCCGCGAGTTGTACCTGGTCGGCGAGAAAAAAAGCGGCATCGAAGGTGCCGCCAAACAACTCAACCCGTTCGGCAAGCCGCGCAAACTCGACAGCGCGCGCCACTGCCAGCTCTGGCTGGTCACCGTGGCCAACGCGCCTGAAGCCAAACCGCTGGAAAGCCTGGCGCAGACCTACGAACTGCCGCTGGCCGAAGGCCCGCTGAAGGTCATCAGCCTGCCGGGGGTGTTCAGCCATGGTCGCTTGGATCGCGGTAGTGCGCTGCTGCTGGAGCATCTGGACAAATTGCCCAGCGGTCACTTGCTCGATTTCGGTTGCGGCGCAGGAGTCTTGGGCGCGGCAGTGAAACGTCGTTACCCGCACAACCAGGTCACGTTGCTGGATGTGGATGCCTTTGCCGCTGCCAGCAGTCGCCTGACCCTGGCTGCCAATGGTCTGGAAGCCGAGGTGATTACCGGTGACGGAATCGATGCCGCGCCGATGGGTTTGAGTGCGATCCTGAGCAACCCGCCGTTCCATGTCGGCGTGCACACCGACTATTTCGCAACAGAGAACTTGCTGCGAAAAGCGGCCAAACATCTGAAAAACGGCGGCGAACTTCGCTTGGTAGCGAACAGTTTCCTGAAGTATCAACCGTTGATCGAAGAGCATCTTGGCGTGTGTGCGATCAAGGCCGAAGGACAGGGTTTCAGAATCTACCGGGCAAAGCGCGGCTGAAAATTTGTACTTGCCGAATGGATTTTGCCAAGGCAGAATCCGCTCCGTCCTAGGGGAGTAGTCTCCCACGAGCGCCACGCTCGTCCGGCATGCGTCAACATACTTGGTCCTCAGACCATGGCGCATGCGACCCAAGCATCCACATCAGATGGATCGCAGGGTTTGACAAGACCTATGACACGAACACCTTACCCGGGGCGGGAAGGCTGTACGTGTCATAGCCGTGTCGACCCGCCCCTTAGGAAAACCCCTGATGCTGGATTCACTACTCGTACCTACCGCAATCGTTGCCTTGGCCGAAATCGGCGACAAGACGCAGCTGCTCGCGCTCATCCTCGCTGCCCGTTTCCGCAAGCCCTGGCCGATCATCGCCGGTATCGTCGCCGCGACCCTGGCCAACCACGCAGCCGCTGGTGCAGTCGGTGCCTGGGTCGGCAGTTTCTTCTCGGATACGATGCTGCACTGGATCCTCGCCGCGAGCTTCGCCGCCACGGCGCTGTGGACCCTGGTCCCGGACAAGATGGATGACGACGAGGCCAGCACCGCCCGCAAGTTCGGGCCGTTCCTGACCACGTTGATCGCGTTTTTCCTGGCGGAAATCGGCGACAAGACGCAGATCGCGACCGTGATGCTGGCTGCGCAGTATCCGGAGCTGTGGCTGGTGATCATCGGTACCACCCTCGGCATGCTGATTGCCAACGTGCCCGTGGTACTGGCCGGTAACTTTGCTGCAGACAAATTGCCATTGACCCTGATCCGTCGACTGGCGGCGTCGGCGTTCTTCATCCTGGCGATTGTCGCGGTGTACAAGGCGATGCAGAGCAGCGGGTGGGTTTGACGCGATAGGTCGATAGACCGCGTTATCGTTCATCGCGAGCAAGCTCGCGATGGCGGTAGCGGCCTCACCGCATAGACATCAGGACTTCTTGGCCTGTTCGTACAAAGGCATGACCTTCGGAATCGCCGCCTGCAACGCAGCGATACGACTCGACGACGCCGGGTGAGTGCTCATGAACTCCGGTGGCGCACCTTCCGAAACCTTGCTCATCTTGTTCCACAGGGTGATCGCGGCATTCGGGTTGTAACCGGCGCGGGCGGCCAGTTCCAGGCCGATCAGATCCGCCTCGTTTTCATTGGCGCGGCTGTTGGGCAAGGTCATGCCGTAGTTGGCCACGGTATCAGCCAGGGCCATGGAGTCCTGCCCCAGCCCCAACAAGGCACCGGCGCCCTGCTTGGCCATCTCGATGCCGTAAGCCTTGGACATCGCTTCACGACCGTGCTCGCGCAGGGCGTGGGCGATTTCGTGGCCCATGATTGCGGCGATTTCATCGTCAGTCAGCTTCAGGGTGTCGATCAGCCCGGTGTAAAAGATGATCTTGCCGCCTGGGCCGCAGTTGGCGTTGAGCTCATCGCTCTTGATCAGGTTGACTTCCCACTTCCACTGGGCCGCATCCGGACGGAAGTTCGGCGCCTGGGCAATCAGCCGGTCGGCAATCGCCTGAACCCGCCGGGCTTCATTGCTGGTCTTGTCCAGTACACCTTTGCTGGACGCCTCGCCCACTGTCTTCTGATAGGACTGGGCGTACATCTGGTCGACTTCTTGCTCGGACAACATGCTGAACATGTACTGCTTGCGCTCAACACCTACAGCGCCGCCACTGGTGGTATTGACCGACTGGCAACCGCTGAGCAACAGCGCTGCGCCCAGCGCTGCGCCCAGCGCACTGACAACCAAAATCTTGTTCATCAAAAAAACCCCTGAAAACTTGCCGCGTATCCTAGGCGTGGAAATGCATCGACGCCAGATACAATGGACGTAAGACGCACAATTTGGACAAAGCTCTCATCGCCGTAGAAAAAAATTCACATACAGCGACAGCCCGCAGCCCATCACGCGCGCATTGATTCAATTACGACATCCGCCACGCAAAAACAGTCATTTCAACCGCCCACGCTCATGCCCGCCCGTCACCCTGCCGATACACCTGGGCAGACGTCTTTTCCCGTGCGGAGCCCCCATGAAATTCAAGTCGATCCAGTTTTCCGTGGCGGCCCTTGCCGGCGCCATTGTCCTAAGTGTCGTGGCTGCGCTAGTGGTGTACGCGCTGTTCTCCGGCGCCCGGACCCAAGACATGGTCCAGGAACGGACCCAGGCCCAATTCGAGCAAGTCATCGAACAACGCCTGACGTCCCTGGCGCAGACCCAGGTCAGCCAGATCCAGCGTGAGCTCGAAGCGCCGCTGCTGATTGCCGGCGGACTGGTGCGGGTCAACGCCCTGATCGGCACACCGGGTGCCGATGGCCAGCCGGCCCTGAGCCTCAGCCGCGAACAACTGATCGGCCTGATCAAGGAAAACGTGGTCAAGAACCCGAAAATCCTCGGCACCTACATCGGCTGGGAAAAAGGCGCACTGGATCACAACGACGCGGCCTACGTCGGCACTCAAGTGGTCGGCATCGACGCCGCCAACGGGCGCTTCCTGCCTTGGTGGTTCCGCAACGACGACGGCACCCTGGGCCTGGACAAGCTGGTGGACGTCGACGACCAGAAAACCCTGTCCACCGGCGTGCGCGCCAGCGAGTACTACCTGTGCTCGAAAGAAACCAAAAAATCCTGCGTGATCGATCCGGCGCCTTATAAGGTCGGCGACAAAGTCGTTATGCTCGCCTCCTTTATTGAGCCAATCATGCTCAACGGTGCCTTCCAGGGCATCGTCGGCGCCGACCTGTCGGTGAACTTCATCCAGGAAATGCTCCTGGGCGCCAACCAGAAACTCTACAGTGGCGCCGGGGAAATGGCCCTGATCGGCGGCAATGGCCGGATCGTTGCCTACACCAAGGATCCGAGCAAATTCGGCGAGAAGGTCAGCGACATCCTCGACAGCAAACAGATCGCCAACATGGCCAATCTCAAGCGCGGCGAAGTCACCTATACCGTCGACAAGGCCCAGGGCCGGATAGAGTTGTACCTGCCGTTCGGCATCGGCCAGACCGATGCCCGCTGGACCCTGATGCTGCAGTTGCCGCTGAATGCCGTCATGGCCGACCTGCAAAAACTCCAGGCCGACCTGAACGCGCAGCGCACATCCGACACCTTCGGCATGGCCATGGTCGGCCTGGTGATTGCCGGTATCGGTTTGCTGGTGATCTGGCTGGTGGGCCACGGCATCGCCCGCCCGCTCAAGCAGATGGTGGCCATGCTCGACGATATCGCCCAGGGCGAAGGCGACCTGACCCGACGCCTGACCAGCGACCGCGCCGACGAACTGGGCTCGATCGCCAAAGGCTTCAACACTTTTCTGGCCAAGTTGCAGGCGATGATCACCCAGGTGGTGACATCGGTACAGAGCGTCAGCGATTCGTCGGAACACACCGCCGACATCGCCATCCGCACCAACACCGGCGTACACAAGCAGATGGCCGAGATCGATCAGGTGGCCACCGCCGTGCAGGAAATGACCGCCACCGCCCAGGACGTGGCGCGCAATGCGACTCAGGCTGCGCAGGCCGCCAGCCATGCCGATCAGGCCGCCAGCCAGGGCATGCAGATCGTGCGCGACACCTCGAATTCGATTGGCGCCCTCGCCGTGGAAATCGGCCGCGCCGTGGGCGTGGTGCAAACCCTGGCCAAGGACAGCGAAAACATCAACGCCATCCTCACCGCCATCCGCGGGATCGCCGAGCAGACCAACCTGCTGGCCCTGAACGCGGCCATCGAAGCCGCCCGCGCCGGTGAACAGGGCCGGGGTTTTGCCGTAGTGGCCGACGAGGTGCGCAACCTGGCGCAGAAGACGCAAAAGGCCACCGAAGAAATCCAGACCATGATCCAGCAGTTGCAACAAGGCACGCGGGATGTGGTGCGAGTCATGGAGGACAGCCAGAACCGCACGGACGAAAGCGTGCAGCACGCGGCCAAGGCTGCCGAAGCGCTGGAAACCATCACTCAGGCGGTGTCGGTGATCAACGACATGAATACCCAGATTGCCAGTGCGGCCGAAGAGCAAAGTGCGGTGGCGGACGACATCAACCGCAACGTGATCAACATCGGCCAGGTAGCCAATGAAGTGGCCGGCGGGGCGGATGAGTCGAGTGCGGCCAGTGCGGATCTGACCAGGTTGGCCGAGCAGCAGCGGCGGTTGATCAATCAGTTCAGGGTTTGATCCGAAGCCGCCCAATAACTCAACCCGGAGTGAGACACTCCGGCCCATTGAGCTTCGGATCATTCACCATGTTGGCCAGCACCCGTTCGCGCAATGCGGCAGGTTCACTGGCCAGTAAGGCTTGCAAAGCATGCAACGGCGTCTCGGGATCCAGCCACACGGCCTGCCCTGCCTCATCAAGAATCAACGGCCGCCGCTGGCTCGCCGCCGGCTGGGTAATCACCGCGGTACTCAGCCACACCTGTTCCTGAACCGGATACGCCTCCCAGATCGCCGCAAAAAACAGCGACGAGCCCTCCCCCGGTGTCAGCCAATACGGGCGCTTGCGCGTCGTACCACGCCATTCGTAGAAACCATTGGCCGGCAACAGGCAGCGGCGCTCGCGCAAGGCCTGGCGAAACATTGGCTGTTCGGCAACGGTTTCGGCGCGAGCGTGGGCCGGGGTGCGGGACAAATCGGTCAACCAGGGTGGCGTCAGGCCCCAGCGGGCACGGGCCAGCGTGCGCTGGCCGTCTGGCTCGGCCCGCAGCATCAACACCGAATCATTGGGGGAAATGTTCCACTGCGCCTGCTGGTCGGCGGGAAAACCGGGCAGCGCTGCGAAGGCGGGGTTCCAGCGAAACAGGGCATAACGTCCACACATGGGGCAACACGGCTCTTGATCAAACGAACGCCAGCCTAACAGACCAGCGTGCCGGGAAAGCTGTCCGGTTCATCGCCGGACAGCGGCAGCGCGGCATTGTACGCGGTGATCAGCTCGCGGGCGTATGCAGCCTGATCGTTCTCGACCGACAGCCCGAGCAGGCCATAGATCGGCAACTCGCCGCTGCCACCCAGCAAATCACGGCCCACCAGATGCGCCTCGATACCCTCGCTGGCGAGCATGCCTTGCAACAACTCGCCTTCCATCAGGTTTTCCGGATCGTAGATGCGCTGCATACACGCTCCTCACTCGTTTTCGCTGAACACTTCGAGATGCCATTCCTCTTCATGAACCTGCAGCACGAAGGTTATCGGCCGGCAGCACACCTGGCAGTCTTCAATATAGGTCTGATCGCCACCGGACAAATCCAGCGTCGTCTCGACTTCCTCACCACAATACGGACATTCATATTGCGTAGTTTCCAGCATCGCGGTCTCCCAGGTGACTTGTGCGTATAATCGCCGGTCTATTTGCAGGGCTATTTTTGTCTGGCTACTTTTTCAGACCGTGCCCCGCCGGTTTTCGATCAAAACCATTACTTACCCTAGCCGTTTCTAACAAGAGAGCATGATGGGCGAATTCGATGCCATCCGACCTTACGACGACAGTGAAGTCCCGGCAGTGCTGGCACGACTGCTCGGCGACAAGGCGTTTCTAGATATCCTCACCCACTTCCGCTTCCCGCGTTTCGCCGGCGCTTTAGGCTGGGCACTCAAACCTCTTATAGCCCATCGGTTGCGCCGTGAGTTTGCCGGCATTACCTCGGTGGCCACGTTACAGGACAAAGTCGAACATTACGTCGACCATACCATCGAGCGCGCCACCGACGGTGTCACCTATACCGGGGTGGAGCAATTCAAATCCGGCAGCGCCTACCTGTTCATCGCCAACCACCGCGACATCGTGATGGACCCGGCCTTCGTCAACTATGCCGTGTACCACGCCGGTCTGCCGACCCCGCGTATCGCCATTGGCGACAACCTGCTGCAAAAGCCCTTCGTCAGCGACCTGATGCGCCTGAACAAGAGCTTCATCGTGCACCGCTCGATCAGCGGACGCCGGGAGAAAATGGCGGCTTATCAACTGTTGTCGGCATACATCAACCATTCGATCCGCAACGATTGCGCCTCGATCTGGATCGCCCAGGCCGAAGGCCGTGCCAAGGACGGTGACGACCGTACCGAATCGGCGATCCTCAAAATGTTCCACATGAGCCGCAAGGACGAGCCGTTCGGCGAAGTCATTCAGTCGCTGAACCTGACCCCGGTGTCGATCAGCTACGAGTACGACCCGTGCGACCAGGCCAAGGCCCGCGAGCTTTACATCCGCGCCACCACCGGCAGCTACACCAAGGTACCGGGCGAGGATGACGTGAGCATCGCCAAGGGCATCACCGGCTACAAGGGCCGGGTGCACGTGAACTTTGCCGCGCCGATCACCGAACTGTTCGAAGACACCAAGCAACTGGCGGTCGAAATGGACAGGCAAATCCTCAGCGGATACCGTCTGTTCCCGGTGCACTACCTGGCTTACGCGCAGTGGAAAGACGCCGATCCGCAGTTGCAGGTGCCGAAAGCCGCCGAAGTGTTCCCAGCCGAGGAACTGGCCAGGGCCCAGGAAGAATGGCAGCGCCGCCTGGACGCCTGCCCTGAAGAGCATCGTCCATTCCTGGTGCTGCAATATGCGACACCGGTGCGCAATCAATACCGGGTGAAGGCTGGGTTGCCGCTGTAAGCGGTTTCGGCTGGATGTAAAAACGGCGCCCTCGAGGCGCCGCTTTTGTATCAGTTCACCACAGGTTTGCGGTTATTCAGACCTGAGTGCTGATCCACGACACCAGCAGCGCCATCCCCATGCAGGCAAAGCCGAAGATGTAGAAAAAACGGTTCATGCGCAAGGTCGCCCAGTCCAGCGTGGGCTCTGCGTTGGGGCTGCTCTGGCGCTGCGCCTGCAAACTGGCCATCGCGCGCTGTTCGCGACGACGGGTGGCGTGCAGCAACCAGCCGCCCGGAAAGGCAAAGAGCAAGGCCAGCAGATTGATCAATTTGGCGGGATGGGCGGAAAACAGCGTCATCAAGTGCAGCGACATCACAAACCTCAAGTAAAACAGGTGGCAGGTGCCGGGCCGGCGACCGCGGCGCGGATTCTACCGAAAGCGCCCACGCCTGCCCTCTGTTTCCGACAAATAACGAAGCTTTTGATCAATGGCTGTCCTGAGTCACGGCTTCGTCATCTGTATCGGCGAACATGCGCGCCTCGAAACCGACACGGATCACGTCATGCTCCACGCCGAAAACCAGGATCGCCTTTACCTCATCACCCCCAGCGAAGAACAACAAGCCCTCGTCGGCAGCCTCGCCTTCAACGTTCAGGACCGCCATTGGCTGGTGTATTGCGCACTCGGTGGCCACCAGCATGCGGATTTGCCGGAGGCGGATTTGCTGACGGGCGTGAGCGTGCTGGACTTTTACTCGCAAGCTGCCTGACACCCTTGATCCCCTGTGGGCCGGTGTACATCAATAAAAAACGCAGGCATGAAAAAGCCCGGGACCATCGCTGGCACCGGGCTTTTTCGCATCCAATGAAGATTATTCGCCGAGAATCTGACCCACGGTCGGGTCCTTGAACAGGCGGGTCAACGCATCGCTCAGCACATCGCTGACCAACTTGGTGTTGGTTTCCTGGTTCGGCGCCATACCGAAGCGCTGGTCCAGGGACGAACCATAACGGCCGCTGTAGCGACGGTTGGCGTTCTGTACATCGGAGCGGAAGGTCGCGCCGATGGTGGCTTCGGTCACGTACATGCCTTCCTTGGGCGACTGGTACTTCAACTCTGCCAGGGTCACGGTCAGTTGCGGTGCATTCATGGCATTGTTCGTCGGGGTAAAGCCCAACAGACGCACGGCGGCTTCAGCCTGGGCCTGCAGCTTCGGCAGGATCTGCGCGCCCTGCACGGTGATTGCGCTGGTCTCCGGATACAGGCCACCACGGGTGCCCAGTGTCGGCGACGGGCGACCGTCCACTACACGCACCACGACGGGCTGGCCATGGCCGACCGGGGCCAACTGGGCGGTCAGCTTGGGTTCCGGGCTCAGTTGTTGCGGGCTGTTGGCGCAGCCAACCAGGGTCAAACTGGTCACAGTGATCAAACCGAACAACAGGCGTTGCAACATGCTCTTCTCTCCAGAATCAGGCACAAACAGGCCGGCAGTATAGCGGTGCGCCACTGCGGGTAACCAGCACCTCACAGTGTTTGATGAAATCTCTGACACCCCCCAGGCAATGCGGTTCCTGTCACACAGATGTCACCACTCATACACTTGCACGTAATGGCCTACAGGCAATCTTCTCGGCAGACACCCAAACGGTATTTCGCCATGCGCCATCTGATCTCTCTGTTCGCGCCACGCCCATTGCATCGCTGCTTCGCCCTGCTCGACCGCAACGGCCGCTGCCAGGCCTTCAGGCAGTGCAGCCTCCAGCCCATGGGCGATGGCTGGGTTGAAATCGAAGAGATCCGCCTGAACTGGCTGAATCAGCCGCTGCCTGCCGGTGCCCGTGTCGTTTCGCAGCAGCGCCAGCCACGCTCGCGGGCGCAGCATCTGATGACGACCTGACCAAACACCTAATAAAAGTCATTAAACACGACCATTTCCCTGCGTTTCTTAGATACAATCTCCCCCCGATTATAAGGACGTCTCCTGATCGGGCCTCGCAGCATCGTCAATGCGCTTGTATTGACACCCCGCACCGCCCACAGAGAGCCGCCCACACAGATCGAGTGAAGCTGGCGCGCTTGCTGTTTTGTTGAGCAAAACCTCCACTTTTCGCGAATCTGCAGAGCTGTCATTACGCTCGGTCACTGAGCTGTTTGCCCGTTTTGCCTGCCCTGTATCCCATGGCGGCAATCCTTCCGGGCACGGTGCCAGGCTGGGACAGCCCTTTTTTGAGGTTCACGTCTTCAAAAGAGCGTGAAAAAAACGGGTTTTCACAACTTCACAAGAGTGTGGCGAGCAAATGAATAGTTTTGCGTCTGAACATGCACCATTAGCGTCTACAACAGCCCAACGACACAGGACCGAGTATTCCTCGAACACCGGAGCCTGAAGCCTGTCCGCTACGGATTTGGTTGCACAAACGGATGTATCGACCATAAGTCGAATTGCCTCCCGCGCGCTGAAATGAGTTCATATGGCTCATAGGCCCGGCAGGTAGCGTCCGTCGAAGTTGCGATAAATTGCGAAGATTCGGACATGGCGATACTGCCATGAGATCCAGGGGCATCACTGACTCGCCCCGGAACGCCTGGCAGCCATGCCGACAATTTGGTGCTGCAGATTTTGGAGACGCGTTAAATGGCGCATAACGAAGCAGTCGACGTAGTACTGGTTGGGGCCGGCATCATGAGTGCCACCCTTGCAGTGCTGCTCAAAGAGCTCGACCCCGCGATCAAGCTGGAAGTCGTCGAGCTGATGGATTCCGGTGCCGCGGAGAGTTCCAACCCGTGGAACAACGCCGGTACCGGTCACGCCGGGCTGTGTGAGCTCAACTACACGCCGCAGGCCGCCGATGGCGCCGTCGACATCAAGAAAGCCGTGCACATCAACACCCAGTTCGAGGTGTCGAAGCAGTTCTGGTCGTATTTGACCAAGAAAGGAACGTTCGGCTCGTGCAAATCGTTTATCAGCCCGGTGCCACACCTGAGTTTCGTTCAGGGCGACAGCGGCGTGTCCTTCCTCAAGGAACGCTTCAAGGTGCTGAGCAAGCACCACGCCTTCTCGGACATGGAATACACCGAAGACAAGGCCAAAATGGCCGAGTGGATGCCGCTGATGATGCCTGGCCGCGATCCTGGCGAAACCCTCGCCGCGACCCGCGTGATCAATGGCACCGACGTCAACTTCGGCGCCCTGACCAACCAGTTGCTCAAGCACCTGACCAGCGCACCCGATGCCCAGGTCAAGTACTGCAAGCGCGTGACCGGCCTCAAGCGCAGCAATGGCGGCTGGACTGTCAGCATCAAGGACGTCAACAGCGGCAACACCCGTGAAGTCGACGCCAAATTCGTCTTCCTCGGCGCTGGCGGTGCCGCACTGCCACTGCTGCAAGCCTCGGGCATCGAAGAAAGCAAAGGCTTCGGCGGCTTCCCGATCAGCGGCCAATGGCTGCGTTGCGACAACCCGGAAGTGGTCAAGCATCACCAGGCCAAGGTCTACAGCCAGGCTGCCGTAGGTTCGCCGCCAATGTCCGTGCCGCACCTGGACACCCGTGTGGTTGAAGGCAAGACGTCCCTGCTGTTCGGGCCGTATGCTGGCTTCACCACCAAGTTCCTCAAGCACGGCTCCTTCATGGACCTGCCGATGTCGGTTCGCGCCGGCAACATCGGGCCGATGCTGTCCGTGGCAAAAAACAACATGGACCTGACCAAGTACCTGGTCAGCGAAGTGATGCAGTCGATGGAGCAGCGCCTGGAATCCCTGCGCCGCTTCTACCCTGAGGCGAAAGCTGAAGACTGGCGCCTGGAAGTGGCCGGCCAACGGGTGCAGATCATCAAGAAAGACCCGAAGAAAGGCGGCATCCTGCAATTCGGTACCGAACTGGTCGCGGCCAAGGACGGTTCCCTGGCGGCACTGCTCGGCGCTTCGCCGGGTGCCTCGGTGACCGTTTCGATCATGCTTGAGCTGATCGAAAAATGCTTCCCGAGCAAAGCCAAGGGCGAATGGGCTACCAAACTGGCAGAGATCTTCCCAGCCCGGGAAAAGGTTCTGGAAACCGACGCTGCGCTGTATCGCAAGATCAACACGCAGAACAACGTTGCCCTGGAACTGGTTGAAGCCAGCAGCGAGACCGAAAGCTACGCTTGATTCGGCCTTATGAAAAACGCCCCGTTCTCACCGAGAGCGGGGCGTTTTTTTATGGCTGAAATTTACTCAGCCGCGAGCTTTTTCGATCAGCTCGATGTAATCCGGCGCATTGCGCTGATCCTGGATCAGGTCAACGAAGGTTTTGCCGTGTTCATCCTTGCCATCCACGTCGTAGCCGGCCTCGACGAAGAACGTCAGAAAGCGCGCGAAATCGTCGATGCGCAGGCCACGGTAGGCCTTGACCAGTTTGTGCAGGGACGGAGAAGTCGCGTCGACCGGTTCGAAATCGAGGAACAATTTGATCTGCACATCGCCGATCTCGTCACCAATCACTTGTTTTTTATCTTTACGCATTGCCGACTCCAGCTCGCAGACATTTCACGGGGCGGGCAGTTTACCCCTGCGCGGGCTCAAGGCTCAACGCGGACGAGTGCTACCGGTGTGCAGATCGGCCCAGACATGGCCATTGGCGTAGCTGAGAAACTGGCAATACACCGTGTCGTTGCGCAACAAGTCGATCACCACCCGGTATTGCGCAAGCGGGTAATAGAGGGTCAGGGTCTTGCTCGGCACGTCGTAAACCGGCTTTTTCAGGCTTTTGCTTTCACCATCGAAGTTGACCAGCACCTGGCTGATGGTGGCGCCCTTGTTCAGGGATTTGCCCTTGAGACGAATCATCAGCGGCGAAGTGACCGGAATCGGCTGTTGATTGGATTGACGCTGGCTGCCTACCACCACCGAATAATCGGTGACCTGCATCAGTTGTTGCTGCTCAGGCTCGCTGTCACGCAGGGTCAGGTCATCGGGCGGCAGGAACTGCGCATGCATGGGCGCCGGCGCGGCAGCCAGGGGCAGGCTGAGGGTCAGCAACAGGGCGGCGCAGCTGCGGGTAAAAGGGCTCATGGCAGGCTCTGGAGGGCGGGGCCGAGCACTTTAGCATGAGCTAACAGGACTGAATCGGCGAACACATCCCTTGTGGGAGCGAGCCTGCTCGCTCCCACAAGGTGGAGATCAATCGAACTGCGCGCGCATCCAGGCCTGATACTCGGCAACACCGGGCTCACCCTCGCGCGGTGCCCAATGCGCCAGCTCACCTTCACCGACCGGGCGGTAAGGACCGGCCTTGCATTCGAACATCAGGCTGTCGGCCTCGAGCACCACCAAACCGTGGAACACACCGGTTGGCAGGTCCACGCCAACACAGTCGCCACCGGCCTGCAGCACGGTCTTGCTCAGCACCGCGCCGGTCTCATCAAAGATCAACACACCCAGCCGCCCCTTGAGGACCAACAGGGTTTCGGCCTTGTTGTCGCCCAAATGCCGGTGAGGCGGGACATAGGTGGACGGCTGCAACCCCACCGCCATGCGATGGCAAGCGTCTTCCATCTGATGGAAGTTGTGATGCTGGCGCCCACGAGGATTGGCCGCGGCTTTCCCGGCCAGCTCGGCAAACAAGGTCTGATCCAGAAAGCGAGGCGCATCCATGTCTTACATTCCTTTAACGGCGAAAATCCCGTTGGCGTTACGCCAGTAGCCTTTGTAGTCCATGCCGTAACCGAAGATGTAGCGGTCGATACACGGCAGACCGACGAAGTCGGCCTTGAGGTCCGGGCGGGCCTTGCGGTCGTGGTCTTTGTCGATCAGCACGGCGGTGTGCACTTTGCGGGCACCGGCGTGTTTGCAGAAGTCGATGATCGCGCCCAGGGTGTGACCTTCGTCGAGGATGTCGTCGATGATCAGCACGTCACGGTCGATGAACGACACTTCCGGCTTGGCTTTCCAGAACAGGTCGCCGCCGCTGGTTTCGTTGCGATAGCGGGTGGCGTGCAGGTAGGACGCTTCCAGCGGGAAGTGCAGGTAGGTCAGCAGCTTGCCGGAGAAAATCAGCCCGCCGTTCATCACGCAGAACACCACCGGGTTGCTGTCGGCCATTTGTTCGTTGATTTGTGCACCGACGCGGGCGATGGCCGCTTCGACTTCAGCTTCGGTGTACAGGCAGTCAGCCTCTCGCATGATTTGACGGATATGCTCGAGATCAGCGGACATGGCGCTCTCCAAGGGGGGACGGGTTCGGAAAAGCGGGCAAAGGTACGCATCCCGAACGGCCAGATCAAGCGTTTGTGGACTAACGTACTGTATGTCTATAGGACAACACCCTCGGATAGATTAATCTAGGCCGGTTTTTTTGCCCGCTGCCGGAGCCATTCCCCATGCCCATCCATGAGATCCGCCACCCGCTGATCCGTCATAAACTTGGCCTTATGCGCCGTGCAGACATCAGCACCAAGAATTTCCGTGAGCTCGCTCAGGAAGTCGGCGCCCTGCTGACCTACGAAGCCACCAAAGACCTGCCGCTGGAATCCTACGATATCGAAGGCTGGTGCGGCACTGTGTCGGTCGAGAAAATCGCCGGCAAGAAGATTACTGTCGTGCCGATCCTGCGTGCAGGCATCGGCATGCTTGAAGGCGTGCTCAGCCTGATCCCGGGCGCCAAGGTCAGCGCCGTGGGCGTGGCCCGCAACGAGAAAACCCTCGAAGCCCACACCTACCTGGAAAAACTGGTTCCGGAGATCGACGAACGCCTGGCCATGATCATCGACCCGATGCTCGCCACTGGCGGCTCGATGGTTGCCACCATCGACCTGCTGAAAAAGGCCGGGTGCAAGGACATCCGCGCCATGGTGCTGGTTGCCGCCCCGGAAGGCATCGCCGCCGTAGAGAAAGCTCACCCGGACGTGATCATCTACACCGCTTCCATTGATCAAAAACTGAACGAACACGGTTACATCATCCCAGGGCTGGGCGATGCTGGTGACAAGATCTTCGGCACCAAGCAGAAGGACGCGTGACCATGCAGCAAGAGTTCAACGATCCGCTCTGGCGCACGGTGCTGTCGGGTGCACAGATGCTGTTCGTGGCCTTCGGCGCCCTGGTGTTGATGCCGTTGATTACCGGTCTCGACCCGAACGTGGCGCTGTTCACGGCCGGCCTGGGGACGATCCTGTTCCAGATCGTCACCGGGCGTCAGGTGCCGGTGTTCCTGGCATCGAGCTTTGCCTTCATCACCCCGATCATTCTCGCCAAGGGCCAGTTCGGCCTGGCCGCGACCATGGGCGGCGTGATGGCGGCAGGTTTCGTCTACACCTTCCTCGGCCTCGCGGTGAAGATCAAAGGCACTGGCTTCATTGATCGCCTGCTGCCGCCGGTAGTAATTGGTCCGGTGATCATTTCGATCGGCCTGGCCATGGCGCCGATTGCCGCCAACATGGCCATGGGCAAGGCCGGCGACGGCAGCGAATTGATTCATTACCAGACGGCGATGATGATCTCGATGCCCGCACTGCTGACCACACTGATCGTCGCGGTATTCGGCAAGGGCATCTTCCGTCTGGTGCCGATCATTTCCGGCGTGCTGGTGGGCTTTGGCATGGCGTTCTACTTCGGAGTGGTCGATACCGCGAAGATTGCGGCGGCACCTTGGTTTGCCATCCCGCACTTCACCGCACCGGAATTCAACTGGCAGGCGATTCTGTTCATCGTTCCAGTGGCCCTGGCCCCGGCCATCGAGCACATCGGCGGCGTGATTGCCGTGGGTAGCGTGACCGGTCGCGATTACCTGAAGAAGCCCGGCCTGCACCGCACCCTGCTCGGCGACGGCATTGCCACCACGGCGGCCGGTCTGTTCGGCGGTCCGCCCAACACCACCTACGCCGAAGTGACCGGCGCGGTCATGCTGACCAAGAACTACAACCCGAAAATCATGACCTGGGCGGCGATCTTTGCCATCAGCCTGGCGTTCATCGGCAAGTTCGGCGCACTGCTGCAAAGCATTCCTGTGCCGGTGATGGGCGGGATTCTGTGCCTGTTGTTCGGTTCGATTGCGGCAGTGGGGATGAACACGCTGATTCGCCACAAGATCGATCTGGGCGAGGCGCGCAATCTGGTGATTGTCTCGGTGACCCTGGTGTTCGGGATCGGCGGCGTGCTGATCGGCACCGGCACCGGCCCGGACGATTTCGGCCTCAAGGGCATCGCGCTGTGCGCGGTGGTGGCGATCGGCTTGAACCTGATCCTGCCGGGCAATGACAGCTGGAAGCACAAGAAGGCGGATGAGCCGCTGATCTAAAGCATCACGCGATACCCTGTGGCGAGGGGGCTTGCCCCCGTTCGACTGCGAAGCAGTCGTAAATCCAGCGAACGCGGTCTTTCAGATGACTCGCGGTTGAAGGATTCAGGGCCGCTTCGCGACCCAACGGGGGCAAGCCCCCTCGCCACAACAGCCCGTCAACCCACAGCTTGTATGCCTACAATGCAATCGGTGCTCTTTCGCACAACGCACTCAACGCCCGCGCCCAATGCGGATCATCGTTGAGGCACGGCACCAGCACCAGGTCCTCTCCCCCCGCTGCGCGGAATTGCTCCTTGCCGCGATCACCGATCTCTTCCAGGGTCTCGATGCAATCGGCAACGAACGCCGGGCACATCACCAGAACCTTTTTCACGCCGCTTTTAGCCAACTCATCGAGGCGCGCTTCGGTGTAGGGTTCAATCCATTTGGCGCGCCCCAAGCGTGACTGGAACGACACCGACCACTTGCCCTCCGGCAACCCCATGCGCTTGGCGAACTCGGCCGCCGTACGCAGGCACTGGCCGCGATAACAGGTGGCAACCACTTCCGGCGGCGCGCCGGCGCAACAATCACCACCACCCTCGAAACTGTGACCGGGGTTGAGCTTTTTCAGATGCCGTTCCGGCAACCCATGAAAACTCATCAGCAAGTGATCGAAGTCCTGCTGCAAATGCGGCCGGGTCGTGGCCACCAGCGCATCGAGGTATTCCGGTTGGTCGTAGAACGGCTGTAGCACCGACAGCTGAACGTCGAGGTTTTTCTCGCGCACCACACGCCTGGCCTCTTCGATGACCGTAGTCGTGGTGCTGTCGGCAAACTGTGGATAAAGCGGCGCCAGCGTAATCCGCTTGTGCCCCGCCGCGACCAGGCGCACCAGCGTCGATTCAATCGACGGCTCGCCGTATCGCATCGCCAATTCGACCGGGCCGTGCTGCCATTGACGGGTCATCGCTTGTTGCAAGCGACGGCTGAGCACCACCAGCGGCGAGCCCTCTTCCCACCAGATCGAGGCATAAGCATGGGCCGACTGCTCGGGACGCTTGATCAGGATCAGCGACACCAGCAGCCGTCGAACCGGCCATGGCAGGTCGATCACGTACGGGTCCATCAGAAATTGATTGAGGTAACTGCGCACGTCCGCCACCGAGGTGGAGGCAGGCGAGCCCAGGTTGACCAGAAGCAACGCGTGATCGGTCATGCAACGTCCTATTTCAAAGGCGACCGGACAGATCGTCCAGAGCCGCGCGCAAATCCGTGAACTTAAAAGTGAAACCAGCCTGTAACAAACGCGCCGGGGTAGCCCGTTGGCCGCCCAGTAACAGCAACGACAACTCGCCCAGCCCTACCTTCAATGCGAAGGCCGGCATCGGCATGAACGTCGGGCGATGCAGCACGCTGCCCAACGCCTCGGCAAACTCGCGGTTGCGCACCGGCTTGGGCGCGCACGCATTATAGGGACCGCTGGCCTCGTTGCGATGCAGAAGAAAATCAATCAGGGCGATTTGATCGTCGATATGAATCCATGGCATCCACTGCCGGCCGTTGCCGATCGGGCCTCCCAGGCCCAGTTTGAACGACAGTAACAGCCGCGACAAAAAGCCGCCCTCGGCCGATAGAACCAGCCCGGTACGGACAAGGATGACGCGAATACCCAACGCCTCAGCCCGCTGTGCAGTCTCTTCCCAGGCGATGCACAACTGGCTGGCGAAATCTTCGCTGACCGGCCCCGAGTCCTCGCTCAGTTCGCGCTCGCCACCGTCGCCATACCAGCCGACAGCCGAACCGGAAATCAAAACCTGTGGTTTCTGTTCACGGCTTTCCAGCCAGGCCAGCAGGGTTTCGGTCAGCGAGATGCGACTGCTCCACAACAGGGCTTTGCGTTTGTGCGTCCAGGGCCGGGCGGCTATCGGCGCACCGGCAAGATTGATAATCCCATCGACAGGTTCCTGCCCGAGATCCTCCAGACGGGCGATTCCACGCACTTGGGCACCACATATTTTCGCGACATTTTCAGGTTGGCGACTCCAGACTGTCAGGCGATGACCCTGGCCCAACCAGTGCCGGCAGAGCTGACGTCCTATCAAACCAGTACCGCCGGTCAGCAATATGTGCATGACTTCTTCCTCGCGTGGCGTTTTACCTTGTCCATTAGTCTATTTTTATAAGCAGGGATCTTTAGTATCGAGCAGGCGCTATGTTTAACAATAGGCCAAGCCGTCAGATCGAGAACGCTAAAAGTTATACCAAAAAACAATATTGTACAGGTTTAAACCCCGGCGTAGTCTGTACAGAAAGGTAAACGAGGCCCCTATGACTGTACCTATCGCAATCATCGGCACCGGCATTGCCGGACTCTCCGCCGCCCAAGCCCTGACTGACCTCGGGCATGTGGTTCAACTGTTCGATAAAAGTCGCGGCAGCGGCGGGCGCATGTCGAGCAAGCGCAGCGATGCGGGTGCCCTGGACATGGGCACGCAGTATTTCACTGCCCGCGACCGGCGTTTTGTCAATGAAGTCCAGCGCTGGCAAGCCAAGGGCTGGGTCGCCGAGTGGACGCCGCAGCTGTACACCTACCACGGCGGCCAACTCAACCTGTCGCCGGACGAGCAGACCCGCTGGGTCGGCACCCCCCGCATGAGCGCCATCACCCGCGCCCTGCTCGGTGACCTGGAAGTGCATTTCGCCTGCCGGATCACCGAGGTCTATCGCGGTGAAGAGCACTGGCACCTGCAGGACGCCGAGGGTTTCACCCACGGACCGTTCAGCCATGTGGTCATCGCCACGCCAGCCCCACAGGCCACGGCCCTGCTGGCATCAGCGCCGAAACTCGCCGGAGCCGCCGCCGGGGTGAAAATGGACCCGACCTGGGCCATCGCCCTGGCCTTCGAAACGCCGCTGGAAACGCCCATGGAAGGCTGCTTCGTACAGGACAGCCCCCTCGACTGGCTGGCCCGCAACCGCAGCAAACCCGGACGCGACAACACCCTCGACACCTGGGTGCTGCACGCCACCAGTGCCTGGAGTCGCCAGCACATCGACTTGTCCAAGGAAGCGGTGATCGAACAGTTGCACGGCGCCTTCGCCGAACTGCTGCACGATTCCATGCCCGCGCCGAGCTTCAGCCTCGCCCACCGCTGGCTCTACGCCCGCCCCGCCAGCAGTCACGAATGGGGCACCCTGGCCGATGCCGACCTGGGGCTGTACGCCTGTGGCGACTGGTGCCTGACCGGACGCGTCGAAGGGGCCTGGCTCAGCGGTCAGGAAGCCGCCCGCCGCCTGCATGAGCACCTGCAGTAAAGAGCATCGATCCGAGCAAATCGCTGCTGTCGCCCTGGACAGCAGCCCGTCAAAAACCTATACAAAAAAATTGACTTGTATAGCTTCGAATCTATGATGAAGTTATCTTGTACAAACAAAAATGTTTGTACAAGTTCAGATTCGAGGTGCTCCGATGCTCCACTCCCCCACCAAACCGAAAATCGCCATCAGCGCCTGCCTGATGGGGCTCGACGTGCGCTACAACGGTGGGCACAAGGAGTCGCGGCTGTGCAGCCGCACCCTCACTGATTACTTCGATTTCATCCCGGTCTGCCCGGAAGTGGCCATCGGCCTGGGCGTCCCCCGCCAACCGATTCGGCTGGTGGGCAGTGCAGATCATCCCGAAGCCGTGGGCACCCTCGATCACAACCTTAACGTGACGCAACCACTGAACACCTACGGCCGGGACATGGCAGCGCAGCTGGGGGATATCTGCGGCTACATCTTCATGCAAAATTCCCCGTCTTGCGGCCTGGAGCGGGTCAAGGTCTACCACGCCAACGGCGCACGTGCGGACAGTGGCGGGCGCGGGATCTACGCCCGGGCCTTCTGCCTGCGGCACCCGGACTTGCCGGTAGAGGAAGACGGCCGGCTCAACGATCCGGTGCTGCGGGAAAACTTCCTCACCCGGGTGTTCGCCTACAGCGCATGGCAGCAACTGCGCCAAGAGGGCCTGACCCGGCGCGGTCTCACGGACTTTCACTCGCGCTACAAATACCTGCTGATGGCCCACAACCCGGTGCAATACAAAACCCTGGGCCACTTGCTGGGCAACATGGGCAAAACCGATCCGCAGGAACTGGGCCCCCGCTATTTCAGCGAACTGATGGCGGCGCTGAAAAAATGCGCCACCCGCCGCACTCACACCAACGTCCTGCAACACCTCAGTGGCTACCTGAAACAGGCCATCAGCGGCGAAGACAAGCAGGAAGTGCAGCACGTGATCAGCCAGTACCGCTTGGGCATCGTGCCGCTGGTGGTACCGCTGACACTGCTCAAGCATCACTTTCGCCAACACCCCGATCCGTACATCGCACAGCAGGTTTACCTGCAACCGCACCCGGAAAACCTCAGCCTGCGAAACGCCATCTGATGAAAAAAGCACTCGACACCAGCTCCCGCGAAGACCTCGGCGATGACTTTAAAAAGGCGCTGGACGAAGGCTGGCTGCCGATCCGTGAAGTGGCGCGGCAAACCGGGGTCAATGCCGTGACCTTGCGCGCCTGGGAGCGACGCTACGGTCTGATCGTGCCGCTGCGCACGCCCAAGGGCCATCGGTTGTTCTCGGCCGACCACGTACAACGCATCCAGGCCATCCTCACCTGGCTCAACCGTGGCGTTGCGGTCAGCCAGGTCAAGCCATTGCTCGACACGCCGCATGCCTTCAGCGAGTCCGTCGACAACGATTGGCACGCCTTGCTGCAAACGTTGCTGCAGGCGGTCAGCCGCTTGCAGGAACGTGCCCTGGATGACAGCGTCAATCAGGCGATGGCGCTGTATCCGCCGCGAACCCTGTGCGAGCAATTGCTGATGCCCTTGCTGGCCGCTCTGGAGCAACGCTGGCAAGGCCAGTTCGGGGCGCAGATGGAGCGGGGCTTTTTTTGTGCCTGGCTGCGCAGCAAGTTCGGTGCGCGTATCTACCATAACAATCGTCAGTTGCGCACCGCGCCGCTGCTGCTGGTCAACCACTCGGACCTGCCCATGGAGCCGCACCTGTGGCTAACGGCCTGGCTGATCAGCAGCGCGGATTGCCCGGTGGAGGTCTTCGACTGGCCGCTGCCTGTCGGAGAACTGGCATTGGCGGTCGAACTTCTGCAACCCCGCGGGGTTCTGCTGTACTCAAGCAAAGCCCTGAATCCGGCGAAGCTGCCGAAACTTTTCAAAGGCGTCAGTTGCCCAAAAATGATTGCGGGACCAACGGTATGCATCCACCACACCGAGTTATCCGCAAGTACTGCCGAGATCGCTGACTTGTACCTGGCCGAAGATCCGTTGTCGGCACATCAGGCACTCGTTCAGCGCGGGCTGATTTAAATGAATAGCGTGGGCACCAAAATGCAATTGATCTGGCTGCGCAGCGACTTACGCCTACATGACAACACCGCCCTCTCGGCCGCCGCTACGCGCGGCCCTTGCGTGGCGGTGTATCTGCTGAGTCCGGAACAATGGCTGGAACACGACGATGCGCCCTGCAAAGTGGACTTCTGGCTGCGTAACCTGCGCGAGTTAAGCCGCGAACTGGGTCAACTAAACATTCCCCTACTGATCCGCCGGGCACCCCGCTGGGAAGACGCTCCAAGCGTATTGCTGAACCTGTGCCGACAATGGCAGGTCGACGCGTTGCACCTCAACGACGAGTACGGCATCCACGAGTCCCGTCGCGATGCAGCGGTCGCCCGGACGCTACAGGCCGAAGGCGTCGAAGTTCACCGCTACCTCGATCAATTGCTGTTCAAGCCCGGGAGCGTGCTGACCCGCACCGGCACTTACTTTCAGGTCTTCAGCCAGTTCCGCAAAGTCTGCTACGAACGACTGCACCACTCGCTGCCCAGCCTGGTCCGCGCGCCGCACAAACAAGCGCCGCTGAACATTGCCAGCGATCCGATCCCCTTGAGTGTCGACGGTTTCGCAATACCCGCTGACAACCTGCGCAACCTGTGGCCGGCGGGTGAAGCCCAAGCCCGGCATCGCCTCGACAGCTTTAGCGATGCACAGATCGAACACTATCAAAGCGAACGGGACTTCCCGGCGAAGCCCGGCACCAGTCAGCTTTCCGCCTATCTCGCCGCCGGGGTGATCTCTCCTCGCCAATGCCTGCACGCGGCCTTGAACAGCAATCAGGGCGAATTCGAAAGCGGCAACACCGGCGCCGTCACCTGGATCAACGAGCTGCTGTGGCGCGAGTTCTACAAACACATCCTGGTGGGCTACCCACGGGTATCCCGACACCGCGCGTTTCGCCCGGAAACCGAAGCACTGGCCTGGCGCGATGCCCCCGAAGAACTGGCCGCCTGGCAACAGGCGCGTACCGGCTTGCCGATCATCGACGCCGCCATGCGCCAACTGCTGGCAACCGGCTGGATGCACAACCGCCTGCGCATGGTGGTGGCGATGTTCCTGACCAAAAACCTGCTGATCGACTGGCGCGAAGGCGAACGCTTTTTCATGCACCATCTGATCGATGGAGACCTGGCGGCGAACAATGGTGGCTGGCAGTGGAGTTCCTCCACCGGCACCGACTCGGCGCCTTACTTCCGGATTTTCAACCCGCTGAGCCAGTCGGAAAAATTCGACCCCGACGGCGTGTTCATCAAGCAGTGGTTGCCGGAACTGGCCGGGCTGAATAAAAAAGACGTGCACAACCCCGCCAATCTCGGCGGCCTTTTCGGTGTGGTGGATTACCCCTCACCGATCGTCGACCTGGGTACTTCCCGTACGCGTGCGTTGACGGCATTCAAAAACCTGCCCTCGCGGCAATACGCCGCCGTTGGGTCATGAATGACCGCCACCGGGATGACTTCGATGCCGGGGCTTTGCATTATGAACATTTACCCGTATTGGGCTGGGTAACTGCCTGGCTGAAAAGGAGATTGGGATGAGTCGTACACTCGCACGACGATACTGGCTGACAGGTGCCAGCAGCGGCATCGGTGCCGCCCTGGCCGAAGAAATCCTAAAAACCGGTGCGCACCTGGCCGTCAGTTCGCGCACCGTGGCACCACTGAAAGACTTGTCGCTACGTTACCCGGGGCAGGTGCTGGTGGTCGCCGGAGACCTGACCAACAGCCAGGCCGTACGCGAGATCGGCGAGCAGATTGCCGAGGACTGGGGCTCGCTGGACACCGTGATACTCAACGCCGGCACCTGCGAGTACGTGGATGCCAAGCAGTTCGATACCTCGATTGTCGAGCACGTGGTGCGTACCAACCTGTTGGCCAGCAGTTTTTGCATCGACGCCGCACTGCCTTTGCTGCGTGCCGGCACCGCACCGCATCTGGTAGCCATGGCCAGTACGGTGACCTACCTGCCGCTGCCCAAGGCAGAAGCCTGCGGCACCTCGAAGGCCGGGCTGCGTTACCTGTTCGAGTCCCTGCGCATCGACCTGGCTCCGGAGGGCATAGAACTCACGGTGATCAGCCCCGGGGTTGTCGAGACGCCGCTGACGGCGAAAAACGACTCCCCCATGGCCTTGAGCTGGCCGGTGGACAAAGCCGCACGGCACATCCTCGAAAAACTCAAGGACCGTCCGCTGGAGATCGCTTTCCCGGCAGCGTTCATGACCGCCCTCTGGCCACTCGCCAAACGGCCGGACCAAGTGAAACTGGAGATCGGCAAACCCATGGTGCGCAGCCAGCCACCGATCAAGGATCAACCCTGAAAAGCGCCATAATCGGCGGCGGTATCCTGGACGTTCCGATACTTGAGCGTCCGTCCGACCTTTCACACAGCACTCGGTGACTGCCTTACACTGCGCGCCATGAAAACCATCCCCCATACGCAAATCGCGGAACCCGCGGTCACCTGCTCGACCTGTGCGGCCTGCTGCTGCCAGCTCGAAGTCATGTTGATCACCGATACGGGTGTGCCTGAACGGTTCATCGATACCGATGACTGGGGCGGGGAAGTGATGCTGCGCCTGGATGACGGCTGGTGCGCCGCGCTGGATCGCAACACGATGATGTGCACCATCTACGAAAAACGCCCGCTGATCTGCCGGGAGTTCGAGATGGGCGCACCGGAGTGCATCGACGAACGCCAGGGGATTTCGACGGCGTATCGCTGAACTGGAAAACAACACAGCTCCTGTAGGAGCGAGCCTGCTCGCGATTGCTGACTGTCAGCCAACCAAGCAGGCAACTGACACACCGTCATCGCGAGCAGGCTCGCTCCTACAGGGGGATGCAATTACAACGGCAACGTGTAATGCAGCGAGTAGCTTTCTACACCGTCGTTGGAACTGGCGAGCCCGGCATTGGAATAGTGCGTCGCACGGATCCCGACTTCATGACCGCCATTGAAGCGCAGGCCAAAACCGAACCGGTCTTCAAACTGGAAAGAACTGCCAATGTTGTTGTCTTCGAGTCGGGTATTGGAGAACGCCGCCACGCCAATGCCTGCTTCAACGTAGGGTTTGACGTTCTGGCCGGCAAACTCGTAAACGAACACCGGAGAGAACGACAGGCTGTTATTGCTTGAGGTCTTGTCGCCTTCCCAGTAGGTGTAGGCGCCGCTCCAGTAACCGGTCACGCGACCAACGTCACTCTGCAACCAGCTCTGGTCCCAATCGAATTGCATGCCCAATCGATACGTCATGGTCGAATCGCTGGTCTGACCAACCGCGAACTCCACACCTGCCGCCTGCGCGGTAAAAGTGTGCCCCATCAGTGCGGCCGCAATCGCGGCCAAGCAGAATAGTCGCTTCACTAGAAACTTCCTTTTGCGAACGATTTCGTATGGTTTTTTTGTTGCCAAGCCCTGCAAAACAATAGAAGTCAGCGATTTATCAGAAGTTCACCCCGACTCTTCGTATTCCCCCCGGACAGCCTTCTACCTGTTGAAGCTTCGCACAACGCCAGAGGTATTCCACAGTATCGGCAAGATATTTCTGAAATGAAGCGGATCGGCACTGGTCCAGAACTGCGCCTCACGGACCGGCCCCTCGGCAAGCAGCTCGCCTTCGGTCAGTAGACGCTGAAGTTGCCGTGCGACGGCGGCACCGGTGTCGATCAGGCTGATGTCATCGGGGATCATCTGCCGCAGCATCGGTTTGAGAAAGGGGTAATGGGTACAGCCGAGAATCAGGGTGTCCGCGCCGGCGGCCAGCAGTGGCAGAACATACCCGGCCAGCAGCTGGCGCAACTCGGGGCTGCGCAGATCGCCGCTTTCAATCAGCTCCACCAGCCCGGGACAGGGTTGGGTGATCACCTTCACGTCCGTGGCGAAGCGGTCGAGCAACGCGGCGAACTTGGCGCTCTGCAAGGTACCGGTGGTGGCCAGCACTCCCACCACGCCGGAACGGGTTGCGGCGGCGGCCGGCTTGACTGCCGGCTCCATGCCGACGATGGGCCATTCCGGATAGTCGCGACGCAAGTCGGCGACACCGGCAACCGTCGCCGTGTTGCACGCCAGCACCAGGGCCTTGGCGCCCTGTTGCCGAAAGAAGTCGGCCATCACGCTGCAACGTTGCTGGATAAATTCCGGGGTTTTCTCGCCGTAGGGAACATTCCCGCAGTCGGCGACGTACAACAGAGACTCATTGGGCAGCAAACGCTGGATCTCGGCCAGTACCGAGAGCCCGCCGACACCGGAGTCGAACACGCCTATCGGCGCTTCACGCATTTTTCGCCCCACAGACGCTGCAACCCGGATCGCGCTTGACCCGCAATTCACGGAAGCGCGTGCCCAAGGCATCGATCAACAACAGGCGCCCCACCAGCGGTTCGCCGAATCCGGCCAACAATTTCAGCGCTTCGAGCGCTTGCAGACTGCCGACCAGCCCCACCAGCGGACCGACCACGCCGGCCTCGCTGCAGGTCAATTCGGCTTCGCTGCCGTGCCCGTATAAACAGTGGTAGCACGGACTCTCCGGCCGACGCGGATCGAACACCGACAGTTGCCCTTCAAGGCGAATCGCCGCGCCGCTGACCAGCGGTTTGCCGGCCGCCACGCAAGCGGCGTTGACCGCTTCACGGGTGGAAAAATTGTCAGAGCAATCGAGGACCAGATCCACTCCGGCCACCACGGCCGCCAGGGAATCTTCATCCAGCGCCGCGCGATGGGCGATCAGTTGAATCTCGGGATTGATTGCCGTCAGGCGCTTGATTGCCGAATCGACCTTGGTCATGCCGACGCTGTCGGTGTCGTGAATGATCTGGCGTTGCAGGTTGGTCAGGTCGACCGTGTCGAAGTCCGCCAGATGCAACTCACCCACACCCGCGGCCGCCAGATACAGCGCCACTGGCGCGCCAAGGCCGCCAAGACCGACGATCAGTACGCGGCTCTCCTTGAGCCGCAACTGACCGTCGATATCGATATGTTGCAGCAGAATCTGCCGGCTGTAACGCAGCAACTCCTGATCATTCAGCACGGCAGGCGCCCCAGACTGATGCGTTGGTGACCGCCCAGATCGGTGCGGCTGTGGACTTCTTCAAAACCCCGGGTCAGCAGCAAATCGCGAACTGCCTCGGCCTGATCATAGCCGTGTTCGAGCATCAGCCAGCCACCCGCCTCCAGATGATCCGGTGCCTGGGCGACGATCAGGCGCAGATCGTCGAGCCCGTCGACACCCGCCACCAGGGCGCTGGCCGGTTCGAAGCGCACATCGCCCTCGACCAGATGCGGATCGGTCGCTGCGATATACGGCGGATTGCTGATGATCAGCTGAAAACGCTGACCTTCCAGGGCGCTGAACCAATGGCTGCTCAGTACCTTGGCGTTGTTCAGGTGCAGGCGCTGGCGATTGCGTTCGGCCAGGGCCACGGCTTCCAGCACACGATCCACGGCGGTGACGTTCCAGGCCGGACGCTCGCTGGCCAGGGCCAGGGCGATGGCACCGCTGCCGGTGCCGAGGTCGAGTACCTTGGCCGGAGTGGCCGGCAACAGTTCCAGCGCGGCTTCCACCAGCAGTTCGGTGTCCGGACGCGGGATCAACGTGTGCGGCGCCACTTCCAGGTCCAGCTTCCAGAAACCCTGCTGGCCGAGGATATAGGCCACCGGCTCTCCGCTGCGGCGACGCTGCAAATATTCGGCGAACGTAAGCGCCGCTTCGCTCGGCACGATGCGCTCCGGCCAGGTGTGCAGGAAACTGCGGGACTTGCCCAACGCCGCCGCCAGCAGCAATTCGGCATCCAGACGCGCCGTCGGCGAGTCGGGTAAATCGGCGGCGCGCAACAAACTGGCAATGATCGTCATTTACTCACCTATCGCTGCCAGTTGATCGGCCTGGTACTCGGCCAGCAACGGCTCGATCACCGCCTCGACGCCGCCGGCGAGGATCTCGTCGAGGGAATACAAGGTCAGGTTGACCCGGTGGTCGGTGACCCGGCCCTGGGCAAAATTGTAGGTGCGGATGCGCTCGGAACGGTCACCGGAGCCGACCAGCAACTTACGCTCACTGGCGATGGCGTTGGCTGCAGCGGAGGTCTGCTGATCGTTCAGCTTGGCCGACAACCAGGACATCGCCCGGGCGCGGTTCTTGTGCTGTGAACGTTCTTCCTGGCACTCGACGACAATGCCGGACGGCAAGTGCGTGATACGGATCGCCGAGTCGGTCTTGTTGACGTGCTGGCCACCGGCGCCGGAGGAGCGATAGGTATCGACGCGCAGGTCGGCCGGGTTGATCTCGATGGTTTCCTGTTCGTCCGGCTCGGGCAGTACCGCCACGGTGCAGGCCGAGGTGTGGATGCGGCCCTGGGATTCGGTCGCCGGAACCCGCTGCACGCGGTGCGCGCCGGATTCGAACTTCAGCTTGCCGTAGACATTGTCGCCCTCGACCCGGGCAATCACCTCTTTATAGCCGCCGTGTTCACCTTCGTTTTCCGAGAGGATCTCCACCCGCCAGCCACGACGCTCGGCGTAACGCGAATACATGCGGAACAGGTCGCCGGAGAAAATCGCCGCCTCGTCGCCGCCGGTACCGGCACGGATCTCGAGGAACACGTTGCGCCCGTCGTTCGGGTCCTTGGGCAGCAGCATGCGTTGCAGGTCAGCTTCGAGCGTGACCAGGCGCTCCTTGGCCTCGCGGACTTCTTCCACGGCCATTTCACGCATGTCCGGGTCGCTGTCCTTGAGCAGTGCCTGGGCACCTTCGAGGTCGTCCTGCACTTTCAGCAGTGCTTTATAGGCGCCCACGATCGGTTCAACTTCCGCGTACTCCTTGGAATAGGTGCGGAACTTGTTCTGATCGGAAATGACCTCGCCGTCGCCCAGCAGGGCAGTCAATTCCTCGAAACGGTCCTGGAGGATATCCAGCTTATTGAGCAGTGACGCTTTCATTGCGGTTTTTTATCCGAAAAGCTATCCGATGAGCCCTCACCGAGGGCAAAGAGTTCCTGGGCCATCGCCAGCGCATCCAGGCGACCTTCGGCAGAGAGCTTTTTCAACTGCACGCTCGGTGCGTGCAACAGTTTGTTGGTCAGCCCGCGGGCCAGTTGCACCAGCACCTCTTCGGCACTGGTGCCGTTGGCCAGCATGCGCTGGGCCTTTTGCAATTCTTCGTCGCGCAGGCGTTCGCTCTGTTGACGATAAGCCTTGAGCACGTCCACCGCCGCCAACTCGCGCAGGCGGACCATGAAGTCTTCGGCACCGATCGAGACCATCTCTTCGGCGGCCTGGGCTGCGCCCTGACGACTCTTGAGGTTCTCGGCGACCACTTCGTGGAGGTCGTCGACGCTATAGAGGTAAACGTCGTCCAGTTCGCCGACTTCTGGTTCGATGTCACGGGGAACAGCGATATCCACCATGAAGATCGGTTTGTGCTTGCGCAGTTTCAAGGCGCTTTCCACCGCTCCCTTGCCCAGGATCGGCAACTGGCTGGCGGTGGAACTGATGACGATATCGCTGCGCACCAGTTCTGCCGGAATATCCGACAACAACACCGCATGGGCACCAAACTGTTCAGCCAGAATGCTCGCGCGCTCCAGGGTACGGTTGGCGACCACGATGCGCTTTACACCCAGGTCATGCAGATGGCGGGCGACCAGGGTGATGGTCTCGCCGGCGCCGATCAACAAGGCCTGGCTGCGTTGCAGGTCGCTGAAAATCTGCTTGGCCAGGCTCACTGCGGCAAACGCCACCGATACCGGGTTCTCGCCGATGGCCGTGTCGGTGCGTACCTGCTTGGCCGCATTGAACGTGGCCTGGAACAGCCGCCCGAGCAACGGCCCGATGGTGCCGGCCTCGCGAGCCACGGCATAGGCCGATTTCATCTGGCCGAGAATCTGCGGTTCGCCCAACACCAGCGAGTCGAGCCCGGAAGCGACCCGCATCATGTGACGAACTGCCGCATCATCTTCATGCACGTAGGCGCTTTCACGGAGCTCGTCATAGCTCAAATGATGATATTCGGCCAGCCAGCGCAGCACGATGTCCGCCGACAGGTGATCCTGTTCTATATAGAGTTCACTGCGATTGCAGGTGGAGAGGATCGCAGCTTCGCGGCTGTCGGTGAGTCGGCAGAGCTGCTGCAAGGCCTCAACCAGCTGCTCAGGGGTAAAAGCCACGCGCTCGCGGACGTCTACTGAAGCAGTCTTGTGGTTAATACCGAGTGCAAGGAAGGCCATTCAAAGTCGCTGATTGTGACGTGAAGCCGACAATTGTCCTACTTCGACGGAATCAGAACAACTACTCGATATCTATCGCGCCGGTAGACGAGGCCGACGTTGCGAGCGGTTCTCGTTTAAAGGATCGCCCAGAGTCGTCTATCGGGTTGGCAGGTAAATTGCCGGGCCGGTTATGTTTGGCCGAAAGCTTGTGTCATGATGATCCGACCGCAGGTTAGTCGTCCTCCTCCTATATGAATAGATCCTCCGCGTTGCTCCTCGCTCTTGTCTTCCTCAGCGGCTGCCAGGCCTTGGCACCCGTTTCGTCGGACGGTACGCCGCCGGCTGAAGACAGCACCCCGGCCCCTGAAAAGCCCAAGGTCTACAGCTCATTCAGCGAGGAAACCATCTTCAGCCTGTTGAGCGCCGAACTGGCTGGCCAGCGCAATCGTTTCGACATTGCCCTGGACAACTATGTGACCCAGGCCATCAACACCCAGGATCCGGGTATCTCCGAGCGGGCATTTCGTATCGCTGAATATCTGGGCGCCGACCAGGCAGCCCTGGACACCGCGCTGATCTGGGCCAGGAACGCCCCCGACGACCTCGAAGCCCAACGCGCCGCCGCCGTGCAACTGGCACGCGCCGGGCGTTATGACGATTCCATGGTCTATATGGAGAAAGTCCTGCAAGGCAAGGGCGACACCCATTTCGACTTCCTTGCGTTGTCCGCGGCCGACACCGACCAGGACACCCGCAACGGCTTGATGAAAAGCTTCGACCGTTTGTTGCAGCGTCATCCGGACAACAGCCAGCTGATTTTCGGTAAGGCCTTGCTGATGCAACAGGATGGCGATGCCAAAGGCGCGTTGAAGCTGCTGGAGGACAATCCGCCTGAAGACGGCGAAATCGCGCCGATCCTGCTGCGCGCGCGGCTGTTGCAAACCCTGAATCGCGGTGACGAAGCCTTGCCGCTGCTGCAAAAAAGCATCAAGAAATACCCGGACGACAAGCGCCTGCGCCTGACTTACGCGCGAATGCTGGTTGAACAGGACCGCATGGACGACGCCAAGGCCGAGTTCTCGAGCCTGGTCCAGCAATACCCGGAAGACGATGAACTGCGTTATTCACTGGCACTGGTCTGCCTGGAAGCCAAGGCCTGGAACGAGGCCAAGGGGTATCTTGAAGACCTGATCGCCCGGGAAAGCCACGTCGACTCGGCACACCTGAACCTTGGCCGCATCGCCGAAGAACAGAACGACCCGCAAGGCGCGCTGATCGAATACGCCAAGGTTGGCCCGGGCAGCGACTACCTGCCGGCGCAATTGCGTCAGGCCGATATCCTGGTCGACAACGGCAAGACCGCCGAAGCCCAACGCAAACTGGCGGCAGAGCGCGACGAGCAGCCGGATTACGCGATCCAGTTGTACCTCATCGAAGCCGAAACCCTGTCCGCCAACAATCAGGGCGACAAGGCCTGGAACGTTCTGCAACAAGCCTTGCAGCAATATCCGGACGATTTGAATCTGCTCTACACCCGCGCCATGCAGGCGGAAAAACGCAATGACCTGGCGCAGATGGAAAAAGACCTGCGCACGATCATCAAGCGCGACCCGGACAATGCCATGGCGCTGAACGCCCTCGGCTATACCCTGTCCGACCGCACCACGCGCTACGCCGAAGCCAAGGCCCTGATCGAACAGGCGCACCAGATCAGTCCGGAAGACCCGGCGGTACTCGACAGCCTTGGCTGGGTGAATTACCGCATGGGCAATCTCGACGAAGCCGAGCGCCTGCTGCGCCAGGCCCTGGAACGCTTCCCCGACCAGGAAGTCGCCGCTCACCTGGGCGAAGTCCTGTGGGCCAACGGCAAACAGCGCGAAGCGAAACAAATCTGGGGCAAGTTCCTCAAGGAACAGCCTGACAGCCCGACCCTGCGCGGCACCATCAAACGCCTGACCGGATCAGAGACTCTTTAAGATTATGTTTTTGCGCCATTTCATTGTTTTCAGTTTTATCGCCCTGCTCGCCGGTTGTGCGGGCCTGGGTCCCCGCGAATCGGTCGAGGGTCACGGCAACCCCGCCCAATGGCGCGAGCACAAAGAGCAACTGACCGGCCTCGATGGCTGGCAGATCGACGGCAAGATCGGCATCCGCGCCCCGAAAGACTCGGGCAGCGGCACGCTGTTCTGGTTGCAGCGCCAGGATTACTACGACATTCGCCTGTCCGGACCACTGGGCCGCGGCGCGGCTCGCCTGACCGGACGTCCGGGCAAGGTGTCGCTGGAAGTCGCCAACCAGGGACGCTACGACGCGCCGAATCCGGAAGTGCTGCTCGAAGAGCAGCTGGGCTGGAAGTTGCCGGTGTCCAACCTGGCCTGGTGGGTGCGCGGGCTTCCGGCTCCCGGCAGTAAAAGTCGCCTGACCCTGGACAGCGACAGCCGCCTGGCCAGCCTGGAACAGGATGGCTGGAAGGTCGACTACACCGCCTACACCCAGCAAAACGGTTACTGGCTGCCCGAGCGCATCAAGCTCAGCGGCACCGACCTTGATGTCACGCTGGTGATCAAGGTCTGGCAACCGCGCAAACTGGGGCAATGACATGCCGGACAATCGCCTGACGCTGCCCTCGCCGGCCAAACTCAATTTGATGCTGCACATTCTCGGTCGCCGCGAAGACGGCTACCACGAACTGCAGACGATGTTTCAGTTTCTCGATTACGGCGACGAAATCACCTACGCCCTGCGCGATGACGGTGTCATTCAATTGCACACCGAGTTCCCGGGCGTCCCCCACGACAGCAACCTGATCGTCAAGGCCGCCAGAAAACTTCAGGAGCAATCCGCTTGCTCGCTGGGCGTCGATATCTGGATCGACAAGATCCTGCCCATGGGCGGTGGCATCGGTGGCGGCAGCTCAAATGCGGCAACAACATTGCTTGGTTTGAATCATCTGTGGCAATTGGGATGGGATGAAGATCGCCTGGCCGGGCTGGGGTTGACGCTGGGCGCCGACGTCCCGGTTTTCGTACGTGGCCACGCGGCTTTCGCCGAGGGCGTGGGGGAGAAACTGACCCCTGTCGACCCGGAAGAACCGTGGTATCTGGTGCTGGTGCCGCAAGTCTCTGTAAGTACGGCAGAAATTTTTTCAGATCCGTTGTTGACACGTAACACTCCTCCCATTAAAGTGCGCCCCGTTCCCAAGGGAAACAGTCGTAATGACTGCTTGCC
Organism: Pseudomonas grandcourensis; assembly: GCF_039909015.1. NCBI lineage: Bacteria > Pseudomonadati > Pseudomonadota > Gammaproteobacteria > Pseudomonadales > Pseudomonadaceae > Pseudomonas > Pseudomonas grandcourensis. Next base: position 5,784,155 of record NZ_CP150919.1, read on the forward strand.
GGTGGTAACAAGGCGTTATCCAGAGGTACGTAACGCTTTGAATTTGTTAGGTAAATTTACCGAAGCAAAACTCACCGGAACTGGAAGTTGTGTGTTTGGGGGCTTCCCAAGCAAAGCTGAAGCTGATAAAGTCTCGGCCCTTCTTACAGAGACCCTTACAGGGTTTGTAGCAAAAGGAAGCAACGTTTCGATGTTGCATCGCAAGCTGCAAAGTCTGCTCTAAAGGAACCGATTACTGGGTAATCGTTGCAACAGATACAGGGGCGTCGCCAAGCGGTAAGGCAGCAGGTTTTGATCCTGCCATGCGTTGGTTCGAATCCAGCCGCCCCTGCCATTTTCCTATACTCATCCAGGTTACCCTCAGCCTTCAGGTACTGCGCGTGTCCAAGATGATGGTCTTTACGGGGAACGCTAACCCCGATCTGGCTCGACGTGTCGTACGTCAGCTGCATATCCCTCTCGGTGACATCTCTGTCGGTAAATTCTCCGACGGCGAAATTACAGCCGAGATCAATGAAAACGTCCGCGGTAAAGACGTCTTCATTATTCAGCCGACTTGCGCTCCGACCAACGATAACCTGATGGAACTGGTAGTGATGGCTGATGCCTTCCGCCGCTCCTCGGCTACTCGTATCACTGCTGTTATTCCTTACTTTGGTTATGCCCGTCAGGATCGCCGTCCGCGTTCCGCACGTGTGGCTATCAGCGCGAAAGTCGTGGCTGACATGCTTACCGTAGTCGGCATCGACCGTGTCCTCACGGTTGATCTGCATGCTGACCAAATCCAGGGTTTCTTCGATATTCCGGTAGATAACATCTACGGCTCCCCGGTTCTGGTGGATGACATCGAAGATCAGCGCTTCGAAAACCTGATGATCGTGTCCCCGGACATTGGCGGCGTCGTGCGTGCACGTGCCGTTGCCAAATCCCTGGGTGTGGATCTCGGGATCATCGACAAACGCCGTGAGAAAGCCAATCACTCTGAAGTGATGCATATCATCGGTGATGTCGAAGGGCGTACCTGTATTCTGGTCGATGACATGGTCGATACCGCCGGCACCCTGTGCCACGCGGCCAAGGCCCTGAAAGAGCATGGCGCTGCCAAGGTTTTCGCCTACTGCACGCACCCTGTGCTGTCGGGTCGGGCGATCGAAAACATCGAAAATTCCGTGCTGGACGAGCTGGTGGTAACTAACACCATCCCGCTGTCCGCTGCAGCACAAGCCTGTGCGCGTATCCGCCAACTGGATATCGCACCGGTAGTTGCCGAGGCGGTCCGCCGCATCAGCAATGAAGAATCGATCAGCGCGATGTTCCGCTAAGGGCCCTGCCCTTCTCGAAATGTCTCGTTGACGAAAAGCGCCCCGCCCCGGCATTCCTGTCGGGGCGGGGCTTTTTTGCCCATATCGCCTTTAGCGCTGGTCGCAAACGCTGGGGCGAGTGTGGTTATTTTGGAGATACAACATGAACGATTTTACCCTGAATGCTGAAGTGCGTTCCGACCTGGGGAAAGGTGCGAGCCGCCGCCTGCGTCGTCTCGCCGCCCTGGTTCCAGCTGTAGTTTACGGTGGCGAAAAAGCCCCTGAATCCATCAGCATGCTGGCCAAAGAAGTTGCCAAACTGCTCGAAAACGAAGCGGCTTACAGCCACATCATCGAGCTGAACGTTGGTGGCACCAAGCAGAACGTCGTGATCAAAGCCCTGCAGCGTCACCCGGCCAAAGGCCACGTGATGCACGCTGACTTCGTTCGCGTAGTAGCTGGCCAGAAACTGACCGCTATCGTTCCAGTGCACTTCATCAACGAAGAAGCACCGACCAAGAAAGGCGGCGAAATCTCGCACGTTGTTGCAGAGATCGAAGTTTCCTGCCTGCCGAAAGATCTGCCTGAGTTCATCGAAGTCGACCTGGCTAACGCTGAAATCGGTTCGATCATTCACCTGTCGGACCTCAAGGCTCCTAAAGGCGTTGAGTTCGTGGCCCTGGCACACGGTGATGACAAGGCTGTTGCCAACGTCCACGCTCCACGTGTTGCTCCAGAAGCTGCAGAAGGCGCTGCAGAGTAATTTTACTCTGTACGCCGGAGTGACCGGAAACATCGCGGACTAGAGCATAGCGAGAAAGCGGGCGAGAACGCGGAGTTTACATCATGGTAAATGAGCAATTTTCGTCCACTTTCGCCGCTTTCCCTGATTGCGGCGATGTTATCCACCACTCCAAGGAAGGGCCCCTATCGTGACTGCCATCAAACTGATCGTTGGCCTGGGAAATCCAGGCGCTGAATACGAACAGACCCGGCATAACGCAGGGGCCCTTTTTGTTGAGCGCATCGCGAACGCACAAGGCGTGAACCTTGTGGCGGACCGCAAGTATTTCGGCCTGACCGGGCGCTATTCGCATCAGGGTCAGGATGTTCGTCTGCTGATTCCCACCACGTACATGAACCGCAGCGGCCAGGCCGTGGCGGCACTCGCCGGTTTCTTCCGCATCAAGCCTGAAGAAATCCTCGTGGCGCACGACGAACTCGACCTGCCACCCGGCGTTGCCAAGCTCAAGCAGGGCGGCGGCCATGGCGGTCACAACGGGTTGCGCGACATCATTGCGCAACTGGGCAATCAGAATACCTTTCATCGCTTGCGGCTTGGCATTGGCCACCCGGGCGTTGCCAGTATGGTTTCAAATTTCGTCCTGGGTCGTGCGCCACGCGCCGAACAGGAAAAACTCGATGCCAGCATCGACTTTGCCCTCGGCGTGCTGCCGGATATCCTCGCCGGGGAATGGAACCGCGCGATGAAAAACCTGCACAGCCAGAAGGCCTGACTCTTATCCGAGGGGAAACACCATGGGATTCAATTGCGGCATCGTCGGCCTGCCTAACGTCGGCAAGTCCACCCTGTTCAACGCCCTGACCAAATCCGGGATCGCGGCCGAGAACTTCCCCTTCTGCACCATCGAACCCAACAGCGGTATCGTGCCGATGCCGGATCCGCGTCTGGAAGCCCTGGCGGCCATCGTCAATCCAAAGCGCATCCTGCCGACCACCATGGAATTCGTCGACATCGCTGGCCTGGTTGCCGGCGCGTCGAAAGGTGAAGGCCTGGGCAACAAGTTTTTGGCCAACATCCGTGAAACCGATGCCATCGCCCACGTGGTCCGCTGCTTCGAAGACGAGAACGTGATTCACGTCTCCAACAGCGTCGACCCGAAACGCGACATCGAAATCATCGAGCTGGAACTGATCTTCGCCGACCTCGACAGCTGCGAGAAGCAACTGCAGAAAGTCGCACGTAACGCCAAGGGCGGTGACAAGGATGCAGTGGTCCAGAAAGGCCTGCTGGAGCAATTGATCGCTCACTTCACCGAAGGCAAGCCAGCACGCAGCCTGATGAAGAACATGGGCACCGACGAGAATGCGGTGATCAAGGGCTTCCACCTGCTGACCACCAAACCGGTCATGTACATCGCCAACGTCGCTGAAGACGGTTTCGAGAACAACCCGCACCTGGACGTGGTCCGCGCCATCGCCGAAGAAGAAGGTGCCGTGGTTGTTCCTGTGTGCAACAAGATCGAAGCGGAAATCGCCGAACTCGATGACGGCGAAGAAAAAGACATGTTCCTCGAAGCCCTGGGCCTCGAAGAGCCTGGCCTGAACCGCGTGATCCGCGCCGGCTACGAAATGCTGCACCTGCAGACCTACTTCACCGCCGGTGTCGAAGAAGTCCGCGCCTGGACCGTCCGCGTCGGTGCCACCGCACCTCAAGCCGCTGGCGTGATCCACACCGACTTCGAAAAAGGCTTCATCCGCGCCGAAGTGATCGCCTACAACGACTTCATCCAGTACAAGGGCGAAGCCGGTACCAAGGAAGCCGGCAAATGGCGCCTGGAAGGCAAGGACTACATCGTCAAAGACGGCGACGTGATGCACTTCCGCTTCAACGTGTAACGTTATACAGAGCGAAGCACACACCCAAGAAAAAGCCGCGTTTGATACGCGGCTTTTTTGTGCCCGAAACAATCATCCGCCACACCACCAATTCCCTGTAGGAGTGAGCCTGCTCGCGATAGCAGACTGTCAGTCGACTGAATCGCCAACTGACACACCATCATCGCGAGCAGGCTCGCTCCTACATTGGGAAATGTGTTGGGTCAGGCCTTTTTGGTTCGCGGCAAGAAGATCGCCAACACCCCGAACAACGGCAAAAACGAACACAGGTAGTACACGTATTCGATGCCGTGAATGTCCGCCAGATGTCCGAGCAGCGCCGCACCAATCCCGCCGAAGCCGAACATCAGGCCGAAGAACACCCCGGCGATCATCCCTACATTGCCCGGCACCAGTTCCTGGGCGTACACCACGATGGCCGAGAACGCCGAGGCGAGGATGAAACCGATGACGACGCTGAGGATGCTGGTCCAGAACAGGTCGACATGGGGCAGCAACAATGTGAACGGTGCAACGCCGAGGATCGAGAACCAGATCACCGCCTTGCGCCCGATCTTGTCGCCGATCGGCCCGCCGAAGAATGTCCCCGCCGCGACCGCGCCGAGAAACAGGAACAGGTGCAACTGCGAACTGGCCACCGACAGGTCGAACTTCTCGATCAGGTAGAAGGTGAAGTAGCTGGTGAGGCTCGACATGTAGAAATACTTGGAGAACACCAGCAACCCGAGTACCACCAGCGCGCTGGTCACTCGGCCCTTGGACAGGCCGTGAGTCGCCGCCTGGCCTTGCTTGAGCTTGAACAGGTTCAAGTGGTTGGCGTACCAGCGGCTTATCCGGTAGAGCACGAACAGCGCAAATACCGCGAACAGGCCGAACCAGGCCACGTGCCCTTGACCGTAGGGAATGATGATCGCCGCCGCCAGCAACGGGCCGAACGCCGAGCCTGCGTTACCGCCGACCTGGAAGGTCGATTGCGCCAGCCCGAAGCGCCCGCCCGAAGCCAGGCGCGCCACGCGGGACGCTTCCGGGTGGAAGGTCGATGAACCGATGCCGATCAGCCCCGCCGCCAACAGGATTAGCGGGAAACTGGCGACCACCGACATCATCAGAATGCCGACCAGAGTGCAGACCGTACCCGCCGGCAACAACCACGGCTTGGGATGACGGTCGGTGTAGTAGCCGACCCATGGCTGCAGCAGCGAGGCCGTCAACTGGAACGTCAGGGTGATCAGGCCGACCTGGGTGAAGGTCAGGCCATAGTTGGCCTTGAGCATCGGATAGATCGACGGCAACACCGACTGGATCAGGTCGTTGATCAAATGCGCCAGCGCTACGGCGCCGATGATGCGCATCACCAGGGGACTGCCTTGGGGTGTAGCGGACGCCGGCACTGAGCCGGACTGGGCGTTGCTGATGGCCATGGGAATTTCCAGACAACAAGAGGTACAAACGTGCAGGTGCGTCAATGTGCCATTTTTCAGTGCGGCAACGCCATCCCCTTAGCCTGCTAACGACTTGGTTTTTTCATCGCCATAACCTTGATGGCGCAAAGCCATGGTCTGAATCTTGCCTTCCTTGTCTGCTTGAACGCGGCTTCCTTACAAAGGAGACCGACAATGGGAAGTTTCGCTACAGAGTCGGCCTACAGAGCGGACAAGGGTGAACTTTCGAGGCCTTTTTAGAGGGCACGAGTCGGGGGTGCGACAACCTCCGACGCACGCCAATAGTGCGTGGTGTCCAGAGGAGTCTTGGGGCATGCAGGCTTTTTTATCACCGGGGATCGGGTTGCTGGGGCGTTTTGGCTTCGCTCGTAAATTCCAGCTGTTGTTTCTGCTGTTTATCTTGCCGCTGGCCGGCAGCCTGTGGATGATCGGCCAGGATTATCGCGACAAACTCAACCTGATCTCCGGCGAACGCGCCGGGGTGCGGCAACTGCTTGCGCTCGATGCGCTGGATGACCTGCTCGCCGCCCAGCGTGATCGCGCCGCCCGATGGCGCGCCACGGAAACCAATCGCCAACCAACGCCGGCCACCCTCGCCGCGATGGCCGCCTTCGATGCGGTTCAGCCTGCCGTCAGCCAGGCCACTGCCGAGTTGGGCAATGCCCTGCAAAAAGAAAGTGCCGAGGGCGAAACCCTGTCGCGTTATCAGGCCCTGCAAACCGCCCTCGATGGCCTCGACTCAAAAAGCCTGAGCAATGTCGGCTGGTGGCCGGATGGCTATGATCGCTTCACCAACGCCTTGAGCGCCCTGCAAGCCTTGCGCGAGCAGATCGCCATGGACAATCGCCTGACGCTGGCGCCGTGGCTGGAAACCTACTTGCTGACGCAGATCTCCACCCAGCATGCGCCAGACCTGATCGAACGGGTCGGTCGTCTGGCGGCGGTAGGTCAGGCCTCGGTAGTGTCCGGGCAGTTCACCCTGCAAAGCCGCCTGCAACTGCGCGACCTGCGCAGCCGCATCGGCGATGCGCGCGAGCAGTTGGTAAAAACCGCTGGCCTGCTCGAAGCGCGCTTGCCCAGCGCCCTGCAAACCTGGGCCGAGCAATACCATGACAGCCTCAAGCGCCTCGATGCGGGCCTGAAGGTGCTGGATGACGGCGTGTTCGGCGGCAGCATCAACCTCAAGCCGGACGACTTCGAACGCAGTCTCGATGCCCTGCTCTCCGACCTTGCTTCGTTGCGCCAACAGTCGCTGGTGTCGCTGGATCAACGCCTGGATTACTACCACGGTTCGGCGATCCGCCAGTTCATTGTGGTGGCCGCCGTGTTGGGCTGTCTGCTGTTGGCAGCGCTGTATCTGTTCATCTGTTTGCAGGCCTCGATCCGCCGCAGCGCCAGCGGCATCACGGTGCTGGCCGAGGCCCTGCGCGATGGCAATCTGAGCCTGCAAGTGCCGGTTCAAGGCCGGGACGAACTGGCGGTCATCAGCACCGCGCTGAACGTCGCCGTGGTGCAACTGCGCACCAGCCTGCAAGGGGTGGATCACGAAACCCTGCAACTGAGCAACGCGGTACAAACCCTCAATCATCATTCCAGCGATGCCTTGGGCGAAGTCGAAGCCCAGCAGCTGCAGATCAGCCAGATTGCCGCTGCGGCGACGCAACTGGCCGCCACCTCCCAAGGGGTGGCCCGCAGTTGCGAAGAGGCGTCCGGCAGCGCCCAGCACACCCGGCGCATAGCCGCCGACAGCAGCCGTGACAGCCAGCGCACTACCGCGAGCATCCAGCAACTCAATCAACGCCTGAACGAGACCGCTGCGGCACTCGGCCGGGTCAGTGAACAAGGGCAGCAGATTCAACTGGTGGTCGACACCATTCGCGGCGTCGCCGAGCAGACCAACCTGCTGGCACTCAACGCCGCCATCGAGGCGGCTCGGGCGGGCGAGCAAGGGCGTGGCTTCGCGGTGGTGGCCGATGAAGTGCGCAGCCTGTCGCAACGCACGCAGTCATCGACCGCACAGATTGCCGGCACGGTCGACAGCCTGCGCAACACGGTGAATGAGGCCGTCAGTCTGATGCAAGCCGCGTGCAGTCAGGCAGAGAGCGATGCACAAGCGGTCACCGGCCTCGGTGAACGGCTCGGGGAAATCGCCAGTGCAGTGCAGAGCGTCACCGATACCCTGGCGCATATCGCCACGGCGGTGGAGGAACAGGCCAGTACCGCCGACGAGGTCAGCGGCAATATCCAGCAGGTCGATCAAGCGGCGGTGCGCTTGCTCGAAGGTGCCCGCGCGGTGAACCAGGCAGCGGACACCTTGAGCCACGGCAGCAAGGCCCTCAGCGACAATACCGGGCGCTTCCGTTTGAGTTGAGTCCGCCAAGGACTTCTCAGGCGCGGATCACCGCCTCCGGGAAGTCCTGCTCCAGCTCGCTCTTGAGCCAGTCGATAAACCACGCCACGTCCGCCGAGAGCTCGGCGGACGGCGTCAGCACCCGATAGCTTTCCAGCTTCACTTGCGCGTCCACCACCCGCACCAGCTTGCCGCTATGGAGTTCCTCGCGCACCAGCACCTCGTTGGCCAGCGCGATGCCCTGCCCGCTCTCGGCCACCGACAATGCGTGGTCGTTGTTGACGTAGAGCATGTCCGAATTGAGGTGGATGTCGAGGTCGTTGGCGGCGAACCACAGGTTCCACCACTCGCCGTCATCGACGTGGATCAGGTTGTGCTTCACCAGGTCCGCGGGGCTGTCGATGGGCTCGACGCTGGCCAGATAATCGGGGGAACAGATCGGAAACACTCGAGGACAAATCAGGCTGGTGCGCGAGTGGGCGTATTGGCCGTCCACCCCGTAGACGATGCCCAGGTCAGCGCTTTTGCCATCCACTTCGGTGAAGGTCGAATTGGGTTCGATGGCGAACTTCAAGCCCGGGCGCAGATGACGCATGGCCTCGATGCGCGGCATCAGCCAGCGCTTGGCGAACCCCGGCACCACCATGATGCGCAGCCAGCGTTCGGCGTGTTTTGGCTGCGCCTCTTTTCCGGCCTCGATGATCAGCTGCAAGGCGGCGGTGATCTTGCGGTGGTACTTCTCCCCCGCCACCGTCAGGTTGACCCCGCGAGAGGTGCGCTCGAACAGTTGGATGCCCAGCCAGTCTTCCAGCAACTTCACGTGGCGGCCGATGGCCGGCTGGGTCACGTGCAGGGCCTTGGAGGCTTCGACATAGCTGCCCAACCGGGCCGCGGCATCAAAGGCACGCACCGCGTTGAGCGGCGGCAAACGGTGGTCAGGCATGGTTTCCGGGCGCCTTCTGCTGTTAAATTTTTTAACAGCCCCTATGTTAAAATTGAAGTTTCGCCCCCGCAACCCCTCGCTGATAATCGATCCACAGCAGAACAAAAAAACAGCTGGTTACAACACCCGAACGCAATCTCGATCCTGCCCAGAAAAATAATATCCATGGCCCGACGACTCTGCTGTTTTCAGCACGTGCGCAGGCGATGGGGGAATCGGAGGTAACGCATGAATGCCCTGCATTCGCTGCAAACGCTGGCGGTTTCCATCCGCTCAGTGCGCAAAGTCTACGGCGATCCAAAGACTGGCCCGGTGGCGCTCAAAAGCATCGACCTGGACATTCGCGACAACGAATTCTTCACCCTTCTCGGCCCTTCGGGCTGCGGAAAAACCACGCTCCTGCGGATGATCGCCGGGTTCGAATTCCCTACCGAAGGCGAGATTCTGCTCTACGGCGAAAACATCGCCGATCGCCCGCCGTTCCAGCGCCCGGTCAACACGGTGTTCCAGCATTACGCGCTGTTCCCGCACATGACCATCGCCGAGAACCTGGCCTTCGGCCTTGAGTCCCACCCGATGGGCAAAGTCCTGAACAAAACGCAAATGGCCGAACGGGTGCGCGAGATGCTCGCCCTGGTGCAGATGGAGCGCTTTGCCAACCGCAAGCCGGCGCAGCTGTCCGGCGGTCAGCAACAGCGCGTCGCCCTGGCTCGCGCATTGGCGCCGCATCCAAAAGTCTTGCTGCTCGACGAACCGCTCTCGGCGCTAGACCTCAAGCTGCGCCAGGCCATGCGCGAAGAGCTGAAAACCATTCAAGCCCGCACCGGCATCACCTTCATCTTCGTCACCCATGATCAGGAAGAAGCCCTGACCATGTCCGACCGCATCGCCGTGTTGTCCGAAGGCGAAGTGCAGCAGGTCGGTCGTCCGGAAGACATCTACGAACGCCCGCGCAATCGCTTTGTCGCGGACTTCATAGGTGAAACCAACTTCATCGAAGGCACGGTAACCCGCGTCGAAGGCGGCCTGGCCTGGTTCGCCGGCCCGGCCGGTCATCCGCTGCCTGCACAGCCGTGCAGCGATGTGCGGGTCGGGGCCAACGTCACATTGTCCGTGCGCCCCGAGCGTCTGCATCTGGTACCGGGCAATACCGAATGTGCCTTGCCGTGCCGGATCGAAGCGCAGATCTACCTCGGCACCGACCTGCAATACCAGGTCAGCCTGAGCGACGGTTCGCGCCTCACCGTGCGCACCCCCAACTGCGTCGACCAGAGCAAGCGTTTCGCCGTCGGCAGCCAGGCCGGTCTGTTGTTCGACCAGGGCAGCGCCAGCGTCCTGCACGATTGAGCACGAGGAATTGCCATGCACGCTTTACCGATTGCCAACACGCTGGAACGTCGGCGGGCCTTTCAGAGCTTTCTCGGGGTCAGCCCCGCGCTGATCGCCATCGGCCTGTTTCTGATCGTGCCGATCCTGATCGTCATCGGTTACTCGCTGATGGAGGCCAACCCCTACGGTGGGGTGAACAAGGTGTTCAGCAGTGACGCCTACACCTCGCTGCTGTTCGAGCGGCAACTGGATGACAGCCTGGCCTTCGCCGACTCCTACCTGATCATCGCCCTGCGCTCGATAGGTATCGCCGGGCTGACCACTCTCATCACTTTGCTGATCGGTTTTCCGGTGGCGGTGTGGCTGGCCATGCAGCCGCCCCACCGCCGCGGTCTGCTGATCTTTCTGATCACCGTGCCGTTCTGGGCCAACCTGCTGATCCGCACCTATGCGTGGATTCTGCTGCTGCGCAACACCGGGGTGATCAATAACAGCCTGATGGGCCTCGGGGTCATCGACCAACCGCTGCAACTGCTCTACACCGACGGCGCGGTGCTGCTGGGGCTGGTTTATACCTACGCGCCCTTCGTCGTGCTGCCGATCTACGCCACCCTGGAAAAAATGGACATCCGCCTGCTCGAGGCCGCTCAGGACCTCTACGCCGGACGCGTTCGAACCCTGCGCAAGGTGGTGTTACCGATCGCCAAACCGGGAATTCTCGCCGGCGCCATCCTCACCTTCGTGCCTTGCCTGGGCGCGATGATCGCCCCGGAACTGCTCGGCGGCGGCACGCGGATGATGCTCGGCAACCTGATCTTCCGCCAGTTCAGCGATGCGCGTAACTGGCCATTCGGCGCGGCCCTGTCGCTGGTGCTGATGGCGGCGGTGATGTTGGTACTGACGGTGTATGCCTTGCGTGCCGAGCGCCAGCGCATCGCCAAAGGAGGTGCGTGATGATCGGCCTGTTCAAACGCAACACGCTGGGCGTGCAGGACTTCCCCGGCTTCGGCGGATTCAGTTTCCTGTTCTACCTGTACCTCTACGCGCCGATCGTGGTGCTGGTGGTGTTCTCGTTCAACGCCAACCAGTCGGCCACGGTGTGGACCGGTTTCAGCCTCGACTGGTATCGCGCGGCCTTCGCCAACCAGGCCCTGCGCCAGGCGGCCGGCAACAGCCTGTTGATCGCAGTCTGCGCCAGCATGGTCGCCACGGCCATCGCCACCCTCGCCGCCCTCGGCACTTCACGAGGGGCGAAGTTCAAGGGCCTGCAACTGTCCATGGGCGCGATCATGTTGCCCCTGGTGCTCCCGGAAATCGTGGTCGGCGTCGCCACCCTGGCGCTGTTCTCCACCATCGGTCTGTCCCTGGGCTACGGCAACCTGATCATCGCCCATACGGTGTTCTGTATTCCGTTTGCCTTTCTGCCGATTCGGGCTCGCCTGAACGACATGGACCTGTCCCTGGAGCAAGCCTCGGCCGACCTGTATGCCGGCCCGTGGCGGACCTTCCGCAAGGTCACCCTGCCGCTGCTGATGCCGGGGATATTCTCCGGGCTGATGCTGGCCTTCATCGTCTCGCTGGATAACTTCGTGATCTCGATGATGGTCTCCCAGGCCGGCACCACGACCTTGCCGATCTTCATCTTCGGCCTGTTGCGCATGGGTGTGACACCGGACGTCAACGCCGTCTCGACCCTGATCCTGGGTGTCTCGGTGCTGTTCGTCACCCTTTCCTATCTGCTGGGCAAAAAGAAAACCTGAACCTTCTACGCACTGTGGGGAAATAGCATGAGCAAGTTGATTGCAAGCATCGGTACTTCGTTGTTCCTGACTTTACCGCTGACCATGGCCGGCAGCGTTCAGGCCGCGGAAAAACTCAACGTGGTGAGCTGGAGCGGTTACTTTTCGCCGGAGATTCTCGCCAAATTCCAGAAGCAGACCGGCATCGAAGTCACCGTCGACTCCTACGATTCCAACGAAACCCTGCTGGCCAAATTGAAACAGGGCGGTGCCGGTTATGACGTGGCGATCCCGTCGCACCAGTTCGTGCCGATCCTGATCAAGGAAAAACTGCTGGAGCGCTTCGACCCGGTCAACGAGCCCTACTACGCCAGCGTCGTCGACAACCTGAAAAAACCCACCTGGGACCCGGAAGGCGCTTACTCGGTGCCGTTCATCTGGGGCACCACCAGCGTGGTGCTCAACACCGAGCGTTACAAGGGCCCTGCCGACAGCCTCAAGGTGCTTTACGAGCCGCCGGCCGAGCTGCAAGGGCGGATCAACATGTTCGACTCGGTCAGCGACATGGTGGACATGGCCAGCCTGTATCTGAACATCCCGCTGTGCAGCGAAGACCCGAAGCAGATGCAGCAAATCCTGACCCTGCTCAAGGCGCAGAAACCTTTCGTCAAGACCTACAGTTCCAAGGCCGGTTCGATCCGCGAAAACCTCGCCTCGGGTGAAATCGACATGTCGACCTTCTGGGGCGGCTCGTCGATGCGCGCCCGGGAGATGAAACCGAGCCTGAAATACCTGTACCCGAAAGAAGGTGTGCTGGCCTGGGTCGACAACATGGTCATCCCGACCGGCAGCAAGAACCCGGCGAACGCCAAGGCCTTCATCGCGTTCCTCAGCCAGCCTGAAAACGCGGCGATGACCCAGAACTTCCTCAAGCACCAGAGCCCGATCAGGGGTGTGGAACCGTTCCTCGATGCGGGCCTGAAGGACGCGCCGGAGCTGCACATTCCCGAAGGCACCAACGTGGTGTTCAGCAAGACCTGCGGCGAAGGCGCGATCCGCCTGGCCGATCGTCTCTGGACCAACCTGATGCGTTGATCTCTACCGCCCCGACGCGATGACGGGGCGTTTTTCCAGCCGTCTGAAAGGCCGCTTGCAATGAACTCTAATAACATCAGCGAACTGGTCCTGTTGCAGGCCCACGAGCTCGCCGAACGCATCCGCCTGCGCCAGGTTTCCTGCCGGGAAGTGATGCAGACTTATCTTGCCCACATCGAACGCTTCAACCCGCAGGTCAATGCGCTGGTGAGCCTGCAAGCGCCAGAAGACCTGCTGGCCCAAGCCGATATCCGCGACGCCGAACTGGCGAAAGGTCATTACCGTGGCTGGATGCATGGCTTGCCCCACGCGATCAAGGACTTGTCCCTGACCCGCGGCATCCGCACCACCCTCGGTTCGCCGCTGTACAAGGACTTCATCCCCGAGCGCGACGGCATCATGGTCGAGCGGATCAAGGCCGCCGGCGCAATCATCATCGGCAAGAGCAACACCCCGGAATTCGGCCTCGGTTCGCAAAGCTATAACCCGTTGTTCGGCGCGACCGGTTGCGCCTACGACCCGAGCAAGACCGCTGGCGGCAGCAGCGGTGGCGCGGCGGCGGCGCTGGCCATGCACCTGGTGCCGGTGGCCGACGGCAGCGACATGATGGGCTCGCTGCGCAACCCGGCGGCGTTCAACAACATCTTCGGTTTCCGTCCCTCCCAGGGCCGCGTGCCCTTCGATGACAGTGCCGATCTGTTTATCGACCAACTCGGCTACGAAGGCCCCATGGCCCGCAGCGTGCGCGATGCCGCGTTGCTGTTGTCGGTGCAGGCCGGAGCCGATGCGCGGGCGCCACTGTCCATTGCCGAATCGGGTAACGCCTTTGCCGCGCCGCTGGATCGGGACTTCAAAGGCGCGCGTCTGGGCTGGCTCGGCGACTTCAACGGCTACCTGCCGATGGAGCAAGGCATCCTCTCGCTGTGCGAGAAGGCCTTTGCCGACTTCGAAAGCCTGGGTTGCCACATTGAACCGGTTCAGTCCGAATTCGCGCCAGAGAAGCTGTGGAGCAGTTGGCGGACGTTGCGCCACTGGATGGTCGCTGGCTCGTTGGGTGCGACTTATGCCGACCCGCAAAAACGGGCGCTGTTGAAACCGGAAGCCTGCTGGGAAGTGGAGAACGGCCTGAAACTCTCGGCCACCGATGTGTTTGCCGCCTCGGTGACGCGCAGCGACTGGTATCGGGCGATCTCCAGGCTATTCGAAAAATACGACTACCTGCTGCTGCCCAGCGCCCAGGTGTTCCCGTTCGATAAAGCCCAAGCGTGGCCAACGTCCATCGAAGGCGTGACCATGGACACTTATCATCGCTGGATGGAAGTGGTAATTCCCGCCACGCTGTCGGGCTGCCCGGTGGCCAACGTGCAGGTAGGCTTCAACCAGAACGGTTTGCCCATGGGCCTGCAAATCATCGGCAAACACCAGGCCGACTTCGCTGTCCTGCAATTGGCGCACGCGTACGAACAGGCCAGTCGTTGGTTCCAACGCTGCCCTTCGCCGCTGCTCGGAAGGTAGATTTTGATAAACGGTTGAAAGCGTAGAGAAATATTTTAGATTTATGCTTGACGCATCCCCGTTACCGGTGAATAATGCGCGCCACTTGGCTACATAGCTCAGTTGGTTAGAGCATAGCATTCATAATGCTGGGGTCCGGGGTTCAAGTCCCTGTGTAGCCACCAAGTACTAAAAACGGCTTACCGCAAGGTAGGCCGTTTTTTTATGCCCCGAGAAAAGTACGGGGCGACAACAGGAAATCCTGTGCCGCCCCGTTGACGTTATTGCCCCGGATTGGAATGGCTGCCAAGTCCGACAGGGACTGATGCCCTACCCCCGTGGCAGCCGCACCATCACTTCGAGCGAAGGCGTTCGATGAAGCCTGCGATTCGACCGCAGGCATCGCTGAGCGCTGCGTCGGATACCGTGAACGAGATGCGTACGAAGCCAGCGGTGCTGGTGCCAAAAGCGCTGGCATCGAGTACGGCAACACCGGTTTCACGGAACAGTTGCCAGGCAAAGTCCGTGCTCGACAGGCCCGTCTCACGCACATCCACCAGCATGAACATGCCAGCCTCAGGCACCTTGCACTTGAGCAGCGGCACATGGCGCAAACCTTCGGCCACCAGGTCTCGACGCCGACGGTAAAGAGCCCGCCCTTCCCCGACCACTTGCTCATCCAGTTCCAGCGCCTTGAGCGCAGCGGCCTGAATGAACCCCGGCAAGCCGTAGAGCATGCACAGCAACAGGTTATCGAGGTGACCGATCAGCTCTTGCGGCCCCACCACCCAGCCGACTCGCCAACCGGTCATGGCGTGGGATTTAGACAGGCTGTTCAAGATGACGGTGCGCTCGGCCATGCCCTCAAGGGTGGCCACGCTCTGGTGCGGACGGTCATAGGTGAGCTGACCATAGACTTCGTCGCTGATCACCCACAGGTTATGGCGTTGAGCGATCAGCGCAACGGCCTCCAGTTCCTCGCGGGTGTAGACGTTGCCGGTAGGGTTGTTCGGCGTGGCCAAGGCAATACCACGAGTCTTGTCGGTGACCACCGCTTCGAGCGCGGCCAGGGTCAGGCGGAAGTCTTCTTCGGCCGGCTGGGCAATCGGCACCAGGCGTGCGCCGGAGGCCTGGATGCTCGCCTCGTAGGTCAGGTACATGGGCGCGGGCACCAACACTTCATCGCCTTGCTCAAACAGGCACATGGCCGTGGCGTACAAACCGTTCTGCGCACCAGCGACCAATGCCACGTTGTCGGCAGACACAGACTGACCCAGCAACGCCGATTGCTTGGCAGCAATTGCCTCGCGCAGGGCCGGGCGCCCGATCACGTGGGTGTAGTGGGTGTCGCCCTCATGGATCGCCTGAACCGCTGCCGCGCAGATTTCATCGGCCGTGGCAAAGTCCGGGTCGCCGATGCTCAACACGATCGCATCTTCACCGCGAGCCTGTGCATCACAGGCCGCGTAGTGAATGTCCCAGGCGGTGACGGTTTCGCCGCTGATGCGTTTGACCATGGACGAATATTTCATATGAAACTCCTTATAAGCCCTTGGGCCGATGTATCCATCGACCTTGAAGTCAGGCCTGACGTTGCGGCGTTTTGCCTATCCGGGCAAAACCTTGCTCAATGACAATCGCCAGGATGATGTAGATCACCGCCACCACCAGCAGCGGCTCATAGACGCGCAATGTTTGCGAACGCACCAGGTTTGCCGCCCCCAGCAGGTCGGTGACCGCCACGGTCGAGGCCAGTGCCGTGGCCTTGAGCAGCATCACGCTTTCCCCGGCCAATGTCGGACGCAGCATCTGCAAGGCGCGCGGCATCCACACCCGGCGCAACACCAGCCAAGGGCGCATGCCGTAGGCCCGTGCGGCTTCCAGTTCGCCACGCGGTACCGCGCGCAAGCCACCGCGCAACACTTCACCGACGTACGCGGAAACGCTCAAGGTCAGCGCGAACGCCACGTACCAGAAGCCTTCTCGCAAGTACGGCCAGAACATACTGCCGCGAATCAACGGGAAGCTCGCAAAAACACTGCCCACGCCGTAGTACAACACGTAGATCTGCACCAGCAGTGGCGTCCCCCGCAGCACGCTGGTGTAAAAGCGCAGGCCGTTGGATAGGAAGCGGTTCTTCGACAAGCGCCCGAGCGCCACAAGCACTGCCATGAAAAAGCCGATAACCCCGGAGATCAGCAACAGCTGCAGGGTCAGTCCGGCGCCCTTGACCAGCTCCTGGTAAAAATTGCCCAGCCAATGAAAGTCCATACTCGCCCTCCCCTTATGCGTGCCGTGGCATCCAGCGTTCGAAGCGCACTTCGACCCGCCGGAAGACCGAACTGGAAACCAGCGTGATCAGGTAATAGAACGCCGCCACGGCGAGGTAGAACAGCAAGTAGTGCTTGGTCGATGCCGCCGCCTGACGACCCGCTGTCAGCAATTCGCTGTAACCCACCACACTGATCAAGGCGCTTTCCTTGACCAGCACCAGCCACAGGTTGGATAACCCGGCGATCGCGAAGGGCAGCATGCACGGCAGAATCACCCTTCTCACCAGCAAGCTGCGGGAGATTCCGTAGGCGCGCGCCGCTTCAATCTGACCGTGGGGGATGGACTCGATCGCACCGCGAATGATTTCCCCCGAATAGGCGCCCTGCACAATGCCCAACACCACCACGGCAGCCATGAACCCGTTGATCTCGACGCTCGGCTGGCCGAATGCGGCCAGCGTCAGGTTGATCAGATCGGCACCGGCGTAATAGAGCAGCAGGATCAGCAGCAATTCCGGCACCGCGCGGTAGAGCGTGGTGTAGCAATTGGCGCAAACGACCATCCAGCGCGGCCCCTTGAGCTTGGTCATGGCCACGACCAGGCCGATGGCCAGCCCCAGGACAAAAGCCCCCAGGGAAATCCCCAGGGTCTTGACCATCCCCTGGGCCAGGGCCTGGAGCCAGCCATCGCTGAAGAACAGCCGGGAAATATCAGAAAGTGTCATGAGCACACCTGTGTTGGGTTTGCCTGAAGAAGCTGATTACTCAAGGGCCGAGATATCAGACTTGAAGTAGCGCTCACGGATCTTTTCGTAGCTGCCATCGGCACGCAGCGATTGCAGCGCCACGTTCAAACGCTCGCGCAGGGCATCGTTGCCTTTGCGCACACCCGCGCCCACACCGTCGCCAAACAGCGGGTCAAGCGGGGCCACGCCTTTGCTGGCGAGCATCGAGTTGTCGGGGTTGTCCAGCAGCGGTTCGACCACCAACTGGTCGGCCAGCATGATGTCGACGCGACCACTGCGCAGGTCGGCGAGGATGTCGTCCTGGTCGTTGTAATAACGGATGGTTGAGGTTTCGCCGTAGTACTTCTTGACGAACGCAGCGTGGGTGGTCGAACCCTGCACACCAATGATCTTGCCCTTGAGGCCGGCCGGGGTCGGTTCGAGTTCCATGCTGCGATCACCGATCCACAGTGCACGGGTGAAGAAGTACGGCTGGGTGAAATCGATCACTTGCTGACGCTCGGGAGTGATCGACAACGAGTTGAGCACCACGTCCACCTGTTGCGACTTCAGGGCCGGGATCAGGCCGTCCCAGGACATTTCGTTAAGGCTGCAATCGGCCTTCATGCGCTCGCACACCGCGGTGATCATCTCCGGTTCAAAGCCACTCCACTCGCCCTTGCCGCTCTTGAACGAGAACGGCGGGTAAGGTTCCAGGGCGATACCGAACACCAGTTTGTCAGCGGCGAACGAGGTACTGGCGATGCCGGCCAGCAGGCAGGCTTGCAGGGTGATCAACAGAGTTTTCTTCATGTTTTGATGCCTCTTTTCAGGTTGTAGTTATCGAGGTGAAAACATCAGTGCGGGTTATCCGCGGTTGTCCTGGGCCATTACGAATTGCCGGCAACGCTCACTGCGTGGATCGAGCAATACCTGCTGCGGCGTGCCCTCTTCTTCGATCCGGCCTTGATGCAGATAGATGACCTTGCTCGATACGTCCCGGGCAAAGGCCATTTCGTGGGTGACCAGAATCATCGTCCGCCCCTCTTCGGCGATGCCCTGAATCACCCGCAACACTTCGCCCACCAGCTCAGGGTCAAGGGCCGAGGTCGGCTCGTCGAACAGCATCACTTGCGGGCGCATGGCCAGAGCGCGGGCAATCGCTACGCGCTGTTGCTGGCCACCGGACAGAAACGAGGGATACACGTTTCGCTTGTCGATCAGGCCGACTTTTTCCAGCAAGTGTTCGGCATGCGCCGTGGCTTCCTTGCGGTCCTCGCCGAGTACGTACACCGGCGCTTCGATAACGTTTTCCAGTACGGTGCGATGGGGCCACAGGTTGAAACTCTGGAACACCATGCTCAAACGCGTGCGCAGACGCTCGACCTGACGCGGGTCAGCGATCTGCGCAACGCCACCGCGCCCGGTCTTCAAACGCACTTCTTCGCCGTTGATTCTCAGGCTGCCGCTGCAGGGGATTTCCAGCAGGTTGATGCAACGCAGCAAGGTACTTTTGCCCGAACCACTGGAGCCGATCAGCGAGACCACTTCGCCCTCTTTGGCGCGCATCGAAATGCCCTTGAGCACGTGGTGATCGGCATAGCTCTTGTGCAGGTCATCGATGGCGACGACTGCGGTGTCAGTGTGTGGCTGGGGGATATTCACGTGGGTGAGTGCTTGCACGTCTGGATCCTCGAATTCTGATTGTTCAGGCAGGCCGGGCAACGCCACGACTACTCGTCGTCACGCGCCGGGATCCACCACTCTTCGCCACGCACGGTGCGTATGTACTCCGGCCAGCGGAAGCGATGGGGGGCTTGAAAGTCGGCCGGCAACAGCGGCGCCTGCCAGTGCTCACCGCCGATGCCGCCGCCGGTGCGCTGGTTGAACTCGTCCTTGGCAGCCTTGAGCAAATCGTCGTTGCAGAACAGGTCGAGCAAGGTGTTGGCAATGGTTTTCGCCGCCACTTCGATCATCGGATCGATGGTCTGCGGTATGCCGCCCAAGGCATTGGAAACCCAATCCGGGTACACATGGCCGGCGGGGGCGCTGAGCATCGGGCGGGCCACCAGCAGACGCACGGTCGGGCAATGCCAGGTGTATTCGGGGTAGTCGTCGGAGGTCAGGTACTTCTGCCATGCCGGCATTTGCAGGCGTATCTGCCGTTCGCATTCCTGCGGGTCGATCAGTTGTTCGGTGGCCGGCAGGAAAGGTTCCGCCATCGGTTCCAGACCGAGATTGCTCTGGATCTCACGGGCAATCTCACAGGCTTCTGTACCCCATCGCGGTGCGCCGACGGCGGCCAGGTTGCTGTATGTCGCCCGCGCCAGCACATGGTTGGGCAGACCGCCACGGGACTTGCAGACCCAAGTCTTTTTCCACTGGCAACCGGTGGCCATCGCCGCAGCGGCGGCGTTGTTATCCATCACCTGGGAAATGGTTTCGGCCTGCTCGATCGAATCGCAACGCAGCAGGTACTGGATCTGTGACAGGTGCGGTGGCAGGTTGTCGGCGGTGGCCTGCCCGGCCGTCAGGATGGCCTCGTTGTAACTCCACAAACCGGTGAACGGCAGGGTCGAACGGCGCAGGCTCTCGTTGAGGTTGTAGAAGTGCATCAGCGCATCGTTGGCGCCCGGTGCCCGCGCAGCCAGGTGATTCTGCGGGATCGGACTATAGCGGTCGGCGGCAATCCAGTTTTCCGGGTCTTCGCAGGTGAAGCTGTAGATGTAGGCGTAAGCAATGCCGCAATGGGTATCCCAGGTGGTGGTGTTGTTCAGCGGCAACATGTAGGTGGGGTGAAAGCTGATGGCCGCATCCAGGTTGTCGTAGTAACCCTTGGCCGCGTGTACGGGTTTGGACGCACGGAGCTTTTCCGCCGGCTCACCAAAGAAACGAATGGTGCCCTCGATGCCGAACTCAAGCATCGCCGCCTTCGCCGCGAGCACCCCGCCCAACGCGCTGATACCCAGCGCAGAGTGCGGATCGGTGTGGCCCGGGGCGAACCGCGACAAACCTTCGCGGGGCATCTTGCGGGTAGTGGCAGCCTGGCAATTACCGGGGACCGCATCGTATTCGGCGTAGGTCGCCAGCACCGGTCCCTGGCCATTACTGAAGGTTGCGCAAAACGCGGTGGGCATGCCGCCGCTGTTTTCTTCGACGGTGAAACCTTCCTTGCGCAACAGATCCACATACCAGGCACATGACTTGTACTCGCGAAACGCGGGCTCCGCGTAGTGCCAGATGATCTGGTGCCAATCCGATAACTGCTGACGATGCTGGTCGATCCACTTCAGGGCAAATCTCTTCTGCAATTCCATGCGGTTCACTCCTAACGGTTCAGGCAGACAGGAAAGCGGCGGCGTCCAGTTCCAGCAGAATCGGTTGACGGGTGTGGACCTGGCTGGCAAGTACCTCGCGCAACTGCTCAAGGCTGCTAATGCCGATGTGGGCGACGTGGCAGGACTTGGCCAATGCGGCAAAGTCCGGTGGCAGGATGTCCACGCCCAATGGGGGAATATCGCGGTTGGTCATGTAGTCGCGGATTTCGGCATAGCAGTGGTTGTTCCACAGCACCACGATCACCCCCAACTCCGCTTCACGGGCAGCGATCAGTTCGGCACTGGAGAACTGCACGCCACCATCGCCGACCACCGCCACCACGGGACGATCAGGCGCGGCGAGCTTGGCGCCGATGGCCGCCGGCAAGCCGTAACCCAAGGTGCCAAAGCCTGTGCCGGCGTTGAACCAGCTGTTGGCTTGCGGGGCGCGATAACCCAGCGCGCCCTGATACACCGGCTGGGTCGAATCGCCGACCACGATCGGTGCGGGCAGGCTGTCGCGCAGGGTGTCGAGCATCTGCTGCATGATGTTCTGCTTGCTGCTCCAGCCGGACCGTTCGGCAGCATTGACCTGTGCTACACGCTGATGGGCCCAGTCGCTGGCGCAAGCTTCAGGCACTGCCGTCAGGAGCGCTTGCAGCCCTTGCCCGGCATCGCCCAGCAAGCCCACGTCGGCGCGAGCCGCCCCCAGGATCTGCAAGGGATCGATGTCCAGGCGAATCAGCGGCGCATTAAGTGACAGCGGCCCCAGACCGAAGAAGTCGTAATCGGTTTCCCCCAATTCGGTACCGACCGCCAATACCACGTCGGCTTCGGCAAACAGTGCACGGCCATGAGCCGACGACTGAACCCCGTCGAGCAACAGCGGGTGCTCCGGCGCCAGCAGGCCACGGGCATTGGTGGTCAGGGCGACCGGCGCCTGCAACTTTTCCGCCAGCGCCTGCACCAGCGGGCCTGCGCCTCGGGCGCCGCCACCGGCGAGGATCAACGGCTTGCGCGCCGCCGCCAGCAGTTTCACCGCCGCCGCAATATTCGCCGCCGCCGGCGCCGGGGCTTGCGGCAAGGTACGTGGGCGCAGGTCGAGGTTGTCGGCCGGAATTTCCAGCACGTCCAACGGAATTTCGATGTGCACTGGACGCGGGCGGGCACAGCCGAACAGTGCGAAGGCGCGGGCAAGCACTTCCGGCAATTCATCGGGCCGCTGCAAGGTATGGCTGAAGGCGCAGACCCCGGCGACCACTGCACGCTGGTCGGGCATTTCATGCAGGTAGCCGTGGCCCAGGCGTTGATGTTCGCGGCGGCTGGTGGTGGAAATCACCAGCATCGGCACCGAGTCGGCGTAGGCCTGGCCCATGGCGGTGAGGATGTTTGTCATGCCGGGGCCGGTAATGATAAAGCACACGCCGGGCTTGCCGCTGGCACGGGCATAGCCGTCCGCCATGAAGCCTGCACCCTGTTCGTGACGCGGGCTGATGTGGCGCAGAGAACTGCCGTGCAGCCCGCGATAAAGCTCGACCGTGTGCACACCGGGAATGCCGAACACCGACTCCACGCCGTAGCCTTCAAGTAACCGGACGAGCGCCTGGGCACAACTGGTCATGCGAGCACCTCTTTATTCTTATTGGGAATTCCAGGCTCACAGAGACCTGAACCGAGGGCCCTAGTATTGGTGACGAAACGATTACATCAATCGAAATAAATTTGCGTCACTGTCAAATTTTATTGAACGGTCTTATGGCGCATTTGGACGTTTCACTGCCGGTCAATGGATCATTTTGCTCACCAGTGACGGGCAAATTATTCGATTGTTGGGGCCACTCATTTTCATAAAGATGGAAACTTCGGCACTTGCCCCCTCTGTCTCAAGGAACGCTTTATGCGCGTCGAGCATCAGCCCCTGTTGACCCGCAACCCCTGTACCCAGCGGCACCTGATCAGCGTCCATTACGGCCAGCCCGGACGCGCCGGCAAGGTTTATCTGCAAGCCAGCCTGCACGCCGACGAATTGCCCGGCATGCTGGCGCTGCATCACCTGCGTGGAATGCTCGACAGTGCCGAGGCTCGCGGACAGATCCTCGGGGAGATCGTGCTGGTCCCCATCGCCAATCCGATTGGCCTCGAACAGACCTTGATGCACGACGCGATGGGGCGTTTCGATTTCAACAGCGGTGAGAATTTCAATCGCCGTTATCCTGATTTGGCCGAGACGATCAGAGATCGGTTGGCCCATGAACTGACCGGGGATGCCGATGCAAACCGGCAGATCATTCGGCGCGCCATGGCCAGTGCCCTGAAACAGATCCGCCCGACCAGCGAGATCGACTCGATGCGCCAGGCACAATTGCTGCTGGCCCACGACGCCGATTTCGTCCTCGACCTGCATTGCGATGCCCAGGCCGTGGTTCACCTGTATGCAGAAACGCCCTGTTGGTCGCAGATCGAACCGCTGGCACGCTACATCGGCGCACAGGCCAGCCTGCTGGCCAGCGGTACGGGCGCTGGCTCGTTTGACGAGGCATGCGGTCAACCCTGGTGGCGTCTGGCCGAAGCGTTTACCGGACGCTTTCCAATCCCTTCCGGCTGCGTCGCCTCCACCGTCGAGTTACGCGGCGAAGCGGATGTCGATCATGCATTGGCCCGCGTCGATGCCGCCGCCCTCTACGCCTTCCTGCAACACCGGGGCATCCTCGCCGGCACACCGCCGCCGATGCCAGCCCTGCTCCAGCCCGCGACACCCTTCGATGGCTCACTGACCTTGCGCGCCCCCTGCGCCGGGCTCGTGGTGTTCCTGCACAAACCCGGCGCGTGGATCGAGCGTGATGAGCCGGTGGTGCACGTCATAGACCCCATCACTGGCGCTACGCAGGTTGTATGCAGCTCCACCCGTGGCGTGATGTACATGCGCAGTGCGATTCGCTTTGCGGCGGCGGGGGTTGAATTGTGCAAAGTGGCCGGGGCTACGGCACTCGAAGGCGGTGTGATGGTTTCGGCGTGATGGCGCGCGTGCCGCGCGGCCATCGAGCCACTGAGGGGTGTCAGTTGCGAACCGTCGGTAATGCCGACAACGCCCGCTCCCAGATCTGCCAGGTGCGCAGCCAGACCATCGCCTGCCAATCGCTGTCGGCGGGATAGAACTGCTCGAGCAGATTCAGCTTGATCTCGCGCCCTGTTGCGTCATTCGGGTTGCCGTGCAGATGCAGCCAGTGATCATCGCGCAGATGACGGTGAACCTCCGGCCCCGGATAAGTCCCGCACTCGATGACAAACGGCATCAGCCGCACCTGCGGCAGCGCATTGATCAGCGCCTGCGAGGTATAGCCGGTGGCCGTTGCCGCCACACCGGTTTCGCTCAGGGTGTCGGCACCGGTTTGCAGGCTGTAGAGCCACGGGCCATAAATCGCCTGCGCATCCGCCAGCGCCGGATAGGCGGACTCGGTGATGGTCAACAACATCGGATGACCGTACTCGCCAGCGCCCGTGTGCAAGTCGAAACACATGGCGACCTCGGCATGGGCCACGTGCTTCTGCACGATCTCGTGCAACGTGCGGTTCGACCAGCTCGGCGCCAGCCCGCCGAAAAACAGGCCGTCGGGATGAGCATGCTGACCGCCCTCGACAATCGACATGACCGCCGGCCAGCCGTGCAGGCGAATCTGCTCGTCGAGCAAGGCATCGGCACGATCACGCTGCGGACCTTGCAACTGCGGGCAGGCATAGATTTCATGCAGGGCGTTGTAGGCCCGGTTGTCTGGCAGCGGTCGCTGGAAATCCAGGTGATTGCGGTTCAGGTCGATATTGTCTTCGTTGACCCGGCGCAACCACGCCATGCCCCAAGGGTTGATGGCATGGATCATGACCACGGCGACATCCGTTGGCAGGGAACGCTTGCCCAACTCCTGCAGCCATTTGATCTGGCAGCCCGAGCCGTAGAAGCCTTCGACCCCATGAGTGCCGCTCAACGCGATCAGCAGGCGCTTGGCGCCCGGATCCCCCAGCACCGCCACATCGGTACCCAGGGCTTCGCCGAACGGTCCTTTGAGCGGGTGTGGGTATTCCGTCAGCGTTGCGCCTGCCGTGGTCGCAGCGGCCAGGAACTGTTCACGCTGGGTGCGATAGCTGGACTGGGTGGGGAACTCGGTATGCATGTCTGCCTCTTGTTGATTTTCCGGCCTGCCTGTTGGCAACGACCCTACAGAAAATCCCGCCATTGATGAAGGACAAAAACGTCGGTGCCGCAGGACTCGGTTTGCGTCCCTCCCGGTCGGCCGATAAAGTCGGCTGATCGTAGATCCAACGGACGGAGTACCCCACGTGTTCTCAACCTTTCCTTTGCGCCGCTATCGCCTGCCAGCCCTGGTTCTGCTCGCCAGCGCCTTGACCCTTACCGCATGCAACAACGCTTCAGTCCCGACGCTGCCACTCGCTCCGGAAAGCGCTTCCGGCTTCCGCACCGACCTGAAAACTCAACACGCCGAGAAATACATGGCAGCGGCAGCCAACCCGCTGGCGGCCGAAGCCGGGCGGGAGATGCTGCGCCGGGGCGGCTCGGCCATCGACGCGGCGATTGCGATGCAAGCAGTGTTGACGCTGGTCGAGCCACAGTCTTCGGGCATCGGTGGCGGTGCATTGATCGTACTCTGGGATGGCAAGGCCGTGCGCACCTACGACGGGCGTGAAACCGCCCCGGCCGGCGCTACCGAGAAGCTTTTCCTGCAAGCCAATGGACAACCGATGGGGTTCACCCAGGCGCAGATTGGCGGCCGCTCGGTGGGCACACCCGGCGTGCTGCGCGCCCTGGAACTGGCCCATCAAAAACACGGACGCCTGCCCTGGGCGCAGCTGTTTGAACCAGCCATCCGGCTCGCCGAACAAGGCTTCGCCATTTCGCCACGCCTGCACCAGTTGATCGCCGCGGATTCGTCCATGCCGCGCTCAGCGGAAATGATGGCTTACTTCCGTAATGCCGATGGCAGCCCAAAAGCCGTCGGCACAAACTTGAAGAACCCGGCACTCGCCGCCGTGTTCAAACGCATCGCCCATGAAGGCCCGGATGCCCTGTACAAAGGCCCGGTCGCCGAGGAAATCGCAGCCAAGGTGCAGGGTCACGCGAACCCCGGCAGCCTGTCCCTGACCGACCTCGCCAACTACCAGGCCAAGGAGCGCGCGCCGCTATGCACCGACTACAAGCGCTGGCAAGTCTGCGGCATGCCGCCGCCGTCATCGGGGGGGATCGCCGTGGCGCAGATCCTCGGCACGCTGCAAGCCCTGGAGACTCGCGATAAACGCCTGGCGCTGGCACCGCTGAAGCCGGTTAAAACCACAACCCCGGCCGGTATCGAGCCCGACCCGCAAGCGGTGCACCTGATCGCTGAAGCCGAACGCCTGGCCTATGCCGACCGCGCTCAGTACGTCGCCGATACCGACTTCGTGCCCGTGCCGGTCAAGGGCCTGGTCGACCCGGCCTACCTCGCCAGCCGCGCCGCCCTGATCGGCGAACGCAGCATGGGCACGGCCAGACCCGGCACGCCGCCGGGCATCCGGGTGGCCTATGCGCCGGACCGTTCGCCGCTGCGGATTTCCACCTCGCAAGTGGTGGCCGTCGATGACGCCGGCGGCGCCGTGTCGATGACCACCACCATCGAGTCGGCGTTCGGCTCGCACATCATGGTTCAGGGCTTCATGCTCAACAACGAGATGACCGACTTCTCGTTCATCCCCGAGGAAAACGGGCAAAAAGTCGCCAACCGCGTCGAGCCCGGCAAACGCCCGCGCTCCTCCATGGCCCCGACCCTGATCTTCGACCGCCAGAGCGGCGAGTTCCTCGCCACCGTCGGCTCCCCAGGCGGCTCGCAAATCATCGAATACGTGGCCAAATCCACCATCGGCCTGCTCGACTGGAACCTCGATGCCCAAGCCGCCATCAACCTGCCCAACTTTGGCAGCCGCAACGGCCCGACCGAACTGGAACAGGGACAGTTCAGCCCGACGCTGATTCAGGCGCTGAAAGACAAAGGGCACAGCGTGAGCGAGATCGACATGACCAGCGGGACCCAGGCGATTGTTCGGGTCAAGGACGCCCAAGGGAAAGCGTCGCTGACAGGCGGGGCCGATCCGCGGCGTGAAGGGCAAGCGTTGGGGGATTGAGTCGTACATGGGGATGAGAAAGGGCTTACCGGTGGGTAGGCCCTTTTTATGTACAAGCGAAAATCAGCAGCGCTTATCGACTGATCTTCAACCCCTGCCGAACCTGGTGCTTTTCCTGCGCCAGCTCGATCAGTCGCGTCACCAGTTCGCTGTAGGTCATGCCGGTGGCCTGCCACAGTTTCGGGTACATGCTGATGCGAGTGAAGCCGGGCAGCGAGTTGATTTCATTGATCAGCACTTCGCCGCTGTCGATCAGGAACACGTCGACACGGGCCAGGCCGGAGCAGCCCAGTACCTGGAACGCTTCGACGGCCAGGGCGCGAATGCGCTCGCTGGCTTCGACGCTGATATTGGCCGGCACCACCACTTCAGCAGCCGTGTCGTCGATGTACTTGCTGTCGTAGGAATAGAACCCGCTGCGCACCACGATCTCGCCGCAGCCACTGGCGATGGCGTCTTCGTTGCCGAGCACCGCGCACTCAATCTCGCGGCCGCTGACGGCAGACTCGATCAACACCTTGGTATCGAAACTCAAGGCCAGTTCCACCGCAACGATGTACTCAGCCTCGTCGGTGACCTTGCTCACACCCACGGAGGAGCCCTGGTTCGCCGGTTTGACGAACAGTGGCAAACCCAACTTGCCCCGCACCTCGGCAAAACCGGTGCGCGCCGCCGTGGCGCGGGTCAATGTCACGAACGGCGTCACCGCCAGGCCGGCATCGCGCAGCAGGCGCTTGCTGATGTCCTTGTCCATGCACACGGCCGAGCCGAGCACATCGGAGCCGACAAACGGCAGATCGGCCATGCGCAGCAAGCCTTGCAGGCAACCGTCTTCACCGAGGGTGCCGTGGACAATCGGGAAGATCACATCGACGTGACCAAGCATTTCCTGGCTGGAGGTTTCCACCAGTTGCTGACTGGCTTTGCCCGGCACCACGGCCAGTTCGCGATTGGACTGATTGAGGGCGATCAGCGCCGGGTTTTCCTGGTTCAGCAAAAAGTTGGAAGGGTCATTGAGGTGCCAATGGCCCTGTTTGTCGATGCCGATCAGCACCGGCTCGAAGCGTGAACGATCCAGCGCATCGACGATGTTTTTCGCCGACTGCAACGACACCTCATGCTCGGCCGAACGGCCTCCGAAAATGATCCCCACACGCAATTTGCTCATGACTTGGCCTCATCCTGACAAATAAAAAACGACCTGTAGCGAATGCGCCCCACAGTGCAGTATTTGCCCTTGGTTTTCTAGCGGGCATGCCGCCATCCGATCAGAAGACAGGGAACCGCTGGCTGAGTTACCGTGTTGCACATCAAACTCAAGACAATCATCACCATGGCCAAGCGTCCGCCTCGCAATGACTGGTTCCTTCGCGCGCCCGATGTCGGCGGGCTGCAGCGTTTCGAGGCGTTTTTTGCCGGCCATGGCTACGACCTTCACCGCCACGACACCTATGCCATCGGCCACACCCTGGCCGGGGTGCAGAGCTTTCAGTATCGCGGCGGCTGGCGTCACAGCCTGCCGGGCGCAACGATCGTGCTGCACCCGGACGAAGCCCACGATGGCGAAGCCGGCACCGAGTCCGGATTCCAGTACCGGATGATGTACATCGAACCGGCGCTGATCCAGCAGATGCTCGGCGGGCAGGCGCTGCCGTTCATCAAGACCGGGCTGTCGAACGATCCCCGCCTGTTCGCCGCCACGGGCGCGTTGCTGCGCAGCCTGGATTGCCCGCTCGATCCACTGGAAGAGCAGGATGCGCTGTTCGATCTGGCGCAAGCCATGAGCGCGGTTTCCGGTGCGCCGGGCAAACGCTCGGGTTTCGATTACGTGGCCGCGCAGCGTGCGCGGGAATACATCCACGGCGCCCTGGATCGCACCGTGACCCTGGATGAACTGGCGCAGCACAGTGGTCGGGATCGCTGGAGCCTGTCCCGGGATTTTCGCCTGTTGTTCGGTACCAGCCCCTACCGCTACCTGACCATGCGCCGCCTGGACTTGGTCCGTGCGCTACTGATTCAGGGTCAGAGCCTGGTCAGCGCCGCGCTGATCGCAGGCTTCACCGACCAGAGCCACATGACGCGGCAATTTCGCAAAACCTACGGCCTGTCACCGGCCCGCTGGATGAACATGCAGCGCCGTTGAGCCACGCACAATCGTACAAGAAGGACGTTGAGTCGCTGGCTATCGTGGGTATACCAACCACCGCGAGAGCTGTTTCATGAACGCTTACGAAAGCCTGAACTTCGCTGAAAAAATCAGCCGGATCGATTCCCACTGGTCGCCCCGGGTCATCGCCGAAATGAACGACTACCAGTTCAAGGTGGTGAAGCTGCTGGGGGACTTTATCTGGCACGACCACCTCGATACCGACGAAACCTTCATCGTGCTCGAAGGCCGGTTGCGCATCGATTTTCGCGATGGCCACGTGCTGGTGAACGCCGGGGAAATGTACGTGGTGCCCAAAGGCGTCGAACACAAGCCCTGTGCCGAGCAGGAGGTAAAACTTCTGCTGATCGAACCCAAGGGCGTACTCAACACCGGCAGTGAAGGTGGTGAACGCACAGCCGAGAATGATGTGTGGATTTAAGCGTTGACCGGCTCAAGCCTGCAAAGTCTTGCCGTCCACCGGCTCGCCAATGGTCAGGAAATGCCCGCCCGCCACGTGGTGCAAGGTGCGCAAGGCATCTTGCCCTTCGAAGTGCCAGCGCCCTTCGCTGAACACACGTTCGTCTGCCTGTGCGGCAATCACTTCGGCCAGGAACAGATCGTACTGCTGGTGATTGTTCGGCTCCGGCAACAGGCGACATTCCAGCCAGGCCACGCAGCCTTCGAGCATCGGCGCATCGACCGACTCGCCAGTGAAGGTCTGCAAGTCGTAGGTCTCAAACTTGTCGCGCCCCTGGCCTTGGGTCAATTCCAGGCCGGAGGTCGAACCGACGGTCTGCACAATGTCGGCCTGGGCAGCGCACGGAACGTTCAGCACAAAAGTGCCCGAGGCTTCCAGCAACTGGCGAGTCCAGGTGGACTTGTCCAGCACCACGGCAATTTTCGGTGGTTCGAAATCCAGCGGCATGGCCCAGGCGGCCGCCATGATGTTGCGCTGGCCACCGTGGGCTGCGCTGACCAGCACAGTCGGGCCATGATTGAGCAGACGATAGGCCTTGGACAAGGGAACCGGTCGGCGATGGGAAACGCTCATGGATGTCTGCTCCTGGGGAAAAGAGCCGATTGTAACGGGATAAAACACGCTGAAATGAAAAGATCGCCAATGGCGATCTTTTCATTCGGCGGGCAGAACGCGGGGCTCAACTCACCAACTGATTGGCAAACTGCCCCACCGCGTTGACCACTTTCTGCGCGCCGTCCTGGATCTCGACAATCACCGTACCCGCTTCCGCCGCCAGCGCCAGGCCCTGTTCGGCCTGAAGTTTGCCATCGGTCATCAGGGCCACGGCGTTGCGCGCCATGTCCTGATTCTGCCGCACCACAAGGACGATTTCGTCCGTGGCCTGGCTGGTGCGCGAAGCCAGTTGCCGAACCTCATCCGCGACCACGGCAAAGCCACGCCCCTGCTCGCCCGCACGCGCCGCTTCGATGGCCGCGTTGAGCGCCAGCAGGTTGGTCTGTTCGGCAATGCCGCTGATGGTTTTGACAATGGTACCGATCACCAGCGATTGCTCGTTCAGGGCCTCGATGCCATCACCGGCGGTTTGCATATGCCTGGCCAGATCGCGCATCACGTCCACGGCCTGGGTCACCACAGCGTTACCGCGCTGGGCGCTTTGGTCGGTTTGCTGCGAGGTGCTGTAGGCGATGTTGGCGGCCTCGGCGACGGCCTGTTCCTGATTGACCTGATCGGTAATCACCGTGGCGAACTTCACCACTTTGTAGAGCTTGTTGTTGGCATCGACCACCGGGTTGTAGGACGCCTCCAGCCAGACCGTACGACCATGGCTGTCGACACGTTTGAAACGCTCGGCCACGTACTCGCCCGTGTTCAGGCGACGCCAGAAATTCTGATACTCGGCACTGTTGTACTCCTCCGGCAGGCAGAACATGCGGTGATGCTTACCCTTGATCTGCGCGAGGCTGTAACCCATGCCACTGAGGAAGCGGTCATTGGCCGTCAGCACGTTGCCGTTGAGGTCGAATTCGATCACCGCCGTGGAGCGCACCAGTGCGCCGATCAGGTTCTCGTGTTCGCGGGAGGCCTCGATGGTGCGGGTCAGGTCGCTGGAGAAAATCGAAAAATGCCTGATCCGCCCATCCGCCGAGCGCACCGGTTGCAGGATCGAGCGCAACCACGCTTCCTGGCCGTTACCGCGCAACAGGCGCACTGCGCCGGCGAAGTGTTCGCCACGGGTCAGCGCGTTCTTGAAACGCAGCTGGAATTCATCGGATTTCACGTGATCCGGGACCAACTCGTCGATGTGTCGGCCAATCAGGTCGCCGCTCTTGTACTGCATTTCGCCAAGGAAGTTCTGATTGACCGACTGAACCCGTCCATCGCTGTCGAGGGTCAGCACCAGCATCTCGCTTTCCAGGCTTTCCTTCACTTGCTGAAGGCTGGAGAGTTCTTCACGAAGAGCCGACAGCTCCTGCTTCAAGCGTTTATTGAACATGGGAAAGCACCGATGGACAGGGGTAGAAAGCGATATGCAGCCTAACCATCGGCCTTGGAAACATTTACTTAAGCGTGTTTCAGGTTTGTCCTACAAAAATAGTTGTGATGCGCACAATCAATGCGCGCCAGCAGTGGAACAGCCTGCGATTCTCGGCATCCGTGCACCGAAATAAGCCGCGCTGCCCACGCCCACGACCCCCATCACCGCACTGAACATCACGCAGATCCACGGACTCCACGGCATCAGACCGATCAACAGCAGCGGTGTGACACTCGCCCACGCGGCGTAGGCAATGTTGTAGGTGAACGAGATACCCGAGACGCGAATCCGCGCCGGGAACAGGCTGACCATCACCGATGGCACCGCGCCGACCACCCCGCAGGACAGCCCTGCCACGGCGTAGGCCAGGCCGATCCAGTCGCCGCCCGTGATCAGGCAGGCATACAGCACGCCGATGCCCAGCGGCAGCAGCAGGCTATAGAGCATCACTGTGCGCCAGGCGCCGATGCGGTCGACCAGCAGCCCGGCGAGCACGCAGCCGATGTTCAAGAACACGATGCCCAGTGCGCTCAAGGCGAAGGTATGGCTGGCGGTCATGCCAAAGGTTTTCTGCATCATGGTCGGGGTGATGACCACGAACACCACCACGGCCGAGGTCAGCACACAGGTGAGAATCATCGCCGGCAAAATGGCCAGGCGATGCTCGCGCAAGACCGTGCGCAGCGGCAGTTCGCCAGCCGCCTCGCGTTGTGTCTGCATGGCCATGAACACCGGGGTTTCGCTGAGCCAGCGACGCAGCCAGACGCCAATCACACCAAACACGCCGCCGAGCAGAAACGGGTAGCGCCAGGCGTAATCGAGGATTTCCGCCGGGGTGAATGCCTGCGCCAGGAAGGTCGCGGTCAATGCGCCGATCAGATAGCCGAAGGTCAGCCCCGCCTGCAAGAATCCCAGGGCATAGCCGCGATGGGCGATGGGCGCGTGCTCGGCGACGAATACCCAGGCACTGGGCACCTCGCCGCCCACCGCCGCGCCCTGGAGGATGCGCAGGGCCAACAGCAGCAAGGGAGCGAAATAACCGATTTGCGCATAGGTCGGCATGATCCCGATCAGCAGGCAGGGCAACGCCATCATCAGGATGCTCAGGCTGAAGACTTTCTTGCGCCCCAGACGGTCGGCGAAGTGCGCCATCAGGATGCCACCCAGCGGTCGCGCCAGGTAACCGGTGACGAAGATCCCGAAGCTTTGCAGCAGGCGCAGCCACTCGGGCATTTCCGGCGGGAAGAACAACTGGCTGAGGGTCAGGGCGAAAAACACGAAGATGATGAAGTCGTAGATTTCCAGCGCCCCGCCGAGGGCGGCGAGCCCGAGGGTCTTGTAGTCCGAGCGGTTGAACGGCGTCGGGCGCGAATCGGTGTTGGCAGTCATGAAAAAGAACTCTGGCACAGGCAAAAACCAAGGCGCCCATGGTCTACGCAAACGCACCGGCGGACAACCCGTTAGACCAAAGTCCCATAGCCACGAAACAGCCCCGCAAAAAACCTCGGTTTGAATTAATGTTGGTGTCTGTCCAGACGGGCGGTTACTGCCCCGAAGACCACAACAAACATAAAAATCCGAGGTACCCCCGTGGCCGCTGATATCGAAGATAGCCGCTCCGCCCGCTTTGCCCTGCGCTGCTCAAGTTTTGCCGAACGCTGGTTTCCCGACTCCTGGGTGTTTGCTGCCCTGGCGGTGATTATCGTGGCCCTGGCCACCATGGCGATGGGGGCCAAGCCCACCGATGCTGCGATGGCCTTTGGTGATGGCTTCTGGAGTCTGATCCCCTTCACCATGCAGATGGCCTTCGTGGTGATCGGCGGTTATGTGGTCGCCAGTTCGCCCCCGGCGGTGAAGCTGATTGACCGTCTGGCCAAACTGCCGAAAAACGGCCGCTCCGCCGTGGCCTGGGTCGCGTTGATTTCGATGGTCGCGTCGTTGCTGAACTGGGGCCTGTCCCTGGTGTTCGGTGGTTTGCTGGTGCGCGCCCTTGCCCGCCGTACCGACCTGAAGATGGACTATCGCGCCGCTGGTGCTGCCGCCTATCTGGGGCTTGGCGCGGTGTGGGCCTTGGGCCTGTCGTCGTCCGCAGCACAGTTGCAGGCCAACCCGGCGAGCCTGCCGCCGTCCATTCTGTCGATCACCGGGGTGATTCCATTCACGCAGACGATCTTTCTCTGGCAGTCCGGCGTGATGCTGCTGGCCTTGATCGTCATTTCGCTGATCATTGCCTACGCCACCGCCCCTGGTCCGAACTCGGCGCGTGATGCCAAGGCCTGCGGCGTCGATCCGAGTTTCAACCTGCCGCCGCTACAACCGCGCACCCGTCCCGGCGAATGGCTGGAATACAGCCCGCTGCTGATGATCCTGCTGGTGCTGCTGGCCGGTGGCTGGCTGTTCCACGAGTTTGCGACCAAACCGGCGATCAGTGCGATTTCCGGGCTGAACACCTACAACTTCCTGTTCATCATGCTCGGCGCCCTGCTGCACTGGCGCCCGCGCAGCTTTCTGGACGCCGTGGCCCGCGCAGTGCCGACCACCACCGGTGTGTTGATCCAGTTCCCGTTGTATGGCTCGATCGCGGCGTTGATGACCACGGTCAAGGGCGCCGATGCGCAGACCCTGGCGCACCACATCTCGACCTTTTTCGTCAGCATTGCCTCCCACGACACCTATGCCCTGCTGATGGGCGTGTACTCGGCGATCCTCGGCTTCTTCATTCCGTCCGGTGGCGGCAAGTGGATCATCGAAGCGCCGTACGTCATGCAGGTGGCCAATGACCTGAACTATCACCTGGGCTGGGCGGTACAGATCTACAACGCCGCCGAAGCCTTGCCGAACCTGATCAACCCGTTCTACATGCTGCCGTTGCTGGGCGTGCTGGGGTTGAAGGCGCGGGACCTGATCGGCTTCTCGTTCGTGCAGTTGCTGGTACACACGCCACTGGTGCTAGTGTTGTTATGGGCACTGGGGACGACGCTGGCGTATTTGCCGCCGGTCATGCCGTAACCATAAAAAAGGGCCGATATTGATATCGGCCCTTTTTGTTTCGCCCTGTCTGTTTCAGTAACTGCTGGTCTTAATACGCTGAAAAGGATCTGAGCATGTTCAAACTCGCGGCACTCACTCTCTCGGCCCTCACCCTGAGCACAACCGCCCACGCCGATGTCAATTTGAAGCTGGGCAGTACCGAGCGCGTTACCCGTCTCTTCGCCTATCCCAACAACTGCAACGTGATCTGCTTTCGCAACTGGACGCTTGAGCAAACCGTCGAGCATTACCTGACCCAAAGTGTGCAGCGTGATGGCTACGGCGACGCGAAGGTTCTGGTCAAGACAGACAATGGTCAGCTCCACGCAGAAATCATCGGTGTGCCCGACGGCTATGAAAAACCATTGGCAGCGCTGCTCGACGCCGGTGACCTGGCCTACAACGGCGCCAGCAAGCTGAATGCCGATGGCAAGTGGGCGTACAGCTGGTATCTGTTCCTGCCGCTGGGCATGGCCCTGGAAAACCGAAAAAGCGTCGAACTGCTGCACTTCCCTCCAGACTATTCGCTGACCCAGGCCCAGGATTACCTGAGGTCCGCCACTACGGATCGCTGGGCCACGCTGCTGACCGCCAACGGCATCCCGGCCGGGCAGACGCCGGGCTACCAGACGATCATCGACATCGCCCCGATTGCCGCGCCGTCCAACGCGGGCAAGGACCTCGAAGGCGTCTACGGCTACTTCAAGGATTACCAGACCACCATGGTCAAGGAAGTCAGCCTGAACGCCAGCGGCGCAGCCCTGCCGATGGTCGCCTTCGGTACACCGGTGCGTAACTGGATCAAAGAGCAATACGGGCAGACGGTGAACGTGTTGAGCCTGGTCCAGATCACCCCGGACAACGGCGTGAAAGTCCCCGTGTTGGGCTCCAACCACCCAAGCTACATTTGGTATGCCGCCGATCCGGCCAGCTACACCGGCAGTGACGCCCAGGCCAAAGCTGATGCGGCAGGCCTGAAAGTCATGGGCCAGGATTTGAGTGCTGCGTGCTGGCAGGCCACCATGGGCCGCCAACCGGACAGCAATCCGGATCTTGAGCTCAATACCTGCAGGCAAACCTGGCAAGTGGCCCAGAAAGAAAAAACCTGCGAGCTGTTCTACACCTCGATCCGCAACCTGTCCCCCCAGCAGGCTGTGGGTAAATGCGCGACAGCTTCGATCGTGTCCCAGCTTAAGCAGCTCAAGGCCCCGGCGCCAGCCACGGCAAAGCCTGCTCCGCCGTTGTAATCCGATGAACGGCGGTCACATCTGTCACTTATGACAGTAGACCGCCCGTAGTAACTGCGAGAGGCTTGGGCTGAATCCATGTGCTGCCTTGCTGACAGGACCGTCGGCGCAAGGAAGTCGCAGCACCCTAGCAGACAGGGATCGTTATGAAAGCTCACGCCCCTCAACTAAAACACCCACAACCGCCGCAAGGTGTTTACCCCTTTTCGGAGCTGCCCGTCCGCCTGGGATTTCCTTCCCTGGCCGACTTCGAAATCATTGAAAACGCCAAGGGTGAAGCCACGGCTGTTGCCGCACGGCGCGAATTCCCGCGAATCACTCGTCTCTGCCGGGCGTCGGGGCACTTGCTGCCCTATCGCTGTCGGCATACCCGCCAGCTCGCCCCCGGCGTGCACGTCTATGACCCGCGTTTCTGCGGGCTGTTGCGACACTCTTGCGACCCCAATGTCTTTCTGGACTTGAGCGAGTTGTGGTTATGGACGCTGAAGGACATCAGCAAGGGCGACTGGCTGACCATGGACTTCGCCGCCAGCGAAGACAAACTGCAACGCCAATTCGCCTGCCAGTGCGGCTCATACGAGTGCCGTGGCTGGATTACCGGCTACGATGAAGAGCCGAACGCCGACGGCCAGCTGTTTTTGCAACAGTGGCGTCGGCGAAGTCTGTATTGAAGGGTTTTACAGAGGTTCGAACGGACGCAGGCGGTACTGCGGCGGCAGTTGCTCGAAACCGCTGATGGTCGCGTTCAGGCTCTTCCAGCGGCCATCCTTGATGCCGTAGATGCAGCCGTGGATCGACAGGCTCTGCCCGCGGTGCCAGGCGTTTTGCACAATACTGGTATGCCCGACGTTGGCCACCTGCTGGATCACGTTGAGCTCGCAGAGGCGGTCGACGCGCTCCTCTTCGGTAGCGTATTTGGCCAGTTCTTCGCGTTTTTCATAATAGAGATCGCGAATCGAACGCAGCCAGCCGTCGATCAGGCCGAACTGGCGATCTTGCATCGCCGCACGCACACCGCCGCAGCCATAGTGGCCGGTGACCAGGATGTGTTTGACCTTGAGTACATCGACCGCGTACTGAATCACCGACAGGCAGTTCAGGTCCGTGTGCAGCACGACGTTGGCCACATTACGGTGTACGAACAGATCGCCCGGCAGCATGCCGACGATCTCGTTGGCCGGCACCCGGGCGTCGGAACAACCGATCCACAGGAACTCAGGGGTCTGTTGGCGAGCCAGCTTGGCGAAGAAGTCAGGATCTTCCTCTTTGATCGCAGCGGCCCAACGCTCGTTGTTATCAATCAGATCTTGTAATTCGTTCATGCTTTGAAGCCTCAAGAATGATGCGCAGCTTTGACTGACAACCGTCCGTCGGGGTCACGCGCGAAATGCAGATGCTCTCCTGATCCGGTACTCGGGGCTCCATGCCGGTGGAATTCTCGGTAGCCACGAGGGTCAACCGTAGTAAGGCCTACAGTATGAGGAATTGCCATGAATGATTCACGACGTCCGTACGATGCGGTGCAACCGGAACCCGTCGACGACAACGAAGACCGCATGGGCTCGGTGCGTGAGCTGGATTTCGACACCGAAGAACCCAGCGCCAGAATCGGTGACGAACTGCCGGAAAAGGAGCGCGAGCAACGGATGCCGCGCCAGCGCGGACGCGAATCGGGCCTGACCGGTGACCATCAACCGACCGACGACGACCTGAGCCCGGAAACCCTGATCCGTGAAGACGGTGCCCGGGATGCCCATGAGGCGGGCAATGACAGCCGCGCGGATTGGGACCTGAGCATCGTCGACGAGGACGATATCGGCGGTGGCAATGGCCTGGATGAGGCTGAGTTGGCGCGGCGCGATCCGCTAGACAAAAAACGTTGATCCTGTGGCGAGGGAGCTTGCTCCCTCGCCACAATGGATGACGCTTCAATCCACCAAAGTGCAGGCCATGACCACCGCATCTTCGCGCCCGCCCACCGCCGGATAGTAATCCCGACGCCGGCCGATCTCGTTGAAACCATAGCGCTCATACAGCCTGAACGCCGCGGTATTGCTGTCGCGCACTTCCAGGAAACACTCCCGCGCGTCGGCCTTGTAGGCAATCGACATCAAATGCTCAAGCAAAGTCAGCCCCAGGCCACGGCCCTGGTTTTCCGGCTTGACCGTGATGTTCAGCAGGTGTGCCTCGTCGAGGATGAGCTGCACCACACCGTGGCCGACCTGCTGCTGACCTTCGAACATCAGCCAGATCTGATACTTGCCCAGGCCATCGAGGAAAATCCCGCGGGTCCACGGGTGGCTATAGGCCGCGTATTCGATTTTCAGTACAGTTTCCAGGTCCGCCTCGGTCATCGGGCGAAACGATACAGCGTCACTCATTCGATTCTTTCCAGCGCGCCATCAGCCGACGCATGGCTTGCCAGACATCAGCCTTACGCTGTGGCTCTTCCATTAATAATTCCAGGCCCGGCACCGCCCAGGCCGAGCCCAGGCCTTCGATCTGCAACTCGCGATTGAACGCCTCGGCATCCGCTTCGCCGGCAAATCGCACCGCAGGCAGGCCGATCAGCCACAAGCAGGCGCAGGGCGTTTCTTCCATGCGCACCGAGAGAAAACCTTGCACGAAATCGCGGGCTGCTTCCGGGCCCTGATCCATCGTGCCACGCACCAGCAGCGGCCAACGCACCGGCTCACCGACGATCTGCGGGCTGTCCGGCAGACCGGCGGCGCGCAGCATGTCCTTGAGCAGCAGATAGGCAGGATCGCGAGTCTGGAAGGGTTCGCCTGTGGGTAACTCCACCAGCAGCAGGCAACGCCCGGCCCGCAGCAACTGCAGGGCGAAACGCGGTGGCGGCACGATAGGTGCCTTGACCACGGCTGGCGTCTCTTCGGCCTCTTCCACCGGTTTGGCCCCGGTGCGGGTGCTGGCCAGCGATGGCCGTGGCACCTCGATCTTCGCCCGCTCGGCGGGTTTGACCACCGCTGCCACGGGCACTTCAGCCACAGGCGTCGGTGCAGCAGGCGCCACAACCTCGGGCTCTGGCATGTCCAGC
Organism: Pseudomonas grandcourensis; assembly: GCF_039909015.1. Classification (NCBI taxonomy): domain Bacteria; kingdom Pseudomonadati; phylum Pseudomonadota; class Gammaproteobacteria; order Pseudomonadales; family Pseudomonadaceae; genus Pseudomonas; species Pseudomonas grandcourensis. Next base: position 5,822,965 of record NZ_CP150919.1, read on the forward strand.
AGCTCGGGCCGCGACGGCGCAGCAAAGGGCAATTCGGTGCGCGGCAGCCAGTTGACCACCTGCATGGCGGCCAGATAAGCGCGACGACGGGACTCGATAAGCAAAGGTCGGCCACTTGTGGATAACTAAAGTGCGCTGATTCTACCGCCGTTCGCTCAAGATCGCCCGCAGTTGATCGATGCACTTTACCGAAAAGAAGGCGACAGCCCGTCCCGAGATTGAATCGCATCGCCCCCGATGCAGTACAATCGCGGCTTTTAATCGCCAACCAGCCGGCCATTCCGATGATCGAACCCAAGCGCGTCTTGCGCGCCCTCGCTGAACACTGGGCACTTCTGGAGCCACTGTGCGAGCACTTCGACCAAGGCACACTGAGCCTGAACGAACTGCGCACGCAACTGGCCGCCCAGCAACTCGACAGTACGCCGCAGGACATCACCAGCCTGCTGGATGTGTGGATTCGCCTCGATATTCTGGTTCCCGTGGCCAAAAGCCCGAACCGTTTCGAGCTCAATGCGCAGATTCACGACTTCCTCGCCTACCTGCGCCGTGAACACCGGCTGGGCCTGTGCCTGGAAATCGAAGCCTACCTGCGCCACCTCGAACGTCTGGCCGGTTATATCCAGGACGCCTTCGATATCCGCGACGGCAACGACCTGGCCCGCCAGTTGCGCCTGCTCGACATGCGCGTGCGTGATGTGCTGAAAAAACTCGATAACGACGAACAGGCACTGGTGGCCGTCGCCGAACGGGCGAAAACCAGCGACCGGCAGATTCCGCTGCGCCAGCGTTACGCTGAAGTGCTGGCGACCTGGGACGAATACGTCGAGCCGATGATTGATCTGGTGAACGCCGACGGCGCCTTCGAACAAGGCGTGCGCAAGGTCGAAACCGTCCTGCTGAAGATGCTCAGCGAACAGCAGCGCCTCGGCCACCTGGTCGACGATGACATGCTGCTGCGCACCCACGCGCGCATCCTCGAAATGCAGACCAGCGCCCAGTTGACCCTGCGTCATGCCCGCGAACTGCTGCTGCCGCTGCGTGAAGAAGCGCGCCGGCACAACGCCGTGACCCGTGGCGCCGCATTGGCCTTGTCGATGATCCGTCGCAAGGGCATCGACGCCGTGCCACAAGCGGCAATGCCGATGTTCACCCGTCCACAAAGCACCTTCCTCGGCAGTGCCAGCCAGGTCGAAGCCTACGTTTATGCCTTGGCCCGCTTCGAACCGAAACCGGCACGCTTCCCCAAGGCGCACAAGACCCAGAAAGGCGAAGCGCCACGGGCGCCACGCACCGTTCGGGAAATGCTCGAACGCTGCGAAGACGCCTTGCCGATGCCGGACCTGATGACCTGGCTGCTGGAGCAGGAACCGGACGGCGCCACCGACGAATTGCTGTACTGGTTCTCGCGCCTGTCGCGGGAGAAACGCTTCAAGCGCGAGCGTCTGGAACGTCGCCAATACCATACTCACGAGCACCAGGTCAGCCTGCGCTCCTTCGCCCTGCTCTCGGTCAGCGATGCCACCGAGAATTCTGCGAGCACCCTCTATGGAAGTACTTCGCATGCAACTTGATCTTTCCGAACTGTCCCATCTGGCACCGATCTTTCGCGAGCTGTTCAAGGGTTATCACGTCAGCCGCCGCGATCCGGAGCTGTACGCACAGTTGTCGAACTTTCAGGACCAGTACCGCACGCTGTTCAAGGCCCTGGGCTTTGAACTGGTTTGCGACACCCGCGGTTTCTACTACTTCGTGCCGGACCTCGCTGCCGCCGCGGTGAACAAGACCGCCCAGCGTCTGGCGCTGTTCACCTTCATCCTCGTCGAGCACCTGGCCGACCAGGGCCGTGACCCGATCTCCGTGCTCGATGGCGGCAGCCTCGGCCGCGATGAGCTGCCGTCGTTGCTGGAAAAGTACCGTGACCTGTTCATCCAGGCCGAAGTGCAGACCCAGGACGAGCTGGAAGAAAAGATCATGCGCCGCATGACCCAGCTTGGTTTCGCCAGCGAAGAAAACGGCATCTACCGTTTCCTGCCGCCAATGCACCGCTTCCTCGATGTGTGCCTGTCAGTGCAGCAGGACCGCGATCTGGCCGCCAGCCTGCACAGCGTCCTGCCGTTGCCGGTGCCGGTGCTGATCGACGAAGACAGCGACGAAAAACTGCTGCAGACCGACGACCCGCTCGACCTCGCAGAATTTGAAGATGAAAGCGAAGAAGACGCCCTGGCCCGCGCCATCGCCGAAGAACAGGAGCTCGACGCATGAGCAAGGAACGTTACGGCATCCACCGCTTTGCCCTTTTGAACACCGCCGGCTACAGCCTCGGCCTGTTTCCGCTGGAAGAGCCGTTGTCGGTCTACGGCGCCAACAACCTCGGTAAATCCGCCTCGATCAACGCCTTGCAGTTCCCGATCCTGGCGCGCATGTCGGACATGAGCTTCGGCAAGTACAGCCTGGAGCAGTCCCGGCGCTTCTACTTCGCCTCGGACACCAGTTACATCCTGGTCGAAGTGAATCTGCCCCACGGCCCCCACGTGATCGGTGTGGTCGGCCGCGGCCCGGGCGGCGGTTTCGGCCATCAGTTCTTTGCCTATGCCGGCAAGCTGGACCTGGCCCACTACCAGAAAAACGACACCTGCCTGCGCCAGAAAGAACTGTTCACCAACCTTGAGCGCGAAGGCCTGAAAGCCTACGAACTCAAGCCGGACGAACTGCGCCGCTTGCTGGTCGGCGGTCACACTTCGATCCCGCTGGACCTGACGCTGATTCCATTGCGTTCCACCAGCGAGCAGAGCCTGAAGACCTTCCGCGCCCTGTTCATCAACCTGCTGCACATGCGCGAAATCACCGCGGCCAAGCTCAAGCAACTGTTCCTCGATGCCTTCGAACACAGCCTGCGGTCCGGCAGCGTCGATTACATCGCCGCGTGCGAAGAAGCGTTCCGCGATGTACGACGCATGGAGCAGGACTACAACTCGCTGGTCGCCGCCGGCCCGCTGGTCGAAGCCTTGGCCAACGGTGTGAAGCAACGCGACATCCTGCGCGGCAAGCTGCACCGGATCTCTCCGCTGCTCGATTCGCTGCTGGGCACCTGGTCGGACTACGCCAGTGCGCGCAAGGAAGAGCTGACCATTCAGGCCGAACACTACCGCAACGAGCAGGACGCCCTGCAAAACGATCAGCGCGGCGGTACCCAGGAACTGATGCGCCTGGAGCGGGAAATCACCGGCATCCAGCGCTGGCTCGGCGAACTGTCGGTGCTCAAGCATCGCTTTGCCCTGGTCGATGACGTCAAGGTGCTGGAGCAGCAACTGCTGGCCGCCAAGGACGCCCACGACGAACTGGCCGGTGCACTGGCACAGTCCCGCCAGTTCAGCGCCGAAGATCTGGAAGAGCGTCTGCGGGATCTGGAAAAACGCCTGAAGTCGGTCAAGCAGCAACTCGATCACGCCGACAACAACAGCTACGCCCGTCTACGTGAAGAATTCTCGCAGCAAGACGTCGAACGCCTGATGCGCCTGTTCAACAGCGCGCTGTTCAGCCTGCCGCTAGGCGAACACGGCATCACCCTCGACGAAAACGGCGACTGGGTGAAATCCGTGGAGCTGATCCTCGACGGCTTCAAAGGCGAACGCTTCGAAGTGCCGGGCCTGTCCATCGACATCTCGCATATCGAACCGCCGGCATTGCAGGCCCTGGCTGACCGCGCGGCATTGCGCGACCAGAAAGAGCGCCTGGACAAAGAACTCAAGCAACTGAAGACCCAGCAAGCCGTGGCCGCCGACCGCGCCGCGAGCAAGACCCAGACCGAAGCGCTGTACCAGCAAGTGCTGGATGCGCAGAAAGCCCTGGAAGACTTCCGTCGCGCACAAACCCTGAGCGCCGAGGAAGGCGACAAGCTGGAACAGTTGGCGCAGATGGAAGCCGCTCAGGACGAATTGAAGCGCTCCAGCGATGCCTTTACCGAACGCGTTCAGCAACTGTCGGCCAAGCTGCAACTGGTCGGCCGCCAGATCGGCGACATGGAAGCCAAGCAACGCACCCTTGACGATGCCCTGCGCCGCCGTCAGTTGTTGCCTGCGGACCTGCCGTTCGGCACACCATTCATGGACCCGATCGACGATTCCATGGACAACCTGCTGCCGCTGCTCAACGACTACCAGGATAGCTGGCAAGGCTTGCTGCGGGCCGATGGCCAGATCGAAGCGCTGTACGCTCAGGTGCGCCTCAAAGGCGTGGCCAAGTTCGACAGTGAAGACGATATGGAGCGTCGCCTGCAACTGCTGATCAACGCCTATGCGCACCGTACCGACGAAGCCCTGACTCTGGGCAAGGCTCGCCGCGCCGCCGTGACGGACATCGCCCGGACCCTGCGCAACATCCGCAGCGACTACGACAGCCTCGAACACCAACTGGCACTGTTCAACCGCGAGATCAACAAACGTCAGGTCTCCAACCTGCAAAGCTTCCGCATCGTGCTCGCCCCGAACAAGGAAGCGCTCAAACACATCGACCAGATCATCCACAGCGCCGGTCAGTACGAAGAAGGCGAAACCCTGTCGGTCTTCGACCTGAGCCAAAGCGCCGAGCAGGACAACAAGAACGAAGAGGCCAAGGAATACCTGGCGCGGCTGGTGGCGGCCAACCACAACCAGCTCGGCCTCAAGGACCTGTTCGAACTGGCGTTCGAGATCACCAAGGTCAACGGCCAACCGGTGATCCACACCGACATCGACGGCGCCGCGTCCAACGGCACTACCATGACCATCAAGGCGCTGACCAACATGTACTTGTTGCTGCACTTGATGGACCGTGACCAAGCCGGTCGCGTGCGCCTGCCGTACTACCTCGACGAGGCGGCGGACATCGATGAGAAGAACCAGGCGGCATTGCTGGAAACCAGCCTGCAACTGGGTTTCGTGCCGATCCTGGCGAGCGTGAAGCCGCAGGTCTGCGCCAGTGTCGCCATCGACCTGGAAGGCGGCAGCGGCCCGGCTGGTATCTACATCGATGAGGCGGACTGGAAGTACATCCGTCGTCACGACCAGGTGAAGGCGACGGTCAACGAACAAGCGGATGAACCGGAGCTGGATGCGGTCTGAGGCTTGAATCGAAGGCGATAAAAAAGGCCGCGGTCCAATGGATCGCGGCCTTTTTCATAGGTGTGTCATTTAGTCTTGCAGTGAACTTCAGGGCCTCTTCGCGGGCAAGCCCGCTCCCACAGGATTACCGGTTGATCACAGATTCTGTGTACAACGCAGTTTTCTGTGGGAGTGGGCTTGCCCGCGAAGACGGCGGCACAAGCACCATCAAACTACTTACCGAGCGAAATCTTCGGCGCCCAGGTCAGCCACTCCGCTTCAAACTTGTCGAACAGCGCAAACGTCTGCTCCGGTCGCGCCGGGCTGCCCATGCCCTCGCCATCCGGCGTGGCAAAGGCGACGCCGCCCTGAATCATCGTCTCCAGTGATTCAGTACGCACCGTTGCACCTCTGAACAGACCGACATCGAAGTCGAAACCGCTGGTGTTCCAGAACCGTGTACCGCTGCGTACCAGTGGCGCGTACTTCGGCTCGATCAGGATATGGATCAGTACGCGATCAGCGGTCTGGCCCAGCTCATAACCGGTCACCTTGCCCACAGTGATTTCGCGATAGGTCACTGGTACCCCGGCCTTCAGCGAACCGCGACGGGCTGCGCTCAGCACCAGACTCAATCCCGCTTCCTGCTTGGCAGTTTCGGGCGCGGCGGCCAAAGCGACAAAGTTCTTCTGCGGTCCCAGGTTCTTCAGCGCCGGTTGCACCTCGATGTATTGCCCGGTCACCAGGGTTTCGAGGTTGGACGTCTTGATCAGGCCCAGCTCAGGCTTGACCACCCAGAACTGACTGCCGACCCGGGCGATGCGCTCCGGCACTTCGGTAATCCGCGCGGTCAATAGCACCGATTGCAGATCTTCGCTGAGGTCGACATCCTCCACCTTGCCGACATCCAGCCCCTTGAAACGAATCGGCGTGCCGGTACGCAGGCCATCAGCGCGATCGAGCTTGAGCGTGATGACTTCGCCTTTCTGCGTGGCGTCTTCATGGTTCGCGAACAGACGGAAACGTGGAATACGCTTCTGCAACGGGGCTTTTTCCTGTGGGGTCTCGAAGGCAATGCCGCCGGCCATCAAGCTCTGCAGCGACTCGCTTTTAACCTGGACCCCGCCGGTCAGTCCGCCCGTGAGGGTGATGCCACTGGCGTTCCAGAAGCGCGTCGAAGCGTTGACCAAGCCTTCGTATTCCTTCTCGATGTGCACGCCAATGATCAGTTGCTTCTTGGTGCGCGAGAACTGATAGCTCTGTACGGAGCCGACTTTGACCTGCTTGTAGAGAACCGGGCTGCCGACTTCCAGCGAGCCGAGATTTTCCGTGAACAACACCAGGTGCAAGCCCGGTGCACGCAGATCCAGCGGCGGCGCCTTGGCCCGGGCTACAAACTCCCGTTGTGGTGCCGAACCCTTGTCGCCAGGCCGTACAGCGATGTAGTTGCCTTTGACCAACGCCTCGAGTCCGGTAATCCCCGCCAGGGAAATCGAGGGTTTGACCACCCAGAACTGGGTGCCTTCGACCAGGTAATCTTCGGCCAATGGGTCCATCGTCAATTCGGCGGTGGCCCCGGACAGGTCAGGATCGACCTTCAGCGCCTTGAGATTGCCGACCTGAATGCCTTTGTACATCACCGGCGTACGACCAGCCTGCAAGCCTTCGAAGTCGCTGAGCTTGACCTTGATCCGGATACCGGCCGCCGCTGCATCGAAGTCTTCATAGAGCCTGAACGGCAGGCTCGGGTCGGTAGGCGGGCTGTCCTTGCGGTTTTCAGGTGTAGCGAACGCAATACCACCGGCGACGATGCTGGCCAAGGATTCACTGCGAACCTTCACACCCGACAGATTGGCGTCGATGCTGATGCCGCTGGCGTTCCAGAAACGTGTGTGCTTGCGCACCAGTTTGGCGTAAGTCGGTTCAATGAAGACCTTGAGTTCGACGGTGCTCTGGTCCTCGGACAACACATAGCTTTTGATCTGGCCCACTTTGATCTGTTTGTAAAACACCGGACTGCCACGGTTCAGCGAACCCAGGCGGTCAGCCTTGATGGTCAAGTGCAGACCGGGCTGGGCATCGGAAAGCGGCGGTTCCTGGGCCAGGGCCTTGAACTTGCGGACAGGCTCGCCTTCCCCCGGGCTGATGGCAACATAGTTACCTGAAACCAGCGTCTCAAGGCCGGTAATACCTGCCAACGTAACGCTCGGCTTGACCAGCCAGAAACGCGTGCTGGTTCGCAGGTATTGCTCTACGTCCTTGTTCATTTCGATGCTGGCGATCACGCCTTTGGAACTGCCTTCGTCATCGAGCTTGAGGCTTTTGACCTTGCCGACCGACATGCCTTTATAGACAACTTCGGTCTTGTTGGCCTGAATGCCCTCGCCGCTCTCGAAACGCACCTGAATCTCGATACCGGTCTCGTTATAGGCACGCCAGCCGAGCCAGCCGCCGATGATCAAGGCGATCAGGGGCAACACCCAAATGGCAGACCAGTTCGAAGCCGGTCGGGTTTTCGCTACAGGCAAATCAGTCATGGTCGTCGTCCGACTCCGTGTTATCCCAAATCAGTCGGGGATCAAAAGTTACCGCGGCAAGCATCGTCAGAATCACCACCGTGGCGAATGCGATGGCGCCAAGATTGGCTTCGATACTGGCAAGCCGCCCAAAATTCACGACCGCCACGAGGATGGCGATCACAAATATATCGAGCATCGACCAGCGGCCGATGAACTCAATGAAACGGTACATCCAGATACGCTGGCGAGCCGAAAGGGGCTGACGGCGCTGCACGGAAAACAGCAGCAGGCCGATGCCCACCAGCTTGAAGGTGGGCACCAGGATACTGGCGATAAACACCACGGCCGCAATGGGGAACATGCCGTAGTGCACCAACTCGATCACACCCGCCATGATCGTGCTGGGCGCACCTTTGCCCAGGGAGTTCACGGTCATGATCGGCAACAAGTTGGCCGGTATGTAGAGAATGGCGGCGGTAATCAGCAATGCCCAGGTGCGCACCAGGCTATTCGGGCTGCGGGCATGCACCAGCGCCCCGCAGCGCGTACAGACTTGCTCATCGGTATCAGCTTCCTGCCTGTTCAATTCATGGCATTCCTTGCAAATCAGAATGCCTGCATCAATCGCCCGCATGGGCATCTTCTCCTGATAACGCCTGCCAGATCTGGTGAGGCGACATTACGACCTCGAGCCAGACTTGAATCAGCAACATTCCAATGAAGCACACAAGGCCGAGGCCTACGGTGATGGCTGCCATATCTGCCAGTTTTACGATCGCCACCAGAACGCCCATGAAGTAAACCTCGAGCATCCCCCATTCGCGTATATGGTGATAAATGCGATAGAGCAACAAACCGTAGCTGCGTCCGACATCGAAACGGATACTCAACAATACGGCCAGCTGGCAAAGCAGCTTGAGCAGCGGGATCCCCATGCTGCACAGGAACACAATCAGTGAAACGCTTTGCATGCCCGTGTCAAAAAGGGCGACAACCCCGCTCCAGACAGTGTCTTGCGAAGATTGCCCGAGTAGATTGAGCTGCATGATGGGTAAAAAGTTCGCCGGAATAAACAACAACAAGGCGGCGATGACCAGGGCGAGACTGCGCTGTACGACGTTGTAGCGATTGGCATAAAGCTCGTAGCCACAGCGCGGGCACAGGGCTTTTTCGCCATGGGCGAGTTCGGGTTTACGCATGAGCAAGTCGCACTCATGGCAAGCAACCAGATTTTCTAGTGGTAATTCTGACAGCCCTTGGGCGTCAACCGGATCCGGCATAAAGGCTCTGATTCTGAAAAAGTTGGACCTATTCTAGTGCCATGAGCTGAAAATAACTGTGCAAAATGTGCAATGACCAGCCCTGTTTTTTTCACGCACAAAAACAAAACCCCTACCTGCATACGCAGATAGGGGTTTCGGAATTTAATCTTGACGATGACCTACTCTCACATGGGGAAACCCCACACTACCATCGGCGATGCATCGTTTCACTGCTGAGTTCGGGATGGGATCAGGTGGTTCCAACGCTCTATGGTCGTCAAGAAATTCGGGTACTGACTCGTGACCGGATGGCCTCGCTTCAGCAAATTGGGTATGCGATAGTTTGGTGTTTTGTGAGTATCTCGAACTTTCGGTTCGTTTCGTCTTCACACACCGCAATCTGGCCTTTCGACGCAAATTGCTTGGGTGTTATATGGTCAAGCCTCACGGGCAATTAGTATTGGTTAGCTCAACGCCTCACAGCGCTTACACACCCAACCTATCAACGTCGTAGTCTTCGACGGCCCTTCAGGGGACTCAAGGTCCCAGTGAGATCTCATCTTGAGGCAAGTTTCCCGCTTAGATGCTTTCAGCGGTTATCTTTTCCGAACATAGCTACCCGGCAATGCCACTGGCGTGACAACCGGAACACCAGAGGTTCGTCCACTCCGGTCCTCTCGTACTAGGAGCAGCCCCTCTCAAATCTCAAACGTCCACGGCAGATAGGGACCGAACTGTCTCACGACGTTCTAAACCCAGCTCGCGTACCACTTTAAATGGCGAACAGCCATACCCTTGGGACCGGCTTCAGCCCCAGGATGTGATGAGCCGACATCGAGGTGCCAAACACCGCCGTCGATATGAACTCTTGGGCGGTATCAGCCTGTTATCCCCGGAGTACCTTTTATCCGTTGAGCGATGGCCCTTCCATACAGAACCACCGGATCACTAAGACCTACTTTCGTACCTGCTCGACGTGTCTGTCTCGCAGTCAAGCGCGCTTTTGCCTTTATACTCTACGACCGATTTCCGACCGGTCTGAGCGCACCTTCGTACTCCTCCGTTACTCTTTAGGAGGAGACCGCCCCAGTCAAACTACCCACCATACACTGTCCTCGATCCGGATAACGGACCTGAGTTAGAACCTCAAAGTTGCCAGGGTGGTATTTCAAGGTTGGCTCCACGCGAACTGGCGTCCACGCTTCAAAGCCTCCCACCTATCCTACACAAGCAAATTCAAAGTCCAGTGCAAAGCTATAGTAAAGGTTCACGGGGTCTTTCCGTCTAGCCGCGGATACACTGCATCTTCACAGCGATTTCAATTTCACTGAGTCTCGGGTGGAGACAGCGCCGCCATCGTTACGCCATTCGTGCAGGTCGGAACTTACCCGACAAGGAATTTCGCTACCTTAGGACCGTTATAGTTACGGCCGCCGTTTACCGGGGCTTCGATCAAGAGCTTCGCGTTAGCTAACCCCATCAATTAACCTTCCGGCACCGGGCAGGCGTCACACCCTATACGTCCACTTTCGTGTTTGCAGAGTGCTGTGTTTTTAATAAACAGTCGCAGCGGCCTGGTATCTTCGACCGGCGTGGGCTTACGGAGCAAGTCCTTCACCCTCACCGGCGCACCTTCTCCCGAAGTTACGGTGCCATTTTGCCTAGTTCCTTCACCCGAGTTCTCTCAAGCGCCTTGGTATTCTCTACCCAACCACCTGTGTCGGTTTGGGGTACGGTTCCTGGTTACCTGAAGCTTAGAAGCTTTTCTTGGAAGCATGGCATCAACCACTTCGTGTTCTAAAAGAACACTCGTCATCAGCTCTCGGCCTTAGAATCCCGGATTTACCTAAGATTCCAGCCTACCACCTTAAACTTGGACAACCAACGCCAAGCTGGCCTAGCCTTCTCCGTCCCTCCATCGCAATAACCAGAAGTACAGGAATATTAACCTGTTTTCCATCGACTACGCTTTTCAGCCTCGCCTTAGGGACCGACTAACCCTGCGTCGATTAACGTTGCGCAGGAAACCTTGGTCTTTCGGCGTGGGTGTTTTTCACACCCATTGTCGTTACTCATGTCAGCATTCGCACTTCTGATACCTCCAGCAAGCTTCTCAACTCACCTTCACAGGCTTACAGAACGCTCCTCTACCGCATCATCCGAAGATGATACCCGTAGCTTCGGTGTATGGTTTGAGCCCCGTTACATCTTCCGCGCAGGCCGACTCGACTAGTGAGCTATTACGCTTTCTTTAAAGGGTGGCTGCTTCTAAGCCAACCTCCTAGCTGTCTAAGCCTTCCCACATCGTTTCCCACTTAACCATAACTTTGGGACCTTAGCTGACGGTCTGGGTTGTTTCCCTTTTCACGACGGACGTTAGCACCCGCCGTGTGTCTCCCATGCTCGGCACTTGTAGGTATTCGGAGTTTGCATCGGTTTGGTAAGTCGGGATGACCCCCTAGCCGAAACAGTGCTCTACCCCCTACAGTGATACATGAGGCGCTACCTAAATAGCTTTCGAGGAGAACCAGCTATCTCCGAGCTTGATTAGCCTTTCACTCCGATCCACAGGTCATCCGCTAACTTTTCAACGGTAGTCGGTTCGGTCCTCCAGTTAGTGTTACCCAACCTTCAACCTGCCCATGGATAGATCGCCCGGTTTCGGGTCTATTCCCAGCGACTAGACGCCCTATTAAGACTCGCTTTCGCTACGCCTCCCCTATTCGGTTAAGCTCGCCACTGAAAATAAGTCGCTGACCCATTATACAAAAGGTACGCAGTCACCCAACAAAGTGGGCTCCCACTGCTTGTACGCATACGGTTTCAGGATCTATTTCACTCCCCTCTCCGGGGTTCTTTTCGCCTTTCCCTCACGGTACTAGTTCACTATCGGTCAGTCAGTAGTATTTAGCCTTGGAGGATGGTCCCCCCATATTCAGACAAAGTTTCTCGTGCTCCGTCCTACTCGATTTCATGACTAAGAGATTTTCGCGTACAGGGCTATCACCCACTATGGCCGCACTTTCCAGAGCGTTCCGCTAATCTCAAAGCCACTTAAGGGCTAGTCCCCGTTCGCTCGCCACTACTAAGGGAATCTCGGTTGATTTCTTTTCCTCAGGGTACTTAGATGTTTCAGTTCCCCTGGTTCGCCTCTTGCACCTATGTATTCAGTACAAGATAACCATCTTATGATGGCTGGGTTCCCCCATTCAGACATCTCCGGATCAAAGTCTGTTTGCCGACTCCCCGAAGCTTTTCGCAGGCTACCACGTCTTTCATCGCCTCTGACTGCCAAGGCATCCACCGTATGCGCTTCTTCACTTGACCATATAACCCCAAGCAATCTGGTTATACTGTGAAGACGACATTCGCCGAAAATTCGATTGAGCTCCTAAGAGCAACTCACAAATTTTACCTTAGCCTGATCCGTTACCAGTGAAAGTAACGTTCAGTCTATCTTTCTATCACATACCCAAATTTTTAAAGAACGATCTAATCAAAAGACTAGAAATCAATATTCTCATCGGAATACTCATTTCTAAACTTTCAGAAGCAGTTATATGGTGGAGCCAAACGGGATCGAACCGTTGACCTCCTGCGTGCAAGGCAGGCGCTCTCCCAGCTGAGCTATGGCCCCATAACAAAATTGGTGGGTCTGGGCAGATTCGAACTGCCGACCTCACCCTTATCAGGGGTGCGCTCTAACCAACTGAGCTACAGACCCAATTTCGAGCGCGTAACTGTTAGCTTGGAGCTATCAGCTTGGAGCTTAAAGCTGCTTCTATCGTCTTCTTCAATGAATCAAGCAATTCGTGTGGGAACTTATGGAGCAGCTGAGTCGTCGATTAAGGAGGTGATCCAGCCGCAGGTTCCCCTACGGCTACCTTGTTACGACTTCACCCCAGTCATGAATCACACCGTGGTAACCGTCCTCCCGAAGGTTAGACTAGCTACTTCTGGTGCAACCCACTCCCATGGTGTGACGGGCGGTGTGTACAAGGCCCGGGAACGTATTCACCGCGACATTCTGATTCGCGATTACTAGCGATTCCGACTTCACGCAGTCGAGTTGCAGACTGCGATCCGGACTACGATCGGTTTTGTGGGATTAGCTCCACCTCGCGGCTTGGCAACCCTCTGTACCGACCATTGTAGCACGTGTGTAGCCCAGGCCGTAAGGGCCATGATGACTTGACGTCATCCCCACCTTCCTCCGGTTTGTCACCGGCAGTCTCCTTAGAGTGCCCACCATTACGTGCTGGTAACTAAGGACAAGGGTTGCGCTCGTTACGGGACTTAACCCAACATCTCACGACACGAGCTGACGACAGCCATGCAGCACCTGTCTCAATGTTCCCGAAGGCACCAATCCATCTCTGGAAAGTTCATTGGATGTCAAGGCCTGGTAAGGTTCTTCGCGTTGCTTCGAATTAAACCACATGCTCCACCGCTTGTGCGGGCCCCCGTCAATTCATTTGAGTTTTAACCTTGCGGCCGTACTCCCCAGGCGGTCAACTTAATGCGTTAGCTGCGCCACTAAGAGCTCAAGGCTCCCAACGGCTAGTTGACATCGTTTACGGCGTGGACTACCAGGGTATCTAATCCTGTTTGCTCCCCACGCTTTCGCACCTCAGTGTCAGTATCAGTCCAGGTGGTCGCCTTCGCCACTGGTGTTCCTTCCTATATCTACGCATTTCACCGCTACACAGGAAATTCCACCACCCTCTACCATACTCTAGCTCGTCAGTTTTGAATGCAGTTCCCAGGTTGAGCCCGGGGCTTTCACATCCAACTTAACGAACCACCTACGCGCGCTTTACGCCCAGTAATTCCGATTAACGCTTGCACCCTCTGTATTACCGCGGCTGCTGGCACAGAGTTAGCCGGTGCTTATTCTGTCGGTAACGTCAAAACACTAACGTATTAGGTTAATGCCCTTCCTCCCAACTTAAAGTGCTTTACAATCCGAAGACCTTCTTCACACACGCGGCATGGCTGGATCAGGCTTTCGCCCATTGTCCAATATTCCCCACTGCTGCCTCCCGTAGGAGTCTGGACCGTGTCTCAGTTCCAGTGTGACTGATCATCCTCTCAGACCAGTTACGGATCGTCGCCTTGGTGAGCCATTACCTCACCAACTAGCTAATCCGACCTAGGCTCATCTGATAGCGCAAGGCCCGAAGGTCCCCTGCTTTCTCCCGTAGGACGTATGCGGTATTAGCGTTCCTTTCGAAACGTTGCCCCCCACTACCAGGCAGATTCCTAGGCATTACTCACCCGTCCGCCGCTGAATTCAGGAGCAAGCTCCTGTCATCCGCTCGACTTGCATGTGTTAGGCCTGCCGCCAGCGTTCAATCTGAGCCATGATCAAACTCTTCAGTTCAAACATCTTTGGGTTTTGAGAAAACCCTAAACTTGGCTCAGCAATCGTTGGTTACATCTTTGATTTCTCGCGGAGTAACTTGTGATGCTGATAATCTGTTGACTAGCAGTCTGACTCCACAAGCACCCACACGAATTGCTTGATTCAGTTGTTAAAGAGCGGTTGGTTAAGATCTTTCGTCTCAACCGAGGCGCGCATTCTACAGCAGCCTCATTTGCTGTCAAGTGGTATTTTTCAGAAGTTTTCCAAGTTTCCTTTTCAACTTCAACCACTTGCGCTTCAGATCTCTCATCAGCGGGAGGCGAATTCTACAGCGTTACACACTGCTGTCAACACCTCTTTTTCAACTCCCTTTCGGCTTCGATGAACTGAAGCAACCTGCTGCCGAAAACTGCGTAACTCTTTGTTTACCAAGGAGTTTTCCGTTTCGACTGCGCCGGAAGTGGGTCGAATTATAGACACCTGGAATCTGCCGTCAACCACTATTTACGCCTTTTTGGCAGAAGAGCCCTTTTTAGCCACTAAACGCGGGATTCGACGAGCCAAAGGCGGTAGCCGCAGCACTAACAGCAATGCACCTATGGATGCATAGATCACCCACTCCTTGAGGTCCGCGCGCACAATCCAGAGCATATGCAGTAATCCAAGCCCGAGAATGACATACGCCAGGCGATGCAACGTCTTCCAGCGGGCACCCAATAGTCGCTGACTGTATCGATTGGAAGTCACCGCCAATGCCAGCAATCCAAGAAGACCCAACACCCCGACAATAATGTAAGGCCGCTTGCGCAACTCGACTCCCAGCTGCGACCAGTCAAAACCAAGTATGAATGCGCAATAACTACTGAGGTGGAGCAGCACATAGGCAAAGCACCACAATCCCAACTGTCGCCGCACGGCATTCCACCCCGCCCAACCGGTGAGTTTCTGCAAAGGCGTCAAGCTCAAGATTACGAGCAGCAGAACAAGCGCCCCCAAACCCAGCCGGTCGACCAGTACCTTGCCCGGATCCGGCCCGAGAACATCCCCCCAGGCTTGGTACAACCACAGCAGCGGCCACACCAGCACCACGACAAAGACACCGACACGCCAAAACCGATAGCGCATCAGTAGTTCTTCCTCAGGTCGAGCCCCGTATATAGAGAGGCGACTTCTTCTGAATAGCCGTTGAACATTTGCGTATCGCGCACATTGGGCTTGAACAAACCACTGGGCAGGCGGCGCTCACGTGCCTGAGTCCAGCGAGGATGGTCAACAGTGGAATTCACGTTCGCATAAAAGCCATATTCATCTGCTGCAATGCTCTGCCAGGTGGTTTTCGGCTGCTCGCTGACCAGACTGATGCGCACGATGGACTTGATGCTCTTGAATCCATATTTCCAGGGCACCACCAAACGCAGCGGCGCCCCGTTCTGATTTGGCAATTCACGCCCGTACATGCCGACCGCAAGAATCGCCAACGGGTTCATCGCTTCATCCAGGCGCAGCCCTTCTATATACGGCCATTCGATCAAGGCAAAACCGGAGCGCTGACCCGGCATGCTTTTGGGATCCTGCAGGGTTTCGAAGCGGATGAATCTGGCTTTCGAGGTCGGCTCGACTTCCCTGAGCAAGGCCGAGAGGGGAAAACCGATCCAGGGAATGACCATCGACCAGGCTTCCACACAGCGCAAACGGTAGATTCGCTCCTCCAGCTGATACGGTTTCATGAAGTCTTCGAGCGCATACCGCCCGGGCTTACCCACCTCCCCGTCCACCACCACCGACCACGGCTCCGTCTTCAGCGTGCCAGCATTTGCGGCCGGATCACCTTTATCGGTGCCGAACTCGTAGAAGTTGTTGTAGTGGGTCGCGTCCCTGAACGGCGTGATCGCCTCATCCTTGACGGCAACCGCCCCCCACTTGACCGAGGAAAGCTTTTCGCTGAACCAGGAAGGCGCCTTGCCTGGCTCGACGTCCGCATAACGCGCCACATCCTCGGCAGCCGCCCACCGAGGAAGACCGCTCACGGCCAAACCGGCAACAGCAACACCCAATACATTGCGTCGAGAAAGATAGATGGATTCAGGCGTGACATCCGACTCATGGCAGTCGGATGCTTTAGGGACTTTGATCAGCATGGCTACTCCGCAGTATTGGAGAACAGATGCACCAACAGACTGCGGAGTATGAGGGAAATTACATCACTCGACGCTTTTACGCCGACGAAGATGTAACAGGTATTGAACCGGGCCGGACGCGGCATAGGCAAGGAAGACCAGCAGCAGAATCCGCGGCGGATCACTGAAAACGACCGCGAACACCAGCACCACGGCGAGAATCGCCACAAAAGGCACTCGCCCCTTCAGGTCCAGCTCCTTGAAGCTGTTGTACTTGATGTTGCTGACCATCAGCATGCCGGCCGCCGCCACCATCAGCGCAACCAGGAAGGACATCTTGGAACCCTGGATGCCGTAGTCACTGAACGCCCAGACGATACCTGCAACCACACCCGCAGCGGCGGGACTGGCCAGACCGATGAAGTAGCGCTTGTCCGCGGTGCCGACCTGGGTGTTGAAGCGTGCGAGACGCAATGCCGCGCCCGCCACATAGATGAAGGCGACCATCCAGCCAACCTTGCCCATGTCACCCAAGGCCCAACCGAAGGCCAGCAATGCCGGGGCAACACCAAAGGCAACCATGTCCGACAGCGAGTCATACTCGGCACCAAAGGCGCTCTGGGTATTGGTCATGCGGGCCACGCGCCCGTCAAGACCATCGAGCACCATGGCGACGAAGATCGCGATGGCCGCGAACGCGAAATACTTGCTGGCATTGGCCGAGTCACCGGCACTCAAGGCCGCCTGGGCGCTCATCGAGTTGATGATGGAATAGAACCCTGCGAACAGGTTCGCAGTGGTGAACAGATTCGGCAGAAGATAGATACCACGATGCCGGACTTTACGACCTTCAGCGTCATGCCCCTCCTCGACATGTTCATCGATGGGCAGCAGGCTTTCGGCGTCAGAAGCCTGGTTTGGCTCTTCGGGGCGTTCGCTCATGGACATTACCTTGCAACGGGGTGGAAAGTTTGGACAGGTGTCTGGGACGACGGTTCGGCCGCAAACGATGCAGCTTTATACCAGAACCGGCCTCTCAAACGAAAAAACGCGGCCTAGGCCGCGTTTTTCGTACAAGCGCGTGACTTAGTTTTTAGCTTTGTCGACGATCTTGTTGGCACCGATCCACGGCATCATGGAGCGCAGTTGCTCGCCGATGATTTCGATACCGTGAGCGGCGTTGTTACGACGCTTGGCGGTCATCGAAGGATAGCCGGTAGCGCCTTCGCTGATGAACATCTTGGCGTATTCGCCGTCCTGAATACGTTTCAGGGCGTTGCGCATGGCCTGACGGGATTCGGCGTTGATGACTTCAGGGCCGGTCACGTACTCGCCGTATTCGGCGTTGTTGGAGATCGAGTAGTTCATGTTGGCGATACCGCCTTCGTACATGAGGTCAACGATCAGCTTCAGTTCGTGCAGGCACTCGAAGTAGGCCATTTCCGGCGCGTAGCCAGCTTCAACCAGGGTTTCGAAACCGGCTTTCACCAGTTCAACGGTACCGCCGCACAGAACGGCTTGTTCGCCGAACAGGTCGGTTTCGGTCTCGTCCTTGAAGGTGGTTTCGATGATGCCGGTACGACCACCACCAACGCCTGCAGCGTAGGACAGAGCGACATTCTTGGCGTTGCCCGAGGCGTCCTGGTAGATAGCGATCAGGTCAGGGATACCGCCGCCTTTCACGAACTCGGAACGTACGGTGTGGCCCGGGGCCTTCGGCGCGATCATGATCACGTCGAGGTCAGCGCGCGGCACAACCTGGTTGTAGTGGATCGCGAAACCGTGGGAGAAGGCCAGGGTGGCGCCTTTCTTGATGTTCGGCTCGATTTCGTTCTTGTACAGGGCGGACTGGAACTCGTCCGGAGTCAGGATCATGACCAGGTCAGCAGCAGCAACAGCGGAAGCAACGTCAGTTACTTTCAGACCGTGGGCTTCAGCCTTGGCAACAGTGGCCGAACCTTTACGCAGACCAACGGTCACGTCAACGCCGGAGTCTTTCAGGTTGCACGCTTGAGCGTGACCCTGGGAACCGTAACCGATGATGGCAACTTTCTTGCCCTGGATGATCGACAGGTCGCAGTCTTTTTCGTAATAAACTTTCATGAAATTCCCCTATATCAGGCCGTTCAGGCCATTCGCTAATTTGGTTTAGATGCTGAGTACTTTGTCGCCGCGGGCAATACCGGTGACGCCACTGCGGACGGTCTCCAGAATCGAAGCGGTGCCAATGGACTGAATGAAGCTGTCGAGCTTGTCGCTGGTACCGGTCAGTTGAACGGTATACACGCTGGCGCTGACATCGACGATCTGTCCACGATAAATATCGGTGGTGCGCTTGATCTCGGCGCGCTGGGCACCGGTGGCCTTGACCTTGACCAGCATCAGTTCGCGCTCGATGTGAGCACTCTCCGACAAGTCGACCAGTTTTACCACTTCGATCAGTTTGTTCAGGTTCTTGGTGATCTGTTCGATGACTTCATCGTGACCGACCGTGGTCAGCGTCAGACGCGACAGGGTCGGGTCTTCGGTTGGCGCCACGGTCAGGCTTTCGATGTTGTAGTTGCGCTGCGAGAACAGGCCAACCACACGAGACAGAGCGCCCGGTTCGTTTTCCAGAAGCAAGGAAATAATGTGCCGCATGATTAAGTACGCTCCGTCTTGCTCAGCCACATATCGCGCATGGAGCCGTCTTTGATCTGCATCGGGTAGACGTGCTCGCTGGTATCGACCGAAACATCGATCACTACCAGGCGATCCTTCATGGCGAACGCTTCTTCCATCTTCGACTTCAAATCTTTCGAATCGATGATGCGCATGCCGACGTGACCATAGGCCTCTGCCAGCTTGACGAAATCAGGCAACGACTCCATGTAGGAGTGCGAATGACGGCTGCCGTAGCTCATGTCCTGCCACTGGCGAACCATACCCAGCACACCGTTGTTCAGGATGACGATTTTTACCGGCAAACCGTATTGCAAGCAGGTCGACAGTTCCTGGATGTTCATCTGGATACTGCCTTCGCCGGTGACGCAAACTACGTCGGTATCCGGGAAGCTCAACTTGATGCCCATGGCGGCCGGGAAACCGAACCCCATGGTGCCCAGGCCGCCGGAGTTGATCCAGCGGTTGGGCTTATCAAACGTGTAGTACTGCGCAGCGAACATCTGGTGCTGGCCCACGTCCGAAGCCACAAAGGCGTCGCCCTTGGTCACTTCGCACAGGGTTTCGATCACGGTCTGCGGCTTGATGACACTGCCGTCGCCCTTGTCGTAAGGGAACAGGCCGCGATCACCACGCCACTCATCAACTTGCTTCCACCAGCTGGCTACAGACTCCTTGTTAGGGGTCTCGCCGATTTCCTTGAGGATCGCAACCATTTCGGTCAGGACGCTCTCGACCGGACCCACGATAGGCACGTCGGCCTTGATGGTCTTGGAAATCGAAGCCGGGTCGATGTCGATGTGAATGATCTTGGCGTTCGGGCAAAACTTCGAAGCGCCGTTGATTACACGGTCATCGAAACGCGCACCGACGGCGAGGATCACGTCAGCATGGTGCATCGCCAGGTTGGCGGTGTAGCTGCCGTGCATGCCGAGCATGCCGATGAACTGACGGTCGGTGCCAGGGTAGGCGCCCAAGCCCATCAGGGTGTTGGTTACTGGCAGGTTAAGCATCTTCGCCAGTTCGGTCAGCGGCGCGGAGCCACCACCGAGAATCACGCCACCGCCTGCGTACATGACTGGACGCTTGGCCGCCAGGAGCATTTCTGCCGCCTTGCGGATTTGCCCGGAGTGACCGCGAACGGCCGGGCTGTAGGAGCGCAACTTGGCTTTTTTCGGGAAGACGTATTCGAACTTCTCGGCCGGGTTGGTCATGTCTTTCGGGATATCGACAACGACCGGGCCAGGACGACCGGATTGCGCCAGGTAGAAAGCCTTCTTCATGACTTCCGGGATTTCCGACGCGTGCTTGATCATGAAGCTGTGCTTCACGATCGGCCGGGAGATACCGATCATGTCGGTTTCCTGGAACGCATCGGTACCGACCATGGTGCTAGGCACCTGACCGGAAATGATCACCATCGGAATGGAGTCCATGTAGGCCGTGGCGATACCGGTGATGGCGTTTGTTGCGCCAGGACCGGAAGTCACCAGTACCACGCCGGCTTTACCGGTGGCACGGGCGTAGCCGTCAGCCATATGGGTAGCCGCTTGTTCGTGACGAACCAGGATGTGGGTCACTTCCGGTTCTTTGAACAGGGCATCGTAGACATGAAGAAGAGCACCACCCGGGTACCCGTAGATATATTTGACGCCTTCGTCACGCAAGAAGCGGACGAGCATCTCACCGCCAGATAAAAGCTCCACGTTGCTCACCTCTAAAACGCCAGAATACCGCCCACGAAAAATGGGACGGGTCTTAATAGGTTTACTTCTCGGCAGAGCATGAGCGACGGTGGTCGCCGACTACGTCAGCACTGACTGAGCAAGTATTGGGATCGTCCCAAGTGTTGCGGGGCTTTCCCACCCAGCGCGAGGTAACGCGTTGCGGGTGTAACAGGTCGACGCGGATATGCGCCTCATGATCTGCTGAGAGGGTCTGCTTCTGGCAGTCCCTGTACAGCGGACTTTGGATTCTTCTGTTTCGTCCTTCGCAAGTCAAGTCGTCTATGTGCTTTATTCTACTAAGCACATGAGAACGCAAGAAAAAACCCGTAAATCAGCCCTGTGTTAGCTTCGATTGCGCAACTTTTAGCAAAAAATTGGCACGCGCATGCACTTACCCGGCAACGGCCGACAAAATAGAGAGATATTGTGAACAACTGCCAGCGGACGCTGGCAGCTTCTGGCTCAGCGGGACGCGGTGATCAGTTGATCGAATTCTTTGAGCAGCACCTGTAACTGCCGATCCTTGCCCTGGACATTGCGCCCGGCAAAGACCATCTCAGCCATTTCCTGAATGCCCGAAGCATTGGGTAGCGGCAAATCCTGCTCGAGGATCATCTTCATGCGTGGCAGGAAGATCCATTGCAGCCATTGCTCGAAATCCAGTGTGTCGACCGAAAACGGCTCGACACTGGAAAGCGCTTCGGCAGAGGGCGGGACTTCATCCCACCACCCTTGCACCCGCAGCTCGCGCTCGATCAACAACAGTTGATCGGCGATTTTCAGAAAGCGCGCATCCATCACAGCGTTACCTTGGCCTTCTGACGAGCCAATGCCGCGCCCTGGGAGTCACCCTGTTTATCGCGCGCCTGGCCAATCAGTTCCCACAAGTTGGCCTGAAGGGCTGGACGGCCATTGGCCAAGGTCAGCCCACGGCGAGCGAACTGCTCGGCCTGGGCGGCATCGCCCTGAGCCATGCGCACCTGAGCCAGACGGTAAAGCACCTGCGGCTCGCGCGGTGCAACGCGCTGGGCGCGTTCGAGGCTGGAGGAGGCACCATTGAGATCACCGCCCGCCTGTTGCTGTTGAGCGGTGGTCAGCAAAGCCAATACCGGGCCGTCCAGCTGCTCGTCGGCAGAAAGTCCGCCCGCACTGGCCGAGGGAATCCCGCTTGGCGACGAAGGCATGCTGTAGCTGCCCTGATTGATCGGTGCCGACTGGACCGGCGACGTGTCAATCGGCCCCGGCGTGATCGGACCCGGGGTAATCGGCGTGGTGCTGATCGGCGTCGACGTCGTTGCCGCGCCTGGCACCATTACCACTACGCCGCTGTCACCTTGCGGAATCGCCTGGGTCCGCGACTGACCTTGCGCTGGGCGCTTGACGGTCGTCTGGCGGAAACCGCCATTGGCCGAGATCCGCTCACTGTTGGACACGGCGGTGCCGGAATCCACGACCGGAATCGAGCCACGTTGTACGGAGGAACAACCGCTGAGCAAAGCTACGGCGGCAACCGCTGGAATCAACCACTTGTTCACTTGAAACCCTCTTTGCTTAATTCATCCAGCCTTTGACCCAGTCCATCACCGACTCTGCAGGGCTTTCACCACCACAAGCGGCGCCGGGAGGCGGTTCGCTGCCGCGAATATACGGCATCTGCACGGCACCCGGGCAACCGGCGTCAGAACCTTGCCCGGTTCGCGAATCCACCCAGGCCTGAACGATATTATCCGGCTGCGGCATGTCCAGCGGCAACGGGTCGGCCTTGCGCATGAAGCTGGTCCAGACCTGCAAGGCCCCGGTGGCGCCGGTGAATGGCGTCTTGCCGTTGTCGTCGCGACCCAGCCAGACCACCGCCAGCAAGTCCTGGCTGAAACCGGCAAACCAGCTGTCGCGCGAGTCGTTACTGGTACCGGTCTTGCCCGCCAGGGTCAGGGTCCTTGGCAGCACGTTATAGACCGAGCTGCCGGTACCTTCACGCATCACCCGCTGCATGGCGCTCTGGATCAGGTAAATGGAGGCTGGATCGAAACGCTGCTGAATCTGGAACGGATAACGCTTGAGCGGCTCGCCCTCGGCAGTCAGCACGCTACGAATACCGCGCATCGGCGTATTGAAGCCGCCGTTGGCGAGGGTCTGGTACATGGTCGCCACTTCGATCGGCGTCATGCCGCCGGCCCCGAGCAACATCGACGGGAAGGCCGGGAATTCGCGCGTCACACCCAGGCGCTCCACCGTCTTCAGGACGTTCGGCACACCAACCGCCAAACCGAGACGCGCGGTCGACAGGTTGTAGGAATGCGCAAGGCCTTGATAGAGGAACACCGTACCGTGAGAACGACGATCGTAGTTCTGCGGTTTCCAGACCTGACCGTCCGCGCCTTTGACCGAGAAGGACTCGTCCGACAGCCAACTGGTCAATGTGTATTGGCTCGGTTTCTCCAGCGCGGTCAGGTAAACCGCCGGCTTGATCAGCGAGCCGATCGGCCGTACCGCATCCAGCGCCCGGTTGAACCCGGCAAAGCTGGCCTGGCGACTGCCGATCATGGCCTGCACTTCCCCGGTCTCCGGGTTGGTCACGACCATTGCCGCTTCGACGTCATCGGAACCCTTGCGCCCCGCCAGACGCTTGAAGGTGTCGTCGACCGAGGCTTCAGCCTTCATCTGCAGGATCGGGTCGAAACTGGTAAAGATCCGCAGCCCTTCCTCGGTCAAGTCTTCGTCGCGATAGTCTTCGCGCAACTGACGCTTGACCAGATCGAGGAAGCCGGGGAACGAGCTGTCCGCCAGACTGCCGCGCTTGGTCACGCCCAGCGGCATTTTCTTCGCTGCCTCAACCTGCTCGGCAGTCGCGACGCCCTGCTCCTGCAGTACATCGAGTACCAGGTTGCGTCGCTCGAGGGCACGCTCCGGATAACGACGGGGGTTATAGGAAGAAGGTCCCTTGACCATGCCCACCAGCAGCGCGACCTGATGCAGCTTGAGCTCGGCCAGCGGCTGGCTGAAGAAGAACTGGCTGGCCAGACCGAAACCGTGCACCGCGCGCTGACCGTCCTGCCCGATAAACACTTCGTTGAGGTAAGCCTCAAGGATTTCGCGCTTGTCGTAATGCAGTTCAAGCAGCAGCGCCATCATCGCTTCGGTGAGTTTGCGGCTCAGGCTGCGCTCGTTTGTCAGGTAGAAGTTCTTGACCAATTGCTGAGTCAGGGTACTGCCGCCCTGGCGCATGCGCCCGGACGAACCGTTGACCCAGATTGCACGGGCGATCGACTTCGGCGACACACCAAAATGATGATAAAAGTCGCGGTCCTCGACCGCCACCAGCGTTTCAAGCAAGTACGGTGGCACCTGATCGATCTTGATCAGAATCCGGTCTTCGAGGTTTTTCGGGTACAGGCCGCCGATCAGCAGCGGCTCCAGGCGCACCACCGAGAGCTTCGAGCCTTTTGCCCCCGCCAACTCGGCCACGTAATCGCCGGAGAAACGCACCCGCACCGGTTGCGCTTGCTCCATGCCTTCATAGAACTGGAAGCCACGGGTGTTCAGATCAACGGTATTGCCGTTGACCGACGCCGCCCCCGGACCATTGGCCACGCTTTCACGGCGATAGCCCAGGGCATCGAGTTCGGTCAGGAAGTCATCCCGGCTCAGCTTCTGTCCGACGAACAGCTCGAGCGGGCGCGCGTAAACCTTCGCCGGGATGGTCCAGCGCTTGCCGGAGAACTTCTCCTGGACGATTGCATCAAGGTAAACGGCGAATCCGGCCAGCACCACAAGGGCGACCAGACTGAGTTTAATGGCCCAGCCCAGCCACGGGCGCAGGCCCCTGGAGGGTGGTTTTTTCGGGGTGCGGGGAGTTCGAGTACGAGTCATGGCGGCGGATTATACGCACTTTATTCATCCCCAACAGGAGCGCTCCGAGGTTTGCGTCAAGCGGACTTGCAGCCATAATGACGGCCTTGAATTTTCCAGACTCTGAAGGATCGCCTGTGAGCCAGTCCCTGATCGCTGCCCTGCAAAACCCTGCCCTCTACCCGCATCCTGTAGAGGGACTCCAGGTCATCGAGACCCATATTTCATGGGTACTGCTCACCGGCCCCTATGCCTATAAAGTGAAGAAGCCGGTCAATTTCGGTTTTCTCGATTTCACCAGCCTTGAGGCTCGGGAACACTTTTGCACTGAAGAGCTGCGCCTGAACCAGCGCCTGACCGACGATTTGTACCTCGAAGTGCTGCCCGTCACCGGCAGCGTCGAGGCTCCGCAACTGGGCGGCGAAGGCCCGGCCATCGAGTACGTACTGAAGATGCGCCAGTTCCCGCAAACCGGCTTGCTCAGCACCCTGCAAGCCAATGGCGAACTGACCACCGCACACATCGACGAGATGGCCGAGCAAATCGCCCGTTTCCACCTCAACGCACCTAAAGTGCCGGCCGGGCACGAAGCCGGCACCCCGGACAGCGTCATGGCGCCGGTGCGGCAGAACTTCGAACAGATCCTTCCGTTCCTCAGCGATAAAGCCGACCTGTTGCAACTCGACGCCCTGCAAGCCTGGGCCGAAAGCAGCTTCGAACGCCTCAAGCCGCTACTCGCCCAGCGCAAGGCCGACGGTTTCATTCGTGAATGCCACGGTGATATCCACCTGGGCAACGCAACCGTGATCGACGGCAAGGTCGTGATCTTCGACTGCATCGAGTTCAACGAACCGTTTCGCTTTACCGACGTTTATGCCGACACCGGGTTCCTGGCGATGGACCTGGAAGATCGCGGCCTGAAGTGCCTGGCGCGTCGTTTCATCAGCCAGTACCTGGAGCTGACCGGCGACTATCGCGGCCTCGAACTGCTGAACTTCTATAAAGCCTACCGTGCACTGGTTCGCGCCAAGGTTGCCCTGTTCAGCATGCCGGCCGACGCCACTGCGGTGCAGCGCGCCACAACCCTGCGCCAGTACCGCAACTACGCCAACCTGGCGGAAAGCTACAGCACCATTCCTTCGCGCTTCATGGCCATTACCAGCGGCGTTTCCGCAGTCGGCAAGAGCCATGTCGCCATGCGCCTGGTCGAAGCCCTGGGCGCAATTCGCCTGCGCTCCGACGTCGAGCGCAAGCGCCTGTTCGGCGAGCAAACCGTCGAGAACGACGTGCAGGCCGGCATCTACAGCGCCGACGCCAGCACCGCGACCTATGCCCGCCTGCATGAAATCGCCGACGTCATTCTGCGTGCAGGCTTCCCGGTGGTGGTCGACGCCACCTACCTCAAGCGCGATCAACGTGACAGCGCAGCGAAGGTTGCCGAAGCCACCGGCGCCCCCTTCCTGATTCTCGACTGCAATGCGCCACAGGCCGTGATCGAAAGCTGGCTGGCCATGCGTCAGGCAGACAAGAAAGACCCGTCCGACGCCACCCTGGCGGTTATCGCAGCCCAGCAAGCCAGCCGTGAAGCGCTGACACCCGCGGAAATCCTCTGCAGCAAGCGCGTCCAGACCAATGAAAGCGGGACGCTCGATACAGTCGTGGAACAGATTCGCCAGCGCCTGCCAGGCCTGTAAGAAACTATTTCGGTCGTGAGGTCCGCACTGGCTTCACGACCGTCAAATAGTGGCACTATACTGGCGTCATAAAACCATCAGGTGATGCGACATGAGCCAGCCTAAACTTCTCGACACACCGCTATATGCCCTGCTGCACAAAGACGACATCAAAGGCTTCAACAGTGAACGCCCCAAGGATGGCTCCATCGACATGGTGGGTGGAGATTTCCGGGGGCTGGACCTGCGCGAGCTGAATGCCGACGGCGTGGATTTCAGCGACGCCTACTTCCGTTCCGCCGACTTGCGTGGCATCGATTTTCGCAAAGCGAACCTGGAAGGCGCGAGCCTGGCTCACGCGCAGATCTCCGGTACGTACTTTCCGGTGGAACTCAGTGCCGACGAAATCCTGATGTCGATGAACTTCGGCACGCGATTGCGCTATCGCACCCGCTGATCATCGTCGCTGACTGACACGTCCGGCGCCTCTCGTTGCGCTGGACTGCGGGGATGCTCGCCCTTAATTCCAGATTCTTCCCAGCCTCTTTCTCCCGCGCTCATAGACTTATTCACGCACTGCCGATACTCGTTTCTTAGAAGCATTTGCGACGTAAACGAGCAAACAATCACGCTTTTCCTACTGATGGCTACACTCCTCAGAAGATTGCCCACGCTCTCCATTCGGCCATCGCAAGGAGGCTTGATGAATGATGAACTGCAACACCTGAAGAATCTTGGCAAGACGTCAGCGCAATGGCTGCATGCCGTGGGCATCCATAGCGCCTCGGACTTGCGTCGCCTCGGGGCGGTGGATGCTTATCGGGCCGTGCGCACGCGCGGTTTTCGGGCGTCCAAGGTGTTGTTGTACGCAATTGAAGGCGCCCTGATGGACGTTCACTGGAATGATATTCCAGCCGAGCGCAAGGAAGCCCTGAACAAACAGCTGGAAGCCATTTCTACACGCCACAAGAATTGATCCGACAAATTTTTTCTGAAACTTTTCGGCCTTAAACCCAATGATTACTAGGCCTGCAGACGTAAATCCGGCGAATCGCAAAGAAATCGAAAGACAGCGGTTGACATGGTAATGAGAATCGATATGATTATCACAACTGGTCGCGAGACTGGTCGATATTCTGAAAA
Organism: Pseudomonas grandcourensis; assembly: GCF_039909015.1. Lineage (NCBI taxonomy): Bacteria > Pseudomonadati > Pseudomonadota > Gammaproteobacteria > Pseudomonadales > Pseudomonadaceae > Pseudomonas > Pseudomonas grandcourensis. Next base: position 5,850,362 of record NZ_CP150919.1, read on the forward strand.
GCCCTTGGTTCGGACTCTCGGATTATCTCCTCATCAGGCTAATCACGGTTATTTGACCCGGCTCTTGCCGGGTCTTTTTTTGCCTGTGGAAAAGTATTGGCATGATTCAGTGATGGATGTCTTGTGCAGATCAAACTGACGCGGGTGGTGAGTTGTATAACGGCCTCCCTTGAATAATTCCCGGGCATCGAAGCAGCCGGCCAAGTATCCTCGACGACAGGCACTTGTACCCGACCGGCAAGGCAGCCATTTGATAGCATTCAACCCTCAAGCTCGACCATATCCGGTCACGAGCCGCGGGACCGAGGATAGACATGAAGTTGCTTTGCGCAGGTGCCGAGCTGGCCAATGACAGCAGCCGCGGGTTCGACATCGATGGCCAAAAGTTTTTTGCAGTGCGCCGCAGCGGGCAGGTTTATGTCTACATCAATCGCTGCCCGCACCGGGGCGTTGCCCTGGAGTGGCATCCCGACCAGTTTCTCGACCCCAGCAACAGCCTGATCCAGTGCGCCACCCATGGCGCACTGTTCCTGATCGAAGACGGTGAATGCGTCGCCGGTCCTTGCGCGGGGCAAGCCTTGACCAGCGTGGCCTGCCGCGAGGATGAACAAGGGGTCTGGATCAGCCTTTAGCTGCCCGTCAGCACGTCCAGACGTCGGTCGACCAGCATTTCTTCGTGGCTCAATCGCACACCATAAGCCAACACCTCGACCCCGCAGGCAATCGCCTCACGCAAGGCCTGTGCATAAGCCGGATCGATTTCCTGCGCCGGACGCACGGCCTCGATGTCGGTCAGGCAAACGCAGTACAACTGCACCGCGCGAATTCCGTCCCTGGCCAAGTGGGCCAGCTCCCGCAGATGCTTGGCGCCACGCTGGGTGACCGCATCGGGAAACGCCGCCACCGCCGTACCGTCGAAGCCCAGGGTCACGCTTTTGACTTCGACGTAGGCCGGCCCTTCGGGGTAATCGAGGCGGAAATCGATACGACTGTTTTCCTGACCATAAGCCACTTCGCGCTTGAGCCCGGTAAAACCGTTCAGCTCGGTGATGACGCCCGCTCGCAGCGCCTCTTCGATCAAACCATTGGCGCGGGCGGTGTTCACGCAAAACAGCCGCCCTTGCGGGGTTTCACCGACCTCCCAGGTACCAGGCAACTTGCGTTTCGGGTCATTGGAGCGAGTGAACCAGACCTGCCCGCCTTCGACCTGACAATTGAGCATCGAGCCTGTGTTCGGGCAGTGAATGGTCAGCAATTCGCCGCCAACGGTTTCGATATCGGCGAGAAAACGCTTGTAACGTCGGATCAGGCGCCCTTCTTCGAGGGGAGGATGAAAACGCATCAGCCTTGCCAGCTCCGCAACCCACGGGCAATGCGCTCGACCGCCTCCTGCAGACGCTGCAGATTTTGCGTATAGGCGAACCGCACATGATGTCCGGCCTGATAACGCCCGAAGTCCAGCCCCGGGGTGAATGCCACATGTTCGGTCTCGAGAAAATGTTTACAGAACGCGAAGGCATCGCCGCCGAACTTGCTGATATCGGCGTACAAGTAGAACGCCCCTTCCGGCTCCACGGCTATGCCGAAACCCAATTCACGCAAGGCCGGCAGCAGGTAATCCCGGCGCCGCCCAAATTCGGCGCGACGCTCTTCGAGAATGCTGATGGTTGCCGGCTCGAAACAGGCCAGTGCCGCGTACTGCGCCATGCTTGGAGCACTGATGTAGAGGTTCTGGGCGAGCTTTTCCAGCTCACCGATGGCTGCGTCGGGGGCCACCAGCCAGCCGAGCCGCCAACCGGTCATCCCGAAGTACTTCGAAAAGCTGTTCAGAACGAATGCACTGTCGTCGACTTCCAGTACGCTGGCCGCATCGGTGCCGTAGGTCAGGCCGTGATAAATCTCGTCGACCACCAGATGTCCGTGGCGCTCCTTGATCGCGACAGACAGCTTCGCCAGCTCGTCTCGGGTCAGGATCGTGCCGGTCGGATTGGCTGGCGACGCCACCAGTGCGCCGACGCTGTCGTGGTCCCAATGACGCTCGATCAGGCCCGGCGTCAATTGATAACGCACATCCGGGCCGACCGGCACCAGCTGTGCCGCGCCTTCGACCAGTCGCAGGAAGTGCCGGTTACACGGGTAGCCCGGGTCCGCCAGCAGCCAGTGTTTACCGGGGTCGACCAGCAAGGCGCTGGCCAGCAGCAGCGCGCCGGAGCCGCCTGGCGTGATGAGGATGCGCCGCGGGTCGATGTTCAAACCATAACGCTGCTGATAAAAGCCCGAAATGGCCTCGCGCAGCTCCGGAATGCCGCGCGCGGCGGTGTAACGGGTCTTCCCCGCTGTCAGGGCAGCCTGGCCGGCCTGGATGATCGGTTCGGCGGTGGTGAAGTCCGGCTCGCCGATTTCCAGGTGGATCACATCGTGGCCGGCCGCCTGCAATTCATTGGCCCGCGCCAACAGCGCCATGACATGGAAAGGTTCGATCGCGCGACTGCGAGCACTGTAGGACTGAGCCATTGGCCTTCCTTCAACGAAAAAAAAACCGATTCTACCCAAGCGCAGGAACGAGCGAGAACCTAAAGCGGTCAGAGGCCTTGTAACCCCGATCACAAACGACTCAAGCGCGCGCGCAAGGTTTGACTAAAATCAATAATTGAGCAGAGTTCCAGAGCCACCAGACAACGGTTTGTCATCATTCGCAAGCAGCATGTGCCGCGAGCTTCACATCCGGGAGTAGCGCGGCCCGAATTGATCTGGTAAGTTCGCCCGCTTGCAGCCGCAGGGCCGGCAGGTGTCGGTGATGGAGCAATCCTGCGCAGATGGATTACAAGAGTAGAGGCGGTCTATTTCATGTCCACCCAAGCAAAGCAGCAAAACCAGACGATCAGCGGCTTCGAGCCCTATGTTCAGAAATCCGGCGAAGAGTACATGGGCGAGCCCATGCGAAAGCACTTCACCAAGGTCCTGAATCAGTGGAAAAAAGAGCTGATGGAAGGTGTCGACAAGACCGTGGACCACATGAAGGACGAAGCGGCCAACTTTCCTGATCCGGCAGACCGTGCCAGCCAGGAAGAGGAATTCGCCCTCGAACTGCGTGCCCGCGACCGTGAACGCAAGTTGATCAAGAAGATCGACAAGACACTTCAGTTGATCGAAGACGAAGAGTACGGCTGGTGCGAATCCTGCGGCATCGAGATTGGCGTCAAGCGCCTCGAAGCGCGCCCTACCGCCGACCTGTGCATCGACTGCAAGACCCTGGCGGAAATCAAGGAAAAGCAAGTCGGCAAATAATTGCGACTTGAACGAAGAACGGAGCGTGCGAACGCTCCGTTTTTGTTTCTGATGTTTGTATGGCCCCGAATGCATCCATGACCGCCAACACCCCCTACATCGGGCGCTTCGCCCCCACCCCTAGCGGCCATCTGCATTTCGGCTCGCTGGTTGCCGCTCTGGCCTCCTACCTCGACGCACGCTCGGTGGGTGGACGCTGGCTGATGCGCATGGAAGACCTTGATCCACCCCGCGAGGAACCCGGTGCCCAGGCGGCCATTCTCAAGGCACTGGAAAGCTATGGCTTCGAGTGGGATGGCGACCTGGTTCGCCAAAGCGAGCGGCACGACGCCTACGCAGAGGTGCTCAATCGCCTGTTCAATCAAGGCCTGGCCTATGCCTGCACCTGCTCGCGCAAACAGCTGGAGCCATATCACGGGATTTATCCGGGGCTGTGCCGCAATGCTGGCCATGACACTGACGATGCGGCCATCCGCCTGCGCGTACCGGAACTGGAGTACCACTTCATCGACCGAGTGCAGGGCCAATACCGCCAGCATCTGGGCCGGGAAGTCGGCGATTTCGTGATCCGCCGCCGCGACGGGCTCTACGCCTATCAATTGGCCGTGGTCCTGGACGATGCCTGGCAGGGCATCACCGATATCGTTCGCGGTGCCGACCTGCTGGACTCCACGCCCCGCCAGCTCTACCTGCAAGAACTGCTCGGCCTGCCTCAACCGCGTTATCTGCACATCCCGCTGATTACCCAGCCTGATGGCAACAAACTCGGCAAGTCCTACCGTTCGCCGCCTTTGACCGAGGATCAGGCAACGCCCCTGCTGCTGCGGGCGCTACGGGCGCTGGGACAGAACCCTGGAACCGAACTGACGTACGCCACGCCACGGGAAGTGCTGAATTGGGGCATTGCCCACTGGGATGCCTCACTGATCCCGCGCACACTGAACCTGCCCGAGGCACAGCTATTGTGATCGCACTTGCAGTGGCGCGCCCATCCGTTACCATCGCCGCACGTTTTCGGGCACGCGCATAAAAAAGAGAGGCCGGGATGTACATCTATCGCTTGGTCCTGCTTTTGGTAGTGGGGATTTACCTGTTTTCCCCGGCCATCATGGATTGGTGGATCGACGCCACTGGCGCCTGGTATCGCCCTTATCTGCTCTGGCTGATTCTGATCGTCGTGACCTTCATCCTGCAGAGCCAAAAAGATGCCGATGAGCTTTAGCCTGACCCAGATGATCCTGATCAGCGCCGCGTACCTGGCGGTGCTGTTCGGTGTGGCCTGGATCAGCGAACGGGGCATGATTCCCCGGGCGATCATTCGCCACCCGCTGACTTACACCCTGTCACTGGGTGTCTACGCCAGTGCCTGGGCGTTTTACGGCACCGTGGGCCTGGCCTATCAGTACGGCTACGGTTTTCTGTCCAGCTACCTGGGCGTTTCCGGGGCATTCCTGCTGGCGCCGGTGCTGCTCTACCCGATCCTGAAGATCACCCGTACCTATCAACTGTCATCGTTGGCGGACCTGTTCGCCTTCCGCTTCCGCAGTACCTGGGCCGGTGCGCTGACCACGATTTTCATGCTGGTCGGCGTACTGCCGCTGCTGGCCTTGCAGATTCAGGCGGTCGCCGACTCAATCGGCATCCTCACCCAAGAGCCGGTACAGCATCGCGTGGCCCTGAGCTTCTGCGCACTGATTACGCTGTTCACGATTTTCTTCGGCTCCCGCCACATTGCCACCCGCGAAAAGCATGAGGGCCTGGTGTTCGCGATTGCCTTCGAGTCAGTGATCAAGCTGATCGCCCTCGGCGGTGTCGGGTTGTATGCGCTGTACGGCGTGTTCGACGGCCCGCAACAGCTTGAACTGTGGCTACTGCAAAACCAGACCGCGCTCGCCGCCCTGCACACGCCTTTGCAGGAAGGCCCGTGGCGTACGCTGTTGCTGGTGTTCTTCGCCTCGGCGATCGTGATGCCGCACATGTATCACATGACCTTTACCGAGAACCTCAACCCGCGCTCGCTGGTCAGTGCGAGCTGGGGCCTGCCGCTGTTCCTGTTGCTGATGAGCCTGGCGGTGCCGCTGATTCTTTGGGCCGGCTTGAAACTGGGCGCCACCACCAACCCGGAATACTTCACCCTGGGCATCGGCATCGCCGCCAACAACAAGGCCTTGGCGTTGCTGGCGTATGTCGGCGGGCTGTCCGCCGCCAGTGGCCTGATCATCGTCACCACACTGGCGCTGTCCGGGATGGCCTTGAACCACCTGGTGCTGCCGCTGTATCAACCACCGGCAGAAGGCAACATCTACCGCTGGCTGAAGTGGACCCGCCGGGCGCTGATCGTCGCGATCATCATGGCCGGTTACGGCTTCTACCTGATGCTCGGTGCCGAGCAGGACCTGGCCAACCTCGGCATCGTCGCTTTCGTCGCCACGCTGCAGTTCCTGCCGGGCGTGCTCTCGGTCCTGTACTGGCCGACCGCCAACCGTCGCGGCTTCATCGCCGGCTTGCTGGCCGGCATCCTGGTGTGGCTGGTGACCATGCTGTTGCCGCTGGTCGGCAACCTGCAAGGCTTCTACATTCCGCTGCTGAACATGATCTACGTACTGGACGACACTAGCTGGCACATGGCGGCGATTGCCTCGCTGGCGGCCAACGTGCTGATGTTCACCCTGATCTCGTTGTTCACCAATGCCAGCACCGAAGAGGCCAGCGCTGCCGAAGCCTGCGCCGTGGATAACGTTCGCCGCCCGCAACGCCGGGAACTGCACGCCGCCTCACCCCAGGAATTCGCCACGCAACTGGCCAAGCCACTGGGTGCAAAAGCGGCGCAGAAAGAAGTGGAACAGGCACTGCGCGATCTCTATCTGCCTTTCGACGAACGCCGACCCTATGCCCTGCGTCGCTTGCGTGACCGCATCGAGGCCAACCTCTCCGGCCTGATGGGTCCGAGCGTGGCCCAGGACATGGTCGAGACGTTCCTGCCGTACAAGGCCGGCGGCGAAAACTACGTCACAGAAGACATTCACTTCATCGAAAGCCGCCTCGAGGATTACCACTCGCGCCTGACCGGCCTGGCCGCCGAACTCGATGCCCTGCGCCGCTACCACCGCCAGACCCTGCAGGAATTGCCGATGGGCGTTTGCTCGCTGGCCAAGGATCAGGAGATCCTCATGTGGAACAAGGCCATGGAGGAACTCACCGGCATCGCCGCGCAACGCGTGGTCGGTTCGCGCCTGAGTACCATTGCCGACCCATGGAAGGACCTGCTGCAAGGTTTCATCAATCTGCCGGACGAGCACTTGCACAAACAGCACCTGGCCCTCGACGGCCAGACACGCTGGCTGAACCTGCACAAAGCGGCGATCGACGAACCTCTCGCGCCGGGTAACAGTGGCCTGGTGTTGCTGGTGGAAGACCTGACCGAAACCCAGATGCTCGAGGACAAACTGGTGCATTCCGAGCGCCTGGCCAGCATCGGTCGACTGGCGGCCGGCGTGGCCCATGAAATCGGCAACCCGATCACCGGTATCGCGTGCCTGGCGCAGAACCTGCGCGAAGAACGTGAAGAAGACGGCGAACTGAAGGAAATCAGCGGCCAGATCCTCGAGCAGACCAAACGCGTGTCGCGCATCGTCCAGTCGCTGATGAGCTTTGCCCATGCCGGCAGCCATCAGCACAGCGACGAGCCCGTCTGTCTGGCCGAAGTGGCACAGGATGCCATCGGCTTGCTGGCCCTGAACCGACGCAATTTCGAAGTGCAATTCTACAACCTGTGCGACCCCGATCACTGGGTCGAAGGCGACCCGCAACGGCTGGCCCAGGTATTGATCAACCTGCTGTCAAACGCCCGTGACGCCTCGCCTCCCGGCAGCGCGGTACGGGTCAAGAGCGAAGCCGGCGAACACACGGTCGATCTGATCGTGGAAGACGAAGGCAGCGGTATTCCGTCGAGCATCATGGACCGATTGTTCGAACCTTTCTTCACCACCAAGGACCCTGGCGAAGGCACCGGTCTGGGCCTTGCACTGGTCTATTCCATCGTTGAAGAGCATTATGGACAAATCACCATCGACAGCCCGGCTGATGTTCAAAGCCAACGCGGCACCCGAATCAGGGTTACCTTGCCGCGTCATGTCGAAGCGACGTCCGCTGTGAACTGAGACCGTCGAGAGTATCGAATCAATGCCGCACATTTTGATCGTCGAAGACGAAACCATTATCCGCTCCGCCTTGCGCCGCCTGCTGGAACGTAACCAGTACCAGGTCAGCGAAGCCGGATCAGTGCAGGAAGCACAAGAACGCTTCACCATTCCCTCGTTCGACCTGATCATCAGTGACCTGCGCCTGCCGGGCGCGCCCGGCACGGAGTTGATCAAGCTCGCCCAAGGCACGCCGGTGCTGATCATGACCAGCTATGCCAGCCTGCGCTCGGCGGTCGATTCGATGAAAATGGGCGCGGTGGACTATATTGCCAAGCCATTCGACCATGACGAAATGCTGCAAGCGGCCGCACGCATCCTGCGTGACCGACAAACAGTACAAGCCGGCGGTGAAACGGTTGCCGGCAAAGCCGCCAACGGTGCGGCGAAATCCGGTACCGACAACAGCAACGGTGAAATCGGTATTATCGGCTCGTGCCCACCGATGCAGGACCTGTACGGCAAGATCCGCAAAGTGGCACCGACCGACTCCAACGTTCTGATCCAGGGCGAATCGGGTACCGGTAAAGAACTGGTGGCGCGCGCCCTGCACAACCTGTCCAAACGCGCCAAGGCGCCGATGATTTCGGTGAACTGCGCGGCCATTCCGGAAAGCCTGATCGAGTCCGAACTGTTCGGCCACGAAAAAGGCGCATTCACCGGCGCCAGCGCCGGGCGCGCCGGCCTGGTGGAAGCGGCGGACGGCGGCACCTTGTTCCTCGACGAAATCGGCGAACTGCCACTGGAAGCCCAGGCTCGCTTGCTGCGCGTATTGCAGGAAGGCGAAATTCGTCGTGTGGGCTCGGTGCAGTCGCAAAAAGTCGATGTGCGCCTGATCGCCGCGACTCACCGCGACCTCAAGAGCCTGGCGAAAATCGGCCAGTTCCGCGAAGACTTGTATTACCGCCTCCACGTTATCGCGCTGAAGCTGCCGGCCCTGCGTGAACGCGGTGCGGACGTCAACGAAATCGCCAATGCGTTCCTGGCGCGGCAAAGTGCGCGAATCAACCGCACCGACCTGAAATTCGCCGCGGATGCCGAGCAAGCCATTCGTCACTATTCCTGGCCGGGCAACGTGCGTGAACTGGAAAACGCCGTCGAGCGCGCCGTCATCCTGTGCGAAAGCCCGGAAATTTCCGCCGAGCTACTGGGCATCGACATCGAACTGGGTGACCTGGAAGACGAGGAGTTCATTGGCCTGGCGCCCCAACAGGGCAACGGCAACACCAGTAACAGCAACCACGAACCGACCGAAGACCTCTCGCTGGAAGACTATTTCCAGCATTTCGTCCTCGAGCATCAGGACCACATGACCGAAACCGAGTTGGCCCGCAAGCTCGGGGTCAGCCGCAAATGCCTGTGGGAGCGCCGTCAGCGCCTGGGCATCCCGCGGCGCAAGACCGGGGTAGCCAGCGAAAGCTGAACCGCTCCTGTCTCATGTGCGGGTAACACGTGACATTGTGAAAAAACTGTTACCTCAGCTTTTTCACGTAACAGAAGCCGGGGCTTACGGTAACGAAGCCCCGGCTTTTTTTGGCCCTCGAAATACCTGCCGACCGGCCTAACCCCTTGTTTTATTGGGTTTCGCAAAAGTTGGCACGCACCCTGCTATATGTTTGGTACAAGAACAATAACAAGCAATGCACAAGACAATAAAAATAAGACGAATCGACTCACGCACAATAAAAACAAGACGGCGAGAGGCGCAGCTAACTGATTCTTTTGGAGAGGCGTTGTATTTGGGGCTTGCCCCACGACCAGGCCGAGAACAACAAAAAACTGTCTTAAGACAGAGCCTGTACTGGTTGGATCGGAAGATCACTGCAATTCAGCGACCAAAGCAATCCGTTTGCTCTTGGCTCCCGATTGGGAGGGTCATGAAGGAAAGCTTCATGGCGAGGGCACTCAACAAAAACAAGAAGCCCGAAACCAAAAATAAAAATAGAGCATGCAACTACTTCTTGGGGAGCTTCGGCTCCCCTTGTGGTTTGTGGCGAGGGGGCTTGCCCCCGTTCCAGTGCGCAGCACTGGCATGATTTCCGAATCGCTCAAGAGCTTGGGGCTGCTTCGCAACCCGTCCATCGCGAGCAAGCTAGCTCCTACATCCTGCGGCCTACAGCTCATATCTGCTGTGTCCTACACCATCCCCCGACTAAATGCTAGAATCCCCGCCCATCATGCGGTCATTCTTCTGTTATGGCCGAATATTCCTTCAAACAGTGCATCCCATGCTGAAGAAGCTGTTCCAGTCATTCCGTACTCCCAAGCGTCCTACGCAACACATTCGCAGCACGCCTGAAGTGCTCAACAGCGGCCAACACTCGCTGCAGAAGGCGCAATTCAGCCGTTACGCGGTGAATATCGTTGAACGCCTGCAGAGCGCCGGTTATCAGGCTTACCTGGTTGGCGGTTGCGTGCGCGACATGCTGCTGGGTATCACACCGAAAGATTTCGACGTTGCCACCAGCGCCACACCCGAGCAGGTACGGGCCGAATTCCGTAACGCACGAATCATCGGGCGCCGGTTCAAGCTGGTGCACATCCACTTCGGCCGCGAAATCATCGAAGTCGCGACCTTCCGCGCCAATCACCCGCAGAACGAAGACGAGGAAGACAGCAATCAGTCTTCGCGCAACGAAAGCGGGCGCATCCTGCGCGATAACGTCTACGGCACCCTGGAAGAAGACGCGCAACGTCGCGACTTCACCATCAATGCCTTGTATTACGATCCGGTCAGCGAGCGCATCCTCGACTACGCCAACGGCGTACACGACATCCGCAACCACCTGATCCGCCTGATCGGCGATCCGACGCAACGCTACCAGGAAGACCCGGTACGGATGCTGCGGGCCGTGCGTTTTGCCGCCAAGCTGAACTTCGGCATCGAAAAACACAGCGCCCTGCCGATCCGCGGCCTGGCGCCGATGCTGCGCGAGATCCCGTCGGCCCGCCTGTTCGAAGAGGTACTCAAGCTGTTCCTCTCCGGCCATGCCGCCGATACGTTTGAAATGCTGGTCGACCTGCAGTTGTTCGATCCACTGTTCCCGGCCAGCGCCGAAGCACTGGAATACAACCCGACGTACACCCACACCCTGATCAGCGAAGCCCTGATCAATACCGACCTGCGGATCAAGCAGAACAAACCGGTGACCCCGGCGTTCCTGTTTGCAGCCCTGCTCTGGCCTGCCCTGCCGGCCCGCGTCTTGCGCCTGCAGGAACGTGGCATGCCGCCGATTCCGGCGATGCAGGAAGCGGCGCACGAGCTGATTGCCGAACAGTGCCAGCGCATCGCGATTCCGAAACGCTTCACCATGCCGATCCGCGAGATCTGGGACATGCAGGAACGCCTGCCCCGCCGCAGCGGCAAGCGTGCCGATCTGTTGCTGGACAATCCGCGTTTCCGCGCCGGCTACGACTTCCTGCTGCTACGCGAAAGCGCCGGCGAGCAGACTGATGGCCTGGGCGAATGGTGGACGGACTATCAGGACGCCAACGAAAGCGAGCGCCGCGACATGATTCGCGACCTCAGCGGCAAGGACGAAGGCACGGGCGCCCCGCGCAAGCGTCGCCGTAGCGGTGGTTCCAAGCGCAAACGCGCCGCTGGCGCCTCGAGCACCACGGGCGAGTAATCCATGGAACGCATCTACATCGGCATGGGCAGCAATCTGGCTGACCCCGCCGAACAATTGCGCAGCGCCGTCGAGGCGCTGGCGCACTTGCCGCAGACGGAGCTGGTCGGGGTTTCTGCGTTTTATCAAAGCGACTCGCTGCTACCCGGACAACCGCGCTACACCAATGCAGTGGCTGCTCTCGACAGCACGCTGGCGCCGCTGGACCTTCTGGATGCCTTGCAGGCCATCGAAAATGGCCAGGGTCGCGAGCGTCTTGAGCGCTGGGGGCCACGCACGCTGGACCTCGACATCTTGCTGTTCGGTGATCGCCTGATCGACGAACCGCGCCTCAAGATTCCCCATTACCACATGCAGGAACGGGCCTTCGTGCTATATCCGCTGGCGGAACTGGCACCCGCGGATCTGCGCCTGGCCGATGACCGGACCTTGGCCGAACTGCTGAAGACATGCCCGTTCGTCGGCCTGGAACGCCTGCCCCCGACGTGACACAAATCCTCCTGTGGGAGCGCGGCATCTGCTGCTGAATCGCATCAGTTACCCCGGTAACACCCCACCCGTAACAATGCGGTAACACACGCAATTGACTTCCCTCGTTCTCCTCACGACTATAGGCGTCCCGCTGCCGCCAACACGGCGTTCAAGGGCGCAATCCAGGCCTTAAAAGCACGACGAAAGAGCGTGCGCCTGTATTCAACGAAGAATCACGCGCGTTACTCGCAGTAGTTTCCACAGCGCCTGAATGAGGAACTTTTCATGCCAGCCATCACCCTGACCACCCTGCAAGGTCTGAAGCAAAAAGGTGAAAAGATCACCATGCTGACCTGCTACGACGCGACCTTCGCCCATGCCTGCAACCAGGCCGGTGTCGAAGTGCTGCTGGTGGGCGACTCCCTCGGCATGGTTTTGCAGGGTCACGACAGCACCTTGCCTGTCACCACTGCAGAAATGGCTTATCACGTGGCCGCCGTCAAACGCGGTAACAGCGATGCCCTGATCCTCGCCGACCTGCCTTTCATGGCCTACGCCACCACCGAGCAAGCCATGACCAACAGCGCCCTGTTGATGCAGGCCGGCGCGCACATGGTCAAGGTTGAAGGGGCGTTGTGGCTGGCCGATTCAATTCGCCTGCTGGCCGAACGCGGCATCCCTGTCTGTGCGCACATGGGCCTGACACCGCAGTCGGTGAACATCCTGGGCGGCTACAAGGTCCAGGGCCGCAATGAAAACCAGGCGCGGCAGATGCGTGCCGACGCGATTGCTCTGGAACAGGCTGGCGCGGCAATGCTGCTGCTCGAGTGCGTCCCGAGCGAACTGGCGGAAGAAATCACCCAGGCGGTGAAGATTCCGGTGATTGGTATTGGCGCCGGCAATCGCACCGATGGCCAGGTACTGGTTCTGCACGACATGCTGGGCCTGTCCATTACCGGCCGCGTGCCAAAATTCGTGAAAAACTTCATGACTGGCCAGACCAGCATTGAAGCGGCATTGAATGCCTACGTGACTGAAGTCAAAGCGGCAACTTTCCCTGGGATCGAACACGGATTCTCTGCATGAACACCGTAAAAACCGTACGCGAACTGCGGGCCGCCGTGGCCCGAGCCCGTAGCGAAGGCAAGCGCATCGCCTTTGTGCCAACCATGGGCAACCTGCACAGCGGCCATGTGGCGCTGGTGACCAAAGCCTCCCAACGGGCGGACTTCGTGGTTGCGAGCGTTTTCGTCAACCCGCTGCAATTCGGTGCTGGCGAAGACCTCGACAAGTACCCGCGCACCCTCGCTGCCGACCAGGAAAAACTGCTCCAGGCCGGTTGCCATCTTCTGTTTGCCCCCACTGTTGAAGAGATGTACCCCGACGGCATGGCCGGCCAGACCCGCGTCAGCGTCCCGCAATTGTCCGAAGGCCTGTGCGGCGCCAGCCGTCCGGGGCATTTCGAAGGCGTGGCGACGGTAGTCAGCAAGCTGTTCAACATGGTCCAGCCGGACCTGGCGATTTTCGGCGAGAAAGACTTCCAGCAACTGGCGGTGATTCGCGCGCTGGTTCATGACCTGAACATGCCGATCCAGATCATCGGTGAACCCACTGTTCGCGCTACCGATGGCCTGGCGCTGTCGTCACGCAACGGTTTCCTCAGCGAAGAGCAACGCGCTGTGGCACCGGTGGTCTACCGCACGCTGAATGCGATCGGCGAAGCGATCAAGCAGGGCGATCGCGACTACCCGGCGCTGATCGGCACCCAGATCAAACAGCTCGAAGCAGCCGGCCTGCGTCCTGACTATCTGGAAATCCGCCATGCCCTGACCTTGCGCCCGGCGACGGCACAGGACCGTGACCTGGTGATTCTGGCGGCGGCGTTCCTCGGTACGACGCGGTTGATCGACAACCTGCACCTGAACCTCGACGCGCCAAACTGAACACCGAAAAACCTGTAGGAGCGAGCAGGCTCGCTCCTACAAGGGAATCTGCGCCGGTTTCCAAGCCGTATTGCCGCCCACAACCCCTTCGGGCAAACTGCCCGCCGTTCGATTCCGACCTGGGAAATACTCATGCACGCCATCATGCTCAAAGCCAAGCTGCATCGCGCCGAAGTCACCCACGCTGTACTCGATTACGAAGGCTCCTGCGCCATCGACGGTGAATGGCTGGACCTGTCCGGCATTCGTGAGTACGAACAGATCCAGATCTACAACGTCGACAACGGCGAGCGCTTCACCACCTACGCCATCCGTGGCGAAGAAGGTTCGCGCATGATCTCGGTCAACGGCGCCGCCGCGCACAAGGCCAAGGTTGGCGATCGCGTGATCATCTGCGCTTACGCTCATTACAGCGAAGCCGAACTGCTCAACTTCAAGCCGCGCATGCTCTACATGGCACCGGGCAATGAACTGAGCCACACCAGCAACGCCATTCCGGTCCAGGTCGCCTGATCCAAGCCTGTCTCTTCCGTTTGTCGGACCATTCCTAACTTCGATGTTAAAAAAGTACCGGAAACAGGTCAGACAAAGTCAAGACAGATCATTGCGCGGGGTTTACTGTAGTCGCCCTGCGCCATGAAATCGTGTCGACGCAGTTGACCGGAACGCCCACCCGCAGCGCTCCGGGATTTTTAGTGTTCAAAAGGCCGTTCAAGTAATAAGGAAACCCGCAGCGATGGCGTATTACCGCACTCCTCACGACGTTACCGCTCTGCCTGCCTGGCAAGCGTTGAATGACCACCGCCAAGCCATGCAGGATTTCAGCATGCGCGAAGCCTTCAATGCCGATCCGCAGCGTTTTACTCAATTCACCCTCAGCAGCTGCGGCCTGTTTCTCGACTATTCGAAAAACCTGATCAACGCCGAGACCCGCAACCTGCTGGTGGGCCTGGCCAACGAAGTCGACCTCAAGGGCGCGATCAAATCGCTGTTCGATGGCGAAATCGTCAACTCTTCCGAAGGTCGTCCGGCCCTGCACACGGCCCTGCGCCGCCCGGTCGGCGACAAGCTGTCGGTCAACGGCGTCAACGTGATGCCCGAAGTGCACAAGGTGCTGAACCAGATCACCGACCTCGTCGGCCGTATCCACGACGGTCTGTGGCGCGGCTACACCGAGAAGCCGATCACCGACGTGGTGAACATCGGCATCGGCGGCTCCTTCCTCGGCCCTGAGCTGGTGTCCGAAGCCTTGCTGTCTTACGCCCAGAAAGGCGTGCGTTGCCATTACCTGGCGAACATCGACGGCAGCGAGTTCCACGAACTGACCATGAAGCTGCGCGCCGAGACCACGCTGTTCATCGTCTCGTCGAAATCCTTCAACACCCTCGAAACCCTGAAGAACGCCCAAGCTGCCCGTGCCTGGTATCTGGCCCAGGGTGGTTCGGAAGCCGAGCTGTATCGCCACTTCATCGCGGTATCGAGCAACAACGCCGCCGCCGTAGCCTTCGGCATCCGCGAAGAGAACATCTTCCCGATGTGGGACTGGGTTGGCGGGCGCTACTCGCTGTGGTCGGCCATCGGCTTGCCGATTGCCCTGGCCATCGGCATGTCGAACTTCAAGGAATTGCTGTCCGGTGCCTACACCATGGACCAGCACTTCCAGAGCGCACCGTTCGAACAGAACATGCCGGTGCTGCTGGCCTTGCTCGGCGTGTGGTACGGCAACTTCTGGGGCGCGCAAAGCCACGCGATCCTGCCGTACGATCACTACCTGCGTAACATCACCAAGCACCTGCAACAGCTGGACATGGAATCCAACGGCAAGAGCGTGCGCCAGGACGGCAAGCCAGTGTCCACCGACACCGGGCCGGTGATCTGGGGCGGCGTCGGCTGCAACGGTCAGCACGCCTACCACCAGTTGCTGCACCAGGGCACCCAACTGATCCCGGCCGACTTCATCGTGCCGATCGTCAGCTTCAACCCGGTGTCCGACCACCACCAGTGGCTGTACGCCAACTGCCTGTCGCAGAGCCAGGCGCTGATGCTCGGCAAGACCCTGCCCGAGGCCGAAACCGAACTGCGCGACAAAGGCATGAGCGAAGACGATGTACAGAAACTCGCGCCGCACAAGGTGATCCCGGGCAACCGTCCGAGCAACACCCTGGTGGTCGAACGCATCAGCCCGCGTCGCCTCGGCGCACTGGTGGCGATGTACGAGCACAAAGTCTTCGTGCAAAGCGTGATCTGGGGCATCAATGCCTTCGACCAGTGGGGTGTGGAGCTGGGCAAAGAGCTGGGCAAAGGCGTCTACAACCGCCTGGTCGGCAGCGAAGAAACCCCGGCCGAGGACGCCTCGACCCAAGGGCTGATCAATTACTTCCGTGGTCGTCACCGCGGGTAATCTGACACCGCCCTGCTGCACCTTGTGGGAGCGAGCCTGCTCGCGAATGCGGTTTGTCAGTCGACTTTGATGTTGACTGACCCAACGCTATCGCGAGCAGGCTCGCTCCCACAGTTGTTTTGTGTACGGCTTGAACCCTTTGACCTCTCGGCGCATCTTTATCTTTGTCGCAAAACAAGAATAAGGAACCGTCATGTTCGATATCAGCACGTTCCCCAAAGCCGATGCCGTCCGCCGGGCCGCACAATTGAGTCAAGACGACTATCAGCGCCTGTACCGCCAATCCGTCGAACACCCCAGCACCTTCTGGGCCGAACAGGCCACGCGCTTTCTCGACTGGAGTGCTCCCTGGGAAACCGTCCAGCGCTACAACCTGAAAACCGGTGAAGCCAGCTGGTTTGCCGGTGCGCAACTGAACGTCAGCTACAACTGCATCGACCGACACCTGGAGAAACGCGGCGATCAGGTCGCCATCATCTGGGAAGGCGACGACCCGGCCGACTCCACCTCCATCACCTACAAAAAACTGCATGAAAACGTCTGCCGCCTGGCCAACGTGCTGAAAAGCCGTGGCGTGAAAAAAGGCGACCGCGTGTGCATCTACATGCCGATGATTCCCGAGGCGGCCTACGCCATGCTGGCCTGTACCCGCATCGGTGCGGTGCACTCGGTGGTGTTCGGCGGTTTCTCCCCGGACTCGTTGCGCGACCGCATTCTCGACGCCGACTGCCGCACCGTGATCACTGCCGATGAAGGCGTGCGCGGCGGCAGGCCCGTGCCACTCAAGCAGAACGTCGACAAGGCGCTGCAAAGCTGCCCGGACGTGAGCACCGTGCTGATGGTCGAGCGCAGAAATGTACAAGTGAACTGGGTCGAAGGACGGGACATCAAGTACCAGCAGGCCCTGCGCGAAGCCAGCACCGATTGCCCGCCCGAGCCGATGGACGCCGAAGACCCGCTGTTCATCCTCTACACCTCCGGCAGCACCGGCAAACCCAAAGGCGTACTGCACACCACCGGCGGCTACCTGCTGCAAGCTGCGATGACCTTCAAGTACGTACTGGACTACCGCGACGGCGAAGTCTTCTGGTGCACCGCCGACGTTGGCTGGGTCACCGGCCACAGCTACATCGTCTACGGTCCGCTGGCCAACGGCGCGACCACGCTGATCTTCGAGGGCGTGCCGAGCTACCCGACGACCTCGCGATTCTGGCAGGTGATCGACAAGCACAAGGTGAACATTTTCTATACCGCCCCGACGGCCCTGCGCTCGTTGATGCGAGAAGGGCCCGCAGCGTTGAAGGGAACCTCCCGCGCCAGCGTCAGGCTACTCGGTACAGTCGGCGAACCGATCAATCCGGAAGCGTGGGAGTGGTACTTCCATGAGGTCGGTGAAGAGCGCTGCCCGATCGTCGATACCTGGTGGCAGACCGAAACCGGCGGCATCATGCTCAGCCCGCTGGTCAGTGCGCAATGGATCAAGCCTGGTTGTGCGACACAACCGATGTTCGGCGTACAACCAGTGCTGCTCGACGAGCAGGGCAAGGAAATCAAGGGCGCCGGCAGCGGCGTACTGGCCATAAAGTCCAGTTGGCCGGCGCAGATCCGCAGTGTCTATCGCGACCCGCAACGCATGGTCGACACCTACTTCAAGCCCTACCCCGGCTACTACTTCACCGGCGATGGCGCGCGGCGCGATGAAGATGGCGACTACTGGATCACCGGGCGCATCGACGATGTGATCAACGTGTCCGGCCACCGTATCGGCACCGCCGAAGTGGAAAGCGCCCTGGTGCTGCACGAGAGCATCGCCGAGGCCGCTGCAGTCGGTTACCCCCACGACATCAAGGGCCAGGGTATCTATGTCTTCGTCACGCCCATGAACGGCGTCGAAACCAACGAGGAACTGAAGAAGGAATTGCTGGCCCTGGTCAGCAAGGAAATCGGCAGTTTCGCCAAACCGGACTTGATCCAGTGGGCACCGGCCTTGCCGAAAACCCGCTCAGGCAAGATCATGCGGCGCATCCTGCGCAAGATCGCCTGCAACGAACTGGACAGCCTGGGCGACACTTCGACCCTGGCTGACCCGAGCGTGGTACAAGGCTTGATCGATAAACGCCTGAATCAATGACGTACTGGCCTTTGTAGGAGCGAGCCGGCGCCTACAGAAAATTACAGAGTGACCATGGAATTCATCCGCACCCGCATCGAAACCCAGATCATGAGCCTGACCGGTTTATCCCTGGGCAAACTCGACCTGGAAAACCCCAAGGGCGACCCCGGGCTGTTCGGGCCAGACTCGGTGAGCTGGCAAGTCCATGGCGATTTCAGCAGCATGCTGATCGGTGGCATCAGCGCCCTGATGCTGCAGGCCCTGCACCCGCTGGCATTGGCCGGGGTCTGGGACCATTCGAACTTTCGTGAAGACATGCTCGGCCGCTTGCGCCGCACCGGGCAGTTCATTTCCGGCACAACTTTCGGTTCTCGGCAGGATGCCGACTGGTTGATCGAAAAAGTCCGCACCATCCATTTGCAGATCACCGGCACGGCGCCGGACGGACGTGCCTACGCCGCCAGCGACCCCCAATTGCTGACGTGGGTGCATGTGGCGGAAGTCAGCAACTTCCTCGCCGCGCATTTGCGCTATCGCAACCCGCACCTGTCCCCGGTCGATCAGGATCGCTACTACGCTGAAATCGCCCTGGTCGCCGAGCGCCTCGGGGCCCGGGATGTGCCCCGTTCGCGGCAGGAAATAGCCGACTACCTTGAGCGCATCCGTCCACAGTTGCTGTGCGATGAACGCAGTCGGGAAGTCCTGCGCCTGCTGCTGAACGCCCCCTCCCCCAGTCGCCTGGCCAAACCTTTCGGCGGCCTGATGATGCAGGCCGGGATCGATCTGCTGCCGGACTGGGCCAGCGACATGCTCGGCGTCAGCCAGAACCCGCTGCAACGCAAGCTGATCCGCGCCAGCGTCAATCGCAGTGCGCCGATGCTGCGCTGGGCGGTGCGTAATGGGTCGGTGCAGCGGGCCAAGCGGCGGATGGGTTTACTGACCTAGCAGGTATTGCTGCGATTTTTTCTGTGGCGAGGGGGCTTGCCCCCGTTGGGCTGCGAAGCGGCCCCAAGCTCTCGAGCGTTTCCGAAATTTTGCCAGTGCTACGCACTGGAACGGGGGCAAGCCCCCTCGCCACAGTGTTAAACTCCCGCGCCAAATTCCCTCCTCCTGCAAGGCGCCCAGCATGTCTTCCTTGAATCAGGCGCTGCGCGCCGCCCTCGATCAACGCCAGGACCTGCTCGCCGAACTGCACCAGCAAGGTACCGATTGCTATCGCCTGTTCCACGGCAGCCAGGAAGGCGCCGGTGGCCTGACCATCGACCGCTACGGCCCGCAACTGCTGGTGCAAAGTTTCCACCAGGCGCTGGAGCGCGAGACGCTGCTGCAACTGCACGAAGCGATCAATCAACACCTGGGTTTTGAAACCCTGCTGGTCTACAACGACCGCTCCCGTGGCAACTCGCGCATCGATCGTGAAGACATCGTCTACCGCGCCGACGAAGCCGCCCTGCAAGACCTGGTCGGCCACGAATGGGGCCTGAACTATCGGGTGCGCGGTCGCCATGCCGGACAGGACCCGCTGCTGTTCCTCGACCTGCGCAACACCCGCGGCTGGGTCAAGGATCACAGCCAGAACAAAAGCGTGCTGAACCTGTTTGCCTACACCTGTGGTGTCGGCCTCAGTGCCGTCACCGGTGGCGCGCGGGAGGTGTGCAACCTGGACTTCGCCGAAGGCAACCTGGCGGTCGGGCGGGAGAACGGCCAACTCAACCCGCAGTTACCGACCATGGAATTTATCCAGTCCGACTACTTCCCGGCCATTCGCCAACTGGCCGGCCTGCCGATCAGCCAGCGCCGCGGGCAAAAACTGCCGAGCTATCAGCGCCTGGAACAGCGCCAGTACGATCTGGTGCTGCTGGACCCTCCAGCCTGGGCCAAGAGCGCATTCGGCACCGTCGACCTGCTGCGCGACTACCAGAGCCTGCTCAAACCGGCCCTGTTGACCACCGCCGACAACGGCGTGCTGATCTGCTGCAACAACCTGGCGAAAGTCAGCATGGACGACTGGCGCGAGCAGGTTTTGCGTTGCGCGGAGAAGGCCGGGCGGCCGGTGCGTGAGTGGAGCGTGATGAAGCCAGGCGCCGACTTCCCGTCGCTGGATCAGCAACCACCGCTGAAAACCCTGATTCTGCAGCTCTGACCGGCGTCAGAGAAATCTGAAAATTCATGAACAGGCCGATCACTTCGGAACCGGAAACGCATGCCATACTCCAAGGCACTCCGATTCAGACAGATGAAGCCGCACATGTACAAAGGATTGATTCGCGCCCTCGGCGCCTTGTTGACTGCTCTGGCCCTCTACAGCTTGCTGGGTTTTCTGATTTTACCGGGTGTCGCATTGCGCGTTGCCAACCAGCAACTGGCCAACTACGCCACCACACCCGCCACGATCCAGCGGATCGAATTCAATCCGTTCAGCCTTGAACTGACCCTTTGGGGCTTGAACATCGGCGAACCCGGCAAGCAGCAGGTCGGTTTCGAGCGCTTGTACGCCAACCTGCAATTCGACAGCCTGTGGACCAAGGCGGTGCACCTGTCCGATGTCGAACTGGACAAGCCCAAGACCGAAATCCTGTTCAGCAAGGACGGCAAACTCAATCTGCTTGGGCTGTTCAAACTGCCAGCGAGCGAACCCACGCCGGCCGACCCTAACGCCAAGCCGTTTCCGCTGCGCATCGAACGGATCAAACTGGCAGGCGGCGCCGTGCATTTTGAAGATGCCCGGCCCAGCGAGCCCATCGAGTTTCTCTACGACACACTCGATTTCGAACTGAAGAACCTCAGCACCCTGCCCGATGACAGCGCCGACATGACCCTGGTGGCCGTCGGTCCCAATGGCGGACAGATCGACTGGACCGGCAACTTCAGCCTGATCCCGATCGCCTCCGAAGGTAAGTTGAAAATCACTGATGGCAAGATGAAAGCCTTTTGGCCCTATGTGCGCGATGCCGTGCCACTGGACCTCGAAAACGGCGTCATGAGCATCAGCACCGACTACAAACTCAATCTGGCCAAGGAAACCGAGCTGCTGCTGAACAATGTAGCGGTCAGCATCGCCCCCTTTGCGATCAAGGCGCCGGATGGCCGGCCGCTGGTAAAGCTCGAACGCCTGGACGTCAGCGAAACCACCGTGGACCTGGCCAAGCAGCAAGTGGTGGTCGGCAAGATCCGCAGCCACAAACTGGAAACCTGGGCCGCGCTGGAATCGGACGGCCAACTCGACTGGCAGAAACTGTTCGCCAGCCAACCGTCAAAACCCACCGCAAAAGCCAAGGCGGATGCCGAACCGGCCAGCACTCCGGCGGCGGCAGACTCACCCAAGCCTGAACCGGCCGCCCCAGGCAAACCCTGGCAGGTGCTGCTCAAGGATGTGCAACTGCGCGACTACAAGGTGCATCTGGCGGACCGCAAGGCACAACCCGCCGTCGCCCTGGATCTGGCTCCGCTGAACCTCGACCTGCAAAACTTCGACAGCCTCAACGGTTCACCCTTTACCCTCAAGCTCGA
Organism: Pseudomonas grandcourensis; assembly: GCF_039909015.1. Taxonomy (NCBI): domain Bacteria; kingdom Pseudomonadati; phylum Pseudomonadota; class Gammaproteobacteria; order Pseudomonadales; family Pseudomonadaceae; genus Pseudomonas; species Pseudomonas grandcourensis. The sequence continues at coordinate 5,871,916 of NZ_CP150919.1, forward strand.
TAGCGGCGTGGGCAAGCAAGGCAGGATCATGGCCGACGGTGAGGTCAACCTGGCCCCGGTCAGCGCCAGGCTGAAGGTACAGACCAAGGACATCGACCTGCGGGTCGCCCAGTCCTACATCACACCGTTCATTCGCCTGGAACTGCGAAGCGGCATGCTCGGCAGCGATCTGGCGGTCAACCTGAAAAGCACCGAGCCCCTGGCGTTCAACGTCACTGGCCGCGCCCAGGTCGATCAGTTGCATACCCTGGACACCCTGAAAACCCGCGACTTCCTCAAGTGGCAACAAGTCGTGGTCGAAGGCCTGAACTATCAGCATGGGGACAGCCTGTCGATCGACAAGATCAACCTGTTGCAGCCCTACGCGCGCTTCATGATCAACGATGATCGCACCACCAACATCGATGACCTGCTGATTCCCCAGCCGGCGGACTCCGGGGCAAAACCGGCGGCCAGCAAACCGGCCAGCAAAGAGAAACCGCTGGGCATCCACATCGGCGGCATATTCATCAATGACGGTTCGGCCAACTTCGCCGACTTCAGCCTGACCCCGAACTTCGCCACCGCCATCCAGCAACTCAACGGGCAGATCGGCACCATCGACAGCCGCCAGCCGAAACCGGCCAGTGTCGACGTCAAGGGCAAGGTCGATCGCTACGCGCCGGTGACCATCAAGGGCTCGGTCAATCCGTTCGACCCGATGGCCAGCCTCGACATCGCCACCAGCTTCAAACGCGTGGAACTGACCACACTGACGCCCTACTCCGGCAAGTTCGCCGGCTACCGTATCCGCAAGGGCCGGCTCAATCTCGACCTGCACTACCAGATCACCAAGGGTCAGCTCAAAGCTGAAAACAAAGTAGTGGTCGAACAGCTGCAACTGGGTGAAAAAGTCGACAGTCCGGATGCCGTGAGCCTGCCGCTGAAACTGGCCATTGCCTTGCTCAAGGACGTCGATGGCAAGATCTCCATCGAACTGCCGGTCACCGGCGACCTGAACAACCCTCAGTTCAGCGTCATGCCGATTATCTGGCAGACCCTGCGCAATCTGGTCGTCAAAGCCGCGGCAGCACCGTTCAAACTCATTGGCGGGCTGGTCAACGGTGGTGGTTCGGAAGACCTGGGCAGCGTTTCATTCGCAGCGGGCTCCAGCGAATTGGGCAAGGATGCCGAAGGTGCCCTGGATAAACTGTCCAAGGCGCTCAAGGAACGCCCGGCCCTGCGCCTGGAAATCGAAGGCACCGCCGCCCAGAGCAGCGATGGCCCGCTGATCGCCGAACAACGCCTGGAGCGTGAATACCAGTACAACTACTACAAAATGCTCCAGCGCCGCGGTGACAAAGTCCCGGCCCAGGCTTCGTTGCTGGAAGTGCCGGACGGGGAAAAAGGCCCGCTGCTTGAAGGTATCTACCGCACCCGCCTGAAAACTCAGCCCCCTGCCGAATGGAAGGACCTGGGCAAGGAAGAGCGCACCGCAAAAATGCGTGCCGAGGTGATCAAGTTCTGGAGTACCAGCGACGTGCTGTTGCGTCAACTGGGCCAGGAACGCGCCAGCAGCATCAAGGATTACCTGGTCGACAAGGCCCAACTGGAAGATGACCGGGTGTACTTCATCGACGCCAATCTGGGCGAGGCGCAAAGCGACGGCCGCGTGGTGACGCCGATGCATCTGGACGCCGAGTGATGATTCGGCGGCTGGCAGGCCTGGTCCTGGCGCTCTCCGCCAGTCAGGCCTGGGCGGCCGATACCCTGCGCTGTGGCAGCCAGTTGATCAGCGTCGGCGATCGCTCGAGTGAGGTCCTGCAGAAATGCGGGGAACCGGTCAGTCGCGACTTGCTGGGGTACAAGCGCAGTGCAGATCGGCGCGAAGAGTTTCAGGTCGAGGAATGGACCTACGGACCGAATGGCGGGATGTATCAATACTTGCGGTTCGAAGGGAATCAGCTGAAACAGATCACCAGCAAACGCGGAAACTGACCCCACCCCCTATTCATGTCAACACTCTTCAATGTGGGAGCGAGCTCGCTCCCACAATTTATTTTCAGCGCACCACATAAAACAGGCCCCGGCAAAAATGCGCGGGGCCTGTGGTAGCCAACATTCGTTTGGCTCCGGTCCAGGCGAGAAGCCTTGCCTTACTGGGCTTTCAGGCCGTCAGCGGAGACCGCCTTGACGCCTTTGATTTTCTTGGTGATGGCCACCGCAGTCGTTTTCTGAGCTTCAGTAACGGCGACAGTCGACGACAGCGATACAACACCCTTGTTGGTTTCAACTTTGATGTCGGTACCTGGAATGCCTTTCTCAGTCATCAGGTCACTTTTAACTTTGGTGGTGATCCAGGTATCGGAAGTAGCTTCTGTAGCCTTGGTCATTTCACCCGCCGCCAGGGTCATTGGAGCCTGGGTGGCTTGAGTGGTCTGGGCGAATGCCGCGTTTGCCATGGTCAGGGTCAGCGCGGTAGCAGCAGCGGCAGTGATAGCGAACTTCTTCATACGAGTAACTCCTGTTTTTCGGAAAGTCTGCCGGGTGTCTTGTCGGCAGGGTTACCTGGGATATTGCGAACGCTGTGCCAACTTTGAAACTGAAAGTAAAACCTTATTAATCAACAAGTTACAGAATCAGCCAATTTTCGAAATCATGCAAAATGCACGAGAAGCACAAACACTGCATGCAAGTTGCGGGTTTATGGAAAGTTCCTAAGATGCTGAAATTTCTGAGCTTTGCCTGCGGCATTTGACGACGGGTCGACAAACAGGAAAATCCCCGCCAAAGCGGGGACTTGATTCAGCAATTCATGCAGCAGAACCGGAACAACCTTTAGGCAAGTAGTCGTCGGTAACGCTGCTTTTACATGACCAGCCTTTGGCTTCGTCCCGTGTCAGGGTGACGGTTTTGCCCTGGATCACCCCCGGGGCATTGTGCAACGTACAAACGATGGATCCCGCCCCCGGCGTTGTAGCCGTCACTGACAGGGTGCAATGGTTGGTCGATGTCTCGCCGGCGGGCGCCACGTTGGCAATTGTCGGGGTTTCCCCCTGGCTGATCACATCCTCGAACGGCACCTTCATTGCCGTCAGCTCGGCCAGCGCCGCCGTGACCTTGGCCCGGGCCTGATACTTGGAATACATCGGCAGGCCCAGTGTTGCCAGGATCCCGATGATCGCTACCACGACGAGTAACTCGATCAGGGTAAAACCTTTCTGATTGTTCATGTACAAGCTCCATGCATGAGTCGAAGGCTCATGACCTGCCCCATGGCAGCACAGCCTGTGCCAAGGCCAGAAGCCCCTGTTGGCAGGGGGCGTGGTGGTCGCAAAGCCCTTACCTACTACGTGGACCAGCACTATCTGACGTTTTTTGTCACCTCACCCGGGTGGGTTTGGCCCCGTCCCTTGACTAGGCTATAAGAGCAATTCAATCGGGATACCCAGGACTGAACATGGCGGTCAAGGCAGCGAAAATCAGCGTGTATGCATGGGAAGGCATCGACCGCAAAGGCACAAAAGTGACCGGCGAACTCAGCGCTCAAAACCCGGCGCTGATCAAGGCGAAGCTGCGCAAACAGGGCATCACTCCCGGCAAGGTCCGCAAGAAAAACCATTCGGTTTTCAACATGGGCAAGCGTATCAAGGCCCAGGACATTGCCCTGTTCACCCGGCAAATGGCGACAATGATGAAGGCCGGCGTGCCGTTGTTGCAGTCGTTCGACATCATCGGCGAAGGCTTCGACAACCCGGCCATGCGCAAGCTGGTGGACGAACTGAAACAGGAAGTTGCGGCAGGCAGCAGCTTCGCCGCCGCCCTGCGCAAGAAGCCCCGGTATTTCGATGAGCTGTATTGCAACCTGGTGGATGCCGGCGAGCAGGCCGGTGCCCTCGACACCCTTTTGGAGCGGGTCGCGACCTACAAGGAAAAAAGCGAAAGCCTCAAGGCCAGGATCAGAAAAGCCATGACCTACCCGTTGGTGGTGGTGTTCGTCGCGGCGATCGTCACCGGGATTCTGCTGGTCAAAGTCGTGCCGCAGTTCGAGTCGGTGTTCAAAGGCTTTGGTGCCGAACTGCCGGCCTTCACCGTGATGGTCATTGGCCTGTCGCAATTCATGCAGGCCTGGTGGTGGGTGGTCCTTGGCGCGCTGGTCACGATGGCATTCGGCGTGCGCCACGCCCTCAGGAGATCCCCGGCCTTCCGTGACCGAATGGACACCTGGCTGCTGAAACTGCCGCTGGTGGGCACCCTGATGCACAAGTCCGCCGTGGCCCGGTTCGCCCGTACGCTGTCGACCACTTTCGCTGCCGGTGTACCACTGGTGGAGGCCCTGGAATCAGTGGCCGGCGCGACCGGCAATGTCGTGTTCAAGCGCGCGGTATTGCGCATCCGGCAGGACATCTCGACCGGCATGCAATTGAATTTCGCCATGCGCACCAGCGGCGTTTTTCCGAACATGGCGATACAAATGACCGCCATCGGCGAGGAGTCTGGCACCCTGGACGCTATGCTGGACAAAGTCGCGGGGTTCTACGAAGACAACGTCGATAACATGGTCGATAACCTCACCAGCCTGATGGAGCCGTTCATCATGGTGGTGCTGGGTGTTATCGTCGGTGGACTGGTAGTTGCCATGTACCTGCCCATCTTCCAACTTGGCTCAGCGATCTGACATGCCCTTGAATGAAATCCTGACTCACTCTGCGCTGGCCTTTGTCCTTCTTGCAGGCATCACCGGCCTGCTGGTCGGCAGTTTCCTCAATGTCGTGATCTGGCGCCTGCCGAAAATGCTCGAACGCGACTGGCGCGAGCAGGCCCATGACATTCTCGGGCTGCCTGGCGAAACGCCGCTGCCGACCTACAACCTGTTGCTGCCCCACTCCCAGTGCCCGCACTGCGGTCACCGAATCCGCGCCTGGGAAAACATCCCGCTGCTCAGTTATGTGTTTTTGCGCGGCCGCTGTTCAGCCTGCGCGGCAGCGATCAGCCCGCGCTATCCGTTGACCGAACTGGCCTGCGGCCTGTTGTCGGCGTTTGTTGCCTGGCACTTCGGCTTCGGTTGGCCGGCCGGCCTGATGCTGATCCTGAGCTGGGGTCTGCTGGCGATGAGCCTCATCGACGCCGAACATCAGATATTGCCGGACATACTGGTGCTGCCATTGATCTGGCTGGGGTTGATCGTCAACAGTTTCGGCCTGTTCGTGTCGTTGCACGAGGCGCTTTGGGGAGCGATCGCCGGCTACGGCCTGCTGTGGTCGGTGTTCTGGCTGTTCAAGCTGATCACGGGCAAGGACGGCATGGGCTACGGTGATTTCAAGCTGCTGGCGATGCTGGGCGCCTGGGGTGGCTGGCAGATTTTGCCGCTGACTATCCTGCTGTCCTCGCTGGTGGGTGCCATTATCGGGCTGGTGCTACTGCGCTGGCGCAATGCAAAAACCTCGACGCCGATCCCTTTCGGTCCCTATCTGGCCATTGCCGGCTGGATTGCATTGCTCTGGGGTGGTCAAATAACCGACCTCTATTGGCAGTTTGTCGGTTTGAAATGAATAGCCCTGTGGAAAAACCCTGGATTCTCGGCCTGACCGGCGGCATTGGCAGCGGCAAAAGTGCGGCCGCCCAACACTTCATCGACCTGGGCGTGCATGTGGTCGACGCCGATCATGCCGCTCGCTGGGTAGTGGAACCCGGCCGCCCGGCACTGGCAAAAATCGCCGGGCACTTCGGCGCCGGCGTGTTGCAGGCCGACGGGCAACTGGACCGCGCCGCGCTGCGCAAATTGATCTTCGAGGTGCCTGAAGAGCGCCGCTGGCTGGAGGCCCTCCTGCACCCGCTGATCGGCGAGGAGATCGCTCACCACCTGGCGCTGGCAAAATCGCCTTATGCGATTCTGGTTTCGCCGCTGCTGATCGAGTCCGGGCAATACGCCATGACCCAACGGGTGCTAGTGATCGATGCCCCCGAACAATTGCAGATCGAACGCACCCTGCAACGTGACCAGACCAGCGAACAGCAGGTCCAGGCGATCCTCAAGGCCCAGTCCAGCCGTCAGGATCGCGTGAGCCATGCCGACGACGTCGTGGTCAATGACCGCGACCTTGCCTGGCTGCACAGCGAGGTCGAACGCCTGCATCACTTTTATCTTTCTTTGCGTGGAGGCCAGTCATGAGCCAACCAACAACCGTCGAATGCCCAACCTGTGGCGCCCCCGTGGAATGGACCGCCGAGAGCAAATTCCGGCCATTCTGCTCCGACCGCTGCAAACTGATCGACCTGGGCGCCTGGGCTTCCGAAGAACACAAGATTCCAGTGGCTCCCGATGCCGAGGACGAGATGTTCAGCGGCGACTTCGACCCGCGCCACTGATCCATAGAGAGGGCGATTCCAGGTTTTGATGTGGATCAGGACTTGGGATCGTCGTCCTTCCAGGGAGCCGAGAGGTAGCGTGTGCGGTTGAACGTCTCAAGCCACTCCGGACAAAACACGACCAGCGCACTGACGATCATGCCGTTGATAAACGCTTCGGGGAAAATGATCAGCCACAGGTAACCGACAAAATCCTCAAGCCAATACGGCATCTCGAAACGCTCGTCGAACCACAGCAACCACAGCCCCAGCAGCAGGCACAGCAACGCCGACAGCGCGGCGGCAAAGAAACCGGACACGAAGATATACACAAAGGGATTTCGCGGCTGAGCACGCTCCACCAGAATGGCGCAGCACTCGGTGACCAGTACCGGCAGCGCAATCAACAGCGCGCCATTGACCCCGACCGCCGCCAGGTCCTGTCGGCCGAGCAGCACCAGCCCCGTTTGCGCCACCAACCCGCCAACCAGCGCCAGCGGCCAGTCCAGCAGTAGCGTCACCGCTGTCATGCCGATGAAGTGGTAAGACACGCCGGTATCAAAGTCGCGCCGCACCAGCCACAACAGAAACAACGCAAACACCGTTCCAAACAGCAGATGCTGACGTCGACTGTCGGTGAACAGTTCAACCCACGGCGTGCGACAGATCGCCCAGAACAACACCGGCACATAGATCAGCCAGCCGACCGCAAGGCTTTGCGATGACAGCAACTCTGCACCGATCATGGCTACGCGCGCCTCCCAGGCGAAGAACAACAGGCACCCAGTCTACACCGCCGCTCACCGGCCCTTCGACTTCAGGCCCAATGCCGCGGATCGTTCATCACCGCGTCATGTTCGGCGAACAGCTTCGGTAGCTCAGACTTGAGAAAGTCCACCCAGGTGCGGACCTTGGCATCGAGAAAGCGTCGCGAAGGATACAGCGCATAAACATTGCGTTCGCGCAGGCGCCATGCCGGTAACACGCGCAGCAAAGTGCCGTCGCTCAAGGGCCGCGTCGCGGTGTAGAACGGCAGCAGGCTGATGCCCATGCCCGCCTCCGAAGCCTTGACCATCGACTCGGCAACATTGCACTGAAAGGTCTTGGCCGGGCTGACGGAGTGCTCGCCGTGCTCGTCCTGGAACAGCCATTGATCGCTGTACAGCGGGTCGAGCATGCGCAGGCATTGATGATCGTTCAGCGCCAACGGCTGCTGCGGCACACCCCGGCGTTGCAAGTAAGCCGGGGAAGCACAAGGCACGCTGTAGATCTGCCCAATGGCTTGCGCAACCATTTGCGAGTCGGCCAGTTCGGGCGCTATCGAAATCACCACATCGTGGCCCTCCTCCAGCGGGTCGGGATTGCGCTGCGACAAGGTCAGCTCGAACACCACATCGGGATAAAGCTCGCTGTAGCGGGCGATCAACGGCGTGAGCAGCACACCCAGGCCGTTCATGCTGTGCACCCGCAGGCGTCCGGCCGGATTGATATGAGCGCCACGGGCCTCGGCCGTCGCCTCATCCATGGCTTCGACGATTTGCCGGCTGCGCAGCAGGAAGCGCTCGCCGGCATCGGTCAGGCTCAAGCGCCGCGTGGTGCGTTGCAGCAGTCGCGCCTGTACATGTTCCTCCAGATCCGCCACCAATCGGGATACCTGCGCGGTCGACAGATCCAGCGCATCGGCAGCCCCGGTGAAACTGGCGCAGTCCACCACGCGGATGAACACGCGCAAGTTGTTAAGCACATCCATAAGCCTCCTTCGAGCGGTGATTGTTACGTTTCATGTAAGGCTGCATCCGCCGTTCGCCCCTTTATCCGTCGGTGGCAACGACTAAAATTCAGACATCGAAACCGACACGGAGCACGCCAACATGAAAACGTTGATCAGCCTGTTGCTGACCGTCATCGCCACCTCGGCCATGGCCGCCGACAACGAGCCCCTCGCGGTCCTGTACAACCCGGCGCAGCCGCTGGACATCGCCAAGGTGGTTTCTGTGTCCGACACCGCGACCGCGTGCGGGGTGGTACCGGCGACCATGGAGTATGTCGATCATCAGGGCCAGACCCACCGCGTGACCTACGACGTCATGGGTGATTGCACCAGCAACCTGTGATCACCGGGCTCACAGCAAGGTCCACGTGTAGCTGAGGATCAAGCGGTTCTCGTCGATATCACTGCGGTAGTTGGAGCGCGCCATCGCGTTGCGCACACGAATGCCCAAACCTTTGAGGCTGCCGCTCTGCAACACATAGCCGATATCCAGGTCACGCTCGCGATCCTTGCCTTCATAACCCTTGCCGGTATCGACATTGTTGCCGCTGATGTAGCGCACGGTACTGGTCAGCCCCGGTACGCCGAGCGCCGCGAAGTCGTAGTCGTAACGCGTCTGCCAGGAACGCTCATCGGTGAAGGCGAACTCGTAGGTCGGCACTTCGTTGCCCAGTGGTGAGATGTTGGCGAACACCCGTGGGAACGCGCTGTCGCCGAACATGCCCTGATAGCCGACGTAAAACGTATGGCCGCCACGCTTGGCCGACAGCAACGAGAAGAACGCCTGGTTGTCGATGTTGCCCAGCAGTTTTTTGCCGTCCTCGCGCGAATCGTAGTAACCGAGGTTGGCGCCGAGGACCCAGTCGCCCACCGGTTCACTGTGCTTTAAGCCCAGAAAACGCTGGTTGTAGATATCTTCCAGTTGCCCGTACCAGGCGCTGACCGAACTGCGCTTGTCGTTGAAGACATAATCGGCGCCGGCAAAATTGAAACCGTCACTGCTGACCTGACGCTGCGGCACGTGTCCCAGCATCGCTTGCATCTTTTCGTCGCCAGCCTCGTTGCGCAGGCTGGTCGAACTCAAGTGACCACCTTGCAGCGTCAGGCCATTGATCTCGTTGGAGGTGATGCTTGCGCCCTGATAACTCGGTGGCAGCAGGCGAATATCGCTGAATGCCAACACCGGCAGATTGGGTTGCAACTCACCGACTTTCAGCTCGGTTTTGGAGTAGCGCATCTTCAACGCGCCTTCCAGGCGGCTGTAGTCGTCTGCCGCGCGGCCGTCGCCCTGCACCGGCAGCAAACCGGTATTGGTCCGGTCCGGGGCGCTGTCAAGCTTGAGGCCGAGCAAGCCGATGACGTCCACCCCAAAACCGACGGTGCCCGGGGTGTATCCGGACTTCACGTTGAGGATGAAACCCTGGGCCCACTCTTCAGCCTTCGATTGCTGGTTGGCGCCGACGATGTCGGAATAGTCGCGGCTGAAGTAGTAATTGCGCGCCTGCAACGTCGCGGTGGTGTCTTCGATAAAGCCTTTTTCAGCAGCCATCGCGCCGGTGGAGAAACTCGAGACGACAGCCAGGGACAACGCCGAACCGGTTGTTGGGAGAATCTGTTTCATCGTTTTTCTCTTATTGTTATTGATCGACTGGTTGAAGGACTTCAGTTGCAGTGGATTTGCGAGGGAGAACGGGACGACGGGCGCTCAACAGCACATGGGTGACCATGCCGAAAATCAGCCCCCAGAACGCCGCGGACAAACCGAACAACGACATGCCCGAAGCCGTGACCAGAAAGGTCACCAGCGCGGCTTCACGATCGCTCGGCACCGCCATCGCGCCCGTCAACGCGCCGGCAATAGCGGCGAACAGGGCCAGCCCGGCCAGCGCCGCGATCAACTCTTTGGGGAATGCTGAAAACAGCGAGACCAGCGTGGCGCCGAAGATCCCCAGCAGCAGGTAGCACAGGCCGCCGACCACCCCGGCCACATAGCGTTTGCGAGGATCTTCGTGGGCTTCGCGACCGGTGCAGATCGCCGCGGTGATCGCCGCCAGATTCAGTCCATGGCAACCAAACGGCGCCAGCAGTGCCGTGCCCAGCGCGCTACTGGCGATGATCGGGCTCGCCGGCGTTGGATATCCACTGGCGCGCAGCACCGCCATGCCAGGCACGAACTGACCGGTCAGCGCCACCATCACCAGCGGCAAGGCGATGTTCAGTATCGCGCCCAGGCTGAACTCGGGCGTGATCCACACCGGCGTGGCCAGGCCGATCACCAGCGCTTCACGATGCAAATCACCGGTGAACGCGGCAATCGAACAGCCCACCAGCAGCACCATCATCACTGCATAACGCGGCATCACCCGCTTGCAGATCAGGTAGCAGGCAAACATCGCCAGGACCAACACTGGCTTGTGCTGCATCGACACGAACAAGCCGGTGCCGAAACTGAACAGGATCCCCGCCAGCATCGCCGCCGCAATGGCGGCGGGCAGCTTGCTGATGATCCGGTCGAAAGCCCCCGAGAGGCCGACCACGAAAATGATCAGGCTGCTGACCAGATAAGCCCCCACCGCCTCTGCCATGGAGATGTCCGGTAATAGCGTCACCAGCAACGCCGAGCCCGGCGCCGACCAGGCGATGATCACCGGAACGCGGTAGCGCAGGCTCAAACCGATACCGAGCACGGCGCTGCCAATGGAGATCGCCCAGATCCAGGACGACAACACTTCCCGCGAAAGATGCGCCGCTTCTGCCGCCTGAAAGATGATCACCAACGGGCCGGCGTAGGAAATCACCGTGGCGATGAATCCAGCCACGGCGGCTGACAACGAGAAGTCCTGGAAAAACGCTTTCATGATTCAGGCACCGGTCGCTGACAACGCTGGGTTGACGCCAGCAGCGCTGCGTCGGCTGCTGATGGCGAACACGGTCATGGCCAGGGCCGCTACCGCACCGGGCAAGGCAAACGCCATGAAGTTCAGTTGCAGGGGCAAGCTGATCCCGAGCAAGGCACCACCCAGCAGCGGACCGACGATCGCCCCGTTGCGCCCGATACCCGAGGCCCAGCCCAGGCCGGTAGAGCGAATGGTCATGGAATAAAACTGCGCGGCGCAGGCGTACAACAAAATCTGCGAGCCAATGGTAGTGGCACCCGCAATGGCGATCAGCAGGTACAACACCGGCATCGGGCTGTTGAAGCCCAACAGGGTGATCGACACCGCCGCCAAGGCGAAAAACACCGCCAGCACCCGCGGCAGATTGAGTTTGTCGCCCAGCACCCCGCCACCGACCGCGCCGAAGATCGCCCCGAAGTTCAACACCAGCAGGAACGACAGGCTCGAACCCAGGCTGTAACCGGCGTTGGCCATCAGTTTCGGCAACCAGGAACTCAGCGCGTACACCATCAACAGGCAGCAGAAAAACGCCAGCCACAGCATCAGCGTGCGCAGCGCACGGCCTTCACGGAACAGCTGCAACACCGGGGTGCCCGTGCCTTTCACTTCAGCCATGTGCAATTGATCGGACGTTTGCGCGACGTAGGCAGGATCAATCCGCTGAAGAATGTTGCGAGCCTCTTCATTGCGCCCCTGACGCAACATGAAGCCCACCGATTCGGGCAGGAAATACATGATCAGCGGCAACAACAGCAACGGCAGGACCGCCACGTAAAACACCGACTGCCAGCCGAAACTCGGGATCAGCACAATGCCCAGTCCGGCGGACAGCATGCCGCCCACCGAGTAACCGCTGAACATGATCGCGACCAGCGTGCTGCGGATTTTTTTCGGCGCGTACTCGTTCATCAGTGCCACGACGTTAGGCATCACGCCGCCAATGCCGAGACCGGCAATGAAACGACACAGTCCGAACTCGGTGGGGTTTCGGGCGAAACCATTGAGCACGGTGAAACCACTGAAGAGCATCACGCAGATCGTGATGGTTTTTTTGCGGCCGATCCTGTCCGACAGCGGTCCGAAGAACAGCGCGCCGAACATCATGCCGAACAGTGCATAACTGCCCAGTGCACCGGCTTGCAGAGGACTGAGCCCCCACTCTTTCATCAGCATCGGCAAGACCACGCCGTAGATCACCAGATCGTAACCGTCGAAGATGATGATCAGGGCACACCAGAACAGCACCACCCAGTGAAAGCGGTTGAAGCGAGCGTTGTCGATAACCTCATGTACGTCGATCTTGCGCATGGCATATATCTCTTGTTGTTGTTTTTTTAGAGCGGCGGTAACACGGCTTACGTCCGTACAGCCGAGGGTAGAGGCGCCCGATACGTGGCAATAGCCAGTGAGCGCAGATCACTATCCGTTTTGTGCAGGGCCCTGGAACGGGCATGGGAACGGAAGGCTGTGAGCCTCTCCGACAAATTGTCTTCTTTGCGATCACATTTGAACGCTAAGCTTGGGCCTATGGATGACTCAGATTATTTACGCCTGCTGACCATCGCGGCCGAGCAAGCCAACGCGTTTCTGTCCAATGCCCGCAAATGGGAGCGTGAGCGTTGGGTTTGCCAGCGCCTGCTGCAAGGCTTGAACATTCCCTATCGCGCCGATGAGTTCGCCCCTGCCGGGGAGCCGCCGGATGTGTTGTTTCGTGATGCCAGTTTCGAGGTGTTCTTCGTGCTCGACGAGGGCCGGCGCCTCAACGATGAATGGCGCGACGAACTGCAACGCCGACGCAGCGCGTTTTCCCTGAGCCAACTGGTGCGCCGCGAGGCCAAGCCACGACGCATCCCCGCCAACGAGTTCTTGCTGCGATTGGCGCCGACCTTGCGCAAAAAAGCGCACAACTACAAAGAGCGCGGCATGGACTTGGGCGAGCTGGACATCATTGCCTTCGCCAGCCTCAAACGCGAAGTGCTGGACCTCAACAGCCATTTCCCGCCGCCGACCGAATACCTGCGCCAGGGCTGGCGTTCGCTGTCATTGGTTGGGCCGACATTCGCCCGCGTGCTGTTCGCTCACCCGGATGCGCCGGACTTCTTGCGCAGCAACCTGGGGCGCAGCATTGTGTTCGACGTCGGGATCAGCCTGTGAGCCTCGAGCCTTTCCCCGGTCAGCAGCTAAGCTCCGTTCACAGCTGAATAATTTCCCTGTAGCTTCTACACATTCAGCAACGTCTACTCCTGACGAGGCCCGATATGACCAGCCGCCTGAACCCCGACGACCAAAAGCATGTCGAAGAGTACCTGCAGTTGTCCCAGCACCAAGTCGAGCGCCGGCCTTTCCGGCCGTGGATGCTCCTTGTACTGGTATTGGCAGTGACCATTGGTCTGGGCCTGTTGAGCCGACTTATCAGTTACCTGACGCTATGAGCTGCCTTGCGCTCGCTTGGGTAACCGTACCGATTTCTTTTAGCCTTGCGAGTTATCCTTATGTCCCATCGTATTGTCATTGTCGGCGGCGGCGCCGGCGGTCTGGAGTTGGCTACCCGTCTGGGTAAGACTCTGGGCAAGCGCGGCACAGCCAGTGTGATGCTGGTCGACGCGAACCTGACCCACATCTGGAAACCGTTGTTGCACGAAGTGGCAGCCGGATCCCTGAACTCTTCCGAAGACGAACTCAACTATGTTGCCCAGGCGAAATGGAACCACTTCGAGTTCCAGCTGGGGCGCATGAGCGGGCTCGATCGCGCGAAGAAAAAAATCCAGTTGGCCGCCACCTATGACGAAGCCGGTGTGGAGCTGGTGCCGGCCCGTGAAGTGCCTTACGACTCGCTGGTAATCTCCGTCGGCAGCACCACCAACGATTTCGGCACCCAGGGTGCGGCGCAACACTGCCTGTTCCTCGACACCCGCAAACAGGCCGAGCGATTCCACCAGCAACTGCTCAATCACTATTTGCGCGCTCACGCCGGTCAGACCGACACGATCGAGCAAATCAGCGTGGCCATTGTCGGCGCCGGTGCCACCGGGGTCGAACTGGCCGCCGAACTGCACAACGCCGCCCACGAATTGGCAGCCTATGGCCTGGACCGGATCAAACCGGAAAACATGCACATCACCCTGATCGAAGCCGGACCACGGGTGCTGCCTGCCCTGCCGGAGCGGATTGGCGGGCCTGTGCATAAAACCCTGGAGAAACTCGGGGTCAACGTCATGACCAATGCTGCGGTCAGCGAAGTGACGGCCGAAAGCCTGATCACCGCCGACGGCCAAGTGATCAACGCAAGCCTGAAGGTCTGGGCCGCGGGGATTCGCGCACCGGGTTTCCTCAAGGACATCGACGGCCTGGAAACCAACCGCATCAATCAGCTGCAAGTGCTGCCGACCCTGCAAACCACCCGTGACGAGAACATCTTCGCCTTCGGTGACTGCGCCGCCTGCCCGCAACCGGGCAGCGACCGCAATGTGCCGCCACGTGCCCAGGCCGCTCACCAACAGGCTTCGTTGCTGGCCAAATCGTTGAAACTGCGCATCGAAGGCAAGGCACTGCCGGAGTACAAGTACACCGACTACGGCTCGCTGATCTCACTGTCGCGTTTTTCGGCTGTGGGCAACCTGATGGGCAACCTCACCGGCAGCGTGATGCTCGAAGGCTGGCTGGCGCGGATGTTCTACGTGTCGCTGTACCGCATGCACCAGATGGCGCTGTACGGGCCGTTCCGCACGGCGATGCTGATGCTGGGCAGCAAGATCGGGCGTGGCACCGAGCCACGCCTGAAACTGCACTAACACCTCAACCACTGTGGGAGCGAGCTTGCTCGCGATGACGGCCTGACATTCAACACATGTACTGAATGCCAGACCGCTATCGCGAGCAAGCTCGCTCCCACATTGGCTCAGGGTGTTCCGGAATTTCTTATGGACAAAAAAAATCCCCGTATCTTTCGATACGAGGATTTTTAATATGGTCGGGGTAAGGGGATTCGAACTCCTGACATCCTGCTCCCAAAGCAGGCGCGCTACCGGACTGCGCTATACCCCGGTAAAAAAAAGGCACCTTTGAAAGGCGCCTTCTTCGATCAGCGCTTTTGGCCTCTGATCTTAAGATTCGATTCCAGCGCTAACTGGTTTCAAAAATGGTGGGTCGTGTGGGATTCGAACCTACGACCAATTGGTTAAAAGCCAACTGCTCTACCAACTGAGCTAACGACCCAAAAATGGTCGGGGTAAGGGGATTCGAACTCCTGACATCCTGCTCCCAAAGCAGGCGCGCTACCGGACTGCGCTATACCCCGGTTTGAAATTGGCTCCGTGACCAGGACTCGAACCTGGGACCCAATGATTAACAGTCATTTGCTCTACCGACTGAGCTATCACGGAACTACACATTTCAATTTACAACTTTGAAGCTTTACTGCGTTCTCTTCGACCCGTTCGCATCGCTGCGTTCGTGTGTCTGAGGCGCGCTATTCTACAATCTTCAGCACCTCTGTCAACCCCCTAAATTGCTTTCAAGTTAATGATTTGCAACTTATTTTGGATTCCTGCTTGGGGAGCGGAAACCCTGGCGGGTGACTGACTGCGGGGCGCACTTTACAAGCCTTTTCCTTTGAGTTCAACAGCCTAACGAAAAAAAGGCCTCGTTATGCGAGGCCTTTTCGATTTTGCCGCGGTTCTGGATCAGACGAAGACGATTTCGTCGTTTTCCACCACACCATGAGCGGTATCGCCCGGCATGAATCGACCGGACAGAATCAGCTGCGCCAGCGGGTTCTCGATCCAGCGCTGGATGGCGCGCTTGAGCGGCCGTGCGCCGTACACCGGGTCGTAGCCGACCGCGATCAGCTTGTCCATGGCTTCAGGGCTGAGCTCAAGCTTCAGCTCGCGCTCTGTCAGGCGACTGCGCAGACGCCCCAACTGGATCTCGGTAATACCGGCGATCTGATCCCGCGCCAATGGCTCGAAGATCACCACTTCGTCGACCCGGTTGATGAACTCCGGCCGGAAGTGGCTGGAAATCGCATCCATCACCGCCGCGCGTTGCGCCTCACGGTCACCGACCAGTTCCTGGATCTGTACCGACCCCAGGTTGGAGGTCATGACAATCACGGTGTTCTTGAAGTCCACCGTGCGGCCGTGGCTGTCGGTCAGACGACCATCCTCGAGCACTTGCAGCAAGATGTTGAACACATCCGGGTGCGCCTTCTCGACTTCGTCCATGAGGATCACCGAATACGGCTTGCGACGCACGGCCTCGGTCAGGTAACCGCCCTCTTCGTAGCCCACGTAGCCTGGTGGCGCACCGATCAAGCGAGCCACGGAATGTTTTTCCATGAACTCGGACATATCGATCCGCACCATCGCCTCCTCAGTGTCGAAGAGGAATTCGGCCAGCGCCTTGCACAGCTCGGTTTTACCGACACCGGTCGGGCCGAGGAACATGAACGAGCCGCTCGGGCGATTCGGGTCGGACAACCCGGCGCGGGAACGCCGCACCGCGTTGGAAACCGCAACCACCGCTTCGTCCTGGCCGATCACACGCTGGTGCAACAGGCTTTCCATCTTCATCAGTTTTTCGCGCTCGCCTTCGAGCATTTTCGACACCGGAATACCGGTCCACTTCGACACGACTTCGGCGATCTCTTCTTCAGTCACCTTGCTGCGCAGCAACTGGTTTTCGGCCTTGCCGTGCTGGTCGACCATTTGCAGGCTGCGCTCCAGGTCCGGGATCACCCCGTACTGCAACTCGGCCATGCGGTTCAGGTCGCCTTTGCGGCGGGCCGCTTCCAGCTCCTGACGGGACTGCTCGATTTTCTGCTGGATCTGCGCCGAACCCTGGACTTCGGCTTTTTCCGAGTTCCAGATTTCTTCGAGATCCGAGTACTCACGCTCATGACGAGCGATTTCTTCCTGCAATTTCTCCAGACGCTTCTTCGCCGCGTCGTCGCTTTCTTTCTTCAGCGCCTGGGATTCCACCTTCAGCTGAATCAGGCGACGCTCCAGACGGTCCAGCACTTCCGGCTTGGAGTCGATCTCCATGCGGATGCGGCTGGCGGCTTCATCGATCAGGTCGATGGCCTTGTCCGGCAACTGCCGGTCAGTGATGTAGCGATGGCTGAGCTTGGCCGCGGCAATGATCGCGCCGTCGGTAATCGCTACCTTGTGGTGAACCTCATAACGTTCCTTGAGGCCACGCAGGATGGCGATGGTGTCTTCCTCACTCGGCTCGTCCACCAGTACTTTCTGGAAGCGCCGCTCAAGGGCCGCATCCTTCTCTATATATTGGCGGTACTCGTTGAGCGTGGTCGCACCGACACAGTGCAGCTCACCGCGGGCCAGGGCCGGCTTGAGCATGTTGCCCGCATCCATCGAGCCTTCGCCTTTACCGGCGCCAACCATGGTGTGCAGTTCGTCGATGAACAGGATGATCTGCCCTTCCTGCTTCGACAGTTCATTGAGCAGGGATTTCAGGCGCTCTTCGAACTCACCGCGATACTTGGCACCGGCAATCAGCGCCCCCATGTCCAGGGACAACAGGCGCTTGCCCTTGAGGCCATCCGGCACTTCACCATTGATGATGCGCTGGGCCAGTCCTTCGGCGATGGCGGTTTTACCCACGCCAGGCTCACCGATCAGCACCGGGTTGTTCTTGGTGCGACGTTGCAGCACCTGGATGGTCCGGCGAATTTCATCGTCACGGCCGATCACCGGATCGAGCTTGCCGTCTTCGGCGCGCTTGGTCAGGTCGACGGTGTATTTATCCAGCGCCTGACGGGACTCTTCGTGGTTCGGGTCGTTGACTGCTTCGCCACCGCGCAGGTTGTTGATCGCATTTTCCAGGGCTTTCTTGCTCACGCCCTGGCCGAGCAACAGTTTGCCGAGCTTGCTGTTCTCGTCCATGGCGGCCAGCAGCACCAGCTCGCTGGAGATGAACTGGTCGCCCTTCTGCTGGGCCAGACGGTCGGCCTGATTGAGCAGACGCGCCAGATCCTGCGACATGTTCACGTCACCGGTCGGGTTCTGGATTTTCGGTAGCTGGTCTAGCTCTTTGGTCAGCTCTTTACGCAGGCTGTTGATGTCGAAGCCCACCTGCATCAGCAGGGGCTTGATCGAGCCACCCTGTTGTTCGAGCAAGGCTTGCATCAAGTGCGCCGGTTCAATGGCCGGATGATCGTGGCCGACTGCCAGGGATTGGGCATCGGACAACGCTAACTGCAATTTGCTGGTTAAACGGTCTATACGCATGGGTCACCTTCCTTTTGAGCAGGCCGGACCTATAAAACATCCTGAATGAAGAAACCTGCCAGATACCACCATAGATGTGGTCGATTCTGGGAGTTTCAAGCGTCGAGACGTTGATGCAGGTCAGGGTAGCTTAGCGGGCGAGCCAGATCAGGGAGGCGAAGCGGCCGGTGCGAGGGGCACGGCGGTAAGAAAAGAAGCGCGGATCGGTCACGGTGCAGAATCCGCCGCCATACACAGCGGTGACGCCGCGAGCTGCCAGACGCAGACGCGCAAGCCTATAGATGTCGGCCATGAACTTGCCGGGGTTTTGGCTCGGTACAAAGGCCTCTGCCGCCTGCGGCAACTGCTGCACGAAGGTTTCACGCACTTCCGGGCCGACTTCAAAGGCTTGCGGGCCGATGGCCGGGCCGAGCCAGACCAATACCTCGGCAGGCGGTACCGCCAGACTGTCGAGGGTGGCTTCCAGCACGCCAGCAGCCAACCCGCGCCAACCGGCATGGGCCGCCGCTACGCGAGTGCCGGCACGGTCGCAAAACAGCGCAGGCAGGCAATCGGCGGTCATAGCAGCGCAGGCGACGCCCGGCGTTGATGTCCAGCTGGCATCAGCCGTATCCACTCGGCCAGGATCGGCATGGGCCACGACAATGCCGTGGACCTGCTGCAGCCAGGCCGGTTGAATGGAGAAATGATCGGTAAGACGACGGCGATTCTCGGCAACAGCTTCAGGGCTGTCGTCGACGTGATCACCGAGGTTGAGGCTGTCGAACGGCGCCAGACTGACGCCGCCCGCACGGGTGGTGACGCAGGCTTTGACCCCGGCCGGCGCGGGCCAGTCAGGAATCAGCCAGTCACTCATCCGATAAATGCCTCACGATCTTGTTTGAGCAGGGTCAGCAACCAGACGAAATCTTCCGGCAACGGCGATTCCCAGCTCATTCGCTGACCGGTGGTCGGATGATCCAGTTCCAGGAAACGCGCGTGCAACGCCTGACGCGGGAAGTTTTTCAGCGATTCGACCATGGTCGGGTTGGCTGCCGGCGGGATACGGAAACGACCGCCGTAGGCAGGATCTCCGACCAACGGGTAGTTGATGTGCGCCATGTGCACGCGAATCTGGTGCGTACGACCGGTTTCCAGCTTCACCCGCACGTGAGTGTGGGAGCGGAAACGCTCGAGCACACGGTAATGGCTGACGGCTTGCTTGCCACCTTCCATCACGGCCATGCGCTGGCGCTGCTGGCCGTGACGACCGATCGGCGCGTTGATCTTGCCACCCGCTGTCACCACGCCGATCACGATGCACTCGTAGATCCGGCTGACGCTGCGGCTCTGCAACTGTGTAACCAGCTGCGTCTGCGCTTGAATGGTCTTGGCCACCACCATCAGACCGGTGGTGTCCTTGTCCAGGCGATGCACGATACCGGCGCGGGGCACATTGATGATGTCCGGCACGTGGTGCAGCAAGGCGTTGAGCAAGGTGCCGTCGGCATGACCGGCAGCCGGGTGCACCACCAGGCCCGCAGGCTTGTTGATCACGAGGATGTCGTCGTCTTCGTAGACGATATCCAGGGCTATGTCTTGAGCGACCCATTCGCCCTGAGCTTCCTGCTCGGCAGTCAGCTCAAGGATGGCGCCGCCGTGGACGATGTCTCGCGGGCGGATAACCGCCCCATCCACAGTCAGGCGGCCGTCTTTGATCCAGGCGGAAAGGCGCGAGCGCGAGTGCTCAGCGAATAATTGTGCGGCGACTTGATCGAGGCGTTGGCCGCCCAATTCGGACGGCACCTCTGCGCGAAGTTCAATTTTATCGGACATGCTCAGACTAGGCGTCGGCACAGCCTTTGGTTTCGGCTGCGCGCTTGTGGTTAAATACGGCGTCTTTTGCCCCGAGGCTATTCAACGGGGCGCTCATCATAACAGGACGGCCACGCCCAAGACAGCGGCCGTCATAGGGACGCAAGCCGCCATGCAAGTGAAACACCTGCTGCTGATCGCCATCCTCGCATTGACCGCTGCTTGCTCATCGAAGGAAGTCGTAGACGAAAACCTCAGTGAAGTCGAGCTGTACCAACAGGCTCAAGCCGACCTGGACAATAGCAGCTACACCAGTGCCATCGCCAAGCTGAAGGCTCTGGAATCGCGTTATCCGTTCGGTCGCTATGCCGATCAGGCGCAACTCGAACTCATCTACGCCAACTACAAGAACACCGAGCCAGAGGCTGCAAAGTCCGCTGCGGAGCGTTTCATTCGTCTGCACCCACAGCATCCGAACGTCGATTATGCCTACTACCTCAAGGGCCTGACTTCTTTCGACCAGGACGTCGGCCTGCTGGCGCGTTTCCTGCCGCTGGACATGACCAAGCGTGACCCGGGCGCCGCCCGCGACTCCTATAACGAGTTCGCGCAGCTGACCAGCCGCTTCCCGAACAGCCGCTACGCGCCAGACGCCAAGCAGCGCATGATTTATCTGCGCAACCTGCTGGCAGCCTACGAAATTCACGTGGCCGATTACTACCTGACCCGTCAGGCCTATGTCGCCGCCGCGAACCGCGGTCGTTACGTGGTGGAAAACTTCCAGGAAACCCCTTCGGTCGGCGACGGCCTGGCGGTGATGACCGAGGCCTACCAGCGCCTGCACTTGGACGAACTGGCCGCCACCAGCCTGGAAACACTGAAGCTCAACTACCCGAACCACCCGACGCTGGTAGACGGTCAGTTCGTACCGACCGTGGCCGAGGCCGACAACCGTTCGTGGCTGAGCAAGACGACCCTGGGCCTGATCGAGTCCCGTCCGCCGCTGCCACCGGGCGAAACCCGCGCCAACCAGGACGTACAGAAGCAATTCCAGGACGCCAAGGACGCCATCCCGAGCGAGCTCAAGCCTAAAGACGACAATGGCGACGCGGTCGAAGAAGAAAATCACGAAGCGGAAGGCAACAACAGCGACCGTTCGTGGTTCAGCTACATGACCTTCGGCGTGTTCGACTGACACCCCGGGTTGTGAAAAAAGGGAGACTTTCGAGTCTCCCTTTTTTATTTCAGCGCTTTATTACACTGTGCGCCTGTCAGGTCCTTGGCTAAACTGCCGGATCATCAGTCGAAAAGCAGCTCACCATGCTTCGTTTATTGTTCTGGATTGCCCTGATTGCCGTTGCAGTGTGGTTCTGGCGCAAGTTCAAGGGTCAGGCTTCCACCCCCAGATCCCCTGCCGAGCGGGAAGCGGCGCCCATGGTCCGTTGCGCCCATTGCGGCGTCCACCTGCCCCGTGACCGCGCGCTGAGCCTCGACCAGCAATGGTATTGCAGCCAGGCTCATCTCGAGCAAGGCAAGGGCTCCAGTGGCCGCTGACACTTGAGCAGAAATGGCAGCCGTTTAAGGACTATCGCGCGCCCCCAAGGAACTGAAAGGTGTTGATCGACGTCTGACTCAGATTATTCAAGACCTCTCTCTGCGAATGAACCGGGTAATCGAAAACGTCCTGCATCTGCAGCACCGCGTGCAAATGCCGCCGCTACGGCTCGAGTTGAAATCACTGGAAATACTCAAAAATGAAGCCCCAGCCCGCCATATCAAGGGCCTGGGGTTTTATCTGTCCGGCCAGCCGGGCGAAAGCATTCTGTCCCGCCTAGACTTCAAGGCACGCCAGGAAAGCGGCTGCTTTTGCATGACCTATGCACACGGACGGAACCCACGTTGAACACGAGACCACGGCAAAAAGTCTTGATCGTCGATGACGAACCGGACATTCGCGAACTACTGGAAATCACCCTGGGCAGGATGAAGCTGGAGACGTTCAACGCCCGCAATGTCGGCGAAGCGCAATCTCTGCTCAAACGCGAAACCTTCGATCTATGCCTGACCGACATGCAGTTGCCGGACGGTACCGGTCTGGAGCTGGTGCAGCACATCCAGCTACGCCACCCTCAGGTCCAGGTGGCGATGATCACCGCCTATGACAGTCTCGAAAACGCGATCAATGTGCTCAAGGCCGGGGCGTTCGACTTCCTGACCAAACCGGTGGACCTTGCGCGCCTGCGCGAACTGGTCACCAGCGCCCTGCTGGTTCCTGCCCGAGGGGTCGCCATCGATCGACGCTTGTTGGGCGACTCACTGCCCATGCGCAACCTGCGCAAACACATCACCAAACTGGCCAGCAGCCATGCGACGGTATATATCAGCGGAGAGTCCGGCAGCGGCAAGGAGTTGGTCGCGCGCCTGATCCATGATCAAAGCCCCCGTGCCAATCAGCCGTTTATTGCGATCAACTGCGCGGCGATTCCCTCGGAACTGTTGGAGAGCGAGTTTTTCGGCCATCGCAAAGGCAGTTTCAGCGGCGCCATCGAAGACAAACCCGGCCTGTTCCAGACAGCCCACGGCGGCACCCTGCTCCTCGACGAAGTGGCCGACCTGCCGCTGGCCATGCAAGTCAAACTGCTGCGAGCAATTCAGGAGAAATCCGTACGCTGCGTCGGCGGGCAGCAGGAGATGGCGGTGGATGTGCGCATTCTCTGCGCCACCCACAAGAACCTTGACACTGAAGTCGCCGCCGGACGATTTCGTCATGATCTTTACTACCGTTTGAACGTGATCGAACTCCGGGTGCCGCCCTTGCGTGAGCGTCGTGACGATATCGAAATGCTGACCAGCCACATACTCAAGCGCCTGGCCGCCGATACAGATCAGCCTGCGGCAAGACTCCACCCCCAAGCCCTCGAGGCGCTGAAAAGCTATCGCTTCCCGGGCAACGTGCGGGAACTGGAAAACATGCTCGAACGGGCGCACACCTTGTGTGAGAACAAACAGATCGAAGCCGGCGACCTGCGCCTGGCTGAAGGCAATTGTGGGGCTGAGGGTGGCGTACCGGACCTGACCCGGATCGACAATCTGGAAGCATACCTGGAAAACGTCGAACGCCAACTGCTGCTCCAGGCCCTGGAGGAAACCCGCTGGAACCGCACAGCGGCGGCCCAGCGGTTGAACCTGTCATTCAGGTCGATGCGTTACCGGCTCAAGAAGTTGGGACTGGATTGAGGCTTTAAAGTCTTCCAGCAGGCGCATAAGGCGCCGGATCGATAATCGGCGCCCGGCCCAGCATCACATCGGCAAACAGCTGGCATGACGCCGGCGCCAGCACCAGCCCGTTTCGGTAATGCCCGCAGTTGAGCCAGAGCCCGTCAAACCCAGGCACCGAGCCGATGTAAGGAATACCCTTCGGTGATCCCGGGCGCAATCCGGCCCAATGCCCCACCACTTCGGCATCGGCCAGCGCCGGGATCAACTCCACCGCGGACGCCTTCAGGCTTTCCAGTGCCGACGCGGTCGGCGTCTTGTCGAAGCCTTCATGCTCCAGCGTACTGCCGATCAGTATGTGCCCGTCGCGCCGGGGAATCGCATAGCGGCCCTTGGCCAGGACCATGCTCGGCAGGAAATCCGCCGCACACTTGTAGAGAATCATCTGCCCTTTCACCGGCTCGACCGGCAGCGTCAGATCAAGACTCTTGAGCAAATCACCGCTCCAGGCCCCCGCCGTCAGGACGACTTGATCGCCCGGAACAGTACCTGTGGAGGTCTGCACGCCGACTATTTTGTTGCCGTCACGAACAAAACCGCTGACTTCGCACTGCTCATGGATCGTTACGTTCGGCAGAGCCAGCAATACGGCCTTGAGTGACTTCACCAGACGCGGATTACGCACGTTGGCGACGTCGGCCATGTAGATCGCCCGGGAAAAACCACTGCCCAGCACCGGCACGGCGTCGTGTGCTGCCGATATATCCACCGCGCTGAGCGGGCGATTTTCCCGGGCGGCCCACGCCAGCGCTTCAGCCTCGTCATCCAGATCCAGCCAGTACAGACCGGTGGTGTGCACTTCCGGATCAACGCCGGTGGCGGCAAACAAGCGCTCGCCCAGTTGTGGATAAAAGTCCTGTGACCAGTGAGCCAACGCGGTGACCGCCGGGCTGTAGCGCCACGGGTAAAGCGGCGAAACGATGCCGCCACCGGCCCAGGACGATTCCTGGCCGACGCTCGAGCGATCCAGCAGCACAACGCTTTGCACTTCGGAGGCGAGATTGAAGGCCGTCAGCAATCCAATCACCCCACCGCCGACAATCACCACTTGCTGTTGCCTGGTCATGTTCTGATCCAATCGTTAAATAGACAGTGGGTACAAAAGGCACCCGAAAAAGAAACTCAGCGCCCCCAGCAGTCTTTGCTGGTCAGGCCGGATTTCGCGTTGACCATACCGAGCACACCGGTGTTGGTGATGGTCAGATCACCGCACTTGTCAGTGGCCATGCTCGAGTCAGCCTTGCGCACCGCCGTCAGCAGAAAGGTCTGGTCGGTCAGGGTCGGTGTGATGCTGTAGTAATCATTGCCGGCACTGAGGCCCGTCGCATCGGTGTAGGCATTTTTCTGCGAGTAGAAGCGCTCCAGGAGCTGCGCCTGCTCCGAGAGCAGACCGGCTACTTCTGCGCGACGGCCCTTGTTCAGGTATTCGGTGAAACTCGGGGCAGCAATGGTCATTACAATACCGATGATCGCAATCACGATCATGATTTCGATCAGGGTAAAACCGCGGTTGGAACTACGCATGCATCAATTCTCAGTCACTGTATTTGTCGCCACATGATGCGACGGCTGCCGCCGGATTTTTCCATCCCCGCAGTACCGTCGCCAGTGGAATCGTTCACGCCCCCGCCATTGTCACCGGCGTCCTGGGTCGAATGCTCTCCGATAAAGATCACGCCATCGGATAGCGTGTCGCTGTTGTCGACCACTCCATCGGCGTTGCTGTCGAGCATCTTAACGCTGATCGCCTCGGGCAGCTTCAGGCAGACGGCCTTCAACCCCTGATTGCTGTGGTAAAAGCCGTACCAGTTGCCATTGGCCAGACAGGTTGGCCGGTTCAGCGCGGGCGAATCCGCTGATGTGGCAGCGTGCGCCGACATCGACAGGTCAAGCGCGACGACGACACCAATCAGTTGTGACCATAACCTGACAGGTCGCTCAGTACTTCGCATAGATGCTCTCCACCACGCTGCGCGAATACCCCGCGATGCCAACCGCCGTTACCCGATACAAGGTTGCCGGGGTATTGATTGGCACATTCACCGCATTTCGGCTGACACCGATGTTTTGCACGCCATAAAAGCCCTTGCCCGATGCAATCCAGGTCACGCCTGAAGAGGCGTTGAAACCGGCAGCGGTAATAGTCGAAGACTCGGAAGGTGGTGCACATTGAACGATGCCACTACAAACAGGCAACGCATAACTTTCCCGTTGCACTGTACCCTCGCCCACCCGCAACGCGGCCTCGGCACCTTGGAACGACTGATTGCGCAAGGCGACGCTACCGGCCATTTTTTCCTGCAGGGTGGCGCTCTGCATCGATGAAAGACCAATCAACGTCAGCAAGAGCAAGAACACCAGACTGACCAACAGTGCCATGCCACGTTGGGTGTAACAGGTCATGGGAGCATGATTCATTGGCACTCCCTCATGGCAAGCGGTTGCGCAGAGCGGCAACCACGTTGAAGGTTTGATCGGCCACCCGGTGGTTCGGATCGAAGAGAGTCAGGCTCAGGCGAACGCTACGAATCAGCGCGGGGTCCGGCGGGTTGCTGCTGTAGCGCGAAGCAGCCAGATCAGTGGCCGTACTGGCCAGGCCGAAGCTCACGTCGAAAGCGCTGACGTTGTCCACCAATACCTGGGGTGCTGCGGTCCCGCTTTTCATAAGCAGTTGGTTGTTGCTGAAGCTGTAAATCAGCCGTCGGATCGGAAATGCCAGCTGCCCTGCCACTGGCGTCCGCCCCTCACTGTAGGCCGTCGAACTGGTTCGACAATCGGAAAGCACGGTCCAGTCCGGCTTGCCGCCATTTCCGCCGACATCCGCCGTAACCAGCGTCAACTTGCGGCCGCCGTTGTCCCAACGGATCGGCGTTAACTGACTGGCATGGAAATCACCTTTCTCACTTGAATCAGCGATTGTTTCCAGACAACCGAACATCCCGACCATGCGGACTTCCTGAATCATTTTGCTCAACACGAAACGTGCGTCCTCCTGCATGTTCGCGGCCGCATTCTGGCTGAGATGAGTGTTCTTGGCCGCGATGAAAATCTGCACCACGCCCAGCACCACGATCAGGCTCAATGCCAGGGCGATCAGTAACTCGACCAGGCCAAAACCTCTGCTGCGGCGACTCACGGGATCACCACCGGATCAATGGCCGCGCGACTGCTCAGGACGAAACTGCGCCGCAAATCGGCAGCCTTCGCAGCCCGTGAGTCGTCCCAGGTGATCGTGATGGTGTACACCTTCTGGATGACGGTGACACTGCCCGTCGCGGAGGCACCGAGTGAATTGACAATGTTGGCGTTGAAGTCAAACAGGTCCTGATCCCGGGTGACATCCGGATTGCCCGAAGTCGGCGGCGCGATGGTGTAGTCCGCAGCGGCATTGGCGCGAATGCGGTCCATCAGGTCATAGGCGATAAAACTGGCCTGACTGGTCATGCGCGCGCTGTCCGTGTACTTCAGCGCATTGAGCTGGAACGCCGCCGCCCCCAGCAGGCCCACTCCCAGAATGAGCAGCGCCACCAGGACCTCAACCAGCGTCATGCCCTCCTGCGCACCTTGCCTCCCTGCCCTCATCCGCAGTTTCCACCCAATAGAATTCGTCCGTTCAAACACACAGTCAGCGTCCTTCCTTGTGTGCCTCGCCCATAGCTGATCACCACCTCTGAGGACGGTGATGACAAACCGCCCATGCTGTTGAAATCGATTACGGTGACGCCAGAGGTTAGCGCCAGAGTTGCGCCGCTGCTCATCGCCGGAACAACCCGTAATACATTGGCCAAAGCGCCAGTACCGTCGTAAACCGTCAGCTCCCCGCTCCAGACATCCCCACCGGCCGTCGGGCGCACCCGTGTGGCATTGCCCCGATCAATGGCTTCGAGCCGGGCAAAATTCAGGGCTCGTTGCAGGTCAGCGATTTCAGTATCGGCCCTGGTTGTTTGCGTCGAGCGGGTAAACGCCGGGACAGCCAGAGTCAGTAGCATCAGAAGGATCGCGATCGCGACCAGCAACTCGATCAGCGTGAAACCTTTTGTAGGATGATCCATCGGGGCCTTCTGTTTCCTTCGGCTATACCTGCTCTTGCGCGGCACAACATTCGAGCAATGCGGTGTGTTTGCGCTGCCATTTCTCGCGCTGGGATTGCGCGAGCCACAGCACGCCACGGAGGGAGATGTCATGCGGCAACAAGGCTTCAGCCTGATCGAACTGCTCATGGGACTGGCAATTGCAGGAATTGTTCTGCAACTGGTCAGTCCGGCGTTCGCAACGCTGATCGAATCGAACCAACGACAGCAAGCAGCACAGGCTCTTTCCAGTGGTATTCGCACCGCCCGGAGCGAAGCCATCACCCGCAACCAGGCCGTGGTGATTCACGGCATCAATGGCGACTGGAGCCAAGGCTGGCGGATGATTCTGGATATCAGCGGCAAGGGGGAGATGGACAGCGACAATCCACTGCTGGCCGAACGCCAGAGCGGCGCACGCATGTCGATCGTGGGGAACGGTACGGTCGAAAGCTCAATACGATTCAGAGGTCAGGGCGAGCCACTGTTTGGAGGGACATTACACATTTGCGCCGTTCGCGAACCGGTGAGCCAACATCAAGTGGTGTTGGCACGGACCGGTCGCGTCAGCCTGCGCAACGACAAGGTTGAGCAGGCGTTATGCGAAAAAAGGAACAATTTCAGAGCAACGAACGAACGCGCAGTTCTTTAGGCATCGAGAACGTGATGTTCTCCTCGCGACCGGCCAGTTCATCGGCACCGGTGGCACCCCAGGCCTGCAACTGCTCGATCACGCCGCGCACCAGGACTTCCGGGGCGGATGCGCCGGCAGTGATGCCGATACGCTCGACGCCTTCGAACCAGCTCTTTTGCAGGTCTTCGGCCCCGTCGATCAGGTAGGCCGGAGTGGACATGCGCTCTGCCAATTCGCGCAGGCGATTGGAGTTGGAGCTGTTCGGGCTGCCGACCACCAGCACCACGTCACACTCGTCGGCCAGTTGCTTGACCGCGTCCTGACGGTTTTGCGTGGCGTAGCAAATGTCGTCCTTGCGCGGCCCACCGATGGCCGGAAAACGCGAACGCAGGGCGTCGATAACGCGACTGGTATCGTCCATCGACAAGGTGGTCTGGGTCACGAAGGCGAGCTTTTCAGGGTTGTTCACCTGCAGTGCCGCGACATCCTTCTCGTCTTCGACCAGGTAGATCGCGCCGCCATTGCCGCCATCGTACTGGCCCATGGTGCCTTCGACTTCCGGGTGACCGGCGTGGCCGATGAGAATGCACTCTCGGCCGTCACGGCTGTAGCGCGCCACTTCAATGTGGACTTTGGTCACCAGCGGGCACGTGGCGTCGAACACTTTCAGCCCACGCCCAGCCGCTTCGCTGCGCACGGCCTGGGAAACGCCGTGGGCACTGAAGATCACGATGACGTCGTCCGGCACCTGATCCAGTTCTTCGACGAAGATCGCACCACGGGAGCGCAGGTCTTCGACGACAAATTTGTTGTGAACCACTTCATGGCGCACATAGATCGGCGGCCCGAAGACTTCCAGG
The DNA here is from genome assembly GCF_039909015.1 of Pseudomonas grandcourensis. Taxonomy (NCBI): domain Bacteria; kingdom Pseudomonadati; phylum Pseudomonadota; class Gammaproteobacteria; order Pseudomonadales; family Pseudomonadaceae; genus Pseudomonas; species Pseudomonas grandcourensis. The sequence continues at coordinate 5,900,792 of NZ_CP150919.1, forward strand.
GCGCGGTTGACGATTTCGATCGCCCGGTCCACACCGGCGCAGAAGCCACGGGGGTTGGCGAGTTTGATTTGCATGCTGAGCCTCGTGTCTTGCGCGCGAAAACAATGAAAAACAAACTGTGGGAGCGAGCTTGTTGTGGCGAGGGGGCTTGCCCCCGTTCGATTGCGCAGCAATCGTAAAACAGTCACCGCTGACTCATTCAGAATCGCGGAGGCCGGTTTCAGGGGCGCTTCGCACCCCAACGGGGGCAAGCCCCCTCGCCACACAAGCTCGCATCCACAGTATCTACAGCGCTTTGACGGAAATGATTTCCACATCAAAGGTCAACGTCTTGCCCGCCAGCGGGTGGTTGAAGTCGATGGTCACTTGCGCGTCATCGAATTCTTTGACCACGCCCGGCAATTCAGTATTGGCCGCATCGTTGAAGATCACCAGTAAGCCAGGCGACAGTTCCATGTCCTGGAACTGTGAGCGCGGGATGATCTGCACGTTTTGCGGGTTCGGCTGACCGAAAGCGTTTTCCGGCGCGATGCTCAGCGTACGCTTGTCACCGGCCTTGAAACCGAACAGCGCCGCTTCGAAACCTGGCAACAGGTTGCCGTCACCGACCTTGAAGGTCGCCGGGGCCTTATCGAAGGTGCTGTCCACCGTGTCGCCGTTCTCCAGGCGCAATGCGAAATGCAAGGTGACTTCCGTGTTCTGGCCGATGCGTTGCTCAGCCAATACCTGTTCAGTCATGAACGGTTTCTCCGGTCTTTTTACTTTTGAACATATCCAGTGCCAGCATGACGGCACCAACAGTGATGGCACTGTCGGCAAAGTTGAACGCCGGGAAATACCAGCGGTTCTGCCAATGCACCAGAATGAAATCGATCACATGGCCCAGGGCAATGCGGTCATACAGATTGCCCAGCGCGCCGCCGAGCACCAGTGCCAGCGCAACCGCCAGCCAGGTCTCGTTGCGCCCCAGACGCTTGAGCCACACCACCAGCACCGCGCTGACCACGACAGCGATCAACGCGAACAGCCAGCGCTGCCAGCCGGAGCTGTCCGCCAGGAAGCTGAACGCCGCGCCGGTGTTGTAGGCCAGGGTCCAGCTGAAGTAATCGGGGATGATCACGATCTGCTGGTACATCTGGAGCTTGCCTTCGAAGTAGAACTTGCTGGCCTGGTCGATGACCAGGACCAGCAAACTCAACCACAGCCAGCTCAGCCGTCCGAAACGGCCAACGGCATTAGGCATAGTGACGAACCTCGCCGGCGCCGCTGATGTTGTCGACGCAACGACCGCAGATTTCCGGGTGCTCCGGGTTCACACCGACGTCTTCACGGCAGTGCCAGCAACGGGCGCACTTGGCGTGGCTCGACTTGACGATCTTCAGCTTCAGGCCGCTGACTTCGGTGACCACGGCATCGGCCGGTGCCTGCACCAATGGCGCAACACTGGCGGTCGACGTGATCAGTACGAAGCGCAGTTCGTTGCTCAGCTTGGCCAGGTCGGCGGTCAGCGCGTCTTCGGCGAACAGCGTCACTTCGGCCTGCAGGTTGCCACCGACAGCCTTGGCTGCACGCTGGATCTCCATTTCCTTGTTGACCGCGACCTTGACCGCCATGATCCGGTCCCAGTAAGCGCGATCCAGCTCGATGCCTTCCGGCAGTTCGCTCAGGCCTTCGTACCAGGTGTTGAGCATGACGGACTCGTTACGCTCGCCCGGCAGGTACTGCCACAGTTCGTCGGCGGTGAACGCCAGGATCGGCGCGATCCAGCGCACCAATGCTTCAGAGATGTGGAACAGCGCGGTCTGGCACGAACGGCGGGCCTTGCTGTCGGCGCCAGTGGTGTACTGACGGTCCTTGATGATGTCGAGGTAGAAGCCGCCCAGCTCCTGCACGCAGAAGTTGTGGATCTTCGAGTACACGTTCCAGAAGCGGTATTCGCCGTAGTGCTCTTGCAGCTCGCGTTGCAGCAGCAGGGTACGGTCCACGGCCCAACGGTCCAGCGCCAGCATTTCTTCGGCCGGCAGCAGGTCGGTGGCCGGGTTGAAGCCGGTCAGGTTCGAAAGCAGGAAACGCGCGGTGTTACGGATACGCCGGTAGGCGTCCGCACTGCGTTGCAGGATCTGCTCGGAAACCGCCATTTCACCCGAGTAATCGGTCGAAGCGACCCACAGACGCATGATGTCGGCGCCCAGGGTGTCGTTGACTTTCTGTGGCGCAATCACGTTGCCCAGGGACTTGGACATCTTGCGGCCGGACTCGTCGACGGTGAAGCCGTGGGTCAGCAGCTCGCGGTACGGCGCGTGGTTGTCGATGGCGCAACCGGTCAGCAGCGACGAGTGGAACCAGCCACGGTGCTGGTCCGAGCCTTCCAGGTACAGATCGGCGCGCGGGCCGGTTTCGTGGCCCATCGGGTGCGAACCGCGCAGGACGTGCCAGTGCGTGGTGCCCGAGTCGAACCAGACGTCCAGAGTGTCGCTGATCTTGTCGTACTGCGGCGCTTCGTCGCCCAGGAGTTCCGCGGCGTCCAGCTTGAACCAGGCTTCGATACCTTCGCCTTCAACGCGCTTGGCAACCTCTTCCATCAGCTCGACGGTACGTGGGTGCAACTCGCCGCTTTCCTTGTTCAGGAAGAACGGGATCGGCACGCCCCAGTTGCGCTGACGGGAAATGCACCAGTCAGGACGGTTGGCGATCATCGAGTGCAGGCGCGCCTGACCCCAGGCCGGAACGAACTGGGTCTCTTCGATGGCTTTGAGCGAGCGCTGACGCAGGGTGTCGCCGGTGGTCGGCTGCTTGTCCATGCCGATGAACCACTGCGCAGTGGCTCGATAGATCAGCGGAGTCTTGTGGCGCCAGCAGTGCATGTAGCTGTGTTCGATGATGGTGGTGTGCAGCAGCGCACCGACTTCGGTCAGCTTGTCGACGATGGCCGGGTTGGCCTTCCAGATGAACTGGCCGCCGAAGAACTCCAGCGAGGTCGCGTACACGCCGTTGCTTTGGACCGGATTGAGGATGTCATCGTTGACCATGCCGTACTTCTTGCAGGTCACGAAGTCGTCAACGCCGTATGCCGGAGCGGAGTGAACCACACCAGTGCCGGCGCCCAGCTCAACGTAGTCGGCCAGGTAAACCGGCGACAGGCGGTCGTAGAACGGGTGACGGAAGTTGATCAGTTCCAGCGCTTTACCGGTGGTGGTCGCAATGACCGAGCCTTCCAGCGAATAGCGCGCCAGGCACGACTCGACCAGTTCTTCGGCCAGTACCAGCAGCTTGTCGCCGACATCGACCATTGCGTAGTTGAATTCCGGGTGAACGTTCAGCGCCTGGTTGGCCGGGATGGTCCACGGGGTGGTGGTCCAGATCACGATCGAGGCAGGCTTGGCGAGCGATGGCAGGCCGAAAGCGGCAGCCAGTTCGGCTTCATCGGCAATCGGGAACGCCACGTCGATGGTCGAGGACTTCTTGTTTTCGTACTCGACTTCCGCCTCGGCCAGGGCCGAACCGCAGTCAAAGCACCAGTTCACAGGCTTCAGGCCCTTGAACACGAAACCGCCCTTGACGATTTCGGCCAAGGCACGGATTTCACCGGCCTCGTTCTTGAAATCCATGGTCTTGTACGGGTTGGCGAAGTCGCCCAGCACGCCGAGGCGGATGAACTCGGACTTCTGCCCTTCGATCTGTTCGGTGGCATAGGCCCGGCACAGTTCGCGGGTCTTGTCCGCGCCCAGGTTCTTGCCATGGGTCACTTCGACCTTGTGCTCGATCGGCAGGCCGTGGCAGTCCCAACCCGGAACATAAGGCGCGTCGAAGCCCGACAGGGTCTTCGAGCGGATGATCATGTCCTTGAGAATCTTGTTCAGCGCATGACCGATGTGAATCGAGCCGTTGGCGTACGGAGGGCCGTCGTGCAATACGAACTTCGGACGATCCTTGCCAATCTCGCGCAACTTTCCGTACAGGCCAATACTGTCCCAACGCTGCAGGATCTGCGGTTCGCGCTGTGGCAGGCCGGCCTTCATTGGGAAGGCGGTGTCCGGAAGGTTTAGCGTGGCTTTATAGTCGGTCATTTAAGGCTCTTCATTAGCGATGGGCGCTAGGTGCGGCTAGTGCACGGGCGGCGGCGACATCCGCGTTGATCGCCGTTTTCAACGCCTCCAGAGAGGCGAAACGCTGCTCTTCGCGCAGCTTGTGGTGGAAAACCACCGTTAAACGCCGGTCATACAGATCGCCGGCAAAATCTAAAAGATGCACTTCCAGGTGGGCCTTGCCATCACCTTGGACCGTGGGCCGCACGCCGATATTGGCGACGCCGGGCCAGGTCTTGCCATCGATCTCGACATCCACCAGGTAAACCCCAGTGAACGGCACACGACGACGCTTGAGTTGAATATTGGCAGTGGGCGTACCCAGTTGCCGGGCCAGTTTCTGGCCATGCAATACGCGACCGGCGATCCGGTACGGCCGCCCAAGCAGGCGTTCGGCCAGGGCGAAATCCGCGGAGGCCAGGGCATTGCGCACTTGCGTACTGCTGACCCGGATGCCGTCCAGCTCGACGGTTTGCGCCGCTTCGACGGTAAAACCCTGAACGATGCCGGCCTGTTGCAGAAAATCGAAATCTCCTGCGCGGTCACAGCCGAAACGGAAGTCGTCCCCGACCTCCAGGTGCTGGACGCCAAGGCCATCCACCAGAATGGTATCGACGAATTCGCTGGCGCTGAGCTTGCTCAGGCGCTGGTTGAAAGCCAGGCACAGCACACGGTCGACGCCTTCGGCAGCCAGTAATTGCAGCTTGTCCCGCAGGCGGGCCAGACGGGCCGGCGCGGTGTCCGGAGCGAAGAACTCTCGCGGCTGCGGTTCGAAAATCACCACGCAGCTGGGCACGCCCAACTCGAGCGCACGCTCACGCAGCCGCGCCAGGATAGCCTGGTGGCCACGGTGTACACCGTCAAAGTTGCCAATAGTGGCGACACAGCCCCGATGCTGGGGGCGCAGATTGTGGAGGCCTCGAACCAGCTGCATAACGCGCTTCTTGCTCATAAAGTGGTCGATTATAACCACACCCGGCGGCCGACGACAGGCAACACCGTAACCCAAAGTGATCGAGCCGACAAAACCGCCGGCTCGCCCGTGTTTATCGAGGCCAGAACCTCAGCCCAGCGTCTTGCGATTGAAGTCGCGCAAACGGAAGCCCATCAACACTAACATGCCGAAATAAGCCACCACACCGGCACCGACCAAGGCACCCAGGCGCAGGAAACGTTCAAGCATCTGCCCCTCACCCCAGGCCGGCATGAAATGCATCCCTGCCAGCAACACGCCAGACATCACCGCAACCGCAATCACCAGTTTTAAGCCGAACTTTGCCCAGCCCGGTTGCGGCTGGTACATCTGCTGTTTACGCAGCTGATAGAAGAGCAACCCTGCGTTGAGGCAGGCGCCAGCGCTGATGGCGAGCGCCAGGCCCGCGTGAGCCAGCGGACCGATCAGCATCAGGTTGAACAGCTGGGTGACCACCAGGGTGAAAATCGCGATTTTTACCGGCGTTCGGATGTTTTGTTGCGCATAAAAGCCCGGCGCCAGCACCTTGATCACGATAATCCCGAGCAAACCGACGGAATAGGCGATCAACGCGCGCTGGGTCATGGCCGCATCATGGGCATCGAACTGACCGTACTGGAACAGCGAAACCGTAAGCGGCTCTGCCAGAATCCCCAGCGCCAGGGCGCAAGGCAGCACCAATACGAAGCACAGGCGCAGACCCCAATCGAGGATGCGCGAGTATTCGTGACGATCCTTGTTGGCGTAGGTCTTGGCCAGGGTTGGCAACAGAATCGTCCCCAGCGCCACACCCAACACGCCAGACGGCAGCTCCATCAAGCGGTCGGCGTAATACATCCAGGACACGGAACCGGCAACCAGGAACGAAGCGAAAATGGTGTTGATGATCAGCGAAATCTGGCTCACCGACACCCCGAGGATCGCTGGCAGCATCTGTTTCATAACGCGCCAGACGCCGGTGTCGCGCAGGTTCAGGCGCGGCAGCACCAGCATGCCGATCTTTTTCAGGTGCGGCAGTTGATAGAGCAACTGCGCCAGGCCACCCACCAGAACCGCCCAGCCGAGCGCCATCACGGGCGGATCGAAGTAGGGTGTCAGGAACAACGCAAAAATAATCATGCTGACGTTAAGCAGCGTCGGCACGAATGCCGGGACCGAAAAACGGTTCCAGGTGTTGAGGATCGCACCCGCCAGCGACGACAGGGAAATCAGCAATATGTAAGGAAAGGTCACCCGCAACAGGTTGGAAGTGAGCTCGAATTTTTCCGGCGTATTGGTGAAACCCGGCGCGGTGACCCAGATGACCCACGGCGCGGCGATCATGCCCAACACCGTGACCAGCGCCAATACCAGCGTCAGCAGGCCCGAGACATAGGCAATGAATGTGCGGGTCGCCTCTTCACCCTGCTGGCTTTTGTATTCCGCGAGAATCGGCACGAATGCCTGGGAAAACGCCCCCTCGGCAAAGATCCGCCGCAGCAGATTGGGCAATTTGAAGGCGATAAAGAAGGCGTCGGTCGCCATTCCCGCGCCAAATGTACGCGCAATAAGGGTGTCACGAACAAACCCCAGAACCCGGGAAAGCATCGTGATAGAGCTGACGGCGGCCAACGATTTGAGCAGATTCATTGAAAGAGTTTGTGCCTGTCGATAAACAGCAGGCGAATAAAGCGCCTACTTATGCGATACTCCGCGCCGCAACAGCACAGAGCCAAAGCTCGCGAGTTTACAGGTCACACGCCGGAAAGAAATATTCTGTGCCACCGACCTCATGAAAACGTGACGAGCGAAGGCAAGACAAGGCGAAAACAGGCGAGAAAGCGGAGTTGACGAACGTCAATGAGCATTTCGAGTCTGTTTTCAACGCAGTATTGCCGAGCGTAGTAGTTTTCATGGGGTCGGGACCGACCACTTAGCGGAACGTTTCCTCCGCCCTTGACAAGACTTCAACTCATCGGCATGATTCGCGGCCTATTTTGTTTGCTATTTCCTAAAAAGTCTTTCGAGGAGCTCGACGGTGGCCAACTCACCTTCCGCCAAAAAACGTGCAAAACAGGCTGAGAAGCGTCGCAGCCACAACGCCAGCCTGCGTTCCATGGTTCGTACCTACATCAAGAATGTAGTTAAGGCCATCGACGCAAAAGACGCTGCCAAAGCTCAAGCTGCTTACGTTCTGGCTGTGCCAGTTATCGACCGTATGGCCGATAAAGGCATCATCCACAAGAACAAGGCCGCTCGTCATAAGAGCCGCCTGAATGGCCACGTTAAGGCCCTGAACGTTGCCGCTGCTGCCTAAGCGACTCGTTCATTAAAAAACCGACCTCAGGGTCGGTTTTTTATTGCCTGCGATTTGATGGGCACACAAAAAAACTGTGGGAGCAAGCTTGCTCGCTCCCACAGTTTTTTTGCGTGAAATTACTGAGCGTGCGCCCACGGCAAAATCGGAATCGCCGTCACCGCATTCTGCGGACTGCCCTCAATCAAGCGATCGCTGTACACCAAGTACACCAGCGTATTGCGCTTCTTGTCGAGGAAGCGCACCACCTGCATGGTCTTGAACACCAGGGACGTGCGCTCCTTGAACACCTCATCACCATCCTTGAGCTCACCCTTGAAGCTGATGGGCCCGACCTGCCGGCAAGCGATAGACGCTTCGGCACGATCCTCGGCCAAACCAAGACCGCCTTTCACCCCGCCGGTCTTGGCGCGAGACAGATAGCAGGTCACGCCATCGACTTTGGGATCATCAAAGGCCTCGACCACGATCCGGTCATTCGGCCCGACAAACTTGAACACCGTCGACACCTGACCGATCTCTTCGGCCGAAGCCATCAGCGGCATCGCCAGCAATAGCCCCAACAATCCTTTTGCCACACGCATTCAGGTATTCCTTCAGACCAGGATCAGGTTATCGCGGTGAACCAGTTCCGGTTCTGCCATGTAACCCAACAGACCGACAATCGCCTCGGACGACTGACCGATGATTTTTTGCGCTTCCAGTGCACTGTAGTTGGCCAGGCCACGGGCAATCTCGCGACCGTCCGGCGCCACGCAGACCACCATCTCGCCGCGACGGAAGCTGCCCTGCACCAACTTGACCCCAACCGGCAGCAAGCTCTTGTTGCCCTCGGACAACGCGGTTACAGCACCCGCATCCAGCACCAGGGTGCCACGGGTTTGCAGATGACCGGCCAGCCACTGCTTGCGCGCCGCCAGCATGCCGCGCTCCGGCGACAGTAAGGTACCGATGCGCTCGCCCGCCTTGAGGCGATCCAGCACACGCTCAATACGCCCACCAACGATGATGGTGTGAGCGCCTGAACGAGCCGCCAGACGCGCAGCACGCAATTTGGTCTGCATGCCACCACGCCCCAGCGCACCGCCGGTGCCACCCGCCACCGCGTCGAGCGCCGGGTCATCGGCACGCGCCTCGTAAATCAGCTGGGCATCCGGATTGTTGCGCGGATCGGCGTCGAACATGCCGTCGCGATCCGTCAGGATCACCAGCAAGTCAGCCTCGACCAGGTTGGCCACCAGTGCCGCCAGGGTGTCGTTGTCGCCAAAACGGATTTCGTCGGTGACCACGGTGTCGTTCTCGTTGATCACCGGAATGACCTTCAGTTCGACCAGCGCACGCAAGGTGCTGCGGGCGTTCAGGTAGCGCTTGCGATCGGACAAGTCGTCGTGAGTCAGGAGAATCTGCGCGGTATGCCGGCCATGCTCGGCAAAGCTCGACTCCCAGGCCTGCACCAACCCCATCTGGCCGATTGCGGCAGCAGCCTGAAGTTCGTGCATCGCACTGGGTCGCGAGGTCCAGCCCAAACGGCTCATACCGGCCGCCACCGCCCCGGAGGACACCAGCACCAGTTCGACACCCGCCTCATGCAAAGCCACCATCTGCTCAACCCAGACACCCATTGCCGCGCGATCCAGGCCCTTGCCGTCCGCCGTCAGCAAAGCGCTGCCGATCTTCACGACCCAACGCTGCGCACCTGTCACCTTGCTCCGCATCATCTTCAACCTTAGCTTGAGGGCAGCGCGACCTAGCACTGCCCGTGACGTTATTCGTGGTTATTCGTGACCAACAATCGATTTCCAGATACCAAAACGCCGCTCGATTGAGCGGCGCTTAAGTTTATCGCAACGAATCAGTCACGCACGTAAATGATTTCCGGACCGTCTTCGTCATCCACATCTTCTTCGTCCCAGTCATCGTCGCCGATGTCGTGGACCGACTTCACGCCGCTGCGACGCAGGGCACGCTTGTCATCCAGCGCCTGCAGCTGCGCGCGGGCTTCGTCTTCGATGCGCTGATCGAGATCGGCCAGCTCTTCCTTGTAGGCCGGGTCATTGGCCAGGCGATCAGCACGATCTTCCATGTAACGCATGATGTCGCGGCACAGACGCTCGGTACCGAGCTTGGAGATGGCCGAGATCACGTAGACCGGCCCCGTCCACTCCAGGCGATCAACGATTTCCTTGACGCGAGCATCGTGCTCTTCATCAAGGATCTGGTCGCACTTGTTCAGGACCAGCCAGCGATCACGCTCCGCCAGGGACGGGCTGAACTTGATCAGCTCGTTGACGATCACTTCAGCGGCATCCGGTGCGCTTGCGTCATCCAGCGGCGCCATGTCCACGAGATGCAGCAGCAGACGCGTACGCGCCAAGTGCTTGAGGAAGCGAATGCCCAGGCCAGCACCTTCGGAAGCGCCTTCGATCAGACCCGGAATGTCCGCGACCACGAAACTCTTCCAGCGATCGACGCTGACCACACCCAGGTTCGGCACCAGCGTGGTGAACGGGTAGTCGGCAACTTTCGGCTTGGCAGCCGAAACCGAACGGATAAAGGTACTTTTACCGGCGTTCGGCAAGCCCAGCAGACCGACATCAGCCAGTACTTTCATTTCCAGCTTCAGGTCGCGCTGCTCACCCGGCTTGCCCGGAGTGGTCTGGCGCGGCGCACGGTTGGTACTGGATTTGAAACGGGTGTTGCCCAGACCGTGCCAGCCGCCCTGCACTACCATCAGTTTCTGACCGGCCTTGGTCAGGTCGCCGATGACTTCCTGAGTCGCAGAGTCGATCACCGTGGTGCCGACCGGAACGCGCAGGATCAGGTCTTCACCCTTCTTGCCGGTGCAGTCGGTGCTGCCGCCGTTGGAGCCACGCTCGGCATCGAAGTGCCGGGTGTAACGGTAGTCCACCAGGGTGTTGAGGTTTTCGTCGGCCATCATGTAGATGGAACCGCCGTCACCGCCATCACCGCCGTTCGGGCCACCGTTCTCGATAAACTTTTCCCGACGGAAACTCATGGCGCCATTGCCGCCATCACCAGCCTTTACTCGAATCGATACTTCATCAACAAACTTCATAACAAACGCCTCTCGCCATACGGACGAGCCGAAAAACAATCAAGACATAAGACTCTTGCAAAAATGAGCGCAGCGACCCTGAACCACGATACCCACATCGTACGCCGACAGCCCATACAAACAGCTTTGCAAGAGACTCACCCCACAAACGAAAAAGCCCCGTCGCGAGACAGGGCTTTTCCAGCGATCGCGCAATTAAGCTGCGATTACGCTCACGTAACGACGACCGAAGGCGCCTTTTACTTCGAACTTGATCACGCCTTCGACTTTAGCGAAGAGGGTGTGATCTTTACCCATGCCAACGCCGTAGCCAGCGTGGAATTGGGTGCCGCGCTGACGCACGATGATGTTGCCTGCTTTGATAGCCTGGCCGCCATACATCTTCACGCCAAGGCGTTTGGCTTCTGAGTCGCGACCGTTACGGGTACTACCACCAGCTTTTTTGTGTGCCATGAGTTCAATTCTCCTAGTGAGGAATTAGGCTGTAATTAAGCCTGAATACCGGTGATTTTGATCTCGGTGTACCACTGGCGGTGGCCCATACGCTTCATGTGGTGCTTACGGCGACGGAACTTGATGATGCGGACTTTATCGTGACGACCTTGGGAGATCACTTCAGCCACAACGGTAGCGCCAGCAACAACTGGAGCGCCGATATTCACGTCGTCACCGTTGGCAACCAACAGAACGCGATCAAAGGTAACGGATTCGCCGGTAGCGATTTCCAGTTTTTCGATCTTCAGGTATTCACCTGGGGCGACTTTGTACTGCTTGCCGCCAGTAACGATTACTGCATAAGACATGGTATTTCTCCGATAATCCTGCTCACCCAGCTCTTTATAAGAAGAGGTATTGGCTGGCATGGCTGCATGGGGCTGGAGGCCCGCTTGCAATTGCGTAAGGCAGGTGCTGCCCAGGAAGTTCAGGGTGCGCGATTGTACGCAAGGCACGAGCGCCTTGCAAGGGGCCGTCCATCGCGCCTTGACACCTGCAAGCGTGGGTCCTAGCATGCCGCGCAACCCTTCTGGAGCGACTGTCGCTGATGCAACCCCAAGCTTTTTACCGCGCGGTGGCGGACGATTTTAGCGCCGTCGACGGCATCATCAAGAAGCAGCTGACTTCTCGAGTGCCGCTGGTATCGAAAATCGGCGATTACATTACCTCGGCCGGCGGCAAACGCCTGCGTCCTTTATTAGTGTTGCTGTGTGGCAAGGCCCTGGGTCGCGAAGGCGACGAGCTGCGCCTGCTGGCCGCGACCATCGAGTTCCTGCACACCGCTACCCTGCTGCATGACGATGTGGTCGACATGTCCGGCATGCGCCGTGGCCGCTCGACCGCCAACGCCATGTGGGGCAACGCGCCAAGCGTACTGGTCGGTGACTTCCTGTATTCGCGCTCGTTCGAAATGATGGTCGAGCTGGGTTCGATGCCGGTGATGAAGATCCTTTCGCAAGCCACGCGCATCATCGCCGAAGGCGAAGTGTTGCAGCTGTCGAAGGTTCGTGACGCCAGCACCACCGAAGAAACCTACATGGAAGTCATCCGCGGCAAGACCGCGATGCTCTTCGAAGCCTCGACCCACAGCGCCGCTGCCCTGTGCCAGGCCTCGCCGGAACAGGCCGAAGCCCTGCGCACATTCGGTGATCACCTGGGCGTGGCCTTCCAGCTGGTCGATGACCTGCTCGACTACAAAGGCGACGCCGAAACCCTGGGCAAGAACGTCGGAGACGACCTGGCCGAAGGCAAGCCGACCTTGCCGCTGATCTACACCATGCGCGAAGGTACGCCGGAACAGGCCGCCCTGGTGCGCAAGGCAATCCAGAAAGGCGGAATCGAAGACCTGGAAAGCATCCGCGAAGCCGTGGAAGCCTCGGGCTCGCTGGAGTACACCGCGCAACTGGCACGCGATTATGTGGCCCGTGCGATCAAGTGCCTCGAAGCGCTGCCAGCCAGCGAATATCGCGATGCACTGGTTGAACTGAGCGAGTTCGCGGTAGCCCGCACGCACTGACAGCACTGCAAAACCCTGTGGGAGCAAGCTCCCCCAGGGTTGTTCACCACAGGTTTCCTGCGCTGCGCCCTCTCCCGCCTAAAACCCTATACAATGTGCGCTTTTTAGCGATCCTGAATCCAAGGAGCCTTAGTGAGCACGTTGCCACCCTGCCCAAAATGCAATTCCGAATACACTTATGAAGACGGCGCTCAGCTGATCTGCCCCGAGTGCGCCCACGAATGGTCCGCCAGTGGTGAAGCCGAAGCGGTGTCCGATGACGCAGTGAAAAAGGATTCGGTCGGCAACGTCCTGCAGGACGGCGACACCATCACCGTGATCAAGGACCTCAAGGTCAAGGGTACGTCTTTGGTGGTCAAGGTCGGCACCAAGGTCAAGAACATCCGCCTGTGCGATGGCGATCACGACATCGATTGCAAGATCGACGGCATCGGCCCGATGAAACTCAAGTCCGAGTTCGTCAGAAAAGTCTGAGCCTGCTGTTCTCCATCCCGCGCCCGGCGTGGGATGGCGCCTCCCCCTCCCCGCTTCACCCAGTAAATCCTCGCAATAGCCAAACGCCAGTCGTTTTGACCTGACGCAATCTTTACCCGGAAAAAGCGCAAACCGCCAATAGGCCCTTGCTATTTGTTGAATAAGAATTATTCTCACAAAACACTCAGTGGAGATGAGAACCATGACTTATTTGATCGATGCCTGGCTGGACCGCCCACACCCTTACCTCAGGATCCTGCATCGGGAAACCGGGGAAGTCTGTGCCGTACTGGAAGAGGAAGCCTTGAACGAGCTGCAGGATCAGGGTGACCTGGACGTCAGCGGCTTGAGTTCCAGCGAGCCGGTGGTGCTCAAGGAACTGGTGCGTAATCTGTTTCTGTTTTGCTATGCCCGAGCGTTGCGCCCGCACAGTGAACTGCACCACAAGATCGAAATATGAAATACCGCAAAAAAACTGTGGGAGCGAGCTTGCTCCCACATTAGCCCGACGTCATATCGGGCCGGGCATTACAGAACGTCGAGCAACTCGACGTCGAACACCAGTACGCTGTGCGGCGGGATGCCGCCAACGCCTTGAGCGCCGTAAGCCAGTTCGCTCGGCACGTACAGGCGCCATTTGCTGCCGGCGTTCATCAGTTGCAGGGCTTCGGTCCAGCCGGCGATCACGCCGCCAACCGGGAACTCTGCAGGCTCGCCGCGCTCGTAGGAGCTATCGAACACAGTGCCGTCGATCAGGGTGCCGTGGTAGTGAGTACGCACGGAATCTTCACGGGATGGCTTGGCGCCTTCACCAGCGGTCAGCACTTCGAACTGCAGGCCGGAAGCCAGAGTGGTGATGCCGTCACGCTTGGCGTTTTCAGCCAGGAAGGCCAGACCTTCGCCAGCAGCCGCTTCAGCCTTGGCTGCAGCTTCGGCCTGCATGATTTCGCGGATGACTTTGAAGCTGGCGGACATTTCTTCCTGACCCACACGGCTTGGCTTGCCGGCGAATGCGTCGGTCAGACCGGCCAGGATCGCGTCCAGGCTTACGCCCGGTGGCGGGTTGTCGCGCAGTTGGTCGCCCAGCTGACGGCCAATACCGTAGCTGACGCGGGTTTCGTCGGTGGACAGATTTACTTCGGACATGACACTGCTCCGCTGTGCGGACGGCTCGGGAACTTGCCATGCGTGCACAGCGCGTCCCGGAGCGCCCGGAACCAAAAGGGCCAGCAGACTAGCACAGATGTCATGCCATTGATGAGGGGCCTCAGGCGATCGGCACCTTCAGGTTTTCCTCCACATCGGCAACCAGACCGCACATTTCGTCATGCACGACCGTGTGCACGAGGTTGAAGTGCAACTTGGGAAAGGAGCGCAGCACATCACGGGCATGCTCCACCGAACGCAGGCTAATCATGTGCCCGCGCGCATCGCTCAAGGGATATGCCGCGCCATGCATCCGCGCCTCCAGCAAGTAGATGCCTCCCTCCATCGAGATCAGGTTCAGCTCATCGACCTTCCCGGCGACGGCATACGCATTCAACTCTTGCAGGTTCATGAGCGCACCTCACACATTAGCGAGCCTCTTAACAGGGATAGGCTTCGGCGCATCAAAGCACAAGCCACAAACGACGCCGCCCGTCTGTTTTGCAACAGACGGGCGGCGTGTTTCATGGGGCCGGCGATGGGTCAGTGCTTGGTGACTTTATCCAGGTAACCCATGGCAAATGCCGAGACCACGAAGGTCATGTGGATGATCACGTACCACTGCAAATGCTCGGGATCGACGTTCTTGGCGTCCATGAAGATGCGCAGCAGGTGAATGGACGAGATCGCCACGATCGATGCGGCTACCTTCATTTTCAGCGACGAAGAGTCCATGGTGCCCAGCCAGTTGAGCTTCTCCTTGCTGTCGTCGATGTCCAGTTGCGAGACGAAGTTCTCGTAGCCGGAAATCATCACCATCACCAGCAAACCGCCCACCAGGGCCATGTCAATCAGCGACAGCAGCACCAGGATCAAGTCCGATTCGGCCATCGAAAACACGTTCGGGATGACGTGGAAGACTTCCTGGAAGAATTTCAGTGCCAGCGCCAGGAGCCCGAGGGACAGACCGAAATAGATCGGCGCCAGCAGCCAGCGCGAGGCGTACATTGCATTTTCGATAAAGCGTTCCATTGAAACTCACATGTAGGGCTGAAAACGGCGGCGAGTATACCAGCCGCCCGTCCATACCCAGAAGCTGCCAGAAACCGTCGAAAAATCCGCCACCTGCGCCTGTGTATCAAAGTTTTTCTGCTAGTGTCCAAATCATTGACTGATCAGTGATGTCGGACAGGAAGACTGGAAATGGATGTGCGATTGCCTTTATCGAGTGCCGGAATTTGCCTGGCGCTGCTACTGAGCGGCTGCTCACCCAGCGACGAAAAACGCCAGGTCAGCCTCGAAGAAAAAACCGCGCAGTTCGAAAAGTCGCTGGACGCCATCCAGGATCCGAAGCTCAAGGATGCCGTGTCGGAGCTGGGCGGCTCACTGCTGCTGCTCGAACGCGCGCAACTCAAGCTCGACAGCAAGCCGATGGAAACCGAATACGGCGAAGACGCCCTCGCCATGCTCAAGCACTACCCGACCCCGCAGGCTCTGGTCGACACCTACATCAACGGGTTGTTCGTGCTGCAAAAGGACTCCAGTTCCGACTACCTGACCGATCTGCAGCCTGTATTCCCCTTCACTTTCAGCGTTCCTGCCGCGTTTTTGTTTCCCCATGGCCTGGAATGGCAGTCGGTCACGCTCAGCAACAAACGAGTGATTCCATTCCAGCCGGAATGGTCGGAAACCGACCCCGGCATTCAGCTCAGCCCATCGAGCTCCAACCTGACCAACCCCGATGACCTGACCGTGGCCTACCCCTTCATCGAAGGCCTCGACATTGACAGAAAGCAGCAACCGCAACCTGTGAGCCTGCAAGGCAAGGTCGAAGTCATCGCGCCACGCCGCCTCTACAGCTTCGACCTGACGAAAAAGGACGTAGGCCAGACCCGCACCAATGACAACCTGAGCGTCACCCTGCTCTCATTGACGAACAACTACGCGGAAATCGAATACAACAACAGCGCACCGCTGGCCCCCGAAGTCAGTGAAACGCCACTCAACCCGCTGATCGTCCAGGCCAGGGACAGCACCGGTCAATTCATCGCACGCGCCGGTTCAATCAACGAAACCTCCGTACAAATTGCCTTCTATCAGCAGCAACTGGCCAAGATGCAGCAGCAAAAGAGCTGGAGCGAAGCCCTGGAAAAACAGCTCGACGAAGAACAACGCAACTTTGAGAAGCAGCAGGCTCGGCATTATTCGAAGATCTACTTCAACGGGATGATCGAAACCCTCGAAGTCAGCCTGCTGGATTTTTCCGCCGTCACGGTCACCCGAAAGGACCTCGACCTGCCGGTCCGGCGCTTCGATGCCAATACCACGGACAAATCCATCCAGCCCTTGAACCTGTCCGTGGTGGTCTATGACGACCAGACGGCGGGCTGGCTGAAAGGGGCAACGTTGAGTGAGGATCAGCTGAAAAAGAACGTCAGCATCAGCCAGTCGGTCGACGACCCCAGCGCTGCGCGAATCGAATTCACTCACCTGCGCACCTTCAACGATGAACTGCTCGGCACATCGTTCAACCCCGGTGAAAGTCCGGTGAGCTTCTTTACCGAAGACACGCTTGGCAAACGCGACGAGCCGATCGAACTGCCGTCAGAGGCGTACCAGATCGATCCCCTGCGCGGCACCATCACTTACGATCTGAATCTGTTTCCGCAAACTCCAGCCTATGCGGTGGGTTCGATGCCGCTGTTCCTGGCCACGGTCGACAAGCAAATCGTCGATGCCCGTCAACTGCCCAAGGGCCTCGCGTTCAAAGACAATGCACTGGTGGTGAACCTGAAGGCATTTCCCGCCCAGGACTGGCGTTTTTTCGCCAAGGACGACAGCGGTAATTACTTGAAGGAGATTCTATCGGTCAGCCATGGCACGAGCGCACAGGGTCCGGCGCAGTTTGCCGTGCATTACTTCTACGGACAGCCTACGCGCCTGGAAACTTATCAGCGCACTGACCTCGCCACCGTGCAATACGGTTTCGAAGTCAAACTCGACAAGGCCGACATGACGCGCCTTGATCAATAGTGCCACTCAGTGCTCGGGGTGAAACTCGAAACCGCCCATGTTCCGGCAGCGACCACCGTTGATTTCCCGCAGTTGGGCTTGCAGGTGCAGGCACCAGATTTGCGGATCGTCGGCCAACTCGTAGCCGTGCAGGGTCAGGCTTTCAACGATGGTGTCGAGGATTGATTCAGCGGCGAACGGACCATGAAACGGGCCTTGGGCCTTGATGGCCGAAGGTTGTTCACCGGCCATTCCGGCGGCGAACAGCAGAGTCCACATGCCCGTATCTCCCGCCAATGGACGGATGGCACATTCGATACGGGTCACAAGGCCCAGGCATTGACGGGTGAGGCAGAGGTTGCGCGACATGGCGGCGACCCTCGGTAGATCCGGTATTCAGCCCCCATGGGAAGGCTGTTTCGATCCTGTGATTACGTCGATATCCTTGAGCAGAGAATAGAAGAAAAGTCTGGCTTGCAGGCCGGGGCAAGACCGAAAGGCGCCGAATGGTCATAGTGTGAATATTGACGTCATTTCGACGACGCTTTTCCAGTGTTCACACAAACAAATGTGGTAGCGAGCCTGCTCGCGAAGGCGGACCGTCAGTCAACACATGGGTTGAATGTCAGTCCCTCATCGCGAGCAGGCTCGCTCCCACAGTAGAGCGGTGTGAGTTAGTTCAAGTGCACATCAGGCCGGCTTGGTTTCCGCCAATGCCTCTTGCGCCAACTCCTTCTCGGCTTCCTTGAGATCATCTTCGCTGATCATTTCCGCGATAACCCGCAGGCGCTCCACGACCCGCGCGTTCACGCTGCCTTCAGGGAACTCGCCGTTCTCGTCCGGTTCGCCGGCCGGCTCACCGACCAGCAAGCTCAAGGCTTCGTCGGCCTGACGGACCGCGTAGACATGGAACTGCCCCGCACGCACCGCCGTCAGCACCTTCTCGTCGAGCATCAGGGTGGCGACGTTGGCGTGAGGAATGATTGCCCCCTGCTCGCCGGTCAGCCCGCGGGCTTCGCACAGACGGAAGAAGCCCTCGATCTTCTCGTTGACTCCGCCGACCGCCTGCACTTCGCCGAACTGGTTGATCGAACCGGTGATGGCAAAGCACTGCTTGAGCGGGGTTTTCGACAAGGCCGAGATCAGGGTGCAGGCCTCGCCCAGGGAAGCACTGTCGCCATCGACATAACCGTAGGATTGCTCCAGGGCGATGCTCGCGGAAATCGCCAGCGGAAATTCCTGGGCATAACGGCTGCCCAGATAACCGGTAAGGATCATCACGCCTTTGGAGTGGATCGGCTGGCCGAGGTTGACCTCGCGCTCGATGTCGACGATACCGCTGCCGCCCGGGTACACCGTGGCGGAAATCCGCGCCGGTATACCAAAGGCCGAGTCGCCGACTTCCAGCACTGTCAAGCCGTTGCACTTGCCGACCGCCGCGCCAGCGGTGTCGATCAGGATGATCCCGGCCAGCATGTCGTCGAGAATCCGCGCCGACACCCGCCCGGTACGCGTGGCCTTGGCCTTGAGCGCGCGCTCGATGTGCCCGGCGTCGGTCATTTCATCGCCTGCCAGGTGGCGAATGAAATCCGCCTCGCTGACCAGTTGAAACAAATCACCGATACGCGCCGACAAGCGCCCCTGATGCTCCGCCAGTCGCGCGCTGTAAGTCGCCAGGCGCGCCACCGCATCGGCGGTCAGCGGTGCCATGCCTTCTTCGGAAGTACGGGTTTTGAGCAACTGGGCGAACTGTTCAAGGCTCTCGTCGACCATCGGGATGTCTTCGTCGAAGTCCACCAGGACGCGGAACATCTCCTGGAAGTCCGGATCGAGGTCTTGCAGCGTGTAATACAGCTGACGGGCACCGATGATGACAACTTTGACCTGTAGCGGAATATGCTGCGGCGAAAGGGTGACGGTCGCGAAACGCCCCATCTCGCCCAGCGGCGACTCCATTTTCAGCTTGCGCGATTGCAGGGCACGTTTCAGCGCATCCCACACGAACGGCTCGCTGAGCATTTTGTCCGCTTCGAGGATAAGGAAACCACCGTTGGCGCGGTGCAGCGCACCCGGCCGCAGTTGCCGATACGTCGTATAGAGCGCGCCCTGATCGGTGCTGTATTCGATGCGACCAAAGAGGTTTTCGTAGGTCGGGTGCGGCTCGAACACCACCGGCGCACCGCCGCTGGCCGAATGACCGACCACCAGGCTCGGCGCGTACTGTTCTTCCAGCAACTTGCGGGCGACAGCGTCGGTCTTGCTGTCGTCCACCAGTTGCTCGACCACGGTCTTGAGCAAGTACACCTGCATGGCTTGCAGATAACCGCAGACCGCGGCGTTCTCGGCGTACTTCTCCGACAACGGCGACAACAATGGCTGCAAGGCCAGGGTGATGGTTTCTTCGTTCAGATGACGCAGCTGGTTGCTCGACTCGCGCTTCCATTGCGGCAGGCTGGCGAGCTCTTCGTTCAGGCGCTCCTCCAGCACGGAAATATCCTCGTGGAAGCGCTCGCGCTCGGCTTCCGGCAATTGTGCGAACTCAGCTTCGTCCAACGCCTTGCCGTCGCCCATTGGGGTGAAGGCGATATTGCTGGCGTCGCGGTACAGCGCGACGTCCTTTTCCAGGGCCAGACGTTCGATGATGTCCAGGGCCTTGTCGTAGCGCTGATTGAAGGCGCGGTCGATGGCGCTTTTCTTTTGCTGGTAGGACGGATGCTCGAAGACTGCCGGAAAGGTCGCCAGCAGGTTGTCGATCAAACCGTTGATATCACCAATGAAATTACCGGCAGTGCCCGACGGCAATTCCAGGGCACGTGGTTCGCGAGGCTCATCGAAATTGTTGACGTAGACCCAGTCCGCCGGGGTCTGCAGGCGCTTGCCTTCGGCCTTGAGGTAGCGTTTGACGAACGAGAACCGGCCAGTGCCGGGCTCGCCCATGACGAATACGTTGTAACCGGGGCGTGGCATGGCCACACCGAACTGCAAGGCTTCGACCGCACGTTCCTGGCCAAGCACACCGCGAAAGGGCTCCAGATCATTGGTGGTAGAGAAGCTGAACTGTTCAGCGGAAAACGGACGGGTCAGCGCTTCGGGCGCTAGACGCAAGCTGGCAGCAACAGGATCAGGCATCGGGCTTCCTTAACAATCAGGCGGGGCAGATGGCAGCATTCTGGCGCTGCCCATGCCCGACTGGCAAGGAGCGCCGCAGGCCTGAGCATAGTCAATCGGCCAACCCCAGGCGGGCCGGGCTTTCGCCGCCGTTCCCCATGAATGTTTTGCAAAAAATCACGGAACCCCGTGATCGTGCCTAAACTCCAAACTGCGCGGCCGGACTAATGCCCGGCCCACTGGCACCGGAACGGGCCAGACTCCCTTGTTTATTGGTACGCACACAAAGAGAACAAAGCTATGAAACGGATTCTTCTTGGTACTCTCTTCACCGCTGTATCCATCAATGCCATGGCGCAAGCGCCAGGCGGCCCGGATTGCGGCTGGGGCAACATGCTGTTCGAAGGCCAGCGTGGTACTCCAGCTCACTTCCTGGCATCCACCACCAACGGCACCTCCGGCAACGCAACCTTCGGGATGACCTCCGGCACCAACGGTTGCGCGACCAATGCGTCGCTGACCTATGGCGGCAAATCCTGGTTTGCCATGAATGGCATGATGAACGAGCTGTCCGAGGACATGGCCAAAGGTCAGGGCGAAGCGCTGACCACCTATGCCGTGGTACTGGGCGTGGCGCCGGAAGACCGTGCGCACTTCGCCGCAGTCACTCACGAGCACTTCCAGCAGATCTTCAGCAAGGCTGACGTGACCGCAGAAGACGTGCATACCAATACCCTGGCCGTGCTCAAAGCCGACCCTCGTCTGGCCAAGTACGCGACTCAAGCTTAAGCTCGACCCGCCCCGCTTCTTTCGGGAAGCGGGTTTTGTTTTTTGGACCTGCCCCTCTTTGGGTCTTTTTCTCAAGTATTTAAGTTGCCTTCTATGCTCAAACGCCTTGCCTGGCTGGCGCTGTGTGTCTGCGCCCCGCTGTCCGCCGCGCCTCACGTCGACCCACAACGTTTGCAGCAACTGGCCAACGCCCCCTTCTGGATATCCCTGGGCCATTACGAAACCGCCAAGCTCGGCGGCTGGCGCAGCTATGTCAGCGACAGGAAGTTCTTCCTCGCCGCTGACGGCAATGAACATCCGGAACATGAACTGACGGCGACTGTACAAGCCTTGTACGCCCCGGCCAGTGCCGGTGAAACACACGCTCAATGCGTCTACCCGGCCCGCACCCGCTGGCTGAAAGAACAACTCGGCCTGACCGGCCTGCCGACACCGGACTGCGCCGGCTTCAAGCAATGGTTCAAGGACGTCTCGCCCGACAGCGCGGTGATGATCTTCCCCGCCGCATACCTGAACAGCCCGTCCTCGATGTTCGGCCATACCCTGCTGCGCATCGACCAGGCCGAAGTGAAGAGCGACAAGACTTCGCTGCTCAGCTACGCGATCAACTTCGGCGCCTACATCGAGGGCTCGGACAACAGCATCCTCTATGCCTGGAAAGGACTCATGGGCGGCTATCCCGGGCTGTTCGCGATGGTGCCCTATCAGGAAAAGCTCTCGGAATACCGCAGCCTGGAAAACCGCGACCTGTGGGAATACCGCCTGAACCTGACCCGGCAGGAAACCGCGCGCATGGTCGAGCACGTCTGGGAGCTGAAACAGATCAAGTTCGACTATTTTTTCTTCGACGAGAACTGCTCGTACCGCTTACTGGAACTGCTGCAAGTGGCCCGCCCGGGCCTGCGCCTGACCGAGCAATTCCCGCTCACCGCCATCCCGACCGACACCGTCAAAGCCGTGAAAAATGCCGGACTGGTGGAGTCCATCCAGTATCGTCCGTCCCGGGAGCGCGAGTTGCTCAGCCGCGCCGAGCCGTTGAACCCTGAAGAGCAGCAGTGGGTGCTGAAAGTCAGCGCCGATCAGAAGCAATTGCAGGACCCGGCATTCAAGGCGCAGCCGCGCGACCGTCAGGCGCTGATCATCGATGCGGCCTATCGTCTGGAGCGTTACCGCGCCAACGGCCAGGAACGCGACCCGGCGCGCGCCCAGCGCAGTTTCGAACTGCTGCGGGCAATCAACCAGAACCCGGCGCCGGAACTGGATATCCCGCAACCGGGCCTGCCTGAAGACGGTCACGAGTCCCGCACCTGGCAGCTCGGCCTTGGCACCCGTGGAGATAAAGCCTTTGGCGAGTACGGCTTGCGCATGGCTTATCACGACCTCAATGACAACAACGAAAGCTTCCCTCTTGGCGCACAGATCGAAATCCTGCAATTGAAACTGCGCCAGTACGAAGGCAATGACTGGCAAGTGCAGCAACTGGACCTGGCCACCATTCGCTCCCTGACCCCGCGTAACGAGCTGCTGCAACCGCTGTCATGGCAAGTCACCGGCGGTCTGGAGCGGGTACCGGGCAAGCATGATGACCAGACCCTTGTCAGCCACGTTAACGGCGGTGGTGGTGGCACCTGGCAACTGGGCGATGACCTGCTCGGATTTGCCCTGGGCACTGCGCGTATCGAGCACAACAACGACTTCGCCGCATTCATTGCCCCGGCCGCCGGGTTCAACAGTGGTCTGCTGTGGAAAAACCCGCTGGGCAATTTGAGCCTGGAAGCCAAGGGTGACTTTTTCACCAATGGTGAAGTGCGCCGCAGCCTGAGCCTGAATCAGCAATGGGAAATATCGCGCAATCTCGGCCTGCGTTTGAGCGCCCAGCGCGAGTTCAGCCATTTGGCGACGGCCGAGAATGAAGTGATGCTTGAACTGAAGTGGTATCACTACTGACCTGACACACCACAGGGGTTATGGCGTATTGCTCGCCATCGGTCGTTTACAGACATCCACTGAAACCAAATGCCTGCGACCATGGCCAAAACCCTATACCGGGAGAATTCCATGAGCCGTGCATTCGTCAATGAAGATAACGCCGCTGCGCAAGCCGATCAGCCAGTCGAACGGCAGGTCAGCACGCAGCCCAATTACGTCACGCCGCAAGGCCTGAACCTGTTGCAGGGAAAAGTCGCCGAACTGCAAACTCTGCACGCCGAACAATCGGCAAAAGGCGAGCAGGCCGACAAGCAGCGCCTGGCGGACCTCGAACGTGATTTGCGTTACTTCAAGCAGCGCCTGGGCAGCGCTCAGGTGGTACCCGCCGCGACTTCGACCGAGAAAGTGCAGATCGGCAGTTGGGTGACCTACGCCGATGAGCACGCCACCGAACGCCGGGTACAACTGGTGGGCGAAGATCAGGCCGATGCAGCACACGGCCTGATCAATTGGGGTTCACCGCTGGGACGGGCACTGCTCGGTGCCCGACTCAACGATGAAGTGCTGTGGCAGCGCCCCGCCGGGGATCAACTGATTGAGGTGATCCGTATCGAACCGGCCTAGACCACACCTTGTGCGAGCATGGCATCGGCGACTTTAACGAAGCCGGCAATGTTCGCGCCCTTGACGTAGTTGACCCGGCCATTCTCCTCACCGTAATGCACGCAAGCGTGGTGAATCGACTGCATGATCGCGTGCAGCTTGCTGTCCACTTCGCCACCGGTCCATGCCAGGCGCATGGCGTTCTGCGACATCTCCAGCCCGCTCACCGCCACACCACCCGCGTTGGACGCCTTGCCCGGCGCGAACAGAATGTCGGCCTCGATGAACAGGTCCACCGCCTCAAGGGTCGTCGGCATGTTCGCGCCTTCGGCCACGCAGATGCAGCCGTTGCGCAGCAAGGTGCGAGCAGCTTCGGCATCCAGTTCGTTTTGCGTTGCACACGGCAGCGCGATGTCGCAGATCAGGCTCCACGGAAGCTCACCGGCGCGGAACTCCAGGCCAAAACGGCCGGCCAGTTCACGGATGCGTCCGCGCTGTACGTTTTTCAGTTCCAGCACCGCCAGCCATTGCTCCTCGGTCAAGCCGCTTTCGCAATACAGCGTGCCTTCGGAGTCGGACAGCGAAATCACTTTGCCGCCCAGGTCCATGACCTTGCGCGCCGCGTATTGCGCGACGTTGCCGGAGCCGGAGATCGCTACGTGTTTACCTTCCACGGCCAGACCGCGACGCTTGAGCATTTCTTCGGCGAAGTACACGCAACCGAAACCGGTGGCTTCCGGGCGAATCAGGCTGCCGCCGTAGCTTGGGCCTTTGCCGGTCATCACGCTGGTGAACTGGTTGCTCAGGCGCTTGTACTGGCCGAACAGGAACCCGATTTCCCGCGCGCCGACACCGATGTCCCCGGCCGGCACGTCAACGTCGGCACCGATGTGGCGGTACAACTCGCTCATGAAGGCCTGGCAGAAACGCATGACTTCCGCGTCGCTTTTACCTTTGGGATCGAAGTCCGAGCCGCCCTTGCCGCCGCCCATGGGCAATGAAGTCAGGGAGTTCTTGAAGGTCTGCTCGAAGGCGAGGAATTTCAGGACACCCATGTTCACCGACGGGTGGAAACGCAGGCCACCCTTGTACGGGCCGATCGCGCTGTTCATCTGGATGCGGAAACCACGATTGACCTGGACCTTGCCCTGATCGTCGACCCACGACACGCGAAACACCACCGCCCGCTCCGGCTCGCAGATGCGCTCCAGGATGCCGGAGGTCAGGTAATGCGGATTGGCTTCAAGAAACGGCCACAGGGTACGCAGAACTTCTTCGACAGCCTGGTGAAATTCGGGTTGATCCGGGTCGCGTTTTTTCAGGCGCGCAAGGAAGGATTCGACGGATTCGATCATGGAAAAGTCTCGGCAAATTTATTGTCGTTGGAGGAGATTGAGCCGGACTGTAACAAACGGATCGCGCACAAGAACAGAGCAAAATGTCGCATTCATGAAATTAAATGGTGCACAGGATATAAATTATTCCGGTTTTTGGCTATTTTTGCACCTGAACAGGGATTCAAGATCCGGCTTTTGCACCACAAGGGAGATCGCTATCGCGAGCAAGCTCGCGATGAATGCGCCGCGGTATCACTGAAAAAAACGCACAAAAAAACGGAGCCCAAAGGCTCCGCTCTTTATGCAACCAACCCGAAATCAGGCCAGTTTCTTGTGCCGTACGCGATGCGGCTGTGCAGCCGCTTCGCCGAGGCGCTTTCTACGGTCGGCTTCGTACTCGGTGTAGTTACCTTCGAAGAACACCGCTTGCGAGTCGTCTTCGTACGCCAGGATGTGAGTCGCGACGCGGTCAAGGAACCACCGGTCGTGGGAGATCACAATGGCGGCGCCCGGGAAGTCCAGCAGGGCTTCTTCCAGGGAACGCAGGGTTTCAACGTCGAGGTCGTTGGACGGTTCGTCGAGCAGCAGGACGTTACCGCCCTCCTTCAGGGTCAGGGCCAGGTGCAAGCGACCGCGCTCACCACCGGACAGGTCCTTGACGAACTTCTGCTGATCGCCGCCCTTGAAGTTGAAGCGACCGACGTAGGTACGCGACGGGATCTCGTAGTTGCCGATGCGGATCTGGTCGGAACCGTCGGAGATCTGCTGGAACACGGTCTTGCTGCCGTCCAGGTCTTCGCGGCTCTGGTCCACACAAGCAAGCTGCACGGTTTCACCGACTTCGATGCTGCCCGAATCCGGCGTTTCCTTGCCCATCAGCATGCGGAACAGGGTCGACTTACCGGCACCGTTACCGCCGATCACGCCGACGATGGCGCCTTTAGGCATGGAGAACGACAGGTTGTCGATCAGCACGCGGTCGCCATAGCCCTTGGTGACGTTCTTGAACTCGATGACCTTGTCGCCCAGGCGCGGACCGGCCGGGATGTAGATCTCGTTGGTTTCGCTGCGCTTCTGGAATTCCTGCGACTGCATTTCTTCGAAGCGTTGCAGACGAGCCTTGGATTTCGACTGGCGGGCCTTGGCGCCTTTGCGCACCCACTCCAGTTCTTCCTTCATGGCTTTTTCGTGGGCCGACTGCTGCTTGGATTCGGCAGCCAGACGGTCGGACTTGGCTTCCAGCCAACCCGAATAGTTGCCCTCGTAAGGAATGCCCGCGCCGCGGTCGAGTTCCAGGATCCAGCCGGCAACGTTGTCCAGGAAGTAACGGTCGTGCGTGATCGCGACCACGGTGCCCGGGAAGTCGTGCAGGAAGTGCTCAAGCCACGCAACGGAATCGGCGTCCAGGTGGTTGGTCGGTTCGTCGAGCAGCAGCATGTCCGGGGCGGACAGCAACAGGCGGCACAGGGCCACACGACGCTTCTCACCACCGGAGAGGAATTCGACCTTGGCGTCCCAGGCCGGCAGACGCAGCGCGTCGGCGGCGACTTCCAGTTGACGATCGAGGTTGTGACCGTCACTGGCTTGCAGGATCGCTTCGAGCTTGGCCTGTTCGGCCGCCAGTTTGTCGAAGTCGGCGTCTTCTTCAGCGTAAGCCGCGTAGACCTCATCCAGGCGAGCCTGGGCGTTCTTGATCACGCTGACCGCTTCCTCAACCACTTCACGCACGGTTTTGGTCGGGTCCAGGATCGGCTCTTGCGGCAGATAACCGATGTTCAGCTCCGGCATCGGACGGGCTTCGCCCTCGAACTCGGTGTCGACGCCTGCCATGATTTTCAGCAGCGTGGACTTACCCGAACCGTTGAGGCCGAGTACGCCGATCTTGGCGCCGGGGAAGAACGACAGAGAAATGTTTTTCAGGATTTCCCGCTTCGGCGGAACAACTTTGCCCAGCCGATGCATGGTGAATACGTATTGAGCCATGGAGAACCTAGGGTCAGTGACTGATGGATGATTGGAGCGCAGGCAATGCCTGGCCAGGCTGTGCGCGTCGCCCGATTGAGAGCTTTCAATATGAGCGCGCTGAAAAAGCCTGATTTTAGGAGCTGGAACGCTCCCGCGTAACCGACAAAGCTACCTTAATGACAGATGGCAGTCCAGCCGACGGGCCGGGGCTGGCACTTCGCCACAACTCAAGGCATGCTAGCCGCCCTTCGGGCGTCCGGCTTATAGTGCACGTCGCGCCAGTCCAGCCAAACCGCAGGATTACAGCTTGTCCATTGTCCCACCGCCTCTGACTTCCAGTGCGCCGGCCACAGCGCCCGGCTCCCCCCTGCGCGGGACCTTGAAGGGCACCTTGGCGACACTCGTATTATTGCTGATGGCCCTGCTGTTCTGGCAGTTGCTCGACCAGTTGCGCGAAACCCAGAAGAACCAGCGCCAGTACACCATCGATTACACCGCCGATCTGGCCGCGCAGGTCAGCCTGAACATGGCGCTCAACGCGCAGATCGCCCTCAACCTGTTGCCGATCGTCGAGCAACCGCAGGACGCCGATGAATTGCAGGCCCTGCTGCGCAAGCTGCAACAGTCACTGCCAGACCTGCGCAGCCTGGCGTTGCTCAGCCCCTCGGGAAGAGTCATCAGTGACAGCGCTCCCGTCAGCGATGACAGCGACTATCTGAGTGAACTGGTTCGCCGCAGCCACGCTCAGGCGCACTACTTCAGCAACGCCACCGACGGTTCCGTGGTGCATTTATTGTTGCATCAGGCCAGCGGCAGTTCCCGAGGCTATTGGGTCCTGCGCCTGACTCCCACCTTCTTTTCGTCCCTGACCAAGCAACGCGAGGCCGGCGGCCGCCCGTTGTGGCTGGTGGAAAACCGCATCAATCATCAGATCATCAGCCGCGACGACGCGCAGGCCTCGGTCAATCCGGGCACGCTGACCGAGGACGATGTCGCCAACAGCGTGCTGACCGTTCCGCTGAGCAGCAGCGATTGGCAACTGCGCGGTTTGTTCGACCGCCAGCGCGTGCTGGAAGAGCTGCTGCCGGCGTTCATCGGCAAATGTCTGCTGGGCCTGGCGTTTTCCATACTGCCGTTCATCGCCCTGCTGAACATGCGCCGGCGTCAGCGCCAGTTGAATGAAGGCCGCCGGCGTTACCAGGACATTTTCGAAGGCACCGGCGTGGCCTTGTGCGTCCTCGACATGTCCGGGCTCAAGGTCTTTTTCGACAAGGCGCAACTGCAGGACAGCGAGCAACTGCAAGCGTGGCTGGCGATCCCGGAGCAACGCCGGCCATTGCTCAAGGAACTGCGGATCACCGAGGTCAACCAGGTTGCGCTGCAACTGCTTAATGTCGATAGCGCCGACAAAGCCTGGAAACTGCTGATCGACGGTAATCCACAGGACGGCACCACCATCGGCAATCAGGTGCTCGACGCGATGTTCAACCAGCAGCAACAGCTTGAGCTGGAAATCAAACTCCAGAACGCTGGCGGCCGCGACCAGCACCTGTGGCTGGTGCTGCGCCTGCCGCAAACCCCGGACGACTATAAAGCGGTGATCCTGAGCATCACCGACATCACCAGCCGCAAGCTCATCGAACTGTCGCTGCAGGAGCGCGAAGGGTTCTGGTCGGATGTGGTGCGCACCGTGCCGGATCATCTGTATGTGCAGGATGTGATCAGCCAGCGCATGATCTACAGCAACCACCATCTGGGCCAGACCCTAGGCTACAACCGCACCGAACTGCACCAGATGGGCGAATACTTCTGGGAAATCCTTCTGCATCCCGAAGACGCCGACTATTACCATCGCTCCCGCCAGGTCCAGCGCCAGGCCGGTTATCGCCAGTTGATGCAGTGCCAGTTGCGCTTCCGCCATCGGGACGGCCAGTGGCGACGCTTCGAGATTCGCGAGCAGGCACTGGCCCGGGACAAAAACGATCAGGTCACGCGGATCATCGGCGTGGCCAAGGACATCACCGACCAGATCGAAGCCAGCGAATCCCTGCGCGACAGCGAGCAACGCTACCGGATGCTCGCCGAAAGCATCAGCGACGTGATTTTCTCCACCGACAACCGCCTTAACCTCAATTACGTCAGCCCTTCGGTGCAAGCGGTGCTGGGTTACGACGCCGAGTGGATTTTCCAGAACGGCTGGCAATCGACCATCGCCAACCCGCAACAACTGACCGGCATCTACCACCTGATGGACCGAGTCAGCAAAGCGCTGGATAAACCGGACCAACTGGCGCTGTTGCGCAGCCAGGTGCAAACCCAACTGTTCCTGTTCGATTGCCTGCGGGCCGACGGGCGCAAGATCCCGATCGAACTGCGCCTGGTGTTGGTCTGGGACGAACACGGTACGTTCGAAGGGGTGCTCGGCGTCGGCCGCGACATCAGCCAGCAACGCCGGGCCGAAAAAGACCTGCGCATGGCGGCTACGGTATTCGAACACTCGACCTCGGCGATCCTGATCACCGACCCGGCCGGCTACATCGTCCAGGCCAACGAAGCCTTCAGTCGTGTCAGCGGTTACGCCGTGGAGCAGGTCCTCGACCAGTTGCCGAACATGCTGACGGTCGACGACCAGCAGGAAGCCCATCTGCGTTACGTGCTCAAGCAATTGGGCCAGCACAGCACCTGGGAAGGCGAAGTCTGGCTCAAGCGCCGCAACGGCGAGCACTACCCGGCCTGGGTCGGGATCACCGCCGTGCTCGACGATGAAGGCGACCTGGCCAGTTATGTGTGCTTCTTCAGCGACATCAGTGAGCGCAAGGCCAGCGAGCAGCGGATTCACCGCCTCGCCTACTACGACGCCCTGACCCACCTGCCCAACCGTTCGCTGTTCCAGGATCGCCTGCACACGGCACTGCAATCGGCCGAACGGCAGAAGTCGTGGGTGGTGCTGATGTTCCTCGACCTCGACCGATTCAAACCGATCAACGACTCCCTGGGCCATGCCGCCGGCGACCGCATGCTCAAGGAAATGGCCACGCGCCTGCTCGGTTGCGTCGCCGATGACGACACCGTGGCACGCATGGGCGGTGACGAATTCACCTTGCTCCTGCAACCGCGAGCCAACCGTGAAATCGCCCTGAACCGGGCGATCCATGTGGCCGAACAGATTCTCGCCAGCCTGGTGAAACCGTTCGTGCTCGAAGGCCGCGAGTTCTTCGTCACGGCCAGTATCGGCATCGCCCTGAGTCCGCAGGACGGCAACGAACTCAGCCAGCTGATGAAGAACGCCGACACCGCGATGTACCACGCCAAGGAGCGTGGCAAGAACAACTTCCAGTTCTATCAGGCGGACATGAACGCCAGTGCGCTGGAACGTCTGGAGCTGGAAAGCGACTTGCGCCACGCCCTGGAACAGAACGAATTCGTGTTGTATTACCAGCCGCAGTTCAGCGGTGATGGCAAGCGCCTGACCGGTGCCGAGGCGCTTTTGCGCTGGCGCCATCCACGCCGCGGGCTGGTGCCGCCGGGGGATTTCATTCCGGTGCTTGAAGAACTCGGGTTGGTGGTGGATGTCGGCGACTGGGTGATCACCGAAGCCTGCCGTCAACTCAAGGCCTGGCATCAGGCCAAGGTACGAGTGCCGAAGGTGTCGGTGAATATCTCGGCGCGGCAGTTCTCCGACGGTCAGCTCGGTACGCGGATCGCCACCATCCTCAAGGAAACCGGCCTGCCGCCGGCGTGCCTGGAACTGGAACTGACCGAAAGTATCCTGATGCGCGAAGTCAGCGAGGCGATGCAGATTCTCGCCGGGCTGAAAAACCTCGGCCTGAGCATTGCGGTCGACGATTTCGGGACCGGTTATTCATCGCTCAACTACCTCAAGCAGTTCCCGATCGACGTGCTGAAGATCGACCGCACCTTTGTCGATGGCCTGCCCAGCGGCGAGCAGGACGCACAAATTGCCCGGGCAATCATTGCCATGGCCCACAGCCTCAATCTGGCGGTTATCGCCGAGGGCGTGGAGACCCACGAGCAACTCGACTTCCTGCGTGAGCATGGTTGCGACGAGGTTCAGGGGTATCTGTTCGGCCGTCCGATGCCGGCGAGCCGGTTTGAAGCGCAGTTCAGTAATGATGCGTTGTTCATGCTTGACTAAGCTCCCTCGCCACAAACACTAAAAATCCCACGCATGAACACCACTTGTCTGCGACATGATGCCGTTTCATATGCCATCTAAAACCCATTGGGTTAGAATGCCCCCCTTTTCCGCCCCCGATCCCTGAGGACCGCCATGTTCAGCCGTGATTTGACTATTGCCAAGTACGACGCCGATCTCTTTGCCGCCATGGAGCAAGAAGCTCAGCGCCAGGAAGAGCACATTGAGCTGATCGCTTCGGAAAACTACACCAGCCCTGCGGTGATGGAAGCTCAAGGCTCGGTACTGACCAACAAGTACGCCGAAGGTTACCCGGGCAAGCGCTACTACGGTGGTTGCGAGTTCGTCGACGTGGTTGAGCAACTGGCCATCGATCGCGCCAAAGAATTGTTCGGCGCCGATTACGCCAACGTTCAGCCACACGCCGGTTCCCAAGCCAACAGCGCCGTTTACCTGGCCCTGCTGCAAGCGGGCGATACCATCCTGGGCATGAGCCTGGCCCACGGTGGTCACCTGACCCACGGTGCCAGCGTTTCGTCCTCCGGCAAGCTGTACAACGCCATCCAGTACGGCATCGACGCCAACGGCCTGATCGACTACGACGAAGTCGAGCGCCTGGCCGTTGAGCACAAGCCGAAAATGATCGTGGCCGGTTTCTCTGCCTACTCGCAGATCCTCGACTTCCCACGCTTCCGCGCAATCGCCGACAAGGTAGGTGCTTACCTGTTCGTCGACATGGCCCACGTGGCCGGTCTGGTCGCCGCTGGCGTCTACCCGAACCCGGTTCCATTCGCTGACGTCGTGACCACCACCACCCACAAGACCCTGCGCGGTCCACGTGGCGGCCTGATCCTGGCTCGTGCCAACGCCGACATCGAGAAGAAGCTGAACTCCGCCGTATTCCCGGGTGCCCAGGGCGGCCCGCTGGAACACGTGATCGCGGCCAAGGCGATCTGCTTCAAGGAAGCGCTGCAGCCTGAGTTCAAGGTTTACCAGCAACAAGTGGTGAAGAACGCCCAGGCCATGGCCAGCGTGTTCATCGAGCGCGGTTTCGACGTGGTTTCCGGCGGTACTGAGAACCACCTGTTCCTGCTGTCGCTGATCAAGCAGGAAATCTCCGGTAAAGACGCCGACGCCGCGCTGGGCAAAGCGTTCATCACCGTGAACAAGAACTCCGTGCCAAACGACCCACGCTCCCCGTTCGTCACCTCCGGCCTGCGCTTCGGCACCCCGGCTGTGACCACTCGCGGCTTCAAGGAAGCAGAGTGCAAGGAACTGGCCGGCTGGATCTGCGACATCCTGGCTGACCTGAACAACGAAGCGGTAATCGATGCCGTTCGTGAGAAGGTCAAGGCCATCTGCAAGAAGCTGCCGGTGTACGGCGCTTAATCAGCCCGCTAAACCGTAGCTGTAAAAACCGGCCAGAGATGGCCGGTTTTTTTTCGCCCGTTTTTTATTCAGCAGGGGAAGGCTCTAAACCGGGCTCCCCCACCAACTGGTAAGACCGGTCATGCCAATTTCTTAATTTTCGCTTGCGAACGACCAAAAACAGCGCCTAGACTGCGCCTGCACTGGACATACCGGTAAGACCACAATAATTAAGTCCTGAATCTGATGTGCCCCGCACACGGCAGCCAGGACACCGACCAGGATTCCTCCCATGCTCAGATGGTGCTCGCGTTCAATCTTCCTCCAAGTGGTTCTCGGACTGGTGCTCGGCATCGTCTGTGGGCTGACCCTTCCCGAATACTCCGCTCAGCTCAAACCGCTCGGTGACGGTTTTATCAAACTGATCAAAATGCTCATTGGCTTAATTGTGTTCTGCGTAGTGGTCAGCGGCATCAGCGGTGCCGGCGACCTCAAGAAAGTCGGCCGTATCGGCCTCAAATCGGTGATCTACTTCGAAGTGCTGACCACCATCGCCCTGGTGATCGGTCTGGTGTTCGCCTTCAGCACCGGCATCGGCAGCGGCGCGAACATTCACCTGGAGCAGCTTTCCGCAGCCGACATGGGCGACATTGCCCAGCGCGGCCAGCACATGCACACCACCACACAGTTCCTGATGGACCTGATTCCGACGTCAGTGATCGGTGCCTTCGCCGATAACAACATCCTGCAGGTCCTGCTGTTCTCCGTGCTGTTCGGCAGTGCGTTGAATCTGGTGGGCGAGGCGGCATCGGGTATTTCGCGGCTGATCAATGAACTCAGCCACGTGATCTTCCGCATCATGGGCATGATCGTGCGCCTGGCGCCGATCGGTGTGTTCGGTGCGATCGCCTTCACCACCAGCAAATATGGCCTGGACTCGCTGCAACACCTGGGCAGCCTGGTCGGCCTGTTCTACCTGACCTGCGTGGCCTTCGTGTCCCTGATTCTCGGCCTGGTGATGCGCCTCTCCGGCTTGAAGATGTGGCCATTGCTCAAGTACCTGCGCGAAGAACTGCTGATCGTCATGGGCACCGCTTCGTCCGACGCTGTGCTGCCACAAATCATGCGCAAGCTTGAGCACCTGGGCATCGGCAGTTCGACGGTGGGGCTGGTGATTCCAACGGGTTACTCGTTCAACCTCGACGGTTTCTCGATCTACCTGACCCTGGCCATCGTGTTCATCGCCAATGCCACCGGTACGCCGCTGGCAATGACCGACCTGCTGACGATTCTGTTGGTATCGTTGATCACCTCCAAGGGGGCCCACGGCATTCCGGGCTCGGCGCTGGTGATTCTGGCGGCCACCCTGACAGCCATTCCGGCCATTCCGGTGGTGGGTCTGGTGCTGGTGCTGGCCGTGGACTGGTTCATGGGCATTGGCCGGGCGCTGACCAACCTGATCGGCAACTGTGTGGCGACCGTCGCCATCGCGCGGTGGGAAAAGGACATCGATGTGCAGCGGGCGAACAAGGTACTTTCCGGCCAGGCGGGTTATACCTTTCAGCCGAGAAAACCGGTTGCTCAAGCGACAGCCAAAGAATTCTGAATGAACGCCGTGCCTGCCGACCGCAGGCACGGCTCATGGAGCGAACAAGTGATTACCTCATCAACCGTCGTCAACTCAGTGGTAGAAAAACTTCGGGCCGCTTTGGCCCGTGGTCAGTGGCGCTCCGGCGAAATGCTGCCGGGGCAACGCGATCTGGCCGAACAACTGGGCATCAGCCGCCCGAGCCTGCGTGAAGCCGTCATCGTTCTGGAAACCCTCGGTCTGGTGCGCTCGATGCCGGGCAAAGGCGTGGTGGTGCTCGAAGCCAATCTCGCCGACAGCCAGACGCATGACAGTGCAGTGGCCGCAGCGAGCCTGGAAGACGTGCTGCAACTGCGCTACACCCTTGAGCCGTTCATCGTCGGCCTGGTGGCGCAGTCCATCAGCAGCAAGGAAGTCGGGCAACTGCGCCTGACCCTGATGGACATGCGCGAAGCCCTGGAGGCCAATGACAGTGAAGCCGGCGTAAGCGCCTACATCGCGTTCCACGAAGAGCTGTTCACGCTGACGTCGAACCCGATCTTCCAGAGCGTGGTCCTGCAAACCAGCAATGCCCTCAAGCAAAGCGCCGACGTGTTGCGCAACTCCCCAGAACATCTGGCTGAACGCCTTGAAGAAAACGAAGCCGTGGTACGGGCGATCCGCAGCAAGAACAGCGCCCAGGCCAGCGCCGAGATGCGTCGGCACATTTTGCGCGAAGGTCAGCGCATGGGCATCGAACTGAACATCCCGGAAGACAACTTCGGCAGTTGAAACCTCTTCGAACTGGAGATTGGCCATGAACAGCTTCGCCTCGCCACAAACGCTCGCTACCCTGCCCGTCCGCCCTTCGGTGGATGATCTGTATTCGCGGGTCCTCGATGCCATTTTCGAACAGCGCATCCATTCGGCCAGTCGCTTTACCGAAGAAAGCCTGGCGCAGATGTTCGGTGCAAGGCGTAGCGACATGCGTGATGTACTGACGCGACTGTCCCATCAGCAGATCATCATCCTTCGCGTCAACCATCGTCCCCGCGTCGCCGAGCTTGATGTCGAGCAGACCCGGCAGACACTGCACGCCCGGCGTCTGGCCGAGATCATGCTGGTGCGACTGGCCTGTCAGCGACCTTGCGCACAAGACTTGAAGCGCCTGCGGACACTGGTCGAAAACGAGCGTCAATGCGCCGAGCGTGGCCGGGCGATTCGCTTGTCGGGAGAGTTTCATCTGCAGTTGGCACAAATGGCGGGGAATGCACCGCTAGCGCATTTTCTTGAGAGCCTGGTACCGCTGACTTCCTTGGCGATTGCGCAGTTTGATCTGCAGCAGAAGGATTATTGCGTGGAGCACATGGAGATTCTGGATGCGCTGGAGCGAGGAGATGCCGCGACGGCGCAAGTCGCGCTCAACCGGCATCTGGATTATCTGGAAGATTTGTTGCTGAGCCCTGCATCGGCGCTGGGCCAAAACTGTGCCACGGGTTAGATCGCTTTCGTCGGAACGCCGCCCGGAGCAGGCTCGCCCCCACAGGGGACTGCACTTCAGCGAGCCTGCTCGCGATGGCGACTTAAGGCTCGCTGCAATTTCTGACTTTAATCCGCCGCCACCCGCGCAAACCCCTCGCGAATCTTTTCTTCCGGCAAGTCATCGGCAATGAACACGATCACGCTTTCGCGCACGTCGTCTTCATCCCACTCTGTATCCCAGTCGAAACCATAAAGCTTCAGCACCCCCTGAAACACCATGCGACGCGATTCGCCGAGGATATTCAACACGCCTTTGTAGCGCAGCAACTGCTTGCCATGCTCCTCCAGCAGCTCGTTCATGAACTCGCTGAGCTTGTCGATATCCAGCGGCTTTTCAGTGCGCAGCACCAGGCTGGAAATGCGGTCGATGGACGGAGCAGCCTGGCTGACCGGGCGCAAACTCACGCCACCACCGAGGTCGGCATTGAGGTTGAAGCCGCGTACATCGAGCAACTCGGCCAGGTCGATCTTGCCGTGGTCGACCACGCGGATCGGCGCACGGCGGTTGATGCGGGTCAGTCGCTCGCTCAACGCGGTGAAGGTTGGCTCGTCCACCAGGTCACGCTTGCTCACCAGCAAGCGGTCGGCGAATCCGACCTGCGCCTGGGCGATGGTCTGGGTCAGGTGCAAGTCGGCATGTGCCGCGTCGACCAGCGTGATGATGCCGTCGAGGATATAGCGCTCACGCAACTCTTCGTCGATGAAGAAGGTTTGTGCCACGGGCGCCGGATCGGCCAGGCCGGTACATTCGATCACCAGGCGGTCGAAGGCGATGTCGCCCCGGTCCAGACGCTCGAGCAACAGATAAAGCGCTTTGGTCAGGTCGGTGTGGATGGTGCAGCAGACGCAGCCGTTGGACAGTGTCATCACTTGTACCGGTTCATCGCCCAACAACTGGGTATCGATACCGGCATCGCTGAATTCGTTCTCGATCACGGCAATTTTCAGGCCGTGCTCGGCCTTGAGCAGGTGACGCAACAGGGTGGTCTTGCCGGCGCCGAGGAAGCCGCTGAGGATCGTGACCGGGATGGGAGAGGACAAAATTGATCTCCTGTTTCACAAAACTGATAAACAACACAAAACAAATGTGGGAGCGGGCTTGCTCGCGATAGCGGCTTAACATTCAACATCATTGTTGATTGACAGTCCGCCATCGCGAGCAAGCTCGCTCCCACAGGTATTGCTGTTAATCCGACAACCGGATCAACAGCACTTCGGCCCACCCTTGCCACCGTAACGGGCTTCCTGACGCTCCCGAAAGAACATCTCATAGCTCATCACCGGTTTGTCCGGGTGTTTGGTCTGCATATGCTCGACGTAGTTGTCGTAGTCGGGCATGCCGACCATCAGGCGCGCGGCCTGACCGAGGTATTTACCGAGGCGACTCAAGTCATTGAACATGCTGCAATCCTCTGGTTACGCATCCGGCAGCGCCTGGAATGGCGATTCTTTATCCGTACGTTCTTTTTTACCCCAGGCGGCAATACCGACCTTGAGTGCATAGAACAGGATGCTGAACACCACAAACAGGAACAGCGCAGTCAGCGTTGCGTTCGTGTAGGCGTTGAAGATCACATGTTGCATCTGAGTGATGTCCTTGGCCGGGGCGAGGATCTGACCATTGGCCAGGGCATCGCTGTATTTTTTCGCCAGGGCCAGGAAGCCGATCGCCGGGTTGGCGTCGAACAGCTTGATGAAGCCTGCGGTGGTGGTGCAGATCAGCAACCACACGGCCGGCAACATGGTGACCCAAACATAACGCTGGCGTTTCATCTTGATCAGCACCACGGTGCCGAGCATCAGCGCGATACCGGCCAGCATCTGGTTGGAGATACCGAACAGCGGCCACAAGGTGTTGATGCCACCCAACGGATCGATCACGCCCTGGTACAGCAACCAACCCCACATCGCCACACAACCGGCGGTGGCGATCAGGTTGGCGGTCCAGGATTCGGTGCGTTTCAGCGCCGGCACGAAAGAGCCGAGCAAGTCCTGCAGCATGAAGCGTCCGGCACGGGTACCGGCGTCGACTGCGGTCAGGATGAACAGCGCTTCGAACAGGATCGCAAAGTGGTACCAGAACGCCATGGTGTTTTCACCCGGCAGGACACTGTGCAGGATCTGCGCGATACCGACCGCCAGGGTCGGTGCACCACCGGCACGGGCCAGGATGGTGGTTTCACCAATATCGTGGGCCACCGCTTGCAGGGCTTCCGGGGTAATCGCAAAGCCCCAGTTGCTGACGGCTGTAGCAACGGCCACCACATCACCGCCGACCACGGCCGCCGGGCTGTTCATGGCGAAGTACACGCCAGGCTCGATCACCGAAGCGGCAACCATGGCCATGATCGCCACGAAGGATTCCATCAGCATGCCGCCGTAACCGATGTAGCGGGCGTTGGTTTCGTTATCCAGCAGCTTCGGCGTGGTGCCGGAAGCGATCAGCGCGTGGAAACCCGATACCGCGCCACAGGCGATGGTGATGAACAGGAACGGAAACAGACCGCCCTTCCATACCGGGCCGGTGCCGTCGATGAATTGGGTCAGGGCCGGCATTTTCAGCTCGGGCATGGTCACCAGGATGCCGATGGCCAGGGCGACGATGGTGCCGATTTTCAGGAAAGTCGACAGATAGTCACGGGGCGCCAGGATTAGCCACACCGGCAACACCGCTGCGACAAAACCGTAACCGATCAACATCCAGGTGATCTGGATACCGGTAAAGCTGAATGCCTTGGCCCACACCGGATCCGCTGCGATCTGCCCGCCGAGCCAGATAGAACCCAGCAACAGCAGCACACCGATCACCGAAATCTCACCGATGCGACCCGGGCGGATGTAGCGCATGTAGATGCCCATGAACATCGCGATCGGGATGGTCGCCATCACCGTGAAAATACCCCACGGGCTCTCGGCCAGGGCTTTCACCACGATCAGCGCCAGCACCGCGAGGATGATGATCATGATCAGGAAGCAGCCGAACAGCGCGATGGTGCCGGGGATACGGCCCATTTCTTCCCGGACCATATCGCCCAGGGAACGGCCGTTGCGGCGGGTGGACATGAACAGGACCATGAAGTCCTGAACGGCACCGGCCAGCACCACGCCGGCGATCAGCCATAGCGTGCCGGGCAGGTAGCCCATCTGCGCCGCCAATACAGGGCCGACCAGCGGACCTGCGCCGGCAATGGCCGCGAAGTGGTGACCAAAAAGAATGTGCTTGTTGGTTGGAACGTAGTCCAGACCGTCATTGTTGAGCACAGCGGGAGTGGCCCGTCGCGCATCGAGTTGCATGACATTGTTAGCGATGAACAGACTGTAGTAGCGGTAGGCGACGAGATAGATGGCCACGGCAGCGACCACAATCCACAAGGCGTTGATTGCCTCGCCTCGGCGCAATGCCACGACACCCAGGGCGCACGCACCTACGATTGCCAGCACCAGCCAAGGCAAATGGCGTAGCGGGCTATTATTATTTTTCATTTTATGATTCCAGCCAGAGTGGACAAGAAAGACAGCCACCCCGAGTTTAGCGCTCCTGACGGCAAAGACCATACCCCGACATTGGTCTAGACACCTGCACGCGCTGGCAGCCTCTGATCATGCGGGTCTATAGTCAGCGTACATTTCCGAGGACCGCGCCATGAGCGAGTACCCTGCCGAACGTCGCCGCTTCAAACGTATTGCGTTCGATGCCCGAACCGAGCTGAGTCAGGGCGAGTCCACCTGGCCGGTGAAGTTGATCGACCTGTCGCTCAAGGGCTTGCTGATCGAACGACCCGATCCGTGGCTGGGCAATCCAAGGCAGGATTTTCTGGTCGACATTCATCTGAGCGAAGAGGCCGACATCACCATGGATGTGCAACTGGCCCACGACGACCATGGCCAACTCGGCTTTGTCTGCCTGCACATCAGCCTGGAGTCCATCGAGCGCCTGCGGCGATTGATCGAGCTCAACCTCGCTGATCCGCAGGAGCTGGAGCGAGAATTGGGGGCGCTGATCGAGATTTGACGGCCTGTCATCGCTCCCACAGGGTTATGTATTCAACTGAAATTATTCGAACAACGCATCCAACGCCTGCTCCAGGCGTGTGACCGCAATGATCTGCAACCCGGCCGGCGCCTCCTTCGGCGCATTGCCCTTGGGCACGATGGCGCGCTTGAAGCCGTGCTTGGCGGCTTCCTTCAAGCGCTCCTGACCGCTCGGCACCGGACGCACCTCACCGGAAAGCCCGACCTCACCGAACACCAGCAGATCGTGGGGCAACGGCCGGTTGCGCAAACTGGACATCACCGCTGCCATCAACGCCAGGTCGGACGCCGTTTCCAATACCTTGACCCCGCCGACCACGTTGAGAAAAACGTCCTGATCATGAGTCGGAATGCCGCCGTGACGGTGCAGCACCGCCAGCAACATCGCCAGCCGGTTCTGGTCCAGCCCCAGTGTGACTCGACGGGGGTTGGCCAGGTGACTGTCGTCCACCAGCGCCTGAACCTCCACCAGCATCGGCCGCGTGCCTTCCCAGGTTGCCATCACCACGCTACCCGGGACTTCTTCCTGGGCCCGGGTCAGAAATATCGCCGAAGGGTTGGAGACTTCTTTCAGGCCCTTGTCGGTCATGCCGAACACGCCAAGCTCATTGACCGCACCAAAACGGTTCTTCACCGCCCGCAGCAGACGCAAGCGACCGTCGGACTCGCCTTCGAAATACAGCACGGTGTCGACCATGTGCTCCAGCACCCGAGGGCCAGCCAGCGCGCCTTCCTTGGTGACGTGGCCCACCAGGAAAATCGCCGTACCGCTCTGTTTGGCATAACGCACCAGCAATGCCGCGCTTTCACGCACCTGGGATACACCACCCGGTGCCGATTGCAGCTGCTCGGTAAAGATCGTCTGGATCGAGTCGATCACCATCACCTTGGGCTTTTCCTGACGGGCCGTGGCGATGA
Source organism: Pseudomonas grandcourensis (assembly GCF_039909015.1). Classification (NCBI taxonomy): domain Bacteria; kingdom Pseudomonadati; phylum Pseudomonadota; class Gammaproteobacteria; order Pseudomonadales; family Pseudomonadaceae; genus Pseudomonas; species Pseudomonas grandcourensis. The sequence goes on from NZ_CP150919.1 coordinate 5,941,179, forward strand.
TGGCTTCGATGCAGGTTTCGGTCATCACCCGCAGTTGATCCTGAGGCAACCCCAGGCGCCGCGCACGCATGGCCACTTGCTGCTGGGATTCTTCACCGGTGACGTACAGCGCCGGCATGCTCTTGGCGAGGTTGCACAAGGTTTGCAACAGAATGGTCGACTTGCCGATGCCGGGGTCGCCACCGATCAGCACCACCGAGCCATCCACCAGACCACCACCCAGAACCCGGTCGAGCTCACTGGAAGCGGTGGAGAAGCGCGGAATTTCCTCGACACTGACTTCGGCCAGGGTCCTGATCTGCGCCTGCTGACCGGCCCAGCCGGTACGACCGCTGGGGGCAGCTGCCCCGCCGCTTTCCACCATGGTTTCGGTGAGCGTGTTCCAGGCCCCGCACTCACCGCACTGGCCGGCCCATTTGGGAAAGGTTGAGCCGCACTCGGTGCAGCCGTACATGCGCTTGGCCTTGGCCATCGGAACTCCCGGAAAAAAACGCGATGATAGCTCAGCTGAAGCGCGCGAGTACGGCCGGATACTTCGCAACCCTTTGGATGATCTTAAACAGCGACATTAAACGCAGAGATATTGATACACACTCAATTACAAGTCTTGTATAAGTTTCCTTGTTCAACATAACCAACAAACTCTAGAGACAGGGCTTACTGTACAACTTGAAAACCTATACAAACCTTATCCAACACACAACTCCGAAAACACTTACACAAAGCGCGGCTATTAACGCAGAGAAATACGCAGTTTGCTACCCCCCGAACTAACCAAATAGTCCACATCACTACAACAGCAATCTATTTTCAATACCGCCCACTGACCACTATCTGCCCGATCAGCTTTCAACGTCCCGATTCGGTGATAGCCCCTCAACCTTGGCTCGCTCACACAACGAAGCCATATCGCTGAAAAACGTCATATGCAAAACACCGCAGAAGGCCTGGCCGCCCCACAGTTGAGATCCATCGGTGATTTTTTCAACACCACCCGCTGTCGATTGCTCGCAAGCGCGGCAGGCAGTTGATTCGAGCAGAATGCGATTTGGTGATTTACACTGCGTTCATCAACCTCATCTGTAACAAGGAAATAACCTATGGGCGTGCTAAATGAGTTCAAGGCCTTCGCGGTCAAAGGCAACGTGGTCGACATGGCCGTCGGCATCATCATCGGTGCGGCCTTCGGCAAGATCGTCACCTCGTTTGTCGGTGACCTGGTCATGCCACCAATCGGGATGCTGATCGGTGGCGTCGACTTCAGTGATCTGGTCGTAACGCTCAAGGCAGCGGACGGCGCGACTCCGGCGGTGGTGCTGGCTTATGGCAAATTCATCCAGACCATCATCGACTTTGTCATTGTCGCCTTCGCGATCTTCATGGGCGTCAAGGCTATCAACCGCCTGAAGCGCGAAGAAGCCGTGGCCCCCAGCCTGCCGCCGGTTCCAACCAAGGAAGAAGAGTTGCTGGGCGAGATCCGCGACTTGCTCAAGGCCCAGAACAACCGGCCTTGACGGCATCAGCATAAAAAACGGCGCCTTCGAGGCGCCGTTTTTCTTACCAGAAGTTTTCCACCGCCACCTGGCCGGGTCGCCGGCTGAGGCTCAAGTGCATGTCCCGCTGCTTAAGCAGCTTGCGCGTGTCATCGATCATCTGCGGATTACCGCACAGCATGACCCGAGAATGCTCAGGGGTCAGCGCAACACCCGCGACGCGCTCCAGCTCGCCGTTTTCAATCAGCGTGGTGATCCTCCCGTTCAATGAGCCGGGATGCTGTTCACGAGTGACCGTGGTGATGAGTTGAAGTTTATGGGCGTACTCCGCCAGATACTCACGCTTGGCCAGCCCTGCGATCAGCTCCTGATAAGCCAGTTCCCGGGCTTCGCGAACGCTGTAGACCAGGATGATCCGCTCGAATCGCTCCCAGACTTCGAAATCCTGAAGTATCGACAGGAACGGCGCGATGCCCGTGCCGGTGGATAACAACCACAGATCGCGCCCATCGACAAACCGGTCCAGCGTCAGGTAACCAAACGCCTGGCGGTCGACCAGCAATGCATCGCCGACACCCAGCCGGCTGAGCTCGCTGGTGAACTCACCGCCAGGTACGACAATGGAAAAGAACTCGAGGAACTCGTCAAAGGGCGAGGACACCATGGAATAGGCGCGCCATACCGTGCTGCCGTCAGCCTTGGTGACACCCAGCCGGGCAAATTGTCCCGCCCGAAAACGAAAACCTGCGTCCCGGCTGGCACGCAAGGTAAACAGGTTCGGGGTCAGCGGATGAACCTCGAGCAAGGTCTGACGGGTAAATTTTTCCTCACTGACGGACATGGAAGGCTCCAATCGAAAGATACCCCAGTGTCCCGCAAAGAAAGCAGCGTAACCACCGACAATTTGTAGTGGCATTAACGAGCACTACCGATCGAACATTAAATGCGACATACAACCATGATTATAAAATGACATATGGCATTTCATAACTCGTCTATTGCCTAAGAACCTGGAACACACTTTTCCAACAGTCAAAAGAACAAAATTGTCGAACCATCCATGTAAGAACCGTCCTACACTTCGTGACGTGCCGGATTTCGGATCCAATACTGCATCCGAACAACAGGCACATGGAGATCATGTGTATGGAGATCTGGAAGGAGTCACAGCTCAAACATTTGGCCCACACGCAAGAGATCAATACGGCCTATCGAATCGCGCTCAATTTCGCTAGAAACCTTGGATATAAATTTTGTGGCTTTTCAATTACTTCGACCTCAGTCGGGGCCGACGCCAGTACGGTGAACCTGAACAATTTTCCCCAGGAGTGGAACAGTCAATATGAAAAAAACAACGCCACACAAATAGACCCGATAGTGGCGCATTGCAATCACTCAACGCTGCCTGTTCTCTGGAGCGAAGAGCTTTTTTCCAGGACGCCATGGCTATGGCAGTTGCTGCAGCAACAAGGTTTGCAGCATGGCTGGTCCCAGGCGATCCACGATGAGGAAACCGGTCTGCGCAGTATTCTCAGCCTTGCCAGAAGCCATTGCCCGATTTCAGCCTATGAGCTGTACGAGCATCTTGGATTCTCGGTATTCATCAGTCGCCATTTGCACGCTCTGGCGATCGCAATGCAACCGAGAAAACCGGTTCCCCCCCAGGCTCCCCCCTTGTCACGGCGGGAACTCGAAGTATTGAAACTGTCGGCCGATGGCAAGACGGCCTATGAAATTTCCAGGATCCTCAGTTTGAGTGAACGCACGGTCAATTTTCATGTGCACAGGGCTATCGAGAAGTTCGGCGTCAATAACAAGATTGCGGCAGTCATCGCCGCGGCCCGGTCCGGAGCCATCTGAAAGCGCCCGCCCGCGGGAAAACCTGCGGGTAATCCAGGCAAAAAAAACGTACCATTTGCGGTCCCTCCTGAGTGATGGCGTGTAGACCTTCACGACGCAGTACACTCGGACGGCTCCGCCCGCTTCAACGCCTTCAGGCAGCGGGACATCCGTTGATTACCCAGAGCCCCGCCCCATGCCTTTGCTCGAAACACCCTTCGCCAGCCTCGACCTGATCCGCCAGCCCGAACAGCAGAACGAACCGCTGCAAGCTTTCGATGCAGCCGATGAATACCTGCTCAATCATCTGGCCGAACAGCAGCCGGCCTCGGACACCCGGGTATTGGTGCTCAATGACAGTTTCGGCGCGTTGGCGGCGAGCCTCGCGGGCAAGGTGCGGGTGGTCAGCAGCGGTGATTCGTTCCTGGCCCTGCAGGGTCTGGAAAAGAACCTGGTGCGCAACGGCCTGGCCTTTGATGCGGTGCCGAGCGTACCCGCCAGCGAAGCCCTTGCCGGGCCGTTCGACTGCGTGCTGATCCGTGTACCGAAAACCCTGGCGCTGCTGGAAGAACAACTGATCCGCCTGCAAGGCCAACTGGCACCCGGCGCCCAAGTGGTTGCCGCAGCCATGATCAAGCACCTGCCTCGGGCGGCGGGTGACCTGCTGGAGCGTTACATCGGCCCTGTGCAAGCCTCGTTGGCGGTGAAGAAGGCGCGGCTCTTGATTGCCACGGCTCAGGACAAAACGCCATCGGTGTCGCCTTACCCAACGCGATACAGACTCGACGAACCGGCCATCGAACTGCTCAACCACGCCAACGTGTTTTGCCGCGAAGGCCTGGACATCGGCACCCGGGCATTTTTGCCACACCTGCCGAAAAACCTCGGCTCGGCGCGGGTCGCCGATCTCGGTTGCGGCAACGGCGTCCTGGCCATCGCCAGCGCCCTGCAAAACCCCGAGGCCCACTACACGCTGGTGGACGAGTCGTTCATGGCCGTGCAATCGGCCTTCGAGAACTGGCGCGCTGCACTGGGTGAACGGGAAGTGATCGTGCGCCCCGGTGATGGCCTGGCCGGGCAGGAACCGCAATCACTGGACGTCGTGCTGTGCAATCCACCCTTTCACCAGCAACAGGTGGTGGGCGACTTCCTGGCCTGGCGGATGTTCCAGCAGGCGCGAGAAGCGCTGGTCGTGGGCGGCGCACTGTACATCGTCGGCAATCGTCACCTGGGTTACCACAGCAAGCTGGCGCGATTGTTCCGTGGCGTCGAGCAAGTGGCGGCCAATCCGAAATTCGTGATCCTCAAGGCGCGCAAGTAACAGGCAAAAAAAACCCTCCGGTCGGAGGGTCGTAAATCCGTGCCCTGAGGCCACGGGAGAGATGTCAGTGCGTGGTCAGGCCGGCCGCGTTCATGAACAGGCGCATCAGGCTGGCGACGATGAACAAGGCACCCACGCTGCCGACCCAGATCAGGGCCAACCAGCCGAGCCGCTGCCATAGCGGCTTTTTTTCGGCTTCTTCAATGTCGTGCAGGGAATGTTTGCCGTTCATTGATAAATCCTCCGATGTAGATCGATGGCGTCTGTCAGAACGCCATCGCGAGCAGGCTCGCTCCCACAAGGTTCGCGGTGCACAGGGCTAGTGGTAGCCGTCTTCATGGGTCACCTTGCCGCGGAACACGTAGTAGCTCCAGAAGGTGTAGCCCAGGATGAACGGGATGATGAACAGCGTGCCCACCAGCATGAAGCCCTGGCTTTGCGGCGGCGCGGCGGCATCCCAGATCGAGATCGACGGCGGGATGATGTTCGGCCACAGGCTGATGCCCAAGCCGCTGTAACCGAGGAAGATCAGCACCAGGGTCAGCAGGAACGGCGTGTAATGCGCGTTGCGGGCCACGGCGCGGATCAGGCCGTACATCGTCACCAGCACCAGGATCGGCACCGGCATGAACCAGAACAGATTCGGCATGGTGAACCAGCGGGCGGCGATATCCGTGTGGGCCAACGGGGTCCAGATGCTGACGATGCCGATCACCGCCAGCAGCACGAAGGCCAATGGCCGTGCCAGGTCATGCATCTGTTCCTGCAACTTGCCTTCGGTCTTCATGATCAGCCAGGTGCAACCGAGCAACGCATAAGCAACCACCAGCGCCGCACCACAGAACATCGTGAACGGTGTCAGCCAGTCCAGTGAACCACCGGCGAACTGCCGGTTGACCACCGGCAGCCCATCGATGAACGCGCCGAGCGCAACGCCCTGGAAAAACGTCGCAGTGACCGAACCACCGATGAACGCCTTGTCCCACAGGTGACGCTTGTCGTCCCTGGCCTTGAAGCGGAACTCGAAGGCCACGCCGCGGAAGATCAACCCGATCAACATCAGTATCAGCGGCAGGTACAACGCCGAGAGCACCACCGAGTAGGCCAGCGGAAACGCGCCGAACAACGCCGCGCCCCCCAACACCAGCCAGGTCTCATTGCCGTCCCACACAGGGGCGACGGTGTTCATCATCACATCGCGATCGGTCTTGCCCGGAATGAACGGGAAGAGAATGCCGATGCCCAGGTCGAAACCGTCCATGACTACGTACATCATGATGCCGAAGATGATGATCACGGCCCAGATCAGCGGAAGATCAATACCCATGATTCAAATCTCCTTGGTCAGGTTGTGGCCGGCATCGGCGTGATCGTCGTCGGCTGCGGACAACGGCCGGGCCGGTGTGCGTTTCTGGCCGGGGCCACCGTCGTTGGTTTCCTTGCCTTCGTCGGTCTTCGGCCCCTTGCGCACCAGGCGCATCATGTAGCCAAGACCGGCGCCAAACAGCGCGAAATAAACCACGACAAACAGGATCAGGGTGATGCTCATCTGCATGAAGCTATGGTTGGACGACGCATCCGCCGTACGCATCAGGCCATAGACCACCCACGGCTGACGGCCGATTTCCGTGGTGAACCAGCCAGCGAGGATCGCGATCAGGCCGGACGGCCCCATCCACAGCGCCAGGTACAGGAACGGCCGCGAGGTGTAGAGGGTGTCGCGCTTGCGCAGCCACAGGCTCCACAAACCAGTGAAGATCATCAGGAAGCCCAGGCCCACCATGACCCGGAACGACCAGAACACGATGGTCGAATTCGGCCGGTCTTCAGGCGGGAACTCCTTGAGCGCCGGCACCTGTTTGTCCAGGGAGTGCGTGAGGATCAGGCTGCCCAGGTACGGGATCTCGACGGCGAACTTGGTTTTTTCCTCCTTCATGTCCGGCCAGCCGAACAGGATCAGCGGGGTCGCCTCGTTGCCCTTGTTTTCCCAGTGCCCCTCGATCGCGGCGATTTTCGCCGGCTGATGCTCAAGTGTATTGAGGCCGTGGAAGTCACCGATGACCGCCTGGATCGGCGCAACGATCAACGCCATCCACATGGCCATCGAGAGCATTTTGCGGATCGCCGGGTTGTCCTTGCCGCGCAGCAAATGCCAGGCCGCGGAAGAACCGACGAAGAAGGCCGTGGCGACGAAGGCTGCCGTGGCCATGTGCATCAGGCGATACGGGAACGATGGGTTGAAGATAATCGCCAGCCAGTCGGTGGGTATGACCTGACCGTTGACGATCTCGAAGCCCTGCGGGGTCTGCATCCAGCTGTTGGAAGCGAGAATCCAGAAGGTCGAGATCAACGTACCGATGGCCACCATCACGGTGGCGAAGAAGTGCAGGCCACGCCCGACCTTGTTCCAGCCAAACAGCATGACACCCAGGAACCCGGCCTCGAGGAAGAATGCCGTGAGCACTTCATAGGTCAGCAACGGCCCGGTCACGGAACCGGCGAAGTCCGAGAAGCGGCTCCAGTTGGTGCCGAACTGATAGGCCATTACCAGACCGGAAACCACCCCCATGCCGAAGTTGACGGCAAAGATCTTCGACCAGAAATGGTAGAGGTCACGGTAGGTGTCGTTATGGGTTTTCAGCCACAGGCCTTCGAGTACCGCCAGGTAACTCGCCAGGCCGATGGTGATGGCCGGAAACAGGATGTGGAACGAGATGGTGAACGCGAACTGAATTCGGGCGAGATCAAGTGCCTCTAAACCGAACATAAGTCTTCCTCTGTCAGGTAGTACGGCTGCTGGCTGGAAGCCTGCACCCACGGCCCCCACGGATATGGAGTGTGGCGAATCTCTGTTTGTTCTTTTTTTTGCACGCATCACAACGCAGGGAGTCTGGCCTTGCGGCCGCCGGATCAATTCCTTTTGTGGGTTTTGATCTGGATCAATCAACGTTGAAAGAGTAGTCCCAATTTCGGGGAGGAACCGCGTGGTCTTTTGCCGCGTGACAAGTTGCCTCACGGCTTTTGTCATCAGCAGCAACACATTCCCTGTGGGAGCGTTAAGGAAATCGATGTCTGGCTAACTAAATTTTTTGTCACGGCAACTTTCTGTTACAGGTTGGTGATAATCTCGCCGTTCCCCTCTCCCCAGATTTCCCCGCAGATGCCCAGCCAAGAGCCCTTGCTGTTACGTCACCACCGCCCTTTTCTCGCGTTCTGGCTGGCCCGGGTATTTACCGCCAGCGGCTTCCAGATGCTCACCGTGGCCATCGGCTGGAACCTGTACCAACTGACCGGCAACGTGCTCGACCTGGGGTTGGTCGGCCTGGTCGAGTTCGCCCCGCGCGTGCTGTTCATGCTGCACACCGGGCACGTCGCCGACCGCTATGACCGGCGCAAGGTCGCGGCAATCTGCCAATCCCTGCAGGCATTGATCGCCCTGTCGTTGGCCATCGGCAGCGCCACCGATCATGTCACCCGGGAAATGATCTTCATCCTGGCCTTCCTGCTCGGTGCCGCTCGCTCCTTTGAAATGCCGACCACCCAGGCCCTGTTGCCAAGTATCGTGCCCAGCGCGCTGTTTCCCCGTGCAGTGGCCGCCGCACAATCGGCCCAGCAATCAGCCACCATCGTCGCCCCGGCCCTCGGCGGTTTGCTCTACGCCTTCGGCAGCGTCTGGGTGTATGGCCCGACGGTTCTGTTGTATGTCATCGCCTGTTCGCTGATGCTCAACCTGCCGGCCCGGCAAACCCCGCTGAACAAGGGCAAGGCCACTCTGGATTCGCTGTTGGCGGGCATTCGCTTCATCCGCAGTCGTCCGGACATTCTCGGGGCGATCTCCCTCGATCTGTTCGCGGTGCTGTTGGGTGGCGCCACGGCCTTGCTGCCGGTGTTCGCCAAGGACATTCTGCTGACCGGCCCGTGGGGGCTTGGCCTGCTGCGCTCGGCACCGGCGGTGGGCGCGCTGCTGATGTCGCTGTTCCTGGCGCGGTTTGCCGTGGAACGCAACGTCGGGCGGGTGATGTTCACCGCCGTGGGCATCTTCGGCGTGGCAACCATTGCCTTCGGCCTGTCGACCTCGTTCTGGTTTTCCCTGGCGGTGTTGGTGGTGCTGGGCGCGGCAGACATGATCAGCATGGTGATCCGCGCCTCGTTCGTTCAACTGGAAACCCCGGACGAAATGCGTGGCCGAGTCAGCGCCGTGAATGGTCTGTTCATCGGTGCCTCGAACCAGTTGGGCGAATTCGAATCGGGCCTTACTGCCCACTGGTTCGGCACCGTGCCCGCCGTGGTCATGGGCGGGATCGGTACGCTGGTGGTGACCGGGGTGTGGGTCAAGCTGTTCCCGACACTGGCCAGCCGCGATCGCATGCACGTGGCTAAAGATGAAGAGAAGGAAGAGGCGAAAGTCCAGGCAGGCTAAACCAACAACTCCCCCGCCACCGCCGTACGTATGGCTTTCCCGCAGAGTTGCTCCACCAGCGCCAGGGCAAACGCCAAAGCGGCGCCTGAGCCTTGAGCCGTGATGCAGTTGCCGTCGACTACCACCGGTTGATCGACGAAGGTACAGCCCGACAGTTGATGGCTGGCCGAGGGCAGGCAGGTCATACGCCGTTGACGCAATACGCCGAAGGCCTGCAGCGCCACGGCGGGCGCTTCGGCGATGCCGGCGAACAGGCGACCGGCCGCCGCCTGATCCTTGATCAATTGTTGCAGGGGTTGGTGGGCTGCCAGGTGCTGCGAACCCACCGCACCGCCGGGCAAGGCAATCAGGTCGAAGGGTTGCGCCAGCAAGTCCACCAGCATCGCATCGGACGTCAGGCGAGTGCCGCGGGCGCAGGTGAGCATGCGCCGCCCTTCGATACTGGCCACCACCACTTCCACTTTGGCGCGGCGCAACACGTCGATCAGGGTGACGGTTTGCAGGTCATCGGTACCCTCGGCAAGGGCAATCAAGGCTCTAAAGGTCATCAGGTGCTGTCCACGGAATGATCTTTTAAGCGTAGTCAGCTTTCCCGCCCCTTGTTCGAGACCTGTGGTTACTTGATGTAAAGCTGCGTCGACAGCGTGTTGCCGGGCGCGTTGATCGAGGTGTTGCTGAAGGTCAGCGTGCCTTCCTGCTTGCCCGCCAGATCGAGGGCATACAAATAGCCGACGGTTTTTTCCCCGGGGGTGCAACTGGTCAGGTTGCCGTTCTTGAACGCGCAAACCGGTGTCCGTGTGCCGTTCACTTCGAAACCGTCGAGGGCAACATGGGCCTCACGCCCGTAACCCACTTCCAGCACGTACACCGTGATGTTCGGGCCATTGTGATCGCAGCGCGTCCGGGTTTGCCCTTCGTCGATGTTCTCGACACCACAGGACGGCGACGCGACCTTGAGCACTTTCAATTGCGTCAGCGGTGGAGCCGAGGCCGCCACGGCCGCTTGAGCCCCGAGAAACAACGCCATCCCTACTCCGAAGGCGGCAACCAGACGCTTTTTCATGCAGGCCCCATCCACCCCAAAAAATCAGCGCGCAGTATGGCGCACTTGGCTTTGTCGCAAAACATCGACGACGATCACCGCCAAAGCAGCCATATTCCCAAGCTACTGGTATGATGCGCGGCTTTTTCCGGCCCACAGTAATTTCCAGGCGCGTTCTGCTGCCTGTGCTTTGCTGTTGAGGTCGATACATTCACGGCGCCCGGCGCGCCACGGGGAGCAGACATGCTGGAAAGGCTGTTTCAACTCAAGGCACACAACACCAACGTGCGGACCGAGATTCTGGCGGGCGTCACGACCTTCTTGGCCATGGCCTACATTCTGTTCGTCAACCCGAGCATCCTCGGCGAGACCGGCATGGACAAGGGCGCAGTGTTTGTCGCCACCTGCCTGGCAGCTGCCATCGGCTCGACGACCATGGGCCTGATCGCCAACTACCCGATCGCCCTCGCACCGGGCATGGGCCTGAACGCCTTCTTCACCTACACCGTGGTCCTGCACATGGGCCATACCTGGCAAGTGGCGCTGGGCGCGGTGTTCATCTCGGCGGTGTGCTTCTTCCTGCTGTCGATCTTCCGCATCCGTGAATGGATCATCAACAGCATCCCGCTGCCGCTGCGCTCGGCGATTGCCGCCGGTATCGGCCTGTTCCTGGCGCTGATCGCCCTGCACAACGCCGGTATCGTGGTCAGCAACCCGGCGACCATGGTCGGCCTCGGTGACCTGAAACAACCGGCCCCGATCCTCGCCACCCTCGGTTTTGCCCTGATCGTCGCCCTCGAAGCCCTTGCCGTGCGCGGTGCGGTGCTGATCGGCATTCTGGTGGTGACCATCGTTTCCATCGTGATGGGCTTCACCCCGTTCGGCGGCGTGATGTCGATGCCACCGTCCCTGGCCCCGACCTTCCTGCAACTGGACATCAAGGGCGCGCTGGACATCGGTCTGGTCAGCGTGATCTTCGCCTTCCTGTTCGTCGATCTGTTCGACAACTCCGGCACCCTGATCGGCGTGGCCAAGCGCGCCGGCCTGATGGGCAAGGACGGCCATATGCCGAAAATGGGCCGCGCGCTGATCGCTGACAGCACCGCCGCCATGGCTGGCTCCCTGCTGGGCACCTCGACCACCACCAGCTACATCGAATCTGCAGCCGGCGTGAGTGCCGGTGGCCGCACCGGCCTGACCGCCGTCGTGGTGGCGATCCTGTTCCTGCTGGCGCTGTTCTTCTCGCCGCTGGCCGCCAGCGTTCCGGCCTTCGCCACCGCACCGGCACTGCTGTTCGTCGCCGTGCTGATGACATCCGGCCTGGCCGAAATAGACTGGGACGACATTACTGTCGCCGCGCCGGTGGTGATCACCGCGCTGGCAATGCCGTTCACTTACTCCATCGCCAATGGCATCGCCTTCGGTTTCATTTCCTGGACCGCCATCAAGCTGATGTCCGGTCGTGGTCGTGAGCTGAACCCGGCGTTGGTGATCCTGTCGATTCTGTTCGTGATCAAGCTGGGTTGGTTCAACGCATGATTTTTGATTCCCAGGCCTACGCCGTTCAGCTCGAAGAAAAGGTCACGCGCCTGCGTGACCTGCTGGCCCCGTTCGATGCGCCGGAGCCAGCCGTTTTCGATTCGCCGCTGAAAAACTTCCGCCTGCGCGCCGAGTTCCGCCTGTGGCGCGAGGCCGGCGAGCGTCACTACGCGATGTTTTCCCAGGAAGACAAACGCACGCCGATCCTGATCGAAGAGTTCCCGATTGCCAGCCTGCGCATCAACCAGTTGATGCCGCAGTTGAAGGCAGCGTGGCAAGCGAGTGCGCCCCTGAGCAACAAGCTGTTCCAGGTGGAGTTCCTGACCACTCTGGCTGGCGACGCGATGATCACCCTGTGCTATCACCGCCCGCTGGACGAGCACTGGCATGCGGCGGCGTCGAAACTGGCAGCCGACCTGAACGTCAGCATCATCGGCCGCTCCAAGGGCAAGCGCGAAGTCATCGGTCACGATTATGTGGTCGAGAAGCTGGAAGTCGGCGGTCGCACCTTCAGCTATCGCCAGCCCGAAGGCGCCTTCACCCAGCCCAACGGCACGGTGAACCAGAAGATGCTCAACTGGGCATACGACGCGCTTGGCGATCGCAGCGACGATTTGCTGGAGCTATATTGCGGCAACGGCAACTTCACCCTGCCGCTCGCTACCCGCGTGCGCAAAGTGCTGGCCACCGAAATCAGCAAGACCTCGGTCAACGCGGCCTTGAGCAATCTCAGCGAAAACGCTGTGGATAACGTCACCCTGGTGCGTTTGTCCGCCGAAGAACTGACCGAAGCCCTGAACGAAGTGCGCCCGTTCCGCCGCCTGCACGGCATCGACCTCAAGAGCTACGAGTTCGGCAGTGTGTTCGTCGACCCACCCCGTGCCGGCATGGACCCGGACACCTGCGAGCTGACCCGGCGCTTCGACAACATCCTGTACATCTCCTGCAACCCGGAGACCCTGGCAGCCAACATCGCCCAACTGCACGACACCCACCGCATCACCCGATGCGCGATGTTCGACCAGTTCCCGTGGACCCATCACATGGAATCCGGGGTGATGCTGACCCGGCGTTGATGACAACCGCACCCACAAAAAAGCCGTCCTCGTGACGGTTTTTTTGTACTCGTGCGCGGGAGACTGATAAATACTGGATCAGTTACTTCATCTGATCCCCCGGTGTAATCAATCATGCAGCGACAATTCGACGATCTTCAGTTGGGCAGCATTGAGCTGTTTTGCCTGGCCGCCGAGGCTGGCAGTTTTACTGCCGCAGCACTGGTGGCGGGTGTCACGCCCGCTGCCGTGAGCCGTTCGGTGTCGCGCATGGAAGAACGCCTGGGCGTGCGCCTGTTTGCGCGCACCACCCGCAGCGTGAAGCTGACCGACAGTGGTCGCCGCTATTACGAGGAGTGCCGCTTGGCCCTGGCGCAACTGATCGAGGCCCAGCGCGAGGTGATGGGCCAGCAGCAAGTGCCGTCCGGCACCTTGCGCATCAGTATTCCGACCACCTACGCACATCATCGAATCTTGCCTTTGTTGCCCGAATTTCGGGCGCGCTATCCGGCGGTTAAGGTCGAGTCGCACATCAGCAATCGCAACATCGATTTCGTCGGCGAAGGCTACGACATGGCGATTCGCGTGCGAGCCATCCCGGATTCCGGCCTGATCGCCCGCCCGTTGGAAGATGCTGCCCTGGTGATGATCGCCAGCCCCGACTACCTGAAACGGGCCGGCACTCCGCAAACCCTCGACGACCTCGAAAACCACGAGTGCATTCAGTACGAATTGCCCAGCAGCGGCCGGCGCATTGCCTGGTTGTTCAACGATGAAGGCGTACCCCGGGAAATTCTCGCCGAGGGCAGCCTCAGTTGTTCCGACGATGTACTGGGCGGTGTCACCTTGGCCAAACACGGGGCGGGGTTGTTTCAGACCTATCGTTTTATCGTGGAAAAGGAACTGGCCGACGGCTCGCTGGTGGAAGTGCTCAAGCCCTATGGCGGGCGCTCCCGGCCGTTTACCTTGCTGTACCCGCAAAGTCGCCATGTACCGCTGCGCTTGAGGGCGTTCATTGATTTTCTGGTGGAGCATTTGCCGCGCTGAACTCCGAAAGTGTCCGATCACCGCCCACAACCCTTCAGCGTGCCTTCACTCCAATTGACCAAATTAACTAGTTAGTACAATTTATCTCCACAGGCCGGGATCCTCGGCCGATTCCAAAAATAATAAGTGGAGAGATTCCGATGTCCCCTATCGTTCTGGTGCTCAACGGCCCGAACCTGAACCTGCTCGGCACTCGTGAACCGGCGACTTACGGCCACGAAACCCTGGCAGACATTTCGACCCTGTGCGCACGTAGCGCCGAAGAGTTCGGCCTGGCAGTGGAGTTTCGCCAGACCAACCATGAAGGCGAATTGCTCGACTGGATTCACGCCGCCCGCGGTCGCTGCGCCGGGATCGTCATCAATCCTGCCGCGTGGACCCACACCTCCGTTGCGATCCGCGATGCCCTGGTCGCCAGCGAACTGCCGGTGATCGAGGTCCACCTGTCCAACGTGCATGCCCGGGAGCCCTTCCGCCACCACTCGTTCGTATCCGCCATTGCAACGGCGGTGATGGCCGGTTTTGGCAGTCATGGCTATCGCCTGGCGCTGGAACACTTCAGTCATCGCTTGAAGGGGTGATCGCAATGACTCAGAACCACGTGATACTGGCCGGGCTGATTGGCGCCGGCATCCAGGCGTCCCGCACACCGGCCTTGCACGAGCATGAAGGCGATGCCCAGGGGCTGCGCTACCTCTATCGCCTGATTGATCTTGATCAGCTGAAGCTCGACAGCAACGCCTTGCCCGACCTGTTGATGGCTGCCGAGCGCATGAACTACACCGGGCTGAACATCACCTTTCCCTGCAAGCAGGCGATCATCCCGCTGCTCGACGAACTCTCGCCGGAGGCCCGCGGTATCGGTGCGGTCAACACGGTGGTGCTCAAGGATGGCAAACGCGTCGGCCACAACACCGACTGCCTGGGCTTTGCCGAGGGTTTTCGCCGGGGCTTGAAAGGTGTTGCCGTTGAACGTGTCGTACAGATGGGCGCCGGCGGCGCAGGTGCGGCGGTGGCCCACGCATTGTTGAGCGAGGGCGTACAACAGCTGAGCATTTTTGACGTGGACATCCGCCGTGCCCAGGATCTGGCTGACAATCTCAATCAGCATTTCGGCGTCGCTCGGGCGGTGGCCGGGTATGACCTGCCCAACGCCATGGCCCTGGCTGATGGCTTGGTGAACACCACGCCGATGGGCATGAAAAAGCTGCCGGGCATGCCGGTGCCGGTCGAGCTGCTGCGGGCCGAATTGTGGGTGGCGGAGATCGTTTACTTCCCGCTGGAAACCGAACTGCTGCGCAACGCCCGCGCCCTCGGTTGCCGGACGCTGGACGGCGGCAACATGGCGGTGTTTCAGGCGGTGAAGGCGTTCGAGTTGTTCAGCGGCGTGGTGCCGGATGCCCAGCGGATGCTTGAGCATTTCCAGAGCATGAATGACTGAATGAGTGAAGTGAGGGGGCAACCCCCTCACCTCGCCTCAGGCTTGCAGGTACCGCAGAACCGACTCGCAAATCATCTCCCGATGACGCTGCTTGATGCCCTCGTCCGGCAGGTCGATCTGGAAAATCTCACCAAAGGTATGGCGGTTCGAGACGCGATAGAAGCAGAACGAACTGATCAGCAGATGCACATCCAGCGGATCAAGCCCGGTACGGAACAGCCCTTGCTCGGCGCCTCGACGCAGAATCTCGCCCAGTGAATCGAGGATAGTGTTGTTCATCGCCTTGATCGCATCGGAGCGCTTCACATACTCGGCGTTGTGAATGTTCTCGATACTGACGATGCGCACGAAATCGACGTTGCGATCATGGTGGTCGAAGGTGAACTCCACCAGCCGCCGAATGGCTTCGATCGGCGCCAGTTCCGTCAGGTGCAGGCGATTTTCGGTGATGCGGATATCGCCGTAGAGTTTTTCCAGCACCTCGACGTAGAGCTGCTCCTTACTGCCGAAGTAGTAATAGATCATGCGCTTGGAGGTGTGGATGCGCTCGGCGATGGCATCGACGCGAGCCCCGGAAAGCCCCTGCTGGACGAATTCGACAATCGCCTCCTGCAGGATGTTTTCGCGGGTCTTTTCCGGGTTGTTCTTGCGACTCTTGCGCGGCTCGGCACCAGGTTCTACGGAGGCTGCGGGGAGTTCTGAGGTCATTGTCATTGCGGGCTCACGGCCATCACTGCACAGGCTGGCGATTATGGGCTGCGCGGCACGGTGAAGGAAGCCGCGCAGCCCACGTTTAATCCCGCGTTTACGAATTACCTACAACTTCGCCTGGCGCAATGCGCCGCTACGGGATTTGGCCATGGCCGCCAGGCGCACCGCGACGTTGGCCGCGCCGTAGCCGGCATAACCGTTTTTACGCTGGATGATCTCGAAGAAGAATCGCCCCTCGAACGGCTCGGTGTACACATGAAACAACTCACCGCCCTGTGCATCGCGGTCGTACAACACATTGTAGTAGGCCAGTTCGCTGAGGAACTCGTCGTCGAAATCGAACCGCGCCGCCAGGTCATCGTAGTAGTTGAGCGGGATATCCAGCAGCGGCACGCCCGCCTCTTTTGCACGACTGACCTGGGCAAAGATGTCATCACAATCAAACGCGATGTGATGCACGCCGGAGCCGCGATAACTCGACAGCGCGTGTGAGATCGCGGTGTTGCGGTTCTCGGAAATGTTCAGCGGCAGGCGGATCGAACTGTCGCGACTGCGCAAGGCACGGCTCTTCACCAGACCATAAGGATCCGGCAGCACGACTTCATCGTCCGCCTCGAAATCCAGCAGGCTCTTATAGAACAGCACCCAGCTGTCGAGGCTGTCGGCCGGCAGCGCCATGGCCATGTGGTCGATGCGCTTGAGGCCGCCGCTGACCGGCGCATCCGCCAGCAGATTGAAGTCGGTGCCGTAGACGTCGGCATCCTGGTCCACCAGATAAATCAGGCTGCCATCCGGCGCACGCACCGCCGCCAGTTCCAGTTCATTGGGACCCACCAGCCCGCGATAGGGCTGGCCCTTGTAGGCCACGGCTCGGGCCAGCGCACTGGCGCTGTCCTTGACCCGCACGGCGGTGGCGCACAACGAAGGGCCGTGGGCCTCAAAGAAACTGTGAGCGAAGGAGTAAGGCTCGGAGTTGAGGATCAGGTTGATATCGCCCTGGCGCATCAGGCTGACGCTCTTGGAACGATGCTGCCCGGCCTTGACGAAACCCAGTCGTTCCAGCCAATGGGCGAGCTTGGCGCCTAGGCTTTCGTCCACGGCAAACTCCAGGAACTCGATGCCGTTGTACTCACTGGCCTTGGGCGTTTCGAACAGAATCTCGGAGTTAGCCGCAGGCTTGGCTTCCTGCGCCAGGCGCTCGCGGGTTTTCTCTTCCAGGTACAGCAACGAACGCAAGCCGTCGGCGGCGTTGGCCCGTGGCGGTGCGGCGCGGAAACCGTCGTTGAAGATCTCCAGCGACAGCGGCCCGGTGTAGCCGCTCTTGATGATCGGCGCGAGGAACCCCGGCAAGTCGAATTCACCCTGGCCCGGGAAGCAGCGAAAATGCCGGCTCCACTCCAGCACGTCCATGGCCAGGATCGGCGCGTCAGCCATTTGCACGAAGAAAATCTTGTCCCCGGGAATCTCGGCGATAGCGCTTGGATCGCCCTTGAGCGACAGGGTGTGAAAGCTGTCCAGCAACACGCCCAGGCTTGGGTGATCGGCCTGACGCACGATGTTCCACACCTGTTGCCAGGTGTTCACATGCCGGCCCCAGGCCAGCGCTTCGTAACCGATGCGCAGGCCCCGTGCTCCGGCGTGCTCAGCCAGCAGGCGCAAGTCGTCGACCAGGATCTGCTCATCACCGATGGACTCGGCCGAGGCGTTGCTGCACACCAGCACCAGGTCAGTGCCCAGCTCCTGCATCAGGTCGAACTTGCGTTCGGCGCGTTCCAGGTTGCGCGACAGGCGATCGCGGCGGCAGCCTTCGAAATCGCGGAACGGTTGAAACAGCGTGATGGCGATCCCGAGATCGGCGCACATCTGTTTAATTTCCCGCGGACTGCCGTCGTAGTAGAGAAGGTCGTTCTCGAAAATCTCGACGCCGTCGAAACCGGCGGCGGCAATGGCTTCGAGTTTTTCCGGCAGGGTACCGCTCAAGGATACGGTGGCAATGGAACGCTGCATGTTTCGGCTCCCGGTGGAGGCTTCGGCTACAGGGAATTTGCGCCGCTTTTAAAAGAGTGAGGGGATTATTGAGCCGGGTTGGCCATTGGGCAATTTAAAGTGTACTACCCAGTTAGTTTTGTGTTCGATTATCGAACACAATGGCCGATAGCGAATTGACGATTTTTTGTTCGCTGCGCAACATCGTCCTCACATTAAGTCCGGACACGCAGCACCGGCCGCGATGTCCAAAACACCAAATAACAAATTCAAAAAACGGGTGGTACACATGATTCCTTCCCAAAGCTCTCGCATGGCTCCAGCCATGAACGTCACTGCCGGCGGTATCGGCGACAAGATTCGCGGCGCCATGGCCGTCGGCAAAACCCGTTGGGGCATGCTGGCGCTGGTGTTCTTCGCCACCACCCTGAACTACATCGACCGCGCCGCCCTGGGCGTGATGCAGCCAATCCTGGCCAAGGAAATGAGCTGGACGGCGATGGACTACGCCAACATCAACTTCTGGTTCCAGGTCGGTTACGCCATCGGCTTCGTGCTGCAAGGCCGCTTGATCGACCGGGTCGGCGTCAAGCGCGTGTTCTTCTGCGCGGTGTTGCTCTGGAGCCTGGCAACCGGCGCCCACGGCCTGGCCACTTCGGCGGTCGGCTTCATGGTTTGCCGATTCATCCTCGGCCTGACCGAAGCGGCAAACTATCCGGCCTGCGTGAAAACCACCCGCCTGTGGTTCCCGGCCGGCGAGCGCGCCGTGGCCACCGGCATTTTCAACGCCGGCACCAACGTCGGTGCGATGTTCACACCCATGCTGCTGCCACTGATCCTGCACGTCTGGGGCTGGCAGGCCGCGTTCCTGTGCATGTCGGCACTGGGCGGGATCTGGCTGCTGTTCTGGGGCCTGAAGTACTTCAACCCGGAAGACCATCCGAGCGTCAAACAGTCGGAGCTGGACTACATCCAGAACGAAGTCGAACCGGAACAAACCCGCGTACCGTTCTCGAAAATCCTGCGCATGCGTGGCACCTGGGCCTTCGCCCTCGCCTACTCGATGACGGCGCCGGTGTTCTGGTTCTACCTGTACTGGCTGCCGCCGTTCCTCAACCAGCAATACAACCTGGGCATCAACGTGACCCAGATGGGTATCCCGCTGATCATCATCTACCTCACTGCCGACTTCGGTAGCGTTGGCGGCGGCATCCTCTCCTCGTTCCTGATCGGTCGCGGCGTCAATCCGATCAAGGCGCGACTGATGTCCATGTTCCTGTTCGCCTGCTGCATCATCGGCGTGATCATGGCGGCCGGCTCCAGCAACCTGTGGGTCGCGGTGTTCGCCATCTCCCTGGCCATCGGCGCGCACCAGGCCTGGACCGCGAACATCTGGAGCCTGGTGATGGACTACACGCCCAAGCACATGATGAGTACGGTGTTCGGCTTCGGCGGCATGTGTGCGGCGATTGGCGGGATGTTCATGACCCAGCTGGTCGGCCACATCCTGACCGTCACCAACAACAACTACACCGTGCTGTTCACCATGATTCCGGCGATGTACTTCATTGCGCTGACCTGGATGTACTTCATGGCACCGCGCAAGATTCCGAATGTAGAAGACTGATGTTCCCTCGGCGCAGGCCCGATCTCGGGCCTGCGCTTTTTTTTGCCTGCGTTTTACCGCAGCTTAGCGACGGCTCTGCTGCCAGGCCGCTGCCAACCCGCTGCAGCAGATCACGGCAATGCCGAGCACGGTGGTCGGTGTCGGCGTATGGGAAAACAGCAGCCAGCCCAGCAGGCCGGCGAAGATGATCTGGCAGTAGCTGAACGGCGCCAGCAGTGCTGGTGCCGCGAGACGGAAAGCCTGGGTCAGGAACAGGTGAGCCGTCATCCCGCAGGCCCCCAGCGCCAGCATCATCGCGCCATGCACCAGGTTCGGCGTCTGCCAGAAGAACGGCACCAGCGCACTCATCACCAGCGTGTTGCACAAGCCTGCGAAGAAGTTGCTGGTGGTCGGGCTGTCGATATCGCTGAGCTTGCGGGTCAGCAGTTGATAGAAACAGAAAAACAGCGCCGAACAGAACGGCAGCAACACCGCCGGGGTAAACAGATCACCACCAGGGTGAACGATGATCAGCACCCCGCTGAAACCGAAAATCACCGCCAGCCATTGCCCCCGCGTCACCCGCTCGCCAAGCAGCGGTACCGACAACGCGGTGACCAACACCGGCGCGAGGAAGTTGACCGACGTGGCCTCGGCCAGCGGGATGTACATCAGCCCCGTGGTGAAAAACAGACTGGTGCCCAGCAGGCACAGCGCCCGGATCACCTGCAGTAATGGCCGTTTTGTACGCAGCACCCGCAGCCCGGATTGCGGCAGGAAAATCCCGGCCATCAGCAAGGTATGAACCACGTAACGCGCCCAGACCACCATGACAATGGGATAGAAACCGGAGAGGTATTTGGAAAAGGCGTCGTGGCTGGAAAACAGGAAGGTTGCGACAACGATCAGCAGGATGCCTTTGAAGGGCTGATTGACGCCGGAAAGCGGGGTGCTGACGGTCATGGGGTTTCCTTACTTGAAATCAAAAGCATCACGGGCAAACCACGCTTCCACCTGGTCAGCATAGAACCTGTGTGGCTTGCCCGAGATAGATGCGCAGCACCGATTAGAGCCGCGCCAACAATTCCCGGGTTTTATCCAGCGCCATCTGCGCCCGGTCCAATCCACTCACGCCCTGCTCCAGCAACTGCACCGTGGGAATCTCCAGGCTCAATGGAATGTCAGCCGGCAAACCGCGCAACAACCCCGGCAGGTCACAATCGCCATCGCCGGGGAAACGCCTTTCGTTACGCGCCTGACGCAAGATCTCCGCCATGTCGGCCGGCCGTGGTCCTGCGACGTCACACAACTGTGCATACCGTAACCGTGAGGGGGCAACTTTGGCCAGATCTTCCAGCCGCGATCCAGAGCGGTCGAAGTGGAAGGCGTCGACCAATACGCCGCCGTTTTCACGCCCGGCGTTTTCCACGATGCGCGTAGCTTGTTGAAGATTGCGCGCATCGGTCCAGGGCATGAACTCCAGGTGCGGGTGCAGCCCATAGGCTGCTGCCAGATCACAGAGCTGGGCAAAATGCTGCGTCAGCCGCTGTTCGTCAGGATCGTTACCGGCCACCAGCAACTCACTGGCGCCGAACTCGGCACCCACCGCGAGGATTTTCTCGAAATCGGCGACGATGGCTTCCGGCTTGAGCCGCAGGATTTCGACGTCCAGCACCCGAATACCGGTATCGCGCAGACGCGCCAGGGTCTGGCGCCGCAATTCGTGGTCGGCCACCAGGGCAAAATGGTGCTCCTCCGGAGTCGCCGGTACCAGACGCAAACCGACATGGCTGTAACCGGCCCGCGCGGCGACCTCGACCATGTCGGGCGGTGACAACTCCAGCACGGTCAGGCTGGCCAGGGAGAAGATACGCTCGCTCATGCTCAACCCTCGATCACGGATGGCGCGCAGGCACGCCCGGTTTCGGCGGCTTCGCGGATGGCTTCGATCAGCGCCAACGTACGCGCGGCATCGGCGGCACTCACCAGTGGCTCGACTTCCCGACGTGCAACGCGCACGAAGTGTTGCAACTGCAAACGCAGGGCTTCATCGGCACTGAAGCTTTCCTGGGTTGCCTGCAACGGTTGATGCCAGCCGCCGTCGACTTCGTCGTAGTGCCAGCGTTTAAGTTGCGGAATGCTCAGCGCCCCACCTGTCCCGGCCAGCAGATAGCACGGCTGATCAGGATGACGCGGATACACCGGGTTCTCCCCCGAATCCAGCTCCCAGCTCCAGGGCGCCGCCACCGCATCGGAGCCGGTCAGGCTGCCCAGTGCACCGTTGTCGAATTGCAGCAACACTGCCGCGCAATCCTCGTTGGCAAACCCGCGAATGGCATTGCTGGTGATGGCCTGAACCTGACGCACTTCACCGCATAAGTGCCGCAGCAGATCAAGGTCGTGGATCAGGTTGGTCAACAACATCCCCGCACCGGCCTCGCGGCGCCAGGGTGTTTCGAAATAGCTGTCGGGCTTGCGCAACTGCCAGAGCGCCGTGACCGTGGTCAACCGACCCAATGCGCCGCTGTGGACAAGTTCGTGGGCACGGACGATCAGCGGATTGTGCCGGCGGTGATGTCCGACCAGTACCGGAACGCCAGTCGCCTTCGAGGCAGCCACCAACTCCCTGGCTTCATCCAGGTGCACGCCCACCGGTTTTTCCAGCAATACCGGCACACCGGCCGCGAGGCAATCGAGGGCCGTGCTGACGTGCTGCGTGTTCGGGTTGGCGACTATCACGGCGTCCGGCTTCGCCTGCTCCAGCATCTGACGATGATCGGCGAAACAGGCTACGCCCCATTGAGCCGCAAGACTGGCCGCCTGCGGTCCGGGATCGGCCACGGCGCACAACGTCACTTCAGCCAGGGATTGCAGGTGCTGGTAGTGCTGCTGGCCCATGTTGCCTGCACCGATCAGGGCGATGCGAAGTGGCGAATTCAAGATGCGGTCCTCTTGTGAGTGTTATTGGAGCGATGAATTCCAATAATTTAGAACCTGGTTCCAGATTCTTACACAGACCTGTCCTGAAAGTGTTCGAACAGCGCACAGCTTCTCAAGCTGAACAAAGAGCTCGCTCCTACAAAGTTTTTTTGCGAGGGTCTTAAGCAAACAACTCCGACGCCAAACTCGCCGCCGACAACTCCTCGGTGTACGCCAGCAACAACGGCGCCAGCTCATGCAGCCGCGCCCCCGGCATCCGTGCACTCGGCCCGGCGATGCTGAGCACACCGATCACCCGTCCATCGGCGGGATGGCGCACCACTGCCGCAATCGCCGAAGTGCCCACCGCCGAGCTTTCTTCAACCCAGGCGTAGCCTTGCTCCCGCGCCAGACGCAGGCGTTCGAGCAATTCGATGTTCGAGCGTGGCGCGTTCGGCCCCACATGTTCCGGCACCTGCGCACCCTGCCGTTCCACCAGCGACAAGGCTTCGGCATCGCTCATGCACGCCAGCCACGCATGCCCCGAGGCTGTGTAGAACAACGGCGCATCGCGGCCCATGTCCGGGTCGTAACGCAGACCGGAGCGCGCGCCCTGGGATTTGGCGATCCAGGTCTGACGCTCACCGTCGATCACCCCGAGACGCACCAGCTCGCCGGTTGCCTGAGCCAGGCGGTCAAGCACCGGCTGCACGATATCGGTACCGCTGCTCGACAGGTAACGGAAGCCCATCGCCACCAGTTTGGTCGAGAGGTGATAACGCAAATTATCCGGATTCTGCCGCACATAACCGAGGCGGATCAGCTCGGCCAGCAGGCGATGGGTCGCGCTCTTGGGGATGTCCAGTTGCTCCGCCAGGGTCTGCATCGGCAGGCCATGGGGATCGCTGGTGAGGCTTTCGAGCACACTGAAAACACGTTCGATCTGACTGCCGGCCATGGTCGCTTCCACGCAAAATTTGCTCGATTCTAGAAGACAACCGCACGAATGCGAAATCTGGAACTGACCGTTCGATAACCGCCCGTTTTACGCCCCCCAGACTTGTTCGGCCTCACCCGATTCTTATATTTTCCGGAACCAGATTCCACAAAAAATAAAACACCGGAGTTCAAACAATGCCTGCCGAAGCGCACTTTCTTCCCGACATCGACTGCGATGTGCTGATCGTTGGCTCCGGTGCGGCGGGACTGTCGGCGGCCGTGACCGCCGCGTGGCACGGGCTGAAAGTCATAGTGGTGGAAAAGGACCCGGTGTTCGGCGGCGCCACGGCCTGGTCCGGTGGCTGGGCCTGGGTGCCCTGCAACCCGCTGGCCCGACGCGCGGGCATCGTCGAAGACGTTGAACTGCCGCGTACTTACCTGAAGCACGAACTGGGCGAGCGTTTTGATCCGGCGATGATCGACGCTTTCCTGGAGGCCGGCCCGCGGATGGTGTCGTTCTTCGAGCAGCACACTTCGCTGCAATTTTCCGACGGCAATGCCATTGCCGACATTCATGGCGACACGCCCGGGGCCGGCACCGGTGGACGCTCGGTGATCGCCGCCCCTTACGACGCACGCAAAGTCGGCACGCTGCTCAAGCGCCTGCGCAAAACCATGCGGGAAACCTCGTTCATGGGCATGCCGATCATGGCGGGGGCGGACCTCACGGCATTCCTCAACCTGACCCGCTCACTGTCGGCGGCCTGGCACGTTACCCGGCGTTTCAGCCGGCACCTGTTCGACCTCGCCATGCATGGCCGGGCGATGCAACTGGTCAACGGCGTGGCCTTGGTGGCACGGCTGGCGAAATCCGCCGATGACCTCGGCGTGTCGCTCTGGGAATCAGCGCCCGTGACCCGATTGCTGCGCGAGAATGATCAGGTACGAGGTGCAGTGGTCATCACCGCCAAAGGCTCGGTGCGCATCCATGCACGCAAGGCCGTGGTGCTCGCCGCGGGTGGTTTCGCCAATGACATCGCACGCCGCAAGGCACTGTTCCCCCGTACACCGACCGGGCATGAGCATCTGGCCTTGCCGCCCCTCGGCGTTTGCGGCGATGGCCTGCGCCTGGGCGAAAGTGCCGGTGCCAGGGTCAATAGCGACATGGCGTCCGCCGTCGCCTGGGCGCCGGTTTCGCAGGTGCCGCACAGCGACGGCAGCACGGGGCACTTCCCGCACATCATCGAGCGGGGCAAACCCGGCATCATCGGTGTGCTGAGCAACGGCCAGCGCTTCGTAAATGAAGCCAACGGATACTACGACTACGTTACGGCCATGGTCGCCACCGCTCCGCCGGGTGAAGAAGTGGCGTCGTGGCTGATCTGCACCCATGGCTTTCAGCGTCGATATGGCCTGGGCATCTCTCGGCCATTTCCGGTGCCGCTGTCATCCTTCATCCGCAGCGGCTATCTGAAAACCGGCAACACCCTTGAGGAATTGGCTGCTGCCTGCGGCATCGACCCGGTTGGCTTGCGCAGCACCGTGTCGGACTACAACCGCCACGCGCGCAACGGCGAGGACCCGCAGTTCGGTCGTGGTTCCACGCCCTACAACCGCAAGCAGGGTGACGCACTGCAACGACCCAACCCATGCGTCGCACCGATCGAGCAAGGCCCCTTCTATGCCGTGAAAGTCCAGCCGGGCTGCTTCGGCACCTTCGCCGGACTCAAGGTCAACCAACATGCCCAGGTCCTGGATGGCGCGGCGCAACCCATCGCCGGCCTGTACGCGGCGGGCGGCGACATGGCCAGCATCATGGGCGGCCACTACCCCGCTGGCGGCATCAACCTTGGCCCGGCGCTGACCTTCGGCTACATCGCCGCGCACCACATCGCAGGCGTCACTGCTTATGAAAAGGAGATCGACCATGCGGCACAAACGAGATCGTCAGGTCAACCCTGACTTTGCGCCGGTATGGGATGCATTCGACGAATAATCCGCAAGACCGGCGATCGCTCTCTCGATAAAAACCTATCGCAGGACGGAATTCGACGGGATATCCGTGTTCAATACAAACCTGAAACCTTCTCGGCAGCCCCTCGCGGGTGGCCGGGAATCAGCCTGTGCGCGAAAAAAAGACGGACGACCGGACTGGCGCCGCTCCCACTTGGCAGCAACACTCATCGCACGGAGCTTTACCCGGAACAGAAGAGGATTCCCACATGCTATGGAAAAAAGGCCGACGCAGCGACAACGTGGTCGACGCCCGTGGCGATGAGGTCGGCGGCGGTGGCGGCATGCGTTTTGGCGGCGGCAAGGGACTGAGCCTTACGGCGATCCTCCTGATTGTCGGCATCGGCTGGATCACCGGCCAGGATCCGTTGCAGATCCTTGGACAACTGACCGGGCAAATGGAGCAACAATCGGCGCCCGCCACCAACCAGAGTCGACAGGCACCGCCGGCCAATGATGAGAGCGCGGAGTTCGTGCGTTCGATCCTCGGCGATACCGAGGACACCTGGGGCACAATTTTTCAGCAGGCCGGCCGCCAATATAAGGACCCGACCCTGGTGCTGTTCAGCAACCGCGTGAATTCCGCCTGCGGTCTGGCCACCTCGGCGACCGGCCCCTTCTATTGCCCGGCCGACCAGAAGGTCTACCTGGACATGGCGTTCTTCCAGGAAATGTCCCAACGCTTTTCCGCCGCGGGCGACTTCGCCCAGGCCTACGTAATCGCTCACGAAGTCGGACACCATGTGCAGACCTTGCTTGGGGTTTCCGCGAAAATTCAGGCAGCACGCCAGCAAGGTCGGCAGATGGAGGGCGATGGCGGTTTGCTGGTTCGTCAGGAACTGCAAGCCGATTGCCTGGCCGGTGTCTGGGCCAACCATGCGCAGAAGCGCCTGAACTGGCTGGAACCGGGCGACATCGAAGAAGCACTGAACGCAGCGAACGCCATCGGTGACGATCGTTTGCAGCAACAGGGTCAGGGCCGCGTGGTCCCGGACTCGTTCACCCACGGTACGTCGGCGCAACGGGTGCGCTGGTTCAAAACCGGTTTCGCCCAAGGCCAGGTTGGCCAGTGCGATACCTTTGCGGCGAAAAATCTGTAAATGAAGAAGTGGTTGTTGGTTGTTCTGTTTACTTGCGCAACGTCCCAGGCCGCCGAGCATGGGGTCAAGGAACTCAGCTCTGGGCGCCTGCTGTTGAAATCAGGTGAAATCGCGGTGGGCATCAGCCCCGCCCCGGCAAAAATCGAACGGGTGCTGATCATCCTCCACGGTCGCTTGCGCAACGCGCAAACCTATCTGCAGAGCGGTGAGCACGCGGCCGAACTGGCCGGGCAAAGCGCAACGACCCTGGTGATTGCCCCGCAATTTCTCAATGAAACCGACGTTGCGGTCCATCCGGTGGCCGACACCGTTTTGCGCTGGCAAGGCAATGAATGGATGGCAGGCGGCGAATCCACAGCACCGTTTCGGCTGAGCTCCTACGCGGCGCTCGACGAAATCATCGCCCGCTTGGGTGACCGTCAGCAGTTTCCGGATGTGAAGCAAATCGTCATCGCCGGGCACTCCGGTGGCGCGCAGGTGGTTCAGCGCTATGCATTGCTCGGTCACGCGCAATCCGACCTAGATGCGGCCGGCGTGCAGGTGCGCTACGTGATCGCCAATCCGTCCTCCTACGCTTATTTCGATGAGCGTCGACCGGTGGCGTTCAGCCACGCCGGTTGCCCGCAATTCGATCGTTGGAAATATGGGCTGACGGATTTACCAGCCTACGCCGAAGGACAAACCGCCGCGCAGTTGCAGGAAAGTTACCTCAAGCGTGAAGTCGTTTATCTGCTGGGGCAGCAGGACACCGACGCTAATCATCCGGCGCTGGATAAAAGCTGTGAGGCCAGCGCGCAAGGGCCCTCTCGATTGGCCCGCGGGCGTTTTTACTTCGATTATCTGAAGCGGCTGCAACCGCAAGGGTTGAAGCAGCAACTGATTGAAGTGCCCGGGGTCGGGCATGACGGGGATGGGATGTTTACCTCGCCGGAGGGGCAGAAGGCGTTGTTTGGGCAGTAGGTTTTTCGGGGCTTGAACTGACGCCATCGCGAGCTTGCTCGCGATGGCGGATTAGCAGGCAACATTTTCTTCAAGCGCAAAGCATTTGACGCAACGCCACACAATCCGCCGCATGCCAATCGGTCAATTCCGGCCATGGATTATCCGGCAGATTCACCAGCACAGTCCGCGCTCCCGCTGCCCGCCCGCAATCGAGATCGAAGCGGTAATCACCAACCATCACCATCTCGCTCGCCGGCACCTTCCACGCTTCGGCCAGTTTCAATAGCCCGCCCGGATGCGGCTTGGGCGGTGCATCATCGCGGCCCAACACATCCTCGAGCGCAAAGCAGTCGGCCAGGCCAATGGCCTCCAGCGTGACATGGGCCAGCTCCCGGGCATTGCGCGTGAGAATGCCCAGGCGATACCCGCGCCCGGCCAGTTCGCGCACCAACTCCACCGCACCCGGTGCCGGTTGCGAACCGAGGGCCAGGTCCCGCTCATGCTCCAGCAGCCATGCATGTTTGGCCGCAGCCTCCTCGGCCGGCAGTGCGGCGAGGTGGGTCAGGATGTCGTGTTCGGCAGGGATCGCCAACGCCACGCGAATCGCCGCGAAGTCGTGCACGGCCACGGTCAGGGTGCCGTCCATGTCGAACACCCAGTGACGCACGTCGGCCAGGCTCATGCCCAATCCTTGCGGTGACGGATCAAGCCTTCCTGGGTGACCGAGGCCACCAGTTGCCCGGCGCGGTTGAACACGCTGCCACGGGAGAATCCACGGGAGTTGCCGGCCCACGGACTGTCCATCGCGTAGAGCAACCAGTCATCGGCGCGCAGATCCTGGTGGAACCACAGCGCGTGATCGAGGCTGGCGACCTGCATGTCCTTGTGCCAGACCGACTTGCCGTGGGGCTGCATCGAGGTGACCAGCAGACCGAAATCCGATGCATAGGCCAGCAGGTATTTATGCAGCGCCGGCGAATCGGCCAACGCCCCGTCGGCGCGGAACCAGACGTACTTGACCGGGTCGGAGGGCAGCGGGTTGTAGGGATCTTTCTCGGTCACCGGGCGAAATTCGATCGGCTTCGGGCACAGCAGTTTTTCGCGCATTTTCTCGGGGATCAGGTGCGCGCGCTGCTGGGTGATCTCCAGCTCCGATGGCAGGTTTTCCGGACCGACCACTTGCGGCATTTCGCTCTGGTGCTGGAAGCCTTCTTCGTCGTACTGGAACGACGCACTGCAGGTGAAAATCGGGTGGCCCTTCTGGATCGCCGTCACCCGACGCGTACTGAAACTGCCACCGTCACGCACCCGGTCAACCTGATACACCACCGGCAATCCGGCATCGCCCGGACGCAGGAAATAGCCGTGCATCGAATGCACATGGCGCGCCTCTTCCACCGTCTGACTGGCCGCCGACAGCGACTGGCCGAGCACCTGACCACCGAACAGCTGACGAAAGCCCAGGTCCTGGCTACGGCCACGGAACAGGTTTTCTTCGATCGGTTCCAGGGTCAGCAGGTCGACCAGATCATCCAACACTTGGCTCATTCAGATGCTCCTCACGCAAAACATTGCCGCGCAGCCTTGGCTGCAACGCTCGATTCAGTTTCTGGACTCGGCCCATGAGGGCCATTGTAAACGTCCGTGTCAGGTTATCCATGCAAGGTTTGCAGCCATTGCTCGCGGCTAATGCGATACAGCACATGCCGACGCAACGGATGATCGGCTTCGAGTCGCGGGTGATCGAAGTCATTTTCCGGATCATGGTGCATGCCGATGGCCTGCATGACTTTCTCTGATGGCAGATTGGTTTGCGTGGTGAAGGCCACCAGCTCTTTCAGCGGCAAACGGTCGAACCCGCAGCGCAGAGCGGTCCACGCCGCTTCACTGGCGTAACCCAAGCCCCAGTGCTCGCGGGCCAGGCGCCAGCCGATTTCCGTGGCCGGGGTAAACGGTGCGTCGAAACCGACCACGCCAAGCCCGGTAAACCCGATGAACTGACCAGAGTCCTTGCGCTGCAAAGCCCAGAGACCATAACCATGCTCGGCGAAATGACCACGGATTCGCCCGATCAATGATGCGCTTTCCAGCCGGCTCAAGGTTGCCGGGAAATAGCGCATCACCTGCGGATCGGCACACATCGCCGCAAAGTCAGGTAAATCTTCATCGCGCCACTGGCGCAACAGCAGCCGAGCGCTTTCAAGTTCCAGTATTGGCTCCATTGCTCCCCGCCCTCCGTTTGCATGCCGCAAGTCTACAACGCTGGTAGGATCCTTCTCTCATTCCTGAATGAAATCATCATGCCGCTCCCGCTGATTTATCACGAAGACTACAGCCCCGAGTTTCCGGCGGATCACCGCTTTCCCATGGACAAGTTTCGCCTGTTGCGCGATCACCTGGTGGACAGCGGCCTGACCCGCGACGCGGACCTGCTGCGCCCGGAGCTGTGCCCTACAGAGATTCTCGCCCTCGCCCATGACCCTTCGTATATCGAGCGCTACATGAGTGGCGAATTATCCCGCGAAGACCAGCGCCGCCTCGGCCTGCCCTGGAACGAAGCCCTGGCCCGGCGTACGGTGCGGGCGGTCGGTGGCTCGTTGCTCGCGGCCGAGCAGGCGCTGGAGCATGGTCTGGCCTGCCACCTGGCGGGCGGCACCCACCATGCGCACTACGACTACCCGGCCGGCTTCTGCATCTTCAATGACCTGGCGGTGATCAGTCATTACCTGCTGGAAAGTGGTCGGGTGAATCGGGTGCTGATCTTCGATTGCGACGTACATCAGGGCGACGGGACCGCACGAATACTGCACAACACTCCGGAGGCGGTGACCGTTTCCCTGCACTGCGAAAAGAATTTTCCTGCGCGCAAGGCCGAAAGTGACTGGGACATTCCGCTGCCCAACGGCATGGGCGATGCCGACTATCTGAAGGTGGTGGACGATGCACTCAACTACCTGCTGCCGCTCTACCAACCGGACCTGGTGCTGTATGACGCCGGGGTCGATGTGCATAAGGACGACGCCCTGGGTTATCTGAAGCTGACAGACGAAGGCGTCGCCGCCCGCGATGAAAGCGTGATGCGCCATTGCCTGGGCCGTGACATTCCTGTGGTCGGGGTAATCGGCGGCGGCTACAGCAAGGACCGCCAGGCCCTGGCCCGCCGTCACGGCATCCTTCATCACAGCGCGCAGCGCGTCTGGCAGTCATCAGGTTGTCACTGAGCTGTGGATGCTTTACCCACAATGCCTGTGGAACTGCCTGTGGATAACCTGAGTGAAAGGGCCTGCAGCCCATGCTGCGTATAGGCTACAGAACGGTGGTTGTTTTTTAACCAGCATTAGCAAACACCACCGCCCCCTGTGGGACGGGGCTGGTAGAATGCCCGGCTTATCCCGCCAGACCGCAGCGCATCCCATGACCCGATCCTCGTCAGCCCTCCCCCCTCACGTCGCCATCATCGGCGGTGGCCCCGCCGGTCTGATGGCGGCCGAAGTGTTGAGCCAGGCCGGGATCAAGGTCGACCTGTACGACGGCATGCCCTCGGTCGGACGAAAATTCCTCCTGGCCGGCGTCGGCGGCATGAACATCACACACTCCGAAGCCTACCCGGCGTTTCTCTCGCGCTACGCCGAACGCGCCCCGCAGATCGCCCCGCTGCTGCGCAGCTTCGGCGCCGAAGCGCTGCGCCAGTGGATTCATGACCTGGGCATCGAAACCTTCGTCGGCAGCTCCGGCCGGGTATTCCCCACCGACATGAAGGCCGCACCGCTGCTGCGCGCCTGGCTCAAGCGCCTGCGCGACAGCGGCGTAGTTATCCACACCCGCCACCGCTGGCTCGGCTGGGACGAGCGTGGCGGTTTGCGCATCGACAGCCCGGAAGGCGAAAAAGCCGTGCAAGCCGATGCCATCCTGCTCGCCCTCGGTGGCGGCAGTTGGTCGCGGCTGGGTTCGGACGGTGCTTGGATGCTGCCACTGGAGCAACACGGTGTCGGACTGGCGCCGTTGCAACCGAGCAATTGCGGCTTCGAGGTGCAGGCCTGGAGCGAGTTGATGGTCAGCAAATTCGCCGGCGCGCCGCTGAAAAACATCGCCATCGGCCTTAACGACGACGTGCCGCGACTCGGCGAATGTGTGATTACCGCCACCGGGATCGAAGGCAGCTTGATCTACGCCCTGTCGGCACCGATCCGCGAGGCAATCAACCGGCACGGCTCGGCAACCATTCATTTTGACCTGTTGCCGGGCCGGCCTGTGGATAAAGTTCAGGCGGCGTTGAGCAAGCCCCGGGGATCGCGCTCCATGGCCAAGCACCTGCACAGTCAGTTGGGCATCGATGGGGTCAAAGCGGCGCTATTGCGTGAGCTGACCAGCGCCGACTGCTTTGCCGACATGGCCTTGCTGGCCAAATCGATCAAGGCATTGCCACTGACGCTGGTGAAAACCCGTCCACTGGACGAGGCCATCAGCAGCGCGGGTGGCGTGTTGTTTGAAGCGATGGATGAGCGATTGATGCTCAAGCAACTGCCTGGCGTGTTTTGCGCCGGGGAAATGCTCGACTGGGAAGCGCCGACGGGCGGCTATCTGCTGACTGCGTGTTTTGCCAGTGGGCGGGCGGCCGGAATTGGAATGATTGAGTGGTTGCAGCGCAAGGGCTGAAGACCGAGGCGCGCCCTTCGCAAGCAGGCTCACTCCTACAGAAAAATGCATTCCTACTGTAGGAGCGAGCCTGCTCGCGATGGCGGCTTAACAGACGCCGGGAAAAATCAAGGCTTGCGCTTACGCGGCCCGGTATTGAACACCGGCACCTTGCGCACAGGCTTGATCGAAGGCTCTGCCGGCGCAACCTCTCCGCTATCAACCCACCGACCCAGATTGCGTTTACCACCGCCACCACCGGAAGCCTTGGGCTTCTTCGGTTTCTTCGGCTTCTTGACGACCTGGCCACTGGCATCGGTGTCCGGCACGCGGTGTTCAGGTTCGAAGTCCGGCTCGTTCTGCCGCTTCAAGGTCTGGCGGGTCAGCGTCTCGATGGCCGACAGCAGATTCACTTCATCGGCGCAGACCAGGGAAATCGCCTCGCCCGTCGAACCCGCGCGGCCGGTACGACCGATGCGGTGGATGTAGTCTTCAGCGACGATCGGCAAGTCGAAGTTGACCACCAACGGCAGGTCTTCGATGTCCAAGCCACGGGCCGCCACATCGGTGGCGACCAGAATCTGCACTTCACTCGCCTTGAAACGGTCCAGTGCGCGCTGACGAGTCGCCTGGGGTTTGTCGCCATGGATACCGTCGGCATTGATGCCCAGGCCCTGAAGTTTATCCACCAGCGCGTCCACGCCGTTGCGGGTCTTGGCGAACACCAGCACCTGCTTCCACTTGCCCTTGCGCATCAGATGCACGAACAGTTCCGGCTTGCGCTTCTTGTCCACCGTCACGATCCACTGCTTGACGGTGTTGGCCGCGACGTTGCGCGGGCTGACTTCAATGGTCAGCGGATCGTTGAGCATCTGCCCGGCCAGCAGGCGGATGTCATCGGAGAAGGTCGCGGAGAACAGCAGCGTCTGACGTCTCGAAGGCAGCGCGCGGTAAATGTTCGCCAGCTCCTCGGAAAAACCCAGATCGAGCATGCGGTCAGCTTCGTCCAGCACCAGGGTCTGCAGTTGGTTGAACTTCAGCGCGTTCTGGCGGAACAGGTCGAGCAAGCGGCCCGGGGTCGCCACCAACAGGTCGACACCGCTGCGCAGCTTCATCATTTGCGGGTTGATGCTGACCCCGCCGTACACCGCGTAAGTACGCAGCGGCAGATTCTCGGCGTACTGGCGCACGGCTTCGTGAACCTGCTCGGCCAGCTCGCGGGTCGGTACCAGGATCAGCGCGCGGACCGAGTTGGCGGTGACTTTCGGCCCTTCCATGGCCAGCAGTTGCAACAGCGGCAGGGCGAAACCGGCAGTCTTGCCGGTGCCGGTCTGGGCGGCGGCCATCAGGTCGCGACCGGCCAGCACCGCCGGAATGGCTTGCGCCTGAACCGGCGTCGGAGTCTGGTAGCCGAGCGTCTCGAGAGAGCGCAGCAAGGGTTCGATCAGGCCAAGAGTGGCGAAAGTCATGGGAGTACCGTAGGAAAATTCAGCGCGGTTGTGCAAACGAGTGTGCAATGGCGCGCAGTTTACCCTAATTCACACGGGATTCTGTCGGTACTGCCTTCGCCACCACTGGCCGCTCTGGCGTGCGACGCCACTGCGGCAGGCCAATCAACACCACGGCGCTGATGATGACCGCCATCGCCAGGGCCTCTTCGATACCGATGGTTTCGCCGACAAACACGATCCCCAGCAACACCGCCACCGCCGGGTTGACGTAGGCATAGCTTGTGGCCGCCGCCGGGCGCACGTGTTTCAGCAGGTACATGTAGGCGTTGAAGGCGATGATCGAACCGAACACCGTCAGGTACGCCAGCGCAGCCCAACCTTCGATCGGTGGCAGCTTTTCCAGGTGCTCACCGCTGACTGCGCTGGCAATCAGCAACACCACACCGCCCACCAGCATTTCCACAGCGCTGGCCATCGCGCCTTGGGGCAGCGGCAGGTGCTTGCTCCATACCGAGCCGAAGGCCCAGGTCGCCGCCGCGAATATCAGCAAGGCCGCACCCAGAGGGCTCGATTGCAGGTTGGAGCCCAGGTTGAGCATGGCGATGCCGATCAAGCCGAGCACAATCCCGGCCCATTCCAGACGGGTATTACGCGCGCCCCAGAAATATCCGCACAGCAAGGTAAACAGCGGCACCGTCGCCACCGCCAAAGCCGCCACCCCGGAGGCCACGCCCGTATGCTCGGCCACGCTCACCGCGCCGTTGCCGCACGCCAGCAGCAAAATCCCGATGATCCCGGCAGCTTTCCACTGCGCCCAGGTCGGTGCCGGCGCCCCGCGCCAGCGCAGAAAGGCGTACATCAAGGTCCCGGCGATCACGAAGCGGATGCCGGCAAGCAGCAGTGGCGGCCAATATTCCACGCCAATGCGGATCACCAGGTAGGTCGAGCCCCAAATCACATACAAGGCGAAGAAGGCTGCGATCAAGGGTAAGGGAAAGCGACGAAGGCCGGACATGGGGGCAGCTCACAGGCAAGGACAAGTGAACGGCTATTCTAGAAAGGCCAGCGCCGAAAAATAAGTTACAAAACCTGTTTAAAGCGCCGGTACACTTTTCAAAACACGGAGTTCAGCGCTATAAACCGTGTTTTCGAAAGTCGGCCATTTTCAGGAGTCACCCCGATGGATAAGTACGACCGCATGCTGCTCAGCGCCCTGCTGGAAAACGGTCGCGCGTCCTACGCGGACCTGGCGCGCAAGGTCAACCTGTCTGCCCCGGCCGTGGCCGAGCGCGTGGCCAAGCTCGAAGCCAGCGGCGTGATCACCGGTTATCAGGCGAAGGTCGACATGGCCAAGCTCGGCCTGCCGATCCAGTGCGTGATCGAACTGCGCCTGAACCAGCACGGCAACCAGAAAGCCTACGACGACCTGATCAAAATCCCGCAATTGACCGAATGCCATCGGGTGACCGGTGACCCGTGCGTGATCATGCAGGCGGCGGTGGGCTCGATGCCGGAGTTGGAAGAGTTGATCAACCGGATTGCCACGTTCGGGTTCAGCAAGACGTCGATTGTGTTGTCGAGTGCGATAGAGAAGCGGGTGCCGTTGGGGCACATTGAGGGGAATGGCAAATAAACCCAAGACCACAGCAGATCAAAATGTGGGGATTTGCGGTGTTTTCGGGATCAGCGATAACGCTTTAGGTGCTCGCCCACTTTCGCCGCCGGGACCTTCTGCAACTTGCACAGCAAGTCATGGGACAGCTCGCGCAAACCATGCTTCTGGCGCAACTCTTCAGCCAGATGCGCCGTCAGGTTGGCCGCCATCTCGGCATCGGCCATGGCCCGGTGGGCCTTGCCGGTGTGGGGCAGGTTGGCGAAGGTGGTGAGGGTGCCGAGTTTGTGGTTCGGCGCGGCGGGCATCAGGCGGCGGGCCAGCAGCAGCGAGCAGGCAAAGTTCTGCAAGCGGGTGCGTTTGATTCGCCCGAGTTCAAAGTCCCAGAACTTCTGGTCGAACGCGGCATTGTGCGCGAGCAACGGGGTGCAGCCGACGAACTCATTCACCTCGTTCATCACCTGCTCCGCCGACGGCGCGGTGCGCAGCATGGCGTTGCTGATGCCGGTGAGTTGTTCGATGAAGGCCGGGACGCGCACGCCGGCGTCCATCAGGCTTTGGTAACGCTCGACAATGCGCCCCTGTTCAAGGATCACCACGGCGATTTCCGTGGCCCGGCAACTGCTGCTCGGGGAGATCCCGGTGGTTTCAAAGTCGATGACTGCTATGCGTTCCAAACCTGGTTCAACTCCGTAAAAATCAATTCTTGAGCAGCAACGCGCCTTCGATCGGCACGTAGCGGCTGGCGGCGCGGATCAGCGAGTTGGCGGTCAGGCCCGGCACACCGTAGGCCACCGCCTGCACCCCGTGTTTGCTGATGATGCGTTCGAGCAGCATGTCGAAATCACCGTCGCCGGAGGCCAGGACGATTTCATCGACATGGTCGGCGGCATCCATGATGTCGAGGGTAATGCCCACGTCCCAGTCGCCCTTGGCCGAACCATCGCTGCGCTGGATGTACGGCTTGAGCTTCACGGTGAAACCGAGGTTGCGCAGGATCTGCTGGAACTGCTGCTGTTTGCTGTCGCCACGGTCGATGGCGTAGGCGTAGGCTTCGACGATCTCGCCCTGTTTGCTGATGTCAGCCCACAGTGCGGCGTAGTTGAAGTGACAACCATAGGCCTGACGCACGGTGTAGTAGAGGTTCTGGACATCGGCGAACACTGCGATTTTTTTCACCGGCTTTCCTCAAGGCTGAATCAGGCACCAGGCCCGAAAAGTTGCCCAGTATGCCAGCCCGGAGGATTGTTCCGCGAATAATCGGCTATGTGGCAAGGGAGCAAGCTCCCTTGCCACATATGTGTCAGACGAAGGAATCGTCGTCGCCGCCAAAGAACGATGAGCTGTCATCGCTGTAGTCGGCGTCGCTGAACCCGCCCTGATCGTTACTGTAGGAATCGTTACCGGCCATACGCTGGTCATCGCCCCAGCCATTGTTGCCCTGGTCGTTGACCTGGGCCGGCTCTTCCTTGATGACTTCGACGACTTCCGGTTGCTGATTGTGATGGAACAGGCTGCTGATGCCTTGTGCCAGCATCACGCCACCCGCCACGCCAGCGGCGGTTTTCAACGCACCACCGAGGAAACTGCTGCCGGCCGCTGCCGGAGCCTGTTGTTGCGGCGCATAGCCCTGCTGTGGATAGTTTTGCGGCGGCGCGCCGAAGTTCTGCTGTGGCGGTTGCGAACCGAACGACGAGCGTCCCGGCTCACGCCAGCCACCGCTCGACGGCGGTGCACTCTGGGTTGGCGCGGGCTGTGGCTCACGGGAGCTGCCGCCAAAGATGCTCGACAAAAAGCCACCACTACTCGGCGCAGGAGCCGGGGTCGCCTGGGCCTTGGTCTGTTGCAGTTCGGCCTGCAGCTGCTGGACTTGCTGGGTCAGTTGTTTGTTCTGCTCATCGAGGCTCTTGATCGCCGCCTCTTGCACCAGAATCGCCTGGGTCATGAAATAACCGGCCGCGGGCTGGCGCGTCAGGTGTTCCTTGATCCGCGCCTCGGCCTGGACGTCGCGCGGGGCTGAGTCCGTTTCGGCCTGTTGCAGCCGGGAAAACAGTCCATCGATCAGGGTTTGTTCTTCGCTGTTCATGGCGACCTCGTAGATTGCCGGGGAAATCGTTGCCTTTATCCGATGAGGATAAGGTGCCCAACCTTAATGGAGGCTGAAACAAGATGTTTCAATGTCCTTTACCGAACGTTTACGTTTGCGTCCCCGAGCACTTGATCGGTTAAAGTGAGCCACTGCTTCCAACCTGCGATACCAACTGATGAATCCGTTAGATGTGCTGCGTGACTCCCTGTATTTCTTCAAGCGCAATCTGGGCCAGATCGTGCAACTGTGCCTGCCGCTGATAATGCTTGAGGCGCTGTTGCAACAAGTGGTCGACCACTCCACGGAGCCGGACAGTTTCCCCGGCATCAGCGTGATTGTCGGTTTGCTGGTGTACCCGCTGTACACCGCCGCGCTGATTCTGTTTCTCGACGCCCGCAGCCGCGGCGAATCGCCGAGCAACCGCGAGCTGCTGTCTAGGTCCGCCTACCTGTGGCCACGCTTCGCCCTGCTGACGGCGCTCAATACCGTGCTGATTCTGCTGGGCCTGTCGCTGTATTTCCTGCCGGGTATCTACCTGATGGTGACCCTGGCGTTTGGCGAATACCTGCTGGTGTTGCGCGGCCTGGCGCCGCTGGCGGCCATGAAGGAAAGCCTGCGCATGACCAAAGGTCACTTCCTGCGCATCCTGTTGTGCATTCTGTGTGTGATGGGGCCGTTGTGGCTGCTCAAGGGGGCCACCCTGGCGGTGTACCCGGAACCTCAGAACCCGGTGATCTCGCTGCTGATCGACAGCGCCCACAGTTTCCTGCAGCTGTTTACCAGTGTGGTGCTGTTCCGGCTGTTCATGCTGATCAACCCGTTGCCTGAGAGAAATGACAGCGCGCTCTGACCTTGGGCGCGGCCATCGCTCTCGGGTATGCTCGGGAGCAATTTTGTAACGCTAATAAGCCGAGCCATGACCCGTCTACTGCGCTACACCCTGCTGGGCCTGCTGATCGTGACCGGCCTGATCGCCGTGATGATCTACAGCCTGACCTGGCGCCCTGATGCCAAAGAAGTGTTGCCCGTCAGTTGCAGTGCCCATGCCCCCTCCCTGGTCCCCGGGCAGGCGTTGAAGGTGATGACCTGGAACGTCCAGTCCCTGGCCGGCAAGCGTTACGTATTCTGGAATGACCTGGCCGCCGGCACCGACGA
Source organism: Pseudomonas grandcourensis (assembly GCF_039909015.1). Lineage (NCBI taxonomy): Bacteria > Pseudomonadati > Pseudomonadota > Gammaproteobacteria > Pseudomonadales > Pseudomonadaceae > Pseudomonas > Pseudomonas grandcourensis. The sequence goes on from NZ_CP150919.1 coordinate 5,979,534, forward strand.
ACGCCCCACAGCGGAAGACATGGCCTTCAGCCTCGACGAAGTGGCGCGGGTGATTCGCGACGAACAGCCGGACATCGTGCTGTTGCAGGAACTGGACGACGGCGCCAAGGCCAGCGATTACCAACACCAGTTCAAACTGCTGCAAGAACGGCTCGCCGACTTGTATCCGTGTGGCACCAGCGCGTTCGACTGGAAGGCCGACTTCGTGCCGGACCCGCACATCTTCGGCAGTGTCGGCCGGCAACTGGCGACCCTGAGCCGTTACCAGATCGAACATGCCGAACGGCTGCAGTTGCCAGTCGCCTCGGGCAATCCGCTCAGCCGCCAATTCAAACCCAGAGATGCCTTGCTGGTGAGCTACTTGCCGTTGAGTGATGGCGGGCAAATAGCGGTGCTCAATACCCATCTGGACCGCGCCAGCCAAGCCGACAACTACTTGCAAAACCAGGTGAACGCCGTGGCCAGGACCCTCGATAAATTCGAAAGCCGTGGCACGCCGTGGCTGATCGGTGGGGATTTCAACCTGTTGCCGCTGGGCCAGTATCGACGCCTGTCCGATGCGCAACGCGCGCCCTACTCCGCCGACAGCCCGTTGCACCTGCTGTGGGACAAGTACCCGATGATCCCGACCAACAACGAAGCCAGTGGTATCGACCGCGAACGCTGGCTGACCCATTACCCGAACGATCCCGGGCTGAACGGCCCGGACCGGACCGTCGACTACCTGTTCTACAGCCCGCGGATCAAACGGGTGGAGGCAATGGTGCGCCAGGATGATACGTTGCGTATCTCCGATCACCTGCCAGTGATTGCGCGGTTCCTGCTGCCGGCTGCGCCGTAGCACCTCACTCCAGCCAGACACAAAACCTGTGGGAGCGAGATTGCTCGCTCCCACAGGGTCTGTGTATGCCCGACTTAATGCACCTCCTCCAGATCATCATGCAGCAGCCCGAAGATCTCGCGCTTCATCTCGATGAACGAGCGCTCCATGACCATATCGAGGTTGCGTGGGCGCTCAATCGGTACATCCAGAATCTGCTTGATCCGCCCAGGCCTGGCGCCCATCACATACACCCGGTCGCCGAGCAGGATCGCCTCGTCGATGTCGTGGGTCACGAACAACACGGTCTTCTTGCTGTTGCCCCACACCCGCAACAACAACTGCTGCATTTGCAGGCGCGTCTGGCTGTCGAGGGCGCCGAAGGGTTCGTCCATCAACAGGATTTGCGGGTCATTGGCCAGCGCGCGGGCGATGGCGACGCGCTGCATCATGCCACCAGACAACTGCTTGGCGTAGTTGTCGGCAAAGCCGCTCAGGCCCACTTCGTTGACGTAGTAATCAACGATGTCCTTGCGCTGCGCCGCCGGCATGCCGCGCCGCTTGAGGCCGAACTCGACGTTCTGCCGCACCGTCAGCCACGGAAACAGCGTGTAGCTCTGGAACACCATGCCGCGATCCGCACCGGGGCCTTCCACCTGTTGGCCGCCGACGTAAATCTCGCCCGAGGTCGGTTCGGCCAGGCCGGCGGTGAGGTACAGCAGGCTCGACTTGCCGCAACCCGAAGGTCCGACCAGTACGGCGAATTGCTGGTCCGGCACCTCGAACGACACTTCCTCCAACGCGGTAAAGGTACCGCCATCGGGCTTCTTGTAACTCAGGCTGACCTTGTCCACTTGCAACCGTGGCGCGTTCGCCGGGGCAGCATGAGGGGCGGTAAAACGATGAGTGGCGGCGGTTACTGAGCCCATGCGGTGATCCTCAGACGTAGGAAACGGAACAGTTGATCGGTGACCAGGCCCAGCAGACCGATGATCGCGATGGCGAGGAAAATCACATCCACCTGGAAGCCACGCATGGCCTTGAGGCTCAGGTAACCCAGGCCACTGGAAGCGGCGACCAGTTCAGCCACCACCAGGTAAGTCCAGGCCCAGCCCATGGTCACGCGCAGGGTGTCGAGCACACCTGGCAAGGAAGCCGGAGCGATCACGTGCAGCACCGCATCACGACGGTTGGAACCCAGGGTGTAGGAGGCGTTGATCAGGTCCTTGGAGATGCCTTTGGACACGTCCGCGATCATCACCAATTGCTGGAAAAATACGCCGAAGATGATCACCGACACCCGCTGCTCCAGACCGATGCCGATCCACAGGATGAACAGCGGCACGAACGAGGTCACCGGCAGGTAGCGAATGAAATTCACCAGCGGCTCAAGAAAGGCCTGGACGATGCGGAAGCTGCCCATCAACAGCCCCAACGGCACCGCCACCAGGGAGGACACGATGAAACCGACCATCACTACTTCGACACTGGCCCACACATGCTGGCCGAGGGTGCCGTCGCGACCCAGGCGCACGGCGGCCTCGACCACCGCGCCCGGCGTCGGCAGGAACATGCCCGGCACCACGCCGCCGTAGGACAAGCCGGCCCACAGGCCGACCAACAGCACCCAGGCCAGGCCGCTCGCGCTCCAGATCACCGAGACCGGCAAACCGGTCTTGGGCGTGATGCAACGGCTCAGCCATGAATTGCGCTTGAACATGCAGCCTCCTAGAGCGGGGTGACGAAACGGTTGTCGATCAGGTCGTCATTGCTGACGTTGTAGGGCTTGCCTTGCAGCTCGCTGGCGGTCTCGTTGGCCAGTTTGATCAGCGGTGCGCTGTCACCCGGTTTGCCCGGCGCGCCCAGCAGTTTTTCGCTCATGGCCTGATCGTAGAAACGCACGCCTTGCGCTGCGGCTTCCAGTTCCTTCGGATCGGCCAGGTAACCGCCAACACCCTTGGCCATGATTTTGTAGGCTTCCTGCGGATGATCCTTGGTGTACTGCACGGCTTTGTACAAACCGGCCACCAGGGCCTTGACGTCTTCCGGCTGTTTTTCGATCACGGTGCAGTTCAGTGCGACCACGTCGACGATCACCCCCGGTGTGCTGCTGCTGTCGATCAGCACCTTGCCCTGCTGCTTGTCGCGAACCATCGACAGGTGCGGCTCCCAGGTCACGGCAGCCGGTACGCGACCGGCGATGAACGCGGTGGCGGCGTCGTCGGCCGTCATGTTCTGCACGGTGATGTCGCTCATTTTCATGCCGTTCTTTTTCAGCAGATACGACAACCAGAACTGCGAGGTCGAACCTTCGTTCACCGCCACGGCCTGGCCTTTGAGCTCTTGCAGGCTCTTGACGTCCTTGCCTACCAGCACGCCGTCGCCACCATGGCTGTCGTCCAGCGCGGCCACGGCCTTGAAGCAGAATTGCGGACGGTACTTGAGCACCTCGTCGATGGTCGACGCCGAGCCGGACAACTCGCCGGAAGCTTGTGCGGCCATGTACATCGCCGCTTCTTCGACCACCGGCAACTCGACGGTCAAACCGTTCTCCTTGAAGTAGCCGAGGTCCTGGGCCAGGTACAGGGTGCCGTAGCCGACCCAGGTGGTATGACCGATGGACAGGGTGCCGGCCTGGGCGCTGGTGGCGACCGTCGCGGCGATGGCGGTGACCGCCAGTGGATGGGCAACGCGGGTAAGCAAGGACTTGATCATGGAGCACTCCCAAAGCTGTTGATTTAGTTTTGTCATGGGCAGTACGGCGAGCCCTGAATCGGCTGCGACCTGTGGTCTCTCAGGGACCCTTCGGCGGGCAGCATTCGGCGGGCTGGCGATATCGATGTTGGCCCAAGGGCGGGATTAGGAAAATGAGGAAATATGTGGATGCGAGTGATGAAAAAACTGGTTAGCGCGCACCGCGAAAGGGCGCTGTGGGCGGGGATGCCCGAGGTGGGTGCAAAGCTTGAGAACAGCAAAAGATCGCAGCCTTCGGCAGCTCCTACATTGGAATGCGATCCCCTGTAGGAGCTGCCGAAGGCTGCGATCTTTTATGTCTGTCGCAATCGCGAGCAGGCTCGCTCCTACAGGGGTCTATGTCGCCCTCGTTTCCGATGATCGACACAAATCCAATGTAGGAGCGAGCCTGCTCGCGATAAGGTCCGCAGGACCTTCCAGCAAGATCAGAGCCGGCCGTATTCCTGCGCCGTCCGATCCAGCGCTTTCAGGGTCTTGCTGATCAGCTCGTCAATCTCCTCACGACTGGCGATCAAGGCCGGCGCCATGATCATCCGGCCAAGGGTCGAGCGAATGATCACCCCCTCCTCGAAACCAATCGTACGGCAACGCCAGGCAATATCGTTCTCGTTGGCGAAACGCTTGCGAGTGGACTTGTCTTCGGCCAGTTGCAACGCCGCGACCATGCCGGTGCCCTGGATATCACCCACCAGCGGGTGCTTGCCGAACACTTCCCGCAGGCACTGTTGCAGGTACGGGCCGATGTCGTCCTTGACCCGCGTCACCACACCTTCGTCACGTAGCGCCTTGAGGTTGGCAATCGCCACCGCCGCCGCCACCGGGTGCCCGGAATAGGTCAAGCCGTGGGCAAACACGCCGCCCTGCTCCACCAGCACCGAGGCCATTTTCTTCGACAGGATCAAGCCGCCCATGGGGATGTAACCCGAGGTCAGGCCTTTGGCGATGGACAGGGTGTCCGGCTCGAAACCGAAGTACTCGTGGGCGAACCATTCGCCGGTACGACCGAAGCCGCCGATCACTTCATCCGCGCACAGCAGCACATCGTACTTGCGGCAGATGCGCTGGATTTCCGGCCAGTAGCTCTCTGGCGGGAAGATCATGCCGCCGGCGCCCTGGAACGGTTCGGCGATAAAGCCCGCGACCTTGTCCGCACCCAGTTCGAGGATCTTCGCTTCCAGTTGCTGTGCCGCGCGCAGACCGAACTCGGCCGGGGTCAGGTTGCCTTCGTGGGCGAAAAAGTACGGCTCGTCGATGTGCTCGATGTCCGGAATCATGCCGCCCATTTCGTGCATGAACTTCATGCCGCCCAGCGCCGTCGCGGCCAGGGTCGAACCGTGGTAACCGTTCCAGCGGCCGATCATGATTTTCTTCTCGGGCTTGCCGAGCACCTGCCAGTAGCGACGCACCGTGCGGATCAACACCTCGTTGGCTTCGGAGCCGGAGTTGGTGTAGATCGCGTGGCTGTAGTGAGCCGGCAGCAGGCTGAACAGCAGCTCGGACAGCTCGATCACCTGCGGGTGGGTGGTGTGGAAAAACATGTTGTAGTACGGCAACTGTTCCAGCTGCTGGCTCGCCGCAGCGGCCAGGTCCTTGCGCCCATAACCGAGGTTGGTGCACCACAACCCGGACATGCCGTCGAGGTAACGCCGGCCATCGTTGTCCCACAGGTGCAGGCGTTCGCCACGGACCATCACCCGTGGCCCCTCTTCGTTGAGGGCTTTCTGATCGACGAACGCATGGATGTGGTGCGCAGCGTCGGCGGCCTGGTAGTCGCGGGTGTCACGTGATGTGGTCATCGCCAGTTCTCCGTTTTGTTATCAGCGCAATTGAAACCAGGTGGTCTTCAACTGGGTGTATTTATCGAATGAATGCAGGGACAGGTCGCGGCCGAACCCCGACTGCTTGCCGCCGCCAAAAGGCACGGTCACGTCCAGCGCATCGACGCTGTTGACCGACACCGTACCGGCCCGCAATTGTCGCGCCACACGGTGGGCGCGGTTGAGGTCGTCGGTCCACAGCGAAGCCGCCAGACCGTAGACGCTGTCGTTGGCCAACTGCAAGGCGTGGGCCTCGTCGTCGAATGGCGTAATCGCCAGCACCGGGCCGAACACTTCATCGCGAAACAGCGGCATGTCCGGCGTCACGCCGGTGAAAATCGTCGGTTGGATGAAGTTGTCCGAGCCGTTGAAGATCGACTGCCGACCACCACAAACCTTGGTCGCGCCTTGCTGCTCGGCCTGCTGGATGAATTTCATGATGCGCGCAGTCTGACGGCTGTCGACGATGGCCCCGGCGGCGCTCGACGGGTCCAGCGGATCGCCCGGCAACCAGCGTTCGGCCTGGGCCTTGAGGCGCTCGACGAACTCGTCATGGATCGAGCGCTGCACCAGCAACCGCGAGTTGGCCGAGCAGACTTCGCCCTGATTGAAGAAGATGCCGAATGCGGCTTTTTCCGCTGCCAGATCGAGGTCCTGGCAATCGGCGAACACCAGGTTCGCACTCTTGCCACCGCACTCCAGCCACACCTGCTTGAGGTTCGACTGGGCCGAGTACTGCATGAAATATTTGCCGACTTCGGTGGAGCCGGTGAACACCAGGCAATCGACGTCCGGGTGCAGGCCCAGAGCCTTGCCGGTCTGTTCGCCGAGGCCCGGCAGTACGTTGAGTACACCTGGCGGAATCCCCGCCTCCAGCGCCAGCTCAGCCAGGCGCAGGGCGGAAAACGGCGATTGCTCGGCCGGTTTGAGGACTACCGAGTTACCGGCGGCCAGGGCCGGGGCGAGTTTCCACGCCGCCATGTCCAGAGGGAAATTCCACGGCACCACGGCAGCCACTACGCCCAAGGCTTCGCGAGTAATGGTTGCCAGCACGTTCTGCGCACTCGGCGCGACCTGGTCGTAGAGCTTGTCGAGGCTCTCGGCGTACCAGCGGAACACGCCTGCGGCACCCGGTACGTCGATGTTGTAGGCATCGGTGACGGGCTTGCCCATATTCAGCGAATCGAGCAGCGCCAGCTCTTCACGGTTTTCCAGGATCAAGTCGGCCAGGCGCAACAGTACTTGCTTGCGTTCGGTCGGCGAGCGCGCAGCCCAGGTGCCCGCCTCGAAGACCTGCCGCGCATTGTGTACCGCTGCGTTCACATCTTCTTCGCCGCAGGCGGCAATGTTGGCCAGGCATTGCCCGGTGGCAGGGTTGATCGCGGCGAAAGTCTGCCCCGACTGCGCCGGGCGGCGCTGGCCGTCGATCACGGCCTGGTCGGGAAACCGCATAGAAGCGGCCTTGCGTTGCCAATACTCAAGCTCGAACACGTTCAGATGCTCCAGAGGACATTCTTGTGTATTGGATAGTCGCTCAGGCCCGAGCGGTGGAAAACCAGTAAAAATGTGTTCGCAGGCCAAGAAAAAACTACGTAGCCAATCTCCCTTCTGGCGCAGCATGTGGTTATTGTTCAAACACAACAAATCGCTACCCGAGCGGATAGGGGTGGCGCGCAAATTGCCTGGATGCCTGATCCGTTCTCCCCCGAGGTTTGCTGTGGCTGCCTACAATCTGCGTCAACTGAAATACTTCATCACCACCGTCGAGTGCGGCAGCGTCGCCGAGGCCTCGCGCAAGCTGTACATCGCCCAGCCTTCGATCTCCACGGCCATCAAAGGGCTGGAAGACAGTTTCGGCGTGCAACTGCTGATCCGCCATCACGCTCAGGGGGTGTCATTGACCCCCAGCGGTGCACGCTTCTACCGCAAGGCCCAGGAACTGCTGCGCATGGCCAAGGAGTTCGAGCAGAACGCCTTGGCCGACAACGACGTGGTCGCCGGGCAGATCGATATCGGCTGCTTCGAAACCGTCGCGCCGCTGTACCTGCCGCAATTGATTGCCGGGTTTTCGGCGCTGTACCCGGGGGTGGAAATCCGCATCCGCGACGGCGAGCAACAAGAGCTGGTGCAAGGCCTGACCTCCGGTGCTTTCGATCTGGCGATTCTTTACGAGCACGATCTGGACGGCACCATCGAGACCGAACCGCTGATGCCGGCGCAACGACCTTACGCCCTGCTGCCGGCGGATCACCGCTTTGCCCAGCAAGCGCAAGTGTCGCTGCGGGATCTGTACCTGGAGCCGATGATTCTTCTGGACGTGCAGCCGAGCCGGACCTACTTCGTCAGCCTGTTCGAAGAGCTGGGCCTGACGCCACGGATCGCCTTCAGCTCGCCATCGATCGAGATGGTGCGCGGCATGGTCGGACAGGGATTCGGGTTCTCAATCCTGGTGACCAAACCGCATTCGGAGTGCACCTACGACGGGCAAAAAGTGGTGTGCGTGGACATTTCCGAGGACGTCACCGGTTCCGGGCTGGTGGCGGCATGGCTCAAGCGTGGGCAACTGACCAAGCCGGCGCAGTTGTTTGCTGACTATTGCCGCGAACAACTGACCGCCAAGGCTGAAAGACCTGCCCCGTAACTACTTGCGCGGTTTTATCCGCGCGGTGGCTTCGGCCACCAGCGGATCATCCGGCCAGTAATGCTTCGGATAACGCCCCTTCAAATCCTTCTTCACCTCGGCATAGGTGCTGCGCCAGAAGTTGGCCAGGTCCTGAGTCACCTGCACCGGCCGCCGCGCCGGGGACAACAGATGCAGTTTGACCACCTGCCGCCCCCCGGCAATGCGCGGGGTTTCGGCCAGGCCGAACAACTCCTGCAAGCGCACCGCCAGAATCGGCGGCTGTTCGCTGTAGTCCAGACGAATCGACGAACCCGACGGCACGCTTAGATGATGGGGCGCCAGTTCGTCCAGCCGTTGCGGCAGCGGCCACGGCAGCAGGTTGTGGACGATGCTCGACAGGTCCAGGTTGGCGAAGTGACTGAGCCGCGAAACCTTGCCCAGATACGGCATCAGCCAGTGTTCCAGACTCTTGAGCAACGCCGCATCGCTGACATCGGGCCACTCGCTCTCGCCCTTGGCGGCGAGGTCCAGTTGCCGCAACAAGGCGACCCGCGCCTGCCACTGACGCAGCTCCGGGGTCCACGGCAACAGCTCCAGGCCTTTGCGCCGCACCAGGTTGACCAGCGCCTGGCTGCGGGCGGTTTCGTCGAGGCCGGTCAGTGGCTCGCGGCTGAGGATCAGTTCGCCAACCTTGCGCTGACGCTCGGCCCGCAGCACGCCTTCGCGCTCATCCCAATCCAGTTGATCGACGCAGCGTACCTGCTCGGCCAGTACTGAATCGAAGAGCGCCGGATCGAAGTCCGTCGCCAGGTAAATCCGCTCCTCACGCTGGCCCTGGCGACTGCCCAGATCGGCAATCACCAGCCACGCTTGCTTCATCAGGCTGTCGGCTTCGGCGAACAGTGCGGCACGTCCGTTGGCCAAGCGATATTCCGCACCACCGGGGCGCCGTTGCTGGGCGACCCGGTCGGGATAGGCCAGCGCCAGCAACGCGCCGAGCCAGCGCGGATGATCGGGATCGCTGACCGGCTCCGAGGCTTTGCCGCGCAGGTAACCACGATACTGCCGCGCCAGTTGCCGGGCGCGTTGCACCCCGCCCTGGGCACCGCGTGCGGCGCGTTCTTCGCCAGACAGCAATACCAGTCGGCTGTGCAAGTCCGCCCCGGCGCCGCGCAAGATATCGCGCTCGCCGAGCAGTGCCGCGACATCACAGGCCATGTCCGCCAGACCCAGCGCCTGGCCGCGCAACAGCAAATGCGCGATGCGCGGATGCGCCGGCAGTTCGGCCATGGCCTGACCGTGACGGGTCAGCGCTTCGCCCTCCAGAGCCCCCAGGCGTTCGAGCAGATCCTGAGCCTGTGCATAAGCGGCGGCCGGCGGCACGTCGAGCCACACCATTTGCCCGGGCGTCACGCCCCAACGCCCCAGTTGCAAGGCCAGCCCGGCGAGGTCCGCCGAAAGGATTTCCGCACTGCCATAGGCCGCCAATTGCTCGTGCTGATCCTGGGACCACAAGCGATAACACACGCCGGCTTCCAGGCGCCCGGCCCGGCCCGCGCGCTGGATGGCGCTGGCCTTGGAAATGCGCTGGGTGTCGAGACGGGTCATGCCGCTGCCGGGGTCGAAACGCGGCACCCGCGCCAGCCCGGCATCGATTACGACGCGTACGCCGTTGATGGTCAGGCTGGTTTCGGCAATGTTGGTGGCCAGCACCACTTTGCGTTTGCCCGCAGGAGCCGGATCGATTGCTGCCCGTTGCGCGGCGAGGTCCAGTTCACCGTGCAATGGGCACAGTAGAACCTGAGTGTTTTCGCCCAAGGCATCGGCCAGTTGCTGATGCACGCGGCGGATTTCTGCCTGCCCCGGCAGGAACACCAGCACGCTGCCGGTCTCGTCGTTCAAGGCTTCGAGGATGGTCTGCACCAGACGCGGCTCGATGAATTCACCGGTCTGGAACGGCCGGCCCCAACGCATCGCCACCGGGTACATGCGCCCTTCGCTGCGCAGGATCGGCGCGTCGTCGAGCAACCCGGCCAAGCGTTCGCCTTCGAGCGTGGCGGACATCAAGAGGATTTTCAGCGGCTGATCGTCACGGAACAGTTCGCGGCCATTGAGGCTCAGGGCCAGCGCCAGATCAGCGTCGAGGCTGCGTTCGTGAAATTCGTCGAAGATCAGCAGGCCCACGCCCTCAAGCGCAGGGTCATCCTGCAAACGCCGGGTGAGGATGCCTTCGGTGACCACTTCGATGCGGGTGTTGGGGCCGACCTTGCTGTCGAGCCGAATGCGATAGCCCACGGTTTCGCCGACCTTCTCCCCCAACTCACTGGCCAGACGTTCCGCCGCTGCACGCGCGGCCAACCGGCGGGGTTCGAGCATCAGGATGGTCTGCCCGGCCAGCCACGGTTCATTGAGCAAGGCCAAAGGCACCCGGGTGGTTTTACCGGCGCCGGGCGGCGCTTCAAGCACGGCTTCGTGGCGTGTAGCGAGGGCTTCACGCAGGGCGGGTAAAACTTCATCGATCGGCAAAGAAATCATGCTGGCTCCAAAACAGAGGCGCGAGTATAACGGCGAACTGTTTGGCGTAGTCTGGGCTCTAACCAGTAACGTTATTGGCGTTCTACTCAGGAGATTTCATATGCGTGCTCCCTTTCGCCTGATTGGCGGTGTTCTGGTCGCAACCTTGCTGACTCAAGTGACCGCCTGCGGTTCGATCTTCTACCCGGATCGCCGGGGCCAGATCGAAGGCAAGATCGACCCGGCCATCGCCGCGCTCGACGCCGTGGGCCTGCTGTTCTACATCATCCCCGGCCTGATCGCATTTGCCGTGGACTTCGCCACCGGCGCGATTTACTTCGAGCCGGGCAAGACCGCCCAGGTCGACCCGCAAAAACTCAAGGACGCCATCGGTGCCGACGGCAAGGTCGATAACCGCAAGTTGCAGACTATTCTGGAAAGCGAACTGGGCCGCAGCTTCCCGCTGGACGATCCACGCCTGATCCAGAGCAAAGGCAGCGCACAGCAACTGGCGATGTTCGGCCTGCAACCCGCAGCGTAATCCCTACGCGCGAAAGGACTCTTCAAGGAACGATGGCCTCTATGACCTCCAGCTCCGAACACGCCCGCCTGCTGCGGCTGGCGACCCGTGCCTCGGTGGCGGTGGCGTGCACATTGATTGTCGCCAAAGCCATCGCCTGGTGGCTGAGCGGCTCGGTGAGCATGCTCGCCGGGCTCACCGACTCGACACTCGACGGCGTCACGTCATTGCTCAACCTGCTGGCGGTGCATTACGCCCTGCGCCCCGCCGACAATGATCATCGCTACGGGCACGGCAAGGCCGAATCGTTGGCTGGCATGGCCCAGGCGTTGTTCATTGGTGGCAGTGCGGTGCTGATCGCGTTGCAGGCCTATGAGCGGCTCAAACATCCCGAACCGGTCGGCGCGCCGTGGATCAGTATCGGCGTGATTGTGTTCTCCCTCGCGTTGACCCTGGCGTTGTTGATGTTTCAACATCGGGTGGTCAAGGCCACCGGCTCCAACGCGGTGCGCGCCGACTCCCTGCACTACCGCTCGGACCTGCTGCTCAACGGCAGCATTCTGATCGCGCTGGTGTTGGCCGGGTTTGGGCTGCACCAGGTCGACCCCTGGTTCGGTCTGGGAATCGCTGCCTACATTCTGTGGAGCGCGGTGCAGATCGCCCGGGAGAGCTTTGCAGTGTTGATGGATGAAGAGCTGCCGCCGGAGGTCAGCCAGCACATGCTGGAATTGGCGTGCAGTGTGCCTGGCGTATTGGGTGCCCATGACCTGCGCACGCGGATCTCCGGCAATCAATGGTTTGTGCAGTTGCATCTGGAGCTGCCGGGGGAACTGACGCTATCCGTTGCCCACGGCATCAGCGATCAGGCGGCCGCGGCGATTCACACCGCCTACCCGCGGGCCGAAGTGCTGGTGCACGCCGATCCGCAGGAAGTGGTGAAAGCCGCCCTGGATCAGTAAGTCACCTGATAACCGCGACTGCTCAGGCAGTTGCCCTGGGCCTGTCGGTAGGCTTGCACCACTGACGGGTCTGGCTGGTAGGTGGCGGTTCGTGGATCGAAACCACTCTGCTGCACCGCGTATTGATAACACTCGTAACCGTCCCGACTGACCTGCTCCGGCGACTGACCGTTGGCTGGATAGGCCTCCACGTCATAACCATTGTTGCCGGCGGGAGGTTGCGATTGGCCAACCGGCGGTTCGACCACGACGTAGTCCTGAGTGCTTTCCTGATAGGCGTAATACGAACCGGCCGCGAGGAACAGCAATGCCCCGCCGATCCACACTTGCTCGGCGTAATCGGGCAAGTATCTGACGCGAATCCCGCGCGGTGGCTCTACCACCTCATAGCGCGGGCCCAGCGGGCGATACCAGTAGCCACCGGAATAGTAGTAATCCATCCCACGGTAAGGCACGCGGAAGTTGCGCTCGGGGAAGCGGTCGATCACCTGGCCGGGGCGATACCTGGGGCCTGACCCCCAACCGTTACCATGGCCATTCGGGCGCCCCTGCCCGTGATTGTCATAGGACGGTGCGCCTGTGTAGCCATTCCAGTGCTGGTTGTAATCGTTGCGACGCGGCTGATCCTGATAGTAGCCACGCTGCGGCTGCTGGGTCTGGCGCACGGTGTCGGGCCGGGGCTGGATTGGCATGTCAGTGGCCGGCATCTGCGGCGGAGGTGGCGGCGAGCGCACCCGGCTGTTGAAATCCGGCGCTGGACGGTTCTGCCACTGGCCATTGTCCTGATGCTGATTCTGGCCGTTGTGCTCGTACTGGCGATTGTCGTTGTTCTGCGCCCGGGGCTGATTCTGCTGCTGGCCGTTTTGCGGATGCGGCTGGTTGCTGCCACCATGGCCCTGGTTATCGCCCTGATGCCCACCCTGGCCGTGTTGCTCGCCATCATGGCCACGGTTTTGCGGTTCATCGGCCATCGTTTGCGCGGTGACACTGACACATAGCAAACCAACGCCGGCCAAACGCCAGATGCGCGATTTCATGCTTTTCCTCATTGCGGGTAAGGGCCTGTACATAAGACTGGGAAAGCAGTGGCCGGTTCTGCGACAGGTTATCAGTCACGCAACTTATTTATTGAGGGTCGGGGGGCAAATTGCGCACAAGAAAAAGGGGAGACCCGTCGGCCTCCCCTTAGAGAACTTCGTCCTGGCTCGACGCTTGTGGCGCCGGCTCACCTCACGCCGTCTTCTGGACAGTGTGTAGCTCGGGGGCCGGCACATCCCCGGTGGGGGTGGCGACCGCGGCGGGCCTGATTCGGCGAGCCGCACTGGACTGTTTGTCCGAGCAGTGATTCTGGTGATAAGAATAGGCCGGGGGCACCGGCAGAGGATTGCGAAGATTGCTGAATTAAACATCACTTGCGCAATTTTTAACCCAGGATACATAATCCTTCGCAATAGTTACGACAAAGGACCGTTTGATGAGCAAGCTCGACCGTTACGACCTGAGTATTCTGGCGGAATTGCAGCGCGACGCACGCATCTCCAACCAGGAGCTGGCCGAGCGCATCGGCCTGTCGCCTTCGCCGTGCTCGCGACGGGTCAAGCAACTGGAAGACGACGGCTACATTTCCCGCCAGGTCGCCCTGCTCGACCGCAAGATGCTCGGCCTGAGCCTGACCGCTTACGTGCTGATCGGCATGGACCGTCATACGCCGGAGCGTTTCGAGAACTTTGAACAGGCCATTCGCACCTTGCCGCAAGTACTGGAATGCAGCCTGGTGACCGGGATGGATGCCGACTATCAACTCAAGGTCGTGGTGCCGGACATGGATCACTACCAGAAACTGCTGCTGGGGCATCTGACGCGGATTGAAGGGGTGACCAGCGTGCGGTCGAGTTTTGTGTTGAACCAGGTGTTGAATAGCACCGAACTGCCTTTGACTCATCTGCGTAGCTGATAGAGGGTTGAAGGGCTGACTGTGGCGAGGGAGCTTGCTCCCGCTCGGCTGCGAAGCAGTCGCAAACCCGACACATGCAGTGTGCCAGAGGTAACTCGATTACAGATTTCAGGGCTGCTGCGCACCCCAACGGGGGCAAGCCCCCTCGCCACAGGTGCGACACACCGACGCAGGTCAATACAGCGCGAACCCGCGCAGGCGTATACTCCCCGCGCCCTTTTAGCCACGCCCGCGCTGGAGATGTTCGATGGATCCTGCCGTTTTCGAAGAGTGGATGATGACCGGACTGGTCAGCATCCTGATCATTTTCATGGGTTTCATCGTCTGGGATCTGGCGAAGAAGTCCAAAGCCGGGCGCTTTGGCTCGTTCATTCTGTTCTTCGTGCTGGGCCTGGGCGTGGCGGCGTTCGTGATCAAGAGCGTGGTGATCGGCCTGATCGAATCCGGCACGTTATAAGCGCGCCGGCACTTCTTTCCACTGGCCCTGATCGAGCCCTTCGATCGTCCAGTCGCCGATCCTGACCCGCACCAGGCGCAAGGTCGGCAACCCGACCGCCGCAGTCATGCGCCGCACCTGCCGATTGCGACCTTCGCGAATCACCAACTCAAGCCAGCTGGTCGGCACGCTTTTACGAAAGCGCACCGGCGGATTGCGTGGCCACAACTCGGGCTCGTCCAGTTGCCGCGCCTCGGCGGGCAGGGTCATGCCGTCATTCAATTCGACGCCGTCGCGCAAGCGTTGCAACTGCTCGGCGTCCGGCTCGCCCTCGACCTGTACCCAATAGGTCTTGGCCAGTTTGTGTTTCGGGTCGGCGATCCGCGCCTGTAGCTGGCCGTCGTTGGTCAGCAATAACAAGCCTTCGCTGTCCCGGTCCAGCCGTCCGGCCGGATAGATTCCCGGTACATCGATGTAATCCTTGAGGGTCGCGCGCCCTTCGCCGTCGCTGAATTGCGTCAGCACATCGAAAGGTTTGTTGAACAGGATCAACTTCGGCTCGGCCGGTGGTGCCTTGGCAACACGACGCGGGGCTGAAGGTGAAGGTTTCGCGCCAGGGCGGCGAGAAACGGGGCGTTGAGGACGGGACATGGCGAAGAGAACATCTAACGGTCAGGGCTGCTAATGCTAGTGCCCTGACCGTCAAATGACCATGACAACTGTTAGCGGAACGGCGGCTCGTCGAAGCTGCGCAGTTTGCGCGAGTGCAGCGAGTTGAGTTCGGTGCGCAACAGATCCACCGCCTCGATACCGATCTTCAGGTGCTGGCTGACCGCGCGTTCATAGAAGGCGTTGGCCGAGCCCGGCAGCTTGATTTCGCTGTGCAGCGGCTTGTCCGAGACGCACAGCAACGTGCCGTACGGCACCCGCAAGCGATAACCCTGCGCGGCAATCGTGCCGCTTTCCATGTCCACCGCCACGGCACGGGACAGGTTGATCAGCGGCCGTTCCTGGGCCCAGCGCAGCTCCCAGTTACGGTCGTCGTAGGTCAGCACGGTGCCGGTACGCAGGCGTTTCTTCAGTTCGTCGCCCTTCTCGCCGGTGACGTTGGCCGCCGCTTGCTGAAGCGCGAGTTGCACTTCGGCCAACGCCGGAATCGGAATGTTCGGCGGCACCACCCGGTCGAGAATCCCGTCGCGACGCATGTAGGCGTGGGCCAGCACGTAATCGCCAATGGTCTGCGACTGACGCAGGCCGCCGCAGTGACCGATCATCAGCCAGCAATGCGGGCGCAGCACGGCCAGGTGGTCGGTGATGTTCTTGGCGTTGGACGGGCCGACACCGATGTTGACCAGGGTCACGCCGTGACCATCGCTGGCGATCAGGTGATAGGCCGGCATCTGGTAGCGGTGCCAGACCACACCGGCAGCAATTGCCGCGGCTTCGTCGTGGTCCATGCTCTTGTCGATGATCACGTTGCCCGGCAGCACCATGCGCACGAAACGCGGATCGCTGCGCAGTTGCTCCAGGCCATGGACGATGAACTGGTCGACGTAACGGTGATAGTTAGTCAGCAGAATCCACGGCTGCACATGCCGCCAGTCGCTGCCGGTGTAATGCACCAGTCGGCGCAGGGAGAAATCCACCCGCGCAGCATCGAACAGGGCCAGAGGCAGCGGATCGGTGTTTTCCCAATCGTACAAACCGTCGGCAATGCCGTCGGTCGCGGCCGACAGGTCAGTGCTCGGGAACACTCGCGCCAGCACGGCGGCGGTGACGCCGGAACCCGCCAGTTCATCGCCCTGCTCGACCACATACGGATACGGGATGTTCTGCTGGCTGACACCGACTTCCACGGTCACGGTGAAGTCGTGCATCAGTGGAACGAGCTGTTCCAGCAGGTATTTACGGAAAGCCGAGGGATGGGTGACGGTGACGCTGTAGGTGCCCGGCAGTTGGACCTTGGCGTAGGCACGGGTGGTCTGCGGAACTTCGCCCTGGCAAAGGTAGGTCAGGCGCAGTTCGGGATAACGGAACTGCGCTCGCTGTTCGGCGTCCGGCTCAACGCGGTCCTTGAGGTAGCGCTTGAGCGCCTGGCTCAGCGCGGTGGTTGCACGATTGTGCAAGAGTGCAAGCCGATCCACGGCTTGCTCGGCGGTTTGAACGACAATAAAAGCTTCGGTCACGATCAGCATCCTGTGTTCTGACTTGCAGACCTTCATCTTGCCTGCATCGTCGCCTCACGGGAACAGCCAAAAAAGATCGCAGCCTGCGGCAGCTCCTACAAGGGCTCGTCGTGCACCCGTAGGAGCTGCCGAAGGCTGCGATCTTCTAACCAATCAGAAGCCTTGTGGAGTCGAGCGGGCGACAATGGCTTCCACGTCCAGGCCGCGCGGCAATGCGCCATACACTCGGCCGCCGCCATCCAGTCGACTGGCAATAAACGCATCACTGACCACCGCATTCCCGGCTTCCAGCAACAACTTGGCCTGCAACCCCAGGGCAATGTCTTCCGTCAGTTGGCGGGCACGGTACTGAATGTCGCCGGTGTCCTTGAAGGCCGCCTGCAATTGATTGATGTGCGCCGCCAGGCGCTTGTCGCCATGGCCATCGCCCAACTCGCTGAACAGCGCATCGAGCACACCCGGCTCTTTCGACAGCGCTCGCAGTACATCAAGGCACTGCACGTTGCCGGAACCTTCCCATGTCGAATTCACCGGTGCCTCGCGGTAAAGCCGCGGCAGGATGCTGTCTTCGACATAACCTGCGCCGCCCATGCATTCGGCCGCTTCGTTGATCATGGCCGGCGCCCGCTTGCAGATCCAGTACTTGCCCACCGCCGTCACCAGCCGGGCGAATTTGGCTTCCTGCGAATCATCCAGATGATCCAGCGCCCGGCCCATGCGCAGGCTCAAGGCCAGGGCGGCTTCGCTTTCCAGGGCCAGATCCGCCAGCACGTTCTGCATCAACGGCTGTTCGCTGAGCAGCTTGCCGCCAACCGAACGGTGAGCGCAGTGATGGCTGGCCTGGGTCAGCGCCTGACGCATCAGCGAACTGGAACCGACCATGCAATCGAAACGGGTCATGGCGACCATCTCGATGATCGTCGGAACGCCACGCCCCTCTTCACCGACCATCCACGCCAGTGCGCCACGGAACTCCACTTCGCTGGAAGCGTTGGAGCAATTGCCGAGCTTGTTCTTCAGGCGCTGGATATAGAATTGATTGCGCGTGTCGTCCGGACGATGGCGCGGCAGCAGGAAACAGGTCAGGCCCTTGTCGGTCTGCGCCAGGGTCAGGAAGGCGTCGCACATCGGCGCCGAGCAAAACCACTTGTGCCCCACCAGTTCATAGGCCTGTCCCGGACCGCTGGCACCGACCGGATACGCCTTGGTGGTATTGGCCCGCACATCGGTGCCGCCCTGCTTCTCGGTCATGGCCATGCCGATGGTGACCCCGGCCTTGTGGGCCATGCCGACATTGCGCGGGTCGTATTCGGTGGCGAGGATTTTCGGTAACCACTTTTCCGCCAGGTCCGGTTGCAAACGCATGGCCGGCACACTGGCGAAGGTCATGGTCAGCGGGCAGCCGCTGCCGGCTTCGGCCTGACTGTGCAAGTAAGTCATGGAAGCGCGGGCCACATGGGCGCCGGACTGCGGATGAGCCCAGGGCAATGAGGTCAAACCATGCTCAACCGCCGTGCGCATCAATTGGTGATAGGCCGGGTGAAATTCCACCAGATCGATGCGATGACCGAACCGGTCATGGCTGTTGAACACCGGCTTGTTCTGATTGGCGAGGAACCCGGCTTCCATCAACGGGCCACCGGCCAGCGCGCCGTAGGCGTCGATCCGCGATTCGGCCCAACCGGCCCCGAACCGCCGCGACCATTCCTGCAACGGCAAGTCGATGCGGTACAGGTTGGCGCCGTCCAGTGACGGTGGCTGGTTGGTGACTTCGTGGGTTTCGGCGAACTGATGCAGGTTCATGACAGGGCTCCTTTGGTTGGCCAAGGGACTTCAGTTAAGCACCGCCCCTCGGCCGATCAAAGTGTCATATGCGCCTAACTGTCGGCGCTTTCGCCCTGTTGCGAACAGAGCACACGGCGGTAGAGGGCGGCCTGCAAGTCTTCGAATTTCACCGGTTTGTTCAAGTGATCAATCACCGCGCCGGTCGGGCAGCGCTCACGGTCACAGCCCAGGGCAATCAAGAACAACGGCAGCTCGGCATAACCGGGTAACGCGCGGATCCGGCAGCACACCGACTCACCGTTCAGCAGCGGCAACTGACAATCGACCAGCGCCGCGTCAAACACTTCGCGCTGCAAGAGATCGAGCGCGGCATCGACGCTGTCGGCCGTACGCACGCGAAAGCCCAACTTGAGCAACATGCCGCGCATCACCAACTGGCTGATGTCGTTTTCATCCACCAACAACACGGCACAATCCTGAGGCAAGCGCAGGCGCGGAAAATCCCGGGTCATCAACGGCGTCACCGGACGCTCGGCCACCGGCAGACCGACTTCCACATCCAGCTGAAACCGGCTGCCGCGTCCTGGCTCGGAGCGATGAGTCAGGCGCCCGCCGAGCAATTCGACCAACTGTCGGCAAATCGCCAGGCCAACCCCCAGGCCGCCGTATTCACGGGTCATCGAGCCATCGAGCTGGAAGAACCGTTGATACATCGTGGCCTCCCCCAAATCGGTGAAACCAATGCCGGTGTCGATCACCGCAAAGGTCAAGGCCAGCCGGTCGGGTTCGATGGTCTTGCCGGTCACCCGCAGGGCCAGACCGCCGACCTTGGTGAACTTGATGGCGTTATCCAGCAGGCATTCCAGGCACTGCGCGATCTTGACGTTATCGCCGCGCAAGCGATCCGGCACACCTGGCGCGACTTCGACCTTGAAATCCAGCGACTTGCCCGATGCGTTGCCCTCGAACTGCGTGCGCAGAGCCTCGACCACGCCACGCAAGCTGAAGGTGTCGGCCGAGGCCTTGAGTTTGCCGGCCTGCAATTCGGTGAGGGTGAGGATGCCGTTGACCATGCGCATCATGTCCCGCGCCGACCCCGAAGCCGTCTGCTGGTACTGCTCAAGCTCCGGGTCCATCTCGACCGTCTGCATCAGCTCCAGCGAACCGATCACACCGTTCATGGGCGTGCGCAATTCGTGGGTCAGGGTGGCAAGGAACTCGTCCTTGAGCTTGTTACTGCGAGCCAGTTGCTGGTTGAGGACTTCAAGCTTCTGGCTGGCGTCGAACAGGGTTTGCGCCTGCTGCTCGCGCATGGCATTGATGCGATCGGCCAGCGCCAGGGACAGCAGCGCCACTTCGATGGCCGAGCCGATCTGGCTGGAGTACATGGTCAGGAACACATTCGGCAGGTAGCCCAGCACCATCAGTGTATTGACGATGCCACCGAGCAAAAACGCCGACCAGGCAATGATGAAATACCGCGCTACTCGCAGGCCCCGCAGCCAGGCAAAGATCCCGGCGGCAAAAATCACCACGGTGAACGTCAGCGCCAGGGCCGTGGCCAGGCGCAAGGCCAGGGCATAGCTGGTCATCAACGACAGGCCGACCACCAGCGCACCGAAGCCAACCAGCGCCAGCAACAGGCGGTCGAGCCAGCGACTGTGGGTAGCCATTTGCAGGAAACTGCGGGCGAACTGACTGCCGAACAGCCCCGCACAGCCGATGAAAAACGGCGTCGCGGCGTTGGCCCACCACGGATTGTCCGGCCAGAAATACTGCACGGCCGCACCGTTTACCGACAGCTGATACAAACCGAACGAGGCGATATAGAAGATGTAGTAGAGGTAACTGGTGTCGCGCACGCTGAGGTAGATGAACAGGTTGTAGACCAGCATCCCCAGCAGCACGCCATAGATCAGCCCCAGTACGTAGAGGCGCACGGGCTGCTCTTCGAGGTAGGCGGTGCTCGACCACAAGGTGACCGGCGCCTGAATCGAGCCTTCGCTTTGCAAGCGCATGAAAACGGTTTCGGCCTGATCCGGCTTGAACGTCAGGTCGAACAGATAGTTGTTCTGACGAATCTCGCGGCTGGCGAAGGGCAAGGCATCGCCGGTCTGACTGACCAACTGATAGTTGCCGGCCGCATCGGGCAAATAGAGATCGAGATGATCGAGGGGCGGATAGGCCAGTTCCAGCAGCCAGGTCCTTTGCGCCGCCGGGTTGGCCGGACGGTAATGCAGGTCGATTTTCAACCAGAACACGGAACGCGAGTACCCGGCGTTGAGCGTGTCCTTGTGGTGTGGTTTGAAGTTGCCGGCCGCAGCTTGCGCACGGATATCCGCGATGGTCGCCTGACCACCTGCGTCCTCATAGACCTGCAGGATTCGGCCCAAGGGAAGGCTTTGAGTGAACTCATCGAACTCGACGGCGTTCGCCAGGAGGGGCAAACACAACAGCAACATCAACAAATAGCGCATTGAAGCCCCAGCGTGGCCTGTCCGGTTCTGTCAGGAAGCCCCCCATTCCTTTTGAGCAGACGTAAAACCGGCATCACCTGTTATTGGTTTGGATCCACTCTAGCATAGCCGTTGATGGCCATTAAACACCATTGAAATTTTTCCTGCAGAGGCTCTAGGACGGGCGTTTCAGCGACACCACTGAACGATTATCAATGACAGGAAAATCACAGTGGCGAGGGGGCTGGCCCCTTCGCCACAATGTATCGACCAAACACACTGCCACAACACCCGAAAAACAGGTTTGGTGGTAAGCTCGCGCACCATGAATATCTACAGCTCTCGCCCCGTTGTCCTCTGTCTCTCCGGCCACGACCCAAGTGGTGGCGCCGGCTTGCAGGCAGATATCGAAGCCCTGCTCGCTCAGGGTTGCCATGCGGCTCCGGCCGTCACCGCCCTGACCGTGCAAGACACCGTCAACGTCACGGATTTCCGCGTCCTGGACCGTGAGTGGGTACTGGCCCAGGCCAATGCCGTGCTCAACGACTCAGAAGTCGCGGCGGTCAAACTGGGCATGCTCGGTTCTCTGGAAATGGTCGACACCGTGGTCGAACTGCTTTCAGCGCATCCGCATTTGCCGGTGGTCTGCGACCCGGTGCTGCGCGCCGGCGGTGGTGGACGCCTGGGCAAGGACGAAGTCGGCTACGCCATGCGCGAACGCCTGCTGCCCTTGTCGATCATTGCGACCCCCAACCTTCCCGAAGCCCGCATCCTCGCCGAACTGCCCGAAGGCACCGCGGATGAGTGCGCTGAAAAACTCCTGCCGTTCGTCAAACACCTGCTGATCACCGGCGGCCATGGCGACGAAACCGAAATCCACAATCGCCTGTACAGCCGCGACGGCCTGCGCGAAACCTTTACCTGCCAGCGTTTGCCGGGCAGTTATCACGGTTCCGGATGCACCCTGGCCAGTGCCCTGGCCGGTCGTCTGGCCCAGGGCGAAAACCTCGCCAGCGCCGTGCAGACCGCGCTTAACTACACGTGGCGCACCCTGCGTGATGCCGAGCAACTGGGCAAAGGCCAGTTCGTGCCGCGCCGCTTGCCACTGGATTTCTGTTCGTAACTTCTATTTGTATGCGGTGAGGCTTGTCCGATGAAACTACGTGGCCTGTACGCCATTACCGACAGCCATTTGCTGGACGGTAAGTTGCTCAAGTACGTGGAGGCGGCGCTGGAAGGCGGCGTCACCTTGCTGCAATACCGCGACAAGAGCAGCGACGAGGCCCGCCGCCTTCGTGAGGCCGAAGCCTTGCGCGGGCTGTGCGAACGCTACAAGACGCAGTTGATCATCAACGACGACGCCGAGTTGGCGGCACGCCTGAACGTGGGCGTGCACTTGGGCCAGACCGACGGCCCGCTGACACCGGCCCGTGCACTGCTCGGGCGCCAGGCGATCATCGGTTCAACCTGCCACGCACAGCTCGAACTGGCCGAACAGGCCGCCAAGGAAGGTGCCAGCTATGTCGCCTTCGGCCGCTTCTTCAATTCGAACACCAAGCCCGGCGCCCCGACCTGCAGCCTCGACCTGCTCGATCAGGCCCGCAAGCAGTTGCACTTGCCGATCTGCGCGATCGGCGGCATCACCCTGGATAACGCCGCCCCACTGGTGGCCCATGGCGTCGATCTGCTGGCGGTGGTGCATGGCCTGTTTGGCGCCGAGAGTGCGGCTGAAGTGACCCACCGCGCCCGCGCCTTCAACGAATTGTTTTCTATTTAAGCTTTAAATCTGATTTGAGAGCCCGATCATGTCTCGTTCCGAAACCCTGTTTGCCAATGCCCAGAAACACATTCCCGGTGGCGTGAACTCGCCGGTTCGCGCTTTCAAGAGCGTCGGCGGCACGCCGTTGTTCTTCAAGCACGCCGAAGGCGCCTATGTCACCGACGAAGATGACAAGCGTTATGTGGATTACGTCGGTTCCTGGGGTCCGATGATTCTCGGCCACAGCCACCCGGACGTACTGGACGCCGTGCGCAAACAGCTTGAGCACGGTCTGTCCTACGGCGCCCCGACCGAGATGGAAACGCAGATGGCCGACCTGGTCTGCTCCCTCGTGCCGTCGATGGAAATGGTGCGCATGGTCAGCTCCGGCACCGAAGCGACCATGAGCGCCATTCGCCTGGCCCGCGGCTTCACCGGCCGCGACAGCATCATCAAGTTCGAAGGCTGCTACCACGGTCACTCCGACAGCCTGCTGGTCAAGGCCGGCTCCGGCGCACTGACCCAGGGCGTACCGAGCTCGGCCGGTGTACCGGCGGCATTCGCCAAACACACCCTGACCCTGCCGTTCAACGACATCGACGCGGTAGAAACCATGCTCGCCGAAGTCGGCCAGGACGTAGCCTGCATCATCGTCGAGCCAGTGGCCGGCAACATGAACTGCGTGCCGCCGGCACCGGGCTTCCTCGAAGGCCTGCGGACCCTGTGCGACAAGCACGGCGTGGTGCTGATTTTCGACGAAGTGATGACCGGTTTCCGTGTCGCCCTCGGCGGCGCCCAGGCGTACTACGGCGTGACGCCGGACCTGACCACCTTCGGCAAGATCATTGGTGGCGGCATGCCGGTCGGCTGCTTCGGCGGCAAGCGCGAAATCATGCAGCGCATCGCCCCGCTGGGCCCGGTCTACCAGGCCGGTACGCTGTCCGGTAACCCGCTGGCGATGGCCGCAGGCCTGACCACCCTGCGCCTGATCAGCCGCCCGGGCTTCCACGCCGAGCTGACCGACTACACCACTCGCCTGCTCGACGGCCTGCAACAGCGCGCCGATGCGACGGGCATTCCGTTCGTGACCACTCAAGCGGGCGGGATGTTCGGCCTGTACTTCAGCGGTGCCGACGACATCGTCACCTTCGATGACGTCATGGCCAGCGACGCAGCCCTGTTCGGCCGCTTCTTCCACCTGATGCTCGAAGGTGGCGTGTACCTGGCACCGAGTGCATTCGAAGCCGGTTTCACGTCGATCGCCCACGGCGAGGCTGAACTGAAGCTGACCCTGGACGCCGCCGAGCGCGCCTTCGCGGCCTTGAAGTAACGCTCAAATGCTGACGCTGGCCCTTGCCAGCGTCAGCTTTCGCCTGCATTCCCAGGTTTTTTCCTGCTCATCTGCTGATAATCCCCTGCAAAGTGGGCGATAAATTTCCCGCGCAGCAGAAAAACGAGTAAAGACTTTGTAAGGTTGGCCCTGCTTATTTCATAATGCGCGCTTATTGGATCCCCTCGATGGGTCCGCGCGCCCTTCAGAGGTAAGTCGATTCCCATGAACCGCACCGGCCGCACCCTTGCACTGGGCTGCCTGTTGCTTCTTCAGCCCCTGCTCGCGCACGCACAAGCAGGCGGCAACTCGTTGTTAATCCCAGCGATGGGTCGCTGCACCCTCAATACCCAGCCGCAAGACCTGGAACAGGCCCTCGCCGCCTGCCAGAAAGCGTCGGAAGAAGGGGATGCGCAAGCGCAATACGAGTTGGGTGAGTTCTACTACGAAGGCAAAAACACGCCGCGCGACCTCAATCAAGCCCTGAGCTATTTCGAAAAAGCCTCGCTGCAAGGCCACGCCCAGGCACAATTCAAACTCGGGACCATGTTCTTCCACGGCGAAGGCGTGCCGGCCAATAACGTTCAGGCGTACATCCTGCTGAAAATGGCGGCGGTCAACGGCGCCGAAGATGCCCTGGACACCGCCGACGAAGTCACCGAAAAGATGCCCCGCGAAGAACTGGAGCTTGCGACCCAGGTGCTCGGGCAAATCTTCCGTAAATATTTGATGGAATTGCAGAGCGCTGACGGGCGTACGCCTTTCGCGCCTCTACCCTGACAGCGACTCGGTACCCTGTGGCGAGGGGGCTTGCCCCCGTTCGACTGCGCAGCAGTCGTAATTCAGCAATGCGGTTTATCTGAAAGAAAGCGGTGCCAGGTTTTAGGGCCGCTACGCTGCCCAACGGGGGCAAGCCCCCTCGCCACAAAAGCTCACTTCACTCCAACTTACTTCTCAGGCATCGGCATCGGGAACGGCATGACATTGCCGACCGCGCCACGGGCTTCGCTGATTTTCGGTGTTCCCATACGCTCGACTTCGTCGATGCGCACGATCGAATGCATCGGCACAAAACTGCGCACCACGCCTTCGAACTGAGCCTTGAGTTTTTCTTCGCTCGGATCGACGACCACTTGCGTGCGCTCGCCAAAGACGAACTCTTCCACTTCCAGAAAGCCCCACAGATCACTTTGATAGATCTGCTTGGCGTACATTTCGAACACCTGGCCCTGGTTGAGGAAAATCACCTTGTAGATTGGAGCTTCACGTTTGGTCATGGCAGGCGAGCAACACATCGGGGGATAAAAATGAGGGCGCGAACTATAGCATAGCCATCGGACGCGCAGCGGTAGGAACCACGGGACATGTTCCCTATAATGCGCGGTTCTTTGAATCACGTGATGACTCTCTCCATGGCCAAGAAGCTTTACATCGAAACCCACGGTTGCCAGATGAACGAGTACGACAGCTCGCGCATGGTCGATCTGCTGGGCGAACACCAGGCCCTGGAAGTCACCGCCCGCGCTGAAGACGCCGACGTGATTCTGCTCAACACCTGCTCGATCCGCGAGCGTGCCCAGGATCGCGTCTACTCCCAGCTCGGTCGCTGGCGCGAACTGAAGCTGGCCAACCCGGACATGGTGATCGCCGTCGGCGGTTGCGTGGCCAGCCAGGAAGGCGCAGCCATCCGCGATCGCGCACCGTACGTCGACGTGGTCTTCGGCCCGCAGACCCTGCACCGCCTACCGGAAATGATCGACGCCGCGCGCATCACCAAGCTGCCGCAAGTCGACGTCTCGTTCCCGGAAATCGAAAAGTTCGACCATTTGCCCGAGCCCCGCATCGACGGCCCGAGCGCTTACGTGTCAGTGATGGAAGGTTGCAGCAAGTACTGCACGTTCTGCGTGGTGCCCTACACCCGCGGCGAAGAGGTCAGCCGGCCGTTCGACGACGTGCTTGCCGAGATCATTCACCTGGCCGAAAACGGCGTGCGCGAAGTGACGCTGCTGGGGCAGAACGTCAACGGCTATCACGGGACGACTCATGATGGGCGCCTGGCCGACCTGGCCGAGCTGATCCGCGTGGTCGCTGCGGTCGACGGCATCGACCGCATCCGCTACACCACGTCGCACCCGCTGGAGTTCTCCGACAGCCTGATCCAGGCCCACGCCGACGTGCCGGAGCTGGTCAAGCACTTGCACTTGCCGGTGCAATCGGGCTCAGACCGCATCCTCGCCGCGATGAAGCGCAACCACACCGCGTTGGAATACAAATCCAAACTGCGCAAGCTGCGGGCCGCCGTGCCGGGGATCTGCATCAGCTCGGACTTCATCGTCGGCTTCCCGGGCGAAACCGAGAAGGACTTCGAGCAAACCATGAAGCTGATTGCCGACGTCGGCTTCGACTTTTCCTACTCGTTCGTCTACAGCCAACGCCCGGGCACACCGGCCGCCGACCTGGCCGATGACACCCCGGAAGAGCTGAAGAAAGAACGCCTGAATGCCTTGCAGCATCGTTTGAACCAGCAAGGTTTCGAGATCAGCCGACAAATGGTCGGTTCGATCCAGCGGATCCTGGTGACCGATTACTCGAAAAAAGACCCGGGCGAGCTGCAAGGCCGGACCGAGAATAATCGTATCGTCAACTTCCGCTGCGATAATCCGACCCTGATCGGCCAGTTCGCAGATGTGCACATCGATGCCGCGCAGCCGCACTCGCTACGGGGCTCGTTGATCCAGTAACACTGAAGATCCCTGTGGGAACGGGCTTGCTCGCGAATGCGGTCTGTCAGCTACATTATTGTCGACTGACACACCCTCTTCGCGAGCAAGCCCGCTCCCACAGGGACAGCGCCAGGCCAGTGAATTAACTTGGTCTGCATAAGAGCTTTCGCACCCACGCCACTGGCGCTATCCTTGATTCATCACTATTGCCCCAGGGCGGCTAAATACGACCTTGAACGCACCCATAGAACCACATCGTTTCATCCTCGAGCCTTTTGAAGCTCGTCGCTTCGCCAATCTGTGCGGGCAATTCGACGAGCATCTGCGCTTGATCGAACAGCGCCTGACCATCGAGATCCGCAATCGCGGAAACCAGTTCGAGCTGATCGGCGAACCCAAACACACCACCTCCGCGGAAAACCTCCTGCGCCGCCTGTACCGGGAAACCAAGGGTACCGAGCTGTCGCCGGACATGGTGCATCTGTTCCTCCAGGAATCGGCCGTCGAGCAGCTGGACAACCACTCCCCCGCCGAACCGTCCGTGGCCTTGCGCACCAAGAAAGGCATGATTCGCCCCCGTGGCTTGAATCAAGTGCGCTACGTGAAGGAAATCCTCGGTAACGATATCAACTTCGGCATCGGCCCGGCCGGTACCGGCAAGACCTACCTGGCCGTTGCCTGCGCGGTGGATGCACTGGAGCGCGAGCAGATTCGCCGCATCCTGCTGGTTCGTCCGGCGGTCGAAGCGGGTGAAAAACTCGGCTTCCTGCCCGGCGACCTGTCGCAAAAAATCGACCCGTACCTGCGCCCGCTCTACGACGCGCTCTACGAAATGCTCGGCTTCGAATACGTCGCCAAGCTGATCGAGCGCCAGGTGATCGAAGTCGCGCCGCTGGCCTACATGCGCGGCCGTACGCTGAACAACAGCTTCATCATTCTCGACGAAAGCCAGAACACCACGGTCGAGCAGATGAAGATGTTCCTGACCCGGATCGGCTTCGGTTCCACGGCCGTCATCACCGGGGACATCACCCAGGTCGACCTGCCGCGCGGCACCAAGTCCGGCCTGCACCATGTGATTGAAGTGCTCAAGGATGTGCCGGGGATCAGCTTCACCCATTTCCAGCCCAAGGACGTCGTGCGCCATCCACTGGTGCAGCGCATCGTCGAAGCCTACGAGCGCTTCGAAACCAAAGCGGCCGATGATGCCGCCGCCAAGGATAGCCGCCGCGATGCTTGAGCTTGACCTGCAAATCGCCACCGAAGCCAACGCCCCCAGCGAAGCCGAGTTCCGCCAGTGGTGCGAACTGGCTTTGCGCCAGCGCACCGCCGACTCGGAGATGACCATTCGTCTGGTCGACGAAGCCGAAGGACGCGAGCTGAACCACACCTGGCGGCAAAAGGATTACGCAACTAACGTCTTGTCATTCCCGGCCGACGTGCCGGATGAGTTCCTCGACATCCCGCTGCTGGGCGATCTGGTGATCTGCGTGGCCGTGGTCGAGCGCGAAGCCGCTGAACAGGGCAAGGCGCTCAAGGCCCATTGGGCACACCTGGTGATTCACGGCTGCTTGCATCTGCTTGGTTACGACCATATTGATGACGAGGAAGCCGAAGAAATGGAAGCACTGGAACGAACGTTGCTTGCAGAACTGGGCTTTCCCGATCCGTACGCGGACGACGAAACCGACGCATCCCCTACCGAAACAACAAAGGATTCAGAGTAATCGCTATGAGCGAAGATCGATCGAGCAACGGGCAGAAGTCATGGCTGGGTAAGCTCACCCAGGCTTTTGCCCACGAGCCGAAAAACCGCCAGGAGCTGCTGGAGCTGCTGCGCGATGCACACCAGAACAAACTGCTGGACAGCGAAGCGCTGGCCATCGTCGAAGGCGCCATCCAGGTGGCTGACTTGCAGGTCCGGGACATCATGGTCCCGCGCTCGCAAATGGTCAGCATCAAGGCGACCCAGACACCCCGCGAGTTCCTGCCTGCCGTGGTCGACTCGGCCCACTCCCGTTACCCGGTCATCGGCGAAAGCCACGATGACGTGATGGGCGTGTTGCTGGCCAAGGACCTGCTGCCGTTGATCCTCAAGGAGAACGGCGACAGCTTCAACATCAAGGACCTGCTGCGCCCGGCCACCTTCGTTCCGGAATCCAAGCGCCTTAACGTGCTGCTGCGCGAGTTCCGCGCCAACCACAACCACATGGCCATCGTCATCGACGAATACGGCGGCGTGGCAGGCCTGGTGACCATCGAAGACGTGCTGGAACAGATCGTCGGCGACATCGAAGACGAACACGACGTCGAAGAAGACAGCTACATCAAGCCGCTGCCCAGCGGTGACTTCCTGATCAAGGCCCTGACACCGATCGAGAACTTCAACGAGTTTTTCGACAGCGAGTTCTCCGACGACGAATTCGACACCGTTGGCGGCCTGGTGATGAGCGCGTTCGGGCATTTGCCAAAACGTAACGAAATCACTGAAATCGGCCCGTACCGTTTCCGCATCCTGAACGCCGACAGCCGTCGGATTCACTTGCTTCGCCTGACGCCCATTGCTCGCTAAGGATTGAAATGCGCTGGACAACCCGCCCCGGCTGGCCCGGTAACCTGCTGGCCGTGGCGGCCGGTGCAATCACCACACTGGCCCTGGCGCCGTTCGATATCTGGCTACTGGCACTGCTCGCCGTCGGCCTGTTCTATGCCGGCCTGCGCGAGCTGAGCCCACGTCAGGCACTGGGTCGCGGCTGGTGTTTCGGTTTCGGCCTGTTCGGTGCCGGCACCAGCTGGATCTACTACAGCATTCACCACTTCGGCGGCGCGTCGGTATTGCTCGCCGGTTTCCTGATGCTGCTCTTCACCGCGGCGATTGCCTGGTTCTTTGCCCTGCCCGCCTGGATCTGGGCGCGCTGGCTGCGCCGAAATGAAGCGCCGCTGGCCGATGCCTTGGCCTTCGCGGCGCTGTGGGTCGGCCAGGAAGCCTTCCGCGGCTGGTTCCTGACAGGTTTCCCGTGGTTGTATTCCGGTTACAGCCAGCTCGATGGCCCGCTGGCCGGGCTCGCCCCCATCGGCGGGATGTGGCTGATCTCCTTCACCCTGGCCCTGACGGCCGCCTTGATCTACAACGGCTTGCGCCTGGTTCGCACAGGGCGCAAAGGCTTCATCGCTGCCGGTGCATTGCTGCTGGTCGGGCCATGGCTGCTCGGCATGGCCCTCAAACATCATGCCTGGACCAGCCCGTCGGGCCCGCCACTGAGCGTCGCCGCCATTCAGGGCAACATCGAACAAAGCATGAAGTGGGACCCGGCGCAGCTCAACGCGCAACTGGCGCTATACCGCGACATGAGCTTCAGCTCCAGGCGCGTCGATCTTCTCATCTGGCCGGAAACGGCGATCCCGGTGCTCAAGGAGTCCGCCGAGGGCTACCTGAACATGATGGGCAACTTCGCGGCCGAACGTAAATCGGCGTTGATTACCGGTGTCCCGGTCCGCATGGAGGTACGCCACGAGAAGCGCTTCTTCAATGGCATCACCGTTACCGGTGAGGGCGACGGCACTTACCTCAAGCAAAAACTGGTGCCGTTTGGGGAATATGTTCCGCTGGAAGATGTGCTGCGCGGGCTGATCGCCTTCTTCGACCTGCCGATGTCGGACTTTGCCCGCGGCCCGGCCGACCAGCCTCTGCTGCAAGCCAAGGGTTACCAGATCGCGCCGTTCATCTGTTATGAAGTGGTGTACCCGGAATTCGCCGCCAGCCTTGCCGCCCGCAGCGACCTGTTGCTGACCATCAGCAACGACACCTGGTTCGGCACCTCCATCGGCCCGCTGCAGCACCTGCAGATGGCGCAGATGCGTGCGCTGGAGGCCGGCCGCTGGATGATCCGCGCCACCAACAACGGCGTATCCGGCCTGATCAACCCGTTCGGTCAGATTACCGATCAGATCCCGCAGTTCGAACGCGGCATCCTGTATGGCGAAGTGGTGCCGATGCACAACCTCACACCGTACCTGGAATGGCGCTCGTGGCCGTTGCTCATTCTCTGCGTGTTGTTGTTTGGCTGGGCGCTGATTGCGAGCCGGATGGCCAAGACTGTCTGAAGATTTGAGGCGACGGTGGAAAGATCGCAGCCTCGTTTCATTCGACCGCTCCTACAGGGTGTACGCAATCCCAATGTAGGAGCTGCCGAAGGCTGCGATCTTTTGCTCTTCAGCGATAGAAAAGCGAATAACCGATCTGCCCCACCGCCTCGTTCATCAACTGCCCGTTCTGCCAGATCGCCTTGAACTCCGGCATCCAGCCACCCAGTGGCCGTGCATTGTCGCCGCCCAGAAACCCTACCGGCGCCGGCACCACCTCAAACCCGGCCTTGCGGAAACTCCAGACCGCTCGCGGCATATGCCCGGCATGAGTCACGAGCACCACACGCCTGACGCCCTGTGGCAGCAACACCTCGGCGCTGAACCGGGCATTTTCCCAGGTCGTGCGGCTGCGCCCTTCCTGCCAGCGCACGGTCACGCCAAAGTCGTCGCGCAAGGAGTCAGCCATCATCTGCGCTTCGCTTGGCGGAGTGCCGTAATGCAAGCCGCCGCTGGTCAGTACCGGCAGGCCGGACGCCTTGGCCAGCCGCGCGGCATAGCGCTGGCGCTCCAGGCCGATACCCGTGGGCTGGTCGCCCCCCCAGGCAATATCACCGCGTTCGCGCCCGGAACCAAGGACCACGATGGCGTCCGCGCGCTGCCCCAGCAGTGCCCATTCGTCGCGGGCCAGCGGTGGCTCACGTTCGAGCAGGCCGGCACTCCACTGCACCACCACCGGCAGGCTCATCAGCCAAAGGCCACCCAGCCCCAGTGCAAAGCACACACCGGCAAGCCTTGGCCTTGAGCGGCGCAACCACCAGGCGAGCAAAAGCAGCAGCAATAGAATGCCGGGGGGCAAAAGAAGTTGTTTTAAAAAATAACGAAAAGGCATCGAGCATCTCCTGCAGATGCCCGAAGCCTAAGTGGGTTGGCGCAATGCGACAATCAATACGGAAGGACTATGCTTCAAAAAACCATGGAGCACGGCTCTGCGTCTTATTTGAACTGCAAAGACCGGACCTTTACCGCGTCTCTGCCGGGAACCTTGTCCTTGAGCCAGATGATCTTGGCTGAACGTGGTGCGTCGAGTTGCTTTACCGCCTCAGACAAGCATCCGTGTGTCTCACGCTCACTGCGATCCAGATACGCCTTGACCAGTGCAAACTCTGCGGCGCTCAGGCCACGCAGTTCCAGTTCCATAGGGCGCACGTCGCGCAACCGGCCAGCAGTTCTTGCCGCTTCCAGGGCAAGGGCCAAACGATCGATCAGCCTTTCGTACAGCTCCGGTTTTGTAGCTTTTTGCTGTGACTCAACCATCCCTCACCTCATTGGAAGATAAGACCTACTCCCCAGTTAGAGCTTAGCTTCCATGAACAAACCGGCTGAACGCCGCGACCAACGGCCCTCGCAGCGGTTTTTGCGACACGCGCGGCAGTAATCAGGGTTTCCCTCGGTAGAGCGCGGTCATGTATGCTACGGCGCTTCCTGTAACTCCACTTCCGGCTCGGCTGGGCATCGAAAACGCCAATGCGGCGTGATCATCGTCCAGCGATGCATTGAAGAGGATTAGGCCACCCCTATTCAGTTCAAAAGTAGCCATGCACGAACAATATCAGCCCCGTGAAATCGAAGCCGCCGCCCAGTCGTTCTGGGACGAGCAAAAGTCCTTTGAAGTCAGTGAACAGCCAGGCAAGGAGACTTACTACTGCCTGTCGATGTTCCCTTACCCCAGCGGCAAGCTACACATGGGGCACGTGCGCAACTACACCATCGGCGACGTGATCTCCCGCTACCAGCGCATGCAAGGCAAGAACGTTCTGCAACCCATGGGTTGGGACGCCTTCGGCATGCCGGCGGAAAACGCCGCGATGAAGAACAACGTAGCGCCCGCCAAGTGGACCTACGAAAACATCGCCTACATGAAGTCCCAGCTGCGTAGCCTGGGCCTAGCGGTGGACTGGTCGCGCGAAGTGACCACCTGCAAGCCGGATTACTATCGCTGGGAACAATGGCTGTTTACTCGCCTGTTCGAAAAAGGCGTGATTTACAAAAAAAGCGGCACCGTGAACTGGGACCCGGTCGACCAGACCGTCCTGGCCAACGAACAGGTGATCGACGGTCGCGGCTGGCGCTCCGGCGCTCTGATCGAAAAGCGCGAAATCCCGATGTACTACTTCAAGATCACCGCCTACGCGGATGAGCTGCTGGAGAGCCTCGACGAACTGACTGGCTGGCCCGAACAGGTCAAGACCATGCAGCGCAACTGGATCGGCAAATCCCGCGGCATGGAAGTGCAGTTCCCGTACAACGTCGACTCCATTGGCGAAGCCGGCGCGCTGAAAGTCTTCACCACCCGTCCGGACACCCTGATGGGCGCAACCTACGTTGCCGTGGCCGCCGAACACCACCTGGCCACCTTGGCCGCACAGAACAATCCCGAGCTGCAAGCGTTCATCGCTGAATGCAAGGGCGGCAGCGTGGCCGAAGCCGACGTCGCCACCCAGGAGAAAAAAGGCCTGCCAACCGGCCTGTTCGTCGAGCACCCGCTGACCGGCGAAAAACTGCCGGTCTGGGTCGCCAACTATGTGCTGATGCACTACGGCGACGGCGCGGTGATGGCGGTTCCGGCCCACGACGAGCGCGATTTCGAATTCGCCCACAAGTACAACCTGCCGATCAAATCCGTGGTGCGCACCAGTTCCGGTGACAGCAACCCGGCGCCATGGCAAGACGCCTACGGCGAGCACGGCACGCTGATCAATTCCGGTGAGTTCGACGGCCTCGACTTCGCGGGCGCCTTCGACGCTATCGAGGTCGCACTGATCAAGAAAGAACTGGGCGCCTCGCGTACCCAGTTCCGCCTGCGCGACTGGGGCATCAGCCGCCAGCGTTACTGGGGCTGCCCGATCCCGATCATCCACTGCAACACTTGCGGTGACGTGCCGGTACCGGAGGATCAACTGCCTGTCGTGCTGCCGGAAGACGTCGTACCCGACGGCGCCGGCTCGCCACTGGCGCGCATGCCCGAGTTCTACGAGTGCAGCTGCCCTAAATGCGGCCAGCCTGCCAAGCGTGAAACCGACACCATGGACACCTTTGTCGAGTCCTCGTGGTACTACGCCCGCTATGCCTCGCCGCACTTTGAAGGTGGCCTGGTGGAAAAATCGGCGGCCGACCACTGGCTGCCGGTGGATCAGTACATCGGCGGTATCGAACACGCGATTCTTCACCTGCTCTACGCGCGTTTCTTCCACAAGCTGATGCGCGACGAAGGCCTGGTGAGTTCCAACGAGCCGTTCAAGAACCTGCTGACCCAGGGCATGGTGATCGCCGAGACTTACTACCGCCGCGAAGCCAATGGCGCTTACACCTGGTTCAACCCGGCGGACGTCGAGCTTGAGCGTGACAGCAAAGCCAAGGTCATCAGCGCCAAATTGAAATCTGACGGCCTGCCGGTGGAAATCGGCGGCACCGAGAAGATGGCCAAGTCGAAGAACAACGGTGTCGACCCACAGTCGATGATCGACCAGTTCGGTGCAGACACCTGCCGCCTGTTCATGATGTTCGCTTCGCCACCTGACATGAGCGCGGAATGGTCCGACTCCGGCGTCGAAGGTTCGCACCGTTTCCTCAAACGCGTCTGGCGCCTGGCTCAAGCCCACGTCACTCAGGGCCTGCCGGGCAAACTGGACGTCGCCGGCCTGAATGACGAGCAGAAAGCCGTTCGTCGCTCGATCCACCTGGCCATCAAGCAGGCCAGCCAGGACGTCGGCCAGAACCACAAATTCAACACCGCCATCGCTCAAGTGATGACGCTGATGAACGTACTGGAAAAAGCCGCGCAAGGCACCGAACAGGATCGCGCGCTGGTTCAGGAAGGCCTGGAAGCCGTGACCCTGCTGCTGGCTCCGATCACGCCGCACATCAGCCACGAGCTGTGGAATCGACTGGGTCACGCTGAACCTGTGATCGACGCCGGTTGGCCGGTGGTGGATGACAGCGCTTTGGTACAGGACAGCCTGCAACTGGTGATTCAGGTCAACGGCAAGCTGCGCGGCCACATCGAAATGCCGGCCAGCGCCAGCCGTGAAGAAGTCGAAGCCGCCGCCCGTGCCAACGAGAACGTGCTGCGCTTCGTCGACGGTCTGACCATTCGTAAAGTGATCGTAGTGCCCGGGAAACTGGTCAATATCGTCGCCAGCTAATTGGATCAGGCGCCAGGTGAGCCTGGCGCCGAGTAAAACCTTTCGGGCCGCTTGATCGGCCCACATGGTTTCAAGGGGAGCAACAAGATGATCAAACGCAATCTGCTGGTGATGGGCCTCGCGGTTTTGCTGAGCGCCTGCGGTTTCCAGCTGCGCGGCACCGGCACCAATGAACTGGCGATCAAGGAACTCGACCTGAGCGCCCGTAACGCTTATGGCCCAACCGTTACCCAGTTGCGTCAGGTACTGATTGGCAGCGGCGTCAAGGTCTATAACGGCGCCCCTTACAAGCTGGTGCTGACCAATGAGCAGGAAACCCAGCGTATCCTCAGTTACGCAGGTGCCGGTCGTGCCGGCGAGTACCAGGTCACCACCGTGCTGAACTACGACATCCGTGGTCGCGGTGATCTGGCACTGCTGAGCGACAAAATCGAAGTGCAGAAAATCTACATGCACGACGGCAACAACCTGGTCGGATCTGACCAGGAAGCTGAAACGGCCCGCACAGAAGGCCGCCGGGAGATGGTCCAGCGCATGATGCTGCGCCTGGAACAACTGAGCCCGACCCAACTGAACAAGTTGCAGCAGACTGCCGAAGCCAGGGCCAAGGCTGATGCCGCAGCACTGGAAGCGGCAAAGAAGGCTGAAGCGGATACCCCGCGTCAGTCGCCTGTCGAACTGCCGCAGCAGTAAGACTTACGGGGCGCCCTGGCGCCCCGTTCGCCCTCTCTTATGAAGCTCGCCCCCGCCCAACTCGCCAAACACCTGCAAGGCGCCCTTGCGCCGGTCTATATCATCAGCGGCGATGACCCGTTGTTGTGCCAGGAGGCGGCCGACGCTGTTCGCGCTGCCGCCCGTCAGCAGGGATTCGATGAACGCCAGGTGTTCGCCGCCGACGCCAGTTTCGACTGGGGGACGCTGCTGCAAGCCGGTGCCAGCATGTCGCTGTTCGCCGAAAAGCGCCTGCTGGAACTGCGCCTGCCTTCCGGCAAGCCCGGCGACAAGGGCGCTGCCGCGCTGATCGAGTACTGCTCGCGCCCGGCCGACGACACCATCCTGCTGATCAGCTTGCCAAAGCTCGATGGCAGCGCGCAGAAAACCAAGTGGGGTAAGGCGCTGGTCGAAGGGCAGCAGACCCAGTTCGTGCAGATCTGGCCGGTCGATGTTGCCCAGTTGCCAAACTGGATCCGCCAACGTTTGTCCCAGGCCGGGCTTTCCGCCAGCCAGGACGCCGTTGAACTGATCGCGGCGCGGGTCGAGGGTAATTTGCTGGCTGCTGCCCAGGAAATCGAAAAGCTCAAACTGATGGCCGAAGGCGGTCAGATCACCGTTGAAACCGTGCAGGCTGCGGTGGCCGACAGTGCGCGTTTCGACGTCTTTGGCCTGACCGATGCTGTGCTCAATGGTGAAGCAGCTCACGCCTTGCGCATGCTCGAAGGGTTGCGCGGTGAAGGCGTCGAGCCACCGGTGATTCTCTGGGCCCTGGCCCGGGAGTTGCGCCTGCTGGCCAATATTTCCCTGCAATACAGCCAGGGCACGCCGCTGGACAAGGCCTTCAGCCAGGCCAAACCGCCAGTCTGGGATAAACGTAAACCGCTGATGAGCAAAGCCCTGCAGCGCTACTCGGCCCAACGCTGGGCGCAACTGCTGCTCGAAGCGCAGCGCATTGATGCGCAGATCAAAGGCCAGGCGGCCGGTTCGCCGTGGATGAGCTTGAGTCGGTTGACGTTGTTGATGGCTGGTCAGCGCTTAACCCTGCCCGCTGAGTAACACCACCCCTGTAGGAGCGGCGCTTTTTCCGATAGTCATCGGGACTGGACAGCCTTTCAACTTCGGCCGATGATTCGCCTCGCAAAATCCACTCACTTGCGAGAAGTCACCATGAGCAAAAAGCCGTCGAAACACGGCCCCAACAAGGCCAAATCCATCATCGCCCAGCCATTGTTCCGCAGCCGTCAGGAACGCCCGGCCAAGGGCAAAGGCAGTTACCGCCGCGAAGCCTTCCAGTCTGACAGCTGGGGGGCTTCTTACTTTCTGGCTGCGTAAAGCAGAACACCCCTTCGACATGTTAAGGTCTGTACCTGATTCGTATTCCCTGGACCCGTGCATGCCCTTTTGTCTTCCCCGTCGTTGGCACTTACGCCAATTGATCGCAGCCTCCAGCCTTGTTTTGCTTGTCGCCTGTGCGGAAAAACCGACCGCAGCCGACGCTCAGCCGCTTCAGACACTTCCTGTCGCTACCGCCCCGGCGGTTGTTCCGCCTGTGGTTCCGACCGGTGAGAACCTCGACATCCAGCCTACCCAGACCTTTGCCGAATGGCAGGCGGGTTTTCGCAAGGATGCCCTGGCCGCCGGTATCCGCGCCGATCTGTTTGATCGCGCTTTCGCCAATGTCAGCTTCGATCCCAGCGTGATCCGCGCCGACCGCAGCCAACCGGAATTCGCAAAACCGGTGTGGGAATACCTGGACGGCGCCTTGTCGCCGCTGCGGGTACGCAAAGGCCAGTCGCTGATCGACCAGTACGCCGACGTCCTGCAAAGTATCGAGCAGCGCTACGGTGTCGATCGCCAGGCGCTGGTGGCGGTGTGGGGAATGGAAAGCAACTTTGGGCAGTTCCAGGGCAACAAGTCGGTGATCAATTCCCTGGCGACCCTGGCCTACGAAGGCCGCCGTCCCGGCTTCGCCCATGCGCAATTGATCGCGGCCCTGCAAATCCTGCAACAAGGCGATATCGAACCTGAGAAAATGCTCGGATCCTGGGCCGGCGCCATGGGCCAGACCCAGTTCATCCCGACCACCTACAACACCCACGCCGTCGATTTCGACGGCGACGGCCGTCGCGATATCTGGGGCAGCTCGGCCGACGCCCTGGCCTCGACCGCGCACTACCTGCAAAGCTCCGGCTGGCAGAGAGGTCAGCCGTGGGGCTTTGAAGTCCAGCTGCCGAGCGGTTTCGACTACGTACTGGCCGACGGCACGATTCGCAAGAGTGTCGCCGAGTGGCGCCAACTCGGTGTTACGCTGCCCAACGGTGGCCAGGTCCCGGCAGGCTCCGAGCAATTGTCAGCGGCCCTGTTGCTACCGGCCGGTTACCGTGGCCCGGCCTTCCTGGTGCTCGACAACTTCCGTGCGATTCTCAAGTACAACAACTCGTCGTCCTACGCCTTGGGGGTGAGCCTGTTGTCGGAGCGCTTCAACGGCGCAGGCCTGATCAGCGGTACGTGGCCAAAGGATGACCTGCCTCTGAGCCGTACCGAGCGGATCGAGCTGCAGAACCTGCTCAGCGCACAAAGCTATGACGCCGGCACCGCCGACGGGATCATCGGTGCCAACACCCGCAAGGCGATCCGCAGCGCCCAGCAGTCGTTTGGCTGGCCGGCGGACGGGTATCCGACGCACAAGTTGCTGGATGGACTGCGTAACCGCTAAAAGCAAAAGATCGCAGCCTGCGGCAGGCTGCGATCTTTTCAAGATATTCGCGACTTACCTGATTACCACATCCTGCTCCAGCACCAATTCCTTGTTCCCGGCATCCAAGCGCACCAACGCCCCCATAGGCAATGTCAGGTTCGGATCGCAATGCCCACTGCGCCACCCGGACAGCACCGGAATCTTCAATGGCTCGAAGGTCTGCTTGAGCAACCTGTCCAGCGCTGCCACCTCAACCCCCGCCACATCCCCGACCAACACGCCGCGCAGCTTGTGCAACGTGCCTGCCAGCCGCAGATGGGTGAGCAACCGGTCGATGCGATACAGCGGCTCGTTGATATCCTCGATCAACAGAATGGCGCCCTCGGCATCTATCTCGTAAGGCGTGCCCATGGTCGCGGCGATCATTGCCAGATTGCCACCGAGCAAGCGCCCATGAGCCACGCCCGGCTCGATCGTGGTCAACGGGTAAGCCACCGGATGAGCCAGCACCGTGCCCGCCCTCACCTGCCCGCGCAGCATGTTGAAGAACGAAGACTCGGTAGGTATTTGCTTGTCACCCAGCAGGTCGGCATTGAGCATCGGACCATGAAAGGTCACGAAGCCGGCAAAACGACTGATCGCCAAATGCAGCGCGGTGATGTCGCTGTAGCCGACGAACGGCTTGGCGTTGTCACGCAGCAAATCAAAATCGATGCGGTCGAGCAGCCGCGGCGTGCCGTAACCACCGCGCAGGCAGATGATGGCATCCACCTCGCTGTCGGCGAACGCTGCATGCAGGTCGCCAAGTCGCACTTCGTCGCTACCGGCCAGGTAGCCGTTTTTTTCGTAGACCCCGGGAAACACTTTCAGTGAGTAACCCCGGGCACGCATCCATTGCACCGCCTTGTCGGTGTCCAGCGGGGCTGGGCCAGCGGGTGCGATGACGCCGATCATGCCTTCCGACGGCAGTGCCGGGACGGGAGCATGAGGGCAAAGGGTGTGGGTCGGTCGAGCGGTCATCCGTGAATCTCCCTGCGTGAAATCTTCAGCACACAGTAGTCAGGAACGGGGACAAACAGAAGAGGAACCGTTGCCCCGCAGGTTGCAGGAAAAAACAGCCCTTGCCGTAAGCCAGGCAAAAAAACGCCCGCGAGGCTGGATGCCGTGCGGGCGCTTTTCATTTCATTGCGTCGATCAGGACGACATCAGCTCGGCCTTGACCAGCTTGGCCTGCTCGTCGGCGTGATACGAGGAGCGTACCAACGGGCCCGAGGCAACGTTCTTGAAGCCCATCTTGTAGCCTTCCTCGGCGAACCAGGCGAAGGTGTCCGGGTGCACGAAGCGCTGCACCGGCAAGTGACTGCGGGACGGTTGCAGGTACTGGCCGAGGGTCAGCATGTCGATGTCGTGCTCGCGCATGCGCTTCATGACTTCGATGACTTCTTCGTCGGTCTCGCCCAGGCCCAGCATCAGGCCGGACTTGGTCGGAATGTGCGGCATCATCTGCTTGAAACGTTGCAGCAGGGTCAGCGACCACTGGTAGTCCGAACCCGGACGCGCGGCCTTGTACAGGCGCGGCACGGTCTCCAGGTTGTGGTTGAACACATCCGGCGGCTCGGCAGCGGTGATTTGCAGCGCAATGTCCATGCGGCCACGGTAGTCCGGGACCAGGGTCTCGAGCTGCACGTTCGGCGACAGCTTGCGGATTTCACGGATGCAGTCGGCAAAGTGCTGGGCACCGCCGTCACGCAGGTCGTCGCGGTCTACCGAGGTGATCACGACGTACTTGAGTTTCAAGTCGGCGATGGCGATGGCCAGGCTTTCCGGCTCGTTGACGTCCAGTGGCTTCGGACGGCCGTGGCCGACGTCGCAGAACGGGCAACGACGGGTGCAGATGTCACCCATGATCATGAAGGTCGCGGTGCCACCGGAGAAGCACTCGCCCAGGTTCGGGCAGGATGCCTCTTCGCAGACGCTGTGCAGCTTGTGTTTGCGCAGCAGGGCCTTGATGCGGTCGACTTCCGGCGAAATCGGGATGCGTACACGAATCCAGTCCGGCTTCTTCGGCAGTTCGGTGGTCGGAATGATCTTTACCGGGATGCGTGCAACCTTTTCGGCGCCGCGCAGCTTGACGCCGGCTTCAACCTTGGGACGCGGGGCCGGGCGCTCGGTGACATCGAGCGTCGGGATCATGGTTTGCACTGCATCAGTAGTCATATCAGTCGATTCCGCCCGTCAGGGTCGTCTGCTCAGCATAGTCGAGGTGTTTGACGAGCTGCGCGCGCAGCCGGGCACTTACCTCGGCAAATTCAATCGATCCTGCGTGATCGCTCAGCTGGGTCATCGCCAGCCCGGCATAGCCGCAGGGATTAATCCGTCGAAACGGTTCCAGGTTCATGTCCACGTTCAAGGCCAGGCCATGAAAGGAACAACCGTGGCGGATCCGTAGACCCAGGGAAGCGATTTTCGCCCCGTTGACGTAGACACCCGGTGCATCGGGCTTGGCCACGGCGGTGACACCGTAACTGGCCAGCAGCTCGATCAGGCATTGCTCCATCCGGCTGACCAGATCGCGCACGCCAAACCCGAGCTTGCGCACGTCCAGCAGCAGATAAGCCACCAGCTGGCCGGGACCGTGGTAGGTCACCTGACCACCACGGTCGACCTGCACCACCGGAATATCACCAGGAAGCAGCAGATGTTCGGCCTTGCCAGCCTGCCCCTGGGTGAACACCGCAGGGTGTTCCACCAGCCAGATCTCGTCGGCGGCATCGCTGCCGCGTTCGTTGGTGAAGCGTTGCATGGCATGCCAGACCGGCTCGTAAGCCATCTGGCCGAGCTCGCGAAAGCCCAGCACACCGGACATCACAGCACCATGTGCACGAAACCGGTTGCCCGCAGTTCGCTGTTGATGTTGTACAGCTGATCCTGGTCGGTCGCGACGATGTGCAACTGAATCGTGGTGTATTTGCCGTTGCTGCTCTGGCGCTCGTCAACGCGCTCATCGTTGATCGTTGCATGTTTGCGCACGATGTCGATGATTCTGTCCTTGTTGCCCGCGCCGGTGTCGCTGATCACCTTAACCGGGTAATCATTGGCAGGGAACTCGATCTTTGGCGCCTTTACTTCGGTATCGGTCATGGCGTAACGGCCTCGTAAGCGTAAGCCGTGGCGACGGGCATGGCTGCGCGCCAGATCAGCGCGGAGCCATGCAGGTGCACACTAAATTCAGTTGAACAAGCCGTAGAAGAATAGACGGATGCTATCCCACATGCGACGGAAGATACCACCTTCCTCGACAGCGTCCAGAGCGATCAGATCGGCGCTGTGCACCACCTTGTCGTCCAGTTTCACTTCGACTTTACCGATCACGTCGCCCTTGGCGATTGGCGCGACCAGCTGCGGGTTCATGGTCATGCTGGCAGCGAGCTTTTTCAGCTGGCCTTTTGGCAGGGTCATGGTCAGGTCTTCAGCCAGACCGGCCTTGACCTGGTTGGTGGAGCCTTTCCAGACCGGAGCCTGAGCCAGCTCGGTGCCCTTCTGATAGAAGGTCTGGGTTTCGAAGAAACGGAAACCGTAGGTCAGCAGCTTCTGGGTTTCGGCGGCACGGGCCACTTCGCTGTTGGTGCCGAAGACCACGGCGATCAGGCGCATGCCATCACGTACGGCCGAGGACACCATGCAGTAGCCGGCTTCGTCGGTGTGGCCGGTTTTCAGGCCGTCGACGGTCTTGTCGCGCCACAGCAACAGGTTGCGGTTCGGTTGCTTGATGCCGTTCCAGAAGAACTCTTTCTGCGAGTAGATCGCGTAATGAGCCGGGTCTTCGTGGATGATCGCGCGAGCCAGCACCGCCATGTCGTGAGCCGACGAATAGTGCTCAGGGTTCGGCAGGCCTGTCGGGTTCATGAAGTGGGTGTTGGTCATGCCCAGGTCGGCGACGGTCTTGTTCATCAGGTCGGCGAAGGCGTCTTCGCTACCGGCGATGTGCTCGGAGAGCGCGACACTGGCGTCGTTGCCCGACTGGATGATGATGCCGTGCAGCAGGTCGCTGACAGTGACTTGCGAGCCGACCTTGATGAACATCCGCGAACCGCCGGTACGCCAGGCGTTTTCACTGACGGTCACCGGATCGTTTTCGCCGATCTGGCCACGACGGATTTCCAGGGTCGCGATGTACGCGGTCATCAGCTTGGTCAGGCTGGCCGGTGGCAGACGCTGGTCACCATTGTTCTCGACCAGCACGTTGCCGCTGCTGGCATCCATGAGCACATAGGCCTTGGCGGCCAGTTGTGGTGGCGAAGGCATCATCTCGACCGCGAATGCGGCGGGTGAGAGGAGCAGCGGGACTAGCAGGAACAGGCGTTTGGCAAAGGTGGTGATGTTCATCCGTCTCTCGAAATCGCTAATGGAAACTGCCCGAAGGCAAAACTAATCAAATGACTTTCTAACGAGTCATCGCGTGTTCAGTTGCTCACTCAGTCACCCTTGCCGGGCTTTTGTTCTTCAACGAGTCAACAACCTGGTTCGCCCCCCAATACCGCAGACGAACCGTCAATCAAGCTCTACGTATTACTTCGTGGCTTACTCGGTCACAACACTCGGCGAACCGAGATTGGCCAAGCGCACACTGTTCTGCACCTGCTGGATTTCACCCGGCGATCCAATCGGGCCCAGGCGAACCCGATGCAGGGTCTGCTGATTGCGCACGATCGAGCTGATGAACACCGGAGCGCTCACCATCCCGCTGAGCTTCGATCTCAGGAGTTCTGCAGCGTCCGGGTTGGCGAACGCGCCCACCTGCAGATACTGGCCAGAGGCTGGTACAGAAGCGTTTTTTTTTGCATCAAGCTGCACAGGCACCACCGCGGCGGCGTGTTGCTGCGGCGGAGGCGTCCATTGTTCGACGGTGCCGGCCGAAGCCGTGATCACCGGGGCGCTATTCTGCGCGACTTTCGGTTCGTTGAGCATTAATGGTGCCGGACGGCCCTTGGCGGCCCACCATTGCTGCGGGTCGATGCCTTCAACCTTGACCCGCGCGGTGCCGGTTTCGGCGTAACCGAGTTTCTTGGCGGCAGCGTAGGACAAGTCGATGATCCGGTCCGAGTAGAACGGACCGCGGTCATTGACTCGCAGGATCACGCTCTTGTTGTTGTCCAGGTTGGTCACCCGGACGTAACTTGGCAGTGGCAATGTCTTGTGCGCGGCACTCATGCCGTACAGGTCATACACTTCGCCGTTGGCGGTGTTCTGGCCGTGGAACTTGGTGCCGTACCAGGACGCCGTACCCGACTGCACGTAGGTCTTGGACTCTTGCAACGGGAAGTAGGTCTTGCCCAGCACGGTGTACGGGTTGGCCTTGTACGGGCCGGTGTGCAGGGTCGGCGTGGCGTCCGGGATACGCGAAACGTCGACATCCCACCATGGCGCGCCATCCTTGTGGGCGCGGTTGATGTCCAGCCCCGGCGTCGTGCGCACGGCGGTGCTGCTGGTCTTCTGGGCCGGCGCGCGACTGGTCGAACAACTGGCGACCAGCACTGCCAGCGCGGCGAATGCCATCAGCTTCAGGGGTTTATTGATAGGCAATGCCCGCATTACTTGACGCCCCGTGCTTGGACCAGCTGTTCAGACAGTTGATGTACGGCCATGGCGTACATCACGCTGCGGTTATATCGCGTGATCGCGTAAAAATTCTTCAGGCCCATCCAGTACTCGGGGCCATTGTCGCCTTCCAGGCGGAACGCAGTAACCGGCATATCATCGCGCAGCGCATCATGACTTGACCACCCCAGGGCTCGCAACTCCCCGACGGTTTTCGTCGGTTCGATTCCTGTGGTCAAACCTTCGTCGACCTGATCGCCACGGACATCGGCGCGGCTGACCACCGGTTCGCCTGCAACCCAGCCATGACGCTTGAAGTAACTGGCGACACTGCCAATGGCATCGTCCGGGTTGGTCCAGATGTTGATATGGCCATCACCGTCGAAATCCACCGCATAGGCGCGGAAACTGCTCGGCATGAATTGCGGCAATCCCATTGCACCGGCGTAGGAGCCCTTGAGCGTCAACGGATCGACCTGCTCTTCGCGGGCCAGCAGCAGGAACTCACGCAACTCCTTGCGGAAAAACTCGGCACGGGGAGGATAGTCGAAACCCAGGGTCGACAAGGCATCGATCACCCGGAAATTTCCGGTATTACGGCCGAAAAAGGTTTCAACGCCGATGATCGAGACAATCACCTGGGCCGGCACGCCGTATTCCTGCTCGGCACGGGCCAGCACCGCTTCGTGCTGACGCCAGAAATCCACACCCCGGGCGATGCGCGCATCGGTTATGAACATCGGGCGATATTCGCTCCACTGCTTGACCCGTTCGGCGGGCTTCGAGATGGCGTCCAGAATCGACTGCTTGCGCTCGGCTTCGCGGAACACGCCCATCAATTGTTCGCCGGCGAAACCGTAGTCGCGGGTCATTTCACCGACGAACTCGGCCACCTGGGGTGAACCTTCGTAGTCGCCGGCCAACGCTTCCTGCATGGTGCCAAGGATGCTTACCAGGCCGACCCATGGCGCGTATCGAGTCGCCCAGCCACGCATTA
Source organism: Pseudomonas grandcourensis (assembly GCF_039909015.1). NCBI lineage: Bacteria > Pseudomonadati > Pseudomonadota > Gammaproteobacteria > Pseudomonadales > Pseudomonadaceae > Pseudomonas > Pseudomonas grandcourensis. The sequence goes on from NZ_CP150919.1 coordinate 6,024,465, forward strand.
CTTGCATTGAAAATTTCACCTTATTCAAACCTGCGCGATCCACTTGCGATGGGTATGGATCGACATCAAAACCCCAAACGCTGACAGTAGCGTCACCAGCGAAGTTCCTCCGTAGCTAATGAACGGCAACGGCACCCCCACCACCGGCAACAGGCCACTGACCATACCGATGTTGACGAAAACATAAACAAAAAACGTCATGGTCAGGCTGCCCGCGAGCAACTTGCCGAACAATGTCTGCGCCTGGGCGGTAATCACCAGGCCGCGGCCGATCAACAGCAGGTAGATCAGCAACAGCGCGCAGATCCCCACCAGGCCGAACTCTTCACCCATTACCGCAATGATGAAGTCGGTATGGCTTTCCGGCAGGAAGTCCAGGTGCGACTGAGTGCCCAGCAACCAACCCTTGCCGAACACACCGCCGGAGCCGATGGCGGCCTTGGACTGGATGATGTTCCAGCCGGTGCCGAGCGGATCGCTCTCCGGGTCGAGGAACGTCAGGATCCGCTGCTTCTGGTAGTCGTGCATGATGAAGAACCACATGGCAATCGCCACCGGAACCGCGGCGGCCAGCACACTGAGGATCCAGCGCCAGCGCAAGCCACCCATGAACAGCACGAAAGCGCCGCCGGCCAGGATCAGCAGCGAAGTGCCGAGGTCCGGTTGGCGCACGATCAGAATGAACGGCACGCCGATCAGCATCAGGCTGATGCCCACATGCTTGAGCTGCGGTGGCAATGTGCGTTTGGACAGATACCAGGCGATGGTTGCCGGCATCAGGATTTTCATGAACTCCGAGGGCTGGAAGCGCACGACACCGGGGATATTGATCCAGCGAGTGGCGCCCATGGCGTTGTGGCCCATGACATCCACCACCACCAGCAACATCACACCGATCACATACCCGACCGGCACCCAACGAGCCATGAAGCGCGGCTCGAACTGAGCGATGACGATCATCGAGACCAGACCGATGCCGAACGAAGTGGCCTGCTTGGCCAGCAGGTCCCAGCTCTTGCCACTGGCCGAATACAGTACGAACAGACTGCCGGCGGCCAGGGTCAACAGCAAAATCAGCAGCACGCCATCGATGTGCATGCGTTGCAGCAGCGTCGCGCGACGACGCATCACATCCTCACTGGAGAGCATGCGATCAAAATTATTCATCACGGGCCGTGGCCTCCGCGCTAGTAGGACTGGCGTATTCGGCTTTGAGGTGACCGTCCTGGTCGAGCAACCAGGCGTCCATGATCTGACGCACCACTGGCGCGGCGACGCCGGAGCCGGACTCACCGTTCTCGACCATCACCGACACCACGATCTGCGGATCGTCCGCCGGGGCGAAGCCCACGAACAAGGCGTGGTCGCGATGGCGTTCCTGAACCTTGGAGCGGTCGTACTTCTCACCCTGCTTGATCGCGACCACTTGGGCCGTACCACTCTTGCCGGCGATGCGGTACTGCGCACCGATCGAAGCCTTGCGTGCCGTACCGCGGGCGCCGTGCATCACCTGCTGCATGCCGTGGTTGACCTTGGTCCAGTCAGACGGGTCGCGCAGGATGATGTCCGGCATCGGGTTCTGATCCACCGGTTTCTCGCCTTCGATGGTCTTGGCCAGGTGCGGACGGTTCCAGATGCCTTTGTTGGCCACCAGCGCGGTGGCCTGGGCCAGCTGCAACGGGGTCGACTGCATGTAGCCCTGACCGATCCCGAGAATCAGCGTTTCACCCGGGAACCATGCCTGGCGGCGGGTCGCGCGCTTCCATTCGCGGGTCGGCATCAGACCCGGCGACTCCTCGAACATGTCCAGGGAAACCTTCTGACCGATACCGAACTTGGACAGGTACGACGACAACCGATCGATCCCCAGCTTGTGGGCCAGGTCATAGAAGTAGGTGTCGTTGGAACGCATGATCGCCGTGTCGAGGTCGACAAAACCATCACCGGTGCGGTTCCAGTTGCGGTACTTGTGATCGTAGTTGGGCAACATGTAGTAACCGGGGTCGAACACCCGGGTCGAGGCAGTCACCACGCCCGAATCCAGACCGGCAATCGCCACAGCAGGCTTGATGGTCGAACCCGGCGGATACAGACCGCGCAGTACGCGGTTGAACAGCGGCCGGTCGATGGAGTCGCGCAGTTCGGCATAGGCCTTGGAGCTGATGCCGGTGACGAACAGGTTCGGATCGAAGCTCGGCTGACTGACCATCGCCAGCACCTCGCCGGTTTTCGGGTTCAGGGCCACCACCGCACCACGACGACCGCCGAGCGCGGCTTCGGCGGCTTCCTGCAATTTGATGTCCAGGCTCAGGACGATGTCTTTGCCGGAAACCGGTTCGGTGCGCTTGAGCACCCGCAATACACGGCCCCGAGCGTTGGTCTCGACCTCCTCGTAACCCACCTGACCATGCAGCTCCGGCTCATAGAAGCGCTCGATGCCGGTTTTACCGATTTGATGGGTGCCGCTATAACTGACCGGGTCCAGAGTCTTGAGCTCTTTCTCGTTGATCCGCCCCATGTAGCCCACCGAGTGCGCAAAATGCGCGCCCTGGGGATAGTGACGAACCAGTTGCGCGACCACTTCCACCCCGGGCAGGCGGAACTGGTTCACGGCAATTCGCGCGATCTGCTCTTCAGTCAGCTCGAACAGGATCGGCACCGGCTCGAATGGCCGGCGCCCCTGACGCATGCGCTTCTCGAAGATCACCCGGTCCTCGGGCGTCAGTTCCAGCACTTCGACGATCACGTCGAGCACTTGCTGCCAGTCGCCGGACCGCTCGCGGGTCATGCTCAGGCTGAAACTCGGCCGGTTATCGGCAATCACCACGCCGTTGCGGTCGAAGATCAAGCCACGGGTCGGCGGAATCGGCTGCACGTGGACGCGGTTGTTTTCCGACAGGGTCGAGTGATACTCGTACTGGATCACCTGCAGGAAATACAGGCGCGCGATCAGTACGCCAATCAGCGTTACCACCGCAATTGCCCCGAACACGACGCGGCCACGCACCAGACGGGCGTCTTTTTCGTGGTCCTTGATGCGGATCGGCTGGGACATGAGGGCAGAACTACTTGTGGTAAGGGTGACCGGACAGCACGGTCCAGGCACGGTACATCTGTTCGCCGATCAGGATCCGCACCAGCGGGTGCGGCAAGGTCAGCGGCGACAACGACCAACGCTGGTCAGCCCGGGCACAGACTTCCGGCGCCAACCCTTCGGGGCCGCCGACCATGAAGTTGACCGTACGCGAGTCCAGCCGCCAGCGATCGAGCTCGACCGCCAGTTGCTCGGTGCTCCAGGGCTTGCCATGGACTTCGAGAGTGACAATCCGCTCGTTCGGCCCGACCTTGGCCAGCATGGCTTCGCCTTCCTGGCGGATGAAACGGGCCACGTCGGCGTTCTTGCCACGGGTATTGAGCGGTATTTCCACCAGTTCCAGCGCCAGCTCGGACGGAAGACGCTTGGCATATTCATGCCAGCCTTCTTCCACCCATTTGGGCATGCGTGAACCGACGGCGATCAGTCGCAGTCGCACAGCGGTCCCTTATTCCTGGTCTTTGTTGAGCTTGTTGAAATGCTCGTGACCCACTTCAGGGCTGTGGTGCTTGCCATCGGCTGCACGGCTCTGCTCGGCACCTTTCCACAGGCGCTCCAGGTCGTAGAACTGACGGGCGTTGGAAGTCATCATGTGGACGATCACGTCGTCCATGTCCAACAGCACCCAGTCGCTGTCGCCCTTGCCTTCTTCACCCAGCGGCTTGATACCCAGGGCTTTGACGGCCTCGCGAACCTTGTCCAGCATCGCGCCGATCTGGCGGTTGGAGGTACCGGTAGCGATGATCATGTAGTCAGTGATGCTCTGCTTGTCGCGAACATCAATCACCAGCACGTCCTGGGCCTTGACGTCTTCCAGGGCGGCTACGGCGATCTTGACCAGATCGTCGCCTTTAGGCGGCTCGGCGGCGAGGACCTTTTCCGGCAGCGGGGCACTCTTGAATGTGCCTTTGCGTTTTACTTTGCTTTCGTTGTTGCTCGTCATATAAAACTCGTTTTGCTCGTTTGTTCGGGCGCTTCAATACACGTTGTTGCCACGTGCCTTGAGGCACTCCCATTCAGTTCGACGCACGGTAGAGCCCGTGCGCATCGATGTAGGCCAGGACCGCGTCGGGCACCAGGAAACGTACCGACTTACCGCTGGCCAGCAGTTGACGGATCTGGGTGGCGGATACCGCGAGCGGTGTCTGCCAGACGAATGCAATCTGTCCGCTCGGCCCTTTGAGGGCCAGCGGGTCGCTCACCGAGCGCGCTGCCAGCAGGTTGCGCAAGGCATCCGGCGGTTCGCTGTCGGCATCCGGGCGTTGCAACACCAGGATATGGCAATGCTGGAGCAACTCTTCCCAGCGGTGCCAAGTGGGCAGGCCGCAAAAAGCGTCCCAGCCCAAAAGCAGAAAAACCTGGTCATCCGCGGCCAGTTCGGCGCGCATCAGTTCCAGGGTATCGATGGTGTAGGACGGTTTGTCCCGCTGCAATTCGCGGGCGTCCACCACCAACGGTGCCACACCGGCCACCGCGCACTCGACCATCGCCAGACGGTCTTTTGCCGACACCTGCGGCGTGTCCCGATGGGGCGGCCTGGCACTGGGTGTCAGACGCAACTCATCGAGCGCCAGGGTTTCGGCGACTTCCAGTGCACCGCGCAAGTGGCCGATGTGCACCGGGTCGAACGTTCCGCCCAGCACGCCAATGCGGCGAGGGGCTGGCTCGCTGACGGTGACCGGTGCTGACGGGTCGAAGTCGCCCAAGTCAGACCGGCTCCTGTCCGCGCAGCTGCCCGTCGCCGACCACGATGTACTTCTCGCAGGTCAGTCCTTCGAGGCCCACCGGGCCGCGGGCGTGCAGCTTATCAGTAGAAATGCCGATCTCGGCACCCAATCCGTATTCGAAACCATCGGCGAAGCATGTCGGGGTGTTGATCATCACCGACGAGGAGTCGACTTCAGCCACGAAACGCCGGGTGTCGCCCTGGTGTTCGCTGACAATCGAATCGGTGTGGTGGGAGCCGTAATGATTGATGTGCTCGATGGCCTGTTCCAGTCCGTCGACCACGCGGATCGACAGAATCGCCGCCAGATACTCGGTGTTCCAGTCTTCCTCGGTGGCCGGCACGGCATCGATGATCGCCCGGGTGCGCTCGCAACCGCGCAGTTCGACGCCTTTTTCACGGAACTGGGCCGCCATCGCCGGCAGGAAATCCTTGGCGACGGTTTGATCGACCAGCAGCGTTTCCATGGCACCGCAGATGCCATAACGGTAAGTCTTGGCATTGAACGCGATGCGCTGGGCCTTGGCCAGGTCGGCGTGCTCACTCACGTAAACGTGGCAGATGCCGTCCAGGTGCTTGATCACCGGGACGCGGGCGTCACGGCTCACGCGCTCGATCAGGCCACGGCCGCCGCGCGGTACGATGACATCGACGTACTCAGGCATGGTGATCAGCGCGCCGACGGCAGCGCGGTCCGTGGTTTCGACCACTTGCACCACCGCAGCAGGCAGATCGGCCTCGGCCAGGCCACGCTGAATGCAAGCGGCGATGGCGCGATTGGAATGAATCGCCTCGGAACCGCCACGCAGGATGGTCGCGTTACCGGATTTCAGGCACAGGCTCGCGGCATCGATGGTCACGTTCGGCCGCGACTCGTAGATGATTCCGATAACGCCCAATGGCACGCGCATCTTGCCGACCTGAATACCGGACGGACGGAAGCTCATGTCGCGGATCGCGCCGACCGGGTCCGGCAGGGCTGCAACCTGACGCAGGCCGACGATCATGCCGTCGATACGCGCCGGGGTCAGCGCCAGACGTTCGAGCAGGGCCGGCTCAAGACCATTGGCGCGACCGGCGGCCAAATCCTGTTCATTGGCCGCCGTCAGCTCGGCGCGGGCAGCGTCCAGCGCATTGGCGGCGGCCTGCAGGGCGCGGTTTTTCTGCGCGGTACTGGCACGGCCGATCACGCGGGAAGCTTCGCGGGCAGCGCGACCCAGGCGGGTCATGTAGTCAAGAACGGACTCAGTCATGGTCTGGCGTGGTCTTTGATTAGGTCTTGGTAAAGAGTAAAGCGACAGATTATAGCTGTCGCGCCCACTGACTAACAGCGGTGACGGGCGGATGGTCGAAATGGAGGGCAATTTGCCGATGTTCAGCCGGGATTAAGCTGCAAATTGTTATCATCACGACTCATTCAGCCCTGACAAATGCCGGTCATCATGTCCAACCTGACTGTTCGAGCGTCCGCTGTGAGCCTGCCCACGGGCCTCCCGGACGCGTTTTTCGACCGTGACGCGCAAATTCTGGCCCGGGATTTACTGGGCAAAGTCATTCGCCATCGGGTTGGCGACCTGTGGCTCAGCGCCCGGATCATCGAAACCGAAGCCTATTACTGTGCAGAAAAGGGTAGCCACGCGTCCCTCGGCTACACAGAAAAGCGTAAGGCTTTGTTTCTGGATGGCGGCCACATCTATATGTATTACGCCCGGGGCGGCGATTCACTGAACTTCAGTGCCCAGGGGCCGGGTAACGCCGTGCTGATCAAGTCCGCCTACCCGTGGGTCGATCAATTGAGCGGGCCGGGCAGCCTGGCACAGATGCTATTGAACAATCCCGATGCCCAGGGCCGCCCTCGCCCGTCACAAAAGCTCTGCGCCGGGCAAACCCTGCTGTGCAAGGCACTGGGCCTGAAAGTACCGGTGTGGGACGCCAAACGCTTCGATCATGAAGTGCTGCTGGTAGAGCACGTTGGGCAGACGCCCGCACACATCATCCAGACTACACGCCTGGGCATCCCCCACGGGCGCGATGAACACCTGATGTATCGCTTTGTCGATGCTGCCTACGCGGCTTACTGCACGCGCAACCCGCTACGACGAGGCCAGGTCGAAGGTCGCGATTATTTTGTGCTGCCCTGAAATCGATCCGGATTTTGAAACTGAAGGAATCCCCTGTGGGAGCGAGCCTGCTCGCGATGAGGTCAGCACAATCAACAACACTGCTGACTCAAAGTGCGCTATCGCGAGCAGGCTCGCTCCTACAAGTAGAAAATTGAACATTTGATGGAGTGGTTTTTATGGGCCCATGGCTCGATAGCGTGACCGGATGGCTGGCGGTCAACCCGCAATGGCTGGCAGCAGCGGTATTCATCGTGGCCTTTGTGGAATGTCTGGCGATTGCCGGGCTGATCGTTCCCGGCACGGTGTTGCTGTTCGCCGTGGCGGTACTGGCAGGCAGCGGTGCGTTGCCGCTGAGTGAAACCTTGCTTCTGGGCTTCCTTGCCGGTGTGTTGGGTGACGTGGTTTCGTATTTCCTTGGACGGCATTTTCATCAGAACATCCGGCGCCTGCCCGGTTTGCGCCATCACCCGGAATGGATTGCCGGGGCCGAGGCCTATTTCCAGAGGTATGGCACCGCCAGCCTGCTGGTCGGGCGTTTTATCGGGCCATTGCGGCCGATGCTGCCCATGGTCGCCGGCATGTGCGACATGCCCTTCCCACGCTTCATCGCCGTCAGCCTGCTGGCCGGTGCCGGCTGGTCGGTGGCTTATCTGCTGCCAGGCTGGGCTACCGGCGCAGCCATTCGCCTGCCGTTGCCTGAAGGTTTCTGGACTCAGGCCGGGATCGTTGCCGGCAGCATTGCGGTCATGGTGGGGTTGAGCGCCACCAGCAGCTTGCGCCAGCATCGCAGGGCTACAGCGTTGATCGCTGGCATGAGCTTTCTCATTCTGACGGGATTGTTCATCGGCTATCCGCACCTTGGCGCCCTCGATCAAGGGCTGATGACCCTGGTGCAGGAGCATCGCAATCCAATGCTCGATGAGGTGGCGGTGGTTTTCACACTGATCGGTGAATTCCGCAACATGCTGTTGTTCAGCGTACTGCTGACAGGTTTGCTGCTGCTGATGCGCCAATGGCGCCCTGCGATCTTCACCGGAAGCACCCTGCTCTGCACGGCATTGGCGAACACCGCGACCAAATACTTCTTTGCCCGAGTGCGCCCTGAAGTGCTGAGTGACCCACTGACCAGCTACAGCATGCCCAGTGGCCACGCGTCTGGCTCTTTTGCGCTGTTCCTGACCCTCGCCGTACTGGCCGGCCGTGGACAACCGCCACGGATGCGTCTGACCTGGTTATTGGTGGGCTGCCTGCCCGCAATGGCGATTGCGCTTTCGCGGGTTTACCTCGGAGCGCATTGGCCGACGGATGTATTGGCCGGCGCAATGCTTGCGGCGTGCGTCTGCGCGGCGAGCCTGTGGCTGATCCAGCGCAATGAACCGCTCAACGCCTTGCCTCCCAAGGTCTGGTGGCTGGTGCTCCCTGCCTTGGTGGCATTGTTCGGTTTCTTCGTGTTGCGGCATTTGCCCCATACGATGTTGCGGTATGCGTACTAGATAAAGCAGAAGATCGCAGCCTTCAATCGCGCCTACATGAAAGGGGGGGTGGCCCTGCAGGAGCAATCAAAGGCTGCGACTTTCCAAAAATGCCAGGCAAACAACTTTTCGGCGATTCACCCAATCACTGCAGGTCAACTAATAACCGCCTCCACACTAAACAACAACGACTCCTGATGACTTATATTAAATCTCACCCCCCAAACGGAAAGCTTGGCAAATTCGCGTCATCAACACCACGATATTTCGCAATGGCTGTATCGGCATGTTTGGCAACCTGACCAGCGATGACGACATAGTCTTCCAACTTCCAACGAACTTCCGTAGAGAACTTGATCATCGCCTCCCCCACATAATCATCCCAGAGTCGTTGCTCAAAACTATCGCGGCCGGCATTCAAACCCGAGCGCCGCACCAGAATCAACGCATTGGCCGCATTCGCAGCCGAGTCCGCCGCAAACTCGACTTCGGCCTGCGGTGTTTTTGCAAAAACATACCGGACCATGATCCGGGAAAAACACACCCCCCACAACGCACGCTCATCGCCACTTAAATTTCTCATTAAATAATCCTTTATATTTGCAATACCCGCTTCATGCAGGCATATAAAATATAACCACTCAAACTTTTCAGATCAAGACAATCCACTCTCTACACTTATTAAAAATCAATACGAAGACCAACCAGACAAACCGACCACAACAACCATAAATAACAAACTTATAACTTGAAACCTCAACCAACCAACGACACCAGGCCGAACACTCTACGGTTTGCGTTTACTAATCAGGTAAACAACTCCCCCTGCAACTCATCCAGCAACGCCTGAATCGCATCCAGTCGTTGCTGCGGATCGTCGAGTTGCAGCAGGTCGATCTTGTCCAGTTCAGCGAAAGGCAACAGATACGCCAACTGATTGGCCAGTGACTGCTGGCCGGTCGCTTCGGTGCCCATGTTCAAGGCTTCAACCATCGGGTGTTCCGCCAGGGCCTTGAGCAAGGCCACCAGGTCGGCGTCCTCATCCTGCAGTGGCTGCTCGGGTTCGTCTTCCAGCCACTCGACTTCGGCGACGGTCAACTGATCGCGCTGGACTTCCGTTCGCAACACGTGGAAACGCCGCCCGCCCTGAACCCGAATCCCCAGCAGGCCGTTGTCCTGCTGTTTGAAATCGGTGATCAGCGCCTCGCACCCGACCAGGGCGTAACCCGCCGGGGCAATCCCGACTTCCTCGCCATCGAGGATGCACACCACGCCGAAGCCGCCGCCCTGCTTCATGCAGCGGCCGATCATGTCCAGATAGCGCGCTTCGAAGATCTGCAAGTCGAGGATGCAGCCTGGAAACAGCACTGTATTGAGCGGAAAAAGCGGCAGACTCATAGACATTTCCTTACACCACCATCGACACCGCCAACGGCAGGAACACCGCCGTGGCCACACCCATCAGGCTCATCGCCAGCGCCGCGAAGGCGCCGCACTCTTCACTTTCCTGCAACGCCACCGACGTGCCGACCGCGTGGGCCGTCATTCCCAGCGCCATGCCCCTGGCTTCCGGACTGTGCACGCCGAGACGGGTCAACAACGCCGGGCCGAAAATCGCGCCGATCACACCGGTAATCAAGACGAACACCGCTGCCAGCGCCGCGACACCACCGATCTGCTCAGCCACCAACATGGCGATAGGCGAGGTCACCGATTTCGGTGCCATGGTCATCAGGATCATGTGCTCGGCACCAAACGACCAGCCCAGCAACACGCCCATCCCCGTGGCCACCACCCCGCCTATCACCAGCGTAGTAAATATCGGCCAGAACAACTGCCGAATCCGTCGCAGGTTGAGATAAAGCGGCACCGCCAGCGCGACAGTGGCCGGGCCGAGCAGGATGCTCAGGATCTCGGTGCTCTTGCGGTACTCGGCGTAGGTCAGGCCGCAGCCCACCAGCACGCCGATCACCAGCAACATGGAGACCAACACCGGCTGCAAAAAGATCCATCGGGTTTTCTCGAATGCCGCCAGGACGAGTTGATAGGCGCCAAGGGTAATGCCGATACCAAACAAGGGATGATGAATCACCGACGTCCAGGCGCCGTGCCAGTCGAAGATCATTGGTTGTCCTCGGAGTGAGCGTGACGCTTGACCATGCGCTGCATCAGCACCCCGGCGAAGGCCATCGAAAGCAGCAGCGACAACACCAGTGCACCGACAATGGCCCAGAAGTCAGCCGCGATGTCAGCGGCGTAGACCATCACGCCCACGGCCGGCGGCACCAGCAACAGCGGCAGGTAGCGCAGCAGGCTGCCGGCCGCCAGGTTCAGCGGCTCGCCGACCTGTCCGCGACAGATGAGGTACACCAGTAACAGCAGCAACCCCACAATCGGCCCCGGCAGCACCGGCAAGAACAAATGATTGATCGCAGTGCCGAGCAATTGGAACAGCACCAGCCACGTCAGGCCCCGTAACAACATCAAAGTTCTCCCGCAAAATCCGTCACCCGCATTGGCCGGGCATTATAAGCATGCTCGCGCTATAGACCGGCATTCGCCAAAAGCATGGTCAGTTGACCGGAGCGTTTGGTCATGTTGATCTAAAGTGGTAAGCCGGGAGGTCAGATCCCCGCAAGCCAAAACCATAAAACCGATGAACCCAAGGAGAGTCTCAATGCCCTATGTTCCAGTTGCAGAGCTCAAAGATTATGTCGGCAAGGAACTTGGACGTTCCGAATGGCTCACCATCGATCAGGACCGCATCAACCTGTTCGCCGAAGCCACAGGGGATTTTCAGTTCATCCACGTCGACCCGGTCAAGGCCGCGCAAACGCCATTTGGCAGCACCATCGCTCACGGCTTCCTGTCGCTGTCGCTGATCCCGAAACTGATGGAAGACATCCTCGTCATGCCCGAAGGCTTGAAGATGGTGGTCAACTACGGCCTCGACAGCGTGCGCTTCATCCAGCCGGTCAAGGTCAACTCGAAAGTGCGCCTGAAGGTCGACCTGACCGAAGTCATCGAGAAGAAACCCGGCCAGTGGCTACTCAAGGCCACCACCACCCTGGAAATCGAAGGTTCGGACAAACCGGCGTACATCGCCGAACCCCTGTCCCTGTGCTTCGTATAAACCGTCCCGGATGCGAAGCAGCTCATGCTGTTTCGCGCCATCTGGCGGCACCTCGCCCTGTATAAGGTCACATAGCTGCGGCATACTCCCTCGCCTAATTGCCCGGAATCCGCTATGCGCCCACTTGCACTCCTTGCCTTGACCCTGATGCTCACCGCTTGCGGCGACGGCGAATCGCCATTGCCTCCTGACGCACGCCTGCCGGACGGCGGACGCTATCGCGGTGACCTGGTCAATGGCCTGCTGCAAGGCAAGGGGCGTATCGACTACCCGAATGGCAGCTGGTACGCCGGCGAGTTCGACAAGGGCCAGTGGCAAGGCCAGGGCGAATGGCATGGCAGCAATGGCGAAGTCTATCGCGGGCAGTTCAATCAGGGACTGTTCGACGGCCAAGGGGCGCTGACCACCAATGCCAGCAGCTACAGCGGCGGCTTCAAGGCCGGCCGACGCAACGGCGAAGGCACCCTCAAAGAAAATGGCATGAGCTATCGCGGGGAGTTCAAGGCCGATCAATACGCCGGCCTGGGTCGCCTCGAACTCGAAGACGGCAGCTCCTATCAGGGCCTGTTCGCCCACGGCAAACCCAATGGCGAAGGACAGCGCGGCGACGGCAACGGCAATCAGTTCACCGGGCACTTCGTCGACGGCCAGCTGGAAGGCAACGGGACTTTCAACAGCGCCGACGGCGACATGTATGTCGGCGGCTTCAAGAACAATCAACTGCACGGCAAAGGCCGCTACGAAAACGCCGACGGCGATGTCTGGCTGGGCCAGTTCAAGGAAGGCTCGCTGAACGGCAAGGGCGAGTTGATCGGCACTGACGGCAGCCACTACATCGGCCAGTTCAATGACTGGCGCTTTTCCGGCCAGGGCCGCCTGAACCTGTCCGATGGCAGCTTTTACACCGGCCAGTTCGACAACGACAGCTACCAGGGGCGCGGCACATTGGTGTTGACCGACGGCACCGTGCTCAGCGGCACCTGGATCAATGGCCAGCGTGTACGCGACGCCGAGGGCAAACTACTGCCCGACACCCTTGAGCTCGGCCTGCTGGCCCAGGGACGCCTGCTCGACGCGGCGCTGACCAACGTTCCACCCTCGACCCCGGCGGTGGAGCTGTATTCATTGACCCTGGGTGGCGATGGCAAGCAAAGCGTGTTTCTGCGCGAATCAGACTACGTCGCCAACATGCTCAGCACCCGTTTCGGCACCTTTGGCCAGATTCGCCTGGTGAACCATCGCGACCACCTCGCCGACCGCCCGATGGCTACCCGGGAAAACTTGCGCCGGGCTGCCCTGACGCTGGCCGAACGCAGCGGTCCGGAAGATCTGATTTTCATCTACCTGACCAGCCACGGCACCAGCGAACACGAGCTGGTGCTGGACCAGCCACGCATGGAATTGGCCGATCTGCCGGCCGACGAATTGGCCGCTGTTCTCGCCCCCCTGAAAAACCGCGACAAGATCATCGTGATTTCGTCCTGCTACTCCGGCGGATTCATTCCCGCCCTCAAGGATGAACGGACCCTGATCATGACGGCCTCGCGGGCCGACCGAGTGTCCTTCGGTTGCTCGGAGGAAGCCAACTTCACTTACTTCGGCGACGCCCTGTTCGCCCAGGCCCTGAACCAGACCGATGACCTGGAACAAGCCTTCAAACTGGCCAAGGCCACTGTCGCCGAACGTGAGCTGGCGGACGGTTTCGAAGCGTCCGAACCACAGATCTGGGCACCGAAAACCGTGCTCTCGCATTGGCAGTTACTGCGCAAACAGCAGGCACGAAAAGCCCTGCAAAGTGCGTCCATGGAAAGCAAGGATGCAAACAGCAACTAAGCTGAACAGTATCAAGGGAGAAACACTATGTACTTGACGCCTCAGCACGTATTGCTTGCCGGAGCCACCGGGCTGACCGGTGAACATCTGCTTGATCGCCTGCTTAACGAGCCAACGATTACCCGGGTATTGGCCCCCTCACGCAGGCCTCTGGCCAAGCACCCGCACCTTGAAAACCCGGTCGGCGACCCGGCGGAGTTTCTGCCACAGTTGAACGGCCGCGTCGACATCGCCTACTGCTGCCTGGGCACCACCATCAAACAGGCAGGCTCGGAACAGGCGTTCCGCGCGGTGGACCTGGACATGGTCGTGGCCTTTGCCAAACGCGCACGGGAGATGGGCGCACGGCACCTGATCGTGATCAGTGCTCTGGGAGCCGATCGCAGATCCTCGATTTTCTACAACCGGGTCAAAGGCGAGATGGAGTACGCATTGCGCGCGCAGGACTGGCCGCAGCTGACTATTTGCCGCCCTTCGCTGTTGCTGGGTGATCGCACTGAACCGCGACTGGGCGAGAAGTTCGCCGGTCCGCTGTCTCGGCTGATCCCTGGCAAATACCATGGTATTGAAGCCTGCCAACTGGCCCGCGCGATGTGGCGCCTGGCGCTGGAAGAGCAGGATGGCGTGCGGATTGTCGAGTCGGATGAGCTGCGCAAACTCGGCAAGTAAACCGCGGACCTGTGGCGAGGGAGCTTGCTCCCTCGCCACAAGAGCCGCGCGATACCTACAATCCGCCCGTCGCCTGAAAACTCACCCCTATCACCGTCAGCAATGACAGCGGCAACAGCAGCGTGTCGAGCAACGCACTCGCCGGCAGGTCGACACCGGGATAGCTTGGCGCTTCGGCGCCGAAACGGTCCTTGGCGCAGCACCCACCATTCATAGCGTACAAATCCAGGCGAGTCCCCGAGTAAACCACCGGCGCCCCCGGCTTGGCCGCATCGAGGGTCCGCGCCGTGGCACACCCGGCCAATTGCAGCGCCAGCACTATCACCAGCAGCTTATTCATCGCTGGTCAGATGATGCTCGCCCCAGCGCGGCAACATGTCCTGAGGAATATTCAGCAGGTTGAGAATCCGTGCCACGACGAAATCGATCAGGTCGTCGATGGTTTGAGGCTGATGGTAGAAGCCCGGAGATGCCGGCAGGATTGTCACGCCCATGTTCGACAACTTGAGCATGTTCTCCAGGTGAATGCTCGAATACGGCGCTTCACGGGGCACCAGGATCAACTGCCGACGCTCTTTGAGCGTCACGTCGGCGGCCCGTTCGATCAGGTTGTTGCAGGCGCCGGTAGCGATGGCCGACAACGTGCCCGTGGAGCACGGCACCACCACCATCGCCGCTGGCGCGCCGGAACCCGAAGCCACCGGAGACATCCAGTCTTCCCTGCCGTACACCCGAATCTGCCCGGCGGCAGCCCCCGTGTATTCGGTAAGGAACGCCTGCATCATCTGCGGCTTGGTCGGCAGCGTGACGTCGGTTTCGGTGGCCATCACCAACTGTGCGGCCTTGGAAATCAGGAAGTGCACCTCACGATCTTCCCGCACCAGGCAGTCGAGCAGGCGCAAACCGTACTGGGCGCCTGAAGCGCCGGTCATTGCCAGGGTGATGCGGTCCGGGCCGTTGTTCATTTGAGCGCCTCGGCCAGTTTGCCGTGCAGGCCGCCGAAGCCGCCGTTGCTCATGATAACCACGTGGGTGCCGGGTTGGGCCTGGCTCTTCACGCGCTCGATGATGCCCTCAAGGGAATCACTGACAATCGACGGCACGGTGCACAGCGCCGCAGTACCCGCCAGGTCCCAGCCGAGGTTGGCCGGCGCGTACCAGATCACCTGATCGGCATCGACCACGCTTTCCGGCAATCCGTCACGGTGCGCGCCAAGTTTCATGGAGTTGGAACGCGGCTCGATGATCGCGATCAACGGTGCATCGCCGATGCGTTTGCGCAGGCCATCCAGCGTGGTGGCGATGGCAGTCGGGTGGTGAGCGAAGTCGTCATAAATGGTGATGCCACCCACTTCCGCGACTTTTTCCATCCGGCGCTTCACGCTTTTGAAGGCGCTCAACGCGGCAATGCCCATGGACGGCACCACACCGACGTGGCGTGCAGCAGCCAGGGTCGCCAGGCCATTGGCGACGTTGTGCTGGCCCGTCATGTCCCACTCGACCACACCCTGGGCGACGCCTTCGAACATCACTTCGAACTTCGAGCCATCTTCACTGAGCAGCTTGACCTGCCACTGACCGCCGGCACCGGTGGTTTGCACCGGGGTCCAGCAACCCATCTCGATCACGCGTTGCAAGGCCGGCTCAGTGGTCGGATGAATCACCAGGCCTTCGCTCGGGATAGTCCGCACCAAGTGATGGAACTGCCGCTCGATGGCCGGCAGGTCCGGGAAGATGTCCGCGTGATCGAACTCGAGGTTGTTCAGGATTGCCGTGCGCGGGCGGTAGTGCACGAACTTGGAGCGTTTGTCGAAGAACGCGCTGTCGTACTCGTCGGCTTCGATGACGAAGAACGGCGTATCGCCCAGGCGCGCCGACACCGAGAAGTTTTGCGGCACGCCGCCAATCAGGAAACCCGGGGCCATGCCCGCGTGTTCCAGCACCCAGGCCAGCATGCTGCTGGTGGTGGTCTTGCCGTGCGTACCGGCAACCGCCAGTACCCAGCGACCTTGCAGCACATGATCGGCCAGCCATTGCGGGCCGGAGACGTAGGGCAGGCCTTTGTTCAGCACGTACTCCACAGCCGGGTTGCCCCGGGACATGGCGTTGCCGATCACTACCAGATCAGGGGCCGGATCGAGTTGCGCCGGGTCGTAGCCTTGGGTCAATTCAATGCCCTGGGCTTGCAGCTGAGTGCTCATCGGCGGATAGACGTTGGCATCGGAGCCCGTCACGTGATGGCCCAGCTCCTTGGCCAGAACCGCCATTGACCCCATGAAAGTGCCGCAGATACCAAGAATATGAATGTGCATTAGTCGACCTCGTAAACATGGCCGCAGGTTAGCTTAGGGTAGGAAAAATCGCACCTTGTGTTTCAGATTTGAGGACGCCTTCGCGAGCAGGCTCCCTCCCACAAGGCCTGCGCAGCCCCTGTGGGAGCGAGCCTGCTCGCGAAGGCCGTGATGCGGTCTACCGGGCGATACCGTGTTTACGCAGCTTCCGATATAGGGTATTGCGACTGACCCCCAACTGCTCCGCCGTATGCGTCATATGCCAGCGCGTCTGCTCCAGCGCCGTGAGTAACGCCAGTCGCTCGGCATCTTCCAACGGATGCTCCGATGGCTCCTCGATAGCCTGCGCCACCGCCGGCCTGGCCGAACGAATCATCGCCGGCAAATCCTCCAGGCCGATCCGCCCGTTCTCACACAGTGCTGCCAGCGTACGCAGCACATTTCGCAACTGCCGCACGTTTCCCGGCCAGGCGAACCCCAACAAGGCCTCCCGCGCCGGCCCGTCGATCAACACGGTTTCTCCGCCCGCCTCCTCGGCCAGCAGAAAGTCGAGCAACCGGGATTTGTCGCTACGATCACGCAAGGCCGGCAACGCGACTTCCAGCCCGTTGAGACGGTAATACAAATCCTCACGGAAGCTGCCGTCCTGCACACGATCCAGCAAGTTACGGTGAGTGGCACTGATGATCCGCACATTCACCGATTCCGGTTCGCCGCCGATCGGCACCACTTGCCGGTCTTCGAGCACCCTCAGCAAGCGCGTCTGCAAGGCCAGTGGCATGTCACCGATTTCATCGAGGAACAAGGTCCCGCCATCGGCCTGTTGCAACTTGCCACGCATGCCCTCCTTGCGCGCGCCGGTAAAGCTGCCGCCGCGATATCCGAACAGTTCGCTTTCAATCA
Organism: Pseudomonas grandcourensis; assembly: GCF_039909015.1. Lineage (NCBI taxonomy): Bacteria > Pseudomonadati > Pseudomonadota > Gammaproteobacteria > Pseudomonadales > Pseudomonadaceae > Pseudomonas > Pseudomonas grandcourensis. The sequence continues at coordinate 6,041,708 of NZ_CP150919.1, forward strand.
GGCTTTCGGGAATGGCGGCGCAATTGAGGGCGACAAAGGCTTTCTCCGCCCGCTGGCTGGCGTGGTGCACCGCTTTGGCAAAGGCCTCCTTGCCGGACCCGGTTTCGCCGTTGATCAGCAGCGGCACGTCGCGCTCGTAGACGCGCAAGGCTTTGCGGAAGTCCGCCTGCAACGTCGCGTCATCCAGGCAAATGCCCGACAGGCGCGGCGCTTGTACAACCTTGGCCGCTGGCACCATCGGAATCGGCAGCGGTCGCCGTGCCTCACCGCGCAACACTGCAAACAGCTTGCGACCATCACGGGTACGCAACGGCCAACTGGTGGCGGCATTGGTGCTCGCACGACCGAGCAACTCATCGAGCGAACAATCGAAAAACGCCTCCACCGGCTTACCCAGCAAGCCGCCGCGAATATGTCCCAGCAGGTTCAGCGCACTCTGGTTGACCGCACAAATGCGCCCTTCCCCGTCGAATGCCAGCAACCCTTCGCTGAACAAACCGACGGACTCGGCCTGCAAGTGAAAACGCAACAACCATTGATTGTCGAAACAGCGCAGGAAGTAGCAGCTCTCGATCATCTTCGCCGATAGATTGACCAGTGCCATGGTGTGGAACTGGCTTTGCCGCGACACATCGCGCCGCGCCGACGACACGTCAAGTACAGCCAGCAGTTCGCCATGGGGATCGAAGACCGGGCTCGCCGAGCAGGTCAGGCCGGTATGGCGGCCACGAAAGTGTTCATCCTGATGGATGGTCAGTGACTGACGCTCCACCAGGCAGGTGCCGATGCCATTGGTGCCTTCGCAGGCCTCGCTCCAGTCGGCACCGAGCCAAAGGCCGGCGCGCTCGAAAATCTGCCGTTCGGCGGGCGCGGTGACGCAGTTGAGGATCACGCCGCGGGCGTCGGTCAGCAGCACTGCGTGGCCGGCGCCGGAGAGTTGTTGATGCAGGCTGGTCATTTCATTGCCGGCGATGTGCAGAACCTGCTGCAAGCGTTCGCGGCTTTCCAGGACACGGCCATGTTCCAGCACCGTCGGCGCGATGCTCAGGGCCGGATCGAGGTGATAGTCCTCAAGGCAGCGCAGCCAGGAACGGGCGATGGACGGATCGCTGCCAGGACCGTGCAGGTGGGTCTTTCCCTGAGTCACGGTCAATACTTGCTGGGCATGGCGACTCAAATGGTTGTCGTGCATTTCTTATTATTCTCCCCGGGGCTCGGCGTCCCGTGCATGAGGTGATGCCGAGCATCCTCCAGCCCGGCCCGCATTGCAATGCCTGCAAGACCGGTTGGTCACAGGCTGTGCCACAAAGGGTACAAAGTGTCACCCAGGCTGTACCGAAAGCGTCACAGGCGTTACCCACCCGTCTGACAAAAACTTCGCAAGGCCTTGATTTACCTGACATGCAAGGCACTGGCCCGGCCCTTGCTCTACGCTTAAAGCAAGCGCACATGCGCGACTCCCTATAAGCACAAAAGCAAGGAGAGACCACCATGCGTTACGCTCACCCCGGTACTGAAGGCGCTATCGTTTCGTTCAAAGCCAAATACGGTAACTACATCGGCGGCGAGTTCGTCGCGCCTGTCAAAGGTCAGTACTTCACCAATACCTCGCCAGTGAATGGCCAACCGATTGCCGAATTCCCCCGTTCCACGGCCGAAGACATCGACAAGGCCCTGGACGCTGCCCACGCCGCTGCCGACGCGTGGGGTGCCACCTCCGCCCAGGCGCGTTCGCTGGTGCTGCTGAAAATCGCCGACCGCATCGAACAGAATCTGGAACTGCTGGCGATCACCGAGTCCTGGGACAACGGCAAGGCCGTGCGTGAAACCCTCAACGCCGACATCCCGCTGGCCGCCGACCACTTCCGCTACTTCGCCGGTTGCATTCGCGCTCAGGAAGGCAGCGCTGCCGAAATCGACGGCAACACCGTGGCCTATCACATCCATGAACCGCTGGGCGTGGTCGGGCAGATCATTCCGTGGAACTTCCCGATCCTGATGGCCGCCTGGAAACTCGCCCCGGCGCTGGCTGCCGGCAACTGCGTGGTACTCAAACCCGCCGAGCAAACCCCGCTGGGCATCACCGTGCTGGTCGAACTGATCGGCGACCTGCTGCCACCGGGTGTGCTGAACATCGTCCAGGGTTTCGGTCGCGAAGCCGGCGAAGCGCTGGCTACCAGCAAGCGCATCGCCAAGATTGCCTTCACCGGCTCGACCCCGGTCGGCTCGCACATCATGAAATGCGCGGCGGAAAACATCATTCCGTCCACCGTGGAGCTGGGGGGCAAGTCGCCAAACATCTTCTTCGAAGACATCATGAAAGCCGAACCGAGCTTCATCGAGAAAGCTGCCGAAGGCCTGGTGCTGGCGTTCTTCAACCAGGGCGAAGTCTGCACCTGCCCATCCCGCGCTCTGGTGCAAGAATCGATCTACGACGAGTTCATGGCCGTCGTGATGAAGAAAGTCCTGCAAATCAAACGTGGCGACCCGCTGGACACCGATACCATGGTCGGCGCCCAGGCGTCCGAGCAGCAATTCGACAAAATCCTTTCGTACCTGGAAATCGCCAAGGGCGAAGGCGCCGAGTTGCTGACCGGCGGCAAGGTGGAAAAACTCGAGGGCAGCCTGGCAAGCGGGTATTACATCCAGCCGACCCTGCTCAAGGGCACCAACAAAATGCGCGTGTTCCAGGAAGAAATCTTCGGCCCGGTGGTGAGCATCACCACCTTCAAGGACGAAGCCGAAGCCCTGGCCATCGCCAACGACACCGAGTTCGGCCTGGGCGCCGGCCTCTGGACCCGCGACATCAACCGCGCCTACCGCATGGGCCGCGCCATCAAGGCCGGTCGTGTGTGGACCAACTGCTACCACCTGTACCCGGCGCACGCCGCGTTCGGTGGCTACAAGAAGTCCGGCGTCGGCCGTGAAACCCACAAAATGATGCTCGACCACTATCAGCAGACCAAAAACCTGCTGGTGAGCTACGACATCAATCCGCTGGGCTTCTTCTAAAAACCGGGGGCGGCACAGGTAAATCTGTGTCGCCCTTCAAACAGCCATCGCGAGCAGGCTCGCTCCCACAGGTTTTTGTGGTGAATCCACCTTTTGAGACCTGACACAGAACCCTGTGGGAGCGAGCTTGCTCGCGAAGGCGTCTGAAATGACACAACACAAAAGGCTGGCCGCTCTGGCACGGGCCTTGCGTACCCGTCATTCAGGAATTGCACTCAACCCGTCGTACCCGAAAGTCCAAAAGATCGAACAATAAAAATTAGAGAGGACTTATGACTACTTCTTCCACACAGCTCAAACCCACACTCGGCACCCTGCATTTATGGGGCATTGCCGTCGGCCTGGTGATTTCCGGCGAGTACTTTGGCTGGAGTTACGGCTGGGGCACCGCAGGCACACTGGGGTTTCTCGTCACTGCGTTGATGGTGGCGACGATGTACACCTGCTTCATCTTCAGTTTCACCGAATTGACGACGGCGATTCCCCACGCTGGCGGGCCGTTTGCCTACAGCCGCCGGGCCTTTGGTGAAAAAGGCGGGTTGATCGCCGGCATCGCCACCCTGATCGAATTCGTCTTTGCACCACCGGCCATCGCCATGGCCATTGGCGCCTACCTCAACGTGCAATACCCGGAACTTGACCCGAAAATCGCCGCCGTTGGCGCCTATTTCGTGTTCATGGGCCTGAACATCCTCGGCGTCAGCATCGCGGCCACCTTCGAGTTGGTGGTCACCGTGCTGGCAGTCGCCGAATTGCTGGTGTTCATGGGCGTGGTCGCCCCGGGCTTCAGCTTCAGTAACTTCGTACTCAATGGCTGGTCGGGTTCGAACGAGTTCACGATGGGCTCGATTCCCGGTATTTTCGCCGCCATTCCCTTCGCGATCTGGTTCTTTCTTGCCATCGAAGGCGCGGCCATGGCTGCCGAAGAAGCCAAGGACCCGAAACGCACCATCCCCAAGGCCTACGTCAGTGGCATTCTGACCCTGGTGTTCCTGGCCATCGGCGTGATGGTGATGGCCGGCGGCGTCGGCGACTGGCGTCAACTGTCGAACATCAACGATCCACTGCCCCAGGCGATGAAAGCCGTGGTCGGCAATAATTCGAGCTGGATGCACATGCTGGTATGGATCGGTCTGTTCGGTCTGGTGGCAAGTTTCCACGGGATCATTCTTGGCTATTCACGGCAGTTCTTTGCACTGGCTCGCGCCGGTTACCTGCCCAAAGGGCTGGCCAAACTCTCGCGCTTCCAGACCCCACATCGGGCGATTCTGGCCGGTGGCGTGATCGGCATCGCCGCGATCTACAGCGACGGTCTGGTCAACCTGCAAGGCATGACCCTGACGGCGGCGATGATCACCATGTCGGTATTCGGTGCCATCGTGATGTACATCATCAGTATGCTGAGCCTGTTCAAGCTGCGTAAAACCGAACCGAACCTGGAGCGCACCTTCCGCGCGCCGGGGTATCCGATCGTGCCGGGGATCGCGCTGTTCCTGGCGGTGGTGTGCCTGGTGGCGATGGCCTGGTTCAACACCGTGATCGGCCTGGTTTTCCTCGGCTTCATGGTTGCCGGTTACCTGTACTTCCAGCTAACCGCCAAGCAACGTTCCGAGGCACCGGCAGACGCTATGCTCGAAGGTATATGAATGCACCGGCGCCGGGCCCCGAGCCTGGCGCCTGCATTATTGAAGTGCATGCAATTGCCCACAGAAAAGCGGATCGCATTTTAAATTGATCAGGAGGCCCCGCCCCATGGCCGTATATGCCCATTCCGTCGGCGCCCAGACCTATCGCTTCGACAGCCTCAAGGATGTGATGGCCAAGGCCAGCCCGGCGCGCTCCGGGGATTTTCTAGCCGGCGTCGCGGCCCTCAATGACGGCGAGCGCGTCGCAGCCCAGATGACTTTGGCCGACATCCCGCTATCCCACTTCCTGCAAGAAGTGTTGATTCCCTATGAATCCGATGAAGTCACCCGACTGATCATCGACACCCACGACAAACAAGCTTTCGCAGTCGTCAGCCACCTCACCGTCGGCGGCTTTCGCGACTGGCTGCTCAGCGATGCCGCCGACGAGCAGGTCCTGCGCGCCCTCGTCCCCGGCCTGACTCCGGAAATGGCCGCCGCCGTGTCGAAGATCATGCGCGTACAGGATCTGGTGCTGGTGGCGCAAAAAATCCGCGTGGTCACGCAGTTTCGCGGCACCCTGGGCCTGCGCGGTCGACTGTCCACGCGCCTGCAACCGAATCACCCCACCGACGAACCGGCCGGCATCGCCGCGAGCATTCTCGACGGCCTGCTGCACGGCAATGGCGATGCCATGATCGGCATCAACCCGGCCACCGACAGCATCGCCTCGATCTGCACGATGCTGGAGATGCTCGACGCGATCATCCAGCGCTACGAAATCCCGACCCAGGCGTGCGTGCTGACCCATGTCACCACGTCGATCGAAGCGATCAATCGCGGCGTCCCGTTGGACCTGGTGTTCCAGTCGATCGCCGGCACCGAGGCGGCCAACGCCAGTTTCGGCATCAACCTCAATATATTGCAGGAAGGTTACGACGCAGGATTGAGCCTCAATCGCGGCACGCTGGGCCGGAACCTGATGTACTTCGAAACCGGCCAGGGCAGCGCCCTGTCGGCCAACGCCCATCACGGCGTCGATCAACAAACCTGCGAAACCCGGGCCTACGCCGTGGCGCGGCATTTCAAACCGTTCCTGGTCAACACCGTCGTCGGCTTTATTGGCCCGGAATACCTGTACAACGGCAAACAGATCATCCGCGCCGGCCTCGAAGACCACTTCTGCGGCAAGCTTTTGGGCGTGCCCATGGGCTGCGACATCTGCTACACCAACCACGCCGAAGCCGACCAGGATGACATGGACACCTTGCTGACCCTGCTGGGTGTCGCCGGGATCAACTTCATCATGGGCATCCCCGGCTCCGACGACATCATGCTCAACTACCAGACCACCTCGTTCCACGATGCGCTTTACGCCCGACAGACCCTGGGGTTGAAGCCCGCACCGGAATTCGAACAGTGGCTGGCGAAAATGGGCATCTTCACTCAAGCCGATGGCAGGGTTCTCTTCGGCGACAGCCTGCCGCCAGCCTTCCGGCAGGCCTTGGCGCAACTGGGATGAGCATTGACATGGACAAACTACCCTTCGATCCACACAACCCTTGGCTGGAGCTGCGACGCCTGACGCCGGCGCGAATCGCTCTGGGCCGCACCGGCACCAGCATTCCCACCCACGCGCAACTGGACTTCCAATATGCCCACGCTCAGGCGCGGGATGCGGTGCACTTGCCGTTTGACCATGCCTCCCTCAATGCGCAAATGGCCGAACGTGATCGCGAGTGCCTTTTGCTGCACAGTGCGGCGACAGATCGCAACACCTACCTGCAACGCCCCGATCTGGGGCGAAAACTCAGTGATGCCTCGGCGCAGACCCTTCGTGATTACGCGACGGCCCATCCGGGAGGCGTGGATCTGGTGATCGTGGTCGCCGACGGCCTGTCGGCACTGGCCGTTCATCGCCATACCCTGCCGTTTCTGACACGCTTCGAAGAGCAAATGGCCGGCGACAGCTGGACTGTTGCGCCAGTCATACTCGTGGAACAGGGCCGGGTGGCCGTCGCCGATGAGATCGGTGAGTTGCTTGGCGCAAAAATGACCGTGATCCTCATCGGTGAACGCCCTGGCCTCAGCTCTCCGGACAGCCTGGGTTTATATTTCACCTACAATCCCAAGGTCGGCCTTACCGATGCCTACCGTAATTGCATCTCCAATGTCCGGCTCGAAGGCCTGAGCTACGGCATGGCGGCACACCGTTTGCTGTATTTGATGCGCGAAGCCTGCCGGCGGCAGTTGTCAGGGGTGAATCTGAAGGACGAAGCGCAGGTTCAGACACTGGAGTCGGACACGGGAGGCGACATGAAAGGAAATTTCCTGCTCGGCCCGCCAAATGCCTGAACCGCTTGCGCATTGCACATTCGTACCAGTTTCAGGCAGGATCGTGGCGCGGCCGCCAAGGGTTTCCCATCGCCGTCAGAGACGTAAGACAGCCACTTGAAGACGAGACCTACCATGCGGATTATTCAAGCGACCCTCGAACACCTGGACCTGCTGACCCCGTTGTTCGTCAAATATCGCGAGTTTTATGGTTCCCTGCCGTATCCGGACTCGTCCCGGGCGTTCCTCGAAAAACGCCTGCGTCGCAAGGAGTCGGTGATCTACCTGGCGCTGTCCGATGACGACAGCAACAAACTGATGGGCTTCTGCCAGCTGTACCCGAGCTTCTCCTCGCTTTCGCTCAAACGTGTGTGGATCCTCAACGACATTTATGTCGCCGAAGACGCCCGTCGCCAGTTGGTGGCCGACAACCTGATCCGCACCGCAAAAAAAATGGCCAAGGAAACCAATGCCGTGCGCATGCGTGTTTCGACCAGCAGCAACAACGAAGTCGCGCAGAAAACCTACGAGTCCATCGGATTCAAGGAAGACACCGAATTCAAGAACTATGTGCTGCCGATCAGCGACGAACTCTGAATCACCTGCACCCTGCTCGCGATGACATCGACCGGATTGCACTGCCCCAATGAGGCGACGGCATCGCGAGCAGGCTCGCTCCCACCTGTTCGTTATCAAACATCAGCCCTGTGATGACATTCCCCGCTACAATCTCGACGCGATTTTCACCACTCGCCTCGTATAATCCCGATATTCCCGGCTTGTAAGAAAAACTACCTCTATCCGTAGTCTTACGCGAAGTCATCCGCACAGGCCCGCTGAGTCGGGCCATTACCACAGGTGCTATCCATGGATTTCAACCCGATCGACATTGTCCTGCATCTCGACGTCTACCTCGACATGCTTGTAACCAACTACGGGGCATGGATCTACGCCATCCTGTTCATGGTGATCTTCTGTGAAACCGGCCTTGTGGTCATGCCCTTCCTGCCGGGCGACTCCCTGCTGTTCATCGCCGGTGCCGTGGCGGCCGGTGGCGGCATGGACCCGGTACTGCTCGGCGGTCTGCTGATGCTGGCGGCGATTCTGGGCGACAGCACCAACTACATCATCGGACGAACGGCGGGTGAAAAACTGTTCAGCAATCCGAACTCGAAGATCTTCCGTCGTGATTACCTGCAACAAACCCACGATTTCTACGACAAACACGGCGGCAAAACCGTGACCCTGGCGCGCTTCCTGCCGATCATCCGTACCTTTGCACCGTTCGTCGCCGGGGTGGGGAAAATGCCTTATCCGCGTTTCTTCGCCTTCAGTGTCTTCGGCACTGTCCTGTGGGTCGGCGGGCTGGTGACGCTTGGTTACTTCTTCGGCAATGTGCCGTTCATCAAGAAGAACCTGTCGCTGCTGGTAGTCGGCATCATCCTGCTCTCGCTGGTGCCGATGATCATTGGCATGGTGCGCAACCGCCTTGCCGCGTCGAACTCCAAAGCCGAATCGCGCTGACACGATGTGGTCCCTGAGCGCCTGGCGTCGCCGGCGCACCCTGGCAAAACACCCGATTGCCGATGACATGTGGCAACGGGTGCGCCATCACCTGAGTTTTCTCGATGGCATCAGCGCCGCCGAAGACCAATGGCTGCGCGAAGCCTGCGTGCTGTTCCTCGAAGACAAGCACCTGAGCGCCCTGCCCGGTGTCGAACTGCATCAGGAACAACGCTTGCTGCTCGCCGCCCAGGCGCAACTGCCACTGCTGCACCTCGGCGACCTGAACTGGTATCAGGGCTTCCACGAAATCATCCTTTACCCCGATGACTTCCTCAGCCCTCAGCGCCATCGCGATGCCAGCGGCGTCGAGCACGAATGGGACGGTGAGCACAGCGGTGAAGCCTGGCAGCAAGGCCCCATCATCCTCGCCTGGCCCGGCGTAATGGCCAGTGGTGGCTGGGAAGGCTACAACCTGGTGATCCACGAACTGGCGCACAAGCTCGACATGCTCAACGGCGTCGCCAACGGCCTGCCGCCGTTGCATCCCGACATGCGCGTCAGCGACTGGGCCAGCGTCATGCAAGAGGCCTACGACGACCTCGACCGGCAACTGGAACGCAATCCCGATGCCGAAACCGCCATCGACCCCTATGCCGCCGAAAATCCTGCCGAGTTCTTCGCCGTCACCAGCGAATACTTCTTCAGCGCCCCGGATTTGCTGCACGAGGCTTATCCACAGGTGTACCAGCAGTTGAAGCTGTTCTATCGCCAGGACCCATTGGCGAGGTTGAAGCAACTTCAGGCGCATGACCCTGTCTATCAGGCACACCAGTAAGCGCCATACGACTTCTGGTCCATGGCGTCGACACAGGAATATGCCTATAATCGCCGCCACTTTTTGGTCAATCCGGCCAAGTGTTTTTGGTCAACTAACGGGGGCAACGCCCAATGAGCTACAGCAAGATTCCGGCTGGCAAAGACCTGCCGAACGACATCTACGTCGCGATCGAGATTCCGGCCAACCACGCGCCGATCAAATACGAAATCGACAAAGACAGCGATTGCCTGTTCGTTGACCGTTTCATGGCCACCCCAATGTTCTACCCGGCCAACTACGGTTACATCCCGAACACCCTGGCTGACGACGGTGATCCCCTCGACGTGCTGGTCGTAACCCCTTACCCGGTTGCTCCAGGTTCGGTAATCCGCGCCCGTCCGGTTGGCATCCTGAACATGACCGACGACGGCGGCGGCGATGCCAAAGTCATCGCAGTCCCACACGACAAGCTGTCCCAGCTGTACGTCGACGTGAAGGAATACACCGACCTGCCGGCGCTGCTGATCCAGCAGATCGAGCACTTCTTCGCGAACTACAAAGATCTCGAAAAAGGCAAATGGGTGAAGATCGAAGGCTGGGCCGGCGCAGACGCCGCCCGCGAAGCGATCACCAAGTCGGTTGCTGCCTACAAAGGCTAAGCCCGGCTGCAGGCTATTAGCTGCAAGCGGCAAGAAAAACCCCGGGAGATCCGGGGTTTTTTGTGGGCGCTTGATAAGCACGCTAAACACCCCGTTTAAACAAACCTTCCAATGGTTTTTACTTGTTTAAAGTTCCCCAAGAGCGTCTTACATCCGGTCGTAAAATTCCCGCGAAATTTGAACGAGGCGTTTATTCAAACCCTTGTTAGCCGCCAGTAGACTCGCGCTCATGAAAAAGAACACTAGCGGCCCACGCTTTAAAGCGCTGCTCGAAGCAGCGAACATCACAACCACCGGATTTGCCGAATTCCTGGATACGGCTCCGCAAAATGTACATAACTGGTACACCCGCGGTGTGCCCGCCCATTGCATGGAAGAAGTCGCCAGAAAACTCTCCGTCAGCAGCGACTGGCTGAAAACCGGCGAAGGCTCGAAAGATGCCCAGCACCTGCGCCTGCTCGACGAAACCGGCAACACCTTCGATGCCCAGACCATCCGCGGCGTCTACACGGTCATCGAGCCTGTCGACGTCGAACTGCCATTCCTCAAGGAAGCTGTCACCGCCCCGGGCTCCAACAAAACCCACGTCATAGAAGACCCCGAGCAATCCATCCGCCTGCCCCGCAGCCACCTCGATTCCCTGGAAATCAACCACGCCGACGCCATCTGCGCCCTGATGAGCGGCAACAGCATGGGGGAAAAAATCGAAGACGGTTCGACCCTGGCGATTGACCGTGGCCTGACCCAGATTGTCGATGGCGAGATCTACGCCATCGAACATGACGGCATGCTGCGCATCAAGTACCTGCACCGACTGCCGGGCAACTCCCTGCGACTGCGCAGCCACAACCGCGCCGAATACCCCGATGAAATCTTCAGGGCTGCACAAATCGAAGAGCAGAACATCAGGGTGCTGGGCTGGGTGTTCTGGTGGTCGACCCTGAACAAACGACGGCCGACGGTGCCCTTTCTTTAAGCGCTCCAGAACGCCCATCGGCCGCCCACCCGGGTGGCCAAACGGCTCTGCCCGGCACTTCCCGCTGGGAATTTCCATCAAACCTGCGTATGCTGCGCCCCACATTTGCGCATCGACCCGCCCTGCGGCTCAGATGCACTGGCCTGACAGATGACTTTCTCACCAGGTCCCACAGCCGGACGCAAGATCCGGGTGTACGTTTTGAAGGCTGGCGCGGCTTACCAAAAATGATCCAAGCCAGTCCCCGAGAAGCCGGCCACAAGCCGGCTTTTTAATGCCTGAAAGAAAGTGAGCTGCCCCGTACTTGAATTTGTCGCAGCACTGCTGCGACAAACAAAAAACGAATAGTGTCAGCACTGCTGTCACTTCCCCCTCAGGGATAACTAAACCCCTTCACCAACGTCAATTCCCCCACCGCACGCATCGGCACCAGGAACGTCTCCATCTTCTCGCTCGGCGTGCCTTCCTCGGTAATCACCGTCACCTGGGCCGTGGTCAGCGCTTGCACCGCGTCTTCCTGCCCATCTTCATCACTGCTGTAGCCGCCGCCAAAGTAGTTCACGTAGACCAGATATTGCCCCTTGATCGGCGCGGGCATGGCGAAGATTTCCGGGCCGTAGCCGGTGGTGACGTCGACGTCGAGCGCGGCGCCGTTGGGGGCGACGCGGTCGCCGTACCAGATGTGGGCGCCGTCGGGGGTGATCAGGTGCAGGTCGAGGTCGGTGTTGTCGCTGTCCCACGCCAGCAATACGCGCAATTTGGCCGGGGTTGCACCGCCGCTGCTGTTGAGAAATTGCGTGCGCTGACGTTGCTGGCCATCGGGGCTGCGAACCTCGACGCTGTTGCTGCCGTTGGGGAATGAGAACGGGCGATCGAAGCGGCCGGCCGGGTCGATTTTCAGCGGCATGCTCACTCCGTTGACGATCAGCCGGCCGGGCTCTGTGGATTTGGCTGTGGCTTTGATCTGGCCGCTGATGCGAGCGGTGCTGGCCTGCCCTGCCGGGGTATTCACCGACGAGGCCGGGTAGTTGACGACCTGCCGGAAGTTTTCCCCTTCGCCCTCAGGCGCGCCGGTGCGCCAACCGCCTGCGGGGGTGTCAAGTTTGACGCTGTCAGCCGCCATCACCGATGGCAACGCCACCAGCGAGTAGAGAAACAGCAAGACCTGTGGATAACGGAGCTTCATGGACTATTCCAGCAAGAGGTGGCGGGCGAGCCCTTCGATGTAGGTTTCATCCTGGCCATTGGGGTGTGCTTCGAAGGCCAGGTGCAGGTATTCGTGGGTCAGGTCGAGGCGGTCTTGCAGTGTCTGCGCGCCACGCACGTAGATGCGCTGACGTTCGCGGTCGACATAGGGGCGACCGAAGGCCAGGCGGCAGACGGCGAAGGTGCTGACTTCGTTGTAGCCGGTTTCGCTTTCGAGTTTCTGGCGCCAGCCGCGCCGTTGTTTCTGCAGCCATTCTTGTGCGGCGGGCAACGCTTCGCAGGACGCGACCGGGTTGTCCCAGCGACTGAGACTGGCACGTGGGTAGGCGTGCAGCAGGATGGCGTCGTAGCGCTGCCCGGCACGGGCCTGCTCGACGGCTTGCTGCCAGGACAACTTGTCCGGGCCGGGTTGATCGGAATGGTAGGTGACGGTGCTGCCGGCGAGCACCAGGTCGCTGGTCCAGGCGGCAATGTCGCGAGACTCGGACGACGCCGGACGCGGTGCGACCCGCTGACGGCTGCTGCTGTCGTCGATGCTCAGGCAGTGACCGCTGCGCGTGGCGTTTTGCAGCAGGTAGGTACGGATGGCCACGGCCAGGGCCTTGGCGGCCTCGACCGGTTCGGCACTGGCTTCGCGCTGGAGAACACGGGCCACGTACTCTTCGCGATCCAGACGAGCCACAAGCTTGTCGTTCAGTAGAAACAGTTCGCCGTCGCTGTGAATATCCAGCGCATTGCCGTTGGCGAATTCGACGCGGTAGTTACCCTGCAATGCCCCGGACGTCACCGCCGCATCCCCTGACAGCACGCGCCGAAGTGGATAGCGGGAGAACAGGTCGACCTCTACGCACTGCCCTGCATCCGCAGGCCATGCAACAGGAATCACCGTAGACAATGCTTGCGCGTAATCTCGAAGAACCCGCTGACTGGTGCCGCGCCCGCCGGCCCAGACCGGTGTACCGTCCGCCGTCCAACCGGCAAACCCGCCCTGACGCGATGTTGCATCCTGATCCGCCAGCCAGCTCCAGGTCTTCACCCGCAGGCGGCTGCCGAGTTCGCCGACGACATGGCCATCGGCGGCATTGAGCACCACATCGAGCAACACACGTCGGGCTTGATCCTGCGCTGGCAGCACGGTCAACACCTTCAACAGTTCGGCCACCGAAACCCGGGTAGCCGGTTGCAACGAAGGCAAATCCAGCAACCATTGCGGCGCCTGCCGCGCCTGCCAATAGGTTCGCCAGTCGGCATTGCTGATGCCCAACCGCGCGGGTTCGAAATACAGACCGCATGACTTCACCAACGCCTGATCACGCTCGATCCTGCCGCCCGCCGTGCAGCAATACACCTCCTCTTTCGACTGCCCGCGACATTCATAAGCCGGCTCGTGCGCGCCGGTGTCCACCAGCCAGGCGTAGACGAACAACTTCCACACACTGCCCAACGGCGTCTGCAAGGTTGGCGGCAACGGCTCGCGAGTGATCACCTGCGTTCGGCTGAGCGACAACAAATCGCCCTTGAAGGCCAGGCGCAAAGGTTCGTCCTGCGCCGTTGCCAGCACAGGGATCAGACATAGCAACCAACCTATCAGCAGCCTGTGCACGTCAGTGAACCGTGACCTGGCCAAGAGCTGCCTTTTGTTCCAACGCCTGATGTTGCGGCGCATAAACCTGAGTGAAACGCACCGGCGGCAAGTTGAACTGCCCCTTCTGCGAGAAGCGCACCAAGTGACGCAGGCGCAATTCGCCACTCAAGGCATCGACCGGAACGGCATAAGCCATTTGCCCCGGTTCGAAACGCGCCTTCTCCAGCGCCGTCGGCTCGGTGCCAGCCTTGCCCATGAGTTTGATACCCCAGGTCGTGCGCTCGACATCGGCGCCCGGTGGCAGCGGCACTTCCAGCATCCCATAACGCAACGGTCTGGCGGCTTTGCTGGTGACGATCACTTCATCGAGATAGAGGTTGTCGCTGGACAGCGGCGCGTTGCCGACCGCTTCCAGTTTGAAAGTGAAGGCCTCATCCCCCGGCACCAGTCGCGACAGGCGACGAGTGATGGTCACGGCCATCGGATCGACCGCCGGCTGCTGGCTGCGGTAGCTCAATGCAGCGCGCAGCGGACGCTCTTGCGCGCCGGTCAGCGTCAATACCGCCGGCACTGGCGCAGGCCCCTGCCACGTCCAATACATCTCACCAGAAACCCCGTACTGCTTCTTCCAGCCTTCACCCGGCGCCAATGCAATGGTGGGCGATGCCTGCTCGATGCTGCGTTGCAGCCAGGTGAGTGCCAATGCACGCTCCAGGGTCGATTGCTGCGGCAGCAAACGTTGCAGCAAGGCCTGGGCGTGAGCCTGATCGAAGGGTTGCAGCGACAGGTTCAGCGCTTCGGCAAACGGCTGGGAACTGACCGCCAGACGTTGCTGCGCGTCGGCCAGTTGCCGATTGAACACATCCGGCAAAGCGACCTTCGCCTGCCTTGCCAGCGACGCCGTCAGCACTCGTGCGGCAGCCAGCCCCAAGGCGGAATCCGGATCGCTCATGACGAGGCTGTCTTCGCCGTCTTCCATCAGATTCGCGGCAGTGCCCTCGCCCGCTTTCGCCAGGTCGTCCATCAAGCCGCTGAGCAATGTATTGACCGGCAACTGCATCTGTTTGGCGAACGAAAGGATCAGCGCCCGCTGCAACAGCGGCGTGTTCTTCGCTTGCTTGGCGTAGACCTCCAGCACCCGCTGCCAATGCTCCGGCGGCAGGCTCAGTTCCAGTACCTGGCTGGCGTGCCAGTCGGCGTAATAGGCGTAAGCGGTGAGGAACGCATCCGGCTCGCCGTCCATGCCCCACCAGGTGAAACACGCCGAAGGGCCGGCCATTTGTACCAGGCGCAGGCGACTGTTTTGCATGATCAGGCGCAGGCGATCGCGGATCTGCGGATTCGCCGCCAGCGTCGGGTAGGCGATGCTCAACGGCAGCAGGCGGCTGGCGGTCTGCTCGACGCCACCGTAGGGGTAGCTCAACAGATCGTCGAGTGCAGAACGGAACAACGCTTGCGGACTGTCGTCCAGACGCAGGCGGATATCACTGGCGTCTGTCGGCAGTGTCAGCGGTGTATCGCCCTCACCCACATCAATGCTCTGGGTTTGAGTCACCTGCCAGCCTTCACCGGTCGCGCTCAGGCGCACCGCCAGGGCATCAGCGGTTTTGCCATCCTGCACCAGCTCGGCGCTCCACTCGCCATTGGCCAGTTCAAAGGTCGGCAACGGGATGTAGTTGATGCCGCTGTTCAGGGTCACAGGCACACGCTGTTCGTTGCCGGCGTAACGGGTCACCAGTTCGGCCTTGACCGGTTTCTCGGCCTGGCTGAAGGCGAACACGCCGAGGTCCGGTTTGTCGCCGGCGCGGAATCGAGTCGGGCCACTCCACTTCAGGTACAGCGGTTTTTCCGAGCGCACGAATTGCTTCTTCTGCCCGACCTGACCGCCATCGGCAATGGCCCTGGCGGTGATGCGCCAGCGGGTCAGGGAGTCGGGCATCTTGAAGGTGAAGCGGGTTTTGCCGTTGGCATCGGTCAGCAATTCAGGTTGCCACGCTGCGGTGTCGACGTCCTCGCGACGCGGTCGCTCCAGCACCTTCACGCCGCGCTCACTGCGATTGGCTTTGCCCGGTGCACCGGGACTGCCCGGCAAGGCGACGTCATAACTGATGAACGACAAACTGGCGCTGGTACGCACGTTGTTGCGTCGTGGGTGATAGAAGAACTGGTCGATGCTCGGCGCGACTTCAGGTTGCAGGGCGTAGACCATTTCATCGACCACGCTGACCGTCAGGTGCGCGGGAATCGCTTTGCCGGCGAACTGGGTGGTCAGGTCCACCGAGACGGTTTCACCCGGCTGATAGGTTTCCTTATCCGTGGTGATGGCCACGTCGATCTGTGGCGTGACCACCTTGATGCCGGCGTTCTGGAAACTGTATTGGCCGCCCTTGGTGTACAGCACCGAGAACGTCAGGTTCGGCGCGAAACCGTCCTTCACCGGGATGCGCGCGCGGTACTGGGTATCGCTGAGTTTTTCCATCTTCAGCCAGTCGCCACCCTTGGAAAGTAACGCAGTGGCTTCGACCTTGTCGCGCTCCAGAGATAGCAGCGCATCGCTCACTGGCTCGGGGAAAGTGATCAGTGCCAGCGCTTCATCGCCTGCAATGTACTCGGGCTTGTCGAGGACGATTTCCACGGTGCCGGGTACGGCTTTGACACCTTCGCCGGTAACCGAATGGCCGGTGGCGCCGACCACCCGGCCATGATCATCCTTGAGCGTCAGGTTGTAGGTGCCCGGCCGGTCAAAGGCCAGGGTAAACCCCTTGTCGGTTGCCGCGAGTTTGCCTTCGCCGGTGCTCTGGTCTTCCAGGCGAGTCCAGCCGTAGCTGCCCGGCGTAACGGCGTCGGCCTGCTCGCCTTCGCGGGTGTAGCTGAAGGCAACCTTGTCACCCACCGCGCTGAAACGCCGTGGCGCGTTCAAGCGGAAATTCGCCGCGCCACGGTCGATGAGGATTTCCTTGGTGGTCTTGACCCGATACGCCGCACCGTCGCTGGCAAACACCGTGAGCATGTAGCGACTCGGTTTGTCGGCGGCCGGCAAGTCGAGGGACGCGTTGCCCTTGGCGTCGGTGGTCAATTCGGTGCTGGTCAGCTCCACTGGAAATTGCCCGAGGTACTGCAGTTCGTTGTCGACCATCGACAGCTGTTGGGCGCGCAGGCTCAGGCTCAGTTTCGCATTGGCCACCGGTTTGCCGTCCGGGTACAGCAGCACCAGGTTGCCCTTGACCGGCTCGCCAGTACGGTAATCCTGCTTGGCCAGATTGAGCGAAATCTCGAAGTGCGGCTTGATGTATTCCGCGACGCGAAAGGCGCTGCTGTAGGCCTGATCCTTGTAGTTGAAACGCAGTTCATATCCACCGGCCACGGCGTTGTCCGGCAATTGGAATCGGCCCTGGGTGCCAGCCTTGGAATCGAGTTTCAGATCGAGGGATTGCAGCGCCGTACCGGTCGCATCCAGCACGGTCACATTGACGTCGGCCGCGCTTGGCTGCACCGAATCCCGCGCATTCTTGAATTCACGCCCGACGATTTTCAGCGACACCCAATCCCCCGGCCGATACAGCGGCCGGTCGGTGAAGGCATAGAGTTTGGTGTCGTAGATTTCGCTGTCGTAGTAGAAGTTCTCGGAGACGAACACCCCGCCCTCTTCGTCTTCGCCGATCACAAACGAACGCTCGGGGCTGACGTGTTTCAGGCGCAACAAACCGTCGGCATCGGTGGCCCCACTACTCATCACACCGA
This sequence comes from Pseudomonas grandcourensis, assembly GCF_039909015.1. Taxonomy (NCBI): domain Bacteria; kingdom Pseudomonadati; phylum Pseudomonadota; class Gammaproteobacteria; order Pseudomonadales; family Pseudomonadaceae; genus Pseudomonas; species Pseudomonas grandcourensis. Next base: position 6,059,169 of record NZ_CP150919.1, read on the forward strand.
GGCCATCGGTCCACAGCACATTGACCTTCGGTACCGAACTGCCTTCGTGTTTGCGCGCGGCCCACACCAGCAATTCGTCACCGGCGATCTTGCTCACCGCCACGGTGTTGGAGACGAACACCATGGTGGTCGCGCGGTACTTGCCGATCAGCGCTTCCACCAGATAAAGACCCGGCTTGAGATTGCCCAACGGGATGTACACGTTACCCGGCGCGACGCTGACGAACTCACTGGATGAACCGGCCAGGTTCACCCCGGCAGGTGGCTGGATCGGCTTGGCCTGCCACAACGGATAACGGAACTGGCTGACCACCGGCAAACCCGGTATCAGCGCGAATTGCGGCTGCGCATCGTAGGGCGTCGGCGCGGCCATCGCGTTGCCCATCTTCAGTTCCGGCACTTCCTCGGTGACTTGTTTACGCGACTCGTAGGAAAACGCCCGCTGCATCACCCGACGGGATTTGCGATACCAGTTGTCCCACAGGTAAGCGAGGGTGTTGGACAGACCTTCACCCTTGAACTGGCCATCGCTGACCACTCGATGCAGGTTCTTCTGGCGCTTGAGGAAGTCCAGCGGTTTGTCGATGCGGTACACCCGAATGTCGGCGCCGCCGTAGGGCTCCATGCGAAACCGGCGATAGTCGCGGCCCGGCGCTTCGAGTCGCACCATCGCCGGTTCATCGCTGGCAAAGCTGCTATCGGCCAGCAGGAAAAAACTCTCGCCGGCCACCGGCGCATAGCCGCTGGCCGGGACCGAATCTTCGGCGTTTACCGCCGAGAACGGCAGCAGCAATACCAACATCAGAGACAGAAAACGCAGCATGCGGGCACCGGTCATTGGGAAAGAAAATTCAGTCGATAGACGCCGATGAAGTTGGGGTTGGCTGCGTCGGGTATCCATCGGGTGTCCTTCCATGTCATGAGTTGCTGCAGGCTTGCCGAACGCATGCCGTTGTCGGTGGGAGTGCTGGTGCCGGTGTGATAGGCGATGTAGCGGCCCATCCAGATCATCAGGTGCTGGTCGTCGCCCTGATCGAAAAACATCAGGTCGCCAGGGCGTGCTTGAGACACATCGCGGCTGACCAGATGGCTGTTGAACTGGATCAATTTGATCGCATTGACGTACGGCCCGACCTTGCCACCGCCCTGCTGCCATTGCTGGGCAAGACCGCGCTGGGCGTCGCTCAGTTGCAGTTCCGGCGGCAGGTAACGATTGGACAGGCCATTGCTGCGCAGCCATTTGTCGTCATGGACTTTCAGCGCTTCATTGGCGGCGAAGCGCACCAGCCCGGCGCAGTCCTGCTGATACCAACGTGGGCTCGGGCCCTGGCTCAGTTGCTCCTGGGCAATGCGTACGAACCAGGCACGAAACACCTGGGATTGCTGCGGGTCGAGCGATGATGCCTCGACAGCGCGGGCACCCGCGCTCAGCAACAAGGCCAGCAGGCCGAGACTTCGGATCAATGCCGTCACAGGGCTTTCCACTCCAGCGGCAGCCACTGCCAGTGGCCGTCTGGCTCGCTGCCTTCGGGCAAGGTCAGGGCGTATTTACCGTAGCCGCCGAGCTTGCGCAGTTTCGGGATCAGGTAGGTTTGCGCGGCGTTGTAGAACACCGGTTCCATGTCCTGGGGCAGGCTGTCGAGGGTTTCCTGCTGCATCAATTGCGCCATGGAATCCGGGCCGAAATAGACCGGCATCAGCAGCTCTTTCGGTACCACATCGGCCATCGGCGGGAAGCGTTTGTCGAGGGTGCCGAGGGCCTTTTCCACAAGCTTGTCGTCAAGGGAAAACAGCAGCGTCGAACCGTGGCGCGCCAGGCTGACTTTCATGAACGCCTTGCCGGTGATGGCATCGGGGGCTTCAGCTTCCTTGGCCGCATAGGGACCGAAACTGGAGCTGACCTGACGTTGCCACTGGTGGCTCTGGCCTTCCTGTTTTTCCACCACCGGGAAGGCGCCTTCTTCGACATTGCTCTCGTAAGCACCGACCATCGAGCCGAACAGGCTGCCCAGATCCCCATCGAGTTTGCCGCTGTCGGCATCGTTGAGGCTGGCCACCAGCAAGGGCGTGTACAACCGCGAATCGGCATACCAGCACAGGCCCGCCGCGCCGGCCATGTGTTCGGTCAGCGCCTGGGCTACCGTCTCCTGCGCACCGAGTTTCACCAGCAGCGGTTTCTGTTGCTCGGCAGCCAGCGGCAACGCCACGCAAGCGCTGGCGCCCATGGGCATGGCTTGCCAGATCGGTTTGAAGTCGAAGTCCGGCTGATTCTCCAGTTCATCCATGGCCAGGAAGCTGTGCCAGCCCTTGTCGTCCATGTCGAAGCGCAGGCCGGCGAAGTTCGGAATGAAGCGCTGGTAACCCATGGCCAGCACACTGGCATTCACCGACAGGCGTTGTTTCACCTCCGGCGCACGAGGCGGCAGACCGAAAGCTTCGGGGAACAGTTTGTCGCCATTGAGCAACGCGGCAATGGCCGTGGTCGACACGCTGCCCGATTCTTCCGTTGCACCGCTTTGCGGATCGTAGAGTTTCGCCGGATTGGACAGCACCACCAGTTTGTCGCCATGGGACGCGAACAGCAGTGCCTTGCTGGCGTTGTAACTGAGTTGATAGAGCGCCACGTCGTCGGTACCGACCTTCACGTCAGCGACCTTGCTCAGCTGCGAGTCGTCCAGCGCCACTTTGGCCAGTGGTTCCAGCACCTTGGCCAGCCCGCCGCGATCCATCACCAGCAGGAAATCCTTGAGCCGCCCATCCGCCCCGCGCCACAACGCTACGTCGGCAGGTTGATCGAACAGCTGCTCGATCAAGGTGTCCTGCAGTTTCAGGTCATGTTCATAGATGATCCGCCGCAAGCTGCCGATCAACCCCAGGCGGTCGGCGTGGGTTTCGTAATAGAAGACGAAATCTTCGGTCAGGGTTTCCTTGAGGAACGGCACCGCCAGCAGGTCCTTGGGCAGCTGGCTCAGGGAATGGGTTTCCAGCAGGCCATCCGGGCGGCTCATGCCCAATTTGTCACTGGCCAATGCAGGCGCCGGGGCCTTGGGTTTGTGCATGAACCACCCCAACCCAGCGGCCACGCCAACTACCAGGCATATCCCGATCAGCAGCGTCGGCCAATGCAGGGAAGGTTTGGCCGCTGGTGCGCCAGCGGCCGGAGTAACAGTGGTATCACTCATGTTCACAAAACCCGATGTTCATCCGTGGAGCGGGGATGCTTAGTAGTTGAAAGTCTTGACCAGCAGCAGGTCGCCGATTGCGCGCAGGGGCACGATGAACGTCTCGCGTTTTTCATCGACGGTGTTTTCGTTGAGCACCAGGTTGATCTGCGAGGTAATCACCTCGTTCTGGTTGCCGGACTCATCGAAGTTATAGCCGCCGCTGCCGAAGTTGCCCCAATAGTTCACGTAAACCAGATAGGTGCCATGCAGCGGTGCAGTCATGGTGAACATTTCCGGACCCGGGCCATCGACGCCGTCAGGGTCGAGGCCGCCGCCATTGGTCAAGGCCGAATGCGCCCAGAAAGCATGCTGGCCATCGGGCGTGACAATGTGCAGGTCGAGCTCGGCTTTCGGATCATCCCAACCCAGCACCACGCGAATCCGCGCCGGCGTGCGCAGGTTGTTGGCTTCATAGAATTGAACACGCTTGAGGGACTGGCCTTCGGCGCTGCGCACTTCGACGCTGTTGGAGCCGGCGCCAAACGCATAGGGCCGAGCAAAACGCCCTTGCTCGTCGGTATAGAGATTCAGCGGATTGCCGTTGACCGCCAAGGTGTGCGGCCCACGCTGGGTGCCCAGGGCCTTCAGTCGGCCTTCGATCATCGTGCGATTGCGCTGCACACCCCGATCAATCGGCGGCGTGGGATAGGCGACTTGCGGGTTTTCGCTACGGTCCAGCAAGCCGTTGAAACGCCAGCCGCCCACCGGTTCCGATAACTCGGCATTGGGCGCGGCCAGAATCACGGGCGCGAAAACCAGCCCGATCAGCAGCAAAAGAAATGAACGCATGCGACGCCTCCTGCCATGCATGACGAAACCTTGCGCCTGATCCTGGGCGCGTTACAGATGTGGATACTGCGTTTCGTCTGAAAGACCCGTGAGTGCCAGGTCGTATAGGGCTCGAAGGTTAGCCATTCGGGTGTTTTTTAACAATCGGATGGCACCGAAATTGCGGCGGGAATCACGGTAACGGGTGGACGGTGAGCCGAATAGCGATCTTATTCGGCTCATAAAGTGAGCCGAATAATCCGTATCGTCGGGTTGCCACGAACTTTGTGGCACTCACAACCATGGCTTTCGAATCCCCCCTTCATTTGCCCATGAACCCCCTATCTGCTAGTGTCGCGCCGGTTTAACGTCAACCGGAAATCGCCGCCATGGCCCGCAAAAAAGCTGCACTGGATTTCGAACAGTCCCTCGCCGACCTGCAAACGCTGGTGGAGCGTCTGGAGAATGGCGAATTGTCGCTGGAGGACTCGCTGGCCGCTTTCGAGCAAGGCATCGGTCTGACCCGCGATTGCCAGGCGGCGCTGGCCCAGGCCGAGCAAAAGGTTCAGGTGCTGCTCGAGCGTGATGGCGAGTTGGCCGAGGAACCCTTCGACGCGGATCAGCCAGAATGATTGCAGCGTACTCGGCAACCAGCCAGGCCCGCGTCAATGCGGCTCTGGATACCCTGTTCAATGCACCGAGCCCCGAGCTGGCGCGGCTGTATGAAGCCATGCGCTACAGCGTGATGAATGGCGGCAAACGCGTGCGTCCACTGCTGGCCTACGCCGCGTGCGAAGCGTTGGGCGGCAAGGCCGAGCAAGCCAACGGCGCAGCCTGTGCCGTGGAGCTGATCCACGCCTACTCGCTGGTGCATGACGATTTACCGGCGATGGACGATGACGATCTGCGTCGCGGCCAGCCCACCACCCACAAAAAATTCGATGAAGCCTGCGCGATCCTCGCCGGCGACGGCTTGCAGAGCCTGGCCTTCAGCGCCCTGCTCGACCCGCGCCTGAACACATTGGACGCCGAGGTCCACCTGCAAATGGTCAGCGCCTTGGCACTGGCCGCAGGCCCGGCGGGCATGGTCGGCGGTCAGGCCATCGACCTCGGCTCGGTCGGTCTGAAGCTCGACCAGAAAGCCCTGGAGTACATGCACCGGCACAAGACCGGTGCGTTGATCGAGGTCAGCGTCAAGCTCGGTGCCCTGGCCAGCGGCCGTGCCGAGAAAGACGAACTCAAGTCCCTGCAGACTTATGCACAGGCCATCGGCCTGGCATTCCAGGTGCAGGACGACATTCTCGACGTCGAAAGCGATACCGAAACCCTCGGCAAACGCCAGGGCGCCGACATTGCCCGGGACAAGCCGACCTACCCGGCCCTGCTCGGCCTCGACGCCGCCAAGGCCTATGCCCTGGAGCTGCGCGACCAGGCCCTGCACGCGCTGCGACCGTTTGACGCGGCGGCCGAGCCGTTGCGTGATCTGGCCCGGTATATCGTCGATCGCCGCAGCTGACGGCGATTGCGCCAAAAAAGACCAACGCGTGGGCAGGGGGCGATGCATCAGGTAAACTGCCGCATCTTTTATACCTATAACGATTCGCCTGATGCCCACGACGTTTCATGAGATTCCCCGCAAGCGCCCGACCACGCCCCTGCTCGACCGCGCGAACACGCCGGACGGCCTGCGCCGGTTAGGCGAAGCCGAGCTGGAAACCCTGGCCGATGAGTTGCGCCTGGAATTGCTCTACACGGTCGGCCAGACCGGTGGGCATTTCGGTGCCGGCCTGGGCGTGATCGAGCTGACCATCGCGCTGCATTACGTCTTCGACACCCCGGACGACCGGTTGGTGTGGGACGTGGGTCATCAGGCGTATCCACACAAGATCCTCACCGGTCGTCGCGAGCGCATGGGCACCCTGCGCCAGAAGGACGGCGTCGCCGCCTTCCCGCGCCGTTCCGAGAGCGAGTACGACACCTTTGGCGTCGGCCACTCCAGCACCTCGATCAGTGCCGCGCTGGGCATGGCGATTGCCGCCCGCCTGCAAAACAGCGAGCGCAAGGCGATCGCGGTGATCGGCGACGGCGCGTTGACCGCCGGCATGGCGTTCGAGGCGCTGAACCATGCGCCGGAAGTGGACGCCAACATGCTGGTGATCCTCAACGACAACGACATGTCGATCTCGCGCAACGTCGGTGGCTTGTCGAACTACCTGGCGAAGATCCTTTCCAGCCGCACCTACGCGAGCATGCGCGAAGGCAGCAAGAAAGTGCTGTCGCGCCTGCCCGGTGCCTGGGAAATCGCCCGCCGGACCGAAGAATATGCCAAAGGCATGCTGGTTCCCGGCACGCTGTTCGAAGAACTGGGCTGGAACTACATCGGCCCCATCGATGGCCACGACCTGCCGACCCTGATCGCCACCCTGCGCAACATGCGCGACCTGAAAGGTCCGCAGTTCCTGCACGTCGTCACCAAGAAAGGCAAAGGCTTCGCCCCGGCGGAAGTCGACCCGATCGGTTACCACGCCATCACCAAACTCGAACCGCTGGACGCCCCGGCCGCCGCGCCGAAAAAGGCCAGCGGGCCGAAGTACTCCGGTGTGTTCGGCGAATGGCTGTGCGACATGGCGGCGGCCGATCCGCGTCTGGTCGGGATTACCCCGGCGATGAAGGAAGGCTCGGACCTGGTCGCTTTCAGCGAACGCTTCCCGCTGCGCTACTTCGACGTGGCCATTGCCGAGCAGCACGCGGTGACGTTTGCCGCCGGCATGGCCTGCGAAGGCGCGAAACCGGTGGTGGCAATCTACTCGACGTTCCTGCAACGCGGTTACGACCAATTGGTGCATGACGTCGCCGTGCAGAATCTCGACGTGCTGTTCGCCATCGACCGCGCCGGTCTGGTGGGCGAAGACGGCCCGACTCACGCCGGCAGCTTCGATCTTTCGTACCTGCGCTGCATCCCCGGCATGCTGGTGATGACCCCGAGCGATGAAAACGAGCTGCGCAAGATGCTCACCACCGGCCACCTGTACGAAGGCCCGGCGGCAGTGCGTTATCCACGCGGCAACGGCCCGAACGCGACCATTGAGAAAGACCTCGAGCCGATCGAGATCGGCAAGGGCGTAGTCCGCCGCCAGGGCAGCAAAGTGGCCCTGCTGGTGTTCGGCGTGCAACTGGCCGAAGCCCTGAAAGTCGCCGAGACGCTGGACGCGACCGTGGTCGACATGCGTTTCGTCAAGCCGTTGGATGAAGAACTCGTTCGTGAAATCGCTGCCAGCCATGAACTGCTGGTGACGGTCGAAGAAAACGCGATCATGGGCGGCGCCGGTGGCGCGGTCAGCGAATTCCTCGCCCGCGAAAACATCCTCAAGTCGATGCTGCACCTGGGCTTGCCGGACATTTACGTCGAACACGCCAAGCCTGCGCAAATGCTGGCTGAGTGTGGTCTGGATGAGGCAGGGATCGAGGCTTCGATCCGCGAGCGCCTGCAACTGCTGAACATCTAAACGCAAAACCCTGTGGGAGCGAGCTTGCTCGCGATGGCGGCCTGTCAGTCGACTCAAATGCTGACTGATACACCGCTATCGCGAGCAAGCTCGCTCCCACAGTGGTTTTCAGCGTCTATCAAAACTGTATTCGCCTCAAAGCACCAACGGACTACCCATGAAACTCTCCCCCTTCGCCCTGACGCTGACCCTGCTGCCGGCCGGTCAATTGCTGGCCGACACCTTCGAACGCGACCAGGCCCTGAAGCTGCCCGACGTGTTGATCAGCGCCAACCGCCAGGTCGAAGCGCGTAACGACAGCAGCGCCGCCAACACCGTATTCACCCGCGAAGACATCGATCGCCTGCAACCCGATAGCGTCACTGACCTGTTGCGTCGGGTGCCGGGCGTGCAAGTCTCGCAGACCGGCGGGCGCGGCAGCATTCCGGGTGTCTACATCCGTGGCACCCAGTCAGCCCAGAGCCTGGTGCTGGTGGATGGCCAACGCATCGGCAGCTCGACCTCCGGCGACAGCAACCTGCAACACATCAATATCGAACAGGTCGAGCGCGTGGAAGTGCTGCGCGGCTCCCGCTCGGTTATTTACGGCAGCGATGCGATTGGCGGGGTGATCCAGATCTTCACCCGCCGTGGCGGCGAACAAGGCCTGCAGCCGCGGATGCACATGGGTTTTGGCAGCAACCAGACCTGGGAGCGCAGTCTCGGTTTGTCCGGTGGCGATGAGCAAACCCGCTTCAACCTCGGCGCCAGCCTCGACGAAACCGCCGGGATCAATCGCACCCACGAGTCGTATCCCAGTGATGGCGATCACGACGCGTATCGCAACAAGTCCCTCAGCCTGAGCCTGAGTCACGCCCTGACGGAAGACATCGAAGTCGGCGCCAACCTGCTGGATAACCGTGGCAAGAGCGAGTTCGACAGTCCATTCGATTCAGTTCAACAGCAGCCCTACAACGAATTCGATGTGAGCAGTGTCAGCAGTTACATTGACGCGCGCATCAATGAAGCATGGAAAACCCGTGTTGAATTCGGCCACAGCGAAAACCGAGAGAAAAACCTCGACAAGCTCAGTGACGAACGCAGCGCTTTCAACACCTACCGCGACTCGGTGAACTGGCAGAACGACCTGACGCTCAACGAGCGCAACAGCCTGATGCTGGGTGGTGACTGGTACGAAGACCGGATCAACAGCACCACGGCGTTCGACGAAGACAGCCGCTGGAACCGTGCCGCGTTTATCCAGCATCGCTTTCAGGCGAACAGTTTCTCCACGGAGTTGGGCCTGCGTCACGACGAAAACCAGCAGTTCGGCAGTCAGAACACCTGGAGCGGTACCTTTACCCTGCCGCTTAACCCGGATAACGAAATACTGCTGAGTTACAGCGAGGGTTTCCGTGCGCCGACGTTCAACGACTTGTATTACCCGAACTACAACAACCCCGACCTGAAACCTGAAACCTCGAAAAGCTATGAACTGCAATGGCGCAGCCAAATAACCGAGAGCAGTCGCTTAGAAGCGTCGCTGTATCGCACAGATATTGAAGACGCAATCATCTACAGCTCCCGCCCTGAGAACGTTGCTTCCGCGAGAATCAACGGCTTCGAAGCAGCGCTGAAACAGGAACTGTTCGGCTGGCAGAGCAATCTGGGCGTGGCGATCATCGACCCGCGCGATCGTGACACGGGCCACACCCTGGCCCGTCGTGCGCGGCGCACCTTGAGTTGGGATCTGGACCGTCAGTTCGATCGCCTGGGCCTCGGCGCCAGTTGGCAAGCGGTCAGCAGCAGCTATGACGACTTGAACAATCAACAGCCATTGGGTGGCTATGCCTTGTTGGGGTTGCGCAGCAGTTGGGAGCTCAATCGTGAAATCCAGCTGGAGCTGAAGGTCGACAACCTGCTGGACAAGGGTTACAGCCGGGCGCTGTACAGCTTCCAAGGTAGTCAGTACGGGTATCGCGAGGAAGGTCGGGCGTGGATGTTCGGGGTGACCTGGACGCCGGAGATCTGAGGCTGACGCAAATCATTGTGGCGAGGGAGCTTGCTCCCGCTCGACTGCGCAGCAGTCGCAATCAAAGCTGACAGGGGCAATCAGACAAATTGCAGTGTTGGTTTTTAGGGCTGCTTCGCAGCCCAGCGGGAGCAAGCTCCCTCGCCACAGTTACAAATTCGGCGCGATCAACTGGCACAGCTTTGCAGTCGCCTCGACCATCTGCCCACTCGGCCGCTCCAGCCCTTTGTCCGTCACCAGGCGCAACTGTCCCTGTGCCACGGCCGCCACCTGCGGCCAGGCTTTCCACGCATCGAGCTGCGCCTGCTCACTGGCCAGAATCACCTCGGGATTACGCTGCAAAACAGCCTCCACACTCACCTGAGGTGCCGGCAGTTTTAGATCGGCAAACACGTTTTGCGCACCGCAGACCTCCAGCGCATCGCTGATGATCTGCTCACCGCCCACCGTGTACAGCGGCCGATCCCAGACCTGATAGAACACTCGTAACGGCTTGTCCCGGCGATAGCGCTGACGCAATTCATCCAGCCGCTGGCGTAAATCGCTGGCCAATGAAATTCCGCGCTCAGGTCGACCGAGCTGAGCGGCAATGACCTCGATCTGCGCGGCGAGCTGGTTCAGGCTGTGGGGTTCAGCGACGTAGGTGGGAATATTCAGTCGCTTGAGCTGGTCACGCTGGGCCGGGCCGACGCTACCGGGCCATAGCAGCAACAGATCGGGCTTCAGGCTGAGCAAGCGCTCCATGTCCAACTGGCCATAACGGCCAACGGAGGGCAGATTCTTGAGTGGCGCAAGCCGTTCACCGGCGTCCAGCACACCCACCAGGAGGTCGGCGGAACCCAGTTCAACGACGATTTCAGAGAGCGACGGTGCGAGGCTGACAACCCGTTCGACCGCGAATACCGACCCACTGGCGGCCAGCAGCGACACCGCCAGCCAGAACGCGCGCATCAACCGAGTTGACGCGGAATACGGTAGAGGTAGAACAGCACCACGGTCGACAGTGCCAGCAGCATCAGCGGCACGGCTTCGAGACCGACGAACACCGCCAGGGCACCGATCCAGGCCGGCAGCCCGGCGGCCAGGAATGCCGTGCGCCGCTTGGCCGCCAGACTGATCCAGGCGCTTGGTTCTTCAGGGGTATCAAGGGCTTTCTGGGTGGCGATCAGCGCGTGTTTGTAGGCGCCGAAAAACTTCAGGCTGACAAACATCGAGGCGACTCCGGCGATGAACAACGGCATCGACAGCACCGGCAGAATGGCTTCGCTCTGGCCGAACAGCGCGTTGATCACAAACAGCGGCAACAAGGCCAATGCCAGGTATTGCCACCAGTTGACGGACAGTCGCCGCCGCACCTGACCGCGGGTCACGCCCGGTCTACCTCGCCCTGATGCTCATTGCCCATCATGTGGTCGAGCTTGCTGGCTTTGGTCGCCAGGTAGAGTCGGTTATGCGGGTTGTGGCCAGTGTGCAGCGGCACGCGCTCGGCGACCACGATCCCCATGTCGGTCAAGGCCTTGACCTTGCGCGGGTTGTTGGTCATCAGGCGCAGGGACTTCACGCCCATGTGCTCCAGCATCGGCAGGCACATGGCGTAGTCACGCTGGTCGGCGGCAAAGCCCAGACGTTCGTTGGCTTCGACGGTATCGGCGCCACCGTCCTGCAGCTCATAGGCGCGTATTTTGTTGAGCAGACCAATGCCCCGGCCTTCCTGACGCAAGTAGAGCAACACGCCACGACCTTCACGGGCGATGGCCTGCAAGGCAGCTTCCAGTTGCGAGCCGCAGTCGCAACGTTGGCTAAACAGGGCATCGCCCGTCAGGCATTCGGAGTGCAACCGGCCGAGTACCGGGGCACCGTCATCGAACTCACCCAGGCTGAGCACAACGTGCTCGCGGCCGGTGGCTTCATCGAGAAAGCCATGCATGGTGAATTGCGCAAAAGGTGTTGGCAGCTTGCAAGCGGCGACAAAAGCGACAGGCACCGGTGTGCTCCTGATCTAAAAGTCTGAAGATTCGCAGAGCCGGCATTGTAACAGCAGGTTCCGGAGGACGCTTAGGCTGAATTATCGGCGATAACTATCAAAATGTTTGATATATGCCCCGGTACATACCCTGTGGGAGCGAGCCTGCTCGCGATTGCGTACTGTCAGCGACATCAATACTGACTGATACACCGCCATCGCGAGCAGGCTCGCTCCCACAGGGTTCTGTGTCGGTCATCGGATCTGGAAAGCATTCGAATCAAACGGTCAGGCGAAAAACCACACCAGTCCCTGCATCGCCAACCAGGCAAACACCCCGGCCAGGACATCATCCAGCATGATGCCGACGCCGCCATGTACATGCCGGTCAATCCAGCGAATCGGCCATGGCTTGAGAATGTCGAAGAAGCGGAACATCAGGAAACCGGCCAGTAACCACTGCCAGCCTTCCGGCACCAGCCACAGGGTGATCCACATCCCGACCATTTCGTCCCAGACGATGCCTTCATGGTCGTGTACCCGCAAATCGTCGGCCACTTTGCCGCACAGCCAGAAGCCGAACAGCATGGTGATGCCCAGCATCAGCCAGTAACCCCAGTCGGGCAGCATCTGCCACAACGGGATAAAGGGCAGCGCAACCAACGACCCCCAAGTGCCGGGCGCCTTTGGCAAGGTGCCCGAGCCGAAGCCGAACGCCAAAAAATGCCACGGATTACGCCAGACCGACGGCGGTACGTTTTCCGCCGGGACCTGTTTGGGATGATCTGTCACGGTGACTCCCGAAAATGTTGATAACCCCGGGTTTGCGGGGTGATGTCTTTGCCATCGGCGTCCAGCAGCTTCACACCCTGCCCTGTCACAACCTGGCCAATCACATGGATCGGCCAGCCATCGGCCAGCAGTAGCGGCAACTCGACGGACGGTAAGGTGAAGGCCAGGACGTAATCGTCGCCGCCGCTCAGGGCCGCAACCTGTGCGTCCGATTGACCGAGAAAGTCGACCAGGCTCTGCGACAGCGGCAAACGATCCCGCTCGATTTCGATACTGACCTTCGAGGCCAACGCGATATGCCCGCAATCAGCGAGCAGGCCGTCAGAGATATCCATTGCCGAAGTGGCCTTGCCCCGTAGTGCCTGACCCAAGCCGAGCTGCGGTTGCGGCGACCAGTAATGCGCCAACAACGGCTCGGCAATGCTCGCTTCGGCTGTGCGCTGGCCGAGTACCAAGGGCAAGGCACCGGCCGCATTGCCCAGGTTGCCGCCGACACACAGCAGGTCCCCCGGTTGCGCACCGCTGCGGGTCAGCGCCAGACCGGCCGGTACGCGCCCGAACACGGTCATGGTCAGGCTCAGCGGCCCACGGGTCGTGTCGCCACCCACCAACGCCACGCCACAGCTTTGCGCCATCTGGTTCAAACCACGGGCATAGGCTTGCAGCCAATCGGCGGTCACCGTCGGCAAGGTCAGGGCAAGGGTAAAGGCAACCGGTGTGGCGCCCATGGCGGCCAGGTCGCTGACGGCCACGGCCAGCGATCGCTGACCGAGCAGAAACGGATCGCAGGGATCGGCGAAATGCACGCCGGCCACCAACGTATCGGTAGAGATCGCCATCTGCTCCCCAGGGGGAACAGCCAGCAAGGCGCAGTCATCGCCAATCCCGAGGGCAACGCCTTCGCCGCCCTGCGCACAAGGCGCGGCGGCGAAGAAATTGCGGATCAGCTCAAACTCACCCATTAGGTATCCTGTCTCACCAATACTGTTCATTTTTTAGCGGCGTCTGGTGTCGCCATACGGCGTTGCCGCTCCTCGCCATAGCACGCTATGACTCGTCGCGGCGCCTTGTCTGGCAACACCAGCCACTCGCTAAAAAACGAACGTATCGGCGAGACAGGACACTAGATCCAAGCGCTGGTTAGCGCTTGAACGCCTTGACTTCAGCTTCACGCAGGCGCGGGGCCAGCTTGTCGAGCACACCGTTGACGAACTTGTGGCCGTCGGTGGAACCGAAGACCTTGGCCAGTTCGATACCCTCGTTGATCACAACGCGGTACGGCACGTCGACGCGCTTGAGCAGTTCCCAGGTGGACAGGCGCAGAACGGCCAGTTCAACCGGGTCCAGCTCTTCGATGGTCAAGTCCAGGCATGGCGTGAGCGCGGTGTCGATTTCGGTCTTGAACTGCGGAACCCCGTGCAGGATTTCGCGGAAGTACGCGCCGTCGACATCGCTGAAATCGTTATCGACCCGGAACTGCGCTTCGATCTCGTTCAGCGATTGCTTGGCCATGTGCCATTGGTACAGCGCCTGAGTCGCGAGCTGACGGGCTTCGCGACGCTTGACGCTTTTCGATGGCTTGCCGGCATCCGCAGGCTTTGGATCGCGCGGGTTGAAACGATCGCTTTCGTCGCTAATCACTTGGCCTCCAACTGCGCCAGCAGACTGACCATTTCCAGAGCGGACAGGGCAGCTTCAGCACCTTTGTTACCGGCCTTGGTGCCGGAACGTTCGATGGCTTGCTCGATGGAATCAACGGTCAGGACGCCGAAAGCGACCGGAACGCCGAACTCCATGGACACCTGGGCCAGGCCCTTGGTGCACTCGCCAGCCACGTATTCGAAGTGCGGAGTGCCGCCACGAATGACCGCGCCCAGGGCGATGATTGCCGCGAATTCGCCTTTCTGGGCGACTTTCTGCGCAACCAGCGGAATTTCGAAGGCGCCAGGCGCGCGGATGATGGTGATGTCGCTTTCGCTCACGCCGTGGCGAACCAGGGCATCAACTGCACCGCTGACCAGGCTTTCAACGACGAAGCTGTTGAAACGGCCCACTACCAGAGCGTAGCGGCCTTTAGGGGCGATGAAGGTACCTTCGATGGTCTTCAGGGTCATTCGATAGATCTCTTAAAGAGCCGGGACGCGTCTCGTACGCGCCCCTCGGTGATATTTGAACCGCGAATTCAAGGCCGGAAACAACCGGTCATTATTCGGAGGGCACGTATTCTACAACTTCCAGATCGAAACCGGATATCGCATTAAATTTCATGGGTGCCGACATCAGGCGCATTTTGCGCACACCGAGGTCACGCAGGATCTGCGAACCGGCACCGACAGTGCTGTAGGTGGTCGGTTTTTTCACCGCAGCCTGGTCGGCAGTTTCGCGGATGTGCGCCAGCAACACGTCGCCATCGAGCGGGTGACCGAGCAACAGCACCACGCCGCTGCCGGCCTCGGCAACCGTGGCCATGGCGGCGCGCAGGCTCCAGCGGCCCGGTTGTTTGACCATCAGCAGGTCACGCAGTGGGTCCATGTTGTGCACGCGAACCAGGGTCGGTTCTTCCGCGCAGACATTGCCCAAGGTCAGTGCCATGTGCACGTCGCCTTCCACGGAATCACGATAGGTCACCAGGTTGAATTGGCCCAGCTCGCTGTCCAGTGGCTGCTCGGCAATCCGCTGAACGGTACGTTCGTGGATCATCCGGTAGTGAATCAGGTCGGCGATGGTGCCGATCTTGATGTCGTGTTCGGCGGCAAAAGCTTCCAGTTCGGCGCGACGGGACATGGTGCCGTCGTCGTTCATCACTTCGCAGATCACGCCGCTCGGCTCGAAACCGGCCATGCGCGCCAGGTCGCACGCCGCTTCAGTGTGGCCGGCGCGGGCCAGGGTACCGCCGGCCTGGGCCATCAGCGGGAAGATGTGGCCCGGGCTGACGATGTCTTCAGCCTTGGCATCACGGGCGGCGGCGGCCTGCACGGTACGCGCACGGTCGGCGGCGGAAATGCCGGTGGTCACACCGGTAGCCGCTTCGATCGATACGGTGAACTTGGTGCCGAAACCGGAACCGTTGCGCGGCGCCATCAACGGCAGCTTGAGCAATTCGCAGCGCTCGCGGCTCATCGGCATGCAGATCAGGCCACGGGCGTGCTTGGCCATGAAATTGATGTGCTCGGGCTTGCAGCACTCGGCGGCCATGATCAGGTCGCCTTCGTTCTCGCGGTCTTCGTCATCCATGAGGATGACCATCTTGCCTTGGCGGATGTCTTCAACCAGTTCTTCGATGCTATTGAGCGCCACAAGGCACCCCCTTGAGTCAGGATTTGAGGTAGCCGTTGGCGGCCAGAAAGCTTTCGGTAATGTTACTGGAGGTCGGCTCCGCGGCCTTGTCGCCCAGCAGCAAACGCTCCAGGTAACGGGCCAGCAAATCCACCTCCAGGTTCACCCGGCGGCCTGGCTGGTACGACGCCATGATGGTTTCGCTCAGAGTGTGGGGAATGATGGTCAGCAGGAACTCGGCGCCATCGACTGCGTTCACGGTGAGGCTGGTGCCGTCGACGGTGATCGAGCCTTTATGGGCGATGTACTTGGCCAGGTCCTTCGGCGCGCGGATGCGGAATTCCACGGCGCGCGCGTTCTCGGTACGGGCAACCACTTCGCCCACGCCGTCGACGTGACCGCTGACCAGATGCCCGCCGAGGCGAGTGGTCGGGGTCAGGGCTTTTTCCAGATTGACCGGGCTGCCGCTTTTCAGGTCGTTCATGGCGGTGCAGTCGAGGGTTTCGCGACTGACGTCCGCCGCAAAGCCGTTGCCCGGCAATTCAACGGCGGTCAGGCACACGCCGTTGACCGCGATGCTGTCGCCCAGTTTGACGTCGCTCAGGTCGAGCTTGCCTGTTTCGACGTGAACCCGCACATCACCGCCCTTTGGGGTCAATGCACGAATACTGCCGATGGATTCGATGATGCCGGTAAACATGAGGTTCTCCTCGAGAACAAAGCCAGCGCTGTAGCGTTGACCAGAAATTATACGCTCGCGGTTGACGTAGGAATGGCAATGACTCGCCAGTCATCGCCCACTGCGCGAATTTCAATGATTTTAAGCTCGGGCGCATCCTTCATTTGCGCGAGCGGCCAGTCCAGCAGCGGCCGCGCCGAAGAACCCAGGAACTTGCCGGCGATGAAAATCTGGAACTCGTCCACCAGCCCGAGTTGGGCAAACGCGCCTGCCAGACGCGGGCCGGCCTCGACCAACACCTCGTTGACGCCACGAGCGGCGAGCTCAACCAGCAGTTGGCGAAGATCGACCTGCCCATCGTAGCCGGGCACGATCAGACACTCCGGACCGTTGGCATATTGTTCTTCCACCGCCACGCAGGTCGCGACCAGTGCCGGGCCGGCCTTGAAGAACGGAGCATCCAGCGGCACCCGCAGACGACCGTCGACCAGCACCCGCAGCGGCGGACGGCTCATGGCCAAGGCCGTTTGTTCTGCATCCAGCCCCAGCTCATCGGCGCGCACGGTCAACCGTGCGTTGTCCGCCAGCACCGTATCGGCGCCGGTCAGTACCACACTGGCTTGCGCGCGCAGACGCTGAACTGCCGAACGCGCCGCCGGGCCGGTGATCCATTGGCTTTCGCCGCTTTCCATCGCCGTGCGACCGTCCAGGCTCATGGCCAGTTTGACCCGCACGAACGGCAAGCCGTGTTCCATGCGTTTCAGGAAACCTTGATTGAGCTTTCGCGCCTCGCCTTCCAGCACGCCGCTTTCAGTGGCGATGCCAGCCTGGGCCAGGCGTTGCAGGCCACGACCGGCAACTTCCGGGTTCGGGTCCTGCATCGCCGCGACCACGCGGGCCACACCGGCATTCACCAGTGCATCGGCGCAAGGCGGCGTGCGACCGTGGTGGCTGCAAGGTTCAAGGGTCACGTAAGCGGTGGCGCCACGAGCCTGCTCACCGGCCGCGCGCAAGGCGTGCACTTCAGCGTGGGGCTCGCCGGCGCGCTCGTGCCAGCCTTCGCCGACAATCTGCCCGCCCTGCACGATCACGCAACCGACCCGCGGATTGGGGTGCGTCGTGTAATGCCCCTTGCGCGCCAGTTCCAGGGCACGGGCCATGAAATGGGCGTCGAGGATGGCAAGTTCTGCGGGCGTAGTCATTCTTTCACCGGTTCACGGGCCAGGCGATCGATCTCTTCGCGGAACTCGTTGAGGTCCTGGAAGCGGCGATATACCGAAGCGAAGCGGATGTAGGCGACTTCGTCGAGCTTCTGCAGCTCGGCCATCACCAGTTCGCCGACCACGAGGGATTTGACCTCGCGCTCGCCCGTGGCGCGCAGTTTATGTTTGATGTGCACCAGCGACGATTCGAGGCGCTCGACACTCACCGGGCGCTTTTCCAGCGCGCGCTGCATGCCGGCGCGGAGTTTTTCTTCGTCGAACGGCTGGCGACTGCCGTCGGTTTTGATCAGGCGCGGCAACACCAGTTCAGCCGTCTCGAACGTCGTGAAACGCTCGCCGCAGGCCAGGCATTCACGCCGGCGGCGCACCTGTTCGCCCTCGGCGACCAGACGCGAGTCGATGACCTTGGTGTCGTTGGCACCGCAGAAGGGACAGTGCATGGTGGCAGGCAACAAAAAAAGGGAGGGCCATGGTAGCGCATCCCGGTGGCAAGACAAGCCATAGGGTTTGCGGTATACAGACGGGATGATCACTTGATCCATGGAATTCAGCTTTATGGAGCCACCAATGTCGTTACGTCCGCTCATTTTGCTCAGTGTTTTCAGCCTGCTGGTGGCTTGTGGCAGCGATGCACCCAAGCCCCAGCCGCCAACGCCTGGCCCGGCGCCACAGCAAGCTCAGAAGAAAGCCCGGGAGGCCGCCAACCTCGGCCCCCTGCCTGCCTATCAGCGTGAACTGAGCGGCACCTTGCAAGGCGTACCGGCCGGCGCTGAAGTCGAACTGGCATTGCTGGTGATCGACGAAAAAGACCGCCCGCAACAATTGCTCGCCAGTTCCAGCCTGATCGGCAACAACCAGGTGCTGCCGTTTCACCTGCGTTTCAATCCGGAATCCTTCCCGTCCGGGGCCCGCGTTGAACTGCGAGGCCGTGCCAGTCAGTCCGGGCAGTTGATCCTGCACCTGCCGTCGCAGCTGATTACCCAGCCGACCACCCAGGCTTTGGGCCAACTGCAATTCGTCAAAGCCCCATGAGTGCACCGCTCGACCTGCAAAAGGCGTTGGGTGAACTGCTCGGTGATGCGCAATTGGTCGCCTGTGAGTTACCAGGGACCTACCTGAAGTTGTGGCTGATCGATGGCGACAACATGGACCGCGCCTTCAGCCCGGAAGAGACCCGGCGCATCCTGCATGAGCCGCCGTACTGGAGTTTCTGCTGGGCCAGCGGCCTGGCCGTGGCCCGTTATCTGGCCGAAAACCCGCATTGGGTCGAAGGCAAGCGGGTACTGGATTTTGGCGCCGGGTCTGGCGTGGCGGGGATTGCCGCCGCCAGGGCCGGCGCGCTGGAAGTGCTGGCCTGCGACCTCGACCCGCTGGCGATTGCCGCGTGTCAGGCCAATGCCGAACTCAATGACGTACAGCTCAACTACTCGACGGATTTTTTCGCCGAGGCCGATCGCTTCGATCTGATCCTGGTGGCGGATGTGCTGTACGACCGGGCCAACCTGCCGCTGCTCGACCAGTTCCTCAGCCGCGGCCGAGAGGCGCTGGTGGCCGATTCCCGAGTGCGGGACTTTCGCCATCCGTTGTACCGGCGCATAGAGATGCTGGAGGCGATGACCCTGCCGGATCTGGCCGAGCCCCACGAGTTTCGGCATGTGAGCCTCTACCACGCCGCCCGCGCCTGACCGTATAGTTGCCCTATTCACGCTTTTACGAGATTGCCCATGAGTCAGGAAACGCCGTACATCTTCGACGCCACGACTGCCGATTTCGACCAGTCGGTGATCGAGAACTCTTTCCACAAGCCGGTGCTGGTGGATTTCTGGGCCGAATGGTGCGCGCCCTGCAAAGTGCTCATGCCGATGTTGCAGAGCATTGCCGAGAGCTATCAGGGTGAGTTGCTGCTGGCCAAGGTCAACTGCGACCTCGAACAAGACATCGTCGCCCGCTTCGGCATCCGCAGCCTGCCGACCGTGGTGCTGTTCAAGGACGGCCAGCCGGTAGACGGCTTTGCCGGTGCCCAGCCGGAGTCCGCCGTGCGCGCCCTGCTCGAACCCCATGTGCAGATGCCGCCACCGGCCGCCGCCGATCCGTTCGAACAGGCCCAGACACTGTTCGACGACAGCCGCTTTGCCGATGCCGAAGCCCTGCTCAAAGTGATCCTGGGTGAAGACAACACCAACGCCAAGGCGCTGATCCTGTACGCCCGCTGCCTGACCGAGCGCGGTGAACTGGGCGAAGCGCAAGCCGTGCTGGATGCGGTCAAGAGCGACGAGCACAAGGCCGCGCTGGCCGGCGCCAAGGCACAGATCAAGTTTCTGGGTTTGGCCAAGGACCTGCCGGATGCCGCCGACTTGAAGGCCCGCCTGGCAAAAGACCCGCTGGACGATGAAGCGGTCTATCAACTGGCGATCCAGCAACTGGCCCGTCAGCAGTACGAGGCCGCGCTGGATGCATTGCTCAAGCTGTTCACCCGCAACCGCAGCTACAGCGAAGGCTTGCCGCACAAGACCTTGCTGCAGGTGTTCGAGTTGCTGGGCAACGATCACCCGTTGGTGAGCACCTACCGCCGCAAGTTGTTTGCCGCGCTGTACTAAGCCGTCTCGATCCAGCTGTAGAGCGGCGTATCCCCGCCGCTCACTACCTTCACATCCGAACTATGGCGCAAACGCACCAGCAGGCGCTTGCCCGCCGCCGCGCTGCCGGTCAGGCCTTCAAGTTGATCGAGCAGGTCAGGTCCGCTGAGCTGCCCGGCCTTACGCAGCAAATCCCTGGCGATCTGCCACAGCGCGTCATCCTGATTCAGTGGTTTCGCCGCTGGCGCGCTGACCTCGGATTTTTCCACCTGCAACTGCGCCCCTAGCCGCGCCCAGTCCGCGTCGTCCATCTCCAGGGTCAAATCCACCGGCCAGTCGCCGATGCTTCCGCGAATTCGCAACATAGGTCTGCTCCCGCAAATATCTTCCCGGCATGCTCCCATGGGACTTGTGCAACGCCAAGCAGGCAGTCAAACTCTCCGCACTTTCGTTATAAGATCACATAACATTTTCTTCATTTTACTTTTCGGAGACTCGTCATGCGTCGTCTGCTTCTCGCCCTGCCGTTTGCCTTGTTGCCATTGGCTGTCGCCCATGCTGCCGACGAACACGATCATGAGCATGGCAGCCTGGGTGCCCACGAACATGGCGTGGGACGCCTGAACGCGGCGCTGGACGGCAAGACCCTGGAGCTGGAGCTGGAAAGTCCGGCCATGAACCTGGTGGGTTTCGAGCACGTCCCCACCAGCGACGCAGACAAAGCCAAAGTCGCCGCCGTCCGCGCGCAACTTGAACAACCACAGGCCCTGTTCAACCTGCCGAAAGCCGCCGGTTGCGTGGTGGAGAACCAGGAGCTGGAAAGCCCGCTATTCGGCGACAAGCCCGAGGCCGACGATGATCACGATGAAGACGCCAAGGACGCGGACGGCCACGAACATCACCATGACCACAGCGAAATCCACGCTCGCTATCAGTTCACCTGCGCCACGCCGGCGGCACTGAAGTCGCTGGACCTGGCGAATATATTCACCAGTTTCCCGGCCACCCAAAAAATTCAGGTACAACTGATCGGCCCGAGCGGGCAGCAAGGGGTTGATGTGACGGCCAAGACTGCTGCCCTTAAATTCTGAATCCACTGAAGATCACCCTGTAGGAGCTGCCGCAGGCTGCGATCTTTTGACCTTCAACGATCAAAAGATCGCAGCCTGCGGCAGCTCCTACACAGGTCAATCAACACCCATGAAATCGGCTAAATGACCCAAGCACTCATCGAACTGTCCGACCTGGGCTTCAGTTGGCCCGGTCACCCGCCACTGCTGGACATCCCGGCGTTTCGCCTGGAGCGCGGGGAAACCCTGTTCCTCAAAGGTCCCAGCGGCAGCGGCAAGACCACCCTGCTCGGCCTGCTCGGCGGCGTGCAAAAGCCTGATCGCGGCAGTATCCGCCTGCTCGGCCAGGAACTGACCCAGCTCTCGGCCGGCGCCCGCGACCACTTCCGCGTCGATCACACCGGCTACATCTTTCAGCAGTTCAACCTGCTGCCGTTTCTGTCGGTGCGTGAAAACGTCGAACTGCCCTGCCACTTCTCGAAACTGCGCGCCGAACGGGCGAAACAACGTCACGGCAGCGTCGACAAAGCCGCCGCCACGCTGCTCGCCCACCTGGGCTTGAAAGATGAAAATATCCTCGGTCGCCGTGCCGATTCGCTGTCCATCGGCCAGCAGCAACGGGTCGCCGCCGCCCGCGCGCTGATCGGTCAACCGGAACTGGTGATCGCCGACGAGCCGACCTCGGCCCTCGATTACGACGCCCGCGAGAACTTCATTCGCCTGCTGTTCGCCGAGTGCCGCGACGCCGGGTCGAGCCTGTTGTTCGTCAGCCACGACCAGAGCCTGGCGCCGCTGTTCGACCACAACCTGTCGCTGGCCGAACTCAATCGCGCCGCTACCCTGTCCGAGGTCTGAGATGTATCTGTTTCGTCTAGCCATGGCCAGCCTGGCTAACCGCCGCTTCACCGCGATCCTCACCGCGTTCGCCATCGCCCTGTCGGTGTGCCTGTTGCTGGCAGTGGAGCGCGTGCGCACCGAAGCCAAGGCCAGTTTCGCCAGCACCATCAGCGGCACCGACCTGATCGTCGGCGCCCGCTCCGGTTCGGTGAACCTGTTGCTGTACTCGGTGTTCCGCATCGGCAACGCCACCAACAACATTCGCTGGGACAGCTTCGAACACTTCGCCAGCAACCCGAAAGTGAAGTGGGCGATCCCGATGTCCCTCGGCGACTCCCATCGCGGTTACCGGGTGATGGGCACCACCGAAGCCTACTTCGAGCATTACCAATACGGTCGCCAGCAACACCTGCAACTGAGCGATGGCCGTGCTTTCGAAACCGATCCGTTCGAAGTGGTGCTCGGCGCTGAAGTGGCCGATGCACTGCACTACAAACTCGGCGACAAACTGGTGCTGGCCCACGGCGTGGCGGCGATCAGCCTGGTCAAGCACGACGACAAACCGTTCACCGTGGTGGGCATTCTCAAGCGCACCGGCACACCGGTGGACCGCACGCTGCACATCAGCCTCGGTGGCATGGAAGCAATTCACATCGACTGGCACAACGGCGTGCCGGCCCGGGGCGAGGGGCGCATCACCGCCGACCAGGCGCGCAACATGGACCTGACGCCGCAAGCTATCACCGCGTTCATGCTCGGCCTCAACAACAAGATTTCGACCTTTGCCCTGCAACGGGAAATCAACGAATTCCGCGGTGAGCCGATGCTGGCGATCCTGCCGGGTGTGGCGTTGCAAGAGCTGTGGAGCCTGATGGGCACTGCGGAAAAAGCTCTGTTCGTGGTCTCGCTGTTTGTAGTGCTGACCGGGTTGATCGGCATGCTCACGGCGATTCTCACCAGCCTCAATGAACGCCGTCGGGAAATGGCGATCCTGCGCTCGGTGGGCGCGCGACCGTGGCACATCGCGACGCTGTTGGTGCTCGAAGCCTTTGCCTTGGCGCTATCGGGCGTGATCGCCGGTGTGGCGCTGCTGTATGTGTGCATCGCGGCGGCCCAGGGTTATGTGCAAGCCAACTACGGTCTGTTCCTGCCGCTGTCGTGGCCGAGCGAGTATGAATGGACGCTGCTCGCTGGCATCCTGATCGCCGCGCTGCTGATGGGCAGCGTGCCGGCCTGGCGCGCCTATCACCAATCCCTGGCCGATGGCCTGTCGATTCGTTTATGAGGACGTTGAAAATGCCCCGCGCTGTACTTGCGCTGTTGATGCTGGTCGCCCTGCCCCTGTGGGCGGCCCAGCCAAAAGACCTGAGCTGGTCGGAGATGATCCCGCCCGACGCGCCGAAAGAAGTGCCGAACATGACGCCGCTGCACGATCTGTCGCAGATGAGCAGCACGCTCTCGGCAGAGTCGGCGCCAGCAGCCAAACAGGACATGCCCAACGCTCCGGTGGTCAAGGCCCTCGACGGTCAGAACATTCGCCTGCCGGGTTACATCGTACCGCTGGAAGTGAGCGAGGAAGGCCGCACCACGGAGTTTCTGCTGGTGCCGTATTTCGGCGCCTGCATCCATGTGCCGCCACCGCCGTCGAACCAGATCGTGCACGTCAGGAGCGAAGTCGGCGTGAAGCTCGACGAGTTGTATCAGCCTTACTGGATCGAAGGCGCATTGCAGGTCAAGGCGTCCACCAGCGAGTTGGCGGATGCCGGGTATCAGATGGAGGCGGACAAGATTTACCTGTATGAATTGCCGGAGTGAATCCGGTGGTTTTGTGCTGTCTGTTAGTCCCTCTTCGCGAGCCTGCTCGCGATGAGGCCAGCAAAAACGCCACAAAATCCAACCCCTCCCCACTTTCATTGAGCTGCATCAAAAGACCGAATAGTTAGCCCGCTTACCATTGGACATCGAAAATTTTTAACGTCCTCTGGAGCCCCCCATGAACAAGTCCATGCTCAGCGCTTCGCTGGTTGCCCTCGCGCTCGCAGCCCCGCTCGCCCACGCCTTTGAGGCCGGTGACATCATCCTTCGTGCGGGCGCCATCACCGTTAACCCGAAAGCCGACAGCTCCAGCGTGAAGGTCGATCAGGGCCCGCTGGCCGGTACCAACCTGGGTGGCAAGGCGACCATGGACAGCGACACACAGCTGGGCCTGAACTTCGCCTACATGCTCACCAACCATTGGGGGATCGAACTGCTCGCCGCTACTCCGTTCGAGCATGACGTGAAACTCAAAGGCACCGCCCTGCCTGCCGCCAATGGCAAACTCGGCTCCCTGAAACACCTGCCGCCGACCCTGAGCGTGGTGTACTACCCGCTGGATTCGAAGTCGGCCTTCCAGCCGTACGTCGGTGGTGGCATCAACTACACCTGGATCTACGACGAAAGCCTCAGCAGCGAAGCCAAGTCCGCCGGCTTCAGCAACTTCAACGCGAAGAATTCTTGGGGTCTGGCCTGGCAGGTCGGTGCCGACTACATGCTGACCGAACATGTCATGCTCAACGCGCAGGTGCGCTACATCGACATCGATACCCGCGCTACCGTCGAAAACAACTCGATTGCACCGGGCACTCGCGCCAAGGTCAATGTCGATGTCGATCCGTTTGTGTACATGGTCGGCCTGGGCTACAAGTTCTAAAGTATGTTCACGTGGTGGTGAACCTGGCTTTGTGGCGAGCAAATTCAAAATCTGACGGCGACTGCTTCGCAGTCGAACGGGAGCAAGCTCCCTCGCCACTGGAGTTGCACAAGCTTTAAGGTAAATTCCGGCCGTGAAAAAGGCGCCTGTAAAAAGGCGCCTTTTTCATGTCCGCAGGGCAGTCATCTATCGACCCAGCAACCGCGCCAGCCCGACACACATCGGTGTCTGCTCTGTGGTACTGAAGCGTTCCAACAGGCGCCGGTTGTTCGCCCGGGAATGACGAATGTCACCGGAGCGCGCCGGGCCATAACTCACCGGTGGCAACTTGCCGACCACGGCTTCGAGCGCTTCGAGCATTTGCTTGAGGGTCGTCGCCTGGTTCCAGCCAACGTTGACCGCACCGGATTCGACCCGGGGCTTCTCGATGGCCTGCACCAGCAAGTCGACCAGGTCTTCGACGTAGACAAAATCCCGGGTCTGCTCGCCATCGCCAAACACCGTGATCGGCAGGCCTTTCAGTGCGCGCTCGCTGAATATGCTGATCACTCCGGAGTACGGCGAAGACGGATCCTGGCGCGGGCCGAAGATGTTGAAGAAGCGGAAAATCACCGGTTCCAGCGCATGCTGGCGGCGGTAGAAGTCGAAGTAATGCTCGCTGGCCAGTTTGTCCACCGCGTAAGGCGTCAATGGCGCCTTGGGTGTGTCTTCGTCGATCGACTCACCTTCGCCATTGTTGCCATACACCGCTGCGCTGGAGGCAAACAGTACGCGCTTGACCCCGGCCTGGCGCATGGCTTCGCAGACGTTCAGCGTGCCGATGAAGTTGCTCTGGTGCGTGCGCACCGGATCGTCCACCGAAGCCTGCACCGAAGCCACGGCCGCGAGGTGCGCCACGGCGCTGCAACCGGCCATCGCCTGGGCGACCAAAGCCGCATCGGCCACGTCGCCGACGATCAGTTCGACCTTGGGATTGTCCAGCGGCAGATTGCTACGCTTGCCGGTGGACAGGTCATCGAGAATCCGCACCGCATGGCCCTTGGCAAGCAGCGCGTCAGTCAGGTGCGAACCAATGAAACCGGCACCACCGGTGATCAAAACGGGGCCGTCAGCCATGGCGATAGAACCTGTCCAGTAGACCGGGAAGCGCCGCACGCCAGGCGCGTGGTTTGATCCCGAAGGTATGCAGAATTTTCTTGCAGGCCAAGACCGCATGTTGCGGTTCTTCGGCAGCATCCGGACGCGCGGCGTGGGCCTGGGCGGTCGGGGCTTCGATGGCCAGCGGATGCAGGCTGCGGGCTTCGGTCAGAATCGCTTGCCCCAGCGCCAGCGGCGTGGTCGCCTCATGCCCGGCGTAGTGGTAGGTGCCCCACAGCGGCGCGGCGCAATCGAGCTGCTTGAGCACAGATATGATCACGCGGGCGGCATCGTCGACCGGCGTTGGATTGCCGCGCCTGTCGTCGGCCATCAGCAATTCTTCGGGTTGTTCGGCACGGGCGAGGAAACGACCAAGGGCACCATCCGGGCTGTCGTCCAGCAGCCAGCCGAAACGCAGCAGCACGTGTTGCGGACAGGTGGCGCGCACGCTTTGCTCGATCCGCCACAACGCCTGACCCCGCAGGCCCAATGGCACGGGTTCATCTTTTTCGCTGTAAGCCGTAGCGCGGGAGCCGTCGAACACGCGATAGCTGGAAGGTTGCAGCAGGACGATGTTGTGGTGCTGGCACAGTTCCGCCAGACGCTCGATCGCGCGCTCCTGGCCGGCCAGGCGCGATTCGCTCACTGCCTCGGCCTGAAACCAGTCGAAGTAGTAGGCAAGGTTGATCAATGCATCGGGACGGGTGTCGTCGAGCAGTTGTGTCAGGCTCGCGGCGTCCCAGCCGTTTTCGGGCGGGCGGGGGGCGAGGAAACCGATGTCTTCCTCCGCACCGAGGCGAATCAGCGCCTGCCCAAGGGCATTTCCGCCGCCCAGTAACATAAGGCGCATTCGCATAGAGTCAGCAGGCCCAGTCTGATTGAAACGATGGCTTTATCGACATCGCCCCTAGGCGATGTCGTTGATAATTGCCGGAATCGTTGCATTTTGCGGGTTTAGTGCGCAACCGTCACCCGTAAAGTGTAGATGTCTTGGTTCACTGCGGCCCCTGTGGCGAGGGACGGTGATAAACGAGCGGTACTTGCATCTTGCGCCCCCCACCCGCATAAATTGCTGCATGAACCTGCCCACCCCCGCAGACAGTGCCCTGAGCGGCTTCCACCCTGCCGTCAGCGCCTGGTTCAGCCACACGTTCCCGGCGGTCACCGCCGCCCAGGCCCGGGCGTGGCCGTTGATCCGCCAGCGCCGTTCGACCCTGGTTTCCGCGCCCACCGGTTCCGGCAAGACCCTCACCGCCTTTCTCGCCGTCATCGGCGACCTGGTGCACCGGGGCTTGGAAAGCCCCGAAGGCTTGCCCGACGCTACCCTGGTGGTCTACGTCTCGCCCCTCAAGGCGCTGTCCAACGACATCCAGATCAACCTGCAAAACCCGCTGGCCGGGATTACCGAGCAATTGCGCGTGATGGGCCTGCCGCAATTGCAGATCACCACCGCCGTGCGCACCGGCGATACACCGCAAAAAGACCGTTCGGCGATGCGTAAAACGGCGCCGCACATTTTGGTGACCACGCCGGAATCCCTGTATGTGCTGCTCGGATCTGATTCCGGCCGGCAGATGCTCGGCACCACACAAACGGTGATCGTCGACGAGATCCACGCCATGGCCGCCAGCAAACGCGGCAGCCATCTGGCACTGAGCCTTGAACGACTGCAAGCCCTCTGCCCGGAGCCGCTGCTGCGCATCGGTCTGTCAGCCACGCAAAAGCCCATCGAAGCCGTCTCGCGCTTCCTGGTCGGTCACAACCGTCCGTGCGAAATCGTCGACATCGGCCACGCCCGCCCCCGCGACCTGAACATCGAAGTGCCGCCGGTGCCGCTATCGGCCGTGATGGCCAACGATGTCTGGGAACTGGTGTACGACCGCCTCGCCGCCCTCGCCCGGGAACACCGGACCACGCTGATTTTCGTCAACACCCGGCGCCTGGCCGAACGCCTGAGCCGGCACCTGAGCGAGCGCCTGGGCAAGGCTGCCGTGGCGGCCCACCACGGCAGCCTGGCCAAGGAGTTTCGCCTCGATGCCGAACAGCGACTCAAGCGCGGCGACCTGCAAGTGCTGATCGCCACGGCATCGCTGGAACTGGGGATCGACATCGGCGACGTCGACCTGGTGTGCCAGATCGCCTCCCCGCGTTCGATTGCCGGGTTTCTGCAACGGGTCGGCCGCTCCGGGCACCAGGTCGGCGGCACGCCCAAGGGCCGCTTGTTCGCCACCACCCGCGACGACCTGATCGAATGCGCCGCGCTGCTCGACTGCGTGCGCCGGGGCGAACTCGATACCTTGTTGATCCCGCAAGCGCCGCTGGACGTGTTGGCGCAGCAGATCATCGCCGAGGTCAGTTGCCAGGAATGGTCGGAGCAAGCGCTGCTGGATATGCTGCGCCGCGCCTCGCCCTACGCCGGACTCGACGACAAACACTATCAGGCGCTGCTGCACATGCTCGCCGAGGGTTACAACGGCCGTCAGGGCATCCGTAGCGCCTACCTGCACCGCGACGCCGTGAGCCGCACCCTGCGCGGTCGCCGGGGCGCGAAACTGACGGCGGTGACCAGTGGCGGGACTATTCCGGACAACGCCGACTACAGCGTACTGCTGGAGCCTCAAGGGCTGAACATCGGCACCATCAACGAAGACTTTGCGGTGGAAAGCATTGCCGGGGATGTCTTCCAGTTGGGCAACACGTCCTATCGGATCCTGCGGGTGGAAACCGGCAAGGTTCGGGTCGAGGATGCCCATGGTCAGCCGCCGACCATTCCGTTCTGGCTCGGTGAAGCACCAGGGCGCAGCGTCGAATTGTCCTCGGCGGTGGCGCGCTTGCAGGCACAACTCGACGACCTGCTGGGGGCTGCGCCAGGCAACTTGCAACCAGCGCTCGACTGGCTGACCGAGACCCTGGGTTTGAACCTCGCCAGCGCCGAACAACTGGTGGACTACCTGGCCCGCGCGCGGCAAACGCTGGGCGCCCTGCCATCCCAAGACACACTGTTGATGGAGCGCTTTTTCGACGAGTCCGGCGGTACGCAACTGGTCATTCACACGCCGTTCGGCAGCCGCATCAACCGCGCCTGGGGCCTGGCCCTGCGCAAGCGTTTCTGTCGCACCTTCAACTTCGAATTGCAGGCCGCCGCCAGCGAAGACGCCATCGTGCTGTCGCTGTCCACCAGCCACAGTTTTGAACTGGACGACGTCTGGCGCTACCTGCACAGCAACAGTGCCGAACACATCCTGATCCAGGCCGTGCTCGACGCGCCGCTGTTCGGTGTGCGCTGGCGCTGGAATGCCGGCGTAGCCCTGGCGCTGCCGCGCTACAGCGGCGGGCGCAAGGTCCCGCCGCAGATCCAGCGGATGAAAAGCGAAGACCTGATCGCCAGCGTGTTTCCCGATCAGATCGCCTGCGTGGAAAACCTCGCCGGCGAACGGGAGATTCCCGACCATCCGCTGGTGGAACAGACCCTCGACGATTGCCTGCACGACGCAATGGACAGCGAAGGCTGGCTGGCCTTGTTGCGGCGCATGGAACGCGGCGACATTCGCCTGATCAGCCGCGACTTGCCGGCGCCTTCGCCACTGGCGGCGGAGATTCTCAGCGCCCGGCCCTATACCTTTCTCGACGATGCACCGCTGGAAGAACGCCGCACCCAAGCGGTACTCAATCGGCGCTGGAGCGACCCGCAATCCACCGACGATCTCGGTGCGCTGGACGCCGAGGCGATTGCCGCCGTGCGCGAAGAAGCCTGGCCGGCGCCCTCCGCTGTCGATGAAATGCACGAGGCCTTGATGAGCCTGGCGTGCATCACCGATGCCGAAGCCGAAGCCAATCCGCAGTGGCTCGACTGGCTCACGACCCTGGCCGACAGCGCACGCGCGAGCCGTTTGCAGATCAACGCCGGGCAATCGTTGTGGCTGGCACTGGAACGCCTGACCTGCCTGCGGGCGATTTATCCACAGGCCGAATTGACGCCATCGCTGCAAGCGCTGCCGGACTTCGACGAGGTCTGGGTAGCCGACGACGCTATCCTCGAACTGATCCGCGCGCGGCTCAGCGCCTTCGGGCCGCTGGCCCTCGATCGCATTGCCGAACCACTCGGCTTGCCCGCTGCGCAGGTCAATCAGGCCCTGGCGCAACTGGAACGCGAAGGCTACGTGCTGCGCGGCCGCTTCACCCCGGGCACCGCCGAAGAAGAATGGTGCGAGCGGCATCTACTGGCGCGGATTCACCGCTATACGGTCAAGCGCCTGCGCCGGGAAATCGAACCGGTGGCATTGCAGGATTTCATGCGATTTCTGTTCGACTGGCAGCATCTGTCGAGCGCGAGCCAGGGTCAGGGCGCGGCGGTTTTGCCGGCCGTTATTGCGCAATTCGAAGGCTACCCCGCCGCCGCCTCAGCCTGGGACAGCGACATCCTGCCGGCGCGAATCAAGGACTACTCGGCGACCTGGCTCGATGAACTGTGCCGCAGTGGCAGGCTGGTGTGGACGCGCCTGACTGCGCACAACAAAAGCGCCAGCACCGCGCTGCGCAGTACGCCGATTGTGTTGCTGCCGCGCAACCGGGTCGGCCTCTGGAGCGGCTTGACCGAACAGACGCCGGTCAGCGAACTGTCGCCGAAAACGCAAAAGGTCCACGCCGCCCTCAGCCAGCACGGCGCGCTGTTTTTCGATGAACTGATCCATGAGGCCCACCTGCTGCGTTCGGAGCTGGAGATCGCCCTGCAGGAACTGGTGGGCGCGGGGCTGGTGAATGCCGACAGCTTTGCCGGGTTGCGCGCACTGATCACCCCGGCCAGCAAGCGCCAGCCTCGCAACAGCCGGCGTGGACGCGGGGCATTCATCGGTGGCATGGACGACGCCGGACGCTGGGCCCTGTTGCGACGCGCGCCGGTGGTGCAAAACCAGCCGACGCCTGCCGAAACCCTTGAACACATCGCCATGACCTTGCTGCGTCGCTATGGCGTGGTGTTCTGGCGCTTGCTGGAGCGTGAGGCGGATTGGTTGCCAAGCTGGCGCGAACTGCTGCGTACTTTCCATCGCCTGGAGGCACGTGGCGAGATTCGCGGCGGGCGGTTTGTCAGTGGCCTGGCGGGCGAGCAATTCGCCCTTCCCGAGGCGATTCCGTTGTTACGGAAGGTGCGGCGTCGGCCCCATGACGGCAGCCTGGTCGCGGTGTGCGGGGTCGATCCGCTGAACCTCGCCGGCACGCTATTGCCCGGCGCGAAAGTCCCGGCACTGGCGAGCAATCGGCTGGTGTATCGCGATGGTTTGCCGGTTGCTGCCGAGATTGCCGGCAAGCAGCAGTTCTGGGGGGAGTTGGATCAGCAACTCAGTGCCGAAGTGCGCAATAAACTGATCCGGCACTGAGGGTGTCTGGTCTGGCGCCTTCGCGAGCAGGCTCGCTCCTACAGTTGATCTGTGTCGTTCAAAAATCCCCCTGTAGGAGCGAGCTTGCTCGCGATGAGGCCAGCACGGCCAAAAAAACTATTGAGACCGCGGCCGATCCGGCATCAGCACCGCCGAATGATCCGGCTCATGCGCTGCCTCCGGCGGTGCTTCGACCGGATGCCTCGGCACTAGCGCCTGCTGTGGATAAGTCTGCGCGAAGTTCACCCACGGGCAGTTATCCACAAGCTTTTTCAAGCGCTGGTTGAAGGCCCGGCTCACTGCGTATTGTCCACCGGATACCGTGCGGAATTGTGCGGTCAGCACCACACCGTTGAGGTCCATCTTGTCGACGCCAAACACATCCAGCGGTCCTTGGAGGTTGTAGCGCAGGAACGGGTCGTTGCTGATGGAATGCCCGGCTTCGCGGATCAGTTCGATGGCCTTGTCGACATCGGTGTCGTAGGTGAATTGCACCGAGAAAAACGCATAGGCGAATTGCCGTGATTGGTTGGTCACGGCCTTGATCTGCCCGAACGGCACCGAGTGCACGAAGCCCTTGCCGTCGCGCAGACGCAAGGTGCGGATGGTCAGGCCTTCGACGGTGCCGGCATGCCCGGAATCGAGCACCACCCAGTCACCGATGGACAGTGTGTCTTCGATGATGATGAACAGCCCGGTAATCACGTCCTGCACCAGTTGCTGGGAGCCGAAACCGATCGCCAGGCCGATGACCCCGGCACCGGCCAGGAACGGCGCGACGTTGATCCCAAGGTTGGCCATGGTGGTGATCGCGCAAATCACCACCAGGATGATTTTGATCGCGTTGCGCAACAGCGGCAGGATGGTTTTCACCCGCGTACTTGGCTGGCGCGCCGAGCGCTTGTTGGCCGGCGGTTTCAGGGCTTCCTGAATCGCCGTGTCGAGCACCACCCAGACCATCCAGGTCACCAGCAGGATCAGACCGATGTGGCTCAGGGAATCACTGATCGCCCGGCCCACGGCATTGGTCACTGCGAATTCGAACAGCGACACGCCCCAGATTCGCCCGAGGATATCGATGAACACGATGGCCATGCCGATGCGCAGCAAGGCGTGGGACAGATTGAGAAAGCGTTCCTTGTAGGCGCTGCTACGGCGCAGGTCCGCTTCGCTGCGGGCCTTGAACAGATGATGCAGCGTGGTGCTGAGAAACACCGTGGCAATCAGCAACACCGTGGTGAACAGGGCGCTGCGCAGCACTCTCTGGTTGTCCGCCCCGGCGCCGATCAGGTTGATGATCGAAACCAGCACCATCAACAGAATCGGCCAATACCAGAGCCCGGAAAATATCCGCAGGGTTTCACGCAACGCCGGCTGCTTGAGGCGCTGGGCCAGCGGCAGAATGCGGATCACATGGGCGACCGGACGGCGCATGCGGATCACCAGCAAGCCGAAGGACATCGACGCTGCCAACCCGGTGAACACGGCGATGCTGCTGGTGAGATTGTTGCCCAGTTGATGGGCGATCTGCGGGCTGGTCAGGGCGTCGCTCAGGGCCACCAGAAAACCGATGCCGAACAGCGGTCGTGGGCTGTGTTGGCGAATAATCTGCACCGCCCGCCGCTTGTGCCCGGCATTGAACACCACCACCAGCGACAGCACCAATGATGCGGCAAAGACCCCGGCACTGGTGGCATAGGCAAAACACAACGCCAGCGCCCGTCCCGCCGATATCGGCAAAAACTGGCTGGCATAAATCGTCAACGGCAGGCTGATCACCGCCGGAAAGGTGTAGGGCAGCACGTAGCCGAGCAACGCCTGGCCCCGTTCACGACTGAGCAGCAGACGATGCTCGCACAGGCGCCTGGCAGCCATCCGCCCAAGCAGCCAAAGACAGGCAAACACCACCGCCCACACACAGGTCAGCAGCAGGAAATCGCCGGCGACGCTCCAGGGCGAACGGGCCGATGGCTGATTGACCAACTGATCCACTTCATCGGCCGCGCGGTCGGCACGCAGGCGCCAGACGTCGACGAGGTTTTCGTTGAGATCGAGTTTGGTCTGGACCTCGTCGATGCTCGAACTGATGGCCCCCAGTAATCCGCCTTGTACCAGCGGTTCGGGGTGGGCCGGCGGCGTCGCGGCGGTCGCGGTGGCCGGCAGCCCCGGTATCGCAGCGGCTTCCAGTTGCTCGCTGCCCACAAATAGCAACGCTCCGAGCAGTATCGCGGTCTTGAGCCTGATCAAAGCACCCGCTCCTTTGGCTGTGTCTGTATGGAACTGATCGAGAAATGCCGGGCAAGTTCGGATATAGCTCCCTCGCCACAGACTAACACCCACGCTCGCGATCTTTGCGCCCAAGACAAATATCAAATGTCCATCCCTGTATTTTTCTGAACGAGCCAAATCCCGACACTGCGCTCCATCACATCATTGCACCGGAGTTGCAGCCATGCCCATTGCCTTGCTCGCGCTGACCCTCAGCGCCTTTGCCATCGGGACGACCGAGTTCGTCATCGTTGGCCTGTTACCCACCATTGGCGCCAACCTCGGCGTCAGTCTGCCATCCGCCGGGCTGCTGGTCAGCCTGTATGCCCTTGGCGTTGCCGTCGGCGCCCCGGTGCTGACCGCCCTCACCGGCAAGGTTCCGCGCAAGTTGCTGCTGTTGTCGCTGATGGTGCTGTTCACCCTCGGCAATCTGTTGGCGTGGCAAGCACCGAGCTACGAGTCGTTGATCCTCGCGCGAATCGTCACCGGCCTGGCCCACGGGGTGTTTTTCTCGATCGGCTCGACCATCGCCACCAGTCTAGTGCCGAAGGAAAAAGCCGCCAGCGCGATTGCCATCATGTTCACCGGCCTGACCGTAGCGCTGGTCACCGGCGTGCCGCTGGGGACATTCATCGGCCAGCATTTCGGCTGGCGTGAAACCTTCCTTGCCGTTTCGGCCCTGGGCGTGATCGCCTTCATCGGCAGCCTGATCTACGTGCCGAAAAATATCGCCCACAGCAAACCCGCATCGTTGTTGCAGCAATTGCAGGTGCTCAAGCAACCGCGCCTGTTGCTGGTGTATGCCATGACAGCCGTCGGCTACGGCGGCTCTTTCATTGCCTTTACCTTCCTCGCACCGATTCTTCAGGACCTCTCCGGCTTCAGCGCCGGCACCGTCAGCCTGGTGTTGCTGGTCTATGGCATCTCCGTGGCCGTCGGCAACATCTGGGGCGGCAAACTGGCGGACAAGCGCGGCCCGATCAGCGCCCTGAAAATCATCTTTGCCCTGCTCGCCGCCGTGTTGTTCGTGCTGACCTTTACCGCCGGCAATCCGTGGCTCGCGCTGGCCACCGTGCTGGTCTGGGGCGCCGTGGCGTTCGGCAACGTGCCGGGGTTGCAAGTGTATGTGGTGCGTCAGGCCGAGCATCACACCCCGCAAGCGGTGGACGTGGCGTCCGGCCTGAACATCGCGGCGTTCAACCTCGGCATTGCCGGTGGCGCCTGGGGCGGTGGCCTGATCGTCGCCCACATGGGTTTGATTCACACTGCGTGGATCGGTGGTCTGGTGGTGCTGGTGGCGCTGGCATTGACCGCGTGGAGTGGACGCCTTGATCGCCTCGGCCCGGTCTATGCCGAACCCGCTGAGGGCTCTACCCGCATTATCACTGGCCACTGATAAACCCTGTGGGAGCGAGCCTGCTCGCGATGAAGGCGGTCCATTCAATATGGATGTGACTGATAAACCGCCTTCGCGAGCAGGCTCGCTCTCACATTTGCCCGGTGGTGTTCTGTAGAAAGGTACCGTCCGTAGCCCCATCGAAACTTTCGCCGCCGCCCCAGAGTCATCCAAAGACAGGAGCCGTCAGGCGGGAGGCGACATGACAGCGAATCACACCGATATTCCCGCACACTCGAACGCAACCGAGATGCGGGTACAGGGTTCGTCCGTCACTTGTCGTTTCACGGTGCTGACGGTCAACACCCATAAAGGCTTCACCGCGCTCAACCGGCGTTTCATCCTGCCGGAACTGCGTGAAGCGGTGCGCAGCGTGTCTGCCGACGTGGTGTTCTTGCAGGAAGTCCACGGCACCCACGAGCAGCATCCCAGGCGCTACACCAACTGGCCAACGATGCCGCAATACGAGTTCCTCGCCGACACCTTGTGGCCGCAGTTCGCCTATGGCCGCAATGCGGTATATCCGGCGGGCGATCACGGTAATGCGCTGTTGTCGAAGTTCCAGATCATCCGCCACGACAACCTCGATGTGTCCATCAGCGGGCACGAGAACCGCGGGCTCTTGCATTGTGTGTTGCGTTTGCCCGGCGACGGCCAGGAAGTGCACGCCATTTGCGTACACCTGGGGCTGCGCGAAACCCATCGCACCGCGCAATTGAAGCTCCTCGCCCAACGCCTGGACGCCCTGCCCCGTGACGCCCCGGTGATTGTCGCCGGGGACTTCAACGATTGGCGCCAGCGCGCCGATGCATTGCTCAAACCCAGCGGCTTGCGCGAAGTCTTCGCCGCGCACCATGGCAAACCGGCGCGCAGTTTTCCCGCGCGCTTGCCGGCATTGCGCCTGGACCGCATCTACGTGCGCAACCTCAAGGCCAGCCACCCGCGAGTGCTGACCTCCCGGCCCTGGTCGCACCTTTCCGACCACGTCCCGCTGTCGGTGGAGATCGAGCTGTGAGCAGCCAGTCGATGGAAAAAAACACGCTGGAACACATCCCCGCTCCGCCGACCCGCGAGCCGACAGCGGTCGATGTCGAATACGGCTGGCAAGGCAGCAATCGGGTCGAGCTGCTGGAGAATGGCGAGGCGTACTTTCCCCGGGTGTTTGAAGCCCTGCGCCGGGCGCAAAATGAAATCCTGCTGGAAACCTTCATTCTGTTCGAGGACAAGGTCGGCAATGAGCTGCAACAGATCCTGATCGAAGCTGCTCAACGCGGCGTGCGCACCACTGTCAGCCTCGACGGCTTTGGCTGCGGCGAACTGAGTATCGGGTTCCTCACCGCCCTGACCGCCGCCGGCGTGCATCTGCAAATGTTCGATCCGGCACCGAAACGCCTGGGCATCCGCACCAACTGGTTCCGGCGCCTGCACCGCAAGATTGTGGTGGTGGATGGCACCGTGGCGTTCGTCGGCGGGATCAACTTTTCCGCCGATCATCTGGCCGACTTCGGCCCCGAGGCCAAACAGGATTATTCCGTGGAAGTGCAAGGCCCGGCCGTGGCCGATATCCATCACTTCGCCCTGCTGCAATGCGGTCGCCCGGTGCGGGCCAAATACTGGTGGCAACGCCGTCGGCAGCGGCGTTCGGAACTGGCCTTCAGTGATCACGATGGTCAGGTGCGGCTGGTGTACCGCGACAACGGGGAACACCAGACCGACATCGAGGAGGTTTACCGCCAGGTGTTGCGCCAGGCGCAGCGCCGGGTGGTGATCGCCAACGCTTACTTCTTTCCCGGTTTCCGCCTGCTGCGCGAGATCCGCAACGCGGCTCGTCGAGGCGTGGATGTGCGGCTGATCCTGCAGGGCCAGCCAGACATGCGGGTGGCCAAGCTTGCGGCGCGCATGACCTACGATTACTTGCTCAAGTCCGGGGTGAAGATCTACGAATATTGCGAGCGCCCGCTGCACGGCAAGGTCGCGCTGGTGGATGAAGACTGGAGCACCGTTGGCTCGAGCAATCTCGACCCGTTGAGCCTGTCGATGAATCTGGAAGCCAACGTGCTGATCCGCGACCGAGGCTTCAATCGTCATCTGTTCGATCGCCTGGAAGACCTCAGCGACAACCATTGCCAGGCCATGTCTCACGACATCGCGCCACGCGGGCGTGTCTGGCACATGACCATCGGTTTTCTGGTGTTTCACTTCCTGCGGCATTTCCCGGCGTGGGCCGGTTGGTTGCCGGCGCATAAACCTCGCCTGAAACCCTTCCCTGTTCCGACCGGGAGCGCTGACCATGAACCGCGCTGAGCACCACACGGCAACTCACGCCAAAAGCCCTGGCAAGCCGCACTGGAGCCGCTGGAAACGACCGCTGACGATGCTGTTTTTCCTGATGCTGATCGTGCTGTTCACGATGCTCGCCCAGCGCCTGGAATGGAACGAAGTGTTCGATAACCTGGCGGATTTCAAGGTGCGCACGCTGATCATTGCGTCGGGGCTGACCCTGGTGAGTTTTCTGGTGTACGCCTGCTTCGACCTGATCGGCCGCACCTACATCCGCCAGAACCTGACCTGGAAGCAGATTCTGCCCGTAGGGATCATCAGCTACGCCTTCAACCTGAATCTGAGCGCCTGGGTCGGCGGTATCGCCATGCGTTACCGGCTGTATTCGCGGCTCGGGGTCAGCAAGAGCAACATCGCGAAAATCCTCGGCCTGAGCCTGGCGACCAACTGGTTTGGGTACATGGTGATTGCCGGCGCCGTGTTCAGCAGCGGGCTGGTGCGTATGCCGCCGGGCTGGAAGCTCAGCAGTAGCGCGCTGCAGGGCGTGGGAGTTTTGTTGTTACTGCTGAGCGCCGGGTACCTGGCGGCGTGCCGCTTTGCCAAACGTCGGGAGTGGGCGATTCGAGGCATCGAGATTGACCTGCCGTCGCTGCACATGGCGGTGCTGCAACTGGCCCTCGGTGCCCTGAACTGGTCGCTGATGGCGGCGGTGATTTTCACCTTGCTGCCGAGCAAACTGGATTATCCACTAGTATTGGGCGTGCTGTTGATCAGTGCCATCGCCGGGGTCATCACTCACATCCCGGCCGGGCTCGGCGTGCTGGAAGCCGTGTTCGTGGCGTTGCTGCAACACGAGGTTAAGCGGGGCAGCCTGGTGGCTGGACTGCTGGCCTATCGGGCGATTTATTTCATCCTGCCGCTGTTGATTGCCCTGGTGATGTATTTGCTGGTGGAGGCCAAGGCCAAGGCGTTGCGGATCGAGAGAAAACCCAAATAATCTGTTGTGCTTCCAAGACCGCCATCGCGAGCAAGCTCGCTCCCACAGGTTTAGCGGTGTACATATATTTTGTGTACGACTCGGACGCTGCGGGAGATTTGTTGTGAATGGCCTACCGTGCCGCACCCCCCGGCGTCACCCCAAACCGCGTCCGGTAATCACTCGGCGCCAATCCGGTGATTTTCTTGAACGTTGCGCGAAATGCCCCGGGGTCCTGATAACCCACGGTCCAGGCGATGTGGTCGATGGTGCCATTGGTGAACTCAAGCATTTCCCGGGCCTTGCCGACTCGCAGATGCTGGCAGTATTCCGTGGGTTTGAGCCCGGTGGCCGCGCGGAAGCGGCGCAGGAAGGTGCGTTCTTCCAGGCCAGCCTTTTCGGCCATCGCCGCCAGCGACACATCGGTCGCCCCGGTGCTTTGCAGCCAGTGTTGCACCTTGAGTATCGCCGCATCGCCATGACTGAGGATCGGCGCAAAATTGCTGCCGCACTCACTGGCGCTGTCGCTGTGCTCCACCACCAGAAAACGCGCGGTGTTGGTAGCGATGCTCGGGCCCAGCAGCCGGTTGACCAGGCGCAAACCCAGTTCGGACCAGGCCATCAGCCCGGCGGTGGTAATCAGGTCGCCGTCATCGACGATCGGCGTATCGGCCTTGAGCCGTATCGCCGGATAACGTTCGGCGAAGGCTTTGGCCGAGGTCCAGTGGGTGGTGGCGCTGCGACCGTCGAGCAGACCGCTTTCGGCCAACAGGATAGAACCCACGCAAACCCCACCCAGTGTCGCACCCTTGGCATGTTGCTCACGCAACCAGCGGATCAATCCCTGGGGCGCCTGGCCCTCGGAAAAACCGCCGATCGACGGCGGAATCAACACGGCCACCAGGGCGCGCTCCGGGCCGGGATGGCTGTCGAAGACCCGAACCGGTGGCTGATCACCTTCGACCTGCCAATGACTGACCCGCAACAGCGGCAACTGCGCAGACTGATGTTCGGCGGCAATCCGGTTCGCCACCCCGAACAAGTCCGTCAAGCCATGCACCGCCGCCATCTGCGCGCCGGGATAGATCAACACACCGAGTTCGGCGATTGCCCTTTCTGCATCCATTGTCAGTTTTCCCCCTTCTATTGTCGGTGCGGCCAATCCTCGGATCGCCTGCCAGACCCAATACTTCATTCCACACCAACACACACTTCGAGGAAACAGTCATGGCCAAGCAAGCGCTCATCGTAGTCGATATCCAGAACGACTACTTCCCCCAAGGCAAGTGGCCGCTGGTCGGTGCCGACGCTGCCGCCGACAACGCCGTCCGCCTGATCAAGGCCTTCCGCGACGCAGGGGATTCAGTGGTGCACATCCGCCACGAATTCACCTCCGAAGAGGCGCCGTTTTTCACCCCGAACTCCGAAGGCGCCAAGCTGCACCCGAAAGTGCTCAACCGCGCCGACGAACCGGTGGTACTCAAGCACTTCGTCAACTCGTTCCGCGAAACCGAGCTGAAATCGATCCTCGACGAACAAGGCATCAAGGAGCTGGTGGTCGTGGGCAGCATGAGCCACATGTGCGTCGACGGCATCACTCGTGCGGCGGCGGATTTTGGCTATACGGTCACCGTGATCCACGACGCCTGCGCCACCCGTGACCTGGAGTTCAATGGCATAGCGGTTCCGGCGGCGCAGGTTCATGCGGCGTTCATGGCGGCCCTCGCGTTTGCCTATGCCAGCGTGGTGTCGACCAACGAGTTCCTGGCGGCCTGAGTCTGCACCAAATTTCACCGTCCATAAAAAACCCGCACTTCAGACCGAAGTGCGGGTTTTGTTTTGTCAGCTTGCCGCTTGTAACTTGAGACTTGCAGCTGCTTTAGAACGGGATATCGTCATCAAAGCTATCGAAGTCCGGAGCCGGCTGAGGAGCGGCCTGCTGTGGAGCCGGACGCGACTGTTGCGGTGCCGACTGCTGTGGACGTGGAGCCTGCTGGCGCGGAGCGGGTTGCTGGTAGTTGTTACCACCGCCCTGGCCCTGCTGGTCGCCCTGTGGACGGCCGCCCAGCAGTTGCATGGTGCCTTGCATGTCGACCACGATTTCGGTGGTGTAACGCTTGATACCGTCTTTTTCCCACTCGCGGGTCTGCAGCTTGCCTTCGATGTAGACCTGCGAACCTTTACGCAGGTATTCGCCAGCGATTTCTGCAACCTTGCCGAACATCGACACACGGTGCCATTCGGTCTTTTCGACTTTCTGACCGGTTTGCTTGTCGGTCCACTGTTCGCTGGTCGCCAGACTCAGGTTGGTCACGGCGTTACCGTTAGGCAAGTAGCGAACTTCGGGATCCTGGCCGCAAGTGCCGACCAATATGACTTTGTTAACCCCACGGGCCATAACGTTCTCCTAGGCTACGCACGCTGCCCCGGCCGGGTTGTTCACCAGGCACTCAAGGGTGGTGCGATCCAATAGTTCGGTGTCCAGTTTGATGTAAATCGCCGCCTCTTCCGCGACGATGACTGCATCTGTTACCCCTACGACCGCCATCAGGCGCTCGACCAGACCCGCTTCGCGGATCGCCTCTGGCGACAACGGCAAGCGCAGGCTCGTGACGTAGGGAGGTTCGCGCATGGTAACAGCAAAGGCCAGCCAGAGGGCAGCCAGACCGGCGCATCCGAGGAACACAACCGACAGACCGCCATGCTGGAACAGCCAGCCACCGAGGATTCCCCCCAGTGCCGAGCCGAGGAACTGGCTGGTGGAGTAAACCCCCATCGCCGTGCCCTTGCCGCCTGCCGGTGAAACCTTGCTGATCAACGACGGCAACGAAGCTTCCAGCAGATTGAACGCGGTGAAGAACACCACCGTACCGATCACCAGAGCCCGCAAGCTATCGCCAAACTGCCAGAAGAATAGCTCAGTGAGCATCAGCGTCACGACGGAGCCGAGTAAAACTCGTTTCATTTTGCGTTTCTTCTCGCCGTAGATAATGAACGGGATCATGGCGAAGAAAGAAATCAGCAACGCTGTCAGATACACCCACCAGTGCTGCTCTTTGGGCAGCCCGGCTTTCTCGACCAGCGCCAGCGGCAAGGCGACGAAGCTGGACATCAACATCGCGTGCAACACAAAAATGCCCAGGTCCAGGCGCAGCAGGTCCGGATGCTTGAGGGTCGGGATCAGCGCCTGGCGCGCGACACCGGACTCACGGTGCTGCAACGGGCCGGTGGAGCGCGGCACCATGAACATCACGATCACGATGCCGAACAGCGCCATGCCGCCGGTGGCAAGGAACAGCCCGGACAACCCGAAGGCGCGGGTCAACAGCGGGCCGACCACCATGGCCACCGCAAACGACAGGCCGATGGTCATGCCGATCATGGCCATGGCCTTGGTCCGGTGCTGCTCGCGGGTCAGGTCGGACAGCAAGGCCATGACCGCCGCGGAAATCGCCCCGGCGCCCTGCAGGATCCGCCCGGCGATCACGCCCCAGATCGAGTCGGCATTGGCTGCCAGCAGACTGCCGAGGGCAAAGACGATCAGGCCCAGGTAAATCACCGGGCGGCGACCGATGCGGTCGGAAATGAAACCGAACGGAATCTGGAACACTGCCTGGGTCAGGCCATAAGCGCCAATCGCCAGACCGATCAGGGCCGGCGTGGCTCCGGCCAGATCCATCCCATAGGTCGCCAGTACCGGCAACACCATGAACATGCCAAGCATACGGAAGGCGAACACCAGGGCCAGACCGCTTGCTGCGCGGGTCTCGCTGCCACTCATGCGCTCGCTGTGGGGA
Organism: Pseudomonas grandcourensis; assembly: GCF_039909015.1. Taxonomy (NCBI): domain Bacteria; kingdom Pseudomonadati; phylum Pseudomonadota; class Gammaproteobacteria; order Pseudomonadales; family Pseudomonadaceae; genus Pseudomonas; species Pseudomonas grandcourensis. The sequence goes on from NZ_CP150919.1 coordinate 6,101,015, forward strand.
TCGTGCATGGAAAAACCTCATGTGAACCGGCGGCGATTCTACCAGTCCCATCGATTGGCAGGGTATATCGCGACGCTTTGACGCGCATTGCTGACACACTCTTCATGTAAGACAGTAGCCCACTCGTTTGATAGTGTGCATCCATCCAGTATTTGGCCGTATACTCCTACGTTTTCGACGCCCGCCAAGCGAGGCCACCTTGGACAAGATCCTGATTCGTGGGGCTCGAACCCACAACCTGAAGAACATCGACCTGACCCTGCCACGGGACAAGCTGATCGTCATCACCGGCCTGTCCGGCTCCGGCAAGTCGTCCCTGGCTTTCGACACCCTGTACGCCGAAGGTCAGCGCCGCTACGTCGAATCGCTGTCGGCCTACGCCCGGCAGTTCCTGTCGATGATGGAAAAGCCCGACGTCGACACCATCGAAGGCCTGTCGCCAGCGATCTCCATCGAACAGAAGTCGACCTCGCACAACCCGCGCTCGACGGTCGGCACCATCACCGAAATCTACGACTACCTGCGCCTGCTTTATGCACGCGTGGGTATTCCGCGCTGCCCGGATCACGATATCCCGCTGGAAGCGCAGACCGTCAGCCAGATGGTCGACCTGGTCCTCGCCGAACCGGAGGGCAGCAAGCTGATGCTGTTGGCGCCGGTCATCCGCGAGCGCAAAGGCGAACACCTGTCGGTTTTCGAAGAGCTGCGCGCTCAGGGCTTCGTCCGCGCCCGAATCAACGGCAAGCTCTATGAGCTGGATGAAGCGCCCAAGCTCGACAAGCAAAAAAAACACACCATCGATGTCGTGGTCGACCGTTTCAAGGTTCGCGCCGACCTGCAACAACGCCTGGCCGAATCCTTCGAGACCGCGCTGAAACTGGCGGACGGCATCGCCCTGGTGGCGCCGATGGACGACGAGCCGGGCGAAGAGATGATCTTCTCCGCACGCTTCGCCTGCCCGATCTGCGGCCACGCGATCAGCGAACTGGAACCCAAGCTGTTCTCCTTCAACAACCCGGCCGGCGCCTGTCCGACCTGCGATGGTTTGGGGGTGAAGCAGTTCTTCGACATCAAGCGACTGGTCAATGGCGAACTGACCCTGGCCGAAGGAGCGATTCGCGGCTGGGATCGACGTAACGTCTATTACTTCCAGATGCTCGGCTCGCTGGCCTCGCACTACAAGTTCAGCCTCGAAGTACCCTTCAACGAACTGCCGGCCGATCAGCAGAAATTCATCCTGCACGGCAGCGGTTCGCAAAACGTCGACTTCAAATACCTGAACGACCGTGGCGATATTGTCAAACGCTCGCACCCGTTCGAAGGCATCGTGCCGAACCTGGAACGCCGTTACCGCGAAACCGAGTCGGCATCGGTGCGCGAAGAACTGGCCAAGTTCCTCAGCACCCAGTCGTGCCCGGATTGCCGTGGCACCCGTCTGCGGCGTGAAGCGCGTCATGTGTGGGTTGGCGAGAAGACCCTGCCGGCAGTGACCAACCTGCCGATCGGCGATGCCTCTGATTATTTTGGCGGGCTCAAGCTCACCGGCCGGCGTGGTGAAATCGCCGACAAGATCCTCAAGGAAATTCGCGAGCGCCTGCAGTTCCTGGTCAACGTCGGCCTCGACTATCTGTCGCTGGATCGCAGCGCGGACACCCTGTCCGGTGGCGAGGCCCAGCGTATTCGCTTGGCCAGCCAGATTGGCGCCGGCCTGGTGGGCGTCCTGTACATCCTCGACGAACCGTCCATCGGCCTGCATCAGCGCGATAACGACCGGCTGCTGGGCACCCTCAAGCACCTGCGCGACATCGGTAACACGGTGATCGTGGTCGAGCACGACGAAGACGCGATCCGACTGGCCGACTACGTGGTGGACATCGGCCCGGGCGCTGGCGTGCACGGCGGGCACATCGTCGCCGAAGGCACACCGGCCGAGGTCATGGCGCACCCGGACTCGCTGACGGGCAAATACCTGTCGGGCCGGGTGAAGATCGAAGTCCCGGCCAAGCGCACACCGCGCAACAAGAAGCTGACGCTGTCGCTCAAGGGCGCGCGTGGCAACAACCTGCGCAATGTCGATCTGGAGATTCCGATCGGCCTGCTGACCTGTGTCACCGGTGTGTCCGGTTCCGGCAAGTCGACGCTGATCAACAACACCCTGTTCCCGCTGAGCGCCACGGCGCTGAATGGCGCCACTACCCTTGAAGCGGCTGTCCACGACAGCATCAAGGGCCTGGAGCACCTGGACAAGGTCGTCGACATCGACCAGAGCCCGATCGGCCGCACACCGCGCTCCAACCCGGCGACCTACACCGGATTGTTCACACCGATTCGCGAGTTGTTCGCCGGCGTACCGGAGTCCCGCTCCCGGGGCTACGGGCCGGGGCGTTTCTCCTTCAACGTCAAGGGCGGCCGCTGCGAAGCCTGCCAGGGCGACGGCCTGATCAAGGTCGAGATGCACTTCCTGCCGGACATCTACGTGCCCTGCGACGTGTGCAAGAGCAAGCGTTACAACCGCGAGACCCTGGAGATCAAGTACAAGGGCAAGAGCATCCACGAAACCCTCGAGATGACCATCGAGGAAGCGCGGGTGTTCTTCGATGCCGTACCGGCCTTGGCGCGCAAGCTGCAAACGTTGATGGACGTCGGCCTGTCGTACATCAAGCTGGGGCAATCGGCGACCACCCTGTCCGGCGGTGAAGCCCAGCGGGTGAAACTGTCCCGCGAGCTGTCCAAGCGCGATACCGGCAAGACCCTGTACATCCTCGACGAACCCACCACCGGGCTACACTTCGCTGATATCCAGCAACTGCTGGACGTGTTGCATCGCCTGCGCGACCACGGTAACACCGTGGTAGTGATCGAACACAACCTGGACGTGATCAAGACCGCTGACTGGCTGGTGGACCTGGGTCCGGAGGGTGGTTCCAAGGGCGGGCAGATCATTGCCGTCGGCACGCCGGAGGAAGTGGCCGAGATGAAGCAATCCCATACCGGTTACTACCTCAAGCCGCTGCTGGAGCGTGACAGGGCTTAACCGGGCCCCATGAAAAAGCCCCTGTCACTTCATCAGCGACAGGGGCTTTTTTGTATTCGCAGCAATCAGGTGTGGGATTGCAGGTAGTTCTCAAGCCCGATCAACTTGATCAGACCCAACTGCTTCTCGAGCCAGTAGGTGTGATCTTCTTCGGTGTCATGCAATTGAACCCGCAGCATTTCGCGGCTGACATAGTCCTTGTGCTGCTCGCAGAGCTTGATGCCCTTGCACAGCGCAGCCCGCACCTTGTATTCCAGGCGCAAATCCGCTTCGAGCATCTCGGTCACCGTGGTGCCGACATCGAGATCGTCCGGACGCATGCGCGGCGTGCCTTCGAGCATCAGAATCCGGCGCATCAGGGCGTCAGCGTGCCCTGCTTCCTCTTCCATCTCGTGGTTGATTCGTTCGTAGAGCTTGGTGAAACCCCAGTCCTCATACATCCGCGAGTGGACGAAATATTGATCACGCGCGGCCAGTTCGCCGGTCAGCAACGTGTTGAGGTAATCGATCACATCTGGGTGGCCTAGCATCGCCCTACATCTCCCTGCTTGAAAGTTGTAGTTTGAACCAACATGCCCGTACCGTCACTCGCAAGACGCAATAAAAGCGAAGACATTCTGAGAAAATCGGCCGAAATAACGCAAAAAACCGCCCAAACAAGGGCGGTTCTGCTTCTCATTTAGACTTCGTTAAGCTGTACGTTGAGCAGCTTCGCGATTGCTTCTCCATACGCCGGGTCAGCCTTGTAGAAATGTTGCAGCTGGCGATCAACCACATCACTCGACACACCCGCCATCGCACCGGCGATGTTGCTGACCAGCAGCGATTTCTGCTCTTCAGTCATCAAGCGGAACAACGCGCCGGCATGACTGTAGTAATCAGTGTCTTCACGGTGGTCGTAACGATCAGCGGCACCACTGAGGGCCAGCGCCGGCTCTGCGTAACGAGGCGCCTGCTTCGGCGACTCGACATGGCTGTTCGGCTCGTAGTTCGGCGCCGCACCGCCATTGCTGCCAAAAGCCATCGAACCATCGCGCTGGTAACTGTTGACCGGACTCCGCGGAGCGTTGACTGGCAACTGCTGGTGATTGGTACCGACACGGTAGCGATGAGCGTCCGCGTAGGCGAAGACCCGACCTTGCAGCATACGATCCGGCGACAGACCAACGCCCGGGACCATATTGCTGAGACCGAACGCCGCTTGCTCGACTTCCGCGAAGTAGTTCTGCGGATTGCGATTGAGCTCAAGTTCTCCGACTTCAATCAGTGGAAACTCTTTCTGCGACCAGGTTTTGGTGACATCAAACGGGTTCTCGTAGTGCGCCGCCGCCTGAGCCTCGCTCATGATCTGAATGCACACGCGCCATTTCGGGAAATCACCCTGCTCGATGGCATTGAACAGGTCACGCTGGGCGTAATCCGGATCAGTACCCGCCAGGCGCGCAGCCTCGGCAGGAGCAAGGTTCTTGATCCCCTGTTTGGTCTTGTAGTGCCACTTCACCCAGTGGCGCTCACCTTGAGCGTTGATGAGGCTGTAAGTGTGGCTGCCGAAGCCGTGCATGTGGCGGTATCCATCAGGGATACCCCGGTCGGAGAACAGGATGGTGACCTGGTGCAGCGCCTCGGGCGAATGCGACCAGAAGTCCCACATCGCCTGGGCACTCTTCAGGTTGCTTTGCGGCAAACGCTTCTGGGTGTGAATAAAGTCCGGAAACTTCAGCGGATCGCGAATGAAGAACACCGGGGTGTTGTTACCAACAATGTCCCAGTTGCCTTCCTCGGTGTAAAACTTCAGGGCAAAGCCGCGCGGATCACGCTCGGTATCGGCCGAACCACGCTCACCGCCCACAGTGGAAAACCGCAGGAAAGTCGGGGTTTGCTTGCCGATTGCCTCAAACAGCTTCGCGCTGGTGTATTGAGTGATATCGCGCGTCACGGTGAACGTACCGTAGGCACCCGAGCCTTTGGCGTGTACACGGCGCTCAGGGATGTTTTCACGGTTGAAGTGGGCAAGCTTCTCGATCAGGTGAAAGTCGTCGAGCAGCAGCGGGCCACGAGGGCCGGCGGAACGGGAATTCTGGTTATCAGCAACAGGAGCGCCACTGGCGGTGGTAAGCGTTTTGTTTTGGCTCATGCGATCTTCCTTCCTCTGTCGGTCTTGAACTGCCGGCTATCGGCTGAGAAGGAGTATTGATCATCAATATGACAGCTACAAATTCATTAACTTGCAGACATCGATAGATAAAAACTAATGATCATCCCCATCACATAATGCCGATGTGGACGAAGGAGACGCTTGTACAAACGGCGCGTTTCTTATAGACACAAAAAACCGGGCACTAGGCCCGGTTCTTTGTTTCAGACTGACGTCTTACTCGGCAGATACAGCTTCGCCGGCAGTAGCACGATCAACCAACTCGACGTACGCCATAGGCGCGTTGTCGCCAGCGCGGAAACCGCACTTGAGGATGCGCAGGTAGCCACCCTCACGGGTAGCGTAACGCTTGCCCAGGTCGTTGAAGAGCTTACCAACGATAGCTTTCGAACGAGTACGGTCGAAAGCCAGACGGCGGTTAGCAACGCTATCTATCTTGGCCAAAGTGATCAGCGGCTCGGCAACGCGGCGCAGTTCTTTAGCTTTTGGCAGAGTAGTTTTGATCAGCTCGTGCTCGAACAGCGACACCGCCATGTTTTGGAACATGGCCTTGCGGTGCGAGCTGGTGCGGCTCAGGTGACGACCACTTTTACGATGACGCATGGTTCATTCCTTACCAAACACTACGTTCGGTGATTACGACGATCAGGCAGTCGCCTTGTCGTCCTTCTTAAGACTTGCAGGCGGCCAGTTGTCGAGGCGCATGCCGAGGGACAGACCGCGGGAGGCCAGAACGTCCTTGATTTCAGTCAAGGATTTCTTGCCCAGGTTCGGAGTCTTCAACAGCTCTACTTCGGTACGCTGAATCAGGTCACCGATGTAGTAGATGTTTTCCGCCTTAAGGCAGTTAGCCGAACGTACAGTCAGTTCCAGATCGTCAACCGGGCGAAGCAGGATCGGATCGATCTCGTCTTCCTGCTCGACAACCACTGGCTCACTGTCACCCTTGAGGTCGACGAACGCAGCCAACTGCTGTTGCAGGATGGTTGCAGCGCGGCGAATTGCCTCTTCAGGATCCAGAGTACCGTTGGTTTCCAGATCAATAACCAGCTTGTCCAGGTTAGTACGCTGCTCGACACGGGCGTTTTCCACCACGTATGCGATACGGCGAACCGGGCTGAACGAAGAGTCAAGCTGCAAGCGACCGATGCTGCGGCTTTCGTCTTCATCGCTCTGACGCGAATCTGCCGGTTCATAACCACGACCACGAGCTACTACGAGCTTCATGTTCAGGGCGCCGTTAGACGCCAGGTTAGCGATTACGTGATCGGGATTAACGATCTCGACATCATGATCCAGCTGAATATCGGCAGCGGTAACCACCCCCGAACCCTTCTTCGACAAGGTCAGCGTAACTTCGTCACGACCGTGCAGCTTGATAGCCAGACCTTTAAGGTTCAACAGGATTTCAATTACGTCTTCCTGTACACCTTCGATGGCGCTGTACTCGTGGAGCACACCGTCAATCTCGGCCTCGACTACTGCACAGCCGGGCATTGAGGACAACAGGATGCGGCGCAGCGCGTTGCCCAGGGTATGGCCAAAGCCACGCTCGAGAGGCTCGAGAGTGATCTTGGCGCGGGTTGGACTGACAACCTGCACATCAATGTGGCGGGGTGTCAGGAACTCATTTACCGAAATCTGCATGGATGCACCTATTTTCTAGCCCTTACTTGGAGTAGAGCTCGACAATCAGGCTTTCGTTGATGTCGGCGGACAGATCACTGCGAGCTGGAACGTTCTTGAAAACGCCCGACTTCTTCTCAGTGTCTACTTCTACCCATTCTACGCGGCCACGTTGGGCACACAGATCGAGAGCTTGGACAATGCGAAGTTGATTTTTTGCTTTCTCGCGAACAGCGACCACGTCACCAGCACGAACCTGGTAGGACGGAACGTTAACGGTCTGACCGTTTACGCTGATCGACTTGTGCGATACCAGCTGACGGGATTCGGCACGAGTCGAACCAAAGCCCATACGGTATACAACGTTGTCCAGACGGCATTCGAGCAGTTGCAGCAGGTTTTCACCGGTTGCACCTTTCTTGCCAGCAGCTTCTTTGTAGTAGCCGCTGAATTGACGCTCGAGAACGCCGTAGATACGACGGACCTTCTGCTTTTCACGCAGTTGGGTGCCGTAGTCGGACTGGCGACCGCGGCGTTGGCCGTGGATACCAGGTGCTGCTTCAATGTTGCACTTCGATTCGATCGCGCGCACGCCGCTCTTCAGGAAGAGATCGGTGCCTTCGCGACGAGCGAGTTTGCATTTTGGACCAATGTAACGAGCCATTCTTTACAATCTCCTGGATTACACGCGGCGCTTCTTCGGCGGACGGCACCCGTTGTGCGGGATTGGCGTCACGTCGGTGATGCTGGCGATCTTGTAGCCACAGCCGTTCAAAGCGCGGACTGCGGATTCACGACCTGGACCTGGACCTTTGACATTGACGTCAAGGTTTTTCAGGCCGTATTCCAGCGCAGCTTGACCAGCACGTTCAGCAGCTACTTGAGCAGCAAACGGGGTGGACTTGCGGGAACCGCGGAAACCCGAACCACCGGAGGTAGCCCAGGAAAGAGCGTTACCTTGACGGTCGGTGATGGTCACGATGGTGTTGTTAAAAGATGCATGGATGTGGGCGATGCCATCAACCACTGTCTTTTTAACTTTTTTACGAGGACGAGCAGCAGGTTTTGCCATGATTAAATTCCTGTCGATTCGCTGGGGCGATTACTTGCGGATCGGCTTACGCGGACCTTTACGGGTACGCGCGTTGGTCTTGGTACGCTGACCGCGCACTGGAAGACCGCGACGATGACGCAGACCGCGATAGCAACCGAGGTCCATCAAGCGCTTGATTTTCATGTTGATTTCGCGACGCAGGTCACCTTCAGTGGTGAACTTCGCCACTTCGCCACGCAGCTGTTCAATTTGCTCGTCGCTCAGATCTTTGATCTTTGCTGCTGGGTTTACCCCAGTCTCTGCACAAATTTTCTGTGCAGTAGTGCGACCAACACCATAGATGTAGGTCAGCGAGATAACAGTATGCTTGTTATCTGGAATGTTAACGCCTGCAATACGGGCCATTCAGTGGGACTCCAATTGACAGCTACCTACGCCCCGGAAGCCAAGAAATAGGGCGCGAGATAATATCGCTGTAATAACAAATAATCAACCCGGCAGCGCACTAGCTGCCGGGCTTGAAGCACAATCACACTCAGCCTTGGCGCTGTTTGTGACGCGGTTCCGCGCTGCAAATTACTCGAACAACACCTTCGCGGCGAATAATCTTGCAGTTACGGCACAGCTTTTTCACCGATGCACGAACTTTCATCACCAACTCCTCGAACCTTATGGGTCAGCGCAGCATGCCGCTGCCGTAACCCTTCAGGTTGGCTTTCTTCATCAGGGATTCGTACTGGTGCGAAACGAGGTGCGATTGTACTTGGGACATGAAGTCCATCACAACCACGACGACGATCAGCAACGAGGTCCCGCCAAGGTAGAACGGTACGTTGGCTGCAACCACCAGGAACTGGGGCAACAGGCAGACGGCCGTCATGTAAAGAGCACCGAACATGGTCAAGCGAGTCAGAACGCCATCAATGTAGCGCGCAGACTGCTCACCTGGACGGATGCCCGGAATAAAGGCACCGGACTTCTTCAGGTTTTCCGCTACGTCTTTCGGATTGAACATCAACGCCGTATAGAAGAAGCAGAAGAAAATAATCCCTGCACTAAACAGCAGAATATTCAACGGCTGACCAGGAGCGATCGACTGCGAGATGTCCTGCAACCAGCCCATACCTTCAGACTGACCGAACCAGGCACCCAACGAAGCCGGGAACAGCAAAATGCTGCTCGCGAAAATAGCCGGAATAACACCGGCCATGTTCACCTTCAGCGGCAAGTGGCTGGTCTGCGCAGCGAAGACCTTGCGGCCCTGCTGACGCTTGGCGTAGTGAACAGCAATACGACGCTGACCACGCTCAATGAACACCACGAAACCGATAATCGCTACTGCCAGCAAACCGATGGCAACCAGGGCGAAGATATTGATATCACCCTGACGTGCAGACTCGAAAGACTGCCCGATCGCTCTCGGAAGACCGGCGACGATACCCGAAAAAATCAACATCGAGATACCGTTGCCAACACCACGCTCAGTAATCTGCTCACCCAGCCACATCATGAACATCGCACCAGCCACAAACGTGGATACCGCGACGAAATGGAAGCCAAAGTCACCAGTGAACGCAACGCCCTGCCCCGCCAGACCAATGGACATGCCAATAGCCTGGACGAGAGCGAGGACGACAGTGCCGTAGCGGGTGTACTGGCTGATCTTGCGACGGCCAGCTTCACCTTCCTTCTTCAACTGCTCCAGCTGCGGGCTGACGGCGGTCATCAGTTGCATGATGATCGATGCCGAGATGTACGGCATGATCCCCAGTGCAAAGATGCTCATCCGTTCCAGCGCGCCGCCGGAAAACATGTTGAACAAGCTAAGAATGGTCCCCTCATTCTGTCGAAACAGGTCCGCGAGACGGTCCGGGTTGATACCTGGAACCGGGATGTGTGCGCCTATTCGGTAGACGATAATCGCCAGGAACAGAAAACGCAGACGAGCCCAGAGTTCAGACATACCGCCTTTGCCGAGCGCAGAGAGAGCACCTTGCTTAGCCATTTATTCCTCGAACTTGCCGCCAGCTGCTTCGATAGCCGCACGCGCACCTTTGGTGGCGCCGATTCCCTTGCCGATAGTGACAGCGCGAGTCACTTCACCGGACAGCATGATTTTCACACGCTGTACGTTGACGTTGATCACGTTGGCATCTTTCAGGGACTGCACGGTGACGATGTCGCCTTCCACTTTAGCCAGCTCGGACAGACGCACTTCTGCGCGGTCCATGGCTTTCAGGGAAACGAAACCGAACTTCGGCAGGCGACGATGCAGCGGCTGTTGACCGCCTTCAAAGCCTGGAGCAATGGTGCCACCGGAGCGGGAGGTCTGACCTTTGTGACCACGGCCACCAGTCTTACCCAAACCGCTACCGATACCACGGCCCGGACGATGCTTTTCGCGACGGGAACCCGGCGCTGGACTCAGATCATTGAGTTTCATCGATTAACCCTCGACACGCAGCATGTAGTAAGCCTTGTTGATCATCCCGCGATTCTCGGGAGTATCCTGGACTTCTACAGTGTGACCGATGCGACGCAGACCCAGACCCTTAACGCACAGTTTGTGGTTAGGGATGCGGCCGGTCATGCTTTTGATCAGCGTTACTTTTACGGTAGCCATGATCAGAAGATCTCCTTGACGCTTTTGCCACGCTTGGCGGCAATGGATTCAGGAGACTGCATTGCTTTCAAACCCTTGAAAGTGGCGTGAACCACGTTTACCGGGTTAGTCGAGCCGTAGCACTTGGCCAGAACGTTCTGAACGCCAGCAACTTCGAGGACAGCACGCATAGCGCCGCCAGCGATGATACCGGTACCTTCAGAAGCAGGCTGCATGTACACCTTCGAAGCGCCGTGAGCGGACTTCATTGCGTACTGCAGAGTGGTGCCGTTCAGATCAACCTGGATCATGTTGCGGCGAGCAGCTTCCATTGCCTTCTGGATCGCAGCAGGCACTTCACGCGACTTGCCACGGCCGAAGCCAACACGGCCTTTACCATCACCAACCACGGTCAACGCGGTGAAAGTGAAGATACGGCCGCCTTTAACGGTTTTGGCTACGCGGTTAACTTGAACCAGCTTCTCGATGTAGCCTTCGTCGCGCTTTTGGTCGTTATTTGACATAACTTAGAACTCCAGCCCAGCTTCACGAGCAGCATCAGCCAGCGCTTTAACGCGGCCGTGGTACTTGAAGCCAGAGCGGTCGAAAGCCACTTGCGAGACGCCAGCGGCCTTAGCACGCGTAGCGACCAGCTGGCCAACCTTAGTGGCCGCGTCGATGTTGCCGGTGGCACCATCACGCAGTTCTTTATCCAAAGTCGAGGCGCTTGCCAAGACTTTGTTGCCGTCGGCCGAAATGACCTGGGCGTAGATGTGCTGCGAAGAGCGGAACACGCAGAGACGCACGACTTCGAGTTCGTGCATTTTCAGGCGTGCTTTGCGAGCGCGACGCAGTCGAGTAACTTTTTTGTCGGTCATTTGCTATGCCCTACTTCTTCTTGGCTTCTTTACGACGGACGACTTCGTCCGCGTAGCGCACACCTTTGCCTTTGTACGGCTCTGGTGGACGGAAGTCGCGGATCTCGGCGGCCACTTGACCTACCAGCTGCTTGTCGATGCCCTTGATCAGGATATCGGTCTGGCTAGGAGTCTCAGCGGTGATGCCTTCCGGCAGTTCGTAATCCACTGGGTGCGAGAAGCCAAGAGCCAGGTTCAGCACTGTGCCTTTTGCTTGCGCTTTGTAACCAACACCGACCAGCTGGAGCTTGCGCTCGAAGCCTTGGCTTACGCCTTGGACCATGTTGTTTACCAACGCACGAGTGGTACCAGCCATTGCGCGAGTCTGTTGATCGCCATTGCGAGCAGCGAAACGCAGCTCACCGGCTTCTTCAACGATCTCAACGGACGAATGGATGTTCAGTTCAAGAGTGCCCTTGGCACCCTTCACCGAAAGCTGTTGGCCTGCGAATTTTACTTCGACACCGGCTGGCAGCTTAACGGGGTTCTTAGCGACGCGAGACATGCTTATCCCCCCTTAGAACACAGTGCAAAGAACTTCGCCGCCGACACCGGCAGCGCGCGCAGCACGATCAGTCATCACACCCTTGTTGGTGGAGACGATAGACACACCGAGACCGCCACGAACTTTTGGCAGATCATCGACGGACTTGTACTGACGCAGGCCTGGACGGCTAACGCGCTTCACTTCTTCGATAACCGGACGGCCTTCGAAGTACTTCAGCTCGATGGACAGCAGTGGTTTGATTTCGCTGCTGATCTGATAACCCGCAATGTAACCTTCGTCCTTCAGGACTTTGGCAACAGCTACCTTCAACGTGGAAGATGGCATGCTTACGACGGACTTTTCAGCCATCTGGGCATTACGGATACGAGTTAGCATGTCCGCTAACGGGTCCTGCATACTCATGGGCTAGACGCTCCTAATACAAAAAAATTAGCCTTGCGGCTATTACGTGTCGCCGAGAATCTCCGAGCATGAAAAACACGGGCTCAGGCGAGCCGGGTATTCTAGACACACCCCAGAAATGAATCAAGCCCCAAAAGGGGCTTGATTCAGATTCAAGGCCACCGGTGGTCAGGATCTTGCGATCCTGGACACCGAGACTTTGACAGTACTTACCAGCTGGCTTTAACCAGACCCGGTACGTCACCACGCATGGCAGCTTCACGCAGCTTGTTACGGCCGAGGCCGAACTTGCGGTAAACGCCGTGTGGACGACCGGTCAGGCGGCAGCGGTTACGCATGCGCGAAGCGCTTGCGTCACGTGGCTGCTTCTGCAGGGCTACTGTAGCTTCCCAACGCGCTTCTGGACTTGCGTTCAGATCAACGATGATAGCTTTCAGTGCTGCACGCTTCTTGGCGTACTTGGCAACCGTGAGCTGACGCTTCAGCTCGCGGTTTTTCATGCTCATCTTGGCCATGGTCCTACTCCAATCAGTTGCGGAACGGGAATTTGAACGCACGCAGCAGAGCGCGGCCTTCATCATCGTTCTTGGCAGTGGTGGTCAGGGTGATGTCCAGACCGCGGAGAGCATCGATCTTGTCGTAGTCGATTTCCGGGAAGATGATCTGCTCTTTCACGCCCATGCTGTAGTTGCCACGACCATCGAAGGACTTGGCATTCAGGCCGCGGAAGTCGCGAACCCGAGGCAGGGAGATCGACAGCAGACGATCCAGGAACTCGTACATACGCTCACGGCGCAGGGTCACTTTGACGCCGATCGGCCAACCTTCACGGACTTTAAAGCCAGCGATGGATTTGCGAGCGTAGGTCACAACGACTTTCTGGCCTGTGATCTTTTCCAGGTCAGCAACAGCGTGCTCGATGACTTTTTTGTCGCCGATCGCTTCGCCCAGACCCATGTTCAGGGTGATTTTGGTAACGCGCGGAACTTCCATCACGTTCGAAAGCTTAAGTTCTTCCTTAAGTTTCGGAGCAATTTCCTTCCGGTAAATCTCTTTTAGTCGTGCCATGGTCTCATCTACCTAGCAGTGTTCAAGCATCAACCGCTTTTTGGGTCGACTTGAAGACACGAATTTTCTTGCCGTCTTCTACTTTGAAACCAACGCGGTCAGCCTTGTTGGTTTCGCCGTTGAAAATGGCGACGTTAGAAGCATCCAGCGGAGCTTCTTTTTCGACGATACCGCCCTGCACGCCCGACATCGGGTTAGGCTTGGTATGACGCTTAACCAGGTTCAGACCACCAATAACCAAACGGTTGTTAGCGAGAACCTTAAGCACCTTACCGCGCTTACCTTTGTCTTTGCCGGCGATCACGATGATCTCGTCGTCACGACGAATCTTTTGCATGTCGGATCTCCTTACAGCACTTCTGGGGCGAGCGAGACGATCTTCATGAACTTCTCAGTACGAAGTTCACGGGTCACTGGCCCAAAGATACGGGTGCCGATCGGCTCTTGCTTGTTGTTCAGAAGAACAGCAGCGTTGCCATCAAAGCGGATAATGGAGCCATCAGCACGACGTACGCCGTGACGAGTGCGGACTACAACAGCAGTCATCACTTGGCCTTTTTTCACTTTACCGCGAGGAATTGCTTCCTTCACGGTAACTTTGATGATGTCACCGATACCAGCGTAACGACGATGGGAGCCACCCAGCACCTTGATGCACATAACACGGCGAGCGCCGCTGTTATCGGCCACATCGAGCATGGATTGAGTCTGAATCATATAATTTCTCCGACCCCTAGTCCTTAGACTTCCACAGCGCGTTCGAGAACATCAACCAGCGCCCAAGACTTGGTCTTGGCCAAAGGACGAGTTTCACGAATAGTGACTTTGTCGCCGATGTGGCACTGATTGGTTTCGTCGTGCGCGTGCAGCTTAGTCGAACGCTTAACGTATTTACCGTAGATCGGGTGCTTAACGCGACGCTCGATCAGAACGGTGATGGTTTTGTCCATCTTGTCGCTGACAACACGGCCAGTCAGCGTACGGACAGTTTTTTCGGCTTCAGCCATGATTACTTACCTGCCTGCTGGTTGAGCACAGTCTTCACGCGAGCGATGTCACGCTTAACTTGCGAGAGCAGATGAGACTGCCCCAACTGGCCAGTTGCTTTCTGCATACGCAGATTGAACTGGTCGCGCAGCAAGCCGAGCAGTTGCTCGTTCAGCTGCTGTGCGGATTTTTCACGAAGTTCATTCGCTTTCATCACATCACCGTCCGTTTAACAAAGGAGGTGGCGAGCGGCAGCTTTGCAGCAGCCAGGGCGAAAGCCTCACGCGCCAGCTCTTCAGAAACACCCTCGATTTCATACAGGACTTTGCCTGGCTGAATCTGGGCAACCCAGTACTCCACGTTACCCTTACCTTTACCCATACGAACCTCGAGAGGTTTCTTGGAGATCGGCTTGTCCGGGAATACACGGATCCAGATCTTGCCACCACGTTTTACGTGACGGGTCAGAGCACGACGCGCTGACTCGATCTGACGAGCGGTGAGACGACCACGAGCAACAGACTTCAGCGCGAACTCGCCGAAGCTGACTTTGCTACCGCGCAATGCCAGGCCACGGTTGTGACCAGTCATTTGCTTGCGGAACTTCGTACGCTTTGGTTGCAACATTTGGCGTACCCCTTACTTAGCAGCTTTTTTACGAGGCGCTGGTGCTTGTGGTTTCAGTTCTTCTTGGCGACCACCAATTACTTCGCCTTTGAAGATCCAAACCTTTACACCGATCACACCGTAAGTGGTGTGAGCTTCGTAGTTGGCATAGTCGATGTCGGCACGCAGGGTGTGCAGTGGCACACGACCTTCGCGATACCATTCAGTACGTGCGATTTCAGCACCGCCGAGACGACCGCTCACTTGGATTTTGATGCCTTTGGCACCAATGCGCATGGCGTTCTGCACGGCGCGCTTCATAGCGCGACGGAACATTACGCGACGCTCCAGCTGCTGAGCTACGCTCTGCGCAACCAGCATACCGTCGAGTTCCGGCTTGCGGATCTCTTCGATATTGATGTGCACAGGCACACCCATTTGCTTGGTCAGGTCCTGACGCAGTTTCTCAACATCTTCACCTTTCTTCCCGATAACGATACCTGGACGAGCGGTGTGGATGGTGATACGTGCAGTTTGGGCCGGACGATGGATATCGATACGGCTTACGGACGCGCTTTTTAGTTTGTCTTGGAGATACTCACGCACCTTCAGATCTGCGAGCAAATAGTCCGCATAAGTCCGACCGTCTGCGTACCAGACGGAGGTGTGCTCCTTGACGATTCCCAGGCGAATGCCAATGGGATGTACTTTCTGACCCATCTCTTCGACTCCGTTACTTGTCAGCAACCTTGACAGTGATATGGCAAGACCGCTTGACGATGCGATCAGCACGGCCTTTGGCACGTGGCATGATGCGCTTCAGCGAACGCCCTTCGTTGACGAAAACGGTGCTGACCTTCAGGTCATCAACGTCTGCGCCTTCGTTATGCTCGGCGTTGGCTACGGCCGACTCCAGCACTTTCTTCATGATCTCGGCGGCTTTCTTACTGCTGAAAGCCAACAAGTTGAGCGCTTCGCCCACCTTCTTCCCGCGGATCTGGTCGGCGACCAAGCGGGCTTTCTGGGCGGAGATTCGAGCGCCCGACAACTTAGCGGCTACTTCCATTTCCTAACCCCTTAACGCTTGGCTTTCTTGTCTGCCACGTGCCCGCGATAAGTGCGGGTACCGGCAAACTCGCCCAGTTTGTGGCCGACCATGTCTTCGTTCACGAGAACTGGGACGTGCTGACGACCGTTGTGTACTGCGATGGTCAGACCGACCATTTGTGGCAGGATCATCGAACGACGCGACCAGGTTTTCACCGGCTTGCGATCGTTCTTTTCCGCCGCCACTTCGATCTTCTTCAGTAGGTGAAGATCGATAAAAGGACCTTTTTTCAGAGAACGTGGCACTGTCGTATCCCTCTATTTACTTGCGACGACGGACGATCATTTTGTCGGTACGCTTATTACCACGAGTCTTCGCGCCCTTAGTCGGGAAGCCCCATGGCGATACCGGATGACGACCACCAGAGGTACGACCTTCACCACCACCATGTGGGTGGTCAACCGGGTTCATGGCAACACCACGAACGGTTGGGCGAACGCCACGCCAGCGTTTGGCACCAGCTTTACCCAGCGAACGCAGGCTGTGCTCGGAGTTCGAGACTTCGCCCAGGGTCGCACGGCATTCAGCCAGGACTTTACGCATTTCACCGGAACGCAGACGCAGGGTAACGTACACGCCTTCACGAGCGATCAGCTGAGCCGAAGCACCAGCGGAACGAGCGATCTGAGCGCCTTTACCTGGCTTCAATTCGATGCCGTGTACGGTGCTACCAACTGGAATGTTGCGCAGTTGCAGAGCGTTGCCCGGCTTGATCGGTGCCAGGGCACCTGCGATCAGCTGGTCGCCAGCGCTCACGCCTTTAGGGGCGATGATGTAGCGACGCTCGCCATCTGCGTACAGCAGCAGAGCGATGTGAGCAGTACGGTTTGGATCGTATTCGATACGCTCGACAGTGGCAGAGATGCCATCTTTGTCGTTGCGACGGAAGTCGACCAGACGATAATGCTGCTTATGGCCACCACCGATGTGACGAGTGGTAATACGACCATTGTTGTTACGACCACCAGTCTTCGATTTCTTCTCGAGCAGCGGTGCGTGAGGAGCGCCTTTATGCAGCTCCTGGTTGACCACCTTGACCACAAAACGGCGGCCAGGGGAAGTCGGTTTGCATTTAACGATTGCCATGATGCACCCCTTCCTTACTCAGCACTGCTGCTGAAATCGAGATCTTGGCCTGGCTGAAGGGAGATAACTGCCTTCTTCCAGTCATTACGCTTGCCCAGTCCGCGAGCAGTGCGCTTGCTCTTACCCAGAACATTCAGGGTAGTAACACGCTCTACTTTCACGCTGAACAGGCTTTCGACGGCCTTCTTGATTTCCAGCTTGGTTGCGTCAGTAGCAACCTTGAAAACGAACTGGCCTTTCTTGTCTGCCAGAACCGTAGCCTTCTCGGAAACGTGCGGGCCAAGCAGAACTTTAAATACGCGTTCCTGGTTCATCCCAGCAGCTCCTCGAATTTCTTCACGGCCGACACGGTGATCAACACCTTGTCGTATGCGATCAGACTAACTGGATCGGAACCTTGCACGTCACGTACATCTACGTGTGGCAGGTTACGAGCAGCCAGGTACAGGTTCTGATCAACAGCGTCGGACACGATCAGAACGTCGGTCAGGCTCATGTTGTTCAGTTTGCCCAGCAGGTCTTTGGTTTTCGGCGTTTCAACGGCGAAATCCTGAACCACGACCAGACGATCAGTACGCACCAGCTCAGCAAGGATGGAACGCATTGCTGCGCGGTACATCTTCTTGTTCAGCTTCTGGGAGTGATCCTGAGGACGAGCTGCGAAAGTGGTACCGCCGCCACGCCAGATTGGGCTACGGATAGTACCGGCACGAGCACGGCCAGTACCTTTCTGACGCCATGGGCGCTTACCGCCACCACGAACGTCGGAACGGGTCTTTTGCTGCTTGGAACCCTGACGACCGCCAGCCATGTAGGCTACGACTGCTTGGTGAACCAGCGTCTCGTTGAACTCGCCGCCAAATGTCAGTTCGGAAACTTCGATCGCTTGAGCGTCATTTACATTTAATTGCATGTCAGCTTCCCCTTAACCGCGAGCCTTGGCTGCTGGACGTACAACCAAGTTGCCGCCAGTAGCGCCAGGAACAGCGCCCTTGACCAACAACAGATTGCGTTCAGCGTCCACGCGCACTACTTCGAGGGACTGCACGGTCACGCGCTCAGCGCCCATATGACCGGACATTTTTTTGCCCTTGAATACACGACCAGGAGTCTGGCACTGGCCGATAGAGCCTGGAACGCGGTGGGATACGGAGTTACCGTGGGTGTTATCTTGCCCGCGGAAATTCCAACGCTTGATCGTACCCTGGAAGCCTTTACCCTTGGACTGACCGGTTACATCAACCAGTTGACCAGCGGCGAAGATTTCAGCGTTGATCAGATCGCCGGCCTGGTACTCGCCTTCTTCAAGGCGGAATTCCATTACGGTACGACCAGCGGCAACGTTCGCTTTAGCGAAGTGGCCAGCCTGAGCTGCTGTTACACGCGAAGCACGACGCTCGCCGACAGTGACTTGCACTGCACGATAGCCATCGGTCTCTTCAGTTTTGAACTGGGTGACGCGATTCGGCTCGATCTCAATGACCGTGACCGGAATGGAGACACCTTCTTCGGTGAAAATACGGGTCATACCGCATTTACGACCGACTACACCAATAGTCATGTTGTAAACCTCATGAGTGTACGGGGCTTTCACCCGCTATGGCCGCCCATTTCAGAGCGTTACACGACTAAGACCGAGTCTTAGCCGAGGCTGATCTGCACTTCCACGCCGGCCGCAAGATCAAGCTTCATAAGAGCATCAACGGTTTTATCCGTTGGCTGGACGATGTCCAGAACGCGCTTATGAGTACGGATCTCGTACTGGTCACGCGCGTCTTTGTTGACGTGCGGGGAGACCAGAACGGTGAACCGCTCTTTACGGGTAGGCAGTGGAATTGGACCACGCACTTGAGCACCAGTACGTTTCGCGGTTTCCACGATTTCCTGGGTTGATTGGTCGATCAGGCGATGGTCGAAAGCCTTCAACCTGATACGGATTTGCTGATTTTGCATTGGATTTCAGACTCCGGCTGCTATTCCCACCGAGCGCAATACGCCCGTTAAAAGGAGGCGCAATTCTATAGACGCCCCAGATGGGTGTCAACCCAATAAAAAAGCCCCCGCTGAGCGGGGGCTTTTCAAAGCATCGAAGCTATCTCAAAAGAGATGCTTACTCGATGATTTTGGCTACGACGCCAGCGCCGACGGTACGACCGCCTTCACGGATAGCGAAACGCAGGCCGTCTTCCATTGCGATGGTCTTGATCAGGGTAACTTCCATCTGGATGTTATCACCTGGCATTACCATTTCAACGCCTTCTGGCAGCTGGCAGTTACCAGTCACGTCAGTAGTACGGAAGTAGAACTGTGGACGGTAGCCTTTGAAGAACGGAGTGTGACGACCGCCTTCTTCCTTGCTCAGAACGTAAACTTCTGCGGTGAACTTGGTGTGCGGCTTAACCGAACCCGGCTTAACCAGAACCTGACCACGCTCAACGTCGTCACGCTTGGTACCACGCAGCAGAACGCCGCAGTTCTCGCCAGCACGACCTTCGTCGAGCAGCTTGCGGAACATTTCAACACCGGTGCAGGTGGTGGTGGTGGTGTCACGCAGACCAACGATTTCCAGCGAATCTTGAACGCGAACGATACCGCGCTCGATACGACCAGTCACAACAGTACCACGACCCGAGATCGAGAATACGTCTTCGATTGGCATCAGGAATGGCTTGTCGATCATACGAACTGGTTCTGGGATGTAGCTGTCCAGAGTCTCTACCAGCTTCTTAACAGCGGTAGTACCCATTTCGTTGTCGTCTTTGCCTTCCAGCGCCATACGAGCCGAACCGATGATGATTGGAGTGTCATCGCCCGGGAAGTCGTAGGTGGACAGCAGGTCGCGAACTTCCATCTCGACCAGTTCCAGCAGCTCAGCGTCGTCTACCAGGTCAGCCTTGTTCAGGAAAACCACGATGTACGGAACGCCTACCTGACGGGACAGCAGGATGTGTTCACGGGTTTGCGGCATCGGACCATCAGCGGCCGAGCAAACCAGGATCGCGCCGTCCATCTGGGCAGCACCGGTGATCATGTTCTTCACGTAGTCAGCGTGACCTGGGCAGTCAACGTGAGCGTAGTGACGAATGGCCGAGTTGTACTCAACGTGAGCGGTGTTAATGGTGATACCACGAGCTTTTTCTTCTGGAGCGCTGTCGATTTTATCGAAATCAACGATTGCGGAACCGAAAACTTCGGAGCAAACGCGAGTCAGAGCTGCGGTCAGAGTGGTTTTACCGTGGTCAACGTGACCGATGGTGCCAACGTTGACGTGCGGTAGGGAACGATCAAATTTTTCTTTAGCCACGACAATTAACTCCTTGCCTAAAGGACTGAATCAGCCTTGTTTTTTGGTTACAGTTTCGACGATGTGCGACGGAGCTGTATTGTATTTTTTGAATTCCATAGAGTAGCTTGCGCGACCCTGGGACATCGAACGAACGTCGGTCGCATAACCGAACATCTCGCCCAACGGAACTTCAGCACGGATCACCTTACCGGAGACCGTGTCTTCCATACCCAGAATCATGCCGCGACGACGGTTAAGGTCGCCCATCACGTCACCCATATAGTCTTCAGGCGTAACAACCTCTACCGCCATGATCGGCTCGAGCAACTCACCACCGCCCTTCTGGGCCAGTTGCTTGGTCGCCATGGAAGCAGCCACCTTAAACGCCATCTCGTTCGAGTCGACGTCGTGGTAAGAACCATCAAACACGGTAGCCTTCAGGCCGATCAGCGGATAGCCGGCAACTACGCCGTTCTTCATCTGCTCTTCGATACCCTTCTGGATAGCCGGGATGTATTCCTTAGGAACCACACCACCCACTACTTCGTTCACGAATTGCAGACCTTCCTGACCTTCGTCAGCAGGAGCAAAACGGATCCAGCAATGGCCGAACTGGCCACGACCGCCGGACTGACGAACGAACTTGCCTTCGATTTCGCAATTCTTCGTGATGCGCTCACGATACGAAACCTGAGGCTTACCGATGTTGGCTTCGACGTTGAACTCACGGCGCATCCGGTCAACCAGGATGTCCAGGTGCAACTCGCCCATGCCAGAGATGATCGTTTGACCAGTCTCTTCATCAGTCTTGACGCGGAAAGACGGGTCTTCCTGAGCAAGTTTGCCCAGAGCGATACCCATTTTTTCCTGGTCATCCTTGGTCTTAGGCTCAACGGCAACCGAAATAACCGGCTCCGGGAAGTCCATGCGAACCAGGATGATTGGCTTGTCAGCGTTGCACAAGGTTTCACCAGTGGTGACGTCCTTCATGCCGATCAGGGCCGCGATGTCACCAGCGCGCACTTCCTTGATCTCTTCACGGGCGTTTGCGTGCATTTGCACCATACGGCCCACGCGCTCTTTCTTGCCTTTGACCGAATTGATCACGCCGTCGCCGGAGGCCAACACGCCCGAGTAAACACGGACGAAAGTCAAGGTACCCACGAATGGGTCGGTAGCGATCTTGAACGCCAGAGCCGAGAACGGCTCGTTGTCGTCTGCATGACGCTCCATTTGCTTTTCCTCGTCATCCGGGTCAGTACCCTTGATGGCAGGAATGTCGGTTGGAGCCGGCAGGTAGTCGATAACGGCGTCGAGAACCAGGGGAACACCCTTGTTCTTGAAGGAAGAACCGCAAACAGCCAGAACGATCTCACCAGCGATAGTACGCTGACGCAGAGCACCCTTGATTTCCTCGATGGTGAGCTCTTCACCTTCAAGGTACTTGTTCATCAGTTCTTCGCTGGCTTCGGCCGCAGCCTCAACCATGTTGTTGCGCCACTCTTCAGCCAGTTCCTGCAGTTCAGCAGGGATAGCTTCACGACGAGGAGTCATACCCTTGTCGGCATCGTTCCAGTAAACAGCTTCCATGGTCATCAGATCGATCTGACCCTGGAAGTTGTCTTCGGAACCGATAGCCAACTGGATAGGCACCGGAGTGTGACCCAGACGCTGCTTGATCTGAGCGATCACGCGCAGAAAGTTCGCACCGGCACGGTCCATCTTGTTCACGTAAACGATACGTGGAACACCGTACTTGTTGGCTTGACGCCATACGGTTTCGGACTGAGGCTCAACGCCGGAGGTACCGCAGAACACAACGACCGCGCCGTCGAGTACGCGCAGGGAACGCTCAACTTCAATAGTGAAGTCTACGTGGCCCGGGGTATCGATGACGTTGAAACGGTACTGGTCCTTGTGCTGCTTCGCAGAACCCTGCCAGAAGGCGGTAATGGCAGCAGAAGTAATGGTAATACCACGCTCCTGCTCCTGCACCATCCAGTCTGTGGTCGCGGCGCCGTCATGCACCTCGCCCATTTTGTGACTTTTGCCAGTGTAAAAAAGGACGCGCTCAGTGGTGGTGGTTTTACCAGCATCCACGTGAGCAACGATACCAATGTTACGGTAGCGATTAATCGGTGTTGTACGAGCCATAAAGCCCTCGCAAAATTAGTGACGCTAAAATTAGAAGCGGTAGTGCGAGAAAGCCTTGTTGGCTTCAGCCATACGGTGAACGTCTTCACGCTTCTTAACTGCAGCACCTTTACCTTCGGCAGCGTCCAACAGTTCGCCAGCCAAACGCAGAGCCATAGACTTCTCGCCGCGCTTGCGGGCGTAGTCTACCAACCAGCGCATTGCCAGAGCGTTACGACGGGAAGGACGAACTTCGACCGGAACCTGGTAAGTAGCACCACCAACGCGGCGCGACTTCACTTCGACCAGCGGAGCGATGGCGTCGAGTGCTTTTTCGAAGAGTTCCAGGGGATCGGTGCCGGCCTTACGAGCCTTCACGGTATCCAGGGCACCATAAACGATACGCTCGGCAACGGCTTTCTTGCCGCTTTCCATTACGTGGTTCATGAATTTGGCGAGGATTTGGCTTCCGTATTTCGGATCGTCCAGAATCTCACGCTTGGCTGCTACGCGACGTCTTGGCATTGATAAGCCCTCAAACGGTCTTCAGGTTAGCCCGGGACAGCTCCTATGGATGCGTGCCCGACCTTACTCTTATCGACTCAATAAAATTAAAAACTGCAAAACGGCCGATTACTTCGGACGCTTGGTACCGTACTTCGAACGACCCTGGTTACGACCTTTAACACCGGAAGTATCCAACGAACCGCGAACGGTGTGGTAACGAACACCTGGCAAGTCTTTTACACGACCGCCGCGGATCAGTACCACGCTGTGCTCTTGCAGGTTGTGGCCTTCACCGCCGATGTACGAGGAAACCTCGAAACCGTTGGTCAGACGCACACGGCATACTTTACGCAGTGCCGAGTTAGGTTTTTTCGGCGTGGTGGTGTACACACGGGTGCACACGCCACGGCGTTGCGGGCAGTTCTGCAGCGCAGGCACGTCGGATTTCTCGACGATACGCTTACGCGGCTGACGTACCAGCTGGTTGATAGTTGCCATCTACTAGCTCCACTGTTGTCTTGCGACGCTATTGTCTTGCAAGAAAAGCAAAATGGCAGGAACGAGTTCCCGCCAAATTTAGGGGTACAAGAGTCTAAAGAGGATCTTGTCCCCAGTCAAGGCAAGGCCCCGCCCTCCCCGCTCATCCAATCTCGACAAATTGTCTCGATTCGATGAACGGAGTGACCAGGGCCTCACACTCATTTACCGCAGAACTCAGTTACCGCTCGAGTTCAGCGCTTCGGTCAGCGCAGCTTCCACTTCACTGGCGCTTACGCGCAACGGCTTGTCTGCCTCACGGCGGCGCTTACGCTCGCTGTGATAAGCCAGGCCGGTACCAGCCGGGATCAGACGACCCACGACCACGTTTTCTTTCAGGCCGCGCAGGTAATCGCGCTTGCCGGTTACCGCCGCTTCGGTCAGTACGCGAGTGGTTTCCTGGAAGGAAGCCGCCGAGATGAACGATTCGGTGGACAACGACGCCTTGGTGATACCCAGCAGAACGCGAGTGAACTTGGAGACGAACTTGTCTTCTCCGCTCAGACGCTCGTTCTCTACCAGTACGTGAGTCAATTCCATCTGGTCGCCCTTGATGAAACTGGAATCGCCGGATTCAGCGATCTCAACTTTACGCAGCATCTGACGCAGGATGGTCTCAATGTGCTTGTCGTTGATCTTCACGCCTTGCAGACGGTAAACGTCCTGGATCTCGTTGACGATGTACTTGGCCAGCGCACTCACACCCAGCAGACGCAGGATGTCGTGTGGATCGCTCGGGCCGTCGGAGATAACTTCGCCGCGGTTTACCTGTTCGCCTTCGAACACGTTCAGGTGACGCCACTTCGGAATCAGCTCTTCGTACGGATCGGTACCGTCGTTCGGGGTGATAACCAGACGGCGCTTGCCTTTGGTCTCTTTACCGAACGCGATGGTGCCGCTGACTTCAGCCAGAATCGACGCTTCTTTCGGACGACGGGCTTCGAACAAGTCGGCAACACGCGGCAGACCACCGGTGATGTCGCGAGTTTTCGAAGTCTCTTGCGGGATACGAGCGATAACATCACCGATCGCGATCTTCGCACCATCCGCTACACCGACCAGGGCGTTGGCTGGCAGGAAGTACTGAGCGATAACGTCAGTGCCTGGCAGCAACAGATCCTTGCCGTTGTCGTCGACCATCTTCACGGCAGGACGGATGTCCTTACCAGCAGCTGGACGATCTTTGGCGTCGAGTACTTCAATGTTGGTCATACCGGTCAATTCGTCAGTCTGACGCTTGATCGTGATGCCTTCTTCCATGCCCACGTAGGTCACGGTACCTTTCATTTCGGTAACGATCGGGTGAGTGTGCGGGTCCCACTTGGCCACGATAGCGCCAGCTTCGACCTTGTCACCTTCTTTAACCGAAATCACAGCACCGTACGGCAGCTTGTAACGCTCACGCTCACGACCGAAGTCATCAGCGATGGCCAGCTCACCGGAACGGGACACGGCAACCAGGCAACCATCCACTCGCTCAACGTGCTTCAGGTTATGCAGACGGACGGTACCGCCATTCTTCACCTGAACGCTGTCGGCTGCGGAGGTCCGGCTTGCCGCACCACCGATGTGGAACGTACGCATCGTCAGCTGGGTACCCGGTTCACCGATGGACTGGGCAGCGATAACGCCGACCGCTTCACCGATGTTCACCTGGTGACCACGGGCCAGATCGCGACCGTAGCACTTGGCGCAAATGCCGAAGCGGGTTTCGCAGCTGATCGGCGAACGCACGATCACTTCGTCGATGCTGTTGAGCTCGATGAACTCGACCCACTTCTCGTCTACCAGGGTGCCGGCAGGAACGATGACGTCCTCGGTACCTGGCTTGAATACGTCACGGGCGATAACACGACCCAATACGCGCTCACCCAGCGGCTCTACAACGTCACCGCCTTCAATGTGCGGAGTCATCAGCAGACCGTGTTCGGTGCCGCAATCGATCTCGGTTACAACCAGATCTTGTGCAACGTCTACCAGACGACGAGTCAGGTAACCGGAGTTAGCCGTTTTCAACGCGGTATCCGCAAGACCCTTACGAGCACCGTGAGTGGAGATGAAGTACTGAAGTACGCTCAAACCTTCACGGAAGTTCGCAGTAATCGGCGTTTCAATGATGGAACCGTCCGGCTTGGCCATCAGGCCACGCATACCGGCCAGCTGACGAATCTGTGCTGCGGAACCCCGCGCACCCGAGTCAGCCATCATGTACATCGAGTTGAAGGACTCTTGGTCAACTTCGTTGCCGTGACGGTCGATGACTTTCTCTTTCGAGAGGTTGGCCATCATCGCCTTGGAAACTTCGTCGTTCGCCTTGGACCAAAGGTCGATTACTTTGTTGTACTTCTCGCCCTGGGTTACCAGGCCGGAGGCGTACTGGCTTTCGATCTCTTTCACTTCATCAGTAGCAGCATTGATGATGCGGGCTTTTTCATCCGGGATAACGAAGTCGTTAACACCGATGGAAACGCCGGAAATGGTCGAATAAGCAAAACCGGTGTACATCAACTGGTCAGCGAAGATCACAGTCTCTTTCAAACCAACCACGCGATAGCACTGGTTGATCAGCTTGGAGATCGCCTTTTTCTTCATCGGCAGGTTGACGACGTCGTACGACAGACCTTTTGGCACAACCTGGAACAACAGAGCACGGCCGACAGTGGTGTCGACGATACGGGTGTTGCTCACGCTGCCGCCATCACGGTCGTTGACGGTTTCGTTGATCCGGACTTTAACCTTGGCGTGCAGTGCGGCTTCGCCGGCACGGAACACACGGTCAACTTCCTGCAGATCCGCGAACACTCGACCTTCGCCCTTGGCGTTGATCGCTTCACGAGTCATGTAGTACAGACCCAATACAACGTCCTGCGACGGAACGATGATTGGCTCACCGTTGGCTGGCGACAGAATGTTGTTGGTCGACATCATCAACGCACGCGCTTCGAGCTGGGCTTCCAGCGTCAGCGGTACGTGCACGGCCATTTGGTCGCCGTCGAAGTCGGCGTTGTACGCGGCGCAGACCAGAGGGTGCAGCTGGATAGCCTTACCTTCGATCAGTACCGGTTCAAACGCCTGGATACCCAGACGGTGAAGGGTCGGTGCACGGTTGAGAAGAACCGGGTGTTCGCGAATCACTTCAGCGAGAACGTCCCAGACTTCCGGCAGCTCGCGCTCGACCATCTTCTTGGCAGCCTTGATGGTGGTAGCAAGACCACGCATTTCAAGCTTGCCGAAAATGAACGGCTTGAACAGCTCGAGAGCCATTTTCTTCGGCAGACCGCACTGGTGCAGACGCAGGGTCGGACCTACGGTAATTACCGAACGGCCGGAGTAGTCAACACGCTTACCGAGCAAGTTCTGACGGAAACGACCCTGCTTACCCTTGATCATGTCAGCCAGGGATTTCAGAGGACGCTTGTTGGAACCTGTGATAGCGCGGCCACGACGACCGTTGTCGAGCAGTGCGTCGACAGCTTCCTGCAACATACGCTTTTCGTTGCGCACGATGATGTCCGGAGCGGACAGATCCAGCAGGCGCTTCAAACGGTTGTTACGGTTGATCACTCGACGATACAGATCGTTGAGGTCGGAAGTCGCGAAGCGACCGCCATCGAGCGGAACCAGTGGACGCAGATCTGGCGGCAGAACCGGCAGAACGGTCAGCACCATCCACTCTGGCAGGTTGCCGGAACCCTGGAAGGCTTCCATCAACTTCAGACGCTTGGACAGCTTCTTGATCTTGGTTTCGGAGTTGGTTTGCGGAATCTCTTCACGCAGGCGGCCAATCTCGTGTTCCAGGTCGATAGCGTGCAGCAGTTCGCGGACAGCTTCGGCACCCATGCGGGCATCGAAATCGTCGCCGAACTCTTCCAGCGCTTCGAAGTACTGCTCGTCGTTGAGCAGCTGACCTTTTTCAAGGGTGGTCATGCCTGGATCGATAACGACGTAGCTCTCGAAGTAGAGTACGCGCTCGATATCACGCAGGGTCATGTCCATCAGCAAGCCGATACGGGACGGCAGCGATTTCAGGAACCAGATGTGGGCAACTGGCGAGGCCAGTTCGATGTGCGCCATGCGCTCACGACGAACTTTTGCCAGCGCGACTTCAACGCCGCACTTCTCGCAGATCACACCACGGTGCTTCAAGCGCTTGTACTTACCGCACAGGCACTCGTAATCCTTTACCGGGCCAAAGATCTTGGCGCAGAACAGGCCGTCACGCTCAGGTTTGAACGTACGGTAGTTGATGGTTTCCGGCTTTTTAACTTCACCGAACGACCACGAACGGATCATCTCAGGCGATGCCAATCCGATACGGATGGCGTCGAACTCTTCGACTTGACCCTGGTTTTTCAGCAAATTCAGTAGGTCTTTCAAGGCCTTTCCTCCTGGCGGAGCAGAGAGCGGGCAATCCTGCCCCGCTCTCGATTCGCGTCACGTGTTATTCGGTTTCCAGATCGATATCGATGCCGAGGGAACGAATTTCCTTGATCAACACGTTGAAGGACTCGGGCATGCCCGGCTCCATACGGTGATCGCCATCCACGATGTTCTTGTACATCTTGGTACGGCCGTTCACATCGTCCGACTTCACTGTGAGCATTTCTTGCAGAGTGTAAGCGGCACCGTATGCTTCCAGTGCCCAGACCTCCATCTCCCCGAAACGCTGACCACCGAACTGCGCCTTACCACCCAGCGGCTGCTGGGTAACCAGGCTGTACGAACCGGTAGAACGAGCGTGCATCTTGTCGTCTACCAAGTGGTTCAGCTTCAGCATGTACATATAGCCAACGGTAACCGGGCGCTCGAACTTGTTGCCGGTACGGCCATCAGTCAGCTGCATCTGGCCGCTTTCTGGCAGGTCCGCCAGTTTCAGCATGGCCTTGATTTCGCTTTCCTTGGCACCGTCGAACACTGGAGTGGCCATTGGAACGCCGCCACGCAGGTTTTGAGCCAGATCCAGGATTTCCTGGTCCGAGAAGTCATCGAGGCTTTCCTGACGACCGCCGATCTCGTTATAGATCTCGTGCAGGAACTTGCGCAGCTCGGCAACCTTGCGCTGCTCTTCAATCATGCGGTTGATCTTCTCGCCCAGACCCTTGGCCGCGAGGCCCAGGTGGGTTTCAAGGATCTGACCGACGTTCATACGCGAAGGTACGCCCAGCGGGTTGAGGACGACGTCGACCGGGGTGCCATTGGCATCGTGCGGCATGTCTTCAACCGGCATGATCACGGAGACCACACCTTTGTTACCGTGACGACCGGCCATCTTGTCGCCCGGCTGGATGCGACGACGGATTGCCAGGTAGACCTTGACGATTTTCAGCACGCCTGGAGCCAGGTCATCGCCCTGCTGCAGTTTGCGCTTCTTGTCTTCGAACTTGTCGTCCAGCAGACGGCGACGATCAACGATGTAGGCCTGAGCCTTCTCGAGCTGCTCGTTCAGAGCATCTTCAGCCATGCGCAGTTTGAACCACTGGCCGTGCTCAAGACCGTCGAGAACTTCGTCGGTGATGTCCTGGCCTTTCTTCAGACCGGCGCCGCCTTCGGCTTTGTGGCCGACCAGAGCGGAACGCAGACGTTCGAAAGTAGCACCTTCAACGATGCGGAACTCTTCGTTCAGGTCCTTGCGGATCTCGTCCAGCTGGGACTTCTCGATCGACAGGGCACGAGCATCACGCTCAACGCCGTCACGGGTGAAGACCTGTACGTCGATGACGGTACCCTTGGTGCCGGTAGGCACGCGCAGGGAGGTGTCTTTAACGTCGCTGGCTTTTTCACCGAAGATGGCACGCAACAGCTTCTCTTCCGGAGTCAGTTGAGTCTCGCCTTTCGGAGTGACCTTACCTACCAGAATGTCGCCAGCGCCAACTTCAGCACCTACGTAAACGATACCGGCCTCGTCCAGTTTGTTCAGTGCAGCTTCACCCACGTTCGGGATGTCTGCAGTGATTTCCTCTGGGCCAAGCTTGGTGTCACGCGCCACACAGGTCAGCTCCTGAATGTGGATCGTGGTGAAGCGATCTTCTTGAACAACTCGTTCCGACAAGCAGATGGAGTCTTCGAAGTTGTAACCGTTCCAGGCCATGAACGCGATACGCATGTTCTGACCCAGTGCCAGCTCACCCATGTCGGTGGACGGACCATCGGCCATGATGTCGCTGCGCTGAACCCGATCACCTTTACGCACCAGCGGACGCTGGTTGATGCAGGTGTTCTGGTTGGAGCGGGTGTATTTGGTCAGGTTGTAGATGTCGACACCAGCTTCACCGGTTTCAACTTCGTCATCAGCAACACGAACCACGATACGGCTGGCATCAACGGAGTCGATCACGCCGCCACGACGAGCCACGACGCAAACGCCGGAGTCACGGGCTACGTTACGCTCCATGCCGGTACCGACCAGCGGCTTGTCAGCGCGCAGGGTTGGTACAGCTTGACGCTGCATGTTCGAACCCATCAACGCACGGTTGGCGTCATCGTGCTCGAGGAACGGGATCAGCGACGCGGCAACCGAAACTACCTGCTTCGGCGATACGTCCATCAAGGTGACGTCTTCCGGCGCCTTGACGGTGAACTCGTTCAAGTGACGAACAGCTACCAGCTCGTCGATCAGCATTTTCTTGTCGTTCATCGTGGCCGAAGCCTGAGCGATCACGTGATCAGCTTCTTCGATGGCGGACAGGAACACGATCTCATCGGTAACCAGGGCGTCTTTCACCACACGGTACGGGCTCTCGAGGAAGCCGTACTGGTTGGTGCGCGCATAGGCAGCCAGGGAGTTGATCAGACCGATGTTCGGACCTTCCGGCGTTTCGATCGGGCAAACACGACCGTAGTGCGTCGGGTGTACGTCACGAACTTCAAAGCCGGCACGCTCACGAGTCAAACCGCCAGGGCCGAGTGCAGACACACGACGCTTGTGGGTGATCTCGGACAGCGGGTTGTTCTGGTCCATGAACTGGGACAGCTGGCTGGAACCGAAGAACTCTTTCACCGCCGCAGCCACTGGCTTGGCGTTGATCAGGTCTTGCGGCATCAGGCCTTCGCTTTCAGCCATCGACAGACGCTCTTTGACCGCACGCTCAACACGTACCAGGCCAACGCGGAACTGGTTCTCGGCCATTTCGCCTACGCAGCGAACACGACGGTTACCCAGGTGGTCGATGTCATCGACGATGCCTTTACCGTTACGGATGTCGACCAGGGTCTTCAGTACCGCGACGATGTCTTCCTTGCACAGCACGCCCGAACCTTCGATCTCGGTACGACCGATACGACGGTTGAACTTCATCCGGCCGACCGCAGACAGGTCATAGCGCTCAGGGCTGAAGAACAGGTTGTTGAACAGGGTCTCGGCAGCGTCCTTGGTTGGCGGCTCGCCAGGACGCATCATGCGATAGATCTCGACCAGCGCTTCCAATTGGTTGCTGGTGGAGTCGATCTTCAGGGTGTCGGAGACGAACGGACCGCAGTCGATATCGTTGGTGTACAGAGTTTCGATGCGAACAACCTGAGCCTTGGCGATTTTGGCCAGGATCTCAGTGTTCAGCTCGGTGTTGCACTCTGCCAGGATTTCGCCGGTTGCCGGATGCACGATGACCTTGGCGGTTGTGCGACCCAGGACGTAGTCCAGAGGCACATCCAGCTCTTTGATCCCGGCTTTTTCCAGCTGGTTGATGTGGCGAGCGGTGATACGACGACCCTGCTCGACAATAACCTTGCCTTTATCATCCAGAATATCGAGGACAGCGATTTCACCGCGCAGGCGCTGAGGCACCAGCTCCAGGCTCAGGGTCTCGCCCTTCACGTGGAATACGTTGGTGGTATAGAACGCGTCCAGCACTTCTTCAGTGGTATAGCCCAGCGCGCGCAGCAGTACCGAGGCAGGCAGCTTGCGACGACGGTCGATACGCACGAATACGCAGTCTTTCGGGTCGAACTCGAAGTCCAGCCACGAACCGCGGTAAGGAATGATGCGCGCGGAGTACAGCAGTTTACCGGAGCTGTGCGTCTTGCCACGGTCGTGGTCGAAGAACACGCCCGGGGAACGGTGCAGCTGGGAAACGATTACACGCTCGGTACCGTTGATTACGAAGGTACCGTTTTCAGTCATCAGGGGAATTTCACCCATGTAGACTTCTTGCTCTTTGATGTCCTTGATCGCTTTGTTCGACGACTCTTTGTCGAAAATGATCAGGCGCACTTTTACCCGCAAAGGTACGGCGTAAGTTACACCGCGCAATACGCATTCTTTGACATCAAATGCCGGTTCGCCCAGGCGATAACCGACGTACTCCAGCGCAGCATTGCCGGAGTAGCTGATGATCGGGAAAACGGATTTGAAGGCCGCATGCAGGCCCACGTCGCGGAACTGATCTTTAGTCGCTCCCGCTTGCAAGAATTCACGATACGAATCCAGCTGGATGGCCAGGAGGTACGGCACATCCATGACGTCCGGCAACTTGCTAAAGTCCTTGCGGATACGTTTTTTCTCAGTATATGAGTAAGCCATCAGCGTTCCCCAGCTTGGTCACCTGCTTGTTTGGCCCCTCCCGACGGGAGCAGCCAGAAAATCGTGCAAACCCCATGGTTTGCGCCACCGCATCGGGTGGTTACAGCTCGCTATCGACACCGACCCAGTCGGCTGGCAATAACGGAAAAAGGCCGGTGGCAAGAGCCACCAGCCATCAGCCTGTCGCTTAACGCTCGGGCTGGAGACGCAAAGTCGATGCTTACTTCAGCTCGACTTTAGCGCCTGCTTCTTCCAGAGTTGCTTTGGCTTTGTCGCCTGCATCTTTGGTCACTGCTTCCAGAACCATGGCAGGAGCGCCGTCAACTACAGCCTTGGCTTCTTTCAGGCCCAGACCGGTCAGTTCACGTACTGCCTTGATCACGTTAACTTTCTTCTCGCCAGCTTCGAGCAGCATGACGTTGAATTCAGTTTGCTCTTCAACAACAGCGGCAGCAGCAGCTGGACCAGCCGAAGCAGCAGCAGCGGTAACACCGAATTTTTCTTCGAAAGCTTTGATCAGCTCAACAACTTCCATTACGGACATGTTGCCAACTGCTTCAAGGATATCGTTCTGAGAGATAGACATGAATCTAATTCCTGATATTGGGGACGGCCTACGCGACCATCGAAAAAAACAAAAAACGCGAGAAGTTGACGAGCCTTAGGCTGCAGCAGCTTCTTTCTGGTCGCGAATTGCCGCCAGGGTACGAGCCAACTTGCTGGTAGCGCCTTGAATCACGCTCATCAGCTGAGAAATTGCTTCGTCACGGGTCGGCAGAGTTGCCAGTACGTCGATTTGGTTAGCTGCGAGGAACTTGCCCTCGAACGCAGCTGCCTTGATCTCGAACTTGTCCTGACCCTTTGCGAATTCCTTGAAGATCCGGGCAGCAGCGCCTGGATGTTCCTTGGAGAACGCAATCAGGGTAGGGCCAGTGAACACGTCGTTGAGGACACTGAATTCAGTGTCAGCAACAGCGCGCTTGAGCAGGGTGTTACGTACAACACGTACGTAAACGCCAGCTTCACGAGCCTCTTTACGGAGTCCGGTCATCGCGCCTACTGTTACGCCACGGGCATCAGCCACGACAGCGGACAGAGCGACTTTGGCAGCCTCGTTGACTTCAGCGACGATGGCCTTCTTGTCTTCGAGTTTAATTGCCACGGGTTTAACTCCTGCTTGTTACCGTTTCATCTGGTCGAAACCCGATGTCGTTTTGGTGTCTGATTCGGTAAGGAACCGGGAGCACCATCTGCGTAGGCTTGTGGTTTAAGACTTGCGTCGCCTACGGTCTTGGATAGCCCCCGCCAGGCAGGGACCCCAATTTTTCAATTGGCGCGATCGCTCGCACCAATCTGTGTCTTACGCGTCGAGCGAGCCTTGGTCGATGACCAGGCCTGGACCCATGGTGGTGCTCAGGGTAACGCGCTTGACGTAAATACCTTTCGAGGAAGCTGGCTTGATACGCTTCAGATCAGCGATCAGGGCTTCAACGTTTTCCTTCAGCTTGACGGCGTCGAAGCCGACCTTGCCAACGGAGGTGTGGATGATGCCGTTTTTGTCGGTGCGATAACGAACCTGACCAGCCTTGGCGTTTTTAACCGCGGTAGCTACGTCTGGAGTTACGGTGCCGACTTTAGGGTTAGGCATCAGGCCACGTGGACCGAGGATCTGACCCAACTGACCTACAACGCGCATTGCATCCGGGGATGCGATCACTACGTCATAGTTCAGGTCGCCGCCTTTCATTTCGGCAGCCAGGTCGTCCATGCCTACGCGGTCAGCGCCGGCAGCCAGAGCGGCTTCAGCAGCTGGACCCTGGGTGAACACAGCAACGCGAACGGTCTTGCCAGTGCCGTGTGGCAGCACAGTAGCGCTACGAACGACCTGGTCGGATTTACGCGGGTCAACACCCAGGTTTACAGCTACGTCGAACGACTCGCTGAACTTGACAGTCGACAGCTCGGCCAGCAGGGCAGCGGCGTCTACAAAGTTGTAGGCCTTGCCTGCTTCGATTTTGCCGGCGATAGCCTTTTGACGCTTGGTCAGCTTAGCCATTACACACCCTCCACGTTAAGGCCCATGCTACGAGCAGAACCGGCGATAGTACGCACGGCTGCTTCCATATCAGCTGCAGTCAGATCCGCGTTTTTGGTTTTCGCGATTTCTTCCAGCTGAGCACGAGTCACGGTGCCAACCTTAACGGTGTTCG
Source organism: Pseudomonas grandcourensis (assembly GCF_039909015.1). Lineage (NCBI taxonomy): Bacteria > Pseudomonadati > Pseudomonadota > Gammaproteobacteria > Pseudomonadales > Pseudomonadaceae > Pseudomonas > Pseudomonas grandcourensis. The sequence goes on from NZ_CP150919.1 coordinate 6,135,356, forward strand.
GACGAGCGGAACCGCTGGTCAGACCGGCCGCCTTCTTCAGCAGAACCGAAGCAGGGGTGGATTTGGTTTCGAAAGTGAAGCTACGGTCGCTGTAGACAGTGATGATCACTGGAGTCGGCAGACCTGGCTCAAGACCCTGAGTACGGGCGTTGAAAGCCTTGCAGAATTCCATGATGTTCACGCCGTGCTGACCCAGAGCAGGACCAACAGGTGGGCTTGGGTTAGCCTGAGCGGCTTTCACTTGCAGCTTGATGTAAGCGGTAATCTTCTTGGCCATGAGGCACTCCAATTACGGGTTCAAACGCCTCGAAAGGCTCCCCGGTTACTTGCGCGTTTATCCCAGTGACGACAAAACCCCACAGCCTACGGCTGCGGGGTTGGGATTTTTGTTCAACTAGACCTTTTCGACCTGGCTGAACTCGAGCTCCACCGGAGTAGAGCGACCGAAAATGAGCACTGCGACCTGGATCCGGCTCTTTTCGTAGTTAACTTCTTCAACAACACCGGTAAAGTCTGCGAACGGACCGTCATTGACACGCACCGACTCACCCGGCTCGAACAACGTCTTCGGCTTTGGCTTGTCGCTGCCATCGGCAACGCGGCGCAGAATCGCTTCTGCTTCTTTATCGGTGATTGGCGCAGGCTTATCGGCAGTACCGCCAATGAAACCCATCACCCGAGGAGTATCCTTGACCAAGTGCCAAGTACCCTCGTTCATATCCATCTGCACCAGCACATAGCCAGGGAAGAATTTGCGTTCGCTTTTGCGCTTCTGGCCATTGCGCATTTCAACCACTTCTTCAGTGGGAACCAGAATCTCGCCGAAGCCATCTTCCATACCGGCCAGCTTTACGCGCTCGACCAGCGAGCGCATTACATGCTTCTCGTAACCGGAGTAAGCATGCACAACATACCAACGCTTAGCCACGGGACACCCTTAGCCGACGATCAAGGAAACAAGCCAGCCGAGCAGGGAATCGAGCCCCCACAACAGCAACGCCATAACCAGGACAACAGCCACAACGATCAACGTGGTCTGCGTGGTTTCTTGGCGAGTTGGCCAAACGACTTTACGAATTTCGGTGCGAGCTTCCTTAACCAGTACAAAGAAAGACTTGCCCTTGACCGTCTGCAGGCCTACAAAGGCAGCTACGGCAGCAATAGCAAGCAATGCGAGTACGCGGTACAGGATCGGCGAAGCAGAAAAGTACTGATTGCCAACAACGCCAACAACCACCAGAGCGACTACTACAAGCCACTTGAGGAGGTCGAAACGAGAGCCTTGAGCTTCAGCTTTAGGAGTCATCTATGAAGATCCTGTGAAAAGAAAGCCAGACACACCGAGTGAATCTGGCAGGTCAGGAGGGAATCGAACCCCCAACCTACGGTTTTGGAGACCGTCGCTCTGCCAATTGAGCTACTGACCTAAAACAAAATCAGGCCGACCATTATGCCGACCCGAAAAAGACTTTACAACACTTACCAGGCAATCCCGGCTGCAACACCGATATCCACGATACCGGCAACCCTCAGAAACACAATCAGGCGCAACCACTACCACCTAAAACAAAGGCAGATATTTTCATATCTGCCTTGTTATATGGAGCTCTTGAGCGGATTTGAACCGCTGACCTCACCCTTACCAAGGGTGTGCTCTACCAACTGAGCTACAAGAGCGTAACACTGTGCAAAACCCGTAAACTTGGAGCGGGTAGCGGGAATCGAACCCGCATCATCAGCTTGGAAGGCTGAGGTTCTACCACTAAACTATACCCGCGAGGCTTACAGCTCTCGCTAAAAATGGTGGAGGGGGAAGGATTCGAACCTTCGAAGTCGTAGACGTCAGATTTACAGTCTGATCCCTTTGGCCGCTCGGGAACCCCTCCTAAGCGAGCCGGCATTCTACATCATGCCAGCCTTCTGTCAAGCATTTTTCTCATTAAAAACCTGAGCTTAGCTGCGTTGACCTCGCTTCACACCGTTAACCGTTTCCGGTGTTCGCTGTGGAGCGGGCGCCATTCTATGCAAACTATTCGGCGGGTGCAACCCCCTCGCACGGCATTATTTTATGTTTTAACTCATTGAATTCTTTAGAAAGGTTTAGCAGCTGCAAATCGTCCAGCCAACGCCGGCTTTCCGGTGCGATACGCACCCAATACCCCACCCCTTCTGTCGCAGCTTTCGGCAGGGACTGAAACTTGACCTCCATCCCGCTCAAACGTCGCTCAACCGCCTGGGCGGCCTCCTGGCGCGTATAGCCGCCCAGATAAAGGCAGCCATTGTCTGTCGAGACAGCTTTACCCTTGTCTTTGGATACATCACTTGCTTCGCTCAACAAGCGGATATCCTGTTGAGACCCGCGATACAGACTCAAAGGCGTGACATCCTTCGCGCGCAGAGGAGCCTCTTGTTGATGCCAGATGTAGTAGAAGCCATTGAGGACAAGCAGCAGCAGAAACAACCAACGCATAAAAACCTCAGGACAAGGGACAGGCCATGGCCAATCCGACAAACACCAAGTCCGGAACAACCCTGGCCTGAGGCACGACCTCAGCAACCAGGCTCGCATCCCCCCCGGTGAGGAACACGACAAAGTCCTCACCCCAGTAGCTGCGCGCCAATTCGAGCTGGGTCAGCACGAAGCCGCGCAACATCAACAGACACCCACGCTCTACAGCCTCGACCGTCGCGCGACCAGGAACAAGACTTTCCTGAGCCTGCTCGGCCGCCAGATCCCCATAACGAATTTTGCGAGTGTGGGTGCGCAACTGGTTGCGCATCAAAGGCATCCCCGGACAGATGAAACCACCCAGGTGCTCTCCATCCGCCGCGATAAAGTCAGCGGTCACGGCCGTACCGAAATCGAGCACCAGACACGCACCTGAAGCCAGATGAAAGCCTCCGAGCATTGCGAGCCACCGATCCAGCCCCAGCCGCTCAAACTCTTCATACCCATTGCGCACGCCTGACATTTCGCGCGCAGGCGTTGCGCACACAACCGGCACATCAAAGGTATCGCCAAGCAAAGACGTCAGCGCAGCGGTTTCCTCCGCGGTCCTGACACTCACCAACCGGCAAAACGTGAGGACAAGCCCTTTGAGCGCCCCCAACCCCTCCAGCAATGCGAGATTGGAATCGACGACCCCCTCACCCAGCACATGCCCGGCATTAACGGCAAGCACACGCCACTTGATGAAACTATTCCCACAATCGAGCTCAAGAATCATCACGCAACCTCAGGCTCAACTCACCACCACTGAAGACTTTCTCCACACCATCCACCTTCAGGCGCAAAGCGCCCTGGCCATCAATACCAAGCACTTCACCATCAATTTGATTGACGCCGGCAATCAACGACACGCTTCGCCCCTGCCACAGGTGATTTTGCTCCCACTCTGACTGGATGGCCAAAAAACCACCCGCCTGGTGACGAGCCAGGTATCGCTGCAGCATCTCCCCCAGCACCGCGACCAATTGGTTGCGATCAAACAACTTGCCTGACTCGAGCCGCAGGGATGTCCATTGCTGATCCACTTCGTCAGCGGACTGCATGTTCACATTGATTCCCACTCCCAGGACCACGTGACACACATCAGCAGGGTCACCAACCAACTCGAGCAGTATTCCCGCGATCTTTTTCTGGCCGACAAGAACATCGTTAGGCCATTTCAATCCAGCAGCTGCAATACCGAGCTCGCGCAACGTCTGCAAGACAGCGAGCCCAACGACGAGACTCAAGCCTTCCAACTGACGCATCCCGCCATCAATGCGTAGCACCAGGCTGTAATAGACGTTTTCTGCGAATGGACTGACCCACTTGCGACCACGTCGCCCGCGTCCGGCTGTCTGCCGCTCCGAAAGCACCACAAAGGGTGCCGCTTGCCCACGCTCAATAGCGCGCAGCGCTTCGGCATTAGTGGAGTCGATTGAGTCGCAAACCTGAACCGGCCAGGCGCAAGAGTGCGCCTGAGCGCTTATCTCGGCAGGATCGAGCAGCGCTAATGGCGCGGACAATTGATAGCCGCGCCCACGAACCTTATGAATAGACAAACCCAGCTCAGCTTCCAAATGCTGAAGCTGCTTCCACACAGCACTACGACTGACGCCCAGGGCAGCACCCAATGCTTGACCCGAGTGGAATCGGCCATCTTTAAGAAGCTTTAACAACGTCAGCATGCAGGTCTCGCCTCACAATGAGGCCCGCATGATAGCCACGCACCGAGCAATTGCATAGAAATCCAGTAGCTGTGGCTTTCCTGCGGACAAAAACAAAACCCCAACTGCTTTCGCAATTGGGGTTTCGGAATTTAATCTTGACGATGACCTACTCTCACATGGGGAAACCCCACACTACCATCGGCGATGCATCGTTTCACTGCTGAGTTCGGGATGGGATCAGGTGGTTCCAACGCTCTATGGTCGTCAAGAAATTCGGGTACTGAGTCGTGGCCGGCTGGCCTCGCTTCAGCAAATTGGGTATGTGATAGCTTTCGGTGTTTTGTGCTGCTTTTGTGAGTACAGCCGAACTTTCGGTTCGTTTCGTCTTCACACACCGCAATCTGGCTTTTAAGCGCAAATTGCTTGGGTGTTATATGGTCAAGCCTCACGGGCAATTAGTATTGGTTAGCTCAACGCCTCACAGCGCTTACACACCCAACCTATCAACGTCGTAGTCTTCGACGGCCCTTCAGGGGACTCAAGGTCCCAGTGAGATCTCATCTTGAGGCAAGTTTCCCGCTTAGATGCTTTCAGCGGTTATCTTTTCCGAACATAGCTACCCGGCAATGCCACTGGCGTGACAACCGGAACACCAGAGGTTCGTCCACTCCGGTCCTCTCGTACTAGGAGCAGCCCCTCTCAAATCTCAAACGTCCACGGCAGATAGGGACCGAACTGTCTCACGACGTTCTAAACCCAGCTCGCGTACCACTTTAAATGGCGAACAGCCATACCCTTGGGACCGGCTTCAGCCCCAGGATGTGATGAGCCGACATCGAGGTGCCAAACACCGCCGTCGATATGAACTCTTGGGCGGTATCAGCCTGTTATCCCCGGAGTACCTTTTATCCGTTGAGCGATGGCCCTTCCATACAGAACCACCGGATCACTAAGACCTACTTTCGTACCTGCTCGACGTGTCTGTCTCGCAGTCAAGCGCGCTTTTGCCTTTATACTCTACGACCGATTTCCGACCGGTCTGAGCGCACCTTCGTACTCCTCCGTTACTCTTTAGGAGGAGACCGCCCCAGTCAAACTACCCACCATACACTGTCCTCGATCCGGATAACGGACCTGAGTTAGAACCTCAAAGTTGCCAGGGTGGTATTTCAAGGTTGGCTCCACGCGAACTGGCGTCCACGCTTCAAAGCCTCCCACCTATCCTACACAAGCAAATTCAAAGTCCAGTGCAAAGCTATAGTAAAGGTTCACGGGGTCTTTCCGTCTAGCCGCGGATACACTGCATCTTCACAGCGATTTCAATTTCACTGAGTCTCGGGTGGAGACAGCGCCGCCATCGTTACGCCATTCGTGCAGGTCGGAACTTACCCGACAAGGAATTTCGCTACCTTAGGACCGTTATAGTTACGGCCGCCGTTTACCGGGGCTTCGATCAAGAGCTTCGCGTTAGCTAACCCCATCAATTAACCTTCCGGCACCGGGCAGGCGTCACACCCTATACGTCCACTTTCGTGTTTGCAGAGTGCTGTGTTTTTAATAAACAGTCGCAGCGGCCTGGTATCTTCGACCGGCGTGGGCTTACGGAGCAAGTCCTTCACCCTCACCGGCGCACCTTCTCCCGAAGTTACGGTGCCATTTTGCCTAGTTCCTTCACCCGAGTTCTCTCAAGCGCCTTGGTATTCTCTACCCAACCACCTGTGTCGGTTTGGGGTACGGTTCCTGGTTACCTGAAGCTTAGAAGCTTTTCTTGGAAGCATGGCATCAACCACTTCGTGTTCTAAAAGAACACTCGTCATCAGCTCTCGGCCTTAGAATCCCGGATTTACCTAAGATTCCAGCCTACCACCTTAAACTTGGACAACCAACGCCAAGCTGGCCTAGCCTTCTCCGTCCCTCCATCGCAATAACCAGAAGTACAGGAATATTAACCTGTTTTCCATCGACTACGCTTTTCAGCCTCGCCTTAGGGACCGACTAACCCTGCGTCGATTAACGTTGCGCAGGAAACCTTGGTCTTTCGGCGTGGGTGTTTTTCACACCCATTGTCGTTACTCATGTCAGCATTCGCACTTCTGATACCTCCAGCAAGCTTCTCAACTCACCTTCACAGGCTTACAGAACGCTCCTCTACCGCATCATCCGAAGATGATACCCGTAGCTTCGGTGTATGGTTTGAGCCCCGTTACATCTTCCGCGCAGGCCGACTCGACTAGTGAGCTATTACGCTTTCTTTAAAGGGTGGCTGCTTCTAAGCCAACCTCCTAGCTGTCTAAGCCTTCCCACATCGTTTCCCACTTAACCATAACTTTGGGACCTTAGCTGACGGTCTGGGTTGTTTCCCTTTTCACGACGGACGTTAGCACCCGCCGTGTGTCTCCCATGCTCGGCACTTGTAGGTATTCGGAGTTTGCATCGGTTTGGTAAGTCGGGATGACCCCCTAGCCGAAACAGTGCTCTACCCCCTACAGTGATACATGAGGCGCTACCTAAATAGCTTTCGAGGAGAACCAGCTATCTCCGAGCTTGATTAGCCTTTCACTCCGATCCACAGGTCATCCGCTAACTTTTCAACGGTAGTCGGTTCGGTCCTCCAGTTAGTGTTACCCAACCTTCAACCTGCCCATGGATAGATCGCCCGGTTTCGGGTCTATTCCCAGCGACTAGACGCCCTATTAAGACTCGCTTTCGCTACGCCTCCCCTATTCGGTTAAGCTCGCCACTGAAAATAAGTCGCTGACCCATTATACAAAAGGTACGCAGTCACCCAACAAAGTGGGCTCCCACTGCTTGTACGCATACGGTTTCAGGATCTATTTCACTCCCCTCTCCGGGGTTCTTTTCGCCTTTCCCTCACGGTACTAGTTCACTATCGGTCAGTCAGTAGTATTTAGCCTTGGAGGATGGTCCCCCCATATTCAGACAAAGTTTCTCGTGCTCCGTCCTACTCGATTTCATGACTAAGAGATTTTCGCGTACAGGGCTATCACCCACTATGGCCGCACTTTCCAGAGCGTTCCGCTAATCTCAAAGCCACTTAAGGGCTAGTCCCCGTTCGCTCGCCACTACTAAGGGAATCTCGGTTGATTTCTTTTCCTCAGGGTACTTAGATGTTTCAGTTCCCCTGGTTCGCCTCTTGCACCTATGTATTCAGTACAAGATAACCATCTTATGATGGCTGGGTTCCCCCATTCAGACATCTCCGGATCAAAGTCTGTTTGCCGACTCCCCGAAGCTTTTCGCAGGCTACCACGTCTTTCATCGCCTCTGACTGCCAAGGCATCCACCGTATGCGCTTCTTCACTTGACCATATAACCCCAAGCAATCTGGTTATACTGTGAAGACGACATTCGCCGAAAATTCGATTGAGCTCCTAAGAGCAACTCACAAATTTTACCTTAGCCTGATCCGTTACCAGTGAAAGTAACGTTCAGTCTATCTTTCTATCACATACCCAAATTTTTAAAGAACGAACTAGTCAAAGACTAGAAATCAACATTCACCATCGTCTCGATGGAATGCTCATTTCTAAGCTTTATACAATCAGAAGCAGTTAGTGGTGGAGCCAAACGGGATCGAACCGTTGACCTCCTGCGTGCAAGGCAGGCGCTCTCCCAGCTGAGCTATGGCCCCGTATTTCTACAGGCGTTTCCCACACAAAATTGGTGGGTCTGGGCAGATTCGAACTGCCGACCTCACCCTTATCAGGGGTGCGCTCTAACCAACTGAGCTACAGACCCAATTTCGGGCTGCTTCTTATCGTCTTCTTCAATGAATCAAGCAATTCGTGTGGGAACTTATGGAGCAGCTGAGTCGTCGATTAAGGAGGTGATCCAGCCGCAGGTTCCCCTACGGCTACCTTGTTACGACTTCACCCCAGTCATGAATCACACCGTGGTAACCGTCCTCCCGAAGGTTAGACTAGCTACTTCTGGTGCAACCCACTCCCATGGTGTGACGGGCGGTGTGTACAAGGCCCGGGAACGTATTCACCGCGACATTCTGATTCGCGATTACTAGCGATTCCGACTTCACGCAGTCGAGTTGCAGACTGCGATCCGGACTACGATCGGTTTTGTGGGATTAGCTCCACCTCGCGGCTTGGCAACCCTCTGTACCGACCATTGTAGCACGTGTGTAGCCCAGGCCGTAAGGGCCATGATGACTTGACGTCATCCCCACCTTCCTCCGGTTTGTCACCGGCAGTCTCCTTAGAGTGCCCACCATTACGTGCTGGTAACTAAGGACAAGGGTTGCGCTCGTTACGGGACTTAACCCAACATCTCACGACACGAGCTGACGACAGCCATGCAGCACCTGTCTCAATGTTCCCGAAGGCACCAATCCATCTCTGGAAAGTTCATTGGATGTCAAGGCCTGGTAAGGTTCTTCGCGTTGCTTCGAATTAAACCACATGCTCCACCGCTTGTGCGGGCCCCCGTCAATTCATTTGAGTTTTAACCTTGCGGCCGTACTCCCCAGGCGGTCAACTTAATGCGTTAGCTGCGCCACTAAGAGCTCAAGGCTCCCAACGGCTAGTTGACATCGTTTACGGCGTGGACTACCAGGGTATCTAATCCTGTTTGCTCCCCACGCTTTCGCACCTCAGTGTCAGTATCAGTCCAGGTGGTCGCCTTCGCCACTGGTGTTCCTTCCTATATCTACGCATTTCACCGCTACACAGGAAATTCCACCACCCTCTACCATACTCTAGCTCGTCAGTTTTGAATGCAGTTCCCAGGTTGAGCCCGGGGCTTTCACATCCAACTTAACGAACCACCTACGCGCGCTTTACGCCCAGTAATTCCGATTAACGCTTGCACCCTCTGTATTACCGCGGCTGCTGGCACAGAGTTAGCCGGTGCTTATTCTGTCGGTAACGTCAAAACACTAACGTATTAGGTTAATGCCCTTCCTCCCAACTTAAAGTGCTTTACAATCCGAAGACCTTCTTCACACACGCGGCATGGCTGGATCAGGCTTTCGCCCATTGTCCAATATTCCCCACTGCTGCCTCCCGTAGGAGTCTGGACCGTGTCTCAGTTCCAGTGTGACTGATCATCCTCTCAGACCAGTTACGGATCGTCGCCTTGGTGAGCCATTACCTCACCAACTAGCTAATCCGACCTAGGCTCATCTGATAGCGCAAGGCCCGAAGGTCCCCTGCTTTCTCCCGTAGGACGTATGCGGTATTAGCGTTCCTTTCGAAACGTTGTCCCCCACTACCAGGCAGATTCCTAGGCATTACTCACCCGTCCGCCGCTGAATTCAGGAGCAAGCTCCTGTCATCCGCTCGACTTGCATGTGTTAGGCCTGCCGCCAGCGTTCAATCTGAGCCATGATCAAACTCTTCAGTTCAAACATCTTTGGGTTTTGAGAAAACCCTAAACTTGGCTCAGCAATCGTTGGTTACATCTTTGATTTCTCGCGGAGTAACTTGTGATGCTGATAATCTGTTGACTAGCAGTCTGACTCCACAAGCACCCACACGAATTGCTTGATTCAGTTGTTAAAGAGCGGTTGGTTAAGATCTTTCGTCTCAACCGAGGCGCGCATTCTACAGCAGCCTCATTTGCTGTCAAGTGGTATTTTTCAGAAGCTTTCCAAGTTTCCTTTTCAACTTCAACCACTTGCGCTTCAGATCTCTCGTCAGCGGGAGGCGAATTCTACAGCGTTACACGCTGCTGTCAACACCTCTTTTTCAACTCCCTTTCGGCTTCGATGACCTGAAGCAACCTGCTGCCGAAAACTGCGCAACTCTTTGTTTACCAAGGAGTTTTCCGTTTCGACTGCGCCGGAAGTGGGGCGAATTATAGGCTTCTAGAATTCGCCGTCAACCCCTTATTTCAGCTTTATTCGGATTTGAGCGTAATACGCGCAAACGCCTTCTTCCCGGCCTGGCAAACATGGGTCGCGCCCAGTGCATATATAAAGGTGCGATCGACAACCTCACCATCTATACGCACACCACCGGAACCCAGGAGATCTCGCGCCACCGCCGAGTTCTTGACCAACCCCGCCTTATTAAGGACGGCAGCGATCGGCATATCCTCGGCAGCAGTCAATTCGATTTCCGGCAGATCATCCGGCAGCTCGCCATCCTTCATACGGTTACCGGCGGCACGGTGAGCATTGGCCGCAGCCTCCTCACCATGGAAGCGCGCAACGATCTCTTCAGCCAGCTTGATCTTGATGTCGCGCGGATTGGCGCCCGCCTCGACATCAGCGCGGAACGCATTGATCTCATCCATGGAGCGGAAGCTGAGCAACTCGAAGTAACGCCACATCAGCGCATCCGGAATGGAAACCAGCTTGCCGTACATCACGCCCGGCGCTTCCTGGATACCGACGTAGTTGCCCAAGGACTTGGACATCTTCTTCACGCCATCCAGGCCTTCAAGCAGCGGCATGGTCAAAATGCACTGGGCTTCCTGACCATAACCACGCTGCAGCTCACGCCCCATCAGCAAGTTGAACTTCTGATCGGTGCCGCCGAGTTCCACGTCTGCGCGCAGAGCTACAGAGTCATAACCCTGAACCAGCGGATAGAGAAACTCGTGAATGGCGATTGGCTGATTGGTGGTGTAGCGCTTGTCGAAGTCATCGCGCTCGAGCATGCGAGCCACGGTGTACTGCGAAGTCAGGCGAATGAAGTCCGCCGGGGCCATCTGATCCATCCAGGTGGAGTTGAATGCCACTTCGGTTTTTACCGGATCCAGAATCTTGAAGACCTGAGTCTTGTAGGTCTCGGCATTCTCGAGGACTTGCTCGCGAGTGAGCGGCGGGCGCGTGGCACTCTTGCCGCTCGGATCACCGATCATCCCGGTGAAGTCACCAATCAGGAAGATCACCTGATGCCCCAGCTCCTGGAACTGGCGCAGCTTATTAATAAGCACGGTGTGACCCAAGTGCAGGTCCGGAGCCGTTGGATCGAAGCCCGCCTTAATACGCAGCGGCTGGCCACGCTTGAGCTTTTCAATCAGCTCGGACTCGACCAACAGTTCTTCCGCACCACGTTTGATCAGCGCTAGCTGCTCTTCAACCGACTTCATAACAGACCCGCAAGGCTCAGATTCAAAGGGAACCAACCATACAAGATCGCGCGTCAAATACAAGGTTTGCCCGGCGCACGGACGCCAATCCGCAGACAGAGCGCCTGCGGACTTGCTTCAGAGATGATTTGGTTATATTTTATACAGTTATTTCATCTTCATCATGTCATTCATCTTTTCCAATTCATCTTTTTCAAAGTCAAAACCACTTATGACCACAGAATCGTCTAAAGCGCCGCCGCTTTACCCGAAGACCCACTTGCTTGCCGCAAGTGGCATCGCCGCCCTTCTCAGCCTGGCGCTCCTGGTATTCCCTTCCAGCGATGTCGAAGCCAAAAAGACAACCCTGAGTCTTGAACTGGAAAGCCCTGCTGAACAACTGACACAAGATCAAGACGCTGCTGACGCCGTTCAAGCCACAAATGAACCAGCAACTTCCCCCTTCGTGCAGATCGACAACAGCGCCGAAGACACCCAGGAAACCGCTCAAGCCGAACCTGCGCCGGTCGTCGAAGAAAAGAAGCCGGCAAGCCACAGGGAAGTGATCGTCACCAAGGGCGACACCCTCTCTACACTGTTCGAGAAGGTCGGCCTCCCAGCCACTTCAGTGCATGACGTGCTGGCCAGCAACAAGCAGGCCAAGCAGTTCAGCCAGCTCAAGCACGGGCAAAAACTCGAGTTCGAACTGAGTCCTGACGGCCAGCTGACCAACCTGCACAGCAAGCTCAACGACCTCGAAAGCATCAGCCTGACCAAGAACGACAAGGGCTACACCTTCAACCGCATTACCGCCAAACCGACCGTACGCTCTGCCTATGTACATGGCGTGATCAACAGTTCGCTGTCGCAGTCCGCAGCCCGGGCCGGCCTGTCTCACAGCCTGACCATGGACATGGCCAGTGTGTTTGGCTACGACGTGGACTTCGCCCAGGATATTCGCCAGGGTGACGAGTTCGACGTGATCTACGAGCAAAAAGTCGTCAACGGCAAGGCCGTCGGCACTGGCCCGATCCTGTCGGCGCGCTTCACCAACCGCGGCAAGACCTACACCGCCGTGCGCTACACCAACAAACAAGGCAACAGCAGCTATTACACCGCTGACGGCAACAGCATGCGCAAGGCGTTCATCCGCACACCGGTGGACTTCGCCCGCATCAGCTCGAAATTTTCCATGGGCCGCAAGCACCCGATCCTGAACAAGATCCGCGCCCACAAGGGCGTCGACTACGCAGCACCGCGTGGCACGCCGATCAAGGCTGCCGGTGATGGCAAGGTCTTGCTGGCTGGCCGCCGTGGTGGCTATGGCAATACCGTGATCCTCCAGCACGGCAACACCTACACCACGCTCTACGGCCACATGCAAGGCTTCGCCAAAGGCGTGAAGACTGGCGGCACAGTGAAACAGGGCCAGGTGATTGGCTATATCGGCACCACCGGCCTCTCCACCGGGCCGCACCTGCACTACGAGTTCCAGGTCAACGGTGTACACGTCGATCCGCTGGGCCAGAAACTGCCAATGGCCGATCCGATTGCCAAGGCAGAACGCGCACGTTTCCTCGCCCAAAGCCAGCCACTGATGGCGCGCATGGAACAGGAAAAAGCCACTCTGCTGGCTTCGAGCAAGCGCTAAGTCATGGCGTTCTATATAGGTGTGATGTCCGGAACCAGCCTTGATGGCCTGGACATCGCACTGATCGAGCAAGCCCCGGCGATCAGGCTGATCGCCTCCCACTACATCCCGATGCCCGATACCCTGCGCACCGAGCTGCTCGGCTTGTGCGCCAGCGGCCCGGACGAAATCGCCCGCTCCGCCATCGCCCAGCAGAACTGGGTGAAACTGGCCGCCCAAGGGATCCATGCCCTCCTCGCTCAACAGCAACTGAAGCCTGACGACATTCGTGCGATTGGCAGCCATGGCCAGACCATCCGCCACGAACCGGCACGCGGCTTCACCGTGCAGATTGGCAACCCGGCCCTGCTGACCGAGCTGACCGGCATCACCGTGGTCAGCGACTTTCGCAGCCGCGACGTCGCTGCCGGCGGACAAGGCGCACCGCTGGTTCCCGCCTTTCACGAAGCCTTGTTTGAAGAGCGGGCCGGTAATCGCGCAGTACTGAACGTTGGCGGCTTCAGCAATCTCAGCCTTATCGAGCCCGGCAAGCCGGTCGCCGGTTTCGACTGTGGCCCGGGCAATGTGCTGCTGGACGCCTGGATTCACCAGCAACGCGGCGACCACTTTGACCGTGACGGCCAATGGGCTGCCAGCGGCAACGTAGAGCCTGTGCTGTTGAATGCACTGCTCAGTGATCCGTTCTTTGTGACCAAAGGCCCGAAGAGTACCGGCCGGGAAGTGTTCAACCTGCCATGGCTGACACGGCATCTGGCACGACTGCCAGCCTTCGCCGCCGAAGATGTTCAGGCGACGCTGCTTGAGCTGACCGCGCTGACCATCATCGAGTCACTGCAAAGCGCCCAGGCAGACACGCAGGAGTTGCTGGTTTGCGGCGGCGGCGCCCACAACACTGCCTTGATGAACCGCTTGGCCAGCCTGCTGCCAAGCGCAAGCGTCAGCAGCACCGCTACCTACGGTGTAGACCCCGACTGGGTCGAAGCCATGGCCTTCGCGTGGCTGGCTCATTGCTGCCTCGAAGGCATCGCAGCCAACCGTCCGAGCGTCACCGGCGCCCGCGGCTTGCGCGTACTGGGCGCTATCTACCCCACATAAATCCTCCACACAGCAAAACGCCGCAAGACCCCGGGGCCGTGCGGCGCTCTGTGAAACAGGTGCGCTGATCAGATCGAGAACGAAGAGCCACAGCCACAGGTGGTGGTCGCATTCGGGTTCTTGATGACGAAACGCGAACCTTCCAGACCTTCCTGGTAGTCCACCTCGGCACCTGCCAGGTACTGGAAGCTCATCGGATCGACAACCAGACTCACACCTTCGCGCTCAACGATGGTGTCGTCATCGGCCACTTCTTCATCGAAGGTGAAGCCGTACTGAAAACCTGAACAACCGCCGCCCGTAACGAATACGCGCAGCTTCAAGCGATCATTCCCCTCTTCATCGACCAGGCTCTTCACCTTGTGCGCGGCACCGTGGGTGAATTGCAAAGCCGTGGGGGTGAAGGATTCGACGCTCATGCTGACTATCTCCCGGCGTTACGCCGTCATATTGCGTGATGACGCGCATTATCCGCTTCTCCTAGAAAAGCGGTCAACTATTGTTATGGTATATCAACCAATCCAATCGCCGGCCCGGAATGCAAAAAGGCCCGTCAGACGGGCCTTTTGCTGTACACGATAACGCTTACGGCAGCATGCCGGCGTGGGACAGACCCAGACGTTCATCCAGCCCGAACAGGATGTTCATGTTCTGCACAGCCTGACCCGAAGCGCCTTTGACCAGGTTGTCGATCACCGACAGCACAACCACCAGATCGCCGTCCTGAGGGCGATGCACCGCGATACGGCAGACGTTGGCACCCCGTACGCTACGAGTCTCCGGATGGCTGCCCGCCGGCATTACATCGACGAACGGCTCGTTGGCATAACGCTTTTCAAACAACGCCTGCAGGTCTACCGAACGATCAACAACGGTTGCGTAGAGCGTGGAGTGAATGCCACGAATCATCGGCGTCAGGTGCGGAACGAAGGTCAGGCCGACGTCCTTGCCTGCTGCACGACGCAGCCCCTGGCGAATCTCCGGCAGGTGACGGTGACCTTTGACCGCATAAGCCTTCAAGCTTTCCGACGTCTCGGAGTACAACGAGCCTACGGAAGCACCACGACCGGCACCGCTGACGCCGGACTTGCAGTCAGCAATCAGATGCGCAGCATCGGCCAGGCCTGCTTCCAGCAATGGCAGGAAACCCAATTGCGTTGCAGTCGGGTAGCAGCCTGGCACGGCAATCAGGCGCGCTTTCTTGATCTGCTCGCGATTGACTTCCGGCAAGCCGTAGACCGCCTCGTCCAGCAACTCCGGTGCACCGTGCGGCTGGCCGTACCACTTGGCCCATTCATCCGCGTCTTGCAGACGGAAGTCAGCCGACAGGTCAATAACCTTGGTCCCGGCCGCCAGCAGTTCGCCCGCCAAGGCATGGGCAACACCGTGCGGTGTGGCGAAGAACACCACATCGCAGGCACCCAGGGTCTTGATGTCTGGAACGCTGAACGCCAGGCCGTCGTAATGGCCTCGCAGGTTCGGGTACATGTCGGCAACGGCCAGGCCAGCCTCGGATCGGGAAGTGATAACAACCACCTCAGCTTGCGGATGTTGCGCCAACAGACGCAGCAGTTCGACACCGGTGTAACCCGTGCCGCCGACGATACCGACCTTGACCATAAACCTGCCCTCAACGAACCCACTGGAAAGCCGTCGATAATAGGGGCCGCGCGCCCCTGCGACAACCGTCAAGGTGACGTGCGGAGCCTCAAGCCTCTACTATCCGGGCTACCGTGAACCTGGAATAACTAAAAATGCTCTATCTGTGGATCAAAGCGTTTCATATCGTCAGCATCGTTTGCTGGTTTGCCGGCCTGTTCTATTTGCCGCGCCTGTTCGTTTATCACGCCCAAAGCGAGGACACCGTCAGTAAAGAACGCTTCAGCATCATGGAGCGCAAACTGTACCGGGGCATCATGGGCCCGGCGATGATCGCCACGCTGATCTTCGGCGGCTGGCTCATCTACCTCAATCCAGGCATCTTCAGCCAGGGTGGCTGGATACACGCCAAACTGACCCTGGTCGTGTTGCTGATCGGCTACCACCACATGTGCGGCGCCCAGGTAAAACGTTTTGCCCGTGGCGAGAACACCCGTAGCCATGTCTTTTATCGCTGGTTCAATGAAGTGCCGGTTCTGATATTGCTGGCTATCGTAATTCTGGTCGTCGTTCGGCCGTTCTAAATCCACCAGGCACCACTTACCGGGGTATTTCCAATGTCGCTGCCCGCTCTGCTCGAAGAACGTTTGCGTCTGCCCGTGGTGGCGGCGCCGATGTTCCTGATTTCCAATCCGCAATTGGTACTCGCCTGCTGTCGCCAGGGCGTGGTCGGCAGCTTCCCGGCGCTGAACCAGCGCGAAAGCAGCGGCTTCAAGGCCTGGCTGGAAGAAATCGAAGCCGGGCTGGCGACAATGGAAAATCCCGCGCCTTATGCCGTGAACCTGATCGTCCATAACAGCAATCCACGCTTACAGGCGGATCTTGAGATCTGCGTCGAACACAAAGTGCCGATCGTGATCACCAGCCTCGGTGCCGTGAAAGAACTGGTCGACGCGGTGCACAGCTACGGCGGTCTGGTGTTCCATGATGTGACGACTCGTCGTCATGCCGAGAAGGCGGCCGAAGCCGGCGTGGATGGCTTGATCGCCGTGGCTGCCGGCGCCGGTGGACACGCTGGGACCTGGAGCCCATTCTCGCTGATTGCCGAAATCCGCCAGTTCTTCGACAAGACCCTGTTGTTGGCCGGCTGCTTGAACCACGGCCACGAAATCCTTGCCGCTCAATTGCTCGGCGCGGATTTGGCCTACTTTGGTACACGATTTATCGGCACGACAGAAAGTCACGCGCCCGACGCCTACAAAGAAATGCTGCTGACATCCAAAGCGGCAGACATCATCCATACTCCAGCCGTATCAGGTGTCCCCGCGAGCTTCATGCGCAAGAGCCTGGAGGCCGCCGGTTTCGACATGGCCGCCTTGCAAGGCAAGGGCGAGATCAACTTCGGTTCCAAGCTCAAACCCGTGAGCGATGAGGCCAAAGCCTGGAAGACCGTTTGGTCTGCAGGCCAGGGTGTGGGAGAAATCGAAGACTTGCCGAGTGTCGAGCAGTTGATTGCTCGTCTCGACGCGGAGTACCGCCAGGCCCTGGAGCATGCCGCCCAGCTACCAAAACGCTGGCCGCGCTGACAGCAAATCTTGGCCAGTCTTGCCCGGCTGGCCTTACACTCACCCGGGCACAAGCTTCTTCTTTCAACCTCTCGCGACAAGGATGCTTCGCACATGGGCGAAAATCATTTCAAGATCGTATTCGAAGGCGCCTTGCTGCCCGGTGTCGACATCACCACGGCAAAGCTCAATCTCGCCGATTTGTTCAAGAGCGATGTCACAGCCATCGAGCGCTTGTTCGCCGGGCGTCCGGTAGCGCTCAAACGCAACCTGTCGCAAGCCGATGCCCAGACCTATCTCCAGGCGCTGAGCAAAACCGGTATCGACGCCCGCATCGAAGCCGAAACGCCGATCGAGCTGAACCTCGCCGACGTGCATGACCATGCGCCGGTCAGCAGCCAGGAGCCTTTGGCAGATCCGCAGTCCCCTTACGCGCCGCCTCGCGCGCCCGTCGGCGAAGCCGTGGCGGAATTCGCCACGCTCAAGCCATTCAGTTTCGATGGCCGTATCGGCCGCTTGCGTTACCTCGCCTGGACGTTGGTGCTGTCAACTGTGCTCCTGGCTGTTTGCGGGGTGTTTGCCTTGGTCGCCCTGGCTCTCATCGGCGCGGATTCGACCGCCGGCCTGATATTGGGCAGCATGCTGGCCTTGATCCTGTTCGTCGGATTTGTCTTCGTCAGCATCCAGATCACCGTTCAACGTTTGCACGATGTCGGCTGGTCCGGCTGGCTGTGGCTGCTGAACATGGTGCCGTTCGTTGGCAGTTTCTTTCCGTTCGTGATCATGGTCGTACCGGGCAACGACACTGCCAACCGCTACGGCCCGCCGCCTCCGCCGAACAGTACCGCGGTCAAGGTTTTGTCTTCGCTGTGGCTGATCGTTATCGCGCTGGTTCTGTTCGGCTCGCTGGCCGGTGGTCTCACGGCGATACGGGAAGGATACGAAAACGCCGCCCAGAGCAGCTACGAAAGCAGTTCGGTCACCACCGATGAAATCGAAGTCGAGGTCGAACCGGTGCCAAATACCGCCGACGATGCAGCCGAACAGGCCCAGCCCCCTGTAGACTCTGCGAAAGAATGAACAGCGCTCCTGGCCCGTGACACCTGCGTCGCGGCGCGGAGCTGTTGCGATGGAGAACTGCATGACCCGTTACGCTCTGATCACTGGTGCCTCCAGCGGCATCGGCCTGGCAATGGCCGAAGCGCTGGCCCGGCGCGGCCGCAGCCTGATTCTGGTGGCCCGACAACGTGATCAGCTGGAAAGTATTGCGATTGAACTGACCCAACGGTTCGGCGTTGAGGTGTTGTTCCGTGCCTGTGACCTGGGCGAACCGCTGCGCCTGTCGGGGTTCCTGCTGGAACTGGAAGAAGGCGACCGGCAGATCGATCTGTTGGTCAACTGCGCCGGTATCGGTACATGCGGCCCGTTTCTGGCCCAGGACTGGATGACCGAGCAAGACCTGATCGAAGTGAACATCCTCGCCCTCACCCGCCTGTGCCATGCCATCGGCAACAGCATGGCCCTGCAAGGCGGCGGGCAGATTCTGAATGTGGCCTCGGTGGCGGCGTTTCAACCCGGGCCGTGGATGAGCACCTATTACGCCAGCAAGGCGTATGTACTGCACTTTTCCGAAGGATTGCGCGTCGAGCTGAAAAAATGTGCGATCAAGGTTTCGGTGCTCTGCCCCGGGCCGACCCGCACGGCGTTTTTCCGTACCGCGCAACTCGACAGCAAAAAGCTGACCAACAGCAAACTGCTGATGAGCCCCGAGGAAGTGGCGCTCTACACCGTGCGCGCACTGGAAAAGAATAAAGCGATCATTATTCCCGGGCGGCGCAACCGCTGGTTCGCCTTCCTGCCGCGGCTCGGCTCGCGGTGGCTGACTCGCACAATCGCCGGCATGGTCAACAAGGCCTACTGCCCGCGCTGATCCAACCCAAGGTAAAAAGCTGGGCGCTGGCATACGCCATGAGTACACTCAGGCCAGCCCAAACAACGGAGAAAACAGCTGTGGATACTCTGTTCACCAAGATCATCAACCGGGAAATCCCGGCGAAGATCATTTACGAGGACGACCAGGTACTGGCCTTCCACGACATTGCCCCACAGGCACCGGTACATTTCCTGGTGGTCCCGAAAAAACCGGTTCGCACCTTGAACGACCTGACCGAGGACGACAAGACATTGGCCGGGCACATACTGTTCACCGCCCAGCGCCTGGCACTGGAACTGGGCTGCGAAAAAGGTTTCCGCGTCGTCATGAACTGCAATGAAGAAGGCGGGCAAACCGTCTACCACATTCATATGCATGTGCTGGGTCAGCGCCAGATGCACTGGCCACCGGGCTGATTGCGCCAAACCCTGTGGAAGCGGCGCATTGCCGCTTCCACAAAAGGCATCACAACACTGTCACAGCCTCTGCATCACAATGACCCAGCGCAAACCTTCCCCGGCCGATTGGGTTAAACTGGCCGCCGAAATCCCCCCGGAGGTCAGCATGACTACCCAACGTCACTACTCGCCGATTGACCGCCTTCTGCTGCAAGCCGATGCCGCGATGCGCACCCTGCTGCCCTTCAGCGGCCAGCCGTACCGTCCGTCGCCCGCCATCGTGCAGCCGGATGCGAAAATGAGCGACGAAGACACGCGCCACGTTGCCGGCCTGATGCGCATCAACCATACCGGCGAAGTCTGCGCCCAGGCGCTGTACCAGGGACAGGCCTTGACCGCCAAGCTGCCGCAAGTGCGTGCTGCGATGGAGCATGCCGCCGAAGAAGAAATCGATCACCTGGTCTGGTGCGAACAACGCATCCATCAACTGGGTAGCCACACCAGCATCCTCAATCCGCTGTTCTATGGCATGTCGTTCGGGATTGGCGCAGTGGCCGGCCTCATCAGCGATAAAGTCAGCCTGGGGTTCGTTGCGGCGACGGAAGACCAGGTGTGCAAACACCTGAACGAACATCTGGAGCAATTGCCGGCCGAGGATGAAAAATCCCGGGCGATTCTTCAGCAGATGCGCATCGATGAAGAACAGCATGCCGAAAGCGCGCTGGATGCTGGCGGCTTTCGCTTTCCGGCACAGGTGAAGTTCGGGATGAGCCTGATGGCCAAGGTGATGACCAAGAGTACTTATCGGATCTGACTCCGTTTTTTGTAGGAGCCAGCGCCAGAATAAAAAAAGGCGACTGCCGTGAGGGAGTCGCCTTTTTTGTGTTCGAGAATCTTACGCCATATTGCGCGCGTAGAAGATTTCGAGCATTTCGTGTTTCACCCGCTCGGTCACCTGGGCGCGCTGCTCAGAGGACAGGTTGCTGGTGGCGTCGCCGAACAGGTAGTTATCCAGTTCGAAGTTCTTCAGCAGCATCTTGGTGTGGAACAGGTTTTCCTGGTACACGTTCACGTCGGTCATCTGGTACGCGTCGTAAGTGTCGTCGGAGAGGTAGTTCTGGATCGAATTGATCTCGTGGTCGATGAAGTGCTTTTTGCCTTCAACGTCACGGGTGAAGCCGCGCACACGGTAGTCCACAGTCACGATGTCCGAATCGAACTGGTGAATCAGGAAATTGAGCGCTTTAAGCGGTGAAATGACCCCGCAAGTCGACACGTCGATGTCCACACGGAAGGTTGCAATACCGCTGACCGGATGGATTTCCGGGTAGGTGTGCACCGTGATGTGGCTCTTGTCGAGGTGGGCCAGAATGATTTCAGGCAGCGGGCCCGGGGACTCTTCGATCTGACTGTCGGTCGGGGTTACCGGCTCTTCCGAGATCAGGATCGTGACGCTGGCGCCCTGTGGCTCATAGTCCTGACTGGCAATGTTCAGGATGTTGGCACCAATGATATCGACAACTTCCGTGAGGATCTGCGTCAGGCGTTTCGCGTTGTACTCTTTATTGATGTACTCGACGTAAGCCTGCTGGTCTTGCGGGGTTTCCGCGTAGCAGATGTCATAGATGTTGAAGCTCAAGGTCTTTGTCAGGTTATTGAACCCGTGGAGCTTGAGTTTGCTTTTCACCGTTAAAAACTCTCTATGTGTTTGCGGCCCGGCCGCGTGATCAAGCATGCCCGTCAAATGCGAACAACGCACCTGCGTAGGACGGTTAACACCTCTTCGCGATGGCGATTTTGGTTGTCTGTTCGGGTGCGAGGCCTGTCGGCTGACGGGCCACTACCCTGAAAAAAGTGGCGCATTATGCAGACGTCAGCTTGTGTTCGCCAGAGTCTGCACTGCTTTTATGATAGTTGAATGTCGATTCAACCGAGCTCGATGATCTCGTAGTCGTGGGTAATTGCCACGCCGGCCGCGCCGAGCATGATCGAGGCCGAGCAATACTTCTCGGCAGACAGCTCGATGGCGCGTTTGACCTGGGCTTCTTTCAGCCCGCGGCCCTTGACCACAAAGTGCATGTGGATCTTGGTGAACACCTTTGGATCTTCGGTCGCACGCTCGGCTTCGAGGAAGGCTTCACAGCTTTCGACCGCCTGGCGGGACTTCTTGAGGATGCTGACCACATCGAAATTGCTGCAACCGCCGACACCCAGCAGCAGCATTTCCATCGGCCGGACACCCAGGTTACGTCCGCCGGCATCGGGCGGACCGTCCATGACCACGACATGACCGCTACCGGATTCGCCGAGGAACATGGCTTCGCCAGCCCATTGGATGCGTGCCTTCATCGCCAAGACTCCACTGTATAAAAAAGGGTCGCCAGCTTAGCACAGGCCCCGTGATTGACAGCGCCCGGTGTCCTGGGACATATCCCACCGGCTTGTAGGTAAATGCTCGAATATTGCTGGAAGTGTCTGTTAAGCTGACGCCAATTCTATGGCGCATAGCCAGCTTTACTCCAGCGTTCACTATTTATAAAAACCAAACATACCGTGCAGTTTTTTCGGGATACAACCATGGTTGCTATTGCCCCCAACTCCAAGATCAAGAACCTCGACAAGCTGTTGATGCATTGCCAGCGCCGCCGCTATCAGGCCAAGAGCAACATCATTTGTGCCGGCGACCGCTCGGAAACGCTGTTCTTCATCATCAAAGGCTCAGTCACCATCCTGATCGAAGATGACGACGGCCGGGAAATGATCATTTCCTACCTGAACGCCGGGGACTTTTTCGGCGAGCTGGGCCTGTTTGAGCAAGCCGGCCTGGAGCAGGAGCGCAGCGCCTGGGTGCGGGCCAAGGTTGAATGCGAAGTCGCGGAAATCAGCTACGCGAAATTCCGCGAGTTGTCCCTGCAGGATCCGGACATTCTTTACGTCCTCAGCGGACAAATCGCACAGCGCCTGCGCAACACCACGCGCAAGGTTGGCGACCTGGCATTCTTTGATGTAACCGGTCGAGTCGCCCGCTGCCTGCTGGAGCTGTGCAAACAGCCAGACGCCATGACGCACCCCGATGGCATGCAAATCAAGGTGACCCGTCAGGAAATCGGGCGGATTGTCGGTTGTTCGCGGGAGATGGTCGGTCGCGTGCTCAAGGATCTGGAAGAACGCAACCTGGTGGACGTCAAGGGCAAGACCATGGTGGTCTTCGGTACGCGATAAGCTCGAATACCTAGCCGCTGAACATCTGCACCAGCACCAACCGGTAGAGATAGTCGAGGCGCGCCAGGGCATCGTGCGCCGCGAACTTCTCATGCAGCGCGATGTGGCTTTCGGCGCGTACTCGTTGCTCCAGTCCGCAGGCCTCGTTGAAACGATTGACCGCCGCGACCATCGACTCTCGTTCGTTATCGATCAGCATCGCTCCGTGCACCAGCCCCACCGGACGCTGCCCACCCTGACTCTGGCGCCAGCGCTGGGCGGTGCCGACCATCTTGCGACCATCGAGGTTGACGTTGAAGCGACCGTCACAGAACGCCCCCTCGATTTCGCCAAGGGACGACGTGCCGCCCAACTCATCCAGCAGCTGACAAATGGGATCGCACAAACGGTGGTAACCGGTTTCTATGCGATTCAGATCCCCTTCGCTACGCAGCGGCGCGTAAACCAGTGCGATATTGATCGTTGAGGCCGATTGCGGCACCGGCTCGCCGCCGGTTTCACGCAACAGGACTGGCCAACCGGCCGCCGCCGACACTTCACATGCAGCCTCGAAACCCGGCAAGCGGTTCAATCGGCGCGGCATGACCAGCGCCCGATCGCTCGGCTGCCAGAACAGCAGGCCGAACTCCGCGTCGCCGGCGCAGACCGATGCCAGCAAGTCCTGTTCGGCTTGCAGGCCGGCTTCGATGGTCAGATGGGTCGGCTGGGTCATAAGCTGCTCCGCAACTCTGAAATCTTCAGGGAATTTGAATGCCCCTTCGCGAGCAAGCCCGCTCCCACATTTGATCGCGGTCGAATGTGGGAGCGGCGGTGCGACGATTCGACTTACTCGCGAAGGGGTCGACTCGGTCTGCGAGTAATCAGTCGAGGGTCGAGCCGCTGACCGGAATACCGCGTTCAGGGAAGAACAGACGCTGCAATTCTGTACCCGGGCTTTCGGCGCGCATGAACGCTTCGCCGACCAGGAACGCGTAGACGTCGCTGATTTCCATCAGCTCGACATCGGCGCGGTTGAGAATGCCACTCTCGGTGATGACCAGTCGATCACGCGGAATGCGCGGCAACAGGTCGAGGGTGGTTTCCAGGCTGACGTCGAAGGTGTGCAGATTGCGGTTGTTCACGCCAACCAGCGGAGTATCGAGGGTTTTCAAGGCCCGCTCCAGCTCGTCGCCGTCGTGGACTTCCACCAGCACATCCAGGTTGACGCTTTTGGCCACGGCCGCCAGTTCGGCCATTTTCACGTCATCCAGCGCGGAAACGATCAACAGCACGCAATCGGCACCCAGGGCCCGGGCTTCGACGATCTGGTACGGATCGATCATGAAGTCCTTGCGGATCACCGGCAGCTGGCAAGCCGCGCGGGCCTGCTGCAGGTAGGCGTCAGCGCCCTGGAAATAATCGATATCGGTGAGTACCGACAGGCAGGTCGCGCCGCCCTTCTCGTAGCTTCTGGCGATATCGGCGGGAACGAAATTCTCGCGGATCACGCCTTTGCTCGGCGAAGCTTTCTTGATTTCGGCAATGACTGCCGGCTGCTTCAACTTGGCCTGAGCCAGCAAGGCCTTGGCAAAACCACGGGGTGCATCGGCCGCCTTGGCCAGGTTTTCCAGCTCGGCGAGGCTGACGCGAGCGCTACGCTCGGCGACTTCCTCGACCTTGCGCGCCAGAATCTTTTCCAGAACCGTCGGTACACTCATCCCTCATTCTCCACTTTGAATACCGCGGTAAATGCACCCAGCTCCTCAAGCTTTTCTCGAGCGAGGCCGGTGTGCAACGCATCGTGCGCCAAGGCAACGCCTTCTTTCAGGCTGCTGGCATGGTCGGCCGCGTACAGTGCGGCACCGGCATTGAGCATGATCATCTCGGCCGCTTTCTGACCGTTTTCGGTCTTGCGCTTGCCCAGGGCATCGCGAATCAGTTCAAGAGAAGCCGCCGGGCTTTCCACGGCCAGGCCATGCAGGCTCTGGCTCTTCATGCCCAGGTCTTCCGGCTCGACCCAATACTCGGTGATCTGATCGTTTTTCAGTTCTGCCACGAAGGTCGGTGCTGCCAGGCTGAACTCATCCAGGCCATCCTTCGAATGCACCACCAGCACATGCTTGCTGCCCAGACGTTGCAACACTTCCGCCAGCGGCCGGCACAAGGCCTGGGTAAATACGCCTACCACCTGATGCTTCACACCGGCCGGATTCGTAAGCGGGCCGAGCATGTTGAACAAAGTACGCAAGCCCAGATCCCGACGCGGGCCGGCGGCGTATTTCATCGCGCTGTGGTGAGTCTGGGCAAACATGAAACCAATACCAACGTTGTCAATGCAGCGCGCCACTTGCACCGGCGTCAGGTTCAGGTAGATACCGGCTGCCTCCAGCAGGTCGGCACTGCCGCTCTTGCCCGACACTGCACGGTTGCCATGCTTGGCCACGGTGCAGCCGGCAGCGGCAACCACGAACGCGGCAGCGGTCGACACGTTGAAGATATTGGCGCCGTCACCACCGGTGCCCACCACATCGACCACACCGTCGAGGGTCTTGAGTTCGACCTTGTCCGCCAGTTCGCGCATCACCGACACCGCACCGACGATTTCGTCGATGCTTTCGCTCTTCATGCGCATGGCCATCATGAAGGCGCCAATCTGCGCGTCCGAGCATTGCCCGGTCATGATTTCGCGCATCACATCGCGCATTTCATCGGTGCTGAGGTCGAGGTGATCGACGATACGGCTCAGGGCTGTCTTGATGTTCATGAAAAGTCCTTAGCGCGTGCCGCCGGTTTGTTTGAGGAAGTTGGCGAACAGTTCGTGGCCCTGTTCGGTGAGGATCGACTCAGGGTGGAACTGCACGCCTTCGATGTTCAGAGTCTTGTGACGCAGGCCCATGATCTCGTCGACCGAGCCGTCTTCGAGCTGGGTCCAGGCGGTCAGCTCCAGGCAATCGGGCAAGGTTTCGCGCTTGACGATCAATGAATGATAGCGGGTCACCGTCAGCGGACGATTCAGGCCTTCGAATACACCCTTGTCCTCGTGAAATACCGGGCTAGTCTTACCGTGCATCACTTGACGGGCGCGCACCACATCACCGCCAAAGGCCTGGCCGATGGACTGGTGGCCGAGGCAGACGCCAAGAATCGGCAGTTTGCCGGCGAAATGCTTGATCGCTTCAATCGAGATGCCGGCCTCGGTCGGGGTGCAAGGACCGGGGGACACAACGATGCGCTCAGGGTTGAGGGCTTCGATTTCAGCGATGGTCAGTTCATCGTTGCGCACGACCTTGACTTGGGAGCCGAGCTCGCCAAGGTACTGCACAACGTTGTAGGTAAAGGAGTCGTAGTTATCGATCATCAGCAACATGGCGTATAGAACCTCTTGAATTCACTGACTTTGAAGATGGCCTTCGAATGATTTACCCGCAGGGTGCTGCGCTTTGTCAGGTGCCGGTGTAGCGCCAGCAAAGCGGCATTTCAAACAGGTAAAGAAGGCAAAGCGGTACAGGTCCGGCGAGGCCGGCAAAAGAATTCAGGCGCGCCAACGCCAGCGGGCGTGTGCCTTGATGACTTGATCCAGGAGTTTACTGATGATCAACACGGGGAAGGTCTCGTTCGTACGTCCCGGCACAGTAACTTAGCTGGGCAGAGCGCGCAATATCGCCGGGGGCACTGCCTGCGAAACTAACAAAGGCTTCGCGACAGATGGCAAAAGGCCGGAAGTTTTTGGTACTGTCGTTTCGTTCACTAAAACAATAAATAAACGGACTTGCACATGATCAAACAGTCGTTGTTTGTACCGCTCGCAGGATGCTTGCTCGCGATGGCATGCGCCCAGGCGAACGCCGCACCTAATCCATATACAAGTTTCATTGTCTTCGGGGACAGCCTTAACGACGCAGGGACCTTTGCCGACACGGGCGGGCCTGCCGGGGCGACGCAGCGCTTCACCAACCGGACCGGGCCGGTGTACCTGGATGGCAGCGGCGAAGTCCGCTCGCTCAACTCCACACAGATTCTGGGTGGAAAACTGGGGTTCTCGGCGGACCAGACGGCATCCTCTGCTTCAGCAGTTCGCGCCAACGAAGGCCTGCCTGATGGTAACAACTGGGCTGTAGGCGGCTACCGTACCGACCAGATTCTTGATTCGATTACCAGCACCTCCGCCACCGGCGAACGCACCCGGGCCGGCTATCTTCCGTCCAATAACTTCCGTGCCGACCCGAACGCACTGTATTACCTGTCGGGTGGCGGTAATGACTTCCTGCAAGGTCGCGTCACCAGCCTGCCCCAGGCCAGTGCCGCCGCCAACCGCCTGGCCGACAGCGTGCAGACGCTGCAAACCGCCGGCGCCAAATACGTCATGGTCTGGTTGCTGCCCGATATCGGCTTTACCCCGGCGTTCAACGGCACCCCGCTGCAAGCGTTCACGTCCCAACTCAGCGCCCAGTTCAACACTGAACTGGTAAGCCGACTGCAAAACATCAATGCCGAAGTCATCCCGCTCAACATTCCGGTATTGCTCAAAGAGACGTTCGCCAACCCGGCACAGTTTGGCCTGGCCACCGACCAGAACCTCGTCGCCACCTGCTTCAGCGGCAACGGTTGCACCGAGAACGCCCGCTACGGTATCAACAGCGCCACGCCGGACCCGACCAAGCTGATCTACAACGACTCGGTGCACCCCACCGAAGCCGGGCAGCGCCTGATCGCCGATTACGCGTATTCCCTGCTGGCGGCGCCGTGGGAGCTGACCTTGCTGCCGGAAATGGCCCAGGGCACCGTGCGTGCGCATCAGGATGAATTACGCAATCAGTGGCTGGCCGATTGGGAAAACTGGCAAGGCGTCGGCCAATGGCGAGCCATTGTTTCCGGCGGCGGACAGCATCAGGACTTTGACGGTCAGGACAGCGTGGCAAGCGCCGACGGTAACGGCGCCAACCTGAACATCGGTGGCAGCTACCGTCTCGACGATGCCTGGCGTGTTGGTCTGGTGGCCGGTTTCTATAACCAGAAACTCGAAGCCGGCAACAACGACTCCGACTACAAGCTCAACACTTACCTGGGCACGGCATTCGCCCAGTACCAGCAAAACCGTGTGTGGGCTGACGCGGCGGTGACGGCCGGGCATCTGGATTACGACAGCCTCAAGCGTAAATTCCAGCTGGGCGTCAACGAACGCGGTGAAAAAGGCGATACCAGCGGCTACGTCGAAGCCTTCAGCGCACGCGTGGGTTACGACATTGCGCAACAAGCCGGCAGCCGTTGGCACCTGTCGCCGTTTGTCAGCGCCGACTTCTCCAAGGTACAAGTCGATGGTTACTCGGAGGACGGCAACAATTCCACGGCGCTGACCTTCGCCGATCAGGAGCGCATTTCCCGGCGCCTGGGCGCTGGCCTGCAAGGCAAATACCAGATCACCTCGCAAACCCAGGTGTTCGGCGAAGCGGCAATCGAGCGTGAGTACAACGACGATACCCAGGACGTGGACATCAACCTCAACAGCCTGCCGAACAACCAGTTCACGCTGGAAGGCTACACCCCGCAAAGTCACCTGCAGCGTGTGAACCTGGGGGTGAGTCACAACCTCACCAAGGACCTGGCACTGCGCGCCAGCTACAACATCCGCAAGGACGACGACTTCACCCAACAGGGCATCAACGTAGGAGTTGCGCTGGACTTCTGATGTGCCGCCAATAAAAAACGCGGCGCCCTCTCAGGCGCCGCGTTTTTTTATGGTGGTGAGGTCTTTGTGGTGAACTCAGCTTTCCGGGGTCTGTTCAGCCAGGGCAACGGCGCGGAACATCGCGCGGCGCTTGTTCAGGGTTTCTTCCCATTCCAGCGCCGGCACCGAGTCGGCGACGATGCCGCCACCGGCCTGCACATGCAACTCGCCGTTCTTGATCACCGCCGTGCGGATCGCAATGGCGGTGTCCATGTTGCCGTTCCAGGCGAAGTAACCGACCGCACCGCCGTAGACGCCACGCTTGACCGGTTCCAGTTCGTCGATGATTTCCATCGCGCGAATCTTCGGCGCGCCGGACAAGGTGCCCGCCGGCAGGATCGCCCGCAGTGCATCCATCGCCGTCAGCCCGGCTTTCAGTTGCCCGGTGACGTTGGACACGATGTGCATCACGTTGGAGTAACGCTCGATGACCATCTTCTCGGTGAGCTTCACCGAGCCGATTTCCGATACGCGACCGGTGTCGTTGCGGCCGAGGTCGATCAGCATCAAGTGTTCGGCGATTTCCTTGTCGTCCGACAGCAGGTCTTTTTCCAGCGCCAGGTCAGCCTCTTCGTTGGCGCCCCGCGGACGGGTACCTGCAATCGGGCGTACGGTGATCAGGTTGTCTTCGACCCGCACAAGCACTTCCGGCGAACTGCCGACGACGTGGAAGTCGCCGAAGTTGAAGAAGTACATGTAAGGCGTCGGGTTGAAGCAGCGCAGCGCGCGATACAGATCGATGGGTGCCGCCTTGAAGTCGATCGACATGCGCTGGGACGGCACGACCTGCATGCAGTCACCGGCCAGGATGTATTCCTTGATGGTGTCGACGGCTTTTTCGTAATCGTTCTGGGTGAAGCTGGAGCGGAACACCGGGTCAGCCGATTGTTGCTTGCTGAAGTCCAGGCCACGGCGTGGAGTGATCGGCTGACGGAGTTTTTCCAGCAGCTCTTCCAGGCGCGCGCGACCTTGTTCGAAGGCGTCTTCCTGCGCCGGGTCGGCCAGGACGATGGCGTGCATCTTGCCGGCCAGGTTATCGAACACCACCACGGCGTCGGACACCATCAGCAGAATGTCCGGTACACCCAGCGGGTCCGGGTTCGGGCATTTGCCCAGGCGCTTCTCGACATAACGCACGCAGTCGTAACCGAAGTAGCCCACCAGGCCGCCGTTGAAACGCGGCAAACCGGCAATGGTCGGCACGTTGTAGCGTGCCTTGAAGGCTTCGACGAAGGCCAGCGGGTCTTCCACGTCGTGGCTTTCGGTCTCGACGCCATCGACGGTCACGCTGACGTGATGATCGTGAACCCGCAGCACGGTGCGGCACGGCAGGCCGATGATCGAGTAACGGCCCCACTTCTCACCGCCCTGTACGGACTCCAGCAAGTAGGAATTGGGCTCGTCGGCCAGCTTCAGGTAGATCGACAGCGGCGTGTCGAAGTCGGCCAGGGTTTCGCAGGCAAGGGGGATGCGGTTGTAGCCGGCAGCGGCCAAACGCAGGAATTCTTCGCGGATCATGAGGTGCCTCGTGGCTTGAGGGTCGAACAGTCAGGTATGCAAACGCGCCGGAAACCGGCCAGGATCAAGTCAGGCGCGCCAACGCCAGCGGGCCAGGGCCTTGATGACTTTCATCCAGAGTTTGCGAGTGACCACCACGATGGCGTTTCCAGAAGGGGGTTTGACAGCGTCGGCCAACGTTATCTCAGCGGCCGGATCCAGGCAACCGGGAATTAGTTTGCGCAGGTCGTCGATCACCATTGCCGGCGATTCTTCCGCGATCGGCCGACCGTGGTTATAGCCGTAGCTCAGGGCCACGCACTTGACCCCCGCTGCTTTCGCCGCCAGCACATCACTGCGCGAATCACCGATAAACAACGACTGCGAAGCCGGAATGTTGGCCATTTTCATCACGAAAAACAGCGCGGCCGGATCGGGTTTTTTCTGTGGCAAGGTATCGCCGCCGATGATCCAGCGGAAATAACGGCCGATTTTCATCTGATCCAGCAGCGGCGCGACGAAACGCTCCGGCTTGTTGGTGATCAGCGCCATCTCGACGCCCTGCTTTTTCAGCCATTTGAGGGTGTCGCGTACGCCGGGATAAACCACGGTCAACTCATGGCTCTCGCCATAAGCCTGCATGAAATACTCCAGCGCCTGTTCGGCCTCGTGGTCATCGACCGCCGAATGATCGATAGCGCCAGCCAGCGCACGACGCACCAGCACCGGCGCGCCGTTGCCGACCCATTCGCGTACCGCGTCCAGCCCGGCGGGCTTGCGACCGAGTTTGAGCAGCATCTTGTCCACAGCCACTGCCAGGTCCGGGACCGAGTCGATCAAGGTACCGTCCAGATCGAACATCACCAGCCGCGGCAGTTGCCCCGGGAACAACTGCTCAAATCCACTCATGGGCGAGCCAGCGCCAGTTCGGAACGCATCTTGTCGATGACTTCCTGATAGTTCGGCGCATTGAAGATGGCCGAGCCGGCGACGAAGGTGTCAGCGCCAGCCGCAGCGATTTCGCGAATGTTGTTCACGTTCACGCCGCCGTCGATTTCCAGGCGGATGTCACGGCCCGACGCATCGATCAGCGCCCGCACTTCACGCAGCTTGTCGAGGGTGCCGGGGATGAACTTCTGCCCGCCGAAGCCCGGGTTGACGCTCATCAACAGGATCATGTCGACCTTGTCCATGACGTGCTTGAGCACATCCAGCGGGGTCGCCGGGTTGAACACCAGGCCCGACTTGCAGCCGCCTTCGCGGATCAATTGCAGGGAGCGGTCGATGTGCTGGGTGGCTTCCGGGTGGAAGGTGATGTAAGTAGCGCCGGCTTCGATGAAGTCGCCGACGATGCGGTCCACCGGGCTGACCATCAGGTGCGCGTCGATCGGCGCGGTCACGCCGTACTTGCGCAGTGCCGCGCAGACCATCGGGCCGATGGTCAGGTTGGGCACGTAGTGGTTGTCCATGACATCGAAGTGCACGAAGTCGGCGCCGGCGGCCAGGACGTTGTCCACTTCTTCACCCAGGCGGGCGAAGTCGGCGGAGAGAATCGACGGAGCAATTACGAAGGGCTGCATGACGCACCTTTTCTGAGCAGAATCACGATGGCGCGCATTGTATACCTCATGCTTTGACGCGCGCACCGTGAGCGCGATGATTGGACCTTGCCATCATCCCTGATCAGAGAAGGCCCTAGTACGCCGCGCGATAGATCTTTTCGATATCGACGGCACTCAATTTACGAGGATTGTTGCGCATCAAGCGCTCGATCCCCGCCGCTTCCACGGCCATGGACGGGATGGCGTCCTCGGGCACACCGAAACTGCGCAGGCCTTGGGGAATTTCAACGGCGGCACACAGCTCGGACATGGCTTGCACGGCTTTGTCAGCCGCTTCGTTGATACTCAAATGAGCGGTCTTCACGCCCATGGCCTCGGCGATATCCTGCATGCGTTCGATGCAGGCCATCTTGTTCCAGGTCATGACATAGGGCAGTAGCAAGGCATTACTGACCCCATGGGCAATGTTGAAACGCCCGCCCAGCGGATACGCCAGCGCATGCACCGCGCCAACCCCGGCATTGCCGAACGCCATGCCGGCCATCAGGCTGGCGGTGGCCATGTCTTCCCGCGCTTGCAGGTTCGACGGGTTCGCGTAGGCCTTGGGCAAAGCCTTGGCGATCAACTTGATGGCGCCAATGGCCAGGGCATCGGTAATCGGCGAGGCGTTGACCGACAGATAGGACTCGATGGCATGCACCAGCGCATCGACGCCGCTGGCCGCCGTGACGCTGCGCGGACAGGTCAGGGTCATTTGCGGACTGACCAGCGCCACATCCGGCAACAGGTAGTCGCTGACAATGCCCTTCTTCAATTGCGCGACCTTGTCGGAAAGGATGGCGACGTTGGTCACTTCCGAGCCGGTGCCGGCGGTGGTCGGGATGGCAATCAGTGGCGGGCCTTTGCGCGGGACCTGATCGATACCGAACAGATCCTCCAGCGCACCGTGGTACCCGGCATAGGCCGCCACACTCTTGGCAATGTCGATGGCACTGCCGCCACCGAGGCCGATCAAACCGTCATGCCCGCCGTCACGATAGGCCTGCATGCAATCTTCGACGATGGCGATTTCCGGGTCCGGCAACACCCGGTCGAAAATCTCGTAACTGCGTTCGCCCAGTTGCGCCAGTGCCAGCTCTACCGTGCCGGACTTGACCAGGGCGGCGTCGGTGACGATCAGCGGGTTGTCGATATCCAGGCGTGTCAGCTCGGCGGCCAGCTGCTCGATGGCACCTGCGCCGGTGATCAGTTTGTGAGCGATTTTGAAAGAGGAAAGACTCATGTGCGCAGCCTCTTATAGGTAGGGGAGCTGGGCACAATAGTAGCTGGGGATTGCGGGTTGTCTTCCATTCAGGTCGTGAATGACCGAACAGACACTGGAGGTCCAATGTAGGAGCGAGCTTGCTCGCGATGCCGGAGTGTCAGTCACTATCGATGTCGACAGACAGTCCGCTATCGCGAGCAAGCTCGCTCCCACAGGGGGTTGGTGTGAAGCTTTAAACCTGCGCGGTACGCAGTTTCTCGCTACGCCCACGCAGCCATTCCAGGGTCAGCAGCAGGATCACCGAGAAGGCAATCAGCAGCGTCGCGGCGGCGGCAATGGTCGGGCTGAGGTTTTCGCGGATGCCGCTGAACATCTGCCGTGGCAAGGTCGCTTGCTCGGGACCTGCGAGGAACAGCGTCACCACCACCTCATCGAACGAAGTCGCGAAGGCAAACAGCGCCCCGGAGATCACGCCCGGCGCAATCAGCGGCAAGGTCACCCGGCGGAACGCGGTCAGCGGCGAAGCGCCCAGGCTCGCAGCGGCCCGCACCAGGTTGTGATTGAACCCCTGCAGGGTTGCCGACACGGTAATGATCACGAACGGCACACCCAACACCGCATGCACCACGATCAGTGAAAAGAAACTGTTACCCAATCCCAGCGGAGCAAAGAACAGGTAACTGGCCACACCGATGATCACCACCGGCACCACCATCGGTGAAATCACCAGCGCCATCACCAGCGCCTTGCCGGGGAAATCGCCCCGGGTCAGGCCGATGGCCGCCAGCGTACCGAAGACCATCGCCAGCACCGTGGCCGCCGGGGCGACGATGATGCTGTTCTTCAGGGCGCGCATCCATTCCGCCGAGGCGAAGAAATCGTGGTACCACTGCAATGAGAAGCCCTGCAGCGGGTACACCAGGAAACTGCCGGAGTTGAACGACAGTGGAATGATCACCAGCACCGGCAGGATCAGGAACAACAGAATCAAGCCGCAGAGAATCCGCAAGCTGTAGAACCACACCCGTTCGATGGGCGACATATAAGGACTCAGCATTTCGTTCTCCCCTTAGCTCAGGCGCAGGCGGCTTGCGCCTACCAGCCAGCTGTAAATCAGATAAAGCACGACCGTCGCGAGCAACAGCAGCCCACCGAGTGCGGTCGCCATGCCCCAGTTGATGCTGGTGTTGGTGTAGAAGGCGACGAAGTAGCTGACCATCTGATCGTTGGGGCTGCCCAGCAATGCCGGGGTGATGTAGTAGCCGATGGCAAGGATGAACACCAACAGGCAACCGGCGCCGACACCGGCATAGGTCTGCGGGAAGTACACCCGCCAGAAGCTGGCGAACGGATGGCAGCCGAGGGAAATCGCGGCGCGCATGTAGGTTGGCGAGATGCCTTTCATCACGCTGTAGATCGGCAGGATCATGAACGGCAGCAGGATGTGCACCATGGAGATGTAGACACCGACGCGGTTGAACACCAACTCGATCGGCTTATCGATGATGCCCATGGCCATCAGGCCGCTGTTGATCAGGCCACCCGATTGCAGCAATACGATCCACGCCGCGACCCGTACCAGGATCGAGGTCCAGAACGGCAACAGCACCAGGATCATCAGCAGGTTGCTCTGGCGCGACGGTAGATTCGCCAGCAGGTAAGCCAGGGGATAAGCCAGCACCAGGCAGATCACGGTGATGATCAGGCCCATCCAGAAGGTGCGGGCGAAGATGTCGAGGTAGATCGCCTGATCCGGAGTGGCCGGAGCGATTTCGCCGAGGTCGTCGATGCGATGATCGACAGCCGCCAGCAGGTAATACGGGGTGATGCTGCTCGTGTTGCGGCGCACCGCTTGCCAGTAGGCCGGGTCGCCCCAGCGCTCATCGAGACCTTCCAGCGCTTCTTTATAGGAGGCAGGTTCAGTGGCGAGCGGCAAGGCACGGGCGGTTTTGGTCAGCAGGCTGCGGTAGCCGGCCAGTTCCATGTTCAGGCGTTTGGAAAGATCGCCCAGGGTCTGATTCTTGCGAGCCTCGGCGAGGTCTTCCGCCGCTGCTTTATAAACCGGTTCAGCGGGCAGGCCGCGGCCGTCCCAACTGGCGATGGCAGTCACGGTGCGCGGCATGCCGCCGACCACTTCCGGGTTGCCAACGCTTTTGAAGAGCAGCGCCACGATCGGCACCAGGAACACCAGCAACAGAAACAGCACCAGCGGCGCGATCAACGCCTGGGCCTTCCAGCGGTTGACCCGCTCGGCATGCTTGAGCCGCTGCTTCAAGGTGGGGCTGGTGCCCTCGTTCAGGGGAACGGCGATAGCCATGACGTACTCCGGGAATCTTTGAATGGGCGGCACCACCCACGGTGATGCCGCATTACATCAACACTCATGAAACACAACTGCCGCTGTAGGAGCTGTCGAGTGCAACGAGGCTGCGATCTCTTGATCTTGGAAAGGCAAAGTTAAAAGATCGCAGCCTTCGGCAGCTCCTACAGGCGAAGGATTACTTCGCAGCCCAGGCGTTGAAGCGCTGTTCCAGTTGCTCGCCGTTGTCAGCCCAGAAGCTGACGTCGATCTGCACCTGGTTGGCGATGTTTTCCGGAGTGGTCGGCATGTCTTTCAGGACATCCTTGGCCAGCAGCGGTACGGCCTGGGTGTTGGCCGGGCCGTAGGCGATGTTTTCCGAGTAAGTCTTCTGCTGCTGTGGCATTACCGAGTAGGCGATGAACTTCTTCGCAGCTTCGGCGCGTTTGGCATCCAGACCTTTTGGAATGGCCCATGCGTCGAAGTCGTAGATGCCGCCGTTCCACACGACTTTCAGGTTGCTTTCTTTCTGCACGGCAGCGATACGACCGTTGTAGGCCGAGCTCATGACCACGTCACCGGAAGCGAGGTATTGCGGCGGTTGTGCGCCGGCTTCCCACCACTGGATGTTCGGCTTGAGCTCATCGAGTTTCTTGAACGCGCGGTCCTGACCGTCCTTGCCGGCCAGCACTTTGTAGACGTCTTTCGGCGCAACGCCGTCGGCCATCAGTGCGAATTCCAGGGTGTACTTGGCGCCTTTACGCAGGCCACGCTTGCCCGGGAACTGCTTGGTGTCCCAGAAATCCACCCAGCTGGTCGGTGCG
Source organism: Pseudomonas grandcourensis (assembly GCF_039909015.1). NCBI lineage: Bacteria > Pseudomonadati > Pseudomonadota > Gammaproteobacteria > Pseudomonadales > Pseudomonadaceae > Pseudomonas > Pseudomonas grandcourensis. The sequence goes on from NZ_CP150919.1 coordinate 6,171,177, forward strand.
CTTTTCAGTTTGTCGGCGTTGTAGGCCAACACGGTCGACCACACGAAGAAGCCCACGCCGCAAGGCTGGATGGCGCCCTTGACGTAGTCTTCGGTCTTGCCGAACAACTTCGGATCAAGCTGCTCGAACATGTCTTCGTCGCAACCACGGGACAGCTCCGGTGATTCAACCTCTACCAGATCCCAGGACACGCTCTTGGTGTCGACCATGGCCTTGACCTTGGCCATTTCGCCGTTGTACTCGCCGGCCACGATCTTGCCGTTGCCTGCCGCTTCCCAGGGTGCGTAGAAGGCTTTGACCTGAGCCGCCTTGTTCGCCCCGCCAAAGGACACCACGGTCAGGTCCGGGCCGGCCGCCATTGCGTGTGCCGCGCCCATCATGCCCAGTGCCAAAGCGGTGAATTTCAGGGATCTCAACATTTATTGTTCTCTCCACGTGCAGGGTTGGTGTTGGTGTTGCCGGGGCGATCAATGCGCCTCTAGAAGTGGGTCGAGCGCGCGAACGTGTTCGACCTGCCAGCCAAGCGGTACCACGTCGCCGACGGCGAGCGAGGGATCAAGCTCGGCAATCGGCTGTTTCACGAAGAAGTCGGTCTTGCCGCAGACTTCCATGCGAACCCGGACGTGGTCGCCCAGATAGATGAATTCCTCGACTCGCCCGGAGAAACGGTTGACACATTGGTCGCTGGAGCCATTGAGGCTCACTCGCTCCGGACGAATGGACAGGGTCACCGGCTCGCCGGTCTGGCCGACGTTGACCGCCAGAGCTTCCACCTTCTCACCGCGCCCGAGCTCGACAATGCAACGGTCGCCGGTCTGGCTGTGCAGGCGACCATTGAGACGGTTGTTCTCGCCGATGAAGTTGGCGACGAAGGTGTTCTTCGGCTCTTCGTAGAGGGTGCGCGGTGGCGCGATCTGCTGGATTTCGCCCTGGTGGAACACCGCCACGCGGTCGGACATGGTCAAGGCTTCGCCCTGATCGTGGGTCACATAGACCACGGTGACGCCCAGGCGCTGGTGCAGGTGCTTGATCTCCATCTGCATGTGTTCACGCAGCTGTTTGTCGAGTGCGCCGAGGGGTTCGTCCATCAGCACCAGTTGCGGCTCGAACACCAGCGCGCGGGCCAATGCCACACGCTGCTGCTGACCGCCGGAAAGCTGCGCCGGGTAGCGCTGGGCGAAGGCATCGAGCTGAACCATGCTCAGCACGCGCTTGACCCGGGCACTGACGTCGCTCTTGTTCATGCCGCGTACGGTCAGCGGGAACGCCAGGTTCTCGGCCACCGTCATGTGCGGGAACAATGCGTAGTTCTGGAACACCATGCCGATGTCGCGCTTGTGCGGCGGCACGTTGTTGATGGCGCGTCCGGCCAACAGGATTTCGCCCGCGGTCGGCGTTTCGAAACCGGCGAGCATCATCAGGCTGGTGGTCTTGCCTGAGCCGGACGGCCCGAGCAATGTGAGGAATTCGCCTTTGCGAATGTCCAGGTTGAGGTCCTTGACGATCAGGTTCTCGCCGTCGTAGCTCTTCTGCACTCCACGAAAGCTGACCAGAACATCATTGGCCCCTGCGCTTGAATCGACCTGGCTCATACCCACACCTTTGTTATTGATGACTGCTGTGGGACTAAGCCTAGTGGACGCTGGGGACCGCGCAAATCGGGGGGCAAGAGAGATTCGCCTCAGCCGGATGGAAGGTTGGGGGTAGGGATTGCCCTACAAGGATGGCGGGGATGGATAGGGCAGCAGCACGCTTCAAGCTGCAAGCCGCAAGAAATGGCAAAGCCACTGCAAAAACATGTCGGTTTTGGATATGCCGGTAATCGAATAGTCGATGGAGATGTGGGAGCGGTGTGCTTTAGAGGAGCTTGTGCTCCATCGCGTACTTCACCAGTTCCGCCAGCGAGGTGATGTTGAGCTTCTGCATCAGCCGCGCCTTGTGGGTGCTGATGGTCTTGCTGCTCAGTGCCAGCTGCTGGGCGATGTCATTGACGTTGGCGCCCTGGGCCAGGCGTTCGAACACGGAGAATTCGCGCTCGGAGAGCAACGAGTGCAATGGACGCGAGTCGGTAAGACCGACTTCGAAAACCATGCGGTCGGCCAGTTCCGGGTCGATATAACGCCCACCTGACGCCACTTTGCGAATGGCCGTCAGCAACAGCGCCGGGTCGCTGTCCTTGGTCGCATAACCCGCAGCGCCCACCTTCAACGCCCGGGCGGCCATTTGCGCTTCATCGTGCATCGACAGCACCAGGATCGCCGGTGGATTGTTCAGGGCGCGAATCCGCGGAATCGCTTCCAGACCGTTGACGCCCGGCATGGAGATATCCAGCAACACCACTTCGCAGGGCACATGACGCAAGGTGTCGAGCAGCTGCTCGCCATTGCTCGCCTCCCCCACCACCAGCAAGTCCTTGGCCAGGCCGATCAACTGCTTGATGCCTTCGCGGACAATGGTGTGGTCTTCGGCTACCAGTACACGGATCACGTTCTTCTCCAGATTCAAGATCATTCGCGAGCAAGCCCGCTCCCACAGGGGATTTGTGAACGACTCTAAGCCAATGTGGGAGCGAGCCTGCTCGCGATGACGTCAGAGCAAACAATAGATAAACATCAGGCTGCATCCAGCGGCACTCGCACACTCAGGGTCGTGCCTTCACCCGGCTCACTCTCCAGCGACAACTCACCGCCCATGATCAACACCCGCTCGCGCATGCCGACCACCCCAAAGGATGTCGGCCTGCCAGCTGCGGCGACAAATCCTACGCCATCATCGCTAACCGTCAGACACAACTCGTCGCCTTCCAGCGCCAGTGTCAGTTCGACAGTATGCGCCTGGGCGTGCCGCATGACATTGGTCAGCGCTTCCTGAAGGATTCGGAACAAACCGATTGCCTTTGCATCGCTGAGCATCGGCAAGTTGTCCGGCACCTGCACCAGACACGGGATCTGCGTGCGCGCCTCGAATCGGCGGGCCTGCCACTCAATGGCCGAGGCGATGCCAGCGTCGAGAATTGGCGGTCGCAATGCCGTGGCCACATCACGAACCAGCTGAAACAACTGAGCGATCAAGCGCTTCATGCTGTTCAAGCGCTCGTTCAGACCAGGGTCGAGCTGGGCGTAGGCCAGTTCGCACATGGACGTTTCCAGCTTCAACACGGTGAGCATCTGACCCAACTCGTCGTGAACTTCCCGGGCAATGCGCGCCTTTTCTTCTTCGCGCACGCTTTCCAGGTGCGCGGACAACTCACGCAGTTGTTCCCGAGAGCTGGCCAACTCAAGTTCGATGCGCTTGCTCTCGCTGATGTCCCAGACGATCCCGTCCCAGACATAGGCGCCGTCTTCCAGGCGACGGGTGATGGCCTTGATTTCCGCCCAGCGCTGCTCGCCCTGACGCGTGAGGATTCGCCCCTGCCACGACCAGTCGCTGTCGGTATCCAGCGCATGATCCTGGGTCCGGTGATAGCTGGCCTTGTCATCCGGATGCACGAGGCTGCGCAGGCCTTTATCGCGATGCGCCAGCGTGGCCGGCGAGTAACCCACCAGGCTTTCGCTGCCTTCGCTGATGTAGGCAAAGTCGATCTGACCGGTCACCGGCGCCCGCTCCAGCCGGAAAACCAGGCCCGGAACGTTGGCGGCGATGCCCTGCAGCCGCGCCTCGCTTTCCTGCAAAGCCGCCAGGGCGCGACGCCGCTCCGTGACATCGTTGAGGTAAACCACCAGGTATTCGCCATCGCGAAAGCGCAGGAAGCTCAACGAGACATCGGCCGGCAGGATGCTGCCATCGGCCCGCACGCAATTGGATTCGAAGCTTTGCGGGCCGTCTTCACTGGCCCGGGCGCGCTTCCACAGGTTCAGCCAACGGTCCATGTGCAGGCCGGGCTCGAAATCGATCAGGGGCCGATCGATGATCCCGCCAGGCGGATAGCCCAGCATGCTTTCCGCCGCGCGGTTGGCGTAGCGCACATGGCTGTCCCAGTTGACCCAGAGGATGCCGACGGTGCTCTGGTCGATGGAAAACTGAGTGAGCCGCAAGGCCTCTTCGCTGGCGGCACGCAAGGCGATGTCTTCCTGCGCGGCCGACAGGCGCTGCTCCAGGTTGTGCTGCTGGCGACGCTGCCAGACCACGATGGCCATGCAACTCAACGCCAGCACGGCCAGCAGCAGGCAGAGGTTTTGCCAAAAGCCCGGAGACTCGGTGAGCCGCGGATACTTGGGTTGCAGCCATTGATTGTGCAGTTGCTCCAGATCCTTGGCCGGGATCGCCCGCAATGCACTTTCGACGATGCCCGCCAGTTCCGGCTTTTCGCGGAGCGTGGCCACCCGCAGCAGTTGCGGCAGGCCGACATCCCCCACCACCACCAACCCGGCGAACTCCGACTCGACCGACAAGCGTCCCAGTTGCGCCTCATCGATCACCGCATAAGTCGCCTGCTGGCCAACCAATAATTGCAATGCCTGGCGTTCCATCGGTACGCCTTGCAGATTCAGGTGCGGGTAATTGCCGCGCAGGTAGTCGGCGATGGCACTGGGCATGCGCACGGCGACGCGGGTCTGGCTGTCGAGTTTTTCCAGCTCGACCGCGCCAGCGCTTTTCTGGTCGCTGACCACCAGTTGCGGCACCCGCATGTAGGGGTCGGAAAACTGCCAGAGGCGCAGCCCGCCAGGGGTCTGGGTCAACCCCGGGGCGATGTCGATTTCGCCTTCGCGGGCCGCGGTTTCCAATTGCTCAAGGTCGGGAAAATTGCGCCAGCTCAGTTCGACATTGAGATTTTTAGCCAGCCACTTCATCAGCTCGACGTTCACCCCGGACAGGCGCTGCAAACGGCGATCGTATTGCGCATAGGGCGCCTGCAACACCAGGCCGACCCGCAACTCGCCCTGCTGCGCCAGCCAGTGCTGTTGTTTCGGGGTCAGTTGGGCAACGTGCGCTGGGGGCACGGCGGCCGCCCAGCCCATCAAGGGAAACCACAAACAGCCGATAACCCACAGGCAGCGAAAACGCATCATTGAACTCTCACACACTGACAAATACTGACCAACCCATTAGGCTGCCGGAACATCTTCTGGCCTGGAATATCCAATGCCCCCTGTCTACCGCCTGGCACTGCCAGCATTGTGCCTGTCGCTGATCCTGCCTTGCGCTTTTTCCGTCAAGGCGGCCGAACCGGCGCCCGCCGCGGAGGAAAAAACCGCAGAAGAAAAACCACTCGAACGTCAGCCGCTGCCTGAGCGTAGTCAGGAAGAAGCGACTGCACTTGAGCGAAAGATCCCGGCTCAGGAACAGCAACAACTGCAAGCAGGCACCGACACCTTTCTGGCCTTGTGGAAACCGGCCAACACCGCCGACCCCAAAGGCGCGGTGATTATCATCCCGGGCGCCGGTGAAACCGTTGACTGGCCGCAAGCGGTCGGCCCTTTGCGGCGAAAATTGCCGGATGCCGAATGGAGCAGCCTGAGTATCACCTTGCCTGATCTGCAAAGCGATGCCATTGCGCCACGAATCGTCGAAGCAGCGCCGGCTCCCAAGGTCGCCGAAACCGGCAGTAAAGACTCAACCACCGCGGCCCCTATCGAACAGGTGGCCGGTGGCGAGGCCGATGTGGCCGACAAGCCCATTGCCGAAACCACCGGGGAACAGTCCAAGGCAGATGCCGAGCGCATCTTTGCCCGGATCGACGCCGCGATTGCGTTCGCCGAACAGCAAAGCGCCCGCAGTATCGTGGTGTTGGGACATGGTTCCGGTGCCTATTGGGCCGCGCGCTACCTGAGCGAGAAGCAGCCATCGCAGGTCGAAAAACTGGTGATGGTTGCCGCCCGGACACCTGTGGCGGCCACGCCCGGGCTGGCAGAGCTGACCCCGACCCTGAAACTGCCGACCGCGGATATTTTCTACAAGGACAACGCGCAGGATCGCAACGCAGCACTGGAACGCCTGCAGGCCAGCAAACGCCTGAAGTCATCGGCATTCAGTCAGGTCGCGCTCAAGGCGTTACCGGATACCAAAGCCGAACAGGAGCAACTGTTCCGTCGGGTGCGGGGCTGGTTGAATCCACAGAACCCGGCGGACTGACAGACCGAGGCGCGATCATCGCGGGCAAGCCACGCTCCCACAGGTTTCATGCCGATCACAAAATTGCGAACGACACAAAACCTGTGGGAGCGAGCTTGCTCGCGATAGCGGTATCACTGGCGACGCAAATTTTCCGGGCTAGCGAAAATCCCGCCGCTCCCGAATCAGCGTATAGGCGTTATGCAGTTCCCGCGTTCGCTCAGTGGCCTCACGAACCTGCATCGCCGTCGCGCCAGTGCCGGCAATCTTGTCCGGATGATGACGACTGAGCAGGCGCCGATAAGCACGCTTGATCTGCGCCGGTTCAGCGGTGGCCGACACCCCCAAAAGCTTCAGCGCGTCCTGATAACTTGGCGCACTGTTGCCCAATGGCCGTTTCTGCGGCTCATAGTCGTGGGCCAAAGCCTGCACCTGATGGGGCGTCCAGCCCAGCCACTTGCCCCATTGGCCGATCAATTGACGCTCACTGCTGCCGGCACGACCATCGGCCCAGACCATTCGCCAGCAGGCGCGCAACACACCTTCCGCCGCATGGGGCTGGGCACTCAGGCGACGCAGATAGCCGCGCAGCCGGTCGCGGCCCGATTTGCCGCGATTGAACGCGGCAATTGCACGACGCTGGGCCGACTCGGACATCTCCAGCGAGCGCATTTCTGCCTGGGCCTGTTCTATATGCCCGGCTTTCACCTGGCCATCGCACTTGGCCAGGCGCCCCAACAGGACAAACAGCAATTCATCGTTACGCAGCACCGGGCGACCGCCCAGCTTTTCCCGCAAGTGCCCCCAGCTCTGCAGGTGCAAGCGCCGGTCCAGCGCCTGCCCCAACAACGCGCCGAGCATGGCCCCCGGAATGCTGGCTATGGCAAAGCCTGCTCCGGCTCCGATAAGAGTCCCTGGCCACAGCATGTCAGCGGCTCGCTTCTATTAATGTTTCAACTTCGGCCAGACGCTCGTGAGTGCCCACATCGACCCAGTGCCCCCTCAACTGCTCGCCGGTCACCTGCCCGTCGGCCATGGCCTTGCGCAACAGCGGCGCGAGCTTGAAGGCCCCCGACGTGCAACTGTCGAACAACTGCGGATGCAATACGGCGATGCCACTGTAGGTCAGGGTACCAACCTCTGGCTGCCCGTCATGCACCTGCGTTCCGACCAGGCTGAAGTCCCCGGCCGGATGATGGGCCGGGTTGCTCGCCAGCACCAGGTGCGCCAAGCCGTTGATGGGCTGATGCAGCACGCTGAAGTCGTAATCGGTCCAAATGTCGCCGTTGACCACGACAAACGCTTCATCCCCCAGCAACGGCAACGCACGGAAAATCCCGCCACCGGTTTCCAGCGGCTCACCTTCGGCCGAGTACTGAATGCTCACGCCATAACGCGCTCCATCGCCCAGGTAGTCTTCGATCTGCTGACCGAGCCAGGCGTGATTGATCACGATGTCGGTGAACCCGGCGGCGGCCAGCGCTCGCAGGTGATACTCGATCAGCGGCACGCCGCCTGCACGAACCAGCGGTTTTGGCGTAGTCAGGGTCAGCGGGCGCATGCGCTCGCCTTTACCCGCGGCCAGAATCATTGCCTTCATGCTTTCACTCCGGCACGCAGACTGGCCAGCAACACATCCAGCCCGGCCAGTTCAGGGCGGCGAGCGATCACCGCATCTATGTAAGCAAAGAAACGCGGCACATCACCCAGATAACGCGGTTTGCCGTCGCGATGGCAGATGCGCGCGAAAATGCCGATGACTTTCAGGTGACGTTGCACGCCCATCAAGTCGCTGGCACGCAGGAAGTCCTCGAAGTCGGGCTGAACCGCAATCCCGAGGGCACCCGCTTGCTGCCAGTAGCTTTCGAGCCAGCCGTGCACGCGCTCCTCGGGCCAGCTGAGGAATGCGTCCTTGAACAGGCAGGTCACGTCGTAGGTCACCGGACCATACACCGCATCCTGGAAATCCAGCACGCCGGGATTGGGCTTGCTGAGCATCAGGTTGCGCGGCATGTAGTCGCGATGCACCAGGACTTTTGGCTGCGCCAGGGCGCTGTCGATCAACAGTTCGCTGACCTGCTGCCAGAGCACTTGCTGTGCCGCGTCGAATTCGATGCCCAGTTCGCGCTTCACGTACCACTCGGGGAACAGTTCCAGCTCGCGACGCAGCAAGGCCACGTCATAGCTCGGCAGAGGCGCAACCATCGGCAACTGCTGGAAAGCCAGCAACGCTTGCAGCGCATCCTTGAACAAATCGTCGGCGTTTTCGCTGTCGATGACGTCCAGAAAGGTCTTGTTGCCCAGGTCATTGAGCAAAAGAAAGCCGCGCTCGAGGTCTTCGGCATAAATTTTCGGCACATTTATTCCGGATTTCGCCAGCAAAAAGGCGATATCCACGAAGGGTTTGCAGTTTTCCTGGGGCGGCGGCGCGTCCATCACGATGAAACTTTTGCCATCTCCTTCCCAACGGAAATACCGCCGGAAACTCGCGTCGCTGCTGGCCGCAGTCAACGTGGCCGGGGGTACGACGCCCCAGCCCTGCTCGGCAAAAAGGGTCGCCAATTGTTCATCGAGCCAAACTTTCAGGTGTTGCAAGCGTACATCTTGATCAGGCATTGCAAGGGTCTCCGACGGCGCTAGCCGTCAAGCGGGTCATGCTTTATTATCCAGCATCTTTTTCAGACCATCGAGAGGCGTGCGGCCCACACCGCGGGCAGATGGCACGCAGGAAGCCCGGACTAATAAGATGGCATTGAAATCCCCCGCGTTTCGTAAAAAATTTCCGTTGTTGGTTACCGGCAGTTTGCTGGCGCTGCAACCCCTTGCCACTTCCTATGTGGTCGCCGCGGAACAGTTTGACTGCTCAGTCTCTGCTTCGGGTTCCTGGGACTGCGCGCCAAAGACGCCGGCGGCTGCATTGCCACCGCGTCCCGTCCATGACGGCAGCACAGTTTCCGCCACCGGCGAAGCTCCGGCCGAGAACGGTTCCAGCGAAGACGCCGGCGCCAAGCCGGTGCTGGTCACCGAATCCAAAGGCCGTGGCCTGAAGTCGCGTAGCGCAGACTACAGCCACCTCGACTGGGTTCCCCGCGAGCAGCTTACCGCCGCACAATTGGCCGAAACCGGTCCTTATTGCTCTGGTTCCTATATCGAACCGATTCGTCCTGGCATGGATGACAAGACGAATAAAAGTGACGCTCCAACCTTTATCGGCGCAAAAGCCTCCCGCTATAAGCAGGATGAGCAAGTTGCGACCCTGGCCGGCGACGTTGTCATGCGTCAGGGCAGCATGCAGGTCGAAGCCGACGAAGCCAACCTGTACCAGGCCGAAAGCCGTGGCGACCTGAACGGCAACGTGCGCATTCGCGACAACGGCGCCTTGATCGTCGGCGACCACGCCGACGTGCAGCTCGACACCGGTGAAGCCAAGGTCGACAACGCCGAATACGTGATGCACAAATCCCGCATCCGCGGTAATGCGCTGTACGCCAAACGTGCCGAGAACGCGATCATCCGCCTCAAGGACGGTACGTACACCACGTGCGAACCGAACAGCAACGCCTGGCAGCTCAAGGGCAACAACATCACCCTGAACCCGGCCACCGGTTTCGGTACCGCGACCAACGTGACGCTGCGGGTCAAGGACATTCCGGTCCTGTACACGCCGTACATCTATTTCCCGATCGACGACCGTCGCCAGTCCGGCTTCCTGCCGCCGACCATCGGCACCGGCAGCGATACCGGCTTCATGCTGGTCACCCCGTACTACTTCAACCTGGCGCCGAACTACGATGCCACGTTGTACCCGCGCTACATGGAAAAGCACGGCTTGTTGATGGAAGGCGAATTCCGCTACCTGACCAAGTCCAGCGAAGGCCAGTTCGGTGCGGCGTACCTCAACGACGAAAGCAACGAACGCGACAAGCAGAGCGACGCCGAAAAAACCCGCTACATGTACAACTGGCAGCACAAAGGCGGTCTCGACTCGCGAGTGCTGACGCAAGTCGACTACACCAAGATCAGCGATCCGTATTACTTCCAGGATCTGCAGACCGACCAGATTGGCGTGAAAAGCCAGGACTACGTGAACCAGCAGGGCTCTGTCACCTATCGCGGCGACAGCTATACCGCTCGCGTAAATGCCCAGGCCTATCAACTGGCGACCGTTTCGAACATTACACCGTACGACCGTTTGCCGCAGATCACCTTCAATGGCGCGCTGCCATATCATCCTGAAGGTTTGAACTTCTCCTATGAAACCGAAATTGTTCGGTTTGACCGGGATCTGCAGACCGGCAATTACTCCGATGAAGACGGTAATGTGTCGACACGTATTGATAACAACGTTAAAGGTCTGGCTCGCGCCAATGGCGACCGGCTCAACCTTGCACCGGCTGTCAGCCTGCCACTGAACTGGACCTACGGATTCCTGAAGCCAAAGCTCAAGTACCAGTACACACAGTATCAACTGGATCTGGACAGCATCGGCAAATCTGATATTGCTAAGCAATCTGCACAGCAGGACAAGCTAAGCGGTACCTTCGACAGCAACCAGAACCGCAGCGTACCGATCGCCAGCATCGACAGCGGCTTGTACTTCGATCGTAATACCCAGTATTTCGGCAAGAACTACCGCCAGACCCTCGAGCCGCGCCTGTTCTACCTGTACGTGCCCGAGGTCGACCAGGAAGACATCCCGGTTTTCGATACCAGCGAATACACCTTCAACTATGCGTCGCTGTTTCGTGACAACCGTTTCTCCGGCTCCGACCGTGTCGGCGACGAAAACAAACTGTCCCTGGGCGTGACCAGCCGCTGGATCGAAGACAGCGGTTTCGAGCGCCAACGCATCAGCGTCGGCCAGGCCATGTACTTCAAGGACCGCGAGGTTCAGTTGCCTGGTGTCAATCCAAAAACCCGCGCCGATGCCCAAGCCAGCGTTTCGCCGTACGCACTGGAATACGAGTATCGCTGGAACCGCGACTGGCGCACCACGGCCGACTACAACTGGGACCCGGACAGCCGCAGCCCTCGCTCGGGCAGCGCGATGTTCCACTACCAGCCTGAAGACAACCCGAACAAGGTTATCAACGCCGGCTATCGCTATCGTAACGACCAGGTGATCTACAACCAGAACACCGGTCAATGGCAGTTTGGTGGTGACTACGGCACCCCTGGCACTCCTGGCTTCGTGAAGGACTACTACAAGATCCAACAGCACGACTTCTCGGTGATCTGGCCGGTCGTGCCTCAATGGAACGCCATCACCCGCTGGCAGTATGACTACAACCGCAACCGCACCCTGGAAGCCTTCGGTGGCTTCGAGTACGACAACTGCTGCTGGAAACTGCGCCTGATCAACCGTTACTGGGTTTCCTATGACGAGTTCAGTCAGGAAGCACCGCAAAACGAAAAAGGCGACCATGGCGTCTTCCTCCAAATTGTTCTGAAGGGGCTCGGCGGCCTGACTGGCGCCAAAGTAGAGAGCTTCCTCGACAAAGGCATTCAAGGTTATCGTGAACGTGAAGACCAAGCTTTCTGATTGTCTGCGCCCGCTGATGCTGGGCGCGCTGTTCCTGAGTACGGCGGCCAGTGCCGCTGTACAGTCCATCGATAAAGTGGTGGCCATCGTCGACAACGACGTGGTCATGCAGAGCCAACTGGACCAACGCGTTCATGAAGTTCAGCAAACCATCTCCAAGCGTGGTTCTGCCGTGCCGCCGGCCAGCGTGCTGGAGCAGCAGGTACTAGAGCGCCTGATCGTCGAAAACCTGCAATTGCAGATCGGCGAGCGCTCCGGTATCCGCATTACCGATGAAGAGTTGAACCAGGCTGTCGGCACCATTGCCCAACGCAACAACATGTCGGTCGAGCAGTTCCGCGCCGCCCTGACTCGCGACGGTCTGTCCTACGACGACGCACGTGAGCAGATTCGCCGCGAAATGGTCATCAGCCGCGTACGCCAGCGTCGGGTCGCCGAACGCATTCAGGTCTCCGAGCAGGAAGTGAAGAACTTCCTCGCATCCGACCTGGGCAAAATGCAGCTGTCTGAAGAGTTCCGCCTGGCCAACATCCTGATTCCCACGCCGGAAAGCGCCAACTCCGACGCGATTCAGAATGCAGCCAAACAGGCCGATGCGATTTACCAGCAGCTCAAGCAAGGCGCTGACTTCGGTCAGTTGGCAATCGCCAAGTCTGCCAGCGAAACCGCACTGGAAGGTGGTGACATGGGCTGGCGTAAAGCCGCTCAATTGCCTCCGCCGTTCGATCGTCTGTTGAGCACCATGCCGGTGGGTGATGTCACCCAGCCAATGCGCACCCCGGGCGGCTTCATCATCCTGAAGATCCTCGAAAAGCGCGGCGGCCAGACCCAGATGCGCGACGAAGTGCATGTGCGCCACATCCTGGTCAAGCCGAGTCCGATTCGCGACGAAGCAAAAACCAAGGCCCTGGCGGAGTCGCTCTACAGCCGTATCGAGGCTGGCGAAGACTTCGGCGAGCTGGCGAAAAGCTACTCGGAAGACCCGGGTTCCGCCCTCAACGGCGGCGACCTGAACTGGATCGACCCGAGCGTACTGGTGCCCGAGTTCCGCGAAGTGATGGCCAAGACCCCGCAAGGTCAGCTGTCCAAGCCGTTCCAGACACAATACGGCTGGCATGTCCTGGAAGTCCTTGGCCGTCGCGCCACCGACAGCACTACACAGGCTCGCGAACAGCAAGCAATGACCGTTTTGCGTAACCGCAAATACGACGAAGAGCTGCAGACCTGGCTGCGTCAGATCCGTGACGAAGCGTACGTGGAAATCAAACTCCCTGGCGCCGACCAGGCAGCACAGTGAAAACCCAACGTTTCGCGCTGACACCCGGCGAACCGGCAGGCATAGGTCCCGACCTGTGCCTGCTGCTCGCCTCGCAAGCCCAGCCTCACCCCCTGATTGCCATTACCAGCCGCGACCTGCTCATCGAGCGGGCCGCGCAACTGGGCGTGGCTGTCGATTTGCTGCCGGTCACACCGGACAACTGGCCGGATGCACCCGCGCCAGCCAACAGCCTGTATGTCTGGGATACACCGCTCAATGCCAAGGTCGTCGCCGGGCAACTGGACAAGGCCAATGCCGCCTTCGTACTGGAAACCCTGACCCGCGCCGGCCAGGGCTGCCTGGACGGAGATTTCGCGGGTATGATTACCGCGCCGGTGCACAAGGGCGTCATCAACGAATCCGGCATCGCCTTTTCCGGGCATACGGAATTCCTCGCCGATCTGACCCACACCGAGCAAGTCGTGATGATGCTGGCCACACGCGGTTTGCGCGTAGCCCTGGTGACCACTCACCTGCCCCTTCGCGAGATTGCCGACGCAATTACGCCGGAGCGTCTGGAACGCGTCACGCGGATCCTGCACGCCGACTTGCAAAACAAGTTCGGCATCGCCCGGCCACGCATCCTGGTCTGCGGGCTCAACCCCCATGCCGGCGAAGGCGGACACCTGGGCCATGAAGAAATCGATATCATCGAACCCACATTAGAGCGCCTGCGCGGCGAGGGCATGGACCTTCGTGGTCCCCTGCCCGCCGACACTCTGTTTACCCCAAAATATCTGGAGCACTGCGATGCGGTGCTGGCGATGTACCATGACCAGGGCCTGCCGGTGCTGAAGTACAAAGGCTTCGGCGCGGCAGTCAACGTGACCCTCGGCTTGCCGATCATCCGCACATCGGTCGACCACGGCACAGCCCTGGACCTGGCCGGCAGCGGCAAGATCGACACCGGCAGCCTGCAAGTCGCCCTGGAAACCGCCTACCAGATGGCCGAGACCCGTTTATGACCGAGCAATACCAACACAAGGCGCGCAAACGCTTTGGCCAGAACTTCCTGCACGATGCCGGCGTTATCGACCGCATCCTGCGCTCCATTCATGCCAAGGCAGAAGACCGCCTGCTGGAAATCGGCCCGGGCCAGGGCGCACTGACCCAAGGCCTGCTCAGCAGCGGCGCGCAACTCGATGTGGTGGAGCTGGACAAGGACCTGATCCCGATCCTCAACCAGCAGTTTGCCGGCAAGAGCAACTTCAACCTGCATCAGGGCGATGCGCTGAAGTTCGACTTCAACAGCCTCAATGCCGCGCCAGGCAGCCTGCGAGTGGTCGGCAACCTGCCGTACAACATCTCCACGCCGCTGATTTTTCACCTGTTGCACAACTCGCACCTGATCCGCGACATGCACTTCATGCTGCAAAAGGAAGTGGTCGAGCGCCTGGCTGCCGGTCCTGGTGGTGGTGACTGGGGCCGCTTGTCGATCATGGTTCAGTACCACTGCCGGGTCGAGCACCTGTTCAACGTCGGCCCGGGCGCGTTCAACCCGCCGCCGAAAGTCGACTCGGCCATCGTGCGCCTGGTGCCCCACGCGGTACTCCCGCACCCGGCCAAGGATCACCGCCTGCTGGAACGCGTCGTGCGCGAAGCGTTCAACCAGCGCCGCAAAACCCTGCGCAACACCCTCAAGCTGCTGATGAGCAATGCCGAAATCGAAGCCGCCGGCGTCGACGGCAGCCTGCGTCCCGAGCAACTCGACCTGGCCGCGTTCGTGCGCCTGGCCGACAAGCTCAGCGAACAAAAGCCTGCCGCAGACTGACAGGCGATGAGCGCTATCGGGTAGGACGCCACTCTGGTCTACTACCCGATACTTGGCCTAGACTGAACCCCAACAGCTACGCCCCGCGTCCCGCTTCGTTTTTAAGGCCCCTTGCATGTCCGATCCTCGCTATCAGGTCGACGTCAGCGTCGTCACCCGCTATCTGGCAGAACAATCGCAACCCGAGCACGAGCGCTTTGCCTTCGCCTACACCATCACCGTGCAAAACAATGGCGAAATGCCCGCCAAACTGCTTTCACGACACTGGGTCATCACCGATGGTGACGGGCATGTCGAAGAAGTGCGCGGCGCAGGCGTCGTCGGCCAGCAACCGCTGATCGACCCCGGCAAGAGCCACACCTACAGCAGTGGCACGGTCATGACCACCAAGGTCGGCACCATGCAAGGCACCTATCAGATGCTGTCCGACGACGGCAAACATTTCGATGCCATCATCGCGCCCTTCCGCCTGGCGGTGCCCGGAGCCCTGCACTGATGGCAACCTACGCTGTCGGTGACCTGCAAGGCTGTCTTCAAGCCCTGCAATGCCTGCTCAAACAAGTGGCGTTCGACCCACAACGGGATCGTCTGTGGCTGGTGGGCGACCTGGTCAACCGCGGCCCGCAGTCGCTGGAAACCTTGCGCTTCCTCTACAGCATTCGCGAATCGTTGGTGTGCGTACTCGGCAACCACGACCTGCACCTGCTGGCGGCCGGACGCAACATCGAACGCCTGAAGAAAGCCGACACCCTGCGCGAGATCATTGAAGCGCCCGATAGCGCCGAACTGCTCGAATGGCTGCGCCAGCAAAAGCTCATGCACTACGACGAACAGCGCAACCTTGCACTGGTCCATGCCGGCATTCCACCACAGTGGTCGCTGCGCAAAGCCTTGAAATATGCTGCCGAAGTCGAGACCGCCTTGCGTGATGACAACCTGTTGCCGCCCTACCTCGATGGCATGTACGGCAACGATCCGGCGAAATGGGACAACGACCTCAAAGGCGTGACGCGCCTGCGGGTGATCACCAACTATTTCACGCGCATGCGCTTTTGTACTGCCGAAGGCAAACTCGACCTCAAGAGCAAGGAAGGCCTCGATACCGCACCGCCTGGCTACAAGCCCTGGTTCCAGCACAAGGAACGCAAGACCAAGAACCTGAAGATCATCTTCGGTCACTGGGCAGCGCTGGAAGGCAACGTCGAAGAGCCAGGTATCTCGGCCCTCGACACCGGTTGCGTCTGGGGCGGCGCCCTGACCCTGATGAACGTCGACAGCTTTGAGCGCCTGTCCTGCAAATGCGACGAACACGGTCATGCCGTGCCGCCAGTCGCCTCATTCATTCCCCAAACATCGCCAGCCAGCGCCCCGCGCTAGACTGCCCATTCAGCCGAGCCACAGGAGCCCGCCATGAGCGAATTCAAACGTATCCCCCCGGAACAGGCCCAGGCCCTGCGCGAACAAGGCGCAGTGGTGGTCGACGTCCGCGATCCGGCCACTTTTGCCGCCCTGCACATCGCAGGCTCGAAGCATCTGGACAACCACTCCCTGCACGCCTTCATCCAGGGTGCCGACCTCGATGCACCGACCGTGGTGGTCTGCTATCACGGCAATTCCAGCCAGGGCGCGGCCGCCTACCTGATCAGCCAGGGCTTCTCCGACGTCTACAGCATGGATGGCGGATTCGAGCTGTGGCGTACGACGTATCCTGCGGAAACGGCTCAAGGCACCACTGAATAATTTTTTTGTAACGTTGCAAGCCCCGGCTCCCGCGGGCTGGCGCAGTGGCAGACGAACGGTCTGCCACAACAAATTACGTATCTCGCCTTTACCTCCCGAATTCCCAACTATCCTTAAGCCCAGGCCATCCAAAACAGGGGAGAGCCGGTACACCGGCGCACGGGTCATCGGGAGTAGCTTTCGGAGTAGTCAGCTCCGGGAGAGTTCTGGGGGGTAAACAGCAATCGCCTGTTCGGTTGCTGCCAGCATCGACTGAGTGATCCGGCGTCGGCTCCACGTATCGAGCGAGGTGACGTCATGAGTATCTTTAGCCACTTCCAACAACGCTTCGAGTCCACACGCCAGGAAGAACTCTCCCTGCAAGAGTATCTTGAGCTGTGCAAAAAAGACCGCAGCGCCTACGCTTCAGCCGCCGAGCGCCTACTGCTGGCCATCGGTGAACCGGAACTGCTCGACACCTCGACCAACTCGAGACTGTCGCGCATCTTCTCCAACAAGGTCATCCGCCGCTATCCGGCCTTTGAAGACTTCCACGGGATGGAAGAATGCATCGACCAGATCGTGTCGTATTTCCGCCACGCCGCTCAGGGCCTGGAAGAGAAGAAACAGATCCTTTACCTGCTCGGCCCTGTCGGTGGTGGTAAATCGTCCCTGGCCGAAAAGCTCAAGCAACTGATGGAAAAAGTGCCCTTCTATGCCATCAAGGGCTCGCCGGTTTTCGAGTCGCCCCTGGGTCTGTTCAACTCCACTGAAGATGGAGCGATCCTCGAGGAAGACTTCGGCATTCCACGGCGCTACCTCAACACCATCATGTCGCCATGGGCGACCAAGCGCCTGGCCGAATTCGGTGGCGACATCAGTCAGTTCCGCGTGGTGAAACTCTATCCGTCGATCCTCAACCAGATCGCCGTGGCCAAGACCGAACCAGGCGATGAAAACAACCAGGACATCTCGGCACTGGTGGGTAAGGTCGATATCCGCAAACTGGAAGAATTCCCGCAGAACGACGCTGATGCATACAGCTACTCGGGCGCACTGTGCCGGTCCAACCAGGGCCTGATGGAATTCGTCGAAATGTTCAAGGCACCGATCAAGGTGCTGCACCCACTGCTGACCGCCACCCAGGAAGGCAACTACAACAGTACCGAAGGCCTCGGCGCGATTCCGTTCACCGGGATCCTGCTGGCTCACTCCAACGAATCGGAGTGGCACACCTTCCGCAACAACAAGAACAACGAAGCCTTCATCGACCGGATCTACATCGTCAAAGTGCCGTACTGC
The DNA here is from genome assembly GCF_039909015.1 of Pseudomonas grandcourensis. Lineage (NCBI taxonomy): Bacteria > Pseudomonadati > Pseudomonadota > Gammaproteobacteria > Pseudomonadales > Pseudomonadaceae > Pseudomonas > Pseudomonas grandcourensis. The sequence continues at coordinate 6,188,880 of NZ_CP150919.1, forward strand.
CTGCGGGTCAGTGACGAAGTGAAGATCTACGACAAGCTGCTGTTCAACAGTTCGCTGGCCAAGGCGCATTGCGCGCCGGATACCCTGAAGATGCTGGCCCAGTTCACCGTGCTCTCGCGCCTCAAGGAGCCGGAAAACTCCAACATCTACTCGAAGATGCGCGTGTACGACGGCGAGAACCTCAAGGACACCGATCCGAAAGCCAAGTCGATCCAGGAGTACCGCGACAATGCGGGCGTCGACGAAGGCATGAACGGACTCTCGACCCGCTTCGCGTTCAAGATCCTGTCGAAGGTGTTCAACTTCGATCCGCACGAAATTGCCGCCAACCCGGTGCACTTGCTCTACGTGCTGGAACAACAGATCGAACAGGAACAGTTCCAGGCCGAGACCCGCGAACGCTATCTGCGCTTCCTCAAGGAGTACCTGGCACCGCGCTACATCGAATTCATCGGCAAGGAGATCCAGACTGCCTACCTCGAGTCCTACAGCGAGTACGGCCAGAACATCTTCGATCGTTACGTGCTGTACGCCGACTTCTGGATCCAGGACCAGGAATACCGCGACCCGGAAACCGGCGAGATCCTCAACCGCGTAGCGTTGAACGAAGAACTGGAGAAAATCGAAAAACCGGCCGGCATCAGCAATCCGAAGGACTTCCGCAACGAAATCGTCAACTTCGTCCTGCGCGCCCGGGCCAACAACAACGGCAAGAACCCGACCTGGCTCAGCTACGAAAAACTGCGGGTGGTCATCGAGAAGAAAATGTTCTCCAACACCGAGGACCTGCTGCCAGTCATCAGCTTCAATGCCAAGGCCAGCAAAGAGGACCAGCAGAAACACAACGACTTCGTCACACGGATGGTCGAGCGGGGCTATACCGACAAACAGGTACGACTGCTGTCCGAGTGGTACCTGCGGGTCAGAAAATCACAATAACCCGCTGCCGGTCAGACCGGTTGTCGTCAGCCAGAGACCTGTGTGCGCTTTTTCTGTTACACAGGCCTCTGGAAGGTGTTCGAAAGTCGGTAGCGAGTTCAGGCAGCATCCAAAGCGCTTGGGGGAGCGTTCAACATCCCTCGGCTCTCGGTTCGATGCTGTATCACCGCTCGCCCCTTTCAGGACAGCTTCTAAGGAGCAGTCATGAGCTATGTGATCGACCGACGTCTCAATGGCAAGAACAAGAGCACGGTGAACCGCCAGCGGTTTCTGCGGCGCTACCGTGATCACATCAAGAAGGCTGTCGAAGAGGCGGTCAGCCGGCGCTCCATTACCGATATGGAACACGGCGAACAAATCAGCATTCCCGGCCGCGACATCGACGAGCCGGTGCTTCACCACGGTCGCGGTGGCAAGCAGACGGTCGTACATCCGGGCAACAAGGAATTCACCACTGGCGAGCATATCGCCCGTCCACCGGGAGGCGGCGGCGGTCGAGGCCCCGGCAAGGCCGGCAATTCCGGCGAAGGGATGGACGAATTCGTCTTCCAGATCACCCAGGAAGAGTTCCTCGAGTTCATGTTCGAGGACCTCGAACTGCCCAACCTGGTCAAGCGCAACCTGACCGGCACCGACACCTTCAAGACCGTGCGGGCCGGGATCAGCAACGAGGGCAACCCGTCGCGGATCAACATCATCCGTACTCTGCGTTCGGCTCACGCCCGGCGCATCGCCCTGTCCGGCAGCAGCCGGGCAAAACTGCGTGAAGCAAAGGAAGAACTTCTGCGACTCAAGCTGGAAGAACCAGATAACTTCGGCGATATTCAGGAAATTGAAGCGGAAATCGAAAAACTCAGCGCGCGCATTCACCGCGTGCCGTTTCTCGACACGTTCGACCTCAAGTACAACCTGCTCATCAAACAACCCAACCCCAGTTCCAAGGCCGTGATGTTCTGCCTGATGGACGTGTCCGGCTCGATGACCCAGGCGACCAAGGACATCGCCAAGCGCTTCTTTATCCTGCTGTACCTGTTTCTCAAGCGTAACTACGAAAAGATCGACGTCGTGTTCATCCGCCATCACACCAGCGCCCGCGAAGTGGATGAAGAGGAATTTTTCTACTCCCGGGAAACCGGCGGCACCATCGTCTCCAGCGCCCTGAAACTGATGCAGGAGATCATGGCCGAACGTTATCCGAGCAACGAGTGGAACATCTATGCCGCCCAGGCCTCCGACGGTGACAACTGGAACGACGACTCTCCAATCTGCCGCGACATCCTGATCAACCAGATCATGCCATTCGTGCAGTACTACACTTACGTTGAGATCACCCCGCGCGAACACCAGGCCCTGTGGTTCGAGTACGAGCGCATCGCCGAAGCCTTTTCCGACACTTTTGCCCAGCAACAACTGGTCTCGGCCGGGGATATCTATCCGGTCTTCCGTGAACTCTTCCAGCGCAGGTTAGTGACATGACCGCCAAAGAGCAGAAACGCCAACCAATTTCCACCGGCTCCGAATGGACGTTCGAGCTGATCCAGGCCTACGACCGCGAAATCAGTCGTATTGCGGCTGGCTACGCACTCGATACGTACCCCAACCAGATCGAAGTGATCACCGCCGAACAGATGATGGACGCCTACGCCTCGGTCGGTATGCCGCTGGGTTATCACCACTGGTCCTACGGCAAACACTTCCTCAGCACTGAAAAATCCTACAGCCGCGGCCAGATGGGGCTGGCGTATGAGATCGTGATCAACTCCGACCCCTGCATCGCCTACCTGATGGAAGAAAACACCATCTGCATGCAGGCACTGGTGGTGGCTCATGCCTGCTATGGGCACAACAGCTTTTTCAAAGGCAACTACCTGTTCCGCACCTGGACCGACGCCAGTTCGATCATCGACTACCTGGTGTTTGCCAAGCAGTACATCATGCAATGCGAAGAACGCCACGGTATCGACGCAGTCGAGGACCTGCTCGACTCCTGCCATGCGCTGATGAACTATGGCGTCGACCGTTACAAACGCCCCTATCCGATTTCCGCGGAAGAAGAACGCCGTCGGCAAAAGGACCGGGAAGAACATTTGCAGAAACAGATCAATGACCTGTGGCGCACCATTCCAAAAGGCGCGGACAAGTACAGCGACAAGGACAACGCACGCTTCCCCGCCGAACCTCAGGAAAACATCCTGTACTTCATCGAAAAACATGCGCCGCTGCTGGAGCCATGGCAGCGGGAAATTGTGCGCATCGTGCGCAAGATCGCTCAGTATTTTTATCCACAGCGCCAGACCCAGGTGATGAATGAAGGTTGGGCCACGTTCTGGCACTACACCCTGATGAACGACCTGTACGACGAGGGCCTGGTCACCGACGGCTTCATGATGGAGTTCCTGACATCCCACACCAGCGTGGTCTTTCAGCCGGGCTTCGACAGCCCTTACTACAGCGGAATCAACCCCTACACTCTCGGGTTTGCCATGTACCGGGACATCCGGCGCATGTGCGAAGCACCCACCGAGGAAGATCGCCACTGGTTCCCGGAAATTGCCGGCACCGACTGGCTGGCAGCCATCAAGTTCGCCATGAGCAGCTTCAAGGATGAGAGCTTCATCCTGCAGTACCTGTCGCCCAAGGTGATCCGTGACCTGAAGCTGTTCAGCATTCTCGATGACGATCAGAAAGACGACCTGCTGGTGCCGGCCATTCACGATGAAGGTGGCTACCGCATCATCCGTGAAACTCTCGCGGCACAGTACAACCTGGGTAATCGCGAACCCAACGTGCAGATCTACAGCATCGACCGGCGTGGTGACCGCTCCCTGACCCTGCGTCACCAGCAACACGACCGCAAACCGCTGGGAGAGTCTACTGAGGAAGTGCTCAAGCACTTGCACCGCCTCTGGGGTTTCGACATCCACCTGGAAACCCTGCAGGGCGATCAGGTCATGAAAACCCATCATGTGCCGCCCAGAAGCGAGCACAGTGAAGGCGATTACGGCCGCCTGGACCTGGCCGTCATCCATCTTTGATCCGGTTTGTGCCTCCGAAAGCTCGATGCAACGGTTATCCTGTCGAGCTAACGGAGGTTTTTTATGCGGATTTATAAAGTCGGCGGTGCGGTACGCGATCGCCTGCTGGGCAAACCGGTTACCGATATCGACTGGGTCGTGGTCGGTGCTACCACCGAAGAAATGCTCGCCAAGGGCTTTCGGCCGGTGGGCGCGGATTTCCCGGTGTTCCTTCATCCAAAAAGCGGCGAAGAATATGCCCTCGCCCGCACCGAGCGCAAAAGCGGACGCGGTTATGGCGGGTTCACTTTTCACGCCAGCCCTGAAGTCACCCTCGAAGAAGACCTGATTCGTCGTGACCTGACCATCAATGCCATGGCCGAAGACGATCAGCAGAATCTGACCGACCCGTACCACGGCCAGCGCGATCTCGAAGCGCGCTTGCTTCGTCATGTTTCCCCGGCATTTGCCGAAGATCCTCTCCGGGTCCTGCGTGTTGCCCGCTTCGCCGCGCGCTACGCGACCCTGGGCTTTACCGTTGCCCCGGAAACCCTGGCACTGATGCGCCAGCTCAGCGAGTCAGGCGAACTTGAAGCGCTGACCCCGGAGCGCAGCTGGAAGGAAATTTCCCGCGCCCTGATGGAAGATCAGCCACAGGTGTTTGTTGAGGTTTTGCGCGCATGCGGCGCACTCAAGGTCCTGATGCCCGAGGTCGACGCGCTGTTTGGCGTACCGCAACCACCCGCCCACCACCCGGAAATCGATACAGGCGCACATACCCTGAGCGTGTTGCAGCAAGCCGCACTACACAAACAGCCGCTGACCGTGCGCTGGGCGTGCCTGTTGCACGACTTGGGCAAGGGCCTGACGCCAGAGGAAGAATGGCCGCGACACATTGCCCACGAGTTCAAAGGCCTGAAGCTGATCAAAGCGGTCAATGAACGCTTCAAGGTGCCGAGGGACTGCCAGGAATTGGCACTGCTGGTGGGCGAGTATCACACCCACGGGCATCGCGCTCTTGAGCTGAAGCCATCGACATTGCTCGAATTGCTGCAGAGCTTCGACATCTACCGTCGGCCACAGCGGTTCGAGGAGTTCATCGCAGCATGCGAGATGGATGCGCGTGGGCGCAAAGGGCTTGAGGAAAGAAGTTATCCACAGGCAGATTATTTGCGCGGCGCGGCAACTGCAGCTCGTAGCGTGGCGGTTCAGCCGTTGCTGGAGAAAGGCTTCAAGGGGCCGGAGCTGGGGGAGGCGATCAAGCGCGAGCGGCTAAAAGCCTTGAAAGCCTACAAAGAGACCGAGTCGATCTGAAAAGCTTCGCGAGCAGGCTCGCTCCCACTGGCTTACGCTAACCCTGTGGGAGCGAGCCTGCTCGCGAAGACGTCAGTAAGATCACAACAAATCTGAAGATGTCAGTTGCTCACCACGCCATTCGAACGCCACTGGCGCCAACACCTGATCGATCTGCGCCTCAGCCCACAAGGTCGCAAAGCTCTTGCTCGCGCCCGGGTGCACGAGATCCGGCGCTATCAACGACAACGGCCACAGAACGAACGCATTTTTCAGAATTTCTGCCCGCGGCAAGATCAAGCCATCGAAGTTGCCCACCAGGTCACCGAACAACAACACGTCGATATCCAGCGGCAAACCTCGGCGATCCGGTGCGTAACGACCGTTATCCGCCTCGATGAATTTCAATCGACGATCAAGCTCCATCAGCGGCAGATCGGTATACGCCGACACCACGAAATTGAAGAACGGCCCGCTCTTGATGCCCACCGGCTGGCTTTCGAACACCGCCGAACAGCGGATATCGACCAGGAACGCCGCCAAAGCATCGAGCCCCGCCCGCAAATGGGTTTCACGCTCGATATTGCTACCGAGCCCGAGGTACACCTGAGTCAGCGACATCCGCGCTCGATCTCCACGCCCACACCGCCGGTGGCAGCCGGGATGGCGCCGGGCTTGGTCAGCTTCAGGCGCATCCAGGTGATCTTGAATTCGCTCATCAGCACTTCAACCAGGCGCTCGGCAAAGGTTTCCACCAGCTGGAATTGCGCCTGCTCGGCAAACGCCTGGATGCGCGAGGAAACACTGGCGTAGTCGAGCGCCAGGGTCAGGTCGTCACCGGCTGCGGCCGGGCGATTATCCCAGGCGAAGCTCAGATCAAGACGCAAGCACTGTCGGATGCCTCGTTCCCAGTCGTAGGCACCAATCACCGTGTCGACTTCCAGGCCCTCGATAAACACTCTGTCCAAGCACTTCTCTCCGCTACACGACAAGGGCGCAATGCGCCGTTAGAATCAGGGCTTCCTCGCCCGGAATAGTTAGCATGTTTTGGTTATTGGCGATCCTCGCCTACCTGCTCGGCTCTCTGTCCTTTGCCATTTTGCTCAGCCGCCTGACCGGTAACCCCGATCCGCGAATGAGTGGCTCGGGCAATGCCGGTGCCACCAACATGTTGCGCCTGGCCGGCAAGAAACTCGCCATCCTGACCCTGCTCGGCGACCTTTGCAAAGGCCTGCTGCCGGTACTGATTGCGCGTCTTGCGGGCCTTTCGCAGCAGGAACAGGCCTGGATTGGCGTCTATGCCGTCATCGGCCATCTGTTTCCATTGTACTTTCGCTTTCGCGGCGGCAAGGGTGTCGCCACCGCTGCCGGCATGTTGCTGGGGCTATACCCGCCCGCAGCCCTTCTGGCGGTCTGCGCCTGGCTCTTGACGTTCTACCTGACCCGCACCAGCTCCCTGGCCGCCCTCATCGCCACACCGCTGACCCTGCCGTTGCTGGCCTGGCAGGAACCGGCCGCCCTGCTGCCCATGAGCGCGCTCACCGGGCTGATCGTCTGGCGTCATCGCGGCAATCTACGCGACCTGTTTGCCGGGCGCGAACGGCATTTCTAGCAGCCGGACATGAGCACCGCTCATCACAGCGCCGACAACTGCTCCATCGGCCAACGCGCCTGCACGCTGATCGCCAGGCTTTCCTGCTGACCGGCCTGCAAGCGCTGACAACCGGCGAACGCGATCATTGCGCCATTATCGGTGCAGAACTCAGGGCGCGCATAAAACACATCGCCCTTCATGTCGCCGAGCATTTTTTCCAGGGAAGTGCGCAACGCCTTGTTGGCACTGACGCCCCCTGCAATCACCAGGCGCCTCATGCCAGCAGCCTTCAGGGCACGCTTGCACTTGATGGTCAAAGTCTCCACCACGGCCTGCTGGAACGCCAGCGAGATGTCGCAACGGGCTTGCTCGCTGTCGTCCCCGGCGCTGACGCACTGTTGCCAGGTGTTCAGCGCAAAGGTTTTCAGGCCACTGAAGCTGAAATCCAGGCCCGGACGGTCGCACATCGGACGCGGGAAGACGAAACGTCCTGCAACGCCCTGCTCTGCAAGGCGAGCAATCTCCGGTCCGCCCGGATAATTGAGCCCCATCATCTTGGCCGTCTTGTCGAAGGCTTCGCCGGCAGCGTCATCCAGGGTCTCGCCCAGGAGCGTGTACTGACCAATTCCGTCGACCTGAACCAGTTGCGTATGACCACCCGACACCAACAAAGCGACGAACGGAAATTCCGGCGGTTGCAACTCCAGCATCGGCGCCAGCAAGTGGCCTTCCATGTGATGCACGCCGAGGGCCGGAATGCCCCAGGCAAACGCCAGCGCCTGAGCGCAGGAAGCCCCGACCAGCAAGGCACCGACCAGGCCAGGACCCGCGGTGTAGGCGATCGCATCGATCTCGGTCGGCACACAGTCGGCCTCGGCCAACACCTGACGAATCAAGGGCAGCATGCGTTTGACGTGATCGCGCGAAGCCAGCTCCGGCACCACGCCACCATAGGCGCGATGCAGGTCGATCTGACTGAACAACGCGTCGGCCAGCAAGCCGCGTTCACTGTCATATAATGCGACACCGGTTTCGTCGCAGGAGGTTTCTAATCCCAGTACTAGCATGGGTTTGCGCCTTGTTTAGGCTGAATTCGAAGGCGCGCATAATAGTCGTCGCGTGATGCCCCGACCAGCGGTTTTCGATCAGAGGCTTTGCATTCCGAGCGTTGAGGGGTTAACATCCGCAACCCTTAAAAACCGACGTCTTCAAGTGCTCTTTTGCCGCGAGGATGTTGACCCCGGTAATGAATGAAGGTAGCTCTGGATGCCAGCCGTCAAAGTAAAAGAGAACGAACCCTTCGACGTAGCTCTGCGTCGTTTCAAGCGCTCCTGCGAAAAAGCCGGTGTACTGGCTGAAGTTCGTAGCCGCGAATTTTACGAGAAGCCAACTTCTGAGCGTAAGCGCAAAGCAGCAGCCGCTGTTAAGCGTCACGCCAAGAAAGTTCAGCGCGAACAGCGCCGCGCCGTTCGTCTGTACTAATACACAGACGATCGTAGCAAGCTTCTGCCAAGCCCGGCCCTCAGCCGGGCTTATGGCATTTGCGTAAAACGCTTGATGCTTCACTGTCGAAGCCGCAGACGCGACCGAGACAAATCTGCTTCACCGCGTCAGACCTGGCTCTTTTGCCAGCGGTGCACGTCTTTTCTGACGAGCCTTTCAAGGCTACTGACGAGCACACCCACTGATTCCTCTCACGACGATCAGCCCAAGGCACCTGCTTGCGTGCCAGATGATGAGCTATCCGAGGCCTATGATTGGCCGCAGCGGATTCAGCGCAACACATTCAAACAGTCGAATACTGAATTGGCATTAACGTCAGTGGATTTTCGGCAGATACACTTCCCGACAACGATTACGCAGACGACACTGGTCGAGCCGCACACTTTGCGCGCCTCAAACAATGACCGCCGTCCGGTCGCCGTACGTTACGGGATCCTTTCAGCGCAGATGACGAGAACGCCATGGCCGGGCTAATTCCCCAGAGCTTCATTGACGACCTTCTGAACCGCACCGACATCGTCGATGTGGTCAGCTCGCGCCTGCAATTGAAAAAGGCCGGCAAGAACCACACCGCCTGCTGCCCTTTCCACAAGGAAAAGACTCCGTCGTTCAGCGTCAGCCCCGACAAGCAGTTCTATTACTGCTTCGGCTGCGGCGCTGGCGGCAACGCCCTTGGCTTCATCATGGACCACGACAACCTGGATTTCGTCCAGGCGGTCGAAGAACTGGCCAAAGCCGCCGGCATGGAAATCCCCCGGGAAGAAAGCGGCCGCCCGCACAAACCGCGACAGCCGACCGATTCGCCGCTGTATCCGCTACTGAGTGCCGCTGCCGACTTTTATCGCCAGGCCCTCAAAAGCCATCCATCGCGCAAGGCCGCCGTGGAATACCTGAAAGGTCGCGGGCTGACCGGCGAAATCGCCCGGGACTTCGGCCTGGGCTTTGCTCCGCCTGGCTGGGACAACCTGTTCAAGCACTTGAGCAGCGATACCCTGCAACAAAAAGCCATGATCGATGCCGGCCTGCTGATCGAAAACGCCGAAAGCGGTAAACGCTACGACCGCTTCCGCGACCGCGTGATGTTTCCGATCCGCGACAGTCGCGGGCGCGTCATCGCCTTCGGCGGCCGGGTATTGGGCGACGACAAGCCAAAGTACCTGAACTCCCCGGAAACCCCGGTTTTCCATAAGGGCCAGGAACTCTACGGCCTGTACGAAGCGCGCAAGACCAACCGCAACCTCGACGAGATCATCGTCGTCGAGGGTTACATGGACGTCATTGCACTGGCCCAGCAAGGCCTGCGCAATGCCGTTGCGACCCTGGGCACCGCCACCAGCGAGGAACACCTCAAGCGGCTGTTTCGCGTCGTGCCCAACGTGCTGTTCTGCTTCGACGGCGACCAGGCCGGCCGCAATGCGGCATGGCGGGCGCTGGAGGCGACACTTTCGAGCTTGCAGGACGGTCGTCGCGCACGTTTTCTGTTCCTGCCCGAAGGCGAAGACCCGGACACCCTGGTCCGCTCCGAAGGCACCGACGCCTTCCGCGCACGTATCAATCAGCACGCGCAGCCACTGGCCGATTACTTCTTCCAGCAACTGACGGAAGAAGCCGACCCGCGCTCGCTTGAGGGCAAGGCCCACATGGCCACCCTCGCTGCACCGTTGATCGACAAAGTCCCGGGCGCCAACCTGCGCATATTGATGCGTCAACGCCTGAGCGAAATCACCGGCCTGAGCGGTGAAGCGGTAAGCCAGCTGGCACAAAGCGCCCCGCAAGAAGCGCCGCCGGCCTACGACCCGGGTATCGATTACGACGCGATGCCCGATTACAGCGACTATCATCAGCCGCAGGCACAGGAAATGTATGCGCCGCAGCAGGAATGGACGCCGAAGAAACCCGGTGCAGGAGGCAAGAAATGGGACAAGAAACCGTGGGACAAGAATGGCAAACGGGGCGGTGACCGTGATCAACCCCGCGCGCCACGGGTGCCCGCCGCCGTAGAACCGCCGACCCTCGCCGCCTTGCGCACGTTGCTGCATCACCCGCAACTGGCCGAAAAAGTCGAGGATGCCGGGCACTTCGCCGCCGAGGATCACACCAACACGCAATTGCTGGTGGCGCTGCTCGAAGCTGTGCAGAAGAATCCCAAGCTAAACTCAATTCAACTGATTGCGCGTTGGCACGGCACAGAACAAGGCCGTTTGCTCAAGGCCCTGGCGGAAAAGGAATGGCTGATTGATGGAGATAACCTTGAACAACAGTTTTTCGACACCATTACTAGCTTGTCAGCCCGCCAACGCGAGCGAAATCTGGAACAACTTCTGCGAAAAGCGCGTCAAAGCGAATTGACCAGCGAAGAGAAAAATCAACTGCGCGACCTATTGAGTCGCAATGTTTCCGCATCAAACCCGACCTCAACTGGCGCGTGAGGTCATAGCTCAGGTATAATCCTCGGCTTGTTTTTTGCCCGCCAAGACCTTCAGTGGATAGGGTGTTATGTCCGGAAAAGCGCAACAGCAGTCTCGTATCAAAGAGTTGATCACACTTGGTCGTGAGCAGGGCTACCTGACTTACGCGGAGGTCAACGACCACCTGCCGGAGGATATTTCAGATCCGGAACAGGTGGAAGACATCATCCGCATGATCAATGACATGGGGATCAACGTATTCGAGGTTGCGCCAGATAAGGATTCCCTTATGCTGGCCGACGCCGATACCGACGAAGCCGCAGCCGAAGAGGCCGCTGCAGCGTTGGCTGCGGTCGAGACCGACATTGGTCGCACTACCGACCCGGTGCGCATGTACATGCGCGAAATGGGTACGGTGGAGCTCCTCACGCGTGAAGGCGAAATCGAAATCGCCAAGCGTATTGAAGAGGGCATCCGTGAGGTGATGGGCGCAATCGCGCACTTCCCTGGCACGGTTGATCATATTCTCTCCGAGTACACTCGCGTCACCACCGAAGGTGGTCGCCTGTCCGACGTCCTGAGCGGTTATATCGACCCGGACGACGGCATCGCGCCGCCTGCGGCAGAAGTGCCGCCGCCGGTTGACGCGAAAGCCGCCAAGGCGGATGACGACACCGAGGACGATGACGCCGAAGCCTCCGATGACGAGGAAGAAGCCGAAAGCGGTCCGGATCCGATCATCGCTGCACAGCGCTTCGGCGCTGTGGCCGATCAGATGGAAATCACCCGCAAGGCGCTGAAAAAGCACGGTCGCAACAACAAGGCAACGATTGCCGAGCTGTTGGCCCTGGCCGAGCTGTTCATGCCGATCAAACTGGTGCCGAAGCAATTCGAAGGCCTGGTCGAGCGCGTTCGCAGTGCCCTGGATCGCCTGCGTCAGCAAGAGCGCGCCATCATGCAGCTCTGCGTTCGTGATGCACGCATGCCGCGTGCCGACTTCCTGCGCCAGTTCCCGGGCAACGAAGTCGACGAAAGCTGGAGTGACGCCCTGGCCAAAGGCAAAGGCAAATACGCTGAAGCCATTGGTCGTCTGCAGCCGGACATCATCCGTTGCCAGCAGAAGCTGACCGCGCTGGAAACCGAAACCGGTTTGACCATCGCTGAAATCAAGGACATCAACCGTCGCATGTCGATCGGTGAGGCCAAGGCCCGCCGCGCGAAGAAAGAGATGGTTGAAGCCAACTTGCGTCTGGTGATCTCGATCGCCAAGAAGTACACCAACCGTGGCCTGCAATTCCTCGATCTGATCCAGGAAGGCAACATTGGCTTGATGAAAGCGGTAGACAAGTTCGAATACCGTCGCGGCTACAAGTTCTCGACCTATGCCACCTGGTGGATCCGTCAGGCGATCACTCGCTCGATCGCCGACCAGGCCCGCACCATCCGTATTCCGGTGCACATGATCGAGACGATCAACAAGCTCAACCGCATTTCCCGCCAGATGCTGCAGGAAATGGGTCGCGAACCGACCCCGGAAGAGCTGGGCGAACGCATGGAAATGCCTGAGGACAAGATCCGCAAGGTATTGAAGATCGCTAAAGAGCCGATCTCCATGGAAACCCCGATCGGTGATGACGAAGACTCCCATCTGGGTGACTTCATCGAAGACTCGACCATGCAGTCGCCAATCGATGTTGCAACCGTTGAGAGCCTTAAAGAAGCGACTCGCGAAGTACTGTCCGGCCTCACGGCCCGTGAAGCCAAGGTACTGCGCATGCGCTTCGGTATCGACATGAATACCGACCACACCCTCGAAGAGGTTGGTAAGCAGTTCGACGTGACCCGTGAGCGGATTCGTCAGATCGAAGCCAAGGCGTTGCGCAAGCTGCGCCACCCGACGAGAAGCGAGCATCTGCGCTCCTTCCTCGACGAGTAATACCAGAACCCCCGGCCCAGGCCGGGGGTTTTGTTTTATGGCAGATTAATATCTCCGCACCTCCCCCTCCGTCCCGTAGCCCGTCTACACTCGAAACAATCCCCAGAGCCATAACGAGACCGTTATGCCCAGACTGCCGACCGTGCTTTTTTTGCTGTCGCTGATGACCTGGACCGCAACGGCTGGCGCGCTGACTCTAACCGACGAAGAACGTAGCTGGCTGGCGGCTCACCCGGAATTGCGCCTGGGTGTCGATGCGTCGTGGCCGCCCTTCGAGTTTCGTGACGATGGGGGCCGCTACCAGGGCCTTGCCGCGGACTACATCGAGGTCATCCGCAAAAGGCTGGCAACCCGGCTCACGCCCATCGAACCGGTGAGCTGGACCGCCGTCCTGGACCAGGCCAAAAAGGGCAAGCTGGACCTGCTGCCGGGCATCATGTCGACCCCGGAACGCCAGAAATACCTGTCGTTCACCCGTCCCTATCTGGACTTTCCGATTGTCATCCTGGCCCATGTCGGGGGTCCACAGCCACATAACCTGAAAGACCTGTACGGCCTGAAAATCGCCGTGGTGGAAAACTACGCCCCCCACGAACTGCTGCGCAGCCACCATCCCGACTTGAATCTGGTGGCGATGCCCAACGTAAGCTCGGCGCTGCAGGCGCTGGCCATCGACGAAGTGGACGCCGTGGTTGGCGATCTGGCTTCCAGCGTCTGGAGCCTGCGCCAACTCAAGCTCGATGGGTTGTATGTCAGCGGTGAAACGCCATATCGCTATCAACTGGCCATGGGTGTACCGCGCGACAACAAGATGCTGGTCGGCATTCTAGACAAAGTCCTGGCGGACATGAGCCCCGCTGAAATCAGCGCCATTCAGGAGCATTGGGTCGGCAATGTCCTTGATCATCGAACGCTCTGGAATGACCTGCTGGTGTATGGCCTGCCCGGATTGCTGCTGCTGACTGTCGTGCTGGCGGTGGTAATCCGCATCAATCGCCGCTTGAGCTCGGAAATCGCCCGCCGGGTAGACCTTGAACAGGAACTGCGCAGCAGTGAATACCACTACCGCGGCCTGGTGGAGAGCCTGTCGGCCATCGCCTGGGAAGCAAAAGTCACCGACTTCACCTACAGCTATGTGTCGCCCCACGCTGAAGACCTTCTCGGCTATCCCCTGTCCCATTGGCTGATTCCGGGCTTCTGGCGCAACATCATTCACCCCGCCGACCTGACCCGCGCCCAAACCTTCTGCGACCACGAAGTGCTGGCCGGGCGCGACCACCGCCTCGACTACCGGGTGATCACCGCCGACGGCCGCTGCCTGTGGGTGCGCGATATCGTCAGCCTGATCGAACACGGGCATGAACCGGTGATGCGTGGGCTGATGATCGACATCACCGACGCCAAGCGCACCGAAGAAGCACTGCGCCTGTCGGAACAGAAATTCGCTTCCGTATTCCAGCAATGCCCGGACATTCTGGTGATCGCGCGCCTGAGCGACGGTTGTCTGCTGGAGGTCAACGAAGCGTTCGAAGATCAGATCGGCCTCAAGGCCGAGGACGTCATTGGCCAGACCGCCACCAACCTGAACATCTGGGGGATTCCCGGTGTCGGGCCGGGCCTGCTGCAACGCTTGCAGGCCGGCAGCATCCGCAACCTGGAAATGCCCTTTCGTCGCAGCAACGGCCAGGTGTTTACCGGCCTGATCTCCGCCGAACCGTTCGACCTCGACATGACACCGGCCCTGGTGGTCGTGGTGCGGGACATCACCCAGCTCAAGGAAACCCAGCAACAGCTGCAAACGTCCGAAGAAAAATTCGCCAAGGCCTTCCACGCCTCCCCCGACGGCTTGCTGCTGTCGCGGCAAAGCGATGGCTTGCTGCTGGAGGTCAACGACGGTTTCAGCCGCATCACCGGGTTCAACAGCGCCATGTCGGTGGATCGTTCGGCACTGGACCTGGGGATCTGGGTCAACCTCAATGAACGCAAGCAAATGCTCGACCTGCTGCACCGGGACGGTTTTGTCCGCGACTTCAGCTGCCATATCCGCCGCAGCGACGGGCAGATCCGCCTCTGCGAAGTGTCCAGCCGTCCGCTGCCGATTGGCGATGAAAACTGCATGCTGACCATCGCCAGGGACATCACCGAGCGGCACCTGATGCAGGAAAAACTGCAACAGGCTGCCACCGTGTTCGAAAGCACCGCCGAAGGTGTATTGATCACCGACACCCAACAGCACATCAGCGCGGTCAACCGTGCGTTCACCGAAATCACCGGTTACAGCGAAAGCGAAGCCTTGGGCCACACGCCGCGCCTGCTCGCCTCGGGCCTGCATGACAGCGCGTTCTACGCCGCCATGTGGCATCAATTGACCGCCGAAGGCCACTGGCAAGGCGAGATTTCCAACCGACGCAAGAATGGCGAGCTGTACCCCAGCTGGCTGACCATCAGTGCCGTGCGCAACCGGGAGAAGTTCATCACCCACTTTGTCGCGGTGTTCGCCGACATTTCCAGCCTCAAGCATGCCCAGGCCAAACTCGACTACCAGGCGCACCACGACCCGCTGACCGGCCTGCCGAACCGCACGCTGTTCGAAAGCCGCCTGCTGACGGCGCTCAACAACCAACAGGAAAACGGCGGCCAGGGCGCCGTGCTGTTCCTCGACCTCGACCGCTTCAAGCACATCAACGACAGCCTCGGCCACCCGGTCGGCGACCTGCTGCTCAAGGGCATTGCCGTACGTCTCAAGGAGCAGTTGCGTGACATCGACACCGTGGCACGCCTGGGAGGTGACGAGTTCATTATCCTGCTGCCGGGCCTGCAACAATCCAGCGATGCCGACCACATCGCCACCAAATTGCTCAATTGTTTCGCCGCGCCGTTCCAGGCCGGCGAACACGAGTTTTTCATCAGCGCCAGCATCGGCACCAGCCTCTATCCGAAGGATGGCTGCGACGTCGCCACACTGATCAAGAACGCCGACGCCGCGATGTACCGCTCCAAGGCCAAGGGCCGCAACCGTGTCGAAAGCTACACCCGCGACCTCACCGCCCAGGCCAGCGAACGCGTGGCGCTGGAACACGAACTGCGCCGCGCCATCGAACGCAACGAGTTGCGCCTGTGCTACCAACCGAAAATCAGCCTCGAAGACTACAGCCTGGTCGGCGCCGAAGCCCTGATCCGCTGGCACCACCCGACCTTTGGCGACGTGCCGCGGGAACACTTCATCCCGCTGGCCGAAGAAAACGGCATGATCCTGCAAATCGGCGACTGGGTCCTGGAAACCGCCTGCCGACAGATGGCCGAATGGCACCGGCTGTACGAAAGTCCCGGCCCGCTGTCGGTCAACCTGGCCGGCGCCCAACTGCGCCAACCCAATCTGCTGGGCCGCATCGAACAGTTGCTCAAGGACAACGGCCTCAACCCCGGCTTCCTGCAACTGGAAATCACCGAAAACTTCATCATGAGCCAGGCCGAGGAAGCGCTGGCAGTGCTGCATCAACTCAAACAACTGGGCGTACAACTGGCCATTGACGACTTCGGCACCGGCTACTCGTCCTTGAGTTACCTCAAGCGCCTGCCGCTGGACATCCTCAAGATCGACCAGTCCTTCGTCCGCGGCCTGCCGGATGATCCCCACGACGCAGCGATCGTCCGCGCCATCATCGCCCTCGGACGCAGCATGCAATTCACCGTGATTGCCGAAGGGGTCGAGACCCAGGCGCAACAACAATTCCTCGCCGCCGAGGGCTGTGAACAAATCCAGGGCTACATCGTCAGCCTGCCTCTGCCCCCCGACGAATTTGCCGCGACGTTTCTTCGTACAGCAGTAAAGGCTTTTTCGGATAGCACAGTCGCAAAACCGTCGCTATAATCCGCGACCTACTGAGGGCCTATAGCTCAGTTGGTTAGAGCAGAGGACTCATAATCCTTTGGTCCACGGTTCAAGTCCGTGTGGGCCCACCAAACAAGAAAGCCGCGCAATGCGCGGCTTTCGCCAGATCTGATGATTGACGCGGGCAGCAACTTTCTTTAGATTTGCCCCATCGAAGCGACTGACCGGATGAGATTGAGCGCTTCCCAGCGGCGAAAGCCGTAACCGCGCAAGGCGGTTCGCAAGTGGTGTCCGGATCTGTTTTACCGAATCGAAGAAGACGCCTATGGCGTCTTTTTTCGTTTCTGCCTCTAGCGTTTGGTCGAATTCGGTTGTCGCAAGTAAACCTTGCCGCACAGCAACATAAAGCCGATCTTCCCCAGCAACCTCGGCGGTTGCCTGGTTTGGTGATATGCACTTTCCACCACCAAGTTTAGATCCTGCGGTTTTTCCTCGGCGGCCCGGCGCAATTCAAAGAACACGTGATAAGGCCCGGCCGGATCCTGAATCGTCATAGAGAAAGCCCAATTGCGCCGCGTCGCAGTCTCACGGACCTTGGACTGGGGATGGTTTAACTGATGTATCACTGCCGGCAGCGCCAATGACAGTCGATAACGGATTGAACAGAAAGTGCGCGGTCGTCCGGCACTATCAAGAATGATTGGCTCTGCCAGTGGATGCGTTGCCGCGTCGTAACCCTGGCTGAAACAGTGATTCGAAAAAGTGACATGCACCCGCAAGTCGCGCTTGGCCAACTGACTCGAAATCATGAAGTTGAATGGTTCAAGGTGAGCAAAATCGTAGGTCTGATCGCCAATGGTCAGTGCTGGAAAATAGGCGGTCACTTCGGTCTCCACTCCGCTAACTTCGAACCAAGGTCCGACGTCACGAAAAAGAACCAATGATCGACAAGAGACCGCTGCCGTGTATGTCAGGCGTTTCCGAAAATGATGTTGCTCAATCGTCCTGAAGTAGATCTGTTATCAGGGAGAGGCAGCCAAACATGAAAGCCGCGCAATGCGCGGCTTTTTCGTGTCTGACGTTTTGTTTTGTTTACTTAAGGTCTCGCTTTATCGGATGACGCCTGCAGACCTTGTAGGCAAACTCCGAATCTCGCGTTTGGGCACTTTGATGCCTTGTTGCGCTTTTCTCCGACGGGATAGTCTCCGGACGTCGCTGACCATTCAGCGATCGGGCTTGGAAACCCGTCGAGCGAATCGCAACAACGTGCCCAACATGACCGCAGACGTTTTACGACTGCAATCCTGTGTCATGGCGGCTGTGCGTGGGACGTCTTCGGACGTGCCGGTTTCCTAGGCTCCCGGTTTTCCAACCTGCGCACAGCTGCCACCCATTCGCTTGGAAACGAACGTGGCAGCTCCTTAAGCTTAGGAGACTGAACATGTCCAAAACTAATGCGCCCTCACCCTCAGAACTAAAAACCGTCGGTTTCACCCCTTTCCTGTATCTCTCTGATCAACCTCTGTTCCACGTCTGCCGCGACGTCCCCATCGCCGATGCCCTGGCTCAAGCCTCCGACCTGCTATTCCTCGCCAAGTCCCTCACCGTGGACGCCGCCTACGCCCAAGACTCCGACCGCCACGCTTGGGCCGCACACTACCTGACGACGATGAGCAAAGCGGTGATTGATGATGTGGTGAAGGTGCTGACGCGAAGGCCCGTTCAGGCGGCGACGAACGCCAAAGACTAGAGGCGGCTCAAGTCTCGAAAACATGCCTCGATTTTTCGGGGCTTCCAATGTTTATAGACGCAATAGCCTGCACCGCCCGCAACCGTTCCAGCATCGGCCCGGCGAACACCACCTCATACGTATCCGCCGCCCGCCCCCATTGCTCCACAAGAGCCATGCCGTCCACCAGCGCCAAAGCCAATTTGGCAATCGTCCCGGCTTGATCTTCGATTATTTCTTGAGTCCGAATCCAAACCCGATCAGTCATCGATTTAAGCTCCGCCGCTATCCGCTCACCCGACGCTGGATCGGTATCGGGATAGGCAATATTGCGCAGCAGATGCTGAAGCTCCCTGATTTTTGCGTAATCCTGTTCCGCGCCCTGCTCGCCTTTGAGGATGGCGGTGGCCTTGGGCTTATCGACGCGTTTGGCGGCTGAAGGTTTTGAAGGCAGTGTCTGCGCCATTGCGCCAGCCAGGAGCACCATCATCCGGGCTTCCAGATGCTCCTTCATGGCTTCCATCGACGAAATTGGGCGCACCAAGGTAATGGAGGCGCCTCCTTGGTGCCGCAGATCCTTGGTCACTGTCAGGGTCACGCCGCCCGTTTCAAATCCCAGGGCGCGGGCCACCACGTAGTGCCCCATTTCATGATGGGCGATCTGCAAGGCACGGTCCCGTACAGCAGCAGGTAGCTTCGTTGTCATGTCCTTCGCCTCGCACCCTCGACTGTCTCAATCCTAGCCGATTTCCACTCCCACTCTTTCACCCAACAAAAAGCCGCGCAATGGCGCGGCTTTTCTGGCTCAAGCTTCAGCCCTTATTTGGGCAAAGCGTAAGCAATCACATAATCCCCTCGATCCGTCGACTGACGCGCACCGCCCACCGTCAACAGGATGTACTGCCTGCCGGTTTTCGGTGAAACGTAAGTCATCGGCCCGGACTGGCTGCCCACCGGCAAACGCGATTTCCAGATTTCGTTGCCGTTGCCGGTGTCGAAGGCGCGCAGGTAGAAGTCCTGGGTGCCGGCGAAGAACAGCAGGCCCGACTGGGTGGCGAGCGATGCGCCGAGGGTCGGCATGCCGATCGGGATCGGCAGGTGCATGCGGATGCCCAGCGGGCCGGTGTCCTGCACGGTGCCGACCGGGACTTGCCACATCAGTTTGTGGGTCTTGAGGTCGATGGCCGACATGGTGCCGAACGGTGGTTTCTGGCACGGAATGCCGGCCGCCGAGAGGAAGCGTTCGCGCATGGCGCCGAACGGCGTGCCTTCCTGCGGTACCACGCCCATTTCGATGCCGCTGGCCCCGGCTTTGATCTTGTCGCGCGGGATCATGTAGTTGGCCAGGCCCAGGCGCATGTCGTTGACGAACATGTAGTGGGTGTTCGGATCAACCGAGACGCTGCCCCAGTTCATGCCGCCCAGCGAACCCGGGAATTGCAGGGCGCGGTCCATGCCCGGCGGGGTGTAGACGCCTTCGTGGCGCATGCCTTTGAACTGGATGCGGCACATCAACTGGTCAAACGGCGTGGCGCCCCACATGTCGGACTCGGTCAGGGTCTTGTTGCCGATTGACGGCATGTCCACCGAGAACGGCTGGGTTGGCGAGTAGCGTTCGCCGGGAACCTTGCCTTGCGGCACTGGGCGCTCTTCGACGCGGGCAATCGGCACGCCGGTTTCGCGGTTGAGCAGGAAGATCTCACCCTGCTTGGTGACTTGCGCCAAGGCTGGCTGGGTGCCGCCCTTGTCGTCCGGCACGTCGTATAGCAGCGGTTGTGCCGGCAGGTCGAAGTCCCACAGGTCGTGGTGGGTGGTCTGGAAGTGCCAGCGTACCTGGCCGGTCTTCACATCGATGGCGACGATGGACGAGCTCCACTTGTCGTCAAACTCGGTGCGTTGACCACCGAAGAAGTCTGGCGTCGCGTTGCCGGTCGGCAGGTAGACCAGGCCAAGTTTGGCGTCGTAGGACATGGCCGACCAGACGTTCGGCGTGCCACGAGTGTAAGTTTCACCGGCCCGCGGACGTTTGGTGGTGTTCGGGTTGCCCGGATCCCACGCCCATACCAGCTCACCGCTGCGCACGTCGTAGGCACGCACCACGCCCGGCGGTTCGCCGGTGGAGTAGTTGTCGGCCACGCGGCCGCCGACGATCACCACGCCCCCGGCGACCAATGGGGTCGAGGTTTGCTGGTAGTAACCGGGCTTCACTTCGCCCATGTCGGTGGTCAGGTCAACGGTGCCCTTGTTGCCGAATTCTTCGCAGGGCTTGCCGGTGTCGGCATTGATGGCGATCAGGCGCGCATCGCCGGTCGGCAGAAACAGACGTTTCGTACAGGCGGCTGGCTGATTTTCCGCAGACGCCGGGGTTTCGGAATAGCCCAGGCCACGGCAACGCTGCCAGTTGGGCGCGGTGCCTTGCGGGTCGAACTTCCAGCGCTGGGCGCCGGTGTCTGCATCCAGGGCGAAGACTTTGCCGTAGGCGGTGCAGGTGTAGACCGTGTCACCGATCTGCAGCGGGGTGTTCTGGTCTTCGGCGCCGGCACCGGTGCTTTGCGGGATGTCGCCGGTGCGGAAGGTCCAGGCAACCTGCAACTTGTCGATGTTGCCCTTCGTGATCTGGTCCAGCGCAGCAAAACGGTTGCCGGCGGTGGTGTTGCCCCAATGGGCCCAGTCTTTCTGCTCGGTGCCCGGAGTGACCGGCGTTACTGCAGGTACAGTGGTGTTTTTGACCACGTGGGTCGACACGAACATGTAGGCCATCGTCGCAACGACGCCCACGCCCAGAATGCCAGCCAGACCGTAGGCGCCACGCCCGCTGGTCGCGCCCGAAGCGCGGACCAGGGTCGGATAGATCAACGCCACCACCAGACCGATCACGGCGAAGGTCAGTACCCGCGAGACCAGCGGCCAGTATTCGAAGCCCGCATCCCAAACGGCCCAGATCGCAGTGAGGAGCAACGCCACACCATACAGCCAGGCGCCAAGCGGCTTGCGCCGGGCAATCATCAGCCCGGACGCCAGCATCACCAGCCCCATCAGCAGGAAATACCAACTGCCACCCAGCGCGATCAGATAGCCACCGCCACCGGCCAGGCCGAGCCCGATCAGTGCAATCAGCACACCCAGCCCCGCCAGCAACCATTTGCTGCCGGCGGCAGCCCCAGAATTGTTCATGTCAGACATTTTCCCCATTTGTGACAAGGGCGGAATAATGTACTACCTAGTTACTTATGGCAATTTGTCGCAGGAAAAAATGTCATGAACGGTATTGAGGCTAGATCAAATCTCCGTCGCGAGCGTCCTGCAGGAACTGCCTGTAACATGCTTGCGCACTGATCCATGCCGCTGGAGAAAACCCTTTGCCTGACACTCGCACGCCTGTTCTCGATGAAATCGACCGCCAATTGATTGCCGCCCTGCAGATCAACGCCCGCGAGAGCGTGGCCATGCTCGCCCGGCAACTGGGCATCGCCCGTACCACTGTCACTTCGCGCCTGGCGCGGCTGGAAAAGGCCAAGGTGATCACCGGTTACGGCGTGCGCCTCGGGCAGCGGGTGGTGGATGGCGGGTTGCAGGCGTATGTGGGGATAACCGTGCAACCGCGTTCCGGCAAGGAGGTGTTGCGACGCCTGAGCGCGATGGCGCAGGTACAGCAGTTGTGTGCGGTGAGTGGCGAATTTGATTATGTGGCGTGGTTGCGCACCGATTCGCCGGAGCAGCTGGATCAATTGCTGGATCAGATTGGCAGCGTGGATGGAGTGGAGAAGACCACCACGTCGATCATCTTGAGTAGCAAGATTGATCGGGGGCAGCCGGTTTGAGTTTCTGCCTTTAGCTCTTCGGTGCATGGGCTGGCCTCTTCGCGAGCAGGCTCGCTCCCACAGTGGTCAGTGTGCAAATTAAGATCGTCATATTGACCAATAAAATGGCAAAATGACGACACTTTGCGTCTTATTAACGTGCTCCGTGCTCTCTAGAATGGCTGGCATCTTTTCCTATACTCAGATGCGCATTCCGCGTCGGGTCGCCAGCAAGGTCAGCCATGAACAAGAACAATCGCCATCCTGCAGACGGTAAGAAACCAGTCACCATTTTCGGCCCGGACTTTCCTTTCGCCTTCGACGACTGGATCGAACACCCGGCTGGCCTGGGCAGCATTCCCGAGCACAATCACGGTGCCGAAGTGGCGATTGTCGGCGGCGGGATCGCCGGCCTGGTGGCGGCGTATGAGCTGATGAAGCTGGGCCTGAAACCGGTCGTCTACGAAGCTTCGAAAATGGGCGGCCGTCTGCGCTCCCAGGCGTTCAACGGCGCCGAAGGCATCGTTGCCGAACTGGGCGGGATGCGCTTCCCGGTGTCGTCCACCGCGTTCTATCACTACGTCGACAAACTGGGTCTGGAAACCAAACCTTTCCCTAACCCGCTGACACCCGCGTCGGGCAGCACGGTGATCGACCTCGAAGGTCAGACCCATTACGCACAGAAGCTGTCGGACCTTCCTGCACTGTTCCAGGAAGTGGCTGACGCCTGGGCCGATGCCCTGGAAGCCGGCTCGCAGTTCTCCGATATCCAGCAAGCCATCCGTGATCGTGATGTGCCACGTCTGAAAGAGCTGTGGAACACTCTGGTTCCGCTGTGGGACGACCGCACCTTCTACGACTTCGTCGCCACCTCCAAGGCCTTCGCCAAGCTCTCGTTCCATCACCGTGAAGTGTTCGGCCAGGTCGGTTTCGGTACCGGCGGCTGGGACTCGGACTTCCCCAACTCGATGCTGGAAATCTTCCGCGTGGTGATGACCAACTGCGACGATCACCAGCACCTGGTGGTCGGCGGCGTGGAGCAGGTGCCACAAGGCATCTGGCGCCATGTGCCGGAGCGTTGCGCGCATTGGCCAGCGGGCACCAGCCTCAGCTCGCTGCACAACGGCGCACCGCGCACCGGCGTGAAGAAAATTGCCCACGCACCGGATGGCCGTTTCGCCGTCACCGACAACTGGGGCGACACCCGCGAATACGCGGCCGTGCTGACCACCTGCCAGAGCTGGCTGCTGACCACCCAGATCGAATGCGACGAAAGCCTGTTCTCGCAAAAGATGTGGATGGCTCTGGACCGCACCCGTTACATGCAGTCGTCGAAGACGTTCGTGATGGTCGACCGCCCGTTCTGGAAGGACAAGGATCCGGAAACCGGCCGCGACCTGATGAGCATGACCCTCACCGACCGCCTGACCCGTGGCACCTACCTGTTCGACAACGGCGACGACAAGCCGGGGGTGATCTGCCTGTCGTACTCGTGGATGAGCGACGCGCTGAAAATGCTGCCGCAGCCGGTGGAAAAACGCGTGAAACTGGCGCTGGACGCCCTGAAGAAGATCTACCCGAAAGTCGACATCGCCGCGCGGATCATCGGCGACCCGATCACCGTTTCGTGGGAAGCCGACCCACATTTCCTCGGCGCGTTCAAAGGCGCCTTGCCCGGCCACTACCGCTACAACCAGCGCATGTACGCGCACTTCATGCAGGACGACATGCCAGCGGAACAGCGCGGTATCTTCATCGCTGGCGACGACGTTTCGTGGACGCCGGCCTGGGTCGAGGGTGCGGTACAGACCTCGCTCAACGCGGTGTGGGGCATCATGAAACACTTCGGCGGTGCAACTCACGCCGAGAATCCGGGTCCAGGAGATGTATTCAACGAGATCGGACCGATCGCCCTGCCCGAGTAAGAGGAATCCGAAATGCGCGTAGCCCTTTACCAATGTCCGCCGCTGCCCCTGGATGTCGCCGGCAACCTGCAACGCTTGCAGCAGCTTGCGCTGGAGGCAAAAGGTGCCGATCTGCTGGTGCTGCCGGAGATGTTCCTGACCGGCTACAACATCGGTGTCGATGCCGTCAGCGTGCTGGCGGAAGTGCATAACGGTGAGTCGGCGCAGCAGATTGCGCGCATTGCCAAGGCTGCCGGGATCGCCATTTTGTATGGCTATCCCGAGCGCACCGAGGACGGGCAGATCTACAACGCCGTGCAGTTGATCGACTCTAACGGCGAACGCATCTGCAACTACCGCAAGACCCATCTGTTCGGCGATCTGGATCACTCGATGTTCAGCGCAGGTTCCGACGAGTTTCCCATCGTCGAGCTCAACGGCTGGAAGCTCGGTTTCCTGATCTGCTACGACCTGGAATTTCCGGAAAACGCCCGACGCCTGGCCCTGGCCGGTGCCGAGCTGATTCTGGTGCCGACCGCGAACATGATTCCGTTCGATTTCGTCGCCGATGTCACCGTGCGCTCCCGCGCCTTCGAAAACCAATGCTATGTGGCTTACGCCAACTACTGCGGCCATGAAGGCGACATCCACTATTGCGGTCAAAGCAGCATTGCCGCGCCGGATGGCAGCCGTATCGCTCAGGCGGGACTGGATGAATCGCTGATTGTCGGTGAGCTGGATCGTCAGTTGATGGTCGACTCCCGCGCCGCCAATCGCTACCTGATCGATCGTCGTCCCGAGCTTTACGGCGAGCTGAACAAGTCCTAATCCGCTAGCATTGGCACTTCACTGTTCTGGAAGTGCCCATGCCCGCGCTGAATCACCCTCGCCCCCCTACTGAAACCCTGGCCAACGGCCTGCGGGTGACGCTGCGTCATGCCCCGAATTTGAAGCGTTGCGCAGCAGCGTTGCGGGTCGCCGCGGGCAGCCATGATGTGCCGCTGGCGTGGCCCGGCCTAGCGCATTTTCTTGAGCATCTGCTGTTTCTAGGGACTGAGCGTTTTCCTGCCGGGCAAGGGTTGATGGCCTACGTCCAGAGTCATGGCGGCCAGGTAAACGCGCGGACCGGCGAACGCACCACGGACTACTTTTTCGAACTGCCGCCCCAGGCGTTTGCCGGTGGGTTGGAGCGTCTGTCGGACATGCTCGCTCATCTACGTATGAATCCGGACGACCAGCAGCGGGAACGGGAAGTTTTGCAGGCGGAGTTTGTCGCCTGGTCGCAGGATGCCGAGGCGCAGCAGCAGTTTGCGCTGTTCAGTGGCCTGGCCGAGGCTCATCCGCTACGGGGTTTTCATGCCGGCAATCGCGACAGTCTGCCGCTACAACAACCCGAGTTTCAGCAGGCACTGCAGGATTTTTATCAGCGTTTTTACCAGACCGGGCAAATGACCTTGAGCCTGGCCGGGCCGCAGAGCCTCGATGAGTTGAAGGCGATGGCAGAAGCCTTTGGCAGCGTCATGACCAAAGGCGAAACAGTCACGCAACAAGCGCCGATACCGCTAATGGATGCCTCGGCCAAAAGTTATCAACAGGCTGACGAACGGCGCCTGGATCTGCTGCTTGCCCTTGAAGCGCTGCCCGATTTCTCTGCCGATGCGCTGGCGTTCCTGTGCCACTGGCTGAACCTGGCAAAACCCGGCGGCTTGCTGGCGGACCTGCGCGAGCACGGGCTGGCTGATCACCTGAAAGCCCAGCCGCTGTACCTGTTCGCCGGGCAAGCCTTGCTGCATATCGAATTCACCCTGCCCGCCGCAGACTCGGCACCAGGCATCCGCGAACGCCTGATGGACTGGCTAGGCTTCTTTGCCGAGCAAGACTGGGACCGATTGCGTGAAGAGTACGCAACGCTGCTCCTGCGCCAGCAGCAAGTCAGCAGCGCCTTGCAACTGGCCCGACTGGACAGCGAACAACGCGAAGTCGGGTTATCCGGGCCGGGCGTTACAGCCCTCAAGCTAATCCTCCAACAAGTCGGCGCTGTGGATAACTTCAGCGGGCCATGGCAATTGCCGGCACCCAACCCGTTCTTGCACTCCGAAGCAGCGGCAGCCAACGCCGGATTGATTCGCGGCCAGACCAGCGCCCACCGCGGCCTGCGCACTTTTGCCCAGGATCGCTCGCGCAGCCGTCGTGAACGTTCGCCGATGCAATTCAGCCAGGCATGGCCGGACAACGGTGCTGAAGGTGCGATTTATCTGCGCTGGCGTCTGGACTCGGCTCCCGACAGCCACCTTCAATCACGACTGGAAAACCACCTGCAACCGCTACGCGAAGACGCGCGCCAGGCCGGTGTGGATTTTTCCTTCAGTGCGTCGGGCAACGAATGGCTGCTCAAACTGAACGGGCTACAAGAGCCGATGCCCAGCGTCCTGGAGCATGTGCTGAAAGAACTGACAAAACCCGATGCCGCTGTCTCACAAGCCGAATCGACCAGCGTCGCGTTGATACCGATTCGACAACTACTCAAGGCATTGCCCGATCACTGCCTCGGGCTCACCGCGAACTCGGACGACGCGCAGCCACTCTGGTCGAGTGCGCGATGGGATGGACTGGCCATCGGGTTATCGGCTCAGACTCAAGCGGCCATGGGCCTGGCCTTGAGCCGCATACCCGGCACGCCGGACAATCAACTGACGCCGCCCTCTTCGATCCTTGCACAGCATCTGTGGAGCACTGTCGATACCGCCTCCAGTGAGCACGCGTTGCTGCTGTTCTGTCCGACAGCCACCCAGGAAATGGCCGACGAAGCCGCGTGGCGTTTGCTCGCGCATGTCTGTCAGACGCCGTTCTACCAACGCCTGCGGGTGGAATTGCAACTCGGCTATGCGGTGTTCAGCGCCCTGCGCCAGATTCACGGGCAAACCGGGCTGCTGTTCGGCGTGCAATCGCCAAGCGTTGCGCCGGTGGAGTTGCTGCAACACATCGAGCAGTTCCTGAGTCGATTGCCGGAACTGATCCACGCACTCGACGACACCTCCTTCAAGGCTCAACGCCAGGCCCTGGCGGATCAGTTTTGCAGCGCTGCGCTCACCACGGGTCAAGCAGCCGAATTGCTCTGGCAGGGCAAACTGGCCGGCCGCTCGTCGGATTATCTGACGCAATTGCCCGAGGCCATTGTGCGCACTGACCGGACCACTCTACTGGCTGCAGCCCGACGCCTGAATCAGGCCGAAGGCGGCTGGCTGTGCCTTGCCAACGGCGCTGCACCAGGCGCGCCATGGCAAGTGGCAAAATGATCATTACCGGGGCTGCAAGGAGCTTTCTCAAAGTTTCACGGGCAATTTCTTTGAAATTTTGAGTAACATAGCAGCCTAACTATCTGGAACATCTCTGACTTGAGGTGGACTATACCTATAGATAGCGCTGTCCCACCTTACCTGAAGGAGTTCAATTTATGGCCTGGACCAAACCTGCCTACACCGACCTGCGTATTGGCTTTGAAGTCACCATGTACTTCGCAAGCCGCTAATCTCAGCTTTAGCAGAGATGCAGCACAACGCCTCGGTTATCCGAGGCGTTTTATTTTCAGCGTTGAAATGATGGAGCGTCCATGTTTGTCCAGATTCTAGGTTCCGCTGCTGGCGGCGGCTTCCCCCAGTGGAACTGCAACTGCGTGAACTGCGCGGGCTTTCGCAACGGCAGCCTGCGGGCCAAAGCACGGACGCAATCGTCCATCGCGATTTCCGACGACGGCATGAACTGGGTGCTGTGCAACACCTCCCCGGACATCCGCGCCCAACTCCAGAGCTTCGCCCCGATGCAGCCGGGCCGCGCCCTGCGCGATACCGGGATCGGCGCGATCATCCTGATGGACAGCCAGATCGACCACACCACCGGTCTGCTCATGCTGCGTGAAGGCTGCCCGCATCAGGTCTGGTGCACCGACATGGTCCACGAGGACCTGAGCACCGGCTTTCCGCTGTTCACCATGCTCAACCACTGGAATGGCGGGCTGACCTGGAATCGCATCGAACTCGACCAGAGCTTCAGCGTACCGGCATGTCCGAACCTGCGCTTTACCCCGCTGCCTTTGCGCAGCGCTGCGCCGCCCTACTCACCGCATCGCTTCGACCCGCATCCGGGCGACAACATCGGCCTGATCGTCGAAGACCTCAACACCGGCGGCAAACTGTTCTACGCACCGGGCCTGGGCAAGGTCGATGCGCCGCTACTGGAAATCATGGCCGGAAGCGATTGCCTGCTGGTTGACGGCACGCTGTGGGACGACGATGAAATGCAGCGTCGCGGCGTGGGTACCCGCACCGGTCGCGAAATGGGACACCTGGCGCAGAACGGCCCCGGTGGCATGCTCGAAGTGCTTGAGCAATTGCCCGACCAGCGCAAAGTGCTTATCCACATCAACAATACCAACCCGATTCTTGATGAAGATTCGCCCGAGCGTGCGGAGCTGGATCGGCGTCAGGTTGAAGTGGCGTATGACGGAATGAGTATTGTTTTGTAAGTAGCCGAGACCGCTGCGCGGTCTATCGCGAGCAAGCTCGCTCCCACAGGGGTATGCGTTCCAACTGTGGGAGCGAGCCTGCTCGCGAAGAGGCCAGCTCAGGCACCAAAGAATCCACCGGTCCTACCCGGAGAACCGCAATGACCGACACCCCAATGTCCCCCGCCGAATTCGAAGCGGCCCTGCGCGCCAAGGGCGCCTATTACCACATCCATCACCCCTATCACGTAGCGATGTATGAAGGCCGGGCCAGCCGTGAACAGATCCAGGGCTGGGTCGCCAACCGTTTCTACTATCAGGTGAACATCCCCCTGAAGGACGCGGCGATCCTCGCCAACTGCCCTGACCGCGAGATCCGCCGCGAATGGATTCAGCGCCTGCTCGACCACGACGGTGCGCCCGGTGAAGACGGCGGCATCGAAGCCTGGCTTCGCCTGGGCCAGGCCGTGGGCCTCGACCCGGACGAGTTGCGTTCCCAGGAGTTGGTGCTGCCCGGCGTACGCTTCGCCGTGGACGCCTATGTCAATTTCGCCCGCCGCGCCAGTTGGCAGGAAGCCGCGAGCAGCTCGCTGACCGAACTGTTCGCCCCGCAGATCCACCAATCGCGCCTGGACAGCTGGCCCCGGCATTACCCATGGATCGACCCGGCCGGCTACGAGTATTTCCGCACGCGCCTGGGCCAGGCTCGGCGTGATGTCGAGCATGGCCTGGCGATCACGCTGCAGCACTACACCACCCGTGAAGGCCAGGAGCGCATGCTGGAAATTCTCCAGTTCAAACTGGACATTCTTTGGAGCATGCTCGATGCCATGAGCATGGCCTACGAACTGAAACGCCCGCCGTATCACAGCGTGACCGGGGAACGGGTCTGGCACAAAGGAATCACCTTATGAGTTTCGATCGCAGCAAGACTCCGACCTGGCGCACCGGCTACCGCTTCCAGTACGAACCGGCGCAAAAAGGCCACGTGCTGCTGTACCCGGAAGGCATGATCAAGCTCAATGAAAGCGCCGCGTTGATCGGCGGTTTGATTGACGGTGAACGGGATGTCGCGGCCATCATCAATGAGCTCGACCGGCAGTTCCCCGGCGTGCCCGAGCTCGGTGACGACATCGAGCAATTCATGGAGGTTGCCCGTGCGCAGCACTGGATCGAACTTGCCTGATTCATCGGTGCAAGTACCGCCCAAACCCGAGGTCGGCCTGCCGCTGTGGCTGCTCGCCGAGCTGACCTATCGCTGCCCGCTGCAATGCCCGTACTGCTCCAATCCGCTGGATTTCGCCGAGCAAGGCAAAGAGCTGAGCACCGAACAGTGGATAAAAGTATTTCGCGAAGCGCGGGAAATGGGCGCCGCGCAGCTGGGCTTTTCCGGTGGTGAACCGCTGGTGCGCCAGGACCTCGCCGAGCTGATTGCCGAGGCCCGCAAGCTGGGTTTCTACACCAACCTGATCACCTCCGGCATCGGCCTGACCGAGCAGAAAATCAGCGACTTCAAGAAGGCCGGTCTCGATCACATCCAGATCAGTTTCCAGGCCAGCGACGAGCAGGTGAACAATCTGCTGGCCGGTTCGAAAAAGGCCTTCGCGCAGAAACTGGAAATGGCCCGGGCGGTGAAAGCCCACGGTTATCCGATGGTGCTGAACTTCGTCACCCATCGACACAATATCGACCAGATCGACCGCATCATCGAGCTGTGCATCGCCCTGGAAGCGGACTTCGTCGAGCTCGCTACGTGCCAGTTCTACGGCTGGGCGCAACTCAATCGCGTTGGGCTTTTGCCGACCAAAGAGCAACTGGTGCGCGCCGAACGCATCACCAACGAATACCGCGCCAAACTGGAAGCCGAAGGGCATCCGTGCAAGCTGATTTTCGTCACACCGGACTATTACGAAGAACGCCCGAAAGCCTGCATGAACGGCTGGGGCAGTATTTTTCTGACAGTCACACCAGACGGAACCGCCCTGCCCTGTCACGGTGCCCGACAGATGCCGGTGCAGTTTCCCAACGTGCGCGACCACAGCATGCAGCACATCTGGTATGACTCGTTCGGCTTCAACCGCTTTCGTGGCTACGACTGGATGCCCGAGCCGTGCCGCTCCTGTGACGAGAAAGAAAAAGACTTCGGCGGCTGCCGCTGCCAGGCGTTCATGCTCACCGGCGATGCCAGCAACGCCGACCCGGTGTGCAGCAAGTCGCCACAACACGGCGTGATCCTCAAGGCTCGCGAAGAAGCCGACCACGCGACTCAGACCATCGACCAACTGGCCTTTCGCAATGAACGAAACTCTCGCCTCATCGCCAAAAGCTGAACCTTTCAGCGCCGCCAAAGCCGTGGCCGCCGCTATCGACTTTGCCGAACTGCAGGTCGGTCGGCAGGGCCTGTTCTGGAACGAGTACCGCCCCGAAGACGCGGCATGCCGGATCTGGCATTGGCGTGACGGTGCAGCGAAATGCCTGACACCACCGGGGTTCAGCGTGCGCAGCCGGGTGTACGAATATGGCGGTGGAGCGTTTTGCCTGACGGACGACGGAATCGTTTTCGTCAACGAGGCCGACCAGCAGTTGTATCGGCAATCACTGCAAGGCGAAGCGCCCGAAAAGCTGACGTCCGGGGCGTGCCGTTATGGCGATCTGCAGTTCGCCAACGGGCAAGTGCTGGTGGTCGAGGAACATCGCGATCAACACCGACTGGTGGCGATCGATCTGTTGGATGGCGCACGTCACCTGCTGGCCGAGGGTGCTGATTTCTACGCGGCGCCGACGCTGAGCCCTGATGCCCGGCGTCTGGCCTGGATCGAGTGGAGTCGCCCGGATCAGCCATGGACAGCGACCCGTTTGATGGTTGCCGAACGCCTCGCCAACGATGGCTTTGCCGAGGCTCGTTGTGTGGCGGGCGACGGCGTTCAAGAGTCTGTGCAGCAACCACGGTTTGATTCCGGCGGGCGCTTGTATTGCCTGACGGATCGCGCGGGTTACTGGCAGCCATGGAAAGAAACTGAAAAAGGCTTGAGCCAATTGCCAAGTGCGGCCGCCGACCATGGCCCCGCACCCTGGCAACTCGGCGGCAGCACCTGGTTACCGCTGAGCGACGACA
The DNA here is from genome assembly GCF_039909015.1 of Pseudomonas grandcourensis. Lineage (NCBI taxonomy): Bacteria > Pseudomonadati > Pseudomonadota > Gammaproteobacteria > Pseudomonadales > Pseudomonadaceae > Pseudomonas > Pseudomonas grandcourensis. Next base: position 6,220,448 of record NZ_CP150919.1, read on the forward strand.
GTTTTCTGGCCAGTTGGACCGAGGGCGGGTTTGGCCGATTGGGCATAGGCGGCGATTCCAGCGCCGACTTCACCGGCGACTACAGCCGCTTCCGCCATCTCGCCGTGGATGAGCAGTTCATCTATTGCATCGCAGCGTCGCCCGTCAGTTCAACCGCCGTCATCGCCATCGACCGCCAGAGCCGGCAAGTGCAACTGCTGGCCGGCGGCATCGCACCGCTTGCTCCCGAACAGATCAGCCGCCCGCAAACCTTGCGCTACCCAAGTGGCTCAGGCGAAGCCCACGGTTTCTTCTACCCGGCGATGACCGGCGAGGCGAAACCGCCATTGGTGGTGTTCGTCCATGGTGGCCCGACCTCGGCGTGCTACCCGATGCTCGATCCGCGTATCCAGTACTGGGCACAGCGGGGCTTCGCCGTGGCCGACCTCAACTATCGCGGCAGCAGCGGTTATGGTCGGGCCTATCGCCAGGCACTGCACCTGAGTTGGGGCGATGTGGATGTGCAAGACGCCTGCGCCGTGGTCAGCTACCTCAAAGAACACGGCTTGATCGATGGCGAGAAGGCGTTCATTCGCGGCGGCAGCGCCGGCGGCTACACCACCCTTTGCGCCTTGGCCTTTCACAACGTGTTCCGCGCTGGCGCCAGCCTGTATGGGGTCAGCGACCCGGTGGCATTGGGGCGCGCGACCCACAAATTCGAAAGCGACTATCTGGACTGGCTGATCGGCGATCCGCAACTGGATGCCGAACGCTACGCCGCCCGCACGCCGCTGCTGCATGCCGGCAACATCCGCGTGCCGATGATCTTCTTTCAAGGAGAACTGGATGCCGTGGTCGTCCCGAAACAGACCCGCGACATGGTCACAGCGCTGCGGGACAACGGTATCCTGGTCGAAGCGCACTACTACGCGGACGAACGTCATGGCTTTCGCAAGGCTGGTAACCAGGCCCATGCGCTGGAGCAGGAGTGGTTGTTTTATCGGCGGGTGATGGATTCAGTGGACTGAAGCCAGCGCCCACAGGTTCTGTGGCGTGCACAAATCCTGTGGGAGCGGGCTTGCTCGCGAAAGCGATCTATCCAGCGCCGCAAAAAACTCAGCGCTTGGCGATGATGTACACCGCATGCACGATCCCCGGAATGTAACCGCACAACGTCAGCAGAATATTCAGCCAGAACGCCCCGCCGAATCCTACTTGCAGAAACACACCCAGTGGCGGCAACAGGATGGCGATGATGATGCGAATAAAGTCCATGGGACAGCTCCTGATTGGGGTGGACTCGTTCGAGCCCTACAACTAATCGACCTGTGCCGTTTGTCAGGGTTCAGCCCGATTCCTCAGGCCAGTATCTCCAGACCGTGTTTGCGCACGATACTCAGCAACTTCAGCGCCATGCCACTGGGGTGTTTATCCCCTGCTTCCCATTGCTTGACCGTGGAAGCACTGGTGTTCAGGTAGCGCGCAAACACAGGTTGACTGACATTGTTGCGCTCGCGCAATGCCTTGATCTCCTGCGCGGGAATCGCATCCGGCACCCTTGCAAGACAAGACTCATCGAATTCACGCATGGTCGCCTTGCTGATTGCACCTATGGCGTACAAGGCACTAGCCGATTCGTGGATCGACTCCGATAGCTCACTTTTGAATTTTTTACTCATTTGGTATCTCCACAAACTCCTTTGCATCCAGCAAGCGCTGAATTTCCATTTCGGTCAGTCCACCATATGTCTTGGCCAACTCTCGCAAGTCGAGCAAATGCCTGGGACTGATATTGCTCTGATCTTTCTTTGCGTACAGGAACTGATAGACCCAATGAGCACCGCCCCTGGCCAGGATAATCGAGCGATGGCGGTTGGCATTCAAACGCTTCTTCCAGACCCCGCCACCCAAATTGTCAGCCTGGCCATTGAGCATTTCGGTGAATGCCTCCCGGAGCTCGTCATCACCGATCCAGGCCTTGGCAGCCTGCATTGCGAAGCGCTTTGTCTTGAACAACCTTGGTGACATCGGCATCCCTTCCATTAAACATACCACCCAGTGGTATAGAAATCAAAACCAACGCTACAGCAATACCGTTTCGCTGGCACCGGCACTCCCTGCCGATGCACGCTAGAAAGCCATTGATGTGCTAACCGCTCAAGCCGAAATTGCCTTTGGAAAAAACCGGCCACAAAAAAACGCCCCACGCCAAAAGTGTCGGGCGTGAGGCGTGCGTATTACCGCGAGACGGTTCTGGAATGTGTGCAGGGCGCGTCTGATCAGACGGCAATCCCTTTTCGGCACTGCAATTGCGCGGTGCGTACTCGGGAGAAGGCGCGCGCCAGGCGCAGGAGCATTTCATCGATGTTGGCGTTACTGACATTTAGCGCTGGGGTAAACCCCTGAGCGAACCCCGAGTGCCGCTGAAAGTCGGTTTGGTGTGTCGGGATGTGCAACGGCAGCAGGCCTCGCTGGCCTTGCTGCGGACATTGCTGGAAGAGGTGATAAACGGCCCGGATGGGCGCTTGAACAGCGCGCAGGCTTTGGATGGGACAAGCTGAAAACTTTTCTTCAGGCAAAAGAAAACCCCGCCGAAGCGGGGCTTTGCAGACTGTTTCCCTGACATCCATTTCACTCCACCATCCTGGCAGAATCCTACGTGTCCCTGTTGTTGCTTTGCGCTTCCTGCGCTACGTCCATGTGAAGTAGATTAGCTGTGGATCCAATTTGCATCTATGGGAGAACAGCAGCACGTCATGTAAGAGAATGCTTACAAAATACTACTTACTCAAAATTGTCCTGCATCCAGCAGGAACAACGATTCGCTACCGGCCTTCACCGACGCGCTCAACGAGTGAATGCGCGGCAGCAGGCGGGCAAAATAGAACCGCGCCGTGCCCAGTTTGCTTGCGTAAAAATCGTCTTGCGCTTCCTTGCCGAAAGCCGCCTTGGCCATCAGGGCCCACATGTAGGCATAGGCCACGTAGCCGAACACCTGTAGATACTCGACCGACGCCGCGCCGATTTCATTCGGATTGGCCTTCGCACGGTCAAGCAACCATGCGGTCAGTTCATCAAGGGTGGTCACGGCGTCGTTCAGCGGCTTGGTGAACTCGGTGAGGTCCGCGCTGGCGGTCGCCGTGAAGTGACGAATCTCGTCAGCGAACAGGTTGTAGAACGCCCCGCCGCTACCCACGATCTTGCGCCCGACCAGGTCAAGCGCCTGAATGCCGTTGGTGCCTTCGTAGATCTGCGTGATGCGCACGTCACGCACCAGTTGCTCCTGGCCCCACTCACGGATGTAACCGTGGCCGCCAAAGACTTGCTGGCCGTGTACCGTGGTTTCCAGGCCGAGGTCGGTCAGGAACGCCTTGGCCACCGGGGTCAGCAACGCTACCAGGTCTTCCGCGCGCTTGCGGGTGGTGGCGTCTTCGCTGAACTTGGCGGTGTCGAGTTGCATCGCCACGTAGGTGGAAAACGCACGGCCACCTTCGTTCGAGGCTTTCATGGTCAGCAGCATGCGACGCACGTCTGGATGGACGATGATCGGGTCAGCCACTTTGTCCTTGTTCTGTGCACCGGACGGCGAACGGCTTTGCAGGCGGTCGCGGGCGTACTCCACGGCGTTCTGGTACGAACGCTCGCCGGTGGCCAGACCCTGGATACCGACGCCCAGACGCTCGTAGTTCATCATGGTGAACATCGCCGCCAGGCCTTTGTTCGGCTCGCCGACCAGGTAACCCACGGCTTCATCGAAGTTCATCACGCAGGTCGCGGACGCCTGGATGCCCATCTTGTGTTCGATCGAACCGCAGTTTGCCGGGTTGCGCGCGCCCAGGCTGCCATCGGCATTGACCATGAACTTCGGCACCAGGAACAGCGAAATACCTTTCGGACCCGCCGGTGCATCCGGCAGCTTGGCCAGCACCAGGTGGATGATGTTTTCGGTCAGGTCGTGTTCGCCACCGGTGATGAAGATCTTGGTGCCGCTGACCTTGTAGGAGCCGTCGGCCTGAGGCTCGGCCTTGGTACGGATGATCCCCAGGTCTGTACCGGCGTGTGGCTCGGTCAGGCACATGGAACCGGCCCAGACGCCGGCGTACATGTTCGGCAGGTACGCGGCTTTCAGCTCTTCGCTGGCATGGGCGTTGATCGACAGGCAAGCGCCGGCGGTCAGCATCGGATACAGGCCGAATGACAGGCTGGCAGAGTTGACCATTTCTTCGACCTGGGCCGAAACGGCTTTGGGCATGCCCATGCCGCCGTAGGACGGATCGCCACCGACACCAACCCAGCCGCCTTCAGCGTAGGTCTGATAGGCCTGTGGGAATCCTGCCGGCGTGGTGACAGCACCGTCCGCCCAATGGCAACCTTCTTCGTCAGCGGCACGGCTCAGCGGTGCGATGCTTTTGCTGGTGACTTTGCCGGCTTCTTCCAGGATGGCTTCGACCGTTTCTGCATCCACGGTTTCAGCCAGTGCAGGCAGTTCGGCCCAGAGTTTGGCGACCTCGAAAACTTCATTGAGGACGAAGCGCATATCGCGCAGGGGCGCTTTGTAGTCAGCCATGGCAAACCTCGCAAGATCTATACAGATGATTCACAGGAAGAGTGTTTTCGTTGGGTCGGAGTGTACCTCAACAACTTTTGCGACACATAGGGTCAACTCATGACCATTTTGTTATTTTTAGTCATCAACAAAAAAGCCCGCGCAAGGCGAGCTTCTTTGTAACGGATTTTTATGACTAAAGCGCAAACAACTCCGCCGGCAGTTGCATCAGGCAATCGCTCCCGGCTTCGATGGCCGCCCGATGTGCAGCTGTACGTGGCAACAGACGCTTGAAGTAAAACTCGTTGGTCGCCAGTTTGCCCCGGCAGAAATCGCCATCATCGCTTCCAGCATCGAGTTGCGCCTGAGCCACCAGCGCCATGCGCAACCACAGGTAGCCAAGGATGATGTAACCGCTGTACATCAGGTAATCCACCGACGCGGCACCGACTTCGTCAGGGTTCTTCATCGCCGCCATGCCGACCCTGGTGGTCAATTCACCCCACTGCTGGTTCAGTTGATTGAGCTGCGCCACGTACCCGGCCAGTTTTGGATGTTCGGCGTTCGCCGCGCAGAACTTGTGGACGATTTTGGTGAAGCCGCGCAGCAGCTTGCCCTGGCTGCCGAGTACCTTGCGCCCGAGCAAGTCCAGCGCCTGAATGCCGTTGGTGCCCTCATAGATCGGTGCGATCCGGCAGTCGCGTACCAGTTGCTCCATGCCCCACTCGCGAATGAAGCCGTGGCCGCCAAACACCTGCATGCCATGGTTGGTCACCTCCAGCCCGGTGTCGGTCATGAAGGCTTTGCAGATCGGCGTGAGGAACGCCAGCAAGTCTTCGGCGTCCTGGCGCGCGGTTTCATCTGGGCTCAGGTGTGCAACGTCGAGCAACTGCGCGGTGAAGTAAGTCAGCGCGCGGTTGCCTTCGTTGAAGGCTTTCATGGTCAGCAACATCCGCCGCACATCAGGGTGCACGATAATCGGGTCGGCGGCTTTTTCCGGCGCTTTCGGGCCGGTCAGTGAGCGCATCTGCAAACGGTCGTTGGCGTATTTGATCGCGCCCTGGAAGCTCGCTTCACCCAGACACAACCCTTGCATGCCGGTGCCCAGTCGCGCGTGGTTCATCATGGTGAACATGCAGTTGAGGCCCTTGTTCGGCTCACCGATCAAAAAGCCCTTGGCCTCGTCGAAGTTCAGCACGCAGGTGGCCGAAGCCTTGATGCCCATTTTGTGTTCGATCGAGCCGCAGGATACGCCGTTGCGCTCGCCCGCTTCACCCGTCGCATCGGGCAGGAACTTGGGCACGATGAACAGCGAAATGCCCTTGGTCCCGGCCGGTGCGTCCGGCAATTTGGCCAGCACCAGGTGAATGATGTTGGCACTCATGTCGTGCTCGCCGGCGGAGATGAAGATCTTGCTGCCGGATATCGCGTAGCTGCCATCGGCCGCAGGGATGGCCCGGGTCTTGATGATGCCCAGGTCAGTGCCGCAATGGGCCTCGGTCAGGCACATGGTGCCGGTCCATTGGCCAGCGGTGAGCTTCTTCAAATAGGTCTGCTTTTGCGCCTCGGTGCCATGGGCGTGGATCGCCGACATCGCACCGTGGGTCAGGCCGGGGTACATGCCCCATGAGGTGTTGCTGGAACCCACCATCTCGCTGATCACCAGGCCCAGGGAGATCGGCAACCCTTGGCCGCCGTAAAGCGGATCCGCTGCCAGGCCATGCCAGCCGCCTTCGACATATTGGGTGAAGGCCTGCTTGAAGCCCGCGGGCGTGGTGACCACGCCATTGTCGAAATGGCAGCCTTCTTCATCGCCACTGCGGTTGAGCGGCGACAGTACGTTTTCGCAGAACTTCGCCCCTTCTTCGAGGATCGCATTGACCATGTCCGGGCTGGCATCGGTGGCCCCCAGCGCGGCGTAATTACTGTGAAAGTCGAAGACGTGGTCGATCAGAAAGCGCATGTCGCGCAAGGGAGCTTTGTACTCGGGCATGGTCATTCTCCGTCGGCAGATTTCTCCAACCTACTGCTGCCGACCACGCCTCACAATCACTTTGCGCTCGCTGAATGCGCCATCATCACTCAACCGTTGCGGCGTCCATGCGCACGGCACCTCGGCGGTTCTGCCCGAACGCCATCACGCAGTTTCGCCCGGCGCCCTTGGCGCTGTAGAGCGCCTGGTCAGCGGACTTGAGCACCTCTTCCGGGGTGCGTTGATCGATCCGTTCGGCAACGCCGATACTGACCGTCACCGACACACTCGAAGCAGCGGAACCGGCACGCCGCTGGCGCCCCTGATGATCGTCCTGCGGACGACTTTCCTGATTGCGCAATTGAATGTTGTAAGTGGCGATGGACTCGCGGATGACTTCCAGGTGCGGCATGCACTCTTCGAGGGTCTTGCCTGCAAACACCAGGGCAAATTCCTCGCCGCCATAGCGATACGCCTTACCGCCACCGCCAATTTTCGACAGTTTGCTGGCCACCAGTCGCAGCACCTGGTCGCCGACGTCGTGGCCGTGGGTATCGTTGAATTTCTTGAAGTGGTCGACGTCGCTCATGGCCAACACGTAGTTGCGCCCCAACCGTTGCATGCGTTCATTCAGTGCACGCCGGCCCGGCAGCCCGGTCAGTTCGTCGCGGAAGGCCATTTGATAGGCTTCGTGGGCAACGGCGGCGGCGATCATCAGCATCACCTGGCTGCACATGATGTTCAGTGTGAATGGCAGGATAAAGGTTTTCGGCAACATCCAGAACAACCCGAGCAGCCCCACCAGTTGCGCGGCATGCAGCGGTCGCGGGTTGCGCCAGTACTGCCAGGCCAGCAGCAGGAACGCCGCGATGAACACCGGATAGGACAACTGGATCAGGCTCATCCAGGCACCATGCAAGGCAGGCCAGCGAATTTCCGACAGCCAGATCAGCAGCGCGTGTGGATAACTTTGCTCAAGTCCCAGTGCCACGCTGCCGACCGCAAGCAAGACCGCGAAGCGCGCCACCATGTCCTGGAACAGATGGGTACGTTCCTGCCACGCCGCGAACACGCCAAACAGCAGCGGCAGCAGCAGGCAACACAAATGAAAGACCACGGCGGCATCGTCACGCACCTTGCCGTTGTCGCGGTAATAGTCGGTCTGGGTGTCGAGCAGGAAGTAGGCGATGTACACCGTGACCATCAGAAACAGTTCACGCTGGCGTCGGTAAACCGCGCAATAGGCGCCACCGAGCAACAACACCAGGGTAGGCAGCACGTTGAACAGCGACGTGAAGAAGACGTTCAGATCCTTGATGTAAGCAGCCGCAAGCCCCGCCAGTAACAGTACTAATGACGGCAGGAAATGACTGAAACGTACAGCAGATGAGCGCGGCAAGGGTAAAGCTCCGACCCGTCAGATCAATAGATGGCAATGTGCCCACTACTTTAACGGCAGCCCCCCCGATTTACTGAGTGAAATACTGAGGTATTTGTAAAAGGTCGTCACTGGCGGCCATCAGCCGCCAGTGACGCAAGGGCAAACCTGTTACAAGTCGTTGTTGAACGGTTGCAGCGGCCCTTCCAGCGCTGCGCGACCTTCGGCACCGACCGCTTTGAGCTGGATTTCGGCGTCCTGCGCCTGCCGGGTAGTGATCTTCGGGCTGGGCGGTTTTTGCCCGACCGAGTTTTCATCACCCTTTTCGCCCTGTGGCAGTACCAGCGATGGATGGTCAAACGGCGCCCGTTCCCACGCGACCCGAGGGTCGGTCAGCCCGACTTGCATGAACTTGACCAGCGCATCCACTTCAACCGGGGTGAGGTTCAGCCGGGTCATGTCCGGATCGAGGTTCGAACCGTTGTGCTGGTTGACCGCCGGGTGGTCGAAGCCACTGGTGTTGCTGGCATCTTCACCACGCCGGTCGCCGCCGCGGTTGTAGAACTCCATCACCTGTTGCAGCGTTGCGCGACTGCCGTTGTGGAAATACGGTCCGGTCAACGCGATATTGCGCAAGGTCGGTGTCTTGAAGGCACCATCGACCGCATCGCGAAAACCGACATTGGGCTTGAGCGTCGCATCACAAGGGATGGCCGGGCTCAAAGGCACTTCGAAGGTGCACACATCAACTTCCAGTGGGTCAGGGATCTGGCCGCCCTGGAGTACGGTGTTGTACTCGCGAGTGAAAGACAACGGATTGCCCCAGGCATCCGACCCGCCGAGCGCCAGGTCTTCCGAGGTCGGACGCACCCCGGTGTTGTAGAAACCGTTGTCATAGAGCGTCGTCAGGTTGTCGGCCATGACCATCCGCTCGATCCGTTCCCTAGGATGGAACAGCAAGCGGCTGCCGGCGTTGGTCAGTTCCGCTCCGCCGTGGCAACTGACGCACTTGCCTTTGCCCAGGAACAGATTCATGCCCTGGACCTGCTGGTCGTTCATGGCCGTATGATCGCCCTGCAAATAGGTATCCAGCGGCGCCTGGTCCGAGATCAGCGTGGACTCATACATCTGAATCGCCAGCCCGAAGAACAGCGGGAAGTTCGCCTCCATCTGGGTGTAGGGGGCGTCGCCCAACAAGACCTGCTGCGTGGCATTCCACAAACGCGGCTGGAACGCGTTCTTGATCAGTTCACGGTAAGTCGGCCGCCGGCCGTTGGACATCGGCCCGAGTACTGAGTCGGTTGACGAGATCCGTTGCTGTTTGAGCATCGAGGTGTCGAGCATGCGCCGGCCGATGTCGGCGAAGGTACGCCCGCCGCAGGACATTTCCACCGGGCTGCCGGGCGGCCCTACCGCTTGCGAGGCGGCGGAAGCATCCTTGAGCATCAGCCTGACTTTGGTCGCCACGCCACTGCGATCGCTGGTCACGAAAATCCCGGCGTCAGGGTCGCGGTTGCCGAACGGTGAGAAACCGTTGAAGACGTTGTTGGCCCGGCCATCCCAGAAGTTGCGCACGTTGAACGCTGCGTTGATCACCGTCGGTGCGTTACGCCCGGTGCTACGGCGAACATTGATACCGCCCACCTGGAAGATACCGTCTGGTTGCTGAATGCACTTGTCGAACCGCGACTGTTTGGGCTTGACGAAGTTGGCGTCGAACACGCCTTGGGAGCCGATCACATCATCGCTTGAATAGACAATCGCCGAGTTGCGATCCAGCGGATCGGCCAGCACGTGGGTCGGGAAGTCGCTTTTCTTCAGCTGGTAGTTCGGACCGCCCTTGCCACCGGACCTGGTGGTGTAGCTCGGCACATCGCCCGGAATATCCGACGCGGTAAACGGCTTGTTGAAGATCGACGAGACGTTCGCGTTGGTGTTCGCCTGGCCCGGGTTGATCTGGTTGGTGGTGCGATGATCGACACCCGCGTGGAAGTGGCAGGACGCGCAAGCAGTGGAGCCGTCACTGCCGATCTCCATGTCCCAGAACAGTGCCTTGCCCAGGAGCACTGCCGCCGAGCGATTGAGCACGTAGTCGCTCATCAGGTCGACTTTGCGCCCGCCTTCGGTTCCTGAAGGGTCGGGAGGCGTCATGCCGCGCAGTGACTGCAGGCTGGGCACGTCCGGCACGGCCGGAACGACCGGGTCTGCGGCCCAAACGCTCATGACGGGCAGGCCCATGGCGAAGAGTGTCATCACCATCGCACGGGGCAAGCAGGTGGTTCTAAAGAGGCTCAAATACTTAAACATGACGACGTTCCCGATTCAGTACGGAGTAGTCAGGCTCCGCGGTTGCCCTGTTGCGAGATGAGTTCATCGCCATGAATCTTGCTGTCCGCTCGAACAACCACATCAACTTGAAGTTGCATGGGCAATGCGAGACCTGACTGGCAAAGCACCCTCGTGGCTGGGCCATTTTTAAAGGATCATATTTCGCACCACTGGGTAGTGCTTGATGCAACTCTAGCTGCAACAAAACATCTCAACATGAAACTTTCTATATTTTCATTTAAGCCAAATCAACAAACCCTACAAACGACAGAAACTGCGCACTATTCCTCAGTTCTGGTTAAACTTCACCCCATTACTGGGTGTATTTCCCCAAACAGCCCGCGCCAGGCGAACACCAACAGCCTCCAAAGCCAGTATTTAAAGGGCTTCACGCCACCAGGCTGCGTTTCTTGAAGCTGGCAGGGTATTTGCCAATTCAAACTCCCCCGTGTAAGCAGAACTTTAAAAAACACCTGTAAACTGCAACGCCAGCCAATAGAAACGGCCATCAAGTATATAAAACCCATTCGTGCACAAGATGTACTGCGCCAGCTATTGCCTTTTTATTCATACCGCCAATACAAGCCTATATTTTCATCAATCCCTTCAACAGCTCTTCTGCACACATGCGACCTTAGTCGCATTTAACAACACCTACGACCTTAGTCGTATTCAACAGACAACACTTCTCAATCAGCACCAATGGGGAAACTTACTAAAACTTCTTACAACACTCCAAACTTGGGTATATATCCCCACCCACTTTGGAGTTAACCACTCAACATATAACTATGTACATACCGCCAACATCAGCGCAGCCCGTATTTTTGCTGGCTAACAAGCGACTGAACCAATCAGGCACGACTACTGCAATGTGCCCCTCAGGCTCAAGGAAATGTCTCTCGCGTTTGCGTCCGCAACCGGCCAACGCAACGCAGGTGAAAGCATCCGAACGGCAAGTGACGACAGTACACACGCACCTATCCCGCCGGATCGAGCCCCAATTCGACATTCACGGATTGCGTTTTTCTTGCGCAGGATTCAGCGCATCAGCAGATCCGTGAACTCGATCGGCCGACAATTGGTCCTGCAAGATTCTGGAGTGAGCCATGAGCTTATCTTTGTTCGAAAAAACGCTCGCCATACCGCTGCGTCCTCACAAACGATTCAACGGCATCTTCAGTCGCCATGCTCTGCTCGCCAGTGCCGTCGCTGTCGCACTGGCCATTGGTGGTGGTGGAGATGCATTTGCCAAAAACGGAGCTGGCGGTGGCGGCGGCGGCGGGACTGCCAAGCCCCCGGGTTTGCCTTCGCCGTTCACGACACCCACACTACCCGATCCGGTTTTTACAAACCCGACTGCGATTCATGGGTTTGACGTTACCGGTTTTATCCAAAACATGACCCTGGACACCACCAATGCGAATTGCCCCAATACCAGCGACCCGGGCCGCTTTGGGGGGACCGTCCAGTTGAACGGCGTCACGATTGTTGTCCCTTGCAACACCGTTCTGCAGATGCCGGCCAATACCCTGACCTGGGCCGACTTTGTCAGGGGTGGAACGCTGGCGCTCGGAAAATCACCGGCAGTCTACCCCTCGTTCGAGATCCATGTGGTAGGTAATACTGTCTCCAACAAGCAAATTGCCGGGCTGATCTTTGTCTCCCAGCAATCACTCAATGCGGGCAGCGGTGTCATCACCCGGATCGACTACACCAACGGCAACCTCGAAGTTGACAGCGGGAACCCGACGCAACCCACGATCATTCAGATAAACGATCCGACTGGACGTTTTGGCCGTGCCCAAAGCCCCGACCCACGGTTCTCCGTCGATGATGCCAACCCGACCATCCATGCCGCCACCGGTTACCCGATGTGCGTGCCACGCACGATTTCCGGGGACGATACGCTCTGCCCACAGAAAAACCGGCCAAAAGTGGTCACCCCGACCACGACCAACAACTGCCGCAACTTCAGCCAGGCCGGCGTCACGCCTCCGGCCAGTGGAGAGCTCTCGGTTCCAGCCTTGGGGCAGGTCTATTGCAGCCAGTACGTCATGAAGAGATTCAGCGATGCTACACGCACGGCGACGGACCCCGACCCGACACAACAGGCCCCCTTCGAAGTCGGCGACTTCATCAGTTGGTCCGGTACTCTGTTCAAGTCAACAACAACGGGCCTCCCGGACTTCATCTCGGCACACACGATCGAGGCGAATGTCGGGATCTACACTCAGCCTGGTTCGCAACCCAGCTACCTGGCTATCGGGGCATTTGGCATCGGTACGGCCGACCCGGCAGCAACGGCCATCAACGGAGTCGCCCAGGAGACGCAGGACCGGATTTTCCTTGAAGCCTCCACCACCGACATCAAGACCCCGGTCGACATCTATCTGATCGATGTCAATCCATCGACAGGCGTGCAAACCAATCGCTGGGCGACACCCTATGAGATGACGGGTGAGTGCAACCCTGCGCTGGGCCTTGCGGCCGGTTGCCTGGGAGCCACAGGTGGTATTACCACACAGAACACGGGTCCTCAGCCACAACGCGCCAGATTACGCGCGACCAAAGCGCCCACAGGGCTACTTAGCCAGCCGACACGTACCTTGCGCGTCGTTGCGCGGTCACTTTGCGTTCCACAGCAAAGCTTGTCCCAGGCCGGCGTGGACAGTTGCATCCTGAATGCGGGCAGGCTGACCGTCGCCAATGGACTGATTGCCGGACAGTATGTGGCGCCGGTGTTCGAGTTCATCTTTCCGGAAGGCGTCAAGCCTGGCGATCCTGTTGTCCCGAACGACTTCTGGCACCTGCCGTTCATACGTAACGGAGAAGGCGTGAGCACCCCGACTGGCGTCGGCCCTCTGGCTCCAACGCCATGGTGAGCAAGGCCTGACCACCGCGCAAAAAAAACCGCCGCTCCCGGAGGAAGCGGCGGTTTCTTTTGAAGGACTGCGTTAGGGCTTAGTAGCCCAGGTCGAAGTTCTCTTCTTTCATGTCCATCAGGTTGTTGGCGCCCGACAGCATGGTTACGACGTGAGTGCGGGTACGCGGCAGGATGCGTTGGAAGTAGAAACGCGCAGTCTGCAGCTTGGCGGTGTAGAACGCCTCTTCGGAAGTGCCGGCAGCCAGTTTCTCGGCAGCCAGACGCGCCATGTCAGCCCAGAAGTAGGCCAGGCAGGCGTAACCGGAGTACATCAGGTAGTCCACGGAGGCCGCGCCGACTTCTTCGCGATCTTTCATGGCGGCCATGCCGACCTTCATGGTCAGCTCGCCCCATTCCTTGTTCAGTGCAGCCAGCGGTGCGACGAACTCTTGAACCGCTTCGTTGCCTTCGTTGGTCTGGCAGAACTTGTGGACGATCTTGGTGAAGCCCTTCAGAGCCTCGCCCTGGGTCATCAGCACTTTACGGCCCAGCAGGTCGAGTGCCTGGATACCGGTGGTGCCTTCGTACAGCATCGAGATGCGGCTGTCGCGGACGTTCTGCTCCATGCCCCACTCGGCGATGAAGCCGTGGCCGCCGTAGATCTGCACGCCGTGGTTGGCCGATTCAAAACCGACTTCGGTCATGAAGGCTTTGGCGATTGGCGTCATGAACGCCAACAGTGCGTCAGCTTTCTTCTTCTCTTCTTCGTCCACGCCGTACTTGACGATGTCGACCTGCTTGGCGGTGAAGTAAACCATCGCACGGTTGCCTTCGGCGAATGCCTTCATGGTCAACAGCATGCGACGTACATCAGGGTGCACGATGATCGGGTCAGCGGCTTTGTCCGGCGCTTTCGGGCCAGTCAGCGAGCGCATTTGCAGACGGTCGCGAGCGTATTTCAGGCCGCCCTGGAAACCGACTTCAGCGTGGGCCAGGCCTTGCAGCGCGGTACCCAGGCGTGCGGTGTTCATGAAGGTGAACATGCAGTTCAGGCCTTTGTTCGCCGGGCCGATCAGGAAACCGGTGGCGCCGTCGAAGTTCATCACGCAGGTGGCGTTGCCGTGGATGCCCATCTTGTGTTCCAGGGAACCACAGGACACGGCGTTACGCGCGCCAACCGAACCATCGGCGTTCGGCATGAACTTCGGCACGATGAACAGGGAGATGCCTTTGGTGCCAGCCGGTGCATCCGGCAGGCGGGCCAGTACGATGTGGACGATGTTGTCGGCCATGTCGTGTTCACCGGCCGAGATGAAGATCTTGGTGCCGGAAACCTTGTAGGAACCGTCGGCCTGAGGCTCGGCCTTGGTGCGCAACATGCCAAGGTCGGTGCCGCAGTGCGGCTCGGTCAGGCACATGGTGCCGGTCCACTCGCCGGAAACCAGCTTGGTCAGGTAAGCCTCTTGCTGCTCAGGGGTACCGTGCTCGGAGATGGTGTTCATCGCACCGTGCGACAGGCCTGGGTACATGCCCCACGACCAGTTGGACTCGCCAACCATTTCGCTGATGGCCAGACCCAGGGACTCCGGCAGGCCTTGGCCACCGTGCTCTACGTCGTGAGCCAGGCTCGGCCAGCCACCTTCGACGAATTGCTTGTAGGCTTCCTTGAAGCCGGTCGGGGTCTTAACGCCGGACTCGCTCCAGGTGCAGCCTTCGAGGTCGCCCACGCGGTTCAGCGGAGCCAGTACCTGCTCACAAAACTTGGCGCCTTCCTCAAGAATGGCGTCAACCATGTCCGGAGTTGCGTCGGCACAAGCCGGAAGGCTCTGATAGTGCGCTTCGTAGCCGAGCAGCTCGTCACGAACGAAGCGAATATCACGCAAGGGGGCCTTGTAGTCAGGCATAGCGATAAACCTCTGCTGATGTAACCGGGAATGAACGACCGCATTGATTTGTTGTTGCGATCAAACAGTTGTTTGAAACATACGTTTACGCCCAAATCTTGTCAAGCGTCGATCTTTTGCCGTTCGTCATCGCTGGATTGGACACATGGGCACGCGACAACGCAGCCGCGCTTGCGAAGCAGCCCGCCACACCGAAAAGATTAGTTGAACAAGAAAGACTTACGCAGAAAAACGCCGCGAACAGGCGCGGCGCTGGAGGATGCAAATTCTTTAAAGAATCAGGCGTAGGTATCGATCAACGTCCCGAGCACTTCGTCGGCTGCCTTGGCGACTTTCACGCCCAGTTCCGCCTGAATCTTGCCTTGGGCCATGTCGACCACGTTGCTGGCCAGGTCCGATTGCCGGCTGCGATCAACCGATCGCAGACGATCGACCTGTGCCTCGGAGGACTGGCTGGTGACCGAACGCTCGATCGTCGTGTTGGCGATCTGCCCGGCGGCTTGATCGACACGGTTCTGCCCTGTCTGAAGAGTGCTCAGACCGGCATAAAAAGCGGTACTTCCTGAGATTTCCATGGGAGAACTCGTCCTTTCAAAGGATCAACAGCGGCCATTGAAGCAGAGTGGCCGACAAAACACCCGTCAAAAACACTAATGGCACAGTGCCTTGTCATAGGCAAAGCCCACATGCTACAAACCTCAGTCCAACAGGTCCAGTTGCAAGTGCTCGGCCACTGCCTCGGCCGTAACGGCCTTGAGTTTAGGCACACGCCCCAGGCACGGCGCCGGGAGGCGTTCGGCAAGGGTAGCCAGGTTTTCTTCCAGCCGCGAGGTCTTGGGGTCGATGATATTGGCCACCCAGCCCGCCAGTTGCAAACCGTCCCGGGCAATCGCTTCGGCGGTCAACAAGGCATGGCTTATACACCCCAGGCGTACGCCGACCACCAGGATCACCGGCAGCTTCAATGCGATGGCCAGGTCCGACAGATTGTCCTGATCCGCCAAGGGTACACGCCAGCCGCCAGCGCCTTCGATCAGGGTGAAGTCCGCCTGCATGCCCAGGATCTGCCGCATCGGCGCCAGCAACGACTGCACAGTCAGCGCCACGCCCGCCTCTCGCGCCGCCAGATGCGGGGCAATGGCCGGTTCGAAGGCCATCGGATTGACCTGTGCATAGGTCAGCGGCAGCGAACACTCGGCCAGCAAGGCCAGCGCATCGGCATTGCGCAAGCCTTTGGGCGTCACATCGCAACCGGACGCGACCGGCTTGCCCGCCGCCGTGCTCAATCCCGCCGAACGCGCCGCATGCAGCAACCCGGCAGCGACCGTGGTTTTACCGACATCGGTATCTGTGCCGGCGATGAAATAGGCTGCGCTCATAAGGGTTTCTCCAAAACGGCGTACACCACTTGATAAGTCGCCGGCAGTCCCTGGTCCTGACGAAACTGTTCGTAAGCCTCGATCAGACCCAGAATCCGCGCCCGGCCGGTCAAGCCACCCGGCCGCCCGGGATTGAGATTGTGCGCACCCAACGCCTTGAGTTCATGGGTCAGGCTGCGCACATCCGGGTAATGCAGCACGTGCGATTCGTTTTGCAGACTGACGACACGTAACCCACTGGCCGCACACAACTGCTGATAAACACCAAACTCCCGGAAGCGATTGACGTGCACCATGCCATCGACTTCGCGCCAGCTGTCACGCAATTCAAACAACGTCCCTACACACAGACTAGCAAACGCGAAAATGCCACCCGGTTTCAGCACTCGAAAGGCTTCACTGAGCACCGAGTCGAAGTCCGCGCACCACTGCACCGCCAGGCTGGAGAAGACCAGGTCGCAGGTCGAATCCTGCAGTGGCAATCGCTCGGCATCGCCGGCCACGAAGTGCGTGGCACCGCCCAATGGCCGGGCGTGGTTGAGCATGCCTTCGGCGATGTCCAGCGCAACACCATGGCTGCCCGGAAATTGCTCATCCAGGGCACGACTGAAGTGCCCGGTGCCACAGCCCAGGTCCAGCCAGCGCTGCGGTACGAAGTTCTGCGGCAAACGCCCGAGCAATTGTCTGCCCACATCACGCTGCAACTCGGCCACGCTGTCGTAGCTGGCCGCCGCGCGGGAGAATGATGCTGCTACCTGGCGCTTGTCAGGCAAGGCGCCGGGCAGGTTGGGAAGGGATAAATCAGTCATCGCCGGACTCATGCAAAAAGGCCTGGATCGCCCCCGCCACACCGTGGGGATCTTCCAGAAGAAACGCGTGGCTGGCCTGTTCAATCAGACCGATTTCGACATCCGGCAGCAATGCCAACAACTCGCCCGCCGCTTCCACCGGCACCAGCCCGTCGAGGCCGGCGAACAGATGCAGTTGCGGGCCACGGAACGCTTGCAGTGCCTGTCGTGTATCCAGTTGCGCGAGCACTTGCAGACCACTGAGCAGCACTGGCGCGGCGGTATTCGGGGCGCCGCCGAGCAACAACCGCGACAGCCCGCGCGGGTCTTCGGCGCCTTGGGCACAGAGCAGTGAAAAGCGTTTCAAGGTCGCGCGCGGATCGGCTGCACATCCCGCCAGAAACGCATCGAAGGTTTCCCCGGACATGGCGCTTGCCCATTGATCATGGGCGACAAAAGAAGCGTTGCTGGCCAGGGTGAACACACCACAGCAGCGATCGCCACGCCGGGCCGCCAGCTCGCAAGCGAGCATGCCGCCCAATGACCAACCGCCTAGCCAGGCGTCTTGCGGCAAAGTCGAATCAAGCTCATCGAGCCACTCTTCAAGATCGCTCGACGCCAGCTCCGGCAACGGCTCGATCTCGACGCGCAGGTGCTCATCCAAACCGCGCAAGGCCGCCGCCAGAGGCTCCAGCGGTGAAACGCCAAGCCCCCAGCCAGGCAGCAGAATCAGGCGATCACGCATGGCTTGGCTCCAGCTTCAGTTGCTGAAAACAATCGGCCAGTCCATTTAACAATAGCTGTACCTGGGCTTCGCTGTGGGCCGCCGTCAGCGTGACCCGCAGCCGGGCGCTGCCGGCGGGTACGGTCGGCGGACGAATAGCGGTCACCATCAACCCGCGCTCGCGCAGCATCTGCGAAAGACGCACCGCACGCCCCGCGTCACCGATCATGATCGGCTGGATCGGCGTGAAGCTGTCCATGAGTTCCAGGCCAATCTGCTCGGCACCTTCGCGAAACTGGCGGATCAGCGTCTGCAAATGCTCGCGACGCCAGTGTTCGCTGCGTAGCAGTTCCAGGCTTTTCAACGTGGCGCAGGCCAGCGCGGGAGGCTGGCTGGTGGTGTAGATGTAGGGGCGGGCGAACTGGATCAGGCTTTCGATCAACTCTTCGCTGCCAGCGACAAAGGCACCCGCCGTACCGAACGCCTTGCCGAGGGTGCCGACCAGCACCGGAACGTCATCCTGACTCAAGCCAAAATGCTCGACGATGCCGCCACCGTTGGCACCCAGCGGTCCAAAACCATGGGCATCGTCGACCATCAACCAGGCGCCTTTGGCTTTGGCCTCTCGGGCCAGCGCTGGCAAGTCGGCGATATCACCGTCCATGCTGAACACGCCGTCGGTGACCACCAGCGTATTGCCGGTGGCTTTTTCCAGGCGCTTGGCCAGGCTCACCGGGTCGTTGTGCAGGTAGCGATTGAACCGCGCGCCGGACAACAGCCCCGCGTCGAGCAGCGATGCATGATTGAGACGGTCTTCGAGCACCGTATCACCCTGCCCCACCAGCGCCGTGACCGCACCGAGGTTGGCCATGTAGCCAGTGGTGAACAGCAACGCGCGCGGGCGACCGGTCAGGTCGGCCAACGCTTCTTCCAGGGCATGGTGCGGTGAGCTATGGCCAATGACCAGATGTGATGCCCCTCCGCCCACACCCCACTTTGAAGCGCCGGCACGCCAGGCTTCGATCACTTGCGGGTGGTTGGCCAGGCCCAGGTAGTCGTTGTTACAGAACGCCAGCAACGGCTGGCCATCGACCACCACTTGCGGCCCCTGCGGGCTTTCGAGCAGCGGGCGCTGGCGGTAGAGGTTTTCGGCACGACGGGCGGCAAGGCGTGCGGCGAGATCGAAAGACATGCAGGCCTCGACGTTCAGATCACAGAAATCAAAGTGAATGCGATCCCTGTGGGAGCGAGCTTGCTCGCGATGACGGCGTCACATTCAACATTGATGTCGACAGACCTGACGCAATCGCGAGCAAGCTCGCTCCCACAGTGTTTTGCATTCCAATCAGAGGAGTCGGAGGAAGACTCAAACCGCCGCGTTATAGAACTGCTCGCTGCTCTTCTGCTCCACCAGCGCCTGCTCGATAGCGGCCTGATGCACTTCATCGGCGTGCTCTTCGCGGGCTTCCGGCAGGATGCCCAGACGCGAGAACAGTTGCATGTCCTTGTCGGCCTGCGGGTTGGCGGTGGTCAGCAGTTTTTCGCCGTAGAAAATCGAGTTGGCGCCAGCGAAGAACGCCAGGGCCTGCATCTGCTCGTTCATGGCTTCGCGGCCGGCGGACAGGCGCACGTGGGATTGCGGCATCAGAATGCGCGCGACGGCGAGCATGCGGATGAAGTCGAACGGGTCGACGTCGTCAGCATTTTCCAGCGGTGTACCGGCGACTTTCACCAGCATGTTGATCGGCACCGACTCCGGATGCTCCGGCAGGTTAGCCAGCTGGATGAGCAGGTTGGCGCGGTCGTCCAGCGACTCGCCCATGCCGAGAATGCCGCCGGAACAGATCTTCATCCCCGACTCACGTACATACGCCAGGGTTTGCAGGCGCTCGCTGTAGGTGCGGGTGGTGATGATGCTGCCGTAGAACTCCGGCGACGTATCGAGGTTGTGGTTGTAGTAGTCGAGGCCGGCCTTGGCCAGCGCTTCGGTCTGATCCTGATCCAGGCGACCGAGGGTCATGCAGGTTTCCAGGCCCAGGGCTTTCACGCCTTCGACCATCTTCAGAACATAAGGCATGTCCTTGGCCGACGGATGCTTCCACGCCGCGCCCATGCAGAAACGGGTCGAACCGATGGCCTTGGCGCGAGCGGCCTCTTCGAGGACCTTCTGCACTTCCATCAGTTTTTCTTTTTCCAGGCCGGTGTTGTAGTGACCGGACTGCGGACAATATTTGCAATCTTCCGGGCAGGCGCCGGTTTTGATCGACAGCAGGGTCGACACCTGGACGCGGTTGGCGTCGAAATGCGCACGGTGCACCGTCTGCGCCTGGAACAACAGGTCATTGAATGGCTGAACGAAGAGCGCTTTGACTTCGGCCAAAGTCCAGTCATGACGCAGGGTTGCAGTGGTGCTGGCGCTCATGGGCGTTTCCTTTGAATTATGCTTTGGCAGGCGGCTGGCTAATGGAATGTCACAGTCGCTTCACAGATGTTTCGGCATATTTAAGGAAGAGCGATGCGCTGTCAACCACGATACGAAGGACCGGTTTACATCTGGTTAAAAAACAAACAATCATGCCTTTTGTGCGATGAAACGGCCGACGGCATCCCTCCTGTCTGCACGGCCTGCGAAATCGAGTTGCCCTGGCTCGGCGACCATTGCATCACCTGCGCCCTGCCGCTGCCGGCCCCGGGCCTGACCTGCGGCCATTGCCTGAAGCTGCCACCGGCCTTCGAACAGGTGATTGCGCCCTGGACCTACTGCTTTCCGGTGGACAGCCTGATCACCCGCTTCAAACACAACGCCAAGTGGCCGTTTGGTCGCCTGCTCGGCGAACTTCTTGCTCAATACCTGCAACATCGCTTCGAAGACGATCTGCTTCGACCCCATGCTCTGATCCCGGTGCCGCTGGCCACCCGGCGCCTGCGCCAGCGCGGGTTCAATCAGGCGGCGATGCTGGCTCAGTGGTTGAGTGCGAGTCTCGATATACCTTGCGACGAACGGTTGCTGCTGCGCACTCAGGACACGGACGCCCAACAGGCCTTGAACGCCCAAGACCGCCGAAAGAACCTGCGCAACGCTTTCTCCCTGGCTGCCGGCGCCATCGTCAAAGGCCAGCACCTGGCCTTGGTCGACGACGTAGTGACCACCGGTGCCACGGCCCAGGCTCTGGCTCGCCTGCTGATGGACGCCGGTGCGGCGAGGGTCGACGTCTATTGCCTGGCCCGCACGCCCAAACCCGGCGAGACGCCCTGACTTGACTCGCGCGGTCCAAGCGGCCAACGTCCTCACCATCGTCACCACCCAAAGCGACTTGTCATGTCTTTGCCAACCTTGCTGTCCCAGCACATTGTCCGCCGTCCGCAGCGCATCGCTCTGCTGCAGCACATCGCCGAACAAGGCTCGATCACCCGCGCGGCCAAAAGCGCGGGCCTGAGCTACAAGGCCGCCTGGGATGCAATCGATGAGCTGAACAACCTGGCACAGAAGCCGCTGGTGGAGCGGATAGTCGGTGGCAAGGGCGGCGGCGGTGCCCGCCTGTCCATCGAAGGTGAGCGGGTGTTGCGCCTGTACCAGAAGCTGCAAGCCTTGCAGGCCCAGGTGCTGGAAGCCGCTGAAGACGCGAGCGATCTGGATCTGCTCGGGCGCCTGATGCTGCGCACCAGCGCGCGCAATCAGTTGCACGGCAAGGTGGTAGCGATCGAACCTCAGGGGCGCAACGACCTGATTCGCCTTGAAGTCGCGGAAGGCTTGATCGTCGATGCGCAAATCACCCACGACAGCACCGAGCGCCTGGAACTGCAAATCGGCACCGAAGTCGTGGCCTTGATAAAGGCTGGCTGGCTCGATGTGCTGGCAATCGATTCAGCTGAAACGCCTGGAAACAATTGCCTCAGCGGCATCATCGAAAAAATCCTCGACGCCGACGATGGTCCCAGCGAAGTGCGCATCACCCTGCCCAACGGCTTGACGCTATGCGCCCTGGCCGAGCCGAAGCTTCTGCAAGCATTGGCGCTGACGGGCGGTAAACCGGTGCGCGTGGAGTTTTCGCCGTCCAGGGTTCTGCTGGGCACGCCGCTATAAGCAAAACTGCAACAAAAGGTTCATTACTCACCATTAAGGTGTCTGCAAAATCCGCAGGGAGCCTGAAATGAGCCTATTAGAAGAAAACCAGTCCACCGACCTCGAAACCATGGTCGGCCTCAGCCGTCGTGGCTTCATCAGCGCGGGTGCCCTGTGCGGCGCTGCGATGTTCCTCGGTGGCAACCTGCTGAGCCGCAGCGTGATGGCCGCCAGTGTCAGCGCCGGTAACAGCCAGTTGCTGGGTTTCGACAGCATTGCCGCTGCCACCAGCGACGCCATCACCCTGCCACCGGGCTACAAGTCCTCGGTGTTGATCAGCTGGGGCCAGCCTCTGCACAAGGACGGTCCGGCGTTCGACCCGAGCGGCAACGGCAGCGCCGAACATCAGGAACTCCAGTTCGGCGACAACAACGACGGCATGAGCCTGTTCGAATTTCCGGGCGAAAAAGACCGGGCGCTGATGGCGATCAACAACGAATACACCAACTACCGCTACCTCTACGCCCACGGCGGCATGCCGCAATCGGCGGAAGAAGTGCGCAAGGCGCTGGCCTGTGAAGGCGTGTCGGTGATTGAAGTGCAGCGCAAGAACGGCCAATGGCATTTCGTCCAGGGCTCGCGCTACAACCGCCGCATTCACGGCAACGCACCCATCACCCTGAGCGGCCCGGCCGCCGGACATGCCCTGCTCAAAACCAGTGCCGATCCACACGGCAAGAACGTCCTGGGCACGTTCCAGAACTGCGCCAATGGCAAGACGCCGTGGGGCACCTACCTGACCTGTGAAGAGAACTTCACCGACTGCTTCGGCAGCAGCAACGCCGAGCAGAAATTCGACCCGGCGCAGAAACGCTACGGCGTGGTGGCCACCAGCAAAGAGATCAACTGGCACCCGCACGACGAGCGCTTCGACATGGCGAAGAACCCCAACGAACTCAACCGTCATGGCTGGGTGGTGGAGATCGATCCGTTCGATCCGAAATCGACGCCGGTCAAACGCACGGCCCTGGGGCGCTTCAAACACGAAAACGCCGCCCTGGCCGAAACCGGCGAAGGTCATGCCGTGGTGTACATGGGCGACGATGAGCGGGGGGAGTTCATCTACAAATTCGTCAGCCGCGACAAGATCGACCACAAGAACCCCAAGGCCAACCGCGACATTCTCGACCACGGCACCCTGTACGTGGCGCGATTCGATGCAGGCGACGGCAACGTCGATCACCCGAAAGGCCAAGGTGAATGGATCGAACTGACCCATGGCAAAAACGGCATCGACGCCAGCAGCGGCTTTGCCGATCAGGCCGAAGTGCTGATCCACGCCCGTCTTGCCGCCAGTGTGGTGAAAGCCACACGCATGGACCGCCCGGAATGGATCGTGGTCAGCCCCAAGGATGGTCAGGTCTACTGCACGCTGACCAACAACGCCAAACGCGGCGAAGACGGGCAACCGGTGGGCGGGCCGAACCCCCGCGAGAAGAACGTCTACGGGCAGATCCTGCGCTGGCGCACCGAGCATGACGATCACGGCTCGAAAACTTTTGCCTGGGACCTGTTCGTCGTCGCCGGTAATCCGGGTGTTCACGCTGGCACACCAAAAGGCGGATCGTCGAACATCACGCCGCTGAACATGTTCAACAGCCCGGACGGCCTGGGCTTCGACAAGGCCGGACGCTTGTGGATTCTCACCGACGGCGATTCGAGCAACGCCGGAGACTTTGCCGGCATGGGCAACAACCAGATGCTCTGTGCCGACCCGGTAACCGGCGAGATTCGCCGCTTCATGGTTGGCCCGGTAGGTTGTGAAGTGACGGGGATCAGCTTCTCGCCGGACCAGAAAACCCTGTTTGTCGGGATTCAGCATCCGGGTGAAAACGGCGGCTCGACCTTCCCCGAGCACCTGCCTAACGGCAAGCCGCGGTCTTCGGTGATGGCCATTTCGCGGGAAGATGGCGGGATCGTCGGCGCCTGACAGACCTTCATCGCGAGCAGGCTCGCTCCCACAGGGAATCATGTAGTCCTTGTGGGAGCGAGCCTGCTCGCGATGGCGTCAGCAAGGACAACACTCACCTCAAGCCCCGCCGTCTGCGCTACCATGCCTGGCCGGACGCAGCAGCCTGCTGCGCGCAGGAGTCAGCATGGCCCACCCGTTTGAAACCCTCACACCAGACCTCGTGCTCGACGCCGTTGAAAGCATCGGCTTTCTCAGCGACGCGCGCATCCTGGCGCTCAACAGCTACGAGAACCGCGTCTATCAGGTCGGTATCGAAGACGCCGAGCCGCTGATCGCCAAGTTCTACCGGCCGCAACGCTGGACCAACGAAGCGATTCTGGAAGAGCACCAGTTCACCGCCGAACTCGCCGACTGCGAGGTGCCGGTCGTGGCGCCGTTGATCCACAACGGTGAAACCCTGCACGAACACAACGGATTCCGTTTCACCCTGTTCCCCCGCCGTGGCGGCCGCGCGCCGGAGCCGGGCAACCTCGACCAACTGTATCGCCTGGGCCAGTTGCTTGGGCGCCTGCATGCGGTCGGCTCGACCCGGCCGTTCGAGCACCGTGAAGCGCTGGCGGTAAAGAACTTCGGCCATGACTCGCTGGCCACGTTGCTCGACGGCAACTTCATCCCCCGCAGCCTGCTACCGGCCTACGAATCAGTGGCCCGCGATCTGCTCAAGCGTGTGGAAGATGCCTACAGCAACACGCCGCACCAGAACATCCGCATGCACGGTGACTGCCACCCCGGCAACATGATGTGCCGCGACGAGATGTTCCATATCGTCGACCTCGACGACTGCCGCATGGGCCCGGCGGTGCAGGACATCTGGATGATGCTCGCCGGCGATCGTCAGGATTGCCTGAGCCAGTTGTCGGAACTGATGGACGGCTACAACGAATTCCACGATTTCGATCCCCGTGAACTCGCCTTGATCGAACCGCTGCGCGCCTTGCGCCTGATGCACTACAGCGCCTGGCTCGCCCGCCGCTGGGAAGACCCGGCGTTCCCCCGCAGTTTCCCTTGGTTTGGCACCGAGCGTTATTGGGGGGATCAGGTGTTGGCATTGCGCGAGCAGTTGGCAGCGCTCAATGAAGAACCGTTGAAGCTGTTTTAATCGAAAATCAAAAGATCGCAGCCTTCGGCAGCTCCTACAGGGCGAATATGTTTTCTCTGTAGGAGCTGCCGCAGGCTGCGAACTTTTTTCTGACACGACACATCTATACAACCACCTTACAATCGCCTCTTTGTTAGCTGCCTAAGCAAGGACTTTGCATGCAAGCCGCCAACCCGCGTCGCGGGTACATTCTAGGCCTGAGTGCCTACA
Source organism: Pseudomonas grandcourensis (assembly GCF_039909015.1). NCBI lineage: Bacteria > Pseudomonadati > Pseudomonadota > Gammaproteobacteria > Pseudomonadales > Pseudomonadaceae > Pseudomonas > Pseudomonas grandcourensis. The sequence continues at coordinate 6,245,716 of NZ_CP150919.1, forward strand.
TCATCTGGGGGCTTTTCCCCCTCTACTTCAAAGCCATCGCCAGCGTGCCCGCCGTGGAAATCATCATCCACCGGGTGCTTTGGTCGGCACTGTTCGGCGCCTTGTTGCTGATGGTCTGGAAGCACCCGGGCTGGTGGCGCGAGCTGCGGGAAAACCCGCGACGGCTGGCGATCCTGGCTTTGAGCGGTGCGCTGATCGCGGCCAACTGGCTGACCTACGTCTGGTCGGTGAACAACGGACGCATGCTGGAGGCCAGCCTCGGTTACTACATCAATCCCTTGGTGAACGTGTTGCTGGGCATGCTGATCCTCGGCGAACGGCTGCGGCGCATGCAATGGATTGCCGTCGGTCTGGCGGCTGTGGGTGTGGCGCAACAGGTCTGGCAAGTCGGCAGCCTGCCGTGGGTGTCGCTGGTGCTGGCACTGACCTTCGGTATCTATGGCCTGATTCGCAAGCAGGCGCCGGTTAAGGCGCTGCCGGGGCTGGTGGTGGAAACCTGGATGCTGGTACCGATTGCCCTCGGCTGGTTACTGCTCAATCCGACGGCCAGCAGTGCCCAGGCCGAATTCTGGACCACCTCCCAGGCTTGGTGGTTGGTCGCCGCCGGCCCGATCACCCTGGTGCCGCTGGTCTGCTTCAACGCTGCCGCACGGCATTTGCCCTACACGACACTGGGGTTTCTTCAGTACCTGGCGCCAACCCTGGTTCTGCTGCAAGCGGTCCTGCTGTTTGGCGAGCACCTGTCGTCCAGCACCCTGGTAGCGTTCATGTTTATCTGGGCCGGTCTGGCGGTTTACAGCATCGATGCGTGGATAAGTTTGCGCCGCCGCAGCTGATCAAAAAACGCACAAAACCCTACAGGCCACGTCTCCCGTGGCCTGCATCATTCCTTCCCAAGGTTATCCACAGCGTGATCCCCGCCGTTTGTGCGCAAGTATCTGAAACTGCTGGTTTTTTGATCAGAACCTGAAGAGCCCCGGTCGGCGTGGCCTGGCGGGGTGTCTCTACAGGTTATCCACAGGCCGGTGCACGTTTAACTTGGATAACCTGATCAGGGTTCACTGCGCAGCACCAATTCGACCATCAGGTCGTCAGCCAGGGTTTCCAGGCGCGATTGCAGTACGTCCAGCGACAGTGTCAGCGGGACCGCAAGAATCGCCTCGGCATGGAACAACGGCTCGCTGCTCATCGGTGCCGGGCGCACTTCGGTGACCAGCCGTTCCAGATTCACCCCCTGCTCGCTCAACAAGCGCGTGATGTCACGCACGATCCCCGGGCGATCATTGCCCACCAGTTCCATGGCGATCGGTTTCCAGGTGCAGGATTGTTCGATACCGCTTTCAGCGATCAACACGCGAATGCCATGGGCGGACAAGCCCTGCAATGCATCGACCAATTCGTCGTAGGCCTCGGCCGGCACCCCCACTCGAAGAATCCCGGCGAACTGTCCCGCCATGCGCGACATGCGGCTTTCCAGCCAGTTACCGCCGTGCTCGGCAATGCATTGGGCAATGCGCTCGACTTGTCCTGGCTTGTCCGGAGCAAAAACAGTGAGTACGAGGTGGTCCATGGCGCAGCCCTCTTGTCATGACTTTTGTTATAGAGAACCAAGTATAGGCAAGGGTTGGACCTGCGCCGACAGGTCAGGCGTCTTCGCGAGCAGGCTCGCTCCCACAAGGGTTGCGCGGGCCTTTGTGGGAGCGAGCCTGCTCGCGAATGAAGTCGCCGCCGATCGAAATGGAAAACAAATCGTGTACAACTTTTGATATTTAACTGGAACAATCCAATGGTTTTTTGAGAACATCACGCTCCCCGACGTGACCGCAATGCGTCATGGGGTCGCAGAACGACGTAATTAGTCTAATTTTCACAACCGCAATTCATCATGTAGTATGCCGCAGCGCGCACTACATAACGTTGGATCGATGTCTGCCGCAGGCACGTTCGCAACCCTGAAAGCCCTGTCAGCAAGGCCCCAAGCCGTTGATTGGTCCCAACCCAGCCGCCTGTCATGGGCATGTACTGGTAGAGGGGTTTGTGGTTTAAATGGCCAAAGGCTTCATTGTTAAATTGAAGAGCTGAAAAGCGAAATAGCTGAGCAGAGTGAGGCAAGCAATGACTGAACACGTTCAAGTCGGTGGCCTGCAGGTCGCCAAAGTCCTGTTCGACTTCGTGAACAACGAAGCCATTCCCGGTACCGGCCTCACCGCCGATAAGTTCTGGGCCGGTGCCGACAAGGTCATCCATGACCTGGCGCCGAAGAACAAAGCCCTACTCGCCAAACGCGATGATTTCCAGGCTCGTATCGATGGCTGGCACCAGGTACGTGCCGGTCAGGCGCACGACGCCGTGGCCTATAAAGCCTTCCTGCAAGACATCGGTTATCTGCTGCCAGAAGCGGCCGATTTCCAGGCAACGACGCAAAACGTCGATGAAGAAATCGCCCGCATGGCCGGTCCACAGCTCGTGGTGCCTGTCATGAACGCCCGCTTCGCGCTCAACGCCTCGAACGCCCGCTGGGGCTCGCTGTACGATGCGCTCTACGGCACCGACGCCATCAGCGAAGCCGACGGCGCGGAAAAAGGCAAAGGCTACAACAAGGTGCGCGGTGACAAAGTCATCGCTTTCGCCCGCGCCTTCCTCGACGAAGCGGCGCCTTTGGCGGCCGGCTCCCACGTCGATTCCACTGGCTACAAGATCGTCGACGGCAAACTGGTGGTCGCCCTTAAAGGCGGCAGCAACACCGGCCTGCGCAACGACGCACAACTGATCGGCTTCCAGGGCGATGCCGCTGCACCGACCGCGATCCTGCTGAAAAACAACGGCCTGCATTTCGAAATCCAGGTCGACGCCAGCACCCCGGTCGGCCAGACCGACGCGGCCGGCGTCAAAGACATCCTGATGGAAGCCGCGCTGACCACCATCATGGACTGCGAAGACTCCGTCGCCGCTGTCGATGCCGATGACAAAGTGGTGATCTACCGCAACTGGCTCGGCCTGATGAAGGGCGATCTGTCGGAAGAAGTCGCCAAGGGCGGTCAGACCTTTACCCGCACCATGAACGCCGACCGCACCTACACCGCTGTCGATGGCAGTGAACTGAGCCTGCACGGCCGTTCGTTGCTGTTCGTGCGTAACGTTGGTCACCTGATGACCATCGATGCAATTCTGGACAAAGACGGTAACGAAGTGCCGGAAGGCATTCTCGATGGCCTGGTGACTTGCCTGGCATCGATGCACAACCTGAACGGCAATACCTCGCGCAAAAACACCCGCACCGGCTCGATCTACATCGTCAAGCCGAAGATGCACGGCCCGGAAGAAGCGGCGTTCACCAACGAGCTGTTCGGTCGCATCGAAGACGTGCTGGGCCTGCCGCGCAACACCCTCAAAGTCGGGATCATGGACGAGGAGCGTCGTACCACGATCAACCTCAAGGCCTGTATCAAGGCGGCGAGCGAGCGCGTGGTGTTCATCAACACCGGTTTCCTCGACCGTACGGGCGACGAAATCCACACCTCCATGGAAGCCGGCCCGATGGTGCGCAAGGCGGACATGAAGGCGGAAAAATGGATCGGTGCCTACGAGAACTCCAACGTCGATATCGGTCTGAGCACCGGCCTGCAAGGTCGCGCACAGATCGGCAAAGGCATGTGGGCCATGCCTGACCTGATGGCTGCGATGCTCGAACAGAAAATCGCTCACCCGATGGCCGGTGCCAACACCGCCTGGGTACCATCACCGACCGCTGCTGCGCTGCACGTGCTGCATTACCACAAGGTTGACGTGTTTGCCCGTCAGGCTGAACTGGCCAAACGTGCCCATGCTTCGGTAGACGACATCCTGACCATCCCGCTGGCGGTGAACCCGCAGTGGACCGCCGAACAGATCAAGAACGAACTGGACAACAACTCCCAGGGCATTCTCGGTTATGTGGTGCGCTGGATCGACCAGGGCGTCGGCTGTTCGAAAGTGCCGGACATCAACGACGTCGGCCTGATGGAAGACCGTGCCACGCTGCGTATTTCCAGCCAGCACATCGCCAACTGGCTGCGTCACGGCATCGTCAGCGAAGAGCAAGTGATGGAAAGCCTCAAGCGCATGGCGCCGGTGGTTGACCGGCAGAACGCCGGCGACGCGCTGTACCGTCCGCTGGCCCCCAACTTCGACAGCAACATCGCCTTCCAGGCGGCGGTCGAACTGGTGGTTGAAGGCACGAAGCAGCCGAACGGCTACACCGAGCCGGTTCTGCACCGTCGTCGTCGCGAGTTCAAGGCTGCCAATGGCCTGTAACTGAGCGCCTGCGCCGGACATGAAAAAGCCCTGATCGAAAGATCAGGGCTTTTTCTTTGTGGGCTGCTCGCTCCCACAAAGGCAGTTCAGGGCTGACAGGCTTGGACTAAGGCTTCATCCCAAGCTCACGCTTGACCAACTCCAGCAGATTGCCGGCATCAATCGGCTTGAGCAGAAAATCCACCACGCTCATATGCATCGCGGCAATCGCATCCTTCACGTCGGCGTCACCCGAGACAATGATGATCGGCAATGCCGCCCTGACCGATTCGCGTACCTGACGAATCAGTTCCAGACCGTCAATGTGGCTCATTCGCAAGTCGGTAATCAGTAAACCGATCGTGGGCTTTTTGATCTCCGCCTCGGTCACCAGCATCTTGAGCGCCGCTTCGCCACTGGCCGCGGTCAGGCAGCGGATACCGTCCAACGCGAGGATCTCTGACAGCAGGTCCCGGGCGTCTTTATCGTCATCGACGATCAGCACCCGTTGCGGCGGCAGGTCAGGTTCCAGCATGACGGCACTCAGCGCTTCGCGCTCGGCGTCGCTCAAAATATCGTGGTCGGACATGGCATTCCCTATATGTTCAATACAATTCCCTGGCACAACAGTGAGACAGCGCTATGCAGACCATCAATGTGCACCTCGTCGGAGAATAGTCCAATAGGGCAGCAGAGAGGTTTTTCGCACATTTGCGTAGGACTTTTCCGACAATTCAGCGCGCCAACCGCCTACCTAGACTTACGTCCAATGGGCACCCCGGCCACAGGGGTCGACCATGTATGGGTCATCCGACTACAACAATTCAAAAAAGACTGCGGTAATGGTTATGAGTAAAGCGGACGCCTTCACACAGGCAGGGAAAACCGCGGTGTTGCAGAACATCCAGGGCACGTTGCAATTCCTTCAGCGCTTCCCGCCCTTCAACCAGATGGAACACGCTCACCTGGCGTACCTGGTCGAGCAATGTCAGCTGCGTTTTTACGCCCCCGGCGAAAGCATCATCAAACCCGCCGACGGGCCAGTCGAGCACTTCTATATCGTCAAGCAAGGCCGGGTCGTGGGCGAGCGTCCGCACACGGCAAAAGGTGGCACCGAAACGGTCTTCGAGATCACCACCGGCGAGTGTTTCCCCCTCGCGGCGTTGTTGGGTGAGCGGGCGACCCGCACCGAACATCTGGCTGGCGAGGACACCTTCTGCCTGCAACTGAACAAGCCGGCGTTCATCCGCCTGTTTTCGCTATCGGACACCTTCCGCAACTTCGCCCTGCGCTGTGTCAGCAGCCTGCTGGATCAGGTCAACCAGCAAGTGCAGCAAAAAGCCGTGGAAACCCTGGGCACCCAATATTCGCTCAATACCCGACTGGGTGAGTTGGCCATGCGCCACCCGGTAACGTGCAGCCCGCAGACGCCATTGCGCGAAGCCGTGACGTTGATGCATGAACAGCAAGTCGGCAGCATCGTGGTGGTCGATGAACTCAAGGCGCCAATGGGGATTTTCACCCTACGCGACCTGCGCCAAACCGTAGCCAACGGCAGCAGTGACTTCAACGAAGCCATGGAAGGGCACATGACCCGGGCGCCGTTTTTCCTGTCGCCGGATCACAGTGCATTCGACGCGGCGATTGCCATGACCGAGCGTCACATCGCCCATGTCTGCCTGGTCAAGGACCAGCGCTTGTGCGGCGTGGTTTCCGAGCGTGACCTGTTTTCCCTGCAACGGGTCGACCTGGTGCACCTGGCGCGCACTATCCGCAATGCCCAGAAAGTGGAAAACCTGGTGGCGTTGCGGGGCGAAATCGGTCAACTGGTCGAGCGCATGCTGGCCCACGGCGCATCTTCGACGCAGATCACCCACATCATCACCTTGCTCAACGACCACACCGTGTGCAGGGTGATCGAACTGACCCTCGCCGAAAAAGGCGACCCCGGCGTGCCGTTCAGTTGGCTGTGTTTCGGCAGCGAAGGCCGTCGCGAGCAGACCCTGTACACCGATCAGGACAACGGCATTCTGTTCGAAGCCAGGGATGCGGCCCATGCCGCCGAGATTCGCGGCAAGCTGCTGCCCATTGCCCAACAGATCAACCAGAGCCTGGCGCTGTGCGGCTTCACCTTGTGCAAGGGCAATATCATGGCCGGCAACCCCGAACTGTGCCTGTCCCGGGCCGAATGGGCGCGGCGCTTTGCGGCGTTTATCCGCGAGGCAACCCCGGAGAACCTGCTGGGTTCGAGCATCTATTTCGATTTGCGCGTGGTCTGGGGCAGCGAGCAAGGCTGTGAGCAGTTGCGCCGGGGCATTCTCGATCAGGTCGGCGACAACCGTTTGTTCCAGCGCATGATGGCGGAGAATGCGCTGCGCAATCGCCCGCCCGTAGGACGTTTCCGCGAGTTCGTGCTGGCGCGCAAAAATGGCGAGAAGGCCACCCTGGACCTGAAGATCCAGGGCCTGGCACCCTTTGTCGATGGCGCCCGGTTGCTGGCCCTGGCCCATGGCATCGAGACCAACAACACGCTGGAGCGTTTTCGCCAGCTGGTTGCCAAAGAGGTCATCGAACCCCTGGACGGCGCCGCGTACGAAGAGGCCTATCACTTCATCCAGCAAGCCCGCATGCAGCAACATCAACTACAGACCCGGGAGAATTTTCCTTACTCGAATCGGGTCGATCCCGACAGCCTCAATCATCTGGACCGACGCATCCTGCGTGAGTCCCTGCGCCAGGCACAACGCCTGCAAAGCAGCCTGGCCTTGCGGTATCAGTTATGAGCCTGTTTTCGTGGCTGCGCCCGCCGAGCCCCAACCTGTCAGCCCACCTGCAACATCGGCTGGAGCAATTACCGACGGCTGCAGACCTGGCGCAGTGCAGCCTGCGCGAACAGCGCTGGGTGGTGCTCGACCTGGAAACCACCGGCTTGAACATGAACAAGGACCATGTGTTGTCCATCGGCGCGGTGGTGATCGAGGACGGGGCCATCGACTTTCGCCAACAGTTCGAACGCACCCTGCAATATCCGCAAGTGAAACTCGGCCCCAGCGTGCTGATCCATGGCATTGGCCCCAGCGCCATTGCAGCGGGCAGCGACCCGGCTGAAGCACTGCTCGACCTGATGGAGTACATCGGGGACAGTCCGGTGCTGGCCTTCCACGCGCCGTTTGACCAGCACATGCTCGGCCGTGCGCTGAAAGATCACCTGGGTTTCAAGCTGCAGCATCCGTTTCTGGACGTGGCGGACATTGCACCGCTGCTGTGCCCCCAAGCGCACATTCGCGAGGCCGGGCTGGACGATTGGATCGACTGGTTCAAGCTCGAAGTCTTCGAGCGCCACCACGCCAGTGCCGATGCCCTGGCCACCGCCGAACTGATGCTGATCCTGTTCAGCCGTGCGCGGCAGCAACAGATTCATAGCCCGTTGAATCTGCAACAGCGCTTGAATCAGTGGAAGCGCCGGCAGCAGGCGCCGTCCTTCTGACCTATACGCAATCCCTGTAGGAGCGAGCCTGCTCGCGAAAAACGTCAACGGTGACACGTTTTTCCGGTAAGACCGAGGTGTCAGATAATTTTTCGCGAGCTTGCTCGCTCCTACAGGGGCCGTCGCCAAACTCCCACCCGACCAACGCCAATTGCTTACCTCCCTCGCCTCTGCCACAATCGCGAACAATTCTCGTTAGTTAATACTTCCCAATCGGTGATGCGGCGTGTCGTCAGTTCCAAGCCCTCAAAGTGAGCTCGTCGGTGCGTTGTATCGCGACCATCGTGGATGGCTATTGGCCTGGCTTCGACGCAACGTCGCCTGCCCGCAGCGGGCCGAAGACCTGAGCCAGGACACTTTCGTGCGTTTGCTGGGCCGCGAGGAGCTGAAGGTCCCGCGCGAGCCCCGGGCGTTCCTGGTGGCGATCGCCAAGGGCCTGCTGTTCGATTATTTCCGTCGCGCCGCGCTGGAACAGGCTTACCTCACCGAGCTGATGCTGATCCCCGAAGCCGAACAACCGTCGGTGGAAGAACAGCAAATGATCCTCGAAGACCTGAAAAACATCGACCGCTTGCTCGGCAAGCTATCCAGTAAGGCTCGGGCGGCGTTCCTCTACAACCGCCTCGACGGCCTCGGTCATGCAGAAATCGCCGAGCGCCTCGGCGTGTCGGTGCCGCGGGTGCGCCAGTACCTGGCCCAAGGCATTCGCCAGTGCTACATCGCACTGTATGGTGAGCCGACATGAATCCGATCAGTTCAAAACCGGTATCGGCCAGCGTGCTGGACGCGGCGATTGCCTGGCAGCTGTCCATGGACTGCGCCAACCCGGTAGAGCGCGAAGAATTCGCCAAGTGGCACGCGGCCCACGAAGAGCACGCCCGCGCCTGGCGCCAGCTGGGCATGCTCGACCAGCGTTTCAGCGTGGCCAGCGGCCCGGCCCGCACTGCCTTGCTGCAATCGCGCGAAGGCATCCGTCGGCGTGTGCGCAAGCTGAGTAGCGGTGTAGCCAGTATCGTTGCCGTGATCGGCCTGGCCCTGTTCGCCGGAGATCGCTACCTGCCGATCGACTATTGGCTGGCCGACCAGCGCACCGCCGTTGGCGAGCAGCGCACCCTGCGCCTGGCTGACGGCACGCTGGTCAATCTCAACACCCACAGCGCGCTGGATGTGCGTTTCGATGAAAAGCAGCGGCGCATCGTGCTTCAGGAAGGCGAAATCCTGGTTGAAACGAGCCATGGCGATCCCCGGCCGTTCATCGTCGAAACCCGCGAAGGCAGCATGCGCGCGCTGGGTACGCGGTTTCTGGTCAAGCGCGAGGAAGACGGAACGCGCCTGAGCGTATTGCAGTCGGCGGTGGCGGTTCACCCTGAGTCCAACCCGGACGAACAGATTCTGCGCGAAGGCCAGCAGGTGCTGATCCGAAACAACGGCCTGGGCCCGGTTCTGGCGGTCAACCTCGGCGCGGATGCCTGGACCCGCGGCATGCTGGTGGTGGACAACACGCGGCTGGAAGATCTGGTGCATGAAATCGGTCGCTATCGAAACGGTTACGTCGGGGTCGCACCGGAAGTAGCCGACCTGCGCATCACCGGCAGCTTCCCGCTGCGCGACACCGACCTGGCACTCAACGCCCTGCTGCCGACCCTGCCGGTGCAGATTGAACAGCACACGCAATGGTGGGTGAAGGTCGTGGCCAAGGCCGATGCCAAGCCCTGAACCGCCACACAGCCCCCTGTGGCGAGGGAGCTTGCTCCCGCTGGGTCGCGAAGCGGCCCCCTGTACTTTCCAGTTAAAACGCACTTGCTGACTTTACGACTGCTGCGCAGCCGAGCGGGAGCAAGCTCCCTCGCCACAGAAGCGCATCCCGAAAGTACTTTGGCCGCAACTGGATAGCTGAATCGAAATTATTTTCATCCAGCCCTATCACTTTTTGATTTTCGTTCGGCACACAGGCAATTGAGAAATGTTTCCATTCAGGAGCCGCTGTATGCCTCGTTCGCTAGACTCCCTGTTGCGCCGCAGTTTGCTGGCGGTCGCCATCGCCCTTTGCACCCCGTTGGCCAGCAGCCAACTGGTCGCCGCTGAACAGGCGTCCAGCGTCCGCGCCTACAACCTGCCGGCCGCACCACTGGCCAACACCCTGAACCAGATCGCCAGCCAGGCCGGTTTGGCCCTGTCGTTGAATCCATCCCTGGCGGCGGGCAAGACCTCGGCGCCGGTCAAAGGCCAGTTCGATGCAACCGGCGCCCTGCGCGAAGCCCTGCGTGGCACCGGCCTGCAACTGGAGCAGAGCAGTGCGGGCACCTACACCCTGGTGGCCGTGCCCGAGGGTGTGATGGACCTGCCGGCCACCAGCGTGATCGGCGTGCAAGACACTGAAAGCGCCTGGGGCCCGGTACAGGGTTACCTGGCCAAGCGCACCGCCGCCGGCACCAAGACCGACACCGCACTGGTCGAGGCACCGCGTTCGATTTCGGTCGTCACTCGTGAGCAGATGGACGACCGCAACGCGCACACCCTCGATGATGCCGTGCGCTACTTGCCGGGCATCACCTCCAGCAGCTTCGGCAGCGACACCCGCTCCGACTGGTTGCGCGTGCGGGGTTTCGAGCCGACTCAATTCCTTGACGGCCTGCCACTGCCAAAAGGTGTGTACTCCAACCCGAAACAGGAAACCTGGAACCTCGACCGCCTGGCGCTGCTGCGCGGCCCGGCCTCCTCGGTGTACGGCCAGACCCCGCCGGGCGGCCTGCTGGACATGGTCAGCCGTCGCCCAAGCGCTGAAGCCAGCAGCGAGATCCAGCTGCAATACGGCAGCGACAATCATCGCCAGATCAACTTCGCCAGCACCGGCAAGATCGACGACGAAGGCCAGTTCCTGTACAGCCTCAGCGGCGTACTGCGTGACGGCGGCACACCCATCGACCACATTGATGACAAGCGCTACAACATTGCGCCAAGCCTGACCTGGAACATCGACGAAGACACCAGCTTCACCCTGCTCACACAGTTCACCCGTGACGATACCGGTATCACCAGTCAGTTCTATCCGATCCAGGGCACCAAGATCGACATGCCGTTCGGCGAGATCTCCCACCACAAGAACCTGGGTGACCCGAACTACGACTTCTACGACCGCACCTACTACGCGCTGGGTTATGCCTTCGAACACCGCCTGAACGATGTCTGGCAGTTCCGCCAGAACCTGCGCTACACCAAGTCGGAGCTGTCGTTCCAGGCCGTGACCGTCAACAGCTACAACCCTGAGTTTGCCGAGTTCGGGTTTGTCGTCGACGATCAAGGCAACACCGGCCGTGGCACCACCAATGTCGACGAAGACATCGCCCAATTCGCCGTGGACAACAACTTCCAGGGCGACTTCATCACCGGCGACGTCAGTCACACCTTGCTGATCGGCCTGGACCACCAGCGCAACACCACCAACTACCTCTCGATCTTCGGCACCGCGCCGGGCATCAACGTCAACGACCCGATCTATGGCTTGCCGATCGAACGTCCGGCACGCTCCACGGCGTTCTACGACTACGAACAGAAGACCCAGCAGACCGGCCTGTACATCCAGGACCAGATGGCCCTCGGCCAATGGCGCCTGACCCTCGGCGGCCGTGAAGACTGGGTCCACACCGGCACCACGTTCTTCAACAAGGGCGATGCCACCAACACCGAACGCGACAAGAACTTCAGCGGCAACGCGGCGATCAGCTACGTGTTCGACTCGGGCTTCGTGCCCTACCTGTCCTACGCCGAATCGTTCCAACCGACCAGCAATGCCGTCGCCTCGCCAACCGAGTCGTTCAAGCCGACCGAAGGCAAGCAATGGGAACTGGGGATCAAGTACCAGCCACCGGGCAGTAACACCCTGCTGACGGCAGCTGTGTATGACCTGACCCAGAAAAACGTTTCCGTCACCAACAACGTGGGCAACGTGACAGTCACCAGCCAGACCGGCGAAGTGAAAGTCAGAGGCCTGGAGCTGGAAGCCGTTTCCGACGTGACCGAAAACCTCAAGGTCACCGCTGCCTACACCCTGGCCAAATCCGAAGTGCAAGAGGGCATCTACAAGGGCAATCGCCTGCAACTGATGCCTAACCAGCAAGCGTCGGTGTGGGGCGACTACACCTGGCACAACGGCGTGCTGGACGGCTTCGGCATCGGCGCCGGCGCGCGCTATACCGGCAATACCTATGGCGACCAGGCCAACACCTGGCTAGGCAAGGCAGGCGCCTACACGGTGTTCGACGCCGTGGTTCACTACGACCTCGGTCGCCTGGACAACAGCCTTAAAGGCGCTTCGCTGGCCGTTAACGCCACCAACCTGTTCGACAAGGACTACATCTCGACTTGCGACAGCTTCTACTGCTACTACGGCGACCAGCGCAGTGTCGTCGCAAGTGCAACCTACAAGTGGTAACGCTTTGAGCTGACACGCCCAATGACCAGGCCGTCCTTCGTGGGCGGCTTTGGTTTTTCTGAAGGCTATAAAATGAAAAGTAAAACAATTCGCCGCTGGTCCGCTGTTCATACCTGGACCAGCCTGATTTGTACGGTGTTCCTGTTACTGCTGGCACTGACCGGCCTGCCGCTGATCTTTCACCACGAGATCGACCACTTACTGGGCGACGCGCCTGAAGTGAAGGTAATGCCGGCAGACACCCCGCACCTGAATTTGCAGCAGTTGGTGGAAGCCGCCGAGAAGCATCGCCCCGGTGAAGTCATGCAGTATTTCGGCTTCGAGGACGATGAGCCCAACGCAGTGCTGACCATCATGGCCGCGACCGCGGGCACCGAGCCGAACGCGTCCCACACTTTCATGCTGGATGCCCGTACTGGCGAAGCACTGGAAACGCCATCGGCCAACGGCGGTTTCATGATGACCATGCTGCGCCTGCACGTGGACATGTTCGCCGGCTTGCCGGGCAAGTTGCTGCTGGCATTCATGGGGATTCTGTTCGTGATGGCGATCGTTTCCGGCACGGTGCTGTACCTGCCGTTCATGCGTCGCTTGAAATTCGCCACCGTGCGTCAGGACAAATCCACCCGCCTGCGCTGGCTCGACCTGCATAACCTGATCGGTGTGGTGACGTTGACCTGGGCCGTGGTGGTCGGCGTGACGGGCGTGATCAGTGCCTGCGCCGACCTGATCATTGCCGCCTGGCGCAACGACAGCCTGAGCGCGATGGTCGCGCCGTACCGCGATGCGCCACCGCTGACGCAACTCGCGCCCGCGACCCGTTTGCTCGATATCGCCAAGGATGTCGCTCCGGGCATGCAGCCGGACTTTATCGCCTTCCCCGGCACGCGCTTTTCCAGTGAGCACCATTACGCAGTGTTCATGAAGGGCAGCACGCACCTGACCTCGCACCTGCTGACGCCGGTACTGACCGACGCCAGCACCCTGCAAGTCACCGCCGTGGCCGAACGACCGTGGTACATGGACGCGATGGGCATGTCGCAGCCACTGCACTTCGGTGACTACGGCGGCATGCCGATGCAGATACTCTGGGCGACCCTGGATGTGCTGACCATCATCATGCTCGGCAGTGGGGTTTATCTGTGGGTAGTGCGGCGCAAGGCCGTCAGGCCGGTGCTGGAAAAAGCGGAGAGCGTGGCATGAAGCCCCGGCAGTCGAACTTCTGGAAAGTGTTTGCCATTCCGACCGTCATCGCGGTGCTCAGCGCGGCAGGGTTGTTTGCCGCGTTGCTCGGGGATGGTGTGTGGGATTCGCTGAGTTGGTTGGGCTTGGGCATCCCCGCAGCCCTGGCCCTGCGCGGTCTCCTGCAACGCCGCTGATCCCCTGTAGGAGCGAGCCTGCTCGCGATGGGGCCGAATCAGTCGATATTGAATTGGCTGACACACAGCCATCGCGAGCAGGCTCACTCCTACAGGTTCGGCGGCAAGCCCCAAGTATTCGCCAGTCATACGATGACCTTACTTTCCACCCGTCGCCTCCCCCTGCAAACCCCCTGACATATTTGTTGACAACTTTACCCTTGCGCTCCTATAAAGGCACGCGTTGTACGACAACTTACAACATGTGCGACACCAAAAATAAATCCAAAAAAATGACGGTGAAGTGATGAAAGTCAAAGGCATCCGCTGGTGGATGGTCGGCCTGGTGACGGCCGGCCTGATGGTCAACTACCTGGCTCGCAATACCCTGTCAGTGGCCGCTCCGACCCTGATGAGCGAAATGAACATCTCCACCGAGCAGTACTCGCACATCGTCGTCGCGTGGCAGGTGTGCTATGCGCTGATGCAACCGGTGGCGGGCTACATCATCGATGCCATCGGCACCAAAATGGGCTTTGCCATTTTCGCCTTCGCCTGGTCGATTGCCTGCGCACTGGCGGCCCTGGCGACCGGTTGGCAAGGCCTGGCCTTTGTCCGCGGCCTGCTTGGCCTGACCGAAGCGGCGGGGTTGCCGGCGGCGGTCAAGACGTCCACTGAATGGTTCCCGGCCAAAGAGCGCTCGGTGGCCATCGGCTGGTTCAACATCGGCTCGTCGATTGGCGCCGTGCTGGCGCCGCCACTGGTGGTCTGGGCGATTCTGCACAGCGGCTGGGAACTGGCGTTCCTGATCGTGGGTGGCCTGGGCGTGGCCTGGACGTTTCTGTGGATGGTTTTCTACAAGCACCCACGGGACCAGAAGCGCCTGAGCGACGAAGAACGCGACTACATCCTCAGCGGTCAGGAAGATCACTTCAAAGACACGGCCAAGCAAAAAGGCAACTGGAAAAAAATCATCGGCAGCCGCAACTTCTACGCCATCGCCAGTGCGCGCATGCTCTCCGAGCCGGCCTGGCAGACCTTCAACGCGTGGATTCCGCTGTACCTGATGACCGAACGGCACATGAACATCAAAGAGATCGCGATGTTCGCCTGGCTGCCGTTCCTGGCCGCCGACCTGGGCTGCGTGCTCGGCGGCTACCTGAGCCCGTTCTTCCACAAGTACTGCAACGTGTCGTTGTTCACCTCGCGCAAGATGGTCCTGTTGTTCGGCGCCTCGTGCATGATCGGCCCGGCCTGCATTGGCCTGGTGGCCAGCCCGTACACAGCCATCGCGCTGCTGTGCATTGGCGGCTTCGCACACCAGACCTTGTCCGGTGCGCTGTATGCGATCACATCCGACTCTTTCGGCAAAAACGAAGTGGCCACCGCCACCGGCATGGGTGGCATGTTCGGCTACCTGGGCGCCGCCGCGTTCACCCTGGTGTTTGGCGTGATGGTGACCAAGATCGGCTACAGCCCGCTGTTTGTGGTGCTGGCGATTTTCGACATCGTTGCCGCGTTTATCGTCTGGACGGTTGCCCGTGAGATCAAGCCTCAGGTGGCCGCCCCAAATCTTCAAACTGCAGTTCCAGCCAGCTAAGACACAAACCCTGTAGGAGCGAGCCTGCTCGCGATAGCGGTCTGTAAGCCAGCATTGATGTTGAATGTCAGGCCGCCATCGCGAGCAGGCTCGCTCCTACAAGGGTGTTTGCCATCTTGAGCTATCGCTCCAACACGCTATGCTGCCCGACACTGCCATCGATCGAGACGCTGCCATGTCCGCCCCGAGCATGACCCTGTACCACAACCCGCTCTCTCCCTTCGTTCGCAAAGTCATGGTGCTGCTGCACGAAACCGGCCAGCAGAACCGTGTGGCGTTGCAGACCAGCGTGCTTACCCCGGTCAACCCGGACCTGACCCTGATCGAAGATAACCCGCTGAGCAAAATCCCGGCCCTGCGCCTGGCTGACGGCAACATCATCCACGACAGCCGGGTGATCCTCGACTACCTCGACCACCAGCACGTCGGCAACCCGCTGATCCCTCGCGAAGGCTCGGCCCGCTGGCGCCGCCTGACCCTCGCGTCGCTGGCCGACGGGATCATGGACGCGGCCGTGCTGGTGCGCTACGAAACCGCCCTGCGCGCCCCGGAAAAACACTGGGACGAATGGCTCGACGGCCAGCGCGACAAAATCCGTCGCGCCCTGGCATTGCTGGAAAAGGACGCGATAGCCGAACTGACCTGCCACTTCGACGTAGCCGCGATCAGCGTGGCCTGTGCACTGGGTTACCTTGACCTGCGCCATCCGGATCTGGACTGGCGCACAGCGAATCCGCAGTTGGCGGCGTGGTATTTCGAGGTGAGTCAGCGGCCTTCGATGATTGCGACGATGCCGAAGGTTTAAGCCTTCAAAAGATCAACAATCCGGCTTATCCGCCGTAAACCGCCGAGCCGGATTCACCGCCGCCCCAAACTCACGCAACGCCTTGGCGCCGATCAGCAACGGATAATTGAAGCTACTGCGGTCAGTCAGGTTGACCTCGACCGTACGCTTGACGTTACCCAGGCACAGCTCCAGATCGACCACCGGACGCTTGGTGGGTGCGATCACTTCGCTGTCATCCTCTTCCTCTTCGGAGCGGGTCTTGATCTTACTGATGCGCGCGATCTTGTGCTCGTAGACCTGGTTGCCCGCATCTTTGGTGCCGAGGCGGAAACGCACCCAGTCTTCGCCGTCACGCTTGAAGGTTTCGATGTCCTTGGCCGACAGCGACGCGGTCAGGGCGCCGGTGTCCATTTTCGCCTTGAGGACCTTCCCGCCGATTTCCGGCAGGGCGATGTATTCGTAACGCCCATAGAGGGTCGGCTCGGCGGCCATGACCGGCAGGGCGATGAGGGAGAGCACTGCAAGGAGGGATTTCACGTAATGGGTTTCCATGAGAGTGAGCAGTCGGATTTTAGACCGTCGTTCGCTTGATCGTTCCCACAAGGTTACCGACCCAAAAGTGAAACATTTGTCAGCACCGATTTGGCCTGCCGCCCGAAGCTGCTTATCATGGCGCGCCCAACCGCTTCCACGAGTGACTTATGCGCCGCCTGCTCACCGGCTGTTTTGTGACCCTGCTGCTCCTGCTCAACACCCTGGTCCTGATCGGGCCGTTGATGGTTTTTGCCCTGCTCAAACTGATTCTGCCCGGCCGTTTTCGCGATTACGCCTCTTGGTCGGTGATGTGGATCGCCGAGACCTGGTCCGAGATCGACAAGCTGATCTTCCGTGTCTGCATCCCTACCCAATGGGACATCCGTGGCGGTGACGATCTGCGTCGCGACACTTCCTATCTGGTGATCAGCAACCATCAATCCTGGGTCGACATCCCGGCGCTGATCCAGACGCTGAACCGGCGCACGCCGTTCTTCAAATTCTTCCTCAAGAAAGAGCTGATCTGGGTGCCCTTCCTGGGCCTGGCGTGGTGGGCGCTGGATTACCCGTTCATGAAGCGCTACAGCAAGGCGTTCCTGGCCAGACACCCGGAACTGGCCGGCAAGGATCTGGAAATCACCAGACAAGCCTGCGAACTGTTCAAGCGCCAACCGGTAACGGTGGTCAATTATCTGGAAGGCACCCGCTTCACCGCGGCTAAATGTGCCCAGCAACAGTCACCGTTCAATCACCTGCTCAAGCCCAAGGCCGGCGGGGTGGCCTTTGTGCTCGCAGCGATGGGCGAGCAGCTGGACGCGATTCTCGATGTGACGGTGGTTTACCCGCAGCAGAAGATTCCGGGGTTCTGGGACTTGATCAGCGGCAATGTGCCGAAGGTCATCATTGATATCCAGACCCGCGAACTCGACCCTGCGCTATGGCAGGGCGATTACGAAAACGACCCGGCGTTTCGCGAGAAGGTCCAGAACTGGGTCAGCCAGCTCTGGACCGAGAAGGACCGGCGCATCGACGCCTTGCGTGGTGGGCACCGCTGAATCAGCTACCGGTACCGGCGCCGGCGCCCCAGATCCCGCCCAGGCTGCTCAGCAGCGAACCACCGACGCCCTGCTGACCGAGGTACTGCAGGAGCACCGGGGTAAACAGGCCGATCATGCCGGTGTCCATGCCCAGGGCGCTGAAGGCGTTGTTCAGGTCGCTGGTGTTCTTGACGTTACCCAAGGCATTGTCCAGTCCTGCAGCTTTGCCACTGGAGCCGAGCAGACCGGCCAGTGCACCCAACTCACCGCCGCCCGAGAGCATGTCGATGCCCGGTACGCTTTTGGCCAGTTCCGAGTAGTCGGTCGAACTCAACTGGTTCTTCGCCAGCCCCAGCATCGCCCCGGCACCGCCGATGGCTTGTTGTGGGGTGATGTCCAATTCAGTGAGAGTGCTCAGCAGATCGGCTGTCTGCGGCGTCGGTGCGGCGGTCGCGGCCGTGTCACCGCCCTTCATGCCGGCAATGGCATTGGCCGCATCGCCCAGGCTGAACTGTGCAAAGGCCGGGCTGGCAGCCAGGGTCAGGAGCGATGCCAATGCAAAACCTCGTGAAATCTTCATTCAGACATCCTCTTGCGTCATGAAAAACGCCCGGCTTACAGGCGCAAAGCTGCCGATTTGACCGGGCAAACGCGGGCATGTTCCTCAGGTTTCCACCCATTTCCCATCCGCTCGTCACAAAGCAGCCCTGAAGCCTGCGGCACTATCAGTTCTGCTAGTAGGCGGTTCTGTTCGAATGCGCCACAGTAAAACCCTGGATCGACAAACTCATTCAGGAATCCGGGCATGCTCCCCAAACGTGAAACGCTGCTGTGCAGCTACCACTACGACCCGCTGGATCGTCTGGTTGATTGCACTCCCACATCACTAGACACCTGCCGGCGCTTTTATCTGAAAGATCGTCTGGCCACCGAGATTCAAGGTGTGGTGCAGCGTTCGATCATGCAGCACGACGATCAACTGCTGGCTCAGCAACAGCGTCAGAACGGGGCCGTGGAAGCGCGCTTGCTTGCCACTGATCAACAGCGTTCGGTATTGAATGTGATCGACGCAACTCGTCCCCATTCCTTGGCCTATTCACCCTATGGTCATCGCCCTGCGGAAAGCGGCTTACTCAGCCTGCTCGGCTTCAATGGCGAAAGACCGGATCCGGTGACGGGGTGTTATTTGTTGGGGAATGGTTATCGGGCGTTTAACCCGGTTTTGATGCGGTTTAACAGTCCGGACAGTTGGAGTCCGTTTGGGGAGGGTGGGTTGAATGCGTATGTGTATTGCGTGGGGGATCCGGTAAATCGGACCGATCCGTCGGGACATATTTCACAATTCGTCAAGAACGCACTTTTGAAAGGCTCATCACTCAAGTTGCCTCGACACGTAGCACCTAAGAACACGCGAGCACGCACTGCCTACATAAAAACGCCTGACCTACAGATTATAAAAAATCCGACTCATTTTGAACCACCATCAAATACGACTAGAGGTGTTTCTGAGCCACCGCCGCAACCAAAAGTAGATTTAAGTACGTTAGATTATATTGGCACCCATGGATCCACGACAGCACACCATAATAGTTTAACAGCCGGGCTACACTCCAACTTCATGAATAGCGCTAGCGGTCTCAGCAGCGGTCCAGGCTTCTATGTATCCCCTACTCGAAGAACAGCAGTAGATTTTTCGGAGATCGCGGCCAGTTACTCCAACAATGGCACACCCCACGTTTATGAAGTATATGTCAGTGACTTTAGTTCCATGATTCCTGGTCGCCATTACCGGTATGGAACAATGGGCGAGGGAGGCTTGATTTACAGATCGTTAAACGAAATGGAAATAGTTTTGCATGAGCGTATTTATAGACGAGTTTCAATTCATGCTACGGAGATCAGAAGGCCCCAGGTACTTCCCAGAGCCTCCGAGGCACCGTTCTGAATTCTACCAAGGGATAACAAAAGAGGGTGACATCATTTCACCCTCTTTGTTTACCCTAAGCCTTTACGCCGCACTAAACATCTTATGCGGATCAATCACAAACTTCTTCGGCACACCCGCATCGAACTCGCCATACCCCTGCGGCGCCTGATCCAGGCTGATCACCTGCACGCCCACCACTTCGGCGATGTTGATGCGGTCCCACATGATCGCTTGCATGAGCGCGCGGTTGTACTTCATCACCGGGGTCTGGCCGGTGTGGAAGCTGTGGGATTTGGCCCAGCCCAGGCCGAAGCGGATGCTCAGGCTGCCCATTTTCGCGGCAGCGTCGACGGCACCCGGGTCTTCGGTCACGTAGAGGCCGGGGATGCCGATCTTGCCTGCCACACGCACCACGCCCATCAGCGAGTTGAGCACGGTGGCCGGGGCTTCGTGTTTCACGCCGTCATGGCCATGGCCACGGGCTTCGAAGCCGACGGCGTCGATGGCGCAATCCACTTCCGGTTCACCGAGCAGCGCGGCGATCTGTTCGTGCAGCGGTGTGTCCAGGGACAGGTCGGCGATCTCGAAGCCTTGGGCCTTGGCGTGAGCCAGGCGAACGGTGTTGACATCACCGACGATCACCACCGCCGCGCCCAGCAGGCGAGCGGATGCGGCCGCCGCCAGACCGACCGGACCGGCACCGGCGATGTACACAGTGCTGCCCGGGCCAACGCCGGCAGTCACGGCGCCGTGATAACCGGTCGGCAGGATGTCGGAGAGGCAAGTCAGGTCACGGATTTTTTCCATGGCCCGGTCGCGATCCGGCAGTTTCAGCAAGTTGAAATCGGCGTACGGCACCATGGCGTATTCGGCCTGGCCGCCAGTCCAGTCGCCCATGTCGACATAACCATAGGCACCGCCCGGACGCGCCGGGTTGACGCTCAGGCACACGCCGGTATGCATCTCTTTGCAGGAACGGCAGCGCCCGCAAGCGACGTTGAACGGTACGGATACCAGGTCGCCGATTTGCAGGTTCTCGACGTCGCTGCCCTTCTCGATCACTTCGCCGGTGATTTCGTGGCCCAGCACCAGGCCGGTTTGAGCGGTGGTACGACCGCGCACCATGTGCTGGTCGGAACCACAGATGTTGGTGGAAACCACACGCAGGATGACGGCGTGGTTAATCTTCCTGCCGCGCGGATCCTGCATTTTCGGATAGTCAATACTTTGCACTTCGACCTTGCCAGCGCCGAGATACACCACACCACGATTGCCAGACATGCTTTCACCTCGCTGTTGTTTTTATGAAACCGCGTTGCCCAGGCAGGCAGCGCGTTAAGTGCTCGGGTTATTGCCTGTGTGTCTTGTGTTGCTTGTAAGGGCCTCATCGCGAGCTTGCTCGCGATGGCGATTTAAAGAACGACCGTGCGATTGGCGTTCAAAAACACTCTTCGCTCAATGTGATACCCAACCGCCCGCGCCAGGGTCAGTCCTTCGATATCCCGCCCCTTGGCGATCAGGTCTTCCGGGTAATGGCTGTGGTCCACGGCCTCCACGCCCTGGGCAATGATCGGGCCTTCATCCAGGTCGTTATTGATGTAATGCGCCGTGGCGCCCACCAGTTTCACGCCCTTGTTGTAGGCCTGGTGATAGGGCTTGGCGCCCTTGAAACCCGGCAGCAGGGAGTGGTGAATGTTGATCGCCTTGCCATCGAGCTTGCGGCACAGCTCCGGCGACAGCACTTGCATGTAGCGCGCAAGGATCACCAGTTCGGCGCCGGATTCTTCGATCACCTGCCACACCTGACGCTCTTGCGACGGTTTGTCGTTCGGGTCCAGCGGGAAGTGGTAGTACGGAATCTGGTGCCAGTCGGCCAGCGGCTTGAGGTCCGGGTGGTTGGAGACCACAGCGGCGACATCCATCGACAACTGGCCGATGCGTTGGCGATAGAGCAAGTCGTTGAGGCAGTGATCGGCCTTGGAAACCATGATCACCACTTTCGGCCGATAGTTCGGCGCGGTCAGTTCGAAGATCATGCCGAAGGCTTCACCGCGTTCAGCCAGGCCCGCGCGGAAGGACTGCTCGTCGAAGCCATCGGGCTGGCGGAATTCCACACGAATGAAGAAACGGCCCGAGAGCCGGTCATCGAAGGAATGGTGTTCGGTGACGTAGCAGCCCTGCTCGAACAGAAAGCGGGTCACCGCGTCCACGGTGCCGAGCACGCTGGGGCAGTCGGCGGTCAGAATCCATGTGTCTGGGGCGCGGCTCATAGTGCGGTGACTCCTGAGAAATCGGTGGATGCCTCCTGTAGGAGCGAGCCCTGCTCGCGATGGAGGCCAACGATGACGCGTACTTCCTGATTCAACGCGTTGCCTTGAAGTCCATCGCGAGCAGGCTCGCTCCTACAGTGACGGTGGTGATCAGGCCTGCACGCTCAGGCCGTACTCGGCAGAAGCATCCTGCAACCACAACCACCAGTAATCCGAGAAGCTGCGACGAATCAGCAGTTCCCAGGTGTCTTCGGCGGTGTGACGGATCATCAGTTGCGACTTGGCGAACACCGTGCCGACGGCTTTGCCCACCGGGAAGTTGTTCGGGTGCACGTCGTAGCTGGTGGACTTCATCAGCACTTGGCGCACGTTCGGGCCGCTCAGTTCGAGGAGTTGCTGGCCGCCGCTGACGTTGACGATTGCAATGTGCAAATCGCCCAGTGCTGCGCGCAGTTTTTGCTCGGCGGCCAGTTCTTCACCGGTCGGCACGATCAGCAGCCACTCATCCGGCCCCATCCATTGCAGGCTGGTTTCACCTTTGACGATGACAGTCAGCGCGCCCGGCAACTCGATGCCCAGGGCCTTGTGCACGCCTGCGGCGAATGCTGCGTCGTGGCCATCGCCACGGATGGTCAGGTGGCCGAGGAGTTTTTTCTCACGCACGATCACGCCGGCGTTCTTGCGGCCCTTGCCCACCAGGCTGGCGAGGTCGGCGTGATGCAGCGACGACTCGGCCTTGGCCCCGGAGGTTGGGCGTTGTTGGTAAACATTGGCTGCGGTCATAAAGCACCTTTCCTGAATTCGTAATCCCTGTGGGAGCGGGCTTGCCCGCGATGGGAGCGACGCGTTCTGCCTGAAGCACCGCGTTATCGTTCATCGCGGGCAAGCCACGCTCCCACAGGTACTGTGGTGTCACACGTTCTGGCGTTCGCCCTTCGGATCGAAGAACACCGAAGAAACGATTTCCGCCTCGATCACGCTGCCGTCGGCCAGCGGTGCGAACACGCGCTCGCCCATCCGCTGCAAACCGCCCTTGACCACGCCCATGGCGAACGAATAGCCCAGGGAGTTGTGCAGGTAACTGGAAGTCACGTGACCCACCATGGTCATCGGGATCGCCTGCTTGGTGTTGAACACCAGTTGCGCGCCTTCCGGCAGCCATTTGTTCGGATCGATCGGCTTCAGGCCAACCAGTTGCTTGCGCTGATCACGCACGCAGTCTTCACGGTTCATGCCACGCCAGCCGATCCACGAGAACGGTTTGGTGCGACCGACACACCAGCCCATGTTCAGGTCGTCCGGGGTCATCGAGCTGTCAGTGTCCTGGCCAACGATGATGAAGCCCTTCTCGGCCCGCAGCACGTGCATGGTTTCGGTGCCGTACGGCGTCAGGTTGTACTTCTTGCCGGCGTCGACGATTTTCTCGAGCACGCCCATGGCGTAGTCGGCTTGTACGTTGACTTCGTACGACAGTTCACCGGTAAACGAAATCCGGAATACCCGCGCCGGCACACCACCCACCAGACCTTCTTTCCAGGTCATGAACGGGAAGGCTTCGCTGCTCAGGTCGATATCGGTGACTTCAGCGAGCAGCTTGCGGCTGTTCGGCCCGGACAGGGTCATGGTTGCCCAGTGGTCGGTGACGGAGGTGAAGTACACCTTCATGTCCGGCCATTCGGTCTGGTGGTACAACTCCAGCCACTGAAGCACGCGAGCCGCGCCGCCGGTGGTGGTGGTCATGACGAAATGGTTGTCGGCCAGGCAAGCCGTCACGCCGTCGTCGAAGACCATGCCGTCTTCTTTGCACATCAGGCCGTAACGCGCCTTGCCCACATCAAGCTTGGTCCAGGCGTTGGTGTAGACGCGGTTGAGGAACTCACGCGCATCCGGGCCCTGGATGTCGATCTTGCCCAGGGTCGAAGCGTCCAGCAGGCCGACGCTGTCGCGCACGGCTTTGCATTCGCGCTTAATGGCGGCGTGCAGGTCTTCACCGGATTTCGGGAAGTACCAAGGACGTTTCCACTGGCCGACATCTTCGAACTCGGCGCCGTTTTTCAGGTGCCATTGATGCAGTGCGGTATAACGCACCGGCTCGAAGATGTGCCCACAGTGACGACCGGCCACGGCGCCGAAAGTCACCGGCGTGTAGTTCGGGCGGAACATGGTGGTGCCCATCTGCGGGATGGTCACGTTCAGTGAGCGGGCCGCGATGGCCAGGCCGTTGACGTTGCCGAGCTTGCCCTGATCGGTGCCGAAGCCCAGGGCGGTGTAGCGCTTGACGTGCTCGACCGACTCGAAGCCCTCGCGGGTCGCCAGTTCGATGGCGGCGGCAGTGACGTCGTTTTGCAGGTCGACGAATTGCTTCGGCGCCCGTGCGGTGTTCTTTTCATGGGGCACCTGGAACAGCGCCAAAGTCGGCTCTTCGAGACGGCTCAGGGCTTTGGGCAGCACGCCTTCGACCGACTGGAAGCCGGCTTCGGCAGCAGCGCGAACGCCACCTTCAAAACCGTCAGCCAGGGAATCGCCGAGGCCGTAGACGCCGTTGATGCCGCCGACGCACACGCGTTTCTGCGGTGCTTCACCCGGTACGAAACCGAGGATGTCTTCGCGCCAGATCGGCTTGCCACCCAAGTGCGAAGCCAGGTGAACCACCGGGCTGTAGCCACCGGAGCTGGCCACCACGTCGCAATCAAGCCATTCGCCAGGGCTGGTCACGGTGTGGGCTTTGACATCGATCGCGGCCACACGGGCAGCGGTCACGTGCTTGCTGCCACGGGCCTCGATCACGGCGCTGCCGGTGAGGATGCGAATGCCTTTGGCGCGGGCTTCTTCCACCAGCGCACCACGGGGATTGCTGCGGGCGTCGGCGATGGCCACCACTTGCAGGCTGGCATCGAGCCAATCCAGGGCAACGCGGTAGGCGTGGTCGTTGTTGGTCGACAGCACCAGCTTCTTGCCCGGTGCCACGCCGTAACGGCGCACGTAGGTCGAGATCGCGCCGGCGAGCATGTTGCCCGGCACGTCGTTGTTACCGTAGACCAGTGGACGCTCGTGAGCGCCGGTCGCCAGCACCACACGTTTGGCGCGGACCCGGTGAATGCGCTGACGCACCTGGCCAATCGGTGCACGGTCGCCGAGGTGATCGGTCAAGCGCTCGTGAATGGTCAGGAAGTTGTGGTCGTGGTAGCCGTTGACGGTGGCGCGCGGCAGCAGCAGCACGTCCGGGGTGTTCTTCAGTTCGTCGATGACGCTGGCGACCCACTCGGTCGCAGGCTTGCCGTCGAGGCTTTCGCGGGAATCGAGCAGGCTGCCGCCGAACTCTTCCTGCTCATCGGCGAGGATCACCCGGGCACCGCTGCGCGCAGCGGCCAGTGCAGCGGCCAAGCCAGCAGGGCCGGCACCGACGATCAGCACGTCGCAGTGCTGGTTCATGTAGTCGTAGGTGTCCGGATCGTTCTCGGTCGGCGAGCGGCCAAGACCGGCAGCCTTGCGGATGTACTTCTCGTAGGTCATCCAGAACGATTGCGGGTACATGAAGGTTTTGTAGTAGAAGCCCGGCGGCATCAGCTTGCCGCCGACCTTGCCGAGAATCCCCATCATGTCGTTGTTCACGCTCGGCCAGCCGTTGGTGCTGGTGGCGACCAGGCCTTGGTACAGCGCCTGTTGCGTGGCGCGCACGTTCGGGATCTGCGTGGCTTCGGTGGCGCCGATCTGCAGCACCGCGTTCGGCTCTTCAGCGCCTGCGGCGAAGATGCCGCGCGGACGGGAATACTTGAAGCTGCGACCGATGATGTCGACACCGTTGGCCAGCAGTGCAGCGGCCAGGGAATCGCCTTCGAAGCCTTTGTAGTTCTGGCCGTTGAAGGTGAAGGTCAAGACTTTGTTGCGGTCGATCCGTCCGCCGTTGGACAGGCGATTGATCTGGCTCATACCTTCTCTCCCAGAGCCGTGCTGGCCGCTTTCGGGCTATCGGTCTTGTCGGTGAATTGTGGCTTGGTGCCGATCTTGTAGGTTTCGAGAATCTCGTAGGTCACGGTGTCGCGGGTGACGTTGAAGTACTGACGGCAACCGGCGACGTGATCCCACAGTTCGTGGTGCAGACCGCGAGGGTTATCGCGGAAGAACATGTAGTCGCCCCACTCCTCGTCGGTGCAGGTGTTCGGATCCAGTGGACGCGGGATGTGCGCCTGGCCGGATGCATGGAATTCCTCTTCGGAGCGCAGTTCGCCGCAGTGAGGACAGAAGATATGCAACATGGGGATTTCTCCTGTTAGTGGGCAACCGCAGCAGCGCCGTGTTCATCGATCAACGCACCGTTGTGGAAACGGTCGATGGAGAAAGGTGCGGCCAATGGATGCATTTCACCCTTGGCCAGGCTCGCGGCAAACACGTTGCCCGAGCCAGGTGTGGCCTTGAAGCCGCCGGTGCCCCAACCGCAGTTGAAGAACATGTTCGGTACCGGGGTTTTCGAAATGATCGGGCAGGCATCCGGCGTGGTGTCGACGATGCCGCCCCACTGGCGGTTCATGCGTACGCGCGACAGTACCGGGAACATCTCGACGATGGCCTGGATGGTGTGCTCGATCACCGGGTACGAACCACGCTGGCCGTAGCCGTTGTAGCCGTCGATACCGGCGCCGATCACCAGGTCGCCCTTGTCGGACTGGCTGATGTAGCCGTGCACGGCGTTGGACATGATCACGCTGTCGATAATCGGCTTGATCGGCTCGGACACCAGCGCTTGCAGCGGGTGGGATTCGATCGGCAGGCGGAAACCGGCGAGCTTGGCCATGTGTCCGGAGTTACCGGCGGTCACTACGCCGACGCGCTTGGCGCCGATGAAGCCCTTGTTGGTTTCAACGCCGATGCACACGCCGTTTTCCTTGCGGAAACCGATCACTTCGGTCTGCTGGATCAGGTCCACGCCGAGGGCGTCGGCGGCACGGGCAAAGCCCCAGGCCACGGCATCGTGACGGGCCACGCCGCCGCGACGCTGGACGGTAGCGCCCATCACCGGGTAGCGAGTGTTCTTGGAGCAGTCGAGGTACGGAATCTCGTCCGCAACCTGTTTGGCATCGAGCAGTTCACCGTCGACGCCGTTGAGGCGGTTGGCGCTGACCCGACGCTCGGAATCACGGATGTCCTGCAGGGTGTGGCACAGGTTGTAGACGCCGCGCTGGGAGAACATCACGTTGTAGTTCAGGTCCTGGGACAGGCCTTCCCAGAGTTTCATCGCGTGTTCGTACAGGTGCGCCGACTCGTCCCACAGGTAGTTGGAGCGAACGATGGTGGTGTTGCGCGCGGTGTTACCGCCGCCCAGCCAGCCTTTCTCGACCACGGCCACGTTGGTGATGCCGTGTTCCTTGGCCAGGTAGTAGGCCGTTGCAAGACCATGCCCGCCACCGCCGACGATGACCACGTCGTAGACCTTTTTAGGGGTCGGCGTGCGCCACATTTTCTGCCAGTTTTCATGATGGCTGAGAGAGTGCTTGAAGAGGCCGAAGCCCGAGTAGCGTTGCATAGTCATTTACTCCAAAACCGCACTCAGCGATAAACCGGGAAGTCCGCGCACAGGGCTGCCACTTGCTCGGCGACATTGGCCTCGACATCGGCGTCGCCGAGGTTGTCGAGGATGTCGCAGATCCAGCCGGCCAGCGTGACGCACTGGGTCACCTTGAAGCCGCGAGTGGTGACCGCCGGGGTGCCGATGCGCAGGCCGGAGGTCACGAACGGCGACTGTGGATCGTTCGGGACAGCGTTCTTGTTCACAGTGATGTGGGCGCGACCGAGGGCTGCGTCCGCCTCTTTACCGGTGAGGCCCTGACGGATCAGGCTGACCAGGAACAGGTGGTTGTCGGTACCGCCGGACACTACATCGTAGCCGCGTTTGATAAACACGCCGGCCATGGCCTGGGCGTTGTCGATCACTTGCTGCTGGTAAACCTTGAAGCCAGGCTCCAGCGCTTCCTTGAAGCACACTGCCTTACCGGCGATCACGTGCATCAGCGGGCCGCCCTGGGCACCCGGAAAAACTGCCGCGTTGAGCTTCTTCTCGATTTCTTCGTTGGACTTGGCCAGGATCAGGCCGCCACGCGGACCGCGCAGGGTCTTGTGGGTAGTGGTGGTGACCACATCGGCGTAAGGCAGCGGGTTCGGGTACAGACCGGCAGCGACCAGACCGGCAACGTGGGCCATGTCGACGAACAGCAGAGCACCGACCTTGTCGGCGATCTGGCGGAAGCGCGGGAAGTCGAGGGTCTTGGAATAAGCCGAGAAGCCGGCAACGATCATCTTCGGCTTGCACTCGACGGCCAGGCGCTCGACTTCGTCGTAATCGATCAGACCGGTCTCGGTGTCGATACCGTACTGCACGGCGTTGTACAGCTTGCCCGAGGACGACACTTTGGCGCCGTGGGTCAGGTGACCGCCGTGGGCCAGGCTCATGCCGAGGATGGTGTCGCCGGCTTGCAGCAAGGCCAGGTACACGGCGCTGTTGGCCGAGGAACCGGAGTGCGGCTGGACGTTGGCGTAATCGGCGCCGAACAGTTGCTTGGCGCGCTCGATGGCCAGCACCTCAACCTTGTCGACGTGCTCGCAGCCACCGTAGTAGCGCTTGCCCGGATAACCTTCGGCATATTTGTTGGTCAGGCCGCTGCCTTGCGCTTCCATCACGCGCTTGCTGGTGTAGTTCTCCGACGCGATCAGCTCGATGTGATCTTCCTGACGTTGCTCTTCGGCATTCATCGCCGCCAGCAGTGCATCGTCGTAACCCTGGATCTGGTCTTGCTTGCTGAACATCGCGTCTCTCCCAGCGGCGGTGGTGCGCCATTCGTCTCGGTGAGGCACTGGCTTTTCGGCAGTGCCCTTTGGTAGCGATGGTATGACTGGCTTGGAGTCGTCAAATGCCTACGGGCGCCACGCAAAGGTGCGTTTACGACATGGGAGGAAATGACGAGGGTGGTGAGTGCCTTTGTGGCGAGGGAGCAAGCTCCCTCGCCACAAAGGCGGGGTCAGGCGATGGCCTGACGCACTGCGAGCAATAGCAGGAAATGCAGGGGATAGAGCGCATACGCCCGGCGCCGCATCGGCGGTGGTTTTGCGCCCTTTGCATGTCGCAACAAGAACAGCCCGAGCCATGGCGCAATCAGGCACGTGACAATGGCCGAAATCGCCGCGACATTGCCCAGACGAGCGGCGTAATACAGCACCTGCCACTGATTGGCCGCCAGGCACACCAACCCCGCCAACAGCGCGAAGTACCAGGGGCGTTGCAGTACCAGCAACATCGCCAGCGGCAACAACACGCCAAAGAACCCGAACATCAATCGCTGGGAGAAAAACCCTGCCAGCAGCAACGCGCCCACCGCCAGCAGGCGCGACGCAAGCACCGGCTGCTGCCAGCCACGAACTACCAGCAAGCCCAGGGCAAGGGTGGGCAGCACATTCAAGGTGTCGGGATTGGGGATGTACATCCGGTAAGGAATTTCACTCACCGCACTAAACAGCAACAACCACCCCAGGTAGCGCCATTGCCCACCGTTCACCACAACAGGCTTTCGCGCCAGATTGACCGCCATCGCCAGGCAGAACCACGGAAACGCCAGGCGGCCCGGCACATACAACAGATCGGCGGAATAACCGACATATCGCAGGTGATCGAGCACCATGCTCAAAAGCGCCAGCCACTTGAGCAGATCCAGTGCCCCGTCCCTTGAACTCACGTGCATAATTGGCCTTCGACTGTGTATGTTCCTGACAGCGACATCCTGTGCGCTCCACCTGACGATCTTGGGTACAGTGCGCACCCTCATTGACCACGGGACGCTTCACCATAGGCATCTCGACCACGGAAGCAGGCCATGACCGACAAGAGCCAACAATTCGCCAGCGACAACTATTCCGGCATCTGCCCTGAAGCCTGGGCTGCCATGGAACAGGCCAACCACGGCCACCAGCGCGCCTACGGCGACGACGAGTGGACCGCCCGCGCCTCCGACGATTTTCGCAAACTGTTCGCGACCGACTGCGAAGTGTTTTTCGCCTTCAACGGCACCGCTGCCAACTCGCTGGCGTTGTCGTCGTTGTGCCAGAGTTACCACAGCGTGATCTGCTCGGAAACCGCCCACGTCGAAACCGACGAATGCGGCGCCCCGGAATTCTTCTCCAACGGTTCCAAACTGCTGATCGCCCGCACTGAAAACGGCAAGCTGACCCCGGAATCGATCCGCGAGGTCGCGCTCAAGCGCCAGGACATCCACTACCCGAAACCCCGCGTCGTGACCCTGACCCAGGCCACCGAAGTCGGCAGCGTCTACACCCCGGACGAAATCCGCGCCATCAGCGCCACCTGCAAGGAACTGGGCCTGAACCTGCACATGGACGGCGCACGGTTCTCCAACGCCTGTGCATTCCTCGGCTGCACCCCGGCTGACCTGACCTGGAAGGCCGGCGTCGACGTGTTGTGCTTCGGCGGCACGAAAAACGGCATGGCGGTGGGTGAGGCGATTCTGTTCTTCAACCACAAACTGGCAGAAGACTTCGATTACCGCTGCAAGCAGGCCGGGCAGCTGGCGTCGAAAATGCGCTTCCTGTCAGCACCGTGGGTCGGGATCCTGGAAAACGACGCCTGGCTCAAATACGCCAACCACGCCAACCACTGCGCGCAATTGCTGGCCGAACTGGTCAGCGACATTCCCGGCGTGGAACTGATGTTCCCGGTACAGGCCAACGGCGTGTTCCTGCAACTGTCGGAACCGGCCATCGCCGCACTGACCGCCAAGGGCTGGCGCTTCTACACCTTCATCGGCAACGGCGGCGCACGCTTCATGTGCTCGTGGGACACCGAGGAAGAGCGGGTGCGCGAATTGGCGCGGGATATCCGTGAAGTGATGGCATAACCGCGATCCCCTGTGGCGAGGGGGCTTGCCCCCGTTGGACTGCGCAGCAGGCCCAAAGTCTGAGTCGGTGGTTTGTCAGTCAGACCGCGACAGCAGGTTTTACGACGGCTGCGCCGCCGAACGGGGGCAAGCCCCCTCGCCACAGGTTCGCGCTCGTCCGTTCCCCCGCCACTGCTCCTGAAGACTTCGTCTACATTGTTTGTCGAGCCTGTGCTCACATAAAAACAATCAGGAGCGTCAGCATGTCATTGCAAGGCAAAACCCTGTTCATCACCGGTGCCAGCCGCGGCATCGGCCGCGAGATCGCGCTGCGGGCCGCTCGCGATGGGGCCAACATCGTGATTGCCGCCAAAAGCGCCGAACCCCATGCCAAGCTGCCGGGCACGATTTTCAGCGTGGCCGAGGAAGTGGAAGCCGCAGGCGGCAAGGCGCTGGCCTTGCAGGTGGATGTGCGTGAAGAGGATGCCGTACGTGCGGCCCTGGCCCAGGCCAACGAACATTTCGGTGGCATCGATGCACTGATCAACAACGCCGGGGCGATCAAGCTGACCGGGGTCCAGCACCTCGAACTCAAGCGCTTCGACCTGATGCACCAGATCAACACCCGCGCCGTCTTGCTGTGCAGTCAGGCTGCGTTGCCGTACCTGAAGAAGTCCGGCGGCCACATCCTCAACCTGTCCCCGCCGCTGAACCTGGCCACCAAATGGTTCGCCCAGTACAGCCCCTACACCGTCACCAAATACGGCATGAGCATGCTGACTTTGGGCATGAGCGAGGAATTCAAGAATTACGGGATCAGCGTCAACTCGCTATGGCCACAGACGATGATTGCCACCGCTGCCATCGAGTTTCAGCTGGGATCGAGGGAATCGTTCAAGCATGCGCGCCTGCCTGCGATCATGGCGGATGCGGCGCATGTGATTCTGAGCAGCACAAATCGCAGCCTGACCGGGCGTTTGCTGATCGATGAGGAAATACTGCGGGAGAACGGTGTGACGGAGTTCGAACACTATCGGTTCGCGCCGGACAGCAGCGACAAACTCATGACTGACCTGTTCGTTGACTGAAAAAACACTGCACCTGTGGGAGCGAGCTTGCTCGCGATGACGGAATCAGATTCAACATCAATGTTGGCTGATCCAACGCTATCGCGAGCAAGCTCGCTCCCACAGGGAGTGATGGCGCTTATTAAAACTCGATCCGCACATCCCCCTTCGGCACGCTGCAGCACGACAGAATGTACCCTTCGGCTTCGTCTTCCTCGGTGATCCCGCCGTTGTGCTCCATCTCCACTTCGCCGCCCAGCTTCAGCACCTTGCAGGTCCCGCAAATCCCCATGCCGCACGCTTTCGGAATCATCAGGCCGACCTTGGCCGCTGCTGCATGCACGGTCTCGCCCGGGGCCACGCGGATGCTCTTGCCGGAGGCGGTGAATTCCACTTGATGCAAGTCCGCGGCGTCGACTTCAGGTGCCTCGGCCGCTTGTTCGGCGTGTTCCACGGCGTCAGCGCGCGCCTCTGGCGGGGTCGCACCGAAGGATTCTTCGTGATAACGCGACATGTCGAAGCCAGCGGCTTCCAGCAAGCGCTTGACCGCATTCATATACGGTGTCGGACCGCAGCAGAATACTTCGCGCTCAAGGAAGTCAGGCGCCATCAATTCAAGCATTCTGTGGTTGAGGTAACCGCGATAGCCGGCCCAGGGCTCACCCATACCGTGCTTCTCGCAGATCAGGTGCAGGCTGAAGTTGTCGATCCGCGACGCCATGTGTTCCAGCTCGCGGTGGTAAATGATGTCTTTAGGCGAACGGGCGCTGTGGATAAACACCATGTCGACATTGCCGTTGGTGTCGTAGAACCAGCGCGCCATGGACATGACCGGCGTGATACCAACGCCGCCGCTGAGGTA
Organism: Pseudomonas grandcourensis; assembly: GCF_039909015.1. Taxonomy (NCBI): domain Bacteria; kingdom Pseudomonadati; phylum Pseudomonadota; class Gammaproteobacteria; order Pseudomonadales; family Pseudomonadaceae; genus Pseudomonas; species Pseudomonas grandcourensis. The sequence continues at coordinate 6,278,225 of NZ_CP150919.1, forward strand.
GAGCACCTTCGGCGCGGTGAAGTCCATGGCATTGAACAGCCCGACCGGCCCGTGCACCGCCAGCTCCTGGCCTTCGTGCAGGGTGTCGTGCAGCCAGTTGGACACCTTGCCGCCCGGCACGCGCTTGATGGTCACCGAAAAGCTGTACGGCACCGATGGCGAGCTGGAAATGGTGTACGAACGCATGATCGGCTGGCCTTCAATCTCCAGCTCCAGGGTGACAAACTGCCCCGGCTTGAAGAAGAACAGGATCGGCTGGTCGGCCATGAAGCAAAAGGTGCGCACATCCCAGGTTTCCTGGATGACTTTGACGCAACGGACGATGTGTCGACCATTGGCCCAGGTCTGGGTGGTTACCGGGTTCAGGAAGCTGTTGGACATGCTGATCTCCACGGCCGACTGTCGGCCTTCATGTTGGCGATTCTGCGTATAGCGCGAACCATCCATTTACCTATCTGCGACATTGACATGCTTATCGCGACCAGCCCCCAACGACCGGGGCTTGCGCGTCGGGAACAGATTGCACCATGTCGCCCATGGATAAGGTTCTGGCCAGCGCCGGCCCCACACTCGCCCCATACCAAGACACATTCTTTACACCTTGCGTAGCAACCCTGAGCAGCACACCTGATTAGCCACTTTCGCCGGCCACACAGAATGGCCTTGAGGATTAAACGATGGACGTCACTACTACCCTGAGCCTGGGCGATCCGCTGGAACCCGCACGCAAGGCCACCGCACAGATGCTGCAAGAGCGCGAGCGCACGTTCTCGCTGCCGCAGCCGTTTTACTCCGACGAGCGCCTGTTTGATATCGACATGCAGGAAATCTTTCAGAAAGAGTGGTTGATCGCCGGCATGACCTGCGAAATCCCTACCAAGGGCAACTACCTGACCCTGCAGATCGGCAAGAACCCGATCATCGTGATCCGTGGCGCCGAAGGCGTGGTGCATGCGTTCCATAACGTCTGCCGCCACCGTGGCTCGCGCCTGTGCACCAGCGAAAAAGGCAAGGTTGCCAAGCTGGTTTGCCACTACCACCAGTGGACCTACGAACTGGACGGCCGCCTGCTGTTCGCCGGCACCGAAATGGGCGCCGACTTCGACATGAAAGACTACGGCCTCAAGCCGGTGAACGTGAAGACCGCCGGCGGCTACATTTTCATCAGCCTTGCGGAGAACCCGCCGGCCATCGATGACTTCCTGTCGACGCTCAACCACTACATGGAACCGTACGACATGGAGAACACCAAGGTGGCGATCACCACCACCTTGATGGAAAAGGCCAACTGGAAACTGGTGCTGGAAAACAACCGCGAGTGCTACCACTGCAACGCGTCGCACCCGGAATTGTTGAAAACCCTGCTTGAGTGGGACGACGTCACCGACCCGCGCGCCGACCAGGCCTTCAAGGACCACGTCGCCGCCTCTGCCGCTGCCTGGGAAGCCGAAAAGATCCCTTACGCCCACGCCAGCTTCGGCCTGCGCAACCGCATCGTGCGCATGCCGCTGCTAAAGGGCACCGTGTCGATGACCATGGACGGCAAACAGGGCTGCGCCAAGCTGATGGGCCGCATCCAGAACCCGGACCTGGGCTCGATGCGCATCCTGCACCTGCCGCACTCCTGGAACCACTGCATGGGCGACCACATCATCGTGTTCACCGTGTGGCCGATCAGCGCCCAGGAAACCATGGTCACCACCAAGTGGATCGTGCACAAGGACGCGGTCGAAGGCGTGGACTACGACGTGGAGCGCATGCGCCAGGTCTGGGACGCCACCAACGACCAGGACCGTCGCCTGGCCGAAGAGAACCAGCGCGGCATCAACTCCACCGCGTACCAGCCTGGACCGTACTCCAAGACCTATGAGTTCGGCGTGGTGAACTTTGTGGACTGGTACAGCGAGCGTCTGCTGAGCAACCTGGGGGCTGAGCCTGCGCCGTATTTGAAGGGTGTGCCGGTTAGCGGTTGAGGATTGAAGGATTGAACCAGTAGAGGCCTATGAACTACGCAGTAAACAGGCCTCTGTTTTTCATGGCTGGGGGTGAACTGGTAATCTAGCCCAATCCGATTCGGTGCCATTTGCAAACCTGCACCTGACACCGACCGCGATTGGAATCAGGGGTATCAGGTTTTCAAGAGTAAAAGTCCTTGTAGGGCCCAGATACGCTTCAAACTCAACGACGAACACCTTGAATACATATCCGATTACATTGCCGGCCCCCTCGTCGGGAAGATCCCAGGCAAAAGAAACGCTGCGATTAGCATTGGCGGTGACGCGGAAATTGGTAGGCACTGCTGTACTGTCATCTAATGTTCTAAATACAAGCGATGCAGGTTCGGACGACAGACCGGAATGACCGATTGCGAATACACGCACGGTATAAGGCGTATCACGCGACAACCCTGCTAGTCGAATAGTTGTTTCAACCGTATCCTGGCCAATCAGTCCGTTCAAATCGTATCTATAGCGAGCAACACCGGGACCTGAACTGAGCCAGAAAATATTCGCGGACTGTACTAAGGGTTCTGCACTCAATCCCTTGGGCGCTTCCGGCCTGGCCTCCCCATTCACCACGGTGAAAGAGGCGTCTGCCGAGTACCGGGAATTCAGTCCACCCATTGTCTGATCACAGGTCAAGACAAACCCCCCTTCCGGCAATTCGACATCTGGCGGTGCCGACCAATTGCCGTTGGCATCAACCGACGCCGTGCCGTACAAAATAGTCCCCAAACCGCTTTCATAGAAACGGACTGTCGCCCCAGGCACTCCATTCCTGCCCCTGATCACGGGTTTGGTCGTCGTCACCACGGAACCGTTAGCGGGTTCAAGAATGATCGGGATTGGAAGATTGACAGTAAACGTAGTGACTTCTGAGTAGCCGGACGTCAAGTCGTTGAAGTCCTGAGCACACACCAAGGCAAAACTTCCGTACGGCAAATCGACATTTGGCGCTGCCGACCAATTGCCATTGTCATCAACCCGCGCCGTGCCGTACAAAATAGTCCCCAAACCGCTTTCATAGAAGCGGACCGTCGCCAAAGGCACACCACTTCCCCTGAACGACGGCCTCACGCTATTCACGTCAGAACCATGGACCGGCGTACTGATGGTCGGAGGATCAATGCTTGTAATTACTTGAATGGTTACTGGCTCTGTCCATCTGGATACTTGGCCGTGACGGCTCTGCCGGCACGTCAACTTAATAGTGCCACCAGGAAGTTGCGCATCCATTCTCCACGAACCATTTGAATCGGCGACCGTTGTACCCAAATCCGTCCCAATGTCACTTTGAGACAGCGTCACTATTGCGTTAGGCATTGCATATCCATTTACCTGAACGGCGTTGGTATAGGAGGTGTATCCCGGCGGAGGAAAGTGCATACGTAATCGAGTGCCTATGACAACCCGCTTTGGATTGCTTGAAATACAATGCCGAATAAACGCCGAGTTCTCACGCGCAACAAAATCAAAACTGACGATGCTGCTTTTACGCTGCCAATCACCCCCCGCTGGGTACCAGCCAACAAGCCGTGGAATAATGGCCCCGGGGCCACCGGCCCCGAAAACCGTTGCTGACATTGACCATGGATAATCATTAAATGGCGGATTTACCATTACGCCCTGTATATGAGCATACAGCCGGTCCGGATCAACAGCACCACTTCCCGCCCAAGAGTGATCAAGCTTGTCCCAAAAAAAAGTTGGATCTCGATCTGCCGATACTTCTCGAGGTACAGCGACAATCAAACGGGGTCCAGGATACTGACTCTTGATCTCTTCAAGCGTCAAGCCTTCCGCGGACCGTGGCAGCATTTTACGGGTGTAATGCCGCATGAAATGCGCGTGAATAGCGGCATAAGGTACAGGATAACTGTTGTTATGAAGTTCGAATCGGTGAAAATCAAGAATGACAATCTCCCCCGGGTTGGTCTCTTGAAAACGATCAACATCGTTCAGCATATTGGCGAATGTTCTACCTGACGTCTGGTCACTATGGGTGAATCGCAGCCCTTGATTAACATTATCCGAGCCATACCCATGAAACCATCTAAGCCTGATATCCAAAACACGTATGCCGTTGTCGAGCTGATAGCGAAAACTCTTATCCTGGCATGTTATATAACTGTTGCTATAGTCCGCCTCATTATCCATTCCAGCATTATGCGCACTTGCAAGAAGAAGCTCACTCACCCGTAAATGCTGGATGTAGGGGTGAAGATCTACCATCCAGCTGTTCAGGTTGTAAGCGTAAGATTCAACATTCGGCTCTGACAGTTCATTTTGATCGTTCATTCCGAACTCCTGCATTAACTTGAAATCAAAAATTACTGTACATTTGAACTTTAAACACCTAACAGAAAAGATAGTTTTTATACTTTTTTCATCTGAACTGGTTACTGCTAATTCCTTCCTTTATGGCACTGGTTCACCACCCTTCCCCGTGATGTAGCAGTTTCAGCTGTACGAAATATGATCTATCTCGTTCAGGCCTATGCCCGCCGCACCTCCCAGCCTTCCGCAAACAAGTTATCCACATCTCCACCCACAGCTATTGGGGACAACTGTGGAAATGCTGCAAAAATTCTCCACAAAAACCAAAGAAAAACCGTGACTTATCCAGAAGCATGCTTCCATGGACGGACTGGTCATTTTTTGATCAGAAACCTAAAAGGCACGGACTGCGTAGCTTTCAGAGGACGACAAACACCTTATCCACAGAAGCGCCAACAGAGATTGGGGGCAAGTCTGCATCCCCAGCAGCACTTATCCCCTTGAAAAAGCTTGGAAAAACCACCAACAAGGCTGATTGCTTTTTGACCAGCAGCCTGCAGGGCTTGATTTGTATGGGGTGTAGCGAGGGGCGAACATGTTATCCACAGAACCACCAACAGGGATTGTGGATAAACACCGAAGTTGTTCAGATTTTATTGAGGCATGAGCGACCCGAATCCAGGTCCAGGTCCAGGTTCAATTCAAAGTCTTTGAACGCGCGCCATCCGAGCAGTATCGACGGGACGTATTGCCCGCCGATCAGCGACGGCGGGATGGTAAAGCCCGGGTAGTATTTGTAGGTGACCGCCATGGTATTGCCTTGCAGGGCCAATACGCCGTCGAAGCGTTGAAAGCGCTTGTTGTTGCCGGTGTAAACGTTCGAGCCTCCCGGTGTCAGCGCCTGCACAACGCTGACTTGCCTGCCGGGCGACGAGGCCGTCAGGTAGTCGACATTTCCGGTATCGATGATGGCCTGCGTTGCCTGGCGATCCAGTTGTGCGGCCACCACCAGCCGTTGATTGAGATCCAGGCGGCTAACGACAACCGACGCATCACAGCCTGTGGCCGGCGACGGATTCAGCTCCAGTGTTCTGCTGGTGATCTTCAGGCGCCCCAGCTTGCTGATCAGATCCAGCCCCAACAGGTTATCCCGGTCGCTGACAAAGACCAGGACGTTCCTGAACTCGCGGCCAGGCCATTTTCGCCATAAAACGTGCTGTAGCGATAAAAAGCATCGGGCAACAACCTGATGCCCATCTGTTTCGCCGTGTCGATGTTGACCCGGGTTTGCGGTGCGCCCGTGTCCAGTACAAAACGCGCCGAGGCACCATTGGCCGCGCCGACCTCGATAAATGGCAGCACTTGTTCAGCGACGTAAAAGTCGTCGGCATACGGATGGAGCGGCAGCACCTCATGCCGCACCGAACCATTGACCGAGAAATCGCCGGTCGCCGCCAGGATAGCCAGTGATTTGCTGCCAAACGTGGAGAACAGAGGTTTCAGATCGGCGTTGGTGGCAATCGCCCGGGCATGCCTGGCCTTGATCGCCAGGTAGTATTCGGGGATTTGATTAGCGGCCTTGGCTTCGAGCAATCTGGCGAAGACCGTCACCGAGCAACTGAGGTGTCTGTCGGCATCCAGTACCTTGTCGCACTGTTGCCGCAGTTGCGCCAGGGACGCGTTGCGGCCCTGCTCGGAGTCTATCCAGCGATAAAAATCCTGATCAGCCTCGGACGCTTTTGTCTGGGCGGCAGAGATCAAGCCTGTGGATAAGCACATGGCCGAAGCAAAGAGCGACAGAAGAGCGAAAGTCTTCATATTCAGGCCAGTCATAAAACCGGGTTTTATGAGTCAGCGCTGAATGTCTGAAAGCTCCCGAAAGCGTGCCGCACCCTTGATCAGCGCATAGGAAACTGTAGTTCACCGCCCGGAATGGTGCGATGCGACACCCTGTAGGAGCGAGCCTGCTCGCGAAAGCGTCTTAACAGGCAACATTGATGTCGACTGATACTCAGTCTTCGCGAGCAGGCTCGCTCCCACAGTGTTTGCTAGCGGACCACACCTTCTTCAATCAGCAATTTGAGGATGGCCTCGGCCCCGGCTTGCGCCGTGACACCCTTGAGCACCTGCCCACCTCCACCACTGGCTTTGGCCGTCGCAGCTTTCATGCGGTCGGCACCGCTCTTGGCCTTGATCACCTTCAGGCGCTTGGGCCGTGGTTTGGCCGGTTGCAGGGTGGCGACCGCGAGCAGCTCATCGTCGACGACCTCTACGTCCTGCGCTTGCAGCACGCCGCGTCGAGCAGGGCCGTAAGCGCTCTGCCGAGGCTTGGGGGCAGCGTTATCCACCGTTGCCAGAAATGGCAGGCGCACCTTCAGCCGACGGCGTTGACCGCGGGGCAAGGCTTGCAGCACCAGCGCCGAACCGCCATCGATGGACTCGACCTGCGCCAGCCCCACCACCAGCGGCCAGCCCAGGCTTTCGGCCAGCAGGAAGGGCAACATGCCCGAGCCTTCACCGGTTTCCGCCTGGCTGCCGGTCAACACCACCTGAGCACCTGCATCGCGCAAATAGTCGGTCAGCGCCGGTAGCGCGTCGGCGCCTTGGGGTTGTTCCAGCACATGCAGTTGCTCAAGCCCCATGCCCAGGTAGGCGCGCAAGGCAGGCTCGGCGATGTCGCCGGCATGCAGCACTTGCAGGTTATCCCCAGCCAGTTGTAGGCCCAGTTCAACCGCCCGCGCATCCTGTTCCGCGCGACGCGGCCGACCGGACGTCGGGTGGGCGCCGATGGACACCAGGCTGATGATTTTCGTGCTCATAACCCTTTCCTTCCCTTAAGCCGCATCGCGCTTGGCGTCGTTGCGGTAAGCCTCTACCGCCTCGATCAAGGCTTGAAGAATCTCCGCACTCTCGCCGATCACCGAGAGGTCAGCGCGCTTGATCATGTCGCAGCCAGGGTCGAGGTTGATCGCCACCACCTTGTCGCAGGCACCAATGCCTTGCAGGTGCTGGATCGCCCCGGAAATCCCCACCGCCACATAGACCCGTGCGGTAACCCAGGTGCCGGACGCGCCGACCTGACGGTCGCGGGCCATGAAGCCGTCGTCCACCGCCACCCGCGATGCGCCTTCGGTCGCGCCGAGGGCTTCGGCTGTCCTGTGGAAAAGTCCCCAGTCCTTGACCCCGTTGCCGCCGGAGAAAATGAACTCGGCCTCGGCCATGGGGATCGCCGCCGGGTCCACCGCCACCGCGCCCAGATCTTCGATCCGCGACAGGCTGCGCGCCACGGTTGTGGATAACTCCACGGGCAAGGCTTCGTGACGGGTTTCGCTGACCGGTTCGGCGCACTCGGCAGCCGCCAGAATCAAACGCGCCAGCGGCCGGGCGAGGTCTTGCAGACCCGCGCCGGCGCGGCCGATGCACTCATGATCCTTGACCTGCCAGACCCGCGTGGCCGGGCGCTCGCCCAGTGCCGCGGCAAAACGTCGGCCGAGTTCGCCGCCGCCACTGCGGCTGTCCGGCAGCAACCAGTGACGCGGGCTGAACTGGTTATCCACAGCCCGCAGGCCCTGGACCCGTTGTTCCGGTGCATAACCGTTGAACTCTTCACCTTCAAGCACCAGCAGACGGTCGACGCCTGCCGTGGCGAAAGCGTTTTCCTTGTGTTCGCCGAACACCACGGCCAGCACTGCGCCGTCCTTGCCGGCCAATTGATGGGCCAGGCCCAAGAGGTCGCGGTCGTGGCTGCTCAAACGACCACCGACCATGTCCGGCACCACACTGATGTAAAACGCCGGTGCGGCCACCTGATGCAGCGGCAATTGCACTTCAACCGCCGCTGAGCGTTTGGTCGCCCCGCCCTGTTGAGCGCCGCTGCGGTCGATGCGTTTGATGCCGTTGGGGCCGATAAAGCCAATGCCATGGGGATTCTTGCGGATGACGCCGTTAGGCCCCATCCAGCTGTGTTGCGCCGGTTGCATCGCCGCGTGCAGCGGGTGCAGACGGTTGCGGGCAATCCATTCGGCCCGAGGGTCGCGGCGGATAATGTCGCTCATCAGTGCACCTCCGCGGTTTCACGTTGGGCCGGAGCAGCCGGTTTGTTTGGCGTTGCGTCTTCGAGCAACGCGTCGGCCACCAGCTCGGCAATGTCCTTGATCATCGGCCGGGGTTCGACCACGCCTTCGAGCATGGCGGTGCATTGTGGACAACCCACCGCCACCAGTTCGGCGCCGGTTTCGCGGATGTCTTCCATGCGCATGTCAGGGATGCGTTGCTTGCCGGGAATGTCGGTGATCGGCGCGCCGCCACCACCGCCGCAGCAGCGCGAACGGAAGCCGGAGCGTTCCATCTCTTTCACTTCAATCCCGAGGGCGCGCAATACCTGACGCGGCGCCTCGTATTCGCCGTTGTAGCGGCCGAGGTAGCACGGGTCATGGTAGGTCACGCTGTCGCCTTTGTGCTGACCGAGATTGAGCGCGCCAGCATCGATGATTTCTGCCATGTAGGTGCTGTGATGCTGCACCAGGTAGTTGCCATTGAAAGCGCCGTACTCGTTTTTCAGCACGTGGAAACTGTGCGGATCGCAGGTGACGATGCGGTTGAAACTGTATTTGGCCAGGGTCTGGATGTTGCGCTTGGCCAACAGCTGGAAGGTCGCTTCGTCGCCCAGGCGCCGGGCCACGTCACCGCTGTCGCGCTCTTCGAGGCCGAGCACGGCGAAGTCGATCTTCGCCGCCTTGAGCACTTTGACGAACGCGCGCAGTGTGCGCTGGTTGCGCATGTCGAAGGCACCGTCGCCAACCCAGAACAGCACGTCGGTGGATTTCTTTTCACTGAGCAGGTTGAGGTTCAGGTCAGCCGCCCAGTTCATCCGCCCGCCCGGCGCGAAGCCGCCCGGGTTGTCGGTAGCGATCAGGTTTTCCAGGACTTCGGCACCCTTGTTCGGGGTCGCGCCTTTTTCCAGGGTCAGATGGCGGCGCATGTCGACGATGGCATCGACGTGCTCGATCATCATCGGGCATTCCTCGACGCAGGCGCGGCAGGTGGTGCATGACCACAGGGTCTCGGCGTCCACCAGACCGTTGACGATCGGTTGATGTGGGTTCCCTGAATGCTCGCCAATAGCCTTGCCCGGATATGGGCTGCCAGCGAATTTTGCATCGGTGCCACCGGCCAGGCCGACGACCATGTCCTGAATCAGTTTTTTCGGGTTCAGCGGCTGGCCGGCAGCGAAGGCCGGGCACGCCGCTTCGCATTTACCGCACTGCACGCAGGCGTCGAAGCCGAGCAATTGGTTCCAGGTGAAATCCTTGGGTTTTTCCACGCCCAGTGGCGCGGTCGGATCGTTCAAGTCCAGAGGCTTGAGGCCCGTAGAACGACCGCCACCGAAGCGTTCGGCGCGTCGGTGCCAGGCCAGGTGCAGCGCACCGGCGAAGGCGTGCTTCATCGGCCCGCCCCAGGTCATGCCGAAGAACAATTCCGACACGCCCCACAACACGCCAACCCCGAGAATCGCCGCCAACAGCCAGCCACCGAAGTTTTCCGGGAGGATCCCGGCCACCGGCAGGGTCAACAGGAAGAACGAGACCGAGAACGCCAGCAGGCTTTTCGGCAGGCGCATCCACGGGCCTTTCGACAGGCGCGACGGCGGATTGCGCCGACGCAGGTAAACAAAGATCGCGCCGAGGAACATCACCGCTGTCATCAGCAGCAGCGCATAGCCGAGGAAGCGGTTATGCAGGCCGAAACCATGCACCAGAATCGCCAGCACGATGGACGCCACCGCACCGCCAGCCGTAGCGACGTGGGTGTTGGCAATGTATTTGTCCCGCGCGACCACATGGTGCAAGTCGACCATGTAGCGCTTGGGCATGGCAAACAGGCCGCCGATCAGGTCGACTTTCGAAGCCCGGCCCCGGCGCCACATGGCCACCCGCCGCAACGCGCCCAGGACACCAAGGCCAAGGGCGGCGAACAACAGGATTGGAAGAAGGGTGTTCAACATGGTGAAGCTCCCAAAGACCTCGGGTCTTGCAAGGGTTCATGTGCTTGCCGTTAAAGGCCTGACACCGACCTGTGGCGAGGGGGCTTGCCCCCGTTCGGCTGCGTAGCAGTCGTAAATCGGTCAAATGCATTTTTACTGACAGACCGCATTGACTGATTTTGGGGCCGCTTCGCAGCCCAACGGGGGCAAGCCCCCTCGCCACAGTGATGGTGGTGATGCCGTTAGAAATCCTTGCAGAGCCGCAGCGCGTCATAGATGGCGGCGTGTGTATTACGCTGGGCCACGCAGTCGCCGATGCGGAACAGCAAGTAGCCGTCGCCCGCCTGGCTCAGCGATGGCTGCGGCTTGATCGCGAACAAGGCTTCGATGTCCATCTGGCCTTTGTTGCGCGAGCCTTCCTTCAGCGAGTAGTAGATTTCTTCGTCCGGACGCACGCCGTTTTCCACCACCACCTGGTCGACCACCCGCTCCTCTTTGGCGCCGGTGTATTCGTTTTCCAGCACTGCCACCAGCTTGTCGCCTTCGCGGTAGACCTTCTCCAGCATCATGTCGCCGGTCATGATCACTTCTTTGGGGTACATGCTGCGGTAGTAAGTCGGGAACGACGTACCGCCGATGGCCACACCCGGCTTGATGTCGTCGGTGACGATCTCGACCTGGCTGCCCTTGTCGGCGAGGAAGTCGGCCGTCGACATCCCGGTGAACTCGCAAATGGTGTCGTAGACCAGCACGTTCTTGCCCGGTGCGACCTTGCCGTCGAGGATGTCCCAGCTGCTGACGACCAGGCCTTCAGCCGCACCCCAGTGTTCGTTCTGTTCCAGGAACGGATGACCGCCGACGGCGAGCACCACCACGTCTGGACGCAAGTCGAGAATGGTTGCTGCATCGGCCGCCACGCCCAGGCGCAGGTCAACTTTCAAACGCGCCAATTCCAGTTGGAACCAGCGGGTGATACCGGCGATCTGGTCCCGTTGCGGGGCTTTCGATGCGGTAGTGATCTGCCCACCGATGAATTCTTTCTTCTCGAACAGGGTCACGTCGTGGCCGCGTTCGGCTGATACACGAGCAGCTTCCATCCCGGCCGGGCCGGCACCGACCACCACTACCTTGCGTTTGATGCCGGTGGTTTTCTCGATGATGTGCGGCACGCCCATGTATTCACGGGAGGTCGCGGCGTTCTGGATGCAAAGTACGTCCAGACCCTGGTACTGACGGTCGATGCAATAGTTGGCGCCGACGCACTGTTTGATCTGGTCGACCTGGCCCATCTTGATCTTGGCGATCAGGTGCGGGTCGGCGATGTGAGCGCGGGTCATGCCGACCATGTCGACGTAGCCGCCCTCCAGGATACGGGTCGCCTGGTTCGGATCCTTGATGTTCTGCGCGTGCAGCACAGGCGCCTTGACCACTTCCTTGATACCGGCCGCCAGATGCAGGAACGGCTCCGGTGGATAACTCATGTTCGGGATAACGTTGGCCAGGGTGTTGTGGGTGTCGCAACCCGAGCCGACCACACCGATGAAGTCGATCATGCCGGTGTCGTCGTAGTACTTGGCGATCTGCTTCATGTCCTCATGGGACAAGCCATCCGGGTGGAATTCATCACCGCACAGACGGATGCCGACGCAGAAATCCGGACCGACTTCCTTGCGCACAGCCTTGATCACTTCCAGGCCGAAACGCATGCGGTTCTCGAAGCTGCCGCCCCATTCGTCGGTACGCTTGTTGACCCGCGGGCTCCAGAACTGGTCGATCATGTGCTGGTGCACGGCCGACAGTTCGACGCCGTCCAGGCCACCGGCCTTGGCCCGCGCCGCAGCAGTGGCGTAGTTGCCGATCACGCGCCAGATTTCTTCCGGCTCGATGGTCTTGCAGGTCGCACGGTGCACCGGTTCACGGATGCCCGACGGCGACAGCAGGGTTGGCCAGTGCTCGCCGTCCCAACGCGAGCGTCGGCCCATGTGGGTAATCTGGATCATGATCTTGGCGCCATGCTTGTGCATGGCATCGGCCAGGTTCTGGAAGTGCGGAATGATCCGGTCATCCGCCAGGTTCACCGACTTCCACCACCCTTGCGGGCTGTCGATGGCCACGCTGGAGGAGCCGCCGCAAATCGCCAGGCCGATCCCGCCCTTGGCTTTCTCTTCGTAATACTTGACGTACCGGTCGGTGGTCATGCCGCCGTCGGTGGCATAGACCTCAGCGTGCGCGGTGCTGAGCACGCGGTTGCGGATGGTCAGTTTGCCGATCTGGATCGGCTGGAACATTGCTTCGAAAGCCATGGCGGGTTCCTCGACTTACAACGGCTTGACGGTGAACAAGCCGTCTTCGTGGCCCTCTTCGGAGCCACCGTAGACTTGCTCGGCCACGGTGCGGATCTTGCTGCCGCGAGCGGCGAGGATCTGGTCCATGGCCCCTGCAAACCAGCCAGTGAACATGTAGTCGACCTTGCGTCCGACCTTGCCGTACACGTAGACGAATGCCGAGTGTTCGAGCTTGACGCTGGCGGTGCCTTTGTCGAGGTCGATGTCCTGGGTCTTGAACAGGCCCCAGCCGCGCTGCGACAGGCGCTTCATGTAGTGCTCGAACACCGCGACGCCTTCCAGGCCGTGGCATTCGGCTTCTTTTTCACACCAGTGCCAGGCGGACTTGTAGCCGGCCTTGTAGAGGATTTCAGCATAGGCTTCAGCGCCCAGCACTTCCTCGATGCCCATGTGATTGTTGACAAAGAAATGGCGCGGCACGTACAGCATCGGCAGGGCGTCGGAGGTCCAGACACCGGTTTCGCTGTCGACTTCGATTGGCAATTGCGGGGCGATCTTGGCCATGGAAACTTAACTCCAGAAAATTCGTTGTGTTGCCCGCTGCACGGACGGCAGCGGGAAAGGATTCAGAGATGCGGCGGCTTACTCGCCCCAAACGTCCTTGAGGACGTTCACCCAGTTCTCGCCCATGATCTTGCGCACCACGCGCTCGGAGTGGCCGCGCTTGAGCAACGTCTCGGTCAGGTTCGGGAACTCGCCCACGGTGCGGATGCCCAGCGGGTTGATGATCTTGCCGAAGCTGGTCAAGCGGCGGGCGTAGCCCTTGTCGTGGGTCAGGTATTCGAAGAAGTCCTGGCCGTGGCCTTGGGTGAAGTCGGTGCCGATGCCGATGGCGTCTTCGCCGACGATGTTCATCACGTACTCGATGGCTTCGGCGTAGTCGTCGATGGTCGAGTCGATACCCTTGGCCAGGAACGGCGCGAACATGGTCACGCCGACAAAACCACCGTGGTCGGCAATGAACTTGAGCTCTTCATCGGACTTGTTGCGCGGGTGCTCCTTGAGCCCCGACGGCAAGCAGTGGGAGTAGCAGACCGGCTTCTTCGATTCGAGGATGACTTCTTCGGAAGTCTTGGAGCCGACGTGGGACAGGTCGCACATCACGCCAGCCCGGTTCATCTCGGCGACGATTTCGCGACCGAAGCCCGACAGGCCGCCGTCACGCTCGTAGCAGCCGGTGCCCACCAGGTTCTGGGTGTTGTAGCACATCTGCACGATGCCGACGCCCAGCTGCTTGAAGACTTCGACATAGCCGATCTGGTCTTCAAAGGCGTGGGCATTCTGGAAGCCGAAAAGGATGCCGGTCTTGCCCTGCTCCTTGGCTTTACGGATGTCGGCGGTGGTGCGGACCGGAATCACCAGGTCGCTGTTCTCGCGGATCAGCTTCTGGCTGGCGGCGATGTTATTGACGGTGGCCTGAAAGCCCTCCCACACCGACACGGTGCAGTTGGCTGCGGTCAAACCGCCCTTGCGCATGTCTTCGAACAGTTCACGGTTCCACTTGGCAATAATCAGCCCGTCGATAACGATGCTGTCGGCGTGCAATTCGGCTGGGCTCATCAGGCTGTCCCCTATTAGCGATTCATGCGCCGAATCGTCTGCCGGCGCTTTGGGGCCAGCATATGCCTGAGCACCGGGGCAGCCGGGTGCAAAAACGACAGGGGGTTTGCCGAAAGCGTCAATCCGCGACAAAGGGTCGTCGCCAGGCACAATCACCGACCTGTTCAAGGCCCTCGGCTTGGGCCAGAATTCGCCGCATCACTGGATGCTTCACTGGACAAGAGCGGCGACGATAATGAAATCGATCATTCTGGCAATGGCACTGATTGCGACCGGCGTACACGCAGCGGAGGTGTCCGACGACAACCCGTGCGACAAAGTCGAAAACGACGTCCAGACCCTGGAATGCTCGGCCTTCAGCAAAACCACCGCCGAAGACCTGCTAAAGGAGAACCTCCAGGGCCTGTCCGAGCGCATGCAGTCGCAGTACGGCAAAACCCCGTCGCAACTGGCCGACATCACCGCCAAGATCAAAGCCGCCCAACAGCAATGGCTGAAGACCCGCGACGCCGATTGCGCTGTAGAAGCCTTCCCGGCCACCAGTGGCAGCAAGGCGTTCACCATTGCCCAGAACGATTGTGTGGCGCGGATGAGCGACGAGCGGTCGGAGTTTTTGGAGTCGATTGGGCAGGAGTAGTCCTGAAAATTCCGGTGAAAGCTGGAACTGCATCCAGCTTTAAACTGCGGTATCCCTTCTTCCTACAACAAGTTCTGATCTCGCCTACGCGCATTGCCTGGAAGCCCCAATGTGTGGGTTTTTCACGCAACATCCTGACAATTGTTGTTGATTGGCCACCTGAAAAATATAAGTAAAGATTCGCAAATCTTATAAAAGACTTATATTCTTCCATGAACAGCATCCACTGGACTCGAAAGGCCGTTAAGCAACTCCTGAAATTGCATTCCGTTCATCAGGGTCAGGTTCGTGATGCCATCACGGCGCTGGCAGGCATGCCCGATGTAGGCAATGTCAAAGCACTGGTCGGTCATGACTACGCTTATCGACTGCGTGTCGGTAACTATCGGGTTATGTTTGATTGGGATGGCGCGATCAAAGTGGTCAGTATTCAAGAGGTCAAAAAACGCGATGAACGCACCTACTGACATCCAAATCATCAATGACGCCGAAGGTAATCCAGCCTTCGTGGTCATTCCCTATGCACAATACGTGGCGCAGAAAATCGAACCCGACTTGATCCCCCATGAGGTGGTGAGCCGAATCGTCGATGGCGCTACTCCCATCCGCGCCTGGCGCGAACACTTGAACCTTACCCAGGAAGAAGTGGCCAAACGCATGGGCATCACTCAACCGGCTTTCGCCCAGCAAGAGACTGTCGCCAAGCCTCGCAAGGCCACCCGCGAGAAGATCGCTGCGGCTTTTGGCATCACCGCCAGTCAGCTTGAACTGTAAGCTGCACACCCTCTGTCACTAATGGGATTGAACATGAAAGTCTGCGGCATCGAAATCAAAGGCAGCGAAGCGATCATCGCCGTGGCCACGCTGGACGGTCAGGCGCTGGGCCATTTCGCGCTCGCCACCAAGAAAATTGCCCTGGACGATGACGACGAAGCCGCCAACGTCAAAGTGTTCGCCGCTCAGGTCGCTTCGTTTGTCCGTAAGAATTCCATCGACCGCATTGCGATCAAGAAGCGCAGCAAGAAAGGCGAGTTCGCTGGCGGGCCGACGACGTTCAAGATCGAAGGGGTTTTCCAGTTGCTGGAGAATTGCGAAGTGACCCTGCTGTCGCCGCAGACCATCAATGCCCAGGCCAAGAAGCACAATTTTGAGCTGCCGGGGACGCTGAACAAGTATCAGCATGAGGCTTACAAGGCGGCGTGTTCGGCGTTGGTGAAGAAGTAACTCCAGGCGCCGCTGTACAACTGTAGGAGTGAGCCTGCTCGCGATAGCGGTGCATCAGTCGACATGAATGTGTCTGACAGACTGCCTTCGCGAGCAGGCTCACTCCTACAGGGTTTCTCGGGTGTTTATACTTTCGCGGTACGCCGATCTTCTCGCGGGCACCGCTCATACTTCGCCCGATAACTGCGGGTGAAATACGACGGCGATTCAAACCCGCAGGCAATGCTCACTTCCAGCACGCTCATGTCTGTTTGCCGTAGCAACTGCCGCGCCTTCTCCAGCCTCAATCTCAGGTAGAAATTGCTCGGCGTGTCGTTCAGGTGCAACCGAAACAGGCGCTCCAGCTGTCGCCGCGTCACCTTGATCGATTCCGCCAGTTCCAGCGTGCTCAGCGGCGGTTCGCTGTGCTGCTCCATCTCACCGATCACATGAACCAGCTTCTTGTTGCTGATGCCATAGCGCGTGGCGACTTCCATGCGCTGGTGGTCTTTGCGCGGGCGGATGCGGCCAAGCACGAATTGTTCGCTGACCTGGATCGCCAGTTCCGGGCTGTGGGCCTGGGCGATCAGATCCAGCATCAGGTCAATGGAAGCGGTGCCGCCGGCGGAAGTAATGCGCCGGCGATCGATCTCGAACAGCTCCTGGGTGACGCTGAGCTGTGGATAGGATTCCTTGAAGGCATCGATGGCTTCCCAGTGCAGGGTCAGGCGATGGCCGTCGAGCAGCCCCGCCTCGGCGAGGATGAAGCTGCCGGTGTCGATGGCGCCTAGGGTCACGCCTTCGTGGTCCAGGCGGCGCAGCCAGTGCTCCAGCGCCGGGGTGGTGAACTTCAGGGGTTCGAACCCGGCGACCACCAGCAGCGTCGCGCCTTTTTTCAACGGTTCCAGTGCCGCGTCGGCGTTGACCGACATCCCGTTGCTCGCCAGCACCGCACCGCCATCGGCGCTCAGCACATGCCAGCGATAGAGTTCACCGCGAAAACGGTTGGCGACCCGCAACGGCTCGATGGCCGAGATAAATCCGATGGCCGAGAAACCCGGCATCAACAAGAAATAGAAATCCTGGGACATGGAGCGCACTCGCTTAGCAGGTAACAGGAGGCCAGGTAACGAGAGGGCGGGCAGCGTAGGGATGTTGATACGCCACTTGCACGCGGCATTCAAGAGCACAGGTCGCTGCAGTGCAAGAGCTGGTCGCCGCAGTGCGCTTTCATCGGTGCTTTGCTGCGTAACTTGGCATCACCGGCGCATCAGACACCGGAACTCACAATAAACGAACTGCCGAGGAACCTGAGATGAAACGACTGATCAGCAGCTGTGTTCTTGCACTCAGTGGTACCGCTTTGCTGAGCGCCAGTGTCATGGCCGCCGAACCCGCCGCGTGCCAGAACGTGCGCATGGGTGTAGTGAACTGGACCGACGTGATCGCCACCAGTGCCATGACCCAGGTATTGCTCGATGGCCTCGGCTACAGCACCAAACAAACCAGCGCCTCCCAGCAAATCATCTTCGCCGGGATACGCGACCAGCGTCTGGATCTGTTCCTCGGCTACTGGAACCCGCTGATGACCCAGACCATCACCCCGTTCGTCGACGCCAAACAGGTCAAGGTGCTTGAAGCGCCAAGCCTGCAGGACGCCCGCGCGACCCTCGCCGTGCCGACCTACCTCGCCGACAAGGGCCTGAAAACCTTCGCTGACATCGCCAAGTTCGAAAAAGAACTGGGCGGCAAGATCTACGGCATCGAGCCTGGCTCGGGCGCCAACACCCAGATCAAGGCGATGATCTCCAAGAACCAGTTCGGCCTCGGCAAGTTCCAGCTGGTCGAGTCCAGCGAAGCCGGCATGCTCGCCGCCGTGGATCGCGCCGTACGTCGCAACGAAGCCGTGGTGTTCTTCGGCTGGGCGCCGCATCCGATGAACGTCAACGTGAAAATGACCTACCTCACCGGCAGTGAAAACGCCCTTGGGCCGGACGAAGGCAAGGCCACCGTGTGGACCGTCACCGCACCGACATACGCCCAACAATGCCCGAACATCGGTCGCCTGCTGAGCAACCTGACGTTCACCGCCGAAGACGAGAGCCGGATGATGCAGCCGCTGCTGGATCACAAGGACGCTTTCGAGTCGGCCAAGCAATGGATCAAGGATCACCCGCAGGACAAAAAGCGCTGGCTTGAAGGCGTCACCACCTTCGATGGCAAACCGGCCGCTGAAAACCTGCAACTGACCAGTAAATAAACCCGAACGAACCACCGGCTCGCAGCCCCAACGGGCTGCGAACGGGACCACCACGCCTGGCCAAAGCCAAAAACTCGCCTGTAAGGAACCGCCAAATGAACCACGACGTCATCATCACCTGCGCACTCACCGGTGCTGGCGACACGACCGCCAAGAGCCCACACGTGCCGGTCACCCCGAAACA
Source organism: Pseudomonas grandcourensis (assembly GCF_039909015.1). Lineage (NCBI taxonomy): Bacteria > Pseudomonadati > Pseudomonadota > Gammaproteobacteria > Pseudomonadales > Pseudomonadaceae > Pseudomonas > Pseudomonas grandcourensis. The sequence continues at coordinate 6,296,674 of NZ_CP150919.1, forward strand.
AATCGCCGCTGCCGCCGTGGAAGCCGCCAAGGCCGGTGCCACCGTGGTTCACTGCCATGTGCGTGACCCGCAAACCGGCAAGTTCAGCCGTGACGTGGCGCTGTACCGCGAAGTGATGGAGCGCATCCGCGAGGCGGACGTCGACATCATCGTCAACCTCACCGCCGGCATGGGTGGCGACCTGGAGATCGGAGCCGGCGAGAGCCCGATGGAGTTCGGCCCGAATACCGACCTGGTCGGCCCGCTGACCCGCCTGGCCCACGTCGAAGAACTGCTGCCGGAAATCTGCACCCTCGACTGCGGCACCCTGAACTTCGGCGACGGCGACACCATTTACGTGTCCACCCCGGCCCAGCTGCGTGCCGGCGCCAAACGCATTCAAGAGCTGGGCGTAAAGGCCGAGCTGGAAATCTTCGACACCGGCCACCTGTGGTTCGCCAAGCAGATGATCAAGGAAGGCCTGCTCGACAACCCTCTGTTCCAGCTGTGCCTGGGCATCCCGTGGGGCGCACCGGCGGACACCACCACCATGAAAGCCATGGTCGACAACCTGCCGGCCGACGCGGTCTGGGCCGGCTTCGGTATTGGTCGCATGCAAATGCCGATGGCGGCGCAAGCGGTGTTGCTCGGCGGCAACGTGCGAGTCGGGCTGGAAGACAACCTGTGGCTGGACAAGGGCGTGCTGGCGACCAACGGCCAACTGGTCGAGCGCGCTGGCGAAATCCTCAGCCGCCTCGGTGCCCGCGTCCTGACCCCGGCTGAAGGCCGGGCAAAAATGGGCCTGACCAAGCGCGGCTAATTCAAAACAACTTTCCCCCTGTGGGAGCGAGCTTTTGTGGCGAGGGGGCTTGCCCCCGTTGGGTCGCGAAGCGGCCCTAAAAGCTTTACGACTGCTTCGCAGCCGAACGGGGGCAAGCCCCCTAGCCACAGAGCTCGCTCCCACAGTTTTTTAGAGCCAAATTCAGGAAATTGCCATGAGCTTTATCACCGAAATCAAAACCTTCGCAGCGTTGGGCAGTGGTGTCATCGGCAGCGGTTGGGTGTCCCGCGCCCTCGCCCATGGTCTGGATGTAGTGGCCTGGGACCCGGCCCCCGGCGCTGAAGCGGCCTTGCGCAAACGCGTCGCCAATGCCTGGGGCGCGCTGGAGAAACAAGGCCTGACGCCGGGTGCATCGCAGGATCGCCTGCGCTTTGTCGCGACCATCGAAGAGTGCGTGCGCGATGCCGATTTCATCCAGGAGAGCGCCCCGGAACGACTGGAGCTGAAACTGGACCTGCACAGCAAAATCAGCGCGGCGGCCAAGCCCAATGCGTTGATCGGTTCCAGCACCTCCGGCCTGCTGCCGAGCGAGTTCTACGAGAGCGCCACACACCCGGAACGCTGCGTGGTCGGTCACCCGTTCAACCCGGTTTACCTACTGCCGCTGGTCGAAGTAGTCGGCGGCAAAAACACCGCCCCTGAAGCGGTGCAAGCGGCCATGAAGGTCTATGAATCCCTGGGCATGCGCCCGCTGCACGTGCGCAAGGAAGTGCCGGGGTTCATCGCCGACCGTCTGCTCGAAGCGCTGTGGCGTGAAGCCCTGCACCTGGTCAACGACGGCGTGGCCACCACCGGCGAAATCGACGATGCCATCCGCTTCGGCGCGGGCTTGCGCTGGTCGTTCATGGGCACCTTCCTGACCTACACCCTGGCCGGTGGCGATGCCGGCATGCGCCACTTCATGGCGCAGTTCGGCCCGGCGCTGCAATTGCCGTGGACCTACCTGCCGGCGCCGGAACTGACCGACAAGCTGATCGACGACGTGGTCGATGGCACCAGCGATCAACTGGGTAAACACAGCATTTCGGCGCTGGAGCGCTATCGTGATGACTGCCTGCTGGCGGTGCTGGAGGCGGTGAAGACCACCAAAGAGAAGCATGGGATGGCGTTCAGCGAGTAATCAGTCAGCAGGCCCGGCCCCTTCGCGAGCAGGCTCGCTCCCACAGGTTATGCGCGGTCCCTGTAGGAGCGAGCCTGCTCGCGATAGCGGCAGCCCAGTCACCATCAATGTTGGAACTAACATCATGCCCACCCTCACCACCTACCAAACCACCATCATCCCCGACTGGGTCGACTACAACGGCCACCTGCGTGACGCCTTCTACCTGCTGATTTTCAGCTACGCCACCGATGCCCTGATGGATCGCCTGGGCCTGGACAGCAACAGCCGCGAGGCCAGCGGCAACTCGCTGTTCACCCTCGAACTGCACCTGAACTACCTGCACGAAGTGAAGCTCGACGCCCAGGTCGAAGTGCACACCCAAATCATCTCCCACGACAGCAAACGCGTGCACCTCTATCACAGCCTGCACCTGGTCGGTGATGCCCAGGAGCTTGCCGGCAACGAACAGATGCTGCTGCACGTCGATCTCGCCGGGCCGCGTTCGGCGCCGTTCAGCGAACTGTCCTTGGGACGCCTGCAAGCCATCGTCGCCGAACAGGCGGACCTGCCGGCGCCCGACTACATTGGCCGAGTGATCGCATTACCCCCAAAAAAATAACAAGGAGATCGCCATGAACACCGCCGCAGCATTTGCCGACTTTCGTACCTATCCGTTGATCAGCGCGCTGACTGGCGTGCAGACCCAGGCGGACCGTGTTCTGGTGAAGTGGGCCGATGATCGCGTCAGCCTTTTCCACCATCAATGGCTGCGGGATAACTGCCCGTGCCCGCAGTGCGTCTACACCGTGACCCGCGAGCAAGTGCTGGAAATCATCGATGTGGCTCAAGATCTGACAGCTGAACAAGTGCACATCGACAGCGAAGGCTGCCTGTCGGTTGACTGGCGAGACGGCCACAGCAGCCGCTTCGACCCCGGCTGGCTGCGCGCCCACGCCTATGACGATGAATCCCGTGCCGAGCGTCAGGCACGCAAGCCGAAAGCCAGGCTCTGGCACAGCGATTTACAGCTGCCTGTGTTCGAGTATCAAGCGCTGATGACGGATAACAACGCGCTGTTGCAATGGTTGTTGGCGGTACGGGACGTCGGATTGACCCAGGTCCGTGGCGTGCCCACCGAACCCGGCTCCTTGAAACTGATCGCCCAACGGATTTCCTTCATCCGCGAGAGCAACTTCGGCGTGCTGTTCAACGTGCAATCCAAGGCCGACGCCGACAGCAACGCCTACACTGCCTTCAACCTGCCGCTGCACAGCGATTTGCCGACCCGGGAGTTGCAACCGGGGCTGCAATTTTTGCATTGCCTGGTCAATGACGCCGAGGGTGGCGAGAGCATTTTCGTCGACGGTTTTGCCATTGCCGACGCCTTGCGCCGGGAAGACCCCGAATCCTTCAAAAGCCTCTGCGAAATCCCCGTGGAGTTTCGCAACAAGGACCGTCACAGCGATTACCGTTGCCTGGCGCCGATCATCGCCCTGGATGCGTTGGGGCAGGTGTCTGAGATCCGCATGGCTAACTTTCTGCGCGGGCCGTTCGATGCCTCGGTGGAACAGATGCCCAAGCTGTATCAGGCCTACCGGCGCTTTATCGCGATGACCCGCGAGCCTCGATTCAGGTTGATGCAGCGGCTCAATCCCGGTGAGCTGTGGTGCTTCGACAACCGCCGCACCCTGCATGCCCGCAACGCCTTCGACCCCGCCACCGGGGCGCGGCATTTCCAGGGCTGCTATGTCGACCGGGATGAGTTGTTGTCGCGGATTCTGGTGTTGCAGCGTTAAACCGAGTCATCGTTCATCGCGAGCCTGCTCGCGATGGCGCCAGTCCAGACACCGCATATCTCCCTGAATCACAGGCAAAAAAAGCCCCGATCAAGCCGTGACAGGATCGAGGCAGAGGGTACTGTTGAGGAGCTGCCGTGCGAGGGTGACCAAACCTTCGTGAAGCGAGCTGAGTCCAGTGTGCCCACTCCCCCGTGCGCCGGGTTAGCCGAAAACGACATGTTCATAACCAATTGAGCCATTGCGACAATTCGCCCTTGCCGACACCCGGCACCCCTACCAGAATCGAACCACGACACCGTTCCCTGAAGAAGGATTGCGTCATGATGCACGCCGATTTGATAGACCAGGAAGACCTGTTGGGCCAGCTCAAGTCGTTGGGGTTCAACGTGCCCAGTGGGGCCACCGCCGAGCAGGCTTGCGAGTGCGTGGTAAGGGGCCTGGACGATGCTCGGGCGTATGAGCTTCGCAAGATGGTCAAGGAGATGTACACCAGCAGCGCAACGATCCTGCCGGCAGTGCGCCAGGCCATCGACAAACAATTGCTGCCGGCGTTGTCGGAGTACCAGCAAAACCATCGCACTTGAGCGTTTGCTAGAGTGTCGGCCTGTTTGGCAACTGCGAGCAAACGCTGATGTTTCGAATCCAACACTGCCAGTCCAGCGAACAATCGGGCTGGCTGCTTTTGCGTCAGGCCCTCTGGCCGGATGCTTCCGAACAGGAGCATCGGGATGAGATCGGCCAACAGCTGAGCGAGCCGCAACGCTATATCAACTTCGTTGCTTACGACAGTCGGGAGCAACCCGTTGGATTGGTCGAGGCTTCATTGCGTCGCGACTACGTAAATGGCACCGACGTCTCTCCGGTGGTGTTTCTGGAAGGTATCTACGTAGAGCCCCAGCAGCGGCGCCAAGGCTTGGCCGCGAAGCTAATCGAAATTGTGGCGCAATGGGGACGAGAACGGGGCTGCGTCCAAATGGCCTCCGACACCGAGCTCGACAATCTGCCGAGCCAGAAGACGCACAAGGCGCTCGGTTTCGAGGAAACCGAGCGCGTCGTATTTTTCAAACGCCGGCTCTGACTAGAGCCTTACACTGGCAAACGTCGACTCATTGCGCGCCTGGCTCAGCGCCGACAACGGCCCGGACAACGGCGACAGCACCAGCGCTTGTGGCAACGGCATCATCGCCACTTGCTGGGTGGTGTTGGACCCTACGCGCTCGTCACGCGGCGGAATGCCGAAGTATTCGCGGTAGCACTTGGAAAAGTGCGGCGTGGACACGAAGCCACAGACCGACGCCACTTCGATGATCGACATCGGCGTTTGCTTGAGCAGCTGGCGCGCGCGGATCAGGCGCAGCTTGAGGTAGTAACGCGACGGCGAGCAGTGCAGGTATTTCTGGAACAGGCGTTCGAGCTGACGTCGGGACACCGCGACATACACCGCCAGTTCGTCCAGGTCGATCGGCTCTTCGAGATTGGCCTCCATCAACGCAACGATTTCCTGCAACTTCGGCTGGTTGGTGCCGAGCATGTGCTTGAGCGGCACACGCTGGTGATCCTGCTCGTTGCGGATGCGCTCGTAGACGAACATTTCCGAAATGGCCGCCGACAGCTCACGACCGTGATCGCGGCTGATCAAGTGCAGCATCATGTCCAGCGGCGCGGTGCCGCCGGAGCTGGTGAAACGGTTACGGTCGAGGGTGAACAGGCGAGTGCTCATCGCTACACGAGGGAAAGCCTCCTGCATCGCCGCCAGGCATTCCCAGTGCACGCTGCAATCAAAACCGTCGAGCAGGCCGGCGCAGGCCAGGGCCCAGCTGCCGGTGCACACCGCACCGAGGCGGCGGGACTGGCGCGCCTGGCTTTGCAGCCATGACACGTGTTCGCGGGTAACAGTGCGCTGGATGCCGATGCCACCGCAAACAATCACGGTGTCCATTGGCGGCGCTTTGTGCATGGAGGCGTCGGGGGTGATTTGCAGGCCGTCACTGGCCCAGACCTGGCCGCCGTCGACGGTGAGGGTGGTCCAGCGATACAGCTCGCGACCGGACAACTGGTTGGCCATGCGCAGGGGTTCCACTGCGGAGGCCAGAGAAATCAGCGTGAAATTGTCCAGCAGCAGAAAGCCGATGGATTGAGGCGCACGGTTCTGGGGTTGGGCCCCGGAGTTGAACGTCGTCATCGCGGTATCTCCTCACACAAAGCGGGTGATGGCCTCAGGCGGAGGCTCTTTTTATTGCCATCGTTCTCGCGTGGGAGACGGGCTTTGTAATGACAGAGCAATTGCCATGCCTAAATTTGAATGCGCGTTCAATAACTCCTAAAAACGACGTCGGAATGTGTCTATATATGTCTTGCAAGGCAGGGGGATTTAAATGGCCATCAGGACTGGCAAGCGCCCCGGCCCACAAGCTGTGAGCAATTCGGTAGCACTTGTGGGAACGGCGTTGCGCCGCGATGGAAAGGAGTGTCACCGCAGGCACGGGTGACAGGCGGTCGAAGGCCGGTTGGCCCTCGATCAGTGGCAAGCCGATTTATCTGTGAGCGACGCGCTAAAAGGTGGCGCGTTTTCGAGCGGGTGTTCACTTAGCGCGCAGTTTTGACTGGTCCGTGGCGAGGGGGCTTGCCCCCGTTCGGCTGCGAAGCAGTCGTAAAAATCTTAGGGCCGCTTCGCGACCCAACGGGGGCAAGCCCCCTCGCCACAGGGTCGATGCGATCTCAACACTCCACCGCGCTAACCGCCAACCCACCCCGCGATGTCTCCTTATATTTGTCATGCATGTCGGCACCGGTATCGCGCATGGTGCGGATCACCCGATCCAGCGAAATGAAGTGCTGGCCATCACCACGCAATGCCATTTGCGCAGCATTGATCGCCTTCACCGCAGCAATCGCGTTGCGCTCGATGCACGGCACCTGGACCAACCCACCCACCGGGTCGCAGGTCAGGCCGAGGTTGTGCTCCAGACCGATTTCCGCCGCGTTACACAGTTGCTCTGGCGTGGCACCAAGGATTTCCGCCAGCCCGGCCGCCGCCATGGCGCAGGCCGAACCGACTTCACCCTGGCAACCGACTTCGGCACCGGAGATCGAGGCGTTCTTCTTGCACAGGATTCCCACTGCCGCCGCGCTGAGGAAGTAGTCGACGACATTGGCGTCGGTCACGGCCTCGCTGAATTTCATGAAGTAGTGCAGCACTGCCGGAATGATCCCCGCCGCGCCGTTGGTCGGTGCCGTGACCATACGCCCGCCGGCGGCGTTTTCTTCGTTGACCGCCAGGGCGAACAGGTTGACCCATTCCATGGCGCTCAAGGTCGAGCCGATCACGTTGGGTTTGTTCAGTTCCTGCAAGCTGCGATGCAGTTTGGCCGCGCGGCGGCGCACGTTCAGCCCGCCGGGCAGGATGCCTTCGTGTTTGAGGCCTTGTTCGACGCAATCCTGCATGGCGCGCCAGAGCTTCATCAGGCCGCTACGGATTTCCTCCTCGCTACGCCACACCCTCTCGTTGGCCATCATTAATTCAGCTACGCGCAGCTTGTGCTTTTTACACAGCTCCAGCAGCTCGGCCGCACTGGAAAAGTCATAAGGCAACACGGTGCGGTCAAGGTCGACGACACCGCTGGAGGCCTGAGCCTCATCGACGACAAAACCGCCGCCGACCGAATAATAGGTATCGCGATACAACTCGCCGTCATCACCCTCGACAATCAGGGTCATGGCGTTGGGGTGGAATGGCAGGTTCTCGTCGATCAGGCGCATGTCCCGGGCCCAGATGAAGGGCACCGGCAAGCGACTGTCGAGCAGCAGCGTGTCGGTCTCACGCAGGGTGGCGATGCGGATGCCGATTTGCGACGGATCGATCGCATCCGGCCATTCGCCCATCAGGCCCATGATCACGGCGTTGTCGCTGCCGTGGCCGATACCGGTGGCCGACAACGAGCCGAACAGCTGGACTTCGACACGCCGCACCTGCTCAAGCAACCCACGCTCGCGCAGGCCCTGCACAAACAACGCCGCCGCCCGCATGGGCCCCACGGTGTGTGAACTGGAAGGGCCGATGCCGATTTTGAACAGGTCGAAAACACTGATAGCCATTACTGCCGAACTCCTGGATGGGCCCACTGCGCACGCGAAAGCGCACGGTGACGGAGCTGCTACGCTCAAGCTGCAATCCGCCGAGATGACCGCATCATCAAGCTTTTATCCTGTTGTTCGACGTCTCTAACCGACGCACTCATGCCCACCAGCGCCGCGTGTCTTTTACGCTGTGTTTTCGCCGTTTTTTTGCGGTTCAGAGGGGAAAATCGGGCTGAAAAAATCTGTAAACGACGTCACCGACACTGGATGCGACCATCCCTGTACTGGATACGACGCACCCTGTAGGCGTCAGATTTTCACTGGTACATGATCATATCGACTCGATTGCAAGGCGACGTGGTAGAGCTGTCTCCAGAACGCCATCCAACCGCAACCTATAAGTGCGGTGGTCCAGTCGGAACACTGCCAAAAAAAACACCAAGGAGTCCATCCATGAAAGGTTCCCCGTCGTTGTTGTTGGCCGCCATGCTTAGTCTGCCGGTTCTGGCGCAAGCCGCAGAACCCGAGCAATGCAGTACCGTAAACTTCTCCGATGTCGGCTGGACCGACATCACCGCAACTACCGCGACCACCAGCGTGGTGCTCAACGCCCTCGGCTACAAGACCAAGACCACCATGATTTCCGTGCCCGTGACCTACAAGTCCCTGGCCGACGGCAAGAACATGGACGTGTTCCTGGGCAACTGGATGCCGACCATGGAAAACGACATCAAGGCCTACCGCGATGCCGGCACCGTGGAAACCGTGCGCACCAACCTCAAGGGCGCCAAGTACACCCTCGCCGTCCCTCAGGCGCTGTACGACAAGGGCCTGCATGACTTCGCCGACATCGCCAAATTCAAGAAGGAACTCGACGGCAAGATCTACGGCATCGAGCCTGGCAACGACGGCAATCGTCTGATCCAGAGCATGATCGACAAAGATGCCTTCGGCCTGAAGGCTGCCGGTTTCAAAGTCGTCGAATCCTCCGAAGCCGGCATGCTGTCCCAGGTCGACCGCGCGCAGAAACGCGACACCGCCGTGGTGTTCCTCGGCTGGGCGCCGCACCCGATGAACAAGCGCTTCAAGATTCAATACCTGACCGGTGGTGATGACTTCTTCGGCCCGGACTTCGGTGCCGCCACCGTAGCGACCAACACCCGCAAGGGCTATGCGCAGGAATGCAGCAACGTCGGCCAGTTGCTCAAGAACCTGGAGTTCACCGTCGACATGGAAAGCTCGCTGATGGGCAACATCCTGGACGACAAGATGAAGCCTGACGCGGCCGCCAAGGCCTGGCTGAAAAAGAATCCACAGGTGCTCGATACCTGGCTCGCTGGCGTGACCACCATTGACGGTAAACCTGGCCTGGAGGCCGTGAAAGCCAAACTGCAGTAATCGCTTATGCCGGGCAGGTTCGCCTGCCCGGGCTGTTTATTTCCTTGCATGCGGACGTTCACTACCATGCTGATTGATCAGAAAATACCCCTAGGCCAGTACATCGCGAGCTTCGTTGAATGGTTGACGCAACACGGCGCCAGCACCTTCGACGCCATCGCCGTGACACTGGAAACGATGATCCACGGCGTGACGTTTGCGCTGACCTGGTTCAACCCGCTGGCACTGATCGGCCTGATCGCACTACTGGCACACTTCATTCAACGCAAATGGGGCCTGACCGCGTTTGTCGTTGCCTCCTTCCTGCTGATCCTCAATCTGGGGTACTGGCAGGAAACCATGGAAACCCTCGCCCAGGTGCTGTTCGCCACCCTGGTCTGCGTGGTCATCGGCGTGCCGCTGGGCATCGTCGCCGCGCACAAGCCGATGTTCTATACTTTAATGCGTCCGGTACTCGATCTGATGCAGACCGTACCGACCTTCGTGTACCTCATTCCTACCCTCACCCTCTTCGGGCTGGGTGTGGTCCCGGGCCTGATCTCCACGGTGGTGTTCGCGATTGCCGCGCCCATCCGCCTGACCTACCTGGGTATCCGCGATGTTCCGGAAGAATTGATGGACGCCGGCAAGGCCTTTGGCTGCTCGCGCCGTCAGTTGCTTTCACGAATCGAACTGCCCCACGCCATGCCAAGCATCGCGGCCGGCATCACCCAGTGCATCATGCTGTCCCTTTCGATGGTGGTGATTGCGGCACTGGTGGGCGCCGATGGCCTGGGCAAACCGGTGGTCAACGCACTGAACACTGCTGATATCGCCCTGGGCTTCGAAGCAGGCCTGGCGATCGTACTGCTGGCGATCATGCTCGACCGTATCTGCAAACAACCCGACGCCAAAGTAGGGGGTGATGCATGAGCATTATTCGCTTTGATAACGTTGACGTTATCTTCTCCAAGGATCCACGCGAGGCCCTCAAGCTGCTGGATCAAGGCATGACCCGTAACGAGATCCTGAAAAAGACCGGGCAGATCGTGGGGGTCGAAAAGGCCAGCCTGGATGTCGAAAAAGGTGAAATCTGCGTACTGATGGGCCTGTCCGGCTCCGGCAAGTCCAGCCTGCTGCGCTGCATCAACGGCCTCAACACCGTCAGCCGCGGCAAGCTGTTCGTCGAGCACGAAGGCAAGCAGATCGACATCGCTTCCTGCAGCCCCGCCGAACTGAAAATGATGCGCACCAAACGCATTGCGATGGTGTTCCAGAAGTTCGCCCTGATGCCCTGGTTGACTGTCCGCGAGAACATCAGCTTCGGCCTGGAAATGCAGGGTCGTCCCGAGAAAGAACGCCGCAAACTGGTGGACGACAAGCTTGAGCTGGTGGGCCTGACCCAGTGGCGCAACAAGAAACCCAACGAGTTGTCCGGTGGTATGCAACAACGCGTGGGCCTGGCTCGCGCACTGGCGATGGACGCCGACATTTTGCTGATGGATGAACCGTTCTCGGCCCTCGACCCGCTGATCCGCCAGGGCCTGCAAGACGAGCTGCTGGAACTGCAACGCAAGTTGCACAAGACCATCGTCTTCGTGAGCCACGACCTTGATGAAGCGCTGAAACTCGGCAGCCGTATCGCGATCATGAAAGACGGCCGGATCATCCAGTACAGCAAACCGGAAGAAATCGTCCTCAACCCTGCGGACGACTACGTGCGGACCTTCGTAGCCCACACCAACCCGTTGAACGTGCTGTGCGGCCGCAGCCTGATGCGCACCCTGGACAACTGCAAACGCATCAACGGTTCGGTGTGTCTGGATCCAGGCGGCGATTCGTGGCTGGACCTGGCCGAAGGCAACACCATCAAGGGCGCTCGCCAGAACGGGTCGGCGCTGGACTTGCAGAACTGGGTACCGGGTCAGGCCGTTGAAGGCCTGGGTCGTCGACCAACCCTGGTGGACTCGAACATCGGCATGCGCGATGCGCTGCAGATTCGTTATCAGACCGGCAACAAACTGGTGCTGCACGATAACAACCATGTGGTGGGGATTCTGGGCGACAGCGAGCTGTATCACGCACTGCTCGGCAAGAACCTGGGGTAAGGCAACAGACACAAAAACGCCGCGAGAGAATCGCGGCGTTTTTGTTAGTGCAGATATTCAGCTGCAAACAGAGAACCCTGTGGCGAGGGGGCTTGCCCCCGTTGGGCTGCGAAGCGGCCCCAAACCCAGATACCGAAGCAGTTGAGGTAAACCGCATTATCCAGTTTTACGACGGCTGCGCCGCCGAACGGGGGCAAGCCCCCTCGCCACAATTAGAACTGCGGTGCTTTCACTGCACCGCAGTTCCTCACAACTCAGCTATAAACCCGGCCAAGGAGCTGCCGATGGCTTTCAAACTGATCGAGCACGTCACGGGTGATCTGATCCTGGGTGAAACCCATCAAGTCGTAGTCCTGGCTGCCGTTGTGCAGGTACACCTCGGCGCGATAGAAACGCTGGCGCGCTTCATCGGCCTGCGCCGACTCGGTCGGTGTGGCCAGGTAGCCGTCAAGGCTCACTTCGTAGACGAAAGGGTTGCCCTCTTCCATCTCCACCCGTACGCCCATGCAACGCTTGGACTTGCCCAGCAGTGTCTGCACTTGCAGGCCTTGAGCACGCATCTGCGCCGTCGCATCTTCCAGCGCCGGGCTCACTTGCTTGTCCATGAAGCGCTGCACCACCGATTGGCTCGGCTGCAGGTCCAACTGGGTCAAACGCTCGCTGAAACCACGGCGACCGCGTGCCGCCAGTTCCGCTTGCTCCTGTTCGATCTGCACGTCCTGGCGCATGGCCTTGTGCAAGCCGAACATGAAGAACACCAGCACCACCGAGAACGGCAGACCGGCCAGCACCACCATGGTTTGCATGGCTTCGAAGTTGCCGGCGAACAGCAGGCCGATGGTCACCAGGGTGATCACCGCCGACCAGAAGATCCGCAGCCAGTGCGGCGCGTCTTCGTCGACGTTACCGCCCTTGCACGAAAGGTTGGCCATCATCACCGCGCCGGAGTCCGCCGGGGTCAGGAACAGCACGAAACCGACAAAGATCGACACGCCGATCACAACCTTCGACGCCGGGTAATGCTCAAGCAACTGGTAGATCGCCATGGACGGCTGTTCCAGCGCCGTCTTCCCGAGCTCCACCGCCCCATGGTTCATCACCAGGTCCAAAGCCGAGTTACCGAAGATCGACAACCACGCCAGGGTGAAGCCCAGCGGAATCAGCAGCACGCCGGCCACCAGTTCGCGCACGCTGCGACCACGGGAAATACGCGCGATGAACATGCCCACGAATGGCGCCCAGGAAATCCACCAGGCCCAGTAGAACAGGGTCCACAGGCCGAGCCAGCGGTCGGACTTCTCACTGTCGCCTTCGTAGACATACAGATCGAAAGTCTTCAGCACCACGCCGTTCAGGTAGTCACCGACGTTCTGTACGAAGCCGTTGAGCAGGTGCAGGGTCGGGCCGAACAACAGGACGAAAATCAGCAGGCCGCTGAACAGCACGATGTTCAGGTTGGACAGACGGCGGATGCCGTTTTCCACGCCCGACACCGCAGCGATGGTCGCCACGGTGCTCATCACGATGATCACGATCAGCAGGTTGGTGTTGCTGTGTTCCATGCCGAACAGGTTTTCCAGCCCCGACGACACTTGCAGCGAACCAATCCCCAGGTTGGTCACCAGCCCCAGCAGGGTGACGAACATGCCGAAGCCGTCCACCGCATGCCCGGCCGCGCCCTTGACCCAACGCTCGCCCACCAGCGGATACAACGCCGATCGCAACGCCAGCGGCTGGTTATGCCGGTAGGCAAAGTACGCCACGGCCAACCCCACCAGCGCGTAGATCGCCCAGCCATGCAGGCCCCAGTGCAGGAACGTCAGCTGAACCGCCTGACGTGCCGCAAGGTTGCTGCCGGCCACGCCTTCCGGCGGGTTGAAGTAATGGTCCAACGGCTCGGACGCGCCGAAGTACAGCAGCGAGATGCCGATACCCGAGGAAAACAGCATCCCCGCCCAGGCACCGTAGCTGAAGTCCGGGGTGTCGTCCTTGCTGCCCAGTTTCAGTTTGCCGTAGGACGAAAACGCCAGGCCGACGACAAAAATCAGGTAGGCGGCGATCACCACCATGTAGTACCAGCCGAAGCTGCGGGACAACCAGGCTTGCGCCGTACCCAGCATTCTGCCGGCCTCTTGCGGGGCGATGATCAGAATGGCGGTCAACAACAGAATCAACGCGGTAGAGGTGTAGAACACCCAACCGTTGACCGTCACCTTCTCGGGTGGGGTCTTTATTAGCGAGGCAGAACTCATGGCACAGATGCTCCGGGCAGTGCGAGAGAAGAACGCAAGGCAAACGTGTTACCCGACCAATCGGTTAGTGGGCAGCCGACCGGCGGGTGATATAAAGACAGCCCGAAAAAAGCCCGAAACCCCTGGAGCGCCGCAGCGCGTAGGTTTCGAGCCGTTTCAGTTGTCGTTTTTTCCGCCACTGCACGTAGGAAAATTCACAGGCAGCGACGATTTGTCGCAGATCTTATTCTTTGTTGATTGAACGTTCAATCAAAACAAAATAGACTGGCCTTCAACCCGGTAGCCGTCGTACGTCCACCGGAAGGCCTAAGGAGATGTGCAAGATGCCCAAGGTCGGTATGCAACCCATCCGTCGCCAGCAATTGATCGAAGCCACTTTGCTGGCCGTCGATCAGGTCGGAATGGGGGACGCCAGCATTGCGCTGATCGCCCGTTTGGCCGGTGTCTCGAATGGCATCATCAGTCACTACTTTCAGGACAAGAACGGTCTGATTGCCGCCACCATGGGGTACCTGATGACCGTCCTGAGCGAGAACGTCACCCTGCGCCGACAGGCGCTGACAGATGACAGCCCGCGGGCGCATCTGCAGGTGATCATCGAAGGCAACTTCGACGCCAGCCAGGTCAATGGCCCGGCAATGAAAACCTGGCTGGCCTTCTGGGCCACCAGCATGCACCAGCCGTCTTTGCACAGGTTGCAGCGGATCAACGATCACCGTCTGTATTCCAACCTGTGCTGCCAGTTCCGCCGCGTGCTGCCGCTCAATGATGCGCGCAGTGCCGCCCGAGGCCTGGCAGCGTTGATCGACGGCTTGTGGTTGCGCGGCGCGCTGTCGGGAGATGCTTTCGACACCGGGCAGGCGCAACAGATTGCTTACGAATACATGGATACCCAACTGGCCAAGCGGGTGAGTTAGAGCACACATAAACGCTCAACCACCGAACGCGCCAGCCACTTAATGCTCTTGCGAGGACTTTATGGCCCGTTTCGAACTGCAAAAACTCTACATCGATGGCGCGTACAGCGACGCCAGCAGCGACGCCACTTTCGAAGCCATCAACCCGGCTAACGGTGAAGTCCTCGCAAAAGTGCAACGTGCGACCAAAGAAGACGTCGAACGCGCCGTCGTCAGCGCCGAAAAGGGCCAGAAGATCTGGGCCGCCATGACCGCCATGGAGCGTTCGCGCATCCTGCGTCGTGCCGTGGAAATCCTGCGCGAGCGCAACGACGAACTGGCCGCCCTGGAAACCCTGGACACCGGCAAGGCCTACTCCGAAACCCGCTACGTCGACATCGTCACCGGCGCCGACGTGCTGGAGTACTACGCAGGCCTGGTACCGGCCATCGAAGGCGAGCAGATTCCGCTGCGCACCACTTCGTTCGTCTACACCCGTCGCGAGCCACTGGGCGTCGTGGCCGGTATCGGCGCATGGAACTACCCGATCCAGATCGCCCTGTGGAAATCCGCACCCGCCCTGGCGGCCGGTAACGCGATGATCTTCAAGCCAAGCGAAGTCACCTCGCTGACCACCCTGAAACTGGCCGAGATCTACACCGAAGCCGGCGTGCCAAACGGCGTGTTCAACGTCCTGACCGGCAGCGGCCGTGAAGTCGGCACCTGGCTGACCGAACACCCGCGCATCGAGAAAGTCTCGTTCACCGGCGGCACCGACACCGGCAAGAAAGTCATGGCCAGCGCTTCGAGCTCTTCGCTCAAGGACGTGACCATGGAACTGGGCGGCAAGTCGCCGCTGATCATCTGCGACGACGCCGACCTCGATCGCGCTGCCGACACCGCGATGATGGCCAACTTCTACAGCTCCGGTCAGGTCTGCACCAACGGCACTCGTGTGTTCGTACCGGCTCACCTGAAAGCCGCTTTCGAAGCCAAGATCGCTGAGCGCGTTGCACGCATCCGCATCGGCAACCCGCAAGACGAAAACACCAACTTCGGTCCGCTGGTCAGCTTTGCGCACATGGAAAGCGTGCTGGGCTACATCGCCAAGGGCAAGGAAGAAGGTGCCCGCCTGCTGTGCGGCGGTGAGCGTCTGACTGACGGCGAGTACGCCAAAGGTGCGTTCGTGGCGCCGACCGTGTTCACCGATTGCACCGACGACATGACCATCGTGCGTGAAGAAATCTTTGGCCCGGTCATGGCGATCCTGTCCTACGAAACCGAGGAAGAGGTGATCCGCCGCGCCAACGACACCGACTTCGGCCTGGCCGCCGGTATCGTCACCAAGGACCTGAACCGCGCCCACCGCGTGATTCATCAGCTGGAAGCCGGTATCTGCTGGATCAACGCCTGGGGCGAGTCCGACGCGAAGATGCCGGTTGGCGGCTACAAGCAGTCGGGTGTCGGCCGTGAGAACGGCATCAGCTCGCTGAACAACTTCACCCGCATCAAATCGGTACAGGTCGAGCTGGGCGATTACGTCTCGGTGTTCTGATCCGCACGCGCTCTGGTGTGAACGCCATTGTGGCGAGGGGGCTTGCCCCCGTTGGGCTGCGAAGCAGCCCCATCCAGGCGCCGCATGCTTTCAGATAGAACGAGGTCTCTGAATTTGCGACTGCTGCGCAGCCGAACGGGGGCAAGCCCCCTCGCCACAGGCTGTGCAGTGTCCCAGCGACCGCGACCTGACCAACTTCAAAGAGGGTGCATTTAATGTCCCAAGAATTCGACTACATCATCATCGGTGCCGGCTCGGCCGGTAACACCCTGGCGACCCGTCTGACCGAAGACGCCGGCGTCACCGTCCTGCTGCTCGAAGCGGGCGGCCCGGACTACCGTTTCGACTTCCGCACGCAGATGCCGGCCGCCCTGGCGTTCCCGCTGCAAGGCCGTCGCTACAACTGGGCCTACGAAACAGATGCAGAGCCGCACATGGACGGCCGTCGCATGGAGTGCGGTCGCGGCAAGGGCCTGGGCGGTTCCTCGCTGATCAACGGCATGTGCTACATCCGCGGCAACGCCATGGACTACGACGGCTGGGCGAAACTGCCAGGCCTGGAAGACTGGTCGTACCTCGACTGCCTGCCGTATTTCCGTAAAGCGGAAACCCGCGACATCGGCCCGAACGACTACCACGGTGGCGACGGCCCGGTCAGCGTGACCACGCCGAAAGCCGGCAACAACCCGCTGTTCCACGCCATGGTTGAAGCCGGCGTGCAGGCCGGTTACCCGCGCACCGAAGACTTGAACGGCTACCAGCAGGAAGGCTTCGGCCCAATGGACCGCACCGTGACACCGAAAGGTCGTCGTGCCTCCACCGCCCGTGGTTACCTGGACGTGGCCAAGAAGCGTTCGACCCTGACGATCGTCACCCACGCCCTGACCGACAAGATCCTGTTCGAAGGCAAGCGCGCGGTCGGCGTGCGTTACCTGGTCGGCGCCGCTGAAGAGCGCGTTGAGGTCAAGGCGCGCAAGGAAGTGCTGCTGTGCTCCGGCGCCATCGCTTCGCCGCAGATCCTGCAACGTTCCGGCGTCGGCCCGGCCGAGCTGCTGAACAAGCTCGACATTCCGGTGGTCCACGACCTGCCGGGCGTCGGTGAAAACCTGCAGGATCACCTTGAGCTGTACCTGCAATACGCTTGCACCCAACCGGTCTCGCTGTACCCGTCGCTACTCTGGTACAACCAGCCGGCAATCGGTGCCGAGTGGCTGTTCAACGGCACCGGCATCGGCGCCAGCAACCAGTTCGAAGCCGGCGGTTTCATCCGCACCCGTCCGGAATTCGAATGGCCGAACATCCAGTACCACTTCCTGCCGGTAGCGATTAACTACAACGGCAGCAACGGTGTGAAAGAGCACGGTTTCCAGGCGCACATGGGTTCCATGCGTTCGCCGAGCCGCGGGCGCATCCAGGCCAAGTCCAAAGACCCGCGCCAGCACCCGAGCATCCTGTTCAACTACATGGCCACCGAGCAGGACTGGCAGGAATTCCGCGACGGCATCCGCCTGACCCGTGAAATCATGCAGCAACCTGCACTGGACGCCTTCCGTGGCCGCGAGATCAGCCCGGGCATCGACGTGCAGAGCGACGAGCAACTGGACAAGTTCATCCGCGAACACGCCGAAACCGCGTTTCACCCGTCCTGCTCGTGCAAGATGGGCACCGACGACATGGCCGTGGTCGATGGCGAAGGTCGCGTGCATGGCATGCAAGGCCTGCGTGTGGTCGATGCGTCGATCATGCCGATCATCACCACCGGCAACCTCAATGCACCGACGATCATGATGGCCGAGAAAATCGCCGACAAGATCCGTGGCCGCAAGCCATTGCCGCGTAGCACTGCCACTTACTATGTGGCGGGTGAAGCGCCGGTGAAGGGCAAGCCTGTGCGGGAATTGAGCCAGATCGCTTAAGGCGTTACACCGCGTCACGGCCAATCGCGAGCAGGCTCGCTCCTACAGGTTTCAGGTTGGATTGCAGATTTGTGATCCACCCTCAACCACTGTAGGAGCGAGCCTGCTCGCGATGAGGCCCTGACAACCCGCACACATCTTCCGGACAAACCCAGCAATCCCTCTCTCCACAGATCCAAACTTGATCCTCCCCCCGCGCAAGCCTAATCTAGCGCCACGCAATCGTTTCACCCCTCCCCTCGCAACGCCGCTCCATCGCCACTCCATACCCAGGAGGTTCACGAATGTTCGATTTTTACCCCCAGCTCAAGCAGCGCTTCGCTGCCTTGCGCACGGGTGCCGAATTCTTTTCCCTGCGTTATGTGCGCGAGTCCGGGCAATATCTGTCGGTGCGCAAGAACGTCGCCGAACCGCCGAGCCTGAGCCGTGACGAAGGGGCGATGCTGACCGTGCGGGTCAATGGCGTCGAGGCCTATGCGGCCACCAACGACCTGTCGCAACAGGGCCTGCAGGCCGCCCTCGAGCGCGCCGAAATCCAGGCCCGTCGACTCAAGCCCCACGCCTTGCTGGACCTGCGCGAGCAGGCTGTTTCCAGCGACCGCGCCGATTACTTTTCACCCAACCTCGACCAAGCCTTCCCGTCCCTGAGCGACTGCTACCAGTTACTCGGCGTCGAATCCGCCGCCGTGCCCAAGGACGACCGCCTGGTGAACTGGCAGGTCAGCCTCGGTATCACCCACGTCGAGCAGATCTACCTCAACAGCGCCGGTGCCGAACTCCGCCAGGCCCAACGTTTTGTGTACCCCGGCCTGGATGTCACGGCCTACGACGGCAACGACAGCCAGACCCGCAGCCTGGGTCGCGAGAACTTCGGCCAGCAAGGCGCGGCGGACGTCATCAGTCGCTGCGGCCTGATCGGTGCCGGTGCCCAGGTGGCCGATCAGGCCCTGCAATTGCTCCTGGCGCCAAACACCCCGCAAGGCCAGCGCGACCTGCTGCTGATGCCCGACCAGATGATGCTGCAAATCCACGAGTCCATCGGCCATCCGCTGGAGCTGGACCGCATCCTCGGCGACGAGCGCAACTACGCCGGCACCAGTTTCGTCAAAGCCGAAGATTTCGGCCACCTGCAATACGGTTCCGGCCTGCTCAACGTAACCTTCGACCCGGACATCCCCGAGGAGCTCGCCAGCTACGGCCATGACGACGACGGCACGCCCGCCAGCAAGCAGTTCCTGATCCGTGAAGGCCTGCTGCTGCGCCCGCTGGGCGGTGCGTTGTCGCAATTCCGTGCCGGTATGGACGGCGTCGCCAACAGCCGCGCCTGCGGCTGGAACCGCCCGCCGATCGACCGCATGGCCAACCTCAACATCGAGCCGGGCGATCAGTCCATCGAGCAGTTGATCGGCGGTATCGAACACGGCGTGCTGATGTCAACCAACCGTTCATGGTCGATCGACGATGCGCGCAACAAATTCCAGTTCGGCTGCGAATGGGGCCAACTGATCGAAAACGGCGAACTCAAGGGTGTGGTGAAGAATCCCAATTACAGGGGCATCTCCGCGCAGTTCTGGAAAAGCCTCAGCGCCGTCGGCGATGCCGGTACCCTCAAGGTCCTCGGTACACCGAACTGCGGCAAGGGCGAACCGAACCAGGTGATCCGCGTCGGCCACGCGTCACCGGCCTGTGTGTTCAGCAACGTTGATGTATTCGGAGGAGACGCCTGATGAATCCTTCAAACAGCCAGTCCGCGTCGTTCAAGGCGCTGGTCAACAGCCTGCGTGCAGCGCTTCACGAGCCCGAGCAGTTCACCCTCAGCTACGCCGCCGAATCGTCGGCCTTCGTGCGTTTCAACCACGCCAAGGTGCGTCAGGCCGGTCAGGTGCAGCAGGCGAGCATCGGCCTGAAACTGATCAACGAAGGCCGCCATGCCGACCTGCACATCACCCTGGCCGGCGATCCGCAGGTGGATGCGCAGCGCCTGAGCGAAGGCCTGCAACAGCTGCGGGAAACCTTGCCGCTGCTGCCTCAGGATCCGTACTTGCTGCTCAATTACAATGGTTGGCAGAGCAACAATGTGCAGTCGCATCCGCTGCCGGACACCGAGCAAGTAGTCGCGCAAATCACTCAGGCCGCCGAAGGCCTGGATCTTGTCGGTTTCTACGCTGCCGGCCCGATCAGTCGTGGCTTTGCCAGCTCTTCGGGCGCCTTCGGCTGGCATCAGGCCAACAGCTTCAACTTCGATTTCAGCCTGTTCCACGAGAACGGCCAGGCCGTAAAAGCCAGCTACGCCGGGCACGACTGGAACAGCGAAGGCTTTGCCAGGCGCTTCCAGCAAGCCCGCGAGCAGCTTGAGTTTCTGGGCCGACCGCTGCGCACTTTGCCGCCCGGCCAATACCGCGCCTACCTGGCACCGGCGGCACTGGAAGAAATCATGGGCATGCTGTGCTGGGGTGGTTTCTCGGCACAGTCGATTGCCAGCAAAAGCAGCCCGCTGCAAAAGCTCTACGGTGGCGACAGCGCGTTCAGCCCGCTGGTCTCGCTGGATGAAAAAGTCAGCGGCTCGCTGAGCCCGGCGTTTTCCGATGAGGGTTATCCGCGCAGCGATCTTAAGTTGATCGTCGATGGCAAGGCCGGGGCACAGCTGGTCAGCTCGCGCAGTGCTGCCGAATACGGTTTGACCGCCAATGGCGCCAGCGGTGGCGAATCACCGAGCGCGCTGAACATGAAAGCCGGGGCATTGCCCGACACGGACATCCTCAAGCAATTGGGCACGGGGTTGTACATCAGCAACCTGTGGTACCTGAACTTCTCGGATCAACCGGCCGCACGCCTGACCGGCATGACCCGGTTTGCCACGTTCTGGGTCGAGAACGGCGAGATCCAGGCACCGGTCAGCACCATGCGCTTCGATGACAGCGCCTTCAGCCTCCTCGGTTCGCAACTGGAAGCGTTGACCGCAGAGCGGGAGTTGTTGTTGTCGGCGAGTACGTATAGCCAGCGGGCGACGGCTTCGGCGTTGTTGCCGGGGGCGTTGGTCAGCCGGTTGACTCTGACGCTGTAAACGCAATATCCCGGTATACCGGGAAACCTGTGGCGAGGGGGCTTGTCGGACCGCCGCACCGCCCCGTTCGGCGGCGAAGCCGTCGTAAATCCAGCGAATGCGTGTTTTCTGGCGAAACGCATTTGCTGAGCTGGGACTGCTTCGCAGTCCAACGGGGGCAAGCCCCCTCGCCACAATGGTCCTTGCCAACCCAATTGAGGTCCCATGCCCAACCGCCCGCCTCTCGACGCTGTAACCGCCCGCTGGATACCCTGGGTGGTCGCCATTGCCTTCTTCATGCAGTCCCTCGACGGGACGATTCTCAACACCGCCCTGCCCGCCATGGCCCGGGACCTGGCCGAAGATCCATTGCGCATGCAGGGCGTGATCATCGCCTACATGCTCACGGTCGCCTTGCTGATTCCCGCGTCCGGCTGGATCGCCGATCGTTTCGGCACCCGGAAAATCTTCTTCAGTGCGATTCTGCTGTTCAGCCTCGGCTCGCTGCTCTGCGCATTGTCGAGCAGCCTGAGCATGCTGATCGGTGCCCGGGTGATCCAGGGTCTGGGCGGCGCCTTGATGCTGCCGGTCGGGCGGCTGGTGGTGTTGCGCGCCTACCCGCGCTCGGAACTGGTGCGGATCATGGGCTTCATCACCATTCCCGGGCTGCTCGGCCCGTTGATCGGCCCGACCATGGGCGGCTGGATGGTGCAATACCTGACTTGGCACTGGATCTTCCTGATTAACCTGCCGGTGGGGCTGGTCGGTTGCTACGCCGTGTGGAAATTCATCCCGGACCTGCGCGGTTCCGAGCGCACGCGTTTCGATAGCCTGGGCTTCGTGCTGTTCGGCGCGGCGATGATTCTGATCACCATCGCCATGGAGGGCTTGGGCGAACTGCACCTGCCGCACCTGCGGGTGATGTTGTTGCTGTTCGGTGGCATGGCGTGCCTGGCGGCGTACTGGTTGCGCGCCGGGCATATCGAGAACCCGCTGTTTGCGCCGTCGCTATTCAAGACCCGGACCTTTGCCGTGGGCATTCTCGGCAACCTGTTCGCCCGCCTCGGCAGCGGCGCCCTGCCCTTTCTGGTGCCGTTGCTGCTGCAAGTGGCGCTGGGCTATTCGCCGTCCCAGGCCGGGATGAGCATGTTGCCGCTGGCGGCGGCGGCGATGATCGCCAAATGGGTGGCTCGGCCACTGATCGAGCGCCTGGGCTACCGCATCGTGCTCACCGGCAACACCCTGGCCCTGGGGATCATGCTGGCGAGCATGGGCCTGGTCAGCGAGCAGACGCCGTACTGGCTGCTGCTCTGTCTGTTGGCAGTTCTCGGCGCGATCAACTCCTTGCAGTTTACCGCGATGAACACCGTGACCCTGATCGACCTCGACGACGCCAGCGCCAGCAGCGGCAACAGCCTGCTGTCGGTGGTCGCGCAATTGTCCCTGAGCCTGGGGGTTGCGTGCGCCGGTGCGTTGCTCGGTGGCTTTACCGCGGAAATTGGCAATGATGGCGTGGACACGATCCTGGGGGCATTCCAATTGACCTTCGTGACCGTGGGAATCATGGCGATGCTGGCCGCTACGATCTTCTCGCAACTGTCAAAAAATGACGGACGGCGAGTTAAGCGTCCGGAAGAACACATAGAGCCTTAGGGCGAATGGCCACCGGACTGGTACACTGCGCGACATTTTGTTTTGCAGGCCAGTCCCGTGACCACCATCGCCACCGAATTTAATACTTTGCCGCTGTCCGCCGCCATGCTGGCTAACCTCGACTCCCTCGGTTATGCCCAGATGACGCCGATCCAGGCGCAAAGCTTGCCGGTGATCCTCAAGGGGATGGACCTGATCGCCCAGGCCAAGACCGGCAGCGGCAAGACCGCCGCCTTCGGTATCGGCCTGCTGAACCCGATCAACCCGCGCTACTTCGGTTGCCAGGCGCTGATCCTGTGCCCGACCCGCGAACTGGCAGACCAGGTCGCCAAGGAAATCCGTCGCCTGGCCCGTGCCGAAGACAACATCAAGGTCCTGACCCTGTGCGGCGGCGTGTCCCTCGGCCCGCAGATCGCTTCGCTGGAACACGGCGCGCACATCATCGTCGGCACCCCGGGACGCATCCAGCAGCACCTGCGCAAGGGTTCGCTGGTGCTCCACGGCCTGAACACCCTGATCCTCGACGAAGCCGACCGCATGCTCGACATGGGTTTCTACGATTCCATCGAAGAAATCATCATGCAGGCCCCGGAGCGTCGCCAGACCCTGCTGTTCTCCGCCACCTACCCGGTAGGCATCAAGCAGCTGGCCTCGAAGTTCATGCGCAATCCGCAGCAGGTGAAGGCTGAGGCGTTCCACGACGACACGCAGATCGAGCAGCGCTTCTACGAGATTTCCCCGGATGACCGCATGAGTGCGGTGACCAAGGTGCTTGGCCACTTCCGCCCGGCCTCCTGCGTGGCTTTCTGCTACACCAAGCAGCAGGTTCAGGAAACCGTCGACCACCTGACCGCCAAAGGCATCTCCGCCGTCGGCCTGCACGGCGATCTGGAACAGCGTGACCGCGACCAGGTGCTGGCGATGTTCGCCAACCGCAGTACTTCGGTACTGGTCGCCACTGACGTCGCCGCCCGCGGCCTCGATATCGATTCCCTGGACATGGTGATCAACGTCGAACTGGCCCGTGATTCGGAAATCCACATTCACCGCGTCGGTCGTACCGGTCGCGCCGGTGAGAAAGGCCTCGCGATCAGCCTGGTGGCGCCGTCCGAAGCGCAGCGCGCCCAGGCCATCGAGCAATTGCAGCAGACACCACTGACCTGGGATCAGGTGGACAACCTCACCTCCAAGGGTGGTGGTCCGCTGTTGCCGCAGATGAGCACCCTGTGCATCGCTGCCGGTCGTAAGGACAAGGTTCGCCCGGGCGACATTCTCGGTGCACTGACCGGTGACGCCGGCATCCCCGGCGCCCAGGTCGGCAAGATCGCGATTTTCGACTTCCAGGCCTATGTGGCCGTGGAGCGCGGCGTCGCCAAGCAGGCCTTGCAACGCTTGAACGACGGCAAGATCAAGGGCCGTTCGTTGCGCGTTCGCATCCTGTAAGAACGACGCATATCCCTGTGGGAGCGAGCTTGCTCGCGATGGCGGACTGTCAGACAACATCTATGTTGAATGTGCCGACCTCATCGCGAGCAAGCTCGCTCCCACAATTGTTTTTTTGGTGACACATTTAGAGGACACCGTTTTGCGCTCTACCGAAGTCGTGATCATTGGCGCTGGCGCCGCAGGGTTGATGTGTGCACTGACCGCCGCCGGGCGTGGGCGCAAGGTGTTGTTGCTCGACCATGCCAACAAGGCCGGCAAGAAAATCCTGATGTCGGGCGGTGGCCGCTGCAATTTCACCAACATGTACACAGAGCCGAGCAATTTCCTCTCGCAAAACGCGCACTTCTGCAAATCCGCCCTGGCCCGCTACACCCAGTGGGACTTCATCGGCATGGTGGCCAAGCACGGCGTGCCGTACCACGAGAAGAAACTCGGCCAGCTGTTCTGCGATAACAAATCCAGCGACATCCTCGAAATGCTGCTCAACGAGTGCGATCAGGTCGGCGTCAGCCTGCACCTGGACACCTCGATCCAGACCATCGAGAAGCTCGAAAGCGGCTACCTGCTGGACACGACACTCGACCAGATAACCTGCGAATCCCTGGTGATCGCCACCGGCGGCCTGTCGATCCCGACCCTGGGCGCCACTGGTTTCGGTTACCAGGTGGCCAAACAGTTCGGCCACGAGCTGCTGCCGACCCGCGTCGGTCTGGTGCCGTTCACCATCACCGATCAACTCAAAGCCTTGTGCACTGAGCTGTCCGGTACGTCGGTGGACTGTCTGGTGAGCTGCAACGACCAGAGCTTCCGCGAGAACATCCTGTTCACCCACCGCGGCCTCAGCGGCCCGGCGATTTTGCAGATCTCGTCGTTCTGGGAATCCGGCGATACCGTCGAGATCAACCTGCTGCCGGATCACGACGTACCGGACTGGCTGCAACAGCAACAGGCCGAACGTCCCAACAGCGAGCTGAAAACCCTGCTTGGTGAAATCTTCACCAAGAAGATGGCCAACCTGCTGGCGGACAACTGGTTCGTCTCCAAACCGATGAAGCAGTACACCCACGCGGAACTGGCCGATATCGCGGAAAAACTGGCGAGCTGGAAAGTCGTGCCCGCCGGCACCGAAGGCTATCGCACCGCCGAGGTGACCCTGGGCGGCGTCAACACCAATGAAGTGTCGTCCAAGACCATGGAATCGCTGAAAAGCCCAAGGCTGTACTTCATTGGTGAAGTGCTCGACGTGACCGGACATCTGGGCGGATTCAATTTCCAGTGGGCGTGGGCTTCCGGTTACGCCGCCGCGCAGTACGTCTGATTCAAAAACCTACACAATCCCCCTGTGGGAGCGAGCTTGCTCGCGATGAGGCCATAACATTCAACAGAGATGTTGACTGACAGGCCGCCATCGCGAGCAAGCTCGCTCCCACAGGTTTCTCGGCCATCCACAAAACTTGTGATCAACCAGATCACCAATGCTCAAAGGAACAGATTTTGCTGTCTGATGTGATCGACGCCATTGCGTCGGCGTCATTAGTGGCTCAATTTAGCGTCATTGCCTCGGAAGGCCTTCGCATTTCATGTCATCGACTTCGTTCCACCAGTCTCTGCGTCGCCTTTGGGCGCTGGATAAGTTCAGCTACAGCGTGCGGGTATTCATTGCCCTGACCGGCACCATGGCGCTGTGTTGGTATCAGGATGAAATGGGCCTGCTGATCCCCTTGTTCCTGGGGATTATCGCCAGTGCCCTGGCCGAGACCGACGACAGCTGGCAGGGCCGTCTCAACGCGCTGGCGGTGACGCTGGTGTGTTTCGCGGTCGCCGCCCTGTCCGTTGAACTGCTCTTCCCCTACCCCTCGCTGTTTATCATCGCCTTCGCCCTGGCTGCGTTCTGCCTGACCATGCTCGGCGCCCTCGGCGAGCGCTATGGCGCGATTGCCTCGGCGACGTTGATCCTTTCGGTCTACACCATGATCGGCGTGGACCAGCGTGGCGGTGCGGTCACCGATGTCTGGCATGAGCCGTTGTTGCTGGTGGCCGGCGCAGCCTGGTACGGCGTGCTGTCGGTGTTGTGGCAGGCGCTGTTTTCCAATCAGCCGGTGCAGCAGAGCCTGGCGCGCCTGTTCCGCGAACTGGGCTTTTACCTGAAGCTGAAATCCTCGCTGTTCGAGCCGATCCGGCAGATGGACGTGGAGGCGCGGCGCCTGGAATTGGCCCAGCAGAACGGCCGGGTGGTGGCGGCACTGAACGCCGCCAAGGAGATCATCCTGCACCGGGTCGGCAATGGTCGCCCGGGGTCGAAAGTCAGCCGCTACCTCAAGCTGTACTTCCTCGCCCAGGACATCCACGAGCGCGCCAGCTCTTCGCACTACCCTTACAACGCCCTGGCCGACGCCTTCTTCCACAGTGACGTGCTGTTCCGCTGCCAACGCCTGTTGCGCCAGCAAGGCAAGGCCTGTCGGGCCTTGGCCGAATCGATCCAGATGCGCCAGCCGTTCACCTATGACGCCAGTTTCGCCGAGGCCCTGAGCGACCTGGATGCCTCTCTCGAACACCTGCGCATCCAGAGCAACCCGGCCTGGCGCGGTTTGCTGCGCTCACTGCGGGCGCTGGCCGCCAACCTCGGCACTCTCGACCGTTTGCTCAGCGATGCCAGTAACCCCGACGCCCTGGCCGACGCCACCGACAGCAGCCTGCTCGACCGTTCGCCGCGCAGCCTCAAGGACGTGTGGCTGCGCTTGCGCACGCAACTGACACCGACCTCGCTGCTGTTCCGCCATGCCCTGCGATTGCCCCTGGCCTTGAGCATCGGCTACGCCATGGTGCATTTGATTCACCCGTCCCAGGGCTACTGGATCATCCTCACCACGCTGTTCGTCTGCCAACCGAACTACGGCGCCACTCGCCGCAAACTTGGTCAACGGATCATCGGCACCGCCATCGGCCTGACCCTGGCCTGGGCGCTGTTCGACCTGTTCCCGAACCCGTTGATCCAGTCGTGTTTCGCCATTGCCGCCGGGGTGGTGTTCTTTACCAACCGCACCACCCGCTACACCCTGGCGACGGCGGCAATCACCCTGATGGTGCTGTTCTGCTTCAACCAGGTGGGCGACGGTTACGGGCTGTTCCTGCCCCGGCTGTTCGATACCTTGCTCGGCAGCCTGATTGCCGGGCTGGCGGTGTTCTTGTTCCTGCCGGACTGGCAGGGCCGACGCCTGAACAAAGTGCTGGCCAACACCCTGGCCTGCAACAGCATTTACTTGCGTCAGATCATGCAGCAATACGCGGCAGGCAAAAGCGACGACCTGACTTACCGCCTGGCCCGCCGCAACGCGCACAACGCCGACGCGGCGCTGTCGACCACGCTGGCCAACATGTTGATGGAGCCGGGGCATTTCCGAAAGGAAGCGGATGTGGGCTTCCGCTTCCTGGTGCTGTCACACACGCTACTCAGCTACCTGTCGGGCCTGGGTGCGCATCGGGAAACCCAACTGCCGACTGACGTACGCGAGCACTTGATCGAAGGGGCCGGGGCGAAACTGGCCGCCAGCATCGACGCGATCGCCCAAGGGCTGGCGAGCAAGTCTTCGATCGAGATTCAGAGCGATGAAGAAGAAGCACTGGCCAATGAACTGGAACAGATGCCTGATGAAATCGATGAGGGACAGCGGTTGGTGCAAACACAACTGGCGCTGATCTGCCGGCAGCTGGGGCCGCTGAGGACGTTGGCGGCGCATCTGATCAAGGACACCAGTGAGGATTGAGATCTGTGGTGTCCGGGCGGACCTCATCGCGAGCAGGCCATCAACAACAGCACAGAATCCGGATAAACCCACTCACATCCCATGCTGTCTCATCAACTTGTCATAACTCCCGTCCGCCTTCATCGCCGCAATCTCCCGGTCGAAACCGGCGACGATCCGCGCATGCTCGGGATTCTTCAGACTGACCATGATATGCAGGCTGTTCTCGCTCAACGCCTTGGGCAGGAATTCCACGGCATTACGCACCTTGGGTGATTCACGGGCCAGGTAGTAGCGGGCAACGTATTCATCTTCCAGCGTCAGCTTGACCCGGTCGGCCGCGAGCATGCGCACCGCCATGGCGAAACTGTGCACAGGGATTTTCTGCAACGACTCGTCGTTGTCGAACGGGGGCGAATAGGCGTAACCACGCACGATGGCAATCGGATAAGTGTGCAATTGCTGCAGGTTATTGAATTCGATGGGCGCGTCTTTGCGCTTGAGAAAGCGCACGCGATTGAGCAGGTACTCGCCGGAGAACTGGCCAAGCCTGGTCCGCTCCTCGGTGTACCAGGCGTTGACCAGCACGTCGTATCGGCCCTCGCCCAATCCCATCAAGGCCCGTGCCCAGGGCACCTGTTCGAAATCACTGGCATAGCCGGCCCTGGCGAGCGCGGTACTGACAATGTCCGTGGCCAAACCACCGTTGACGAGCGTGGCGTCGGTGAAGGGTGGCCAGACATCAGCGACCAGCCGCAGCTTTTCTGCTGCCGCTCCCTGAACCAGCAACAGCAATCCAATCAAGGCAAAAGCTCGATGCATTCGCGGCATGCCAGAAAATCCTTAGCGGGCAGGTTGCCCGACGTGTTTTCAGCCAAAACCCCAAGGCCCCTGTACCGGCGAGACCCGGGTACTCAACATTAGCTCATCGAAGCCACAGCACAGCGCTTCGATCCAGATTACACAAAGAAGACATCGGCGCGAAAAATGAATGATGGCATTTTGGCCTTTGTCACAGATTCTTCCGCCATAAAGACTTCTGGCGTGAGTGCGCTTAGTATCGGAACGACGTTTTCAGGGAATCAAAACATGACAGTCGATTGGATCTGCAAACACCACAGCGACCTGGGCAAGGAGCAGCTGTACGCCATTTTGCAGTTGCGTGCAGAAGTGTTCGTCGTCGAGCAAAAATGCGTTTACCAGGATATTGATGGCCAGGACCTGGAAGGCGACACCTGCCACGTGATGGCCTGGGACGGTAACCGACTGGTGGCCTACCTGCGCCTGCTCGACCCGCAATCACAGGGCGGCGACGTGGTGATCGGGCGGGTGATCATTGCCCCTCAGGCACGCGGCGCAGGCCTGGGGCATGAGCTGATGGAGCAGGCATTGAAACAGATCGAGAAATACTGGCCTGGCCTGCCGGTCTACCTCTCGGCCCAGGCGCATTTGCAGGGGTATTACGGGCGGTACGGGTTTGTCGTGGCGGGTGAGGAATATGTGGAAGATGGCATTCCACACATCGGGATGCGTCGCTCCTGAAGGCCCTATCGCGAGCAAGCTCGCGATGGCGTCAGCTCAGGCAACGCATATCTCA
Source organism: Pseudomonas grandcourensis (assembly GCF_039909015.1). NCBI lineage: Bacteria > Pseudomonadati > Pseudomonadota > Gammaproteobacteria > Pseudomonadales > Pseudomonadaceae > Pseudomonas > Pseudomonas grandcourensis. The sequence continues at coordinate 6,326,058 of NZ_CP150919.1, forward strand.
GGGATACTCCAGCACCGCCTTGATCTGCCGCAGATTACGCTCGATCCACCCGCGATCAATTGCCCCCCACTCGCGAATCCGATAGCGCCCCGCATGGTTGCGCGCGCCCTCCTCCTGCTCGAACTCACAAATGATGTCCAGATCCGCCAACGCCGCGATGGTGTCCTGTGCCGTGCGCCGGGGCATGCCGGTGACATCGGTCAGCGCCGGGACGCTGCTGGCCAGCCCACTGTCGATCAGGTACGCCACGTATAACCGGCGATAGAAGCTGCTCTTGGTCTTGCTCACGTCCATCCACACACTCCTTGTTGCGATTCTCGGCGGCGATAGTTACTGCATGTCCCGCCACGTCAGGTACACCCGCACATCAAATTCCACCTGGTGATAACCCGGCAGCATGTGTTCGCACAGTTTGTAGAATGCCTTGTTATGGTCCGATTCCTTGAAGTGCGCCAGCTCATGCACCACGATCATTTTCAGGAACTCGGAAGGCGCTTCCTTGAACAGCGAAGCAATGCGGATTTCCTTCTTGGACTTGAGCTTGCCACCCTGCACCCGGGAAATCGTGGTGTGCAGGCCAAGGGCACGGTGGGTCAGGTCCAGACGGTTGTCGAACAGCACCTTGTCGATGGCCGGGGCATTACGCAGGTACTCCTGCTTGAGGTCCAGAGCATAGGTGTACAGTGCCTTGTCGCTCTGCACCCCATGCTTTTGTGGATAACGCTGGCTCAGGTAATCGCCCAGCCGACCGTCGGCGATCAGCTGGCGCACCTGATCCTGCAAGTTAGCGGGATAAGCCTGGAGATATTTCAACACGGTCATCGGGACGGCAATACAGGTCACTGAAAGGTCGCCAGTGTAGCGAATTCAGCGAGCCAGCGCGCTCCAGTCAAACGGCTGGACAAAGACCCCCGTGTCTTCGGCCATCATCGGCCGGGCCACCAGAAAACCTTGCACATACTCACAGCCGTTGGCTTGCAGCCATTCATACTGCGCGACGGTCTCCACCCCTTCGGCAATCACCAGCATCCCGAACTGCCTGCACAGGTCGATCACACTGCGCACCAGCGCCGTATCCTTTGCCGACTCCGGCAACCGGGCAATCAAATGACGGTCGATCTTGAGGGTGTCCAGCTCCAGGTCGCGCAAGTGGGTCAGGGAACAGGGGCCGGCCCCGAAGTCATCCAATGCCACGCGTACGCCCAGATTGTGCAGCAGGCGCAATTGCTTGCGGGTTTCTTCGGGGTTGTGCATCAAGGCCCCCTCCGTGACCTCGACTTCCAGCTGACGCGGCTGCAGGCCATGGCGCTCCAGCACCTGGCGCAACTCGGTGACCAGGTTGGGCATGCCGAACTGCGTACTGCTCAAGCTGACGCCGAGCACCAGGTCCTCGGCAAACAGGGACTCCCAGGCTTTGCGTTGCCCGGCGCCGCGATGGTAGATCCAGCTGCCCAGGCGACTGATCAGCCGCGCCTCCTCCAGCAATGGCAAAAACAGCCCCGGAGGGACATCGCCAACACTCGGATGCTGCCAGCGCAACAAGGCCTCGAAGCCACGAATCCGCCCGTCGGCAATCGCAACCTGAGGCTGATACACCAGATTGAAATCCCGGTTCTCGATGGCCATGCGCACACTTTCTTCCAGCATCAGTCGCGTGCGTGCCCGGCCGTTCATTTCATGATCGTAGAAGCGATATTGCTGGCGACCGGCACGCTTGGCTTCATACATGGCGATGTCGGCCGCCCGCAGCATGCCGTCGAGATTGGCGCCACAATCAGGGAACGTAGCGATACCGATGCTTGCACCCAGGGCGATATCGAGGCCGTCGATCTGCTGACAGATCGATACTCGCTCGATGAGCTTCTCGGCAATCTTCGCCGCCTGCTCGGGGACCTCCAGATCCAGCAGCGCGGTGAATTCGTCGCCGCCCATCCGTGCCAGGATGTCGAAAGGCCGCAGGCAAGCCTTCAACTGTTCGGAGACCCAGCGCAGCACCCGATCGCCGGCATCGTGCCCGAGGGAATCGTTGACTCGCTTGAAGCCGTCGAGGTCCAGGTACATCAAGACCCAGGAGCTGTCGGAACGCTCACCGCGCAGCAGCAGGTTCTCAACGGTCTGGTAGAAACCCCGGCGGTTGAGCAATCCAGTCAGCGGATCGGTGACCGCCTGAAATTCCAGTTGTTGATGCAGATGGCGCACCACCGACATGTCCAGCACGGTCACGACCATCGCGTGTTGCTCGGCGGGCAATGGAGCGCAGGACAAAGCCACCGGCACCTGCTGGCCGGGCGCCGTTCGTAGCTGGGCATCGTGCAGGCGCAGGGTTTCGCCGCGCTTGTATCCGGCCAGCAACTCGGAATCGGCCCAGATCGGGATATGCGGCTTTTGCAGGTAGTCCAGAAACTCCTTGCCTTGCAGTTCCTGCACCGGGGCATTGAGCAACCGTGACATCGCCGGATTGGCAAAACGAATCACACCGTCCTCACCCAATACCAGAATGCCTTCGGCTGCGTTATCCAGCACCGACGCATTAAAGGCACGAGCCGCTTCCAGATCATGACTCAGGCGCTGCAAGGCCCGGCGGTTACGCTGGTGTTCGAGCAACGCCTGGACCTTGGGCGTGAAGATCTGTGGGTCGAACGGTTTGAACAGGTAATCCACCGCACCACTGGCATAGCCTTTGATCACTGCGTCCTGGGACTGTTCGTTGGCAGTCAGGAAAATGATCGGCGTGAGACGGGTCCGCTGGCTACCGCGCATCAGGCGCGCCACTTCATAACCGTCCATGCCCGGCATCTGCACGTCCAGCAGAACCAGGTCGATATCGTGTTCAAGCAACAAGCCGAGGGCCTCAAAACCCGAAGTGGCAGTAATGACCCGCCAGCCCTGTCGCTGTAACAACGCGCGCATGCTGATCAGGTTTTCAGGGTAATCGTCGACGACTAATAAGGTTGAGCCGCCTTCTACTGGCGTTGGTTGCGCGCATTCCATGCTGCTTCTCTAATTGCGGGGTGTCAGGCCGGTTTCTCGTGAAAACCGGACAAATACTGTGCTTTCACTCTAGACCCGGTTCTGCGAAAGCAGAAGGTGTCAGTGAGCCATCATTTTATCATTGTGTCTTTTTACCGACTAACGGTCGAATGCCCAGTCCGATGAAACCCGGAAAAGATGGCATTTCGACAGGATGTTGACGTCAACCACCCGTCAGACGGGCGTTAACAAAATCTCCCGCTACGCTTATAAAGGCCGCCCCAAAGGTGCGGTCTAGAGCTTCTGGTACCCCCGTGCAGCATCAATCAAGTGGAAGAACCGACATGATCGATCTCGCAACATGGAACCTCAGCGTTCCCGTCGGCAGCCCGCCGTACACCGTCGAAACCTCCAAACTGGTGGACGGCTTCAAGGATCAATACTTCCATTCCGACACCGGCACATTGTTTTTCTGGTCGCCCGTGACCGGCTCACGTACCGAAAACGCGATTTATCCGCGCACCGAATTGCGTGAAACCTACAGCAACGGCACGTTGAAAAACTGGTACTACCCGGAGGCCGACAATTTGTTGCATGCCACTCTGGCAGTAAATCAGGTGCCAAGTTCCGGGAAGATCGTCATCGGCCAGATCCATGCCTATCAAAGCCAGAAACCTCTGGTGAAGGTCGAATACCAATACAAAACCAGTACAGGCACCGGCAATATCGTCGCCAAGGTCCGGATGCATCCCGATGACGATACAGGCCGGGTGATCATCGTTGCGACGGGGGTGAAACTCGACCAGGAGTTCAACTACCTCATTCACCTCAGCCCCGGTGGCGCCTTGGGCATCAGCGCGGCAGGTTATCAATGGGATACGCAAATCAGCACAACCTGGCGCGACAAACCGCTGTACTTCAAGGCCGGGGTCTATGTGCAGGACAACACCGGGTACACCACTGAAGGCGGCAAAGTGACGTTCAGCAAGCTGGATATCGATCACAATCAATGATGTCGAGGCATCGTTGACACTGTGGGAGCGCCGACCATGGATCATCGCCCACAAAAAACCCGCCTCTCGACGGGTTTTTCATCAAGGCAGTTTAACGCTCAGGCTCAGTTGACCTTGGCGTTCAACTCACCTTTCAGATAACGCTGATACATACCTTCCAGCGAGATCGCCTTGATCTTCGAAGCGTTGCCGGCAGTGCCGAAGGCTTCGTAGCGGGCGATGCACACGTCGCGCATGGCGGTAACGGTGGCGCCGAAGAATTTACGCGGGTCGAACTCGCTCGGGTTGGTGGCCATCAGGCGACGCATTGCGCCAGTGGATGCCAGGCGCAGGTCGGTGTCGATGTTGACCTTGCGCACGCCGTGCTTGATGCCTTCGACGATTTCTTCAACCGGTACGCCGTAGGTTTCCTTGATGTCGCCGCCGTACTGGTTGATGATCGCCAGCCACTCTTGCGGAACCGAAGACGAACCGTGCATCACCAGGTGGGTGTTCGGAATGCGCTTGTGGATCTCTTTGATACGGTCGATGGCCAGCACGTCGCCGGTAGGCGGCTTGGTGAACTTGTAGGCGCCGTGGCTGGTACCGATGGCGATGGCCAGGGCATCAACCTGAGTGCGTTTTACGAAGTCAGCGGCTTCTTCCGGGTCGGTCAGCATCTGGCTGTGATCCAGAACGCCTTCGGCGCCGATGCCGTCTTCTTCACCGGCCATGCCGGTTTCCAGCGAACCCAGGCAGCCCAGTTCGCCTTCTACCGAAACGCCGCAGGCGTGAGCCATGGCTACAGTCTGCTGGGTGACACGCACGTTGTAGTCGTAGTCGGTCGGGGTCTTGCCGTCTTCGCCCAGGGAACCGTCCATCATGACCGAGCTGAAGCCCAGTTGAATGGAACGCTGGCAGACGTCAGGGCTGGTGCCGTGGTCCTGGTGCATGCACACCGGGATGTGCGGAAATTCTTCGATCGCAGCCAGGATCAGGTGACGCAGGAATGGCGCGCCAGCGTATTTACGGGCGCCGGCCGAAGCCTGGACGATCACCGGGGAGTCAGTCTTGTCAGCGGCTTCCATGATGGCGCGCATCTGCTCAAGGTTGTTGACGTTGAAGGCTGGAACGCCGTAGCCGAACTCGGCTGCGTGGTCCAGCATCTGGCGCATGCTGATAAGTGCCATTGTGTGTATCTCTCCCGGTTGAGGGTCGTTAATCGTGCCAGCCTGCCGGAGCGGCGGCGGCTATTCAAGTTTTTGCAGATCGGGGGTTGGCCCGGACTGCGGATTCGGTGTTCTTCGTTTTACTCAGCCTTGCAACCGCGGCCGATCAAATCATTGGTGGCGACCCAGTAAACCAGGCCTTCCTCACCTTTTATGTGAAACGCCAGCATGTCATTGCTGTACAGCGAACCCGATGCACCCGGTTCCTGCTTCAAGCGGTAGACCTGATCGGCACCACCCAGGCGCACGTCGACTTCCCTGCGGCTGTCGTCGGTGTAGCGCCACAGCACTTTGGCCTGGCTGTCGCAGGTCCAGATGGTCCAGTTATCCACAGGCGCGGACGACTGGAACGGGTTCAACTGATTGAACTGAGCACAACCGGCCAATAGCGCCAGCGCCGCAACGGCGATAAAACCTTTCATCCGTGTCCCTCGACTGACGGCGCACGCTGCCAGCCCTGAGTAATGAGTCAGACCCGTCAAGGGCAGCCATGTTCCTTGGCGGGTACCTGGGTCTCGTATTTGTCCAGGCCTTCCGGCCCGGAACGCTTGTTGAGCACCGGGTTGGTTTCCGCCTGCCAGTCAGCCTGGTAGCAGCCTTTGTCCGACTTGGACGGCGCCGGTTCCGCAGTGGCCTTCGGGTTACTCCCGCACGCCACCAGCGAACCTGCGACGATCAACAGCGCTAACGTCTTGACCATTTCAACACTCCCTTGCCTGGTCAAAGGGGCGACCCTCAGACCTTGGCCCGGCTTTCCAGGACTTCAACGGCTGGCAGGACCTTGCCTTCGACGAATTCGAGGAACGCGCCGCCACCGGTAGAAATGTAGGAGATCTGCTCGGCCACGCCATACTTGTCGATGGCCGCCAGGGTGTCGCCACCGCCGGCAATGGAGAACGCCGCGCTGTCCGCGATGGCCTGGGCCAGCACTTTGGTGCCATTACCGAACTGATCGAACTCGAACACGCCGACCGGACCGTTCCACAGGATGGTTTTCGACGATTTGAGCAGCTCGGCGAAGTTGGCAGCGGTCTGCGGGCCGATGTCCAGGATCATGTCGTCGGCAGCGACGTCAGCGATCAGCTTGACGGTCGCAGCGGCGCTTTCGGCGAACTCCTTGGCAACCACCACGTCCACTGGCAGCGGTACGCTGACTTTGGCGGCGATGGCGCGAGCTGTGTCCAGCAGGTCCGGCTCGTACAGCGACTTGCCGACCGGGTGACCGGCAGCAGCCAGGAAGGTGTTGGCAATGCCGCCGCCAACGATCAACTGGTTGCAGATCTGGCTCAGGCTGTTCAGCACGTCGAGTTTGGTCGACACCTTGGAGCCGGCAACGATGGCCGCCATCGGCTGGGCCGGAGCGCTCAGGGCCTTGCCCAGCGCGTCCAGTTCAGCGGCCAGCAGCGGGCCGGCAGCAGCGATCTTGGCGAACTTGGCCACGCCGTGGGTCGAGCCCTCGGCACGGTGAGCGGTGCCGAAGGCGTCCATCACGAACACGTCGCACAGGGCGGCGTATTGCCGGGCCAGTTCGTCGGCGTTCTTTTTCTCGCCTTTGTTGAAGCGCACGTTTTCGAACAGCACGATGTCGCCCGCTTTCACGTCGACGCCGCCCAGGTAGTCAGCTACCAGTGGCACTTCGCGGCCCAAGGCCTTGCTCAGGTAGTCAGCGACTGGCTTGAGGCTGTTCTCGGCCGAAAACTCGCCTTCGGTCGGACGGCCAAGGTGCGAGCAGACCATCACGGCCGCGCCTTTTTCCAGGGCCAGCTTGATGGTCGGCAGCGAGGCCAGGATACGCGCATCGCTGGTGACAACACCGTCCTTGACTGGGACGTTGAGGTCTTCGCGGATCAATACGCGCTTACCTTGCAGATCGAGGTCGGACATCTTCAACACGGTCATGGGTCGCACTTCCTACGGTTTTTTTGAAGTTGCTGTTTGCAGATAGTGTTCTGCAACGTCCAGCATTCGGTTGGCAAAACCCCATTCGTTGTCGAACCAGGCCAGGATGTTCACCAGCCGTGGGCCGGAAACGCGGGTCTGACTGGCATCGACGATCGCCGAATGTGGGTCATGGTTGAAATCACAGCTTGCGTGGGGCAACTCGGTATAAGCCAGCAGGCCTTTGAGCGGGCCGCTGGTAGCGGCTTCGCGCAGGATCCGGTTGACCTCGGTGGCGTCGGTCGCGGTGGCGGTCTGCATCGTGATATCGAGGCAGGACACGTTGACCGTCGGCACCCGCACGGCTTTGGCCTGAATTCGGCCGGCAAGTTCCGGCAGCAGGCGCTCGATACCACGCGCCAGACCGGTGGACACCGGAATCACCGACTGGAACGCCGAACGGGTACGGCGCAGGTCTTCGTGGTGATAGGCATCGATGACCGGCTGATCGTTCATCGCCGAGTGAATGGTGGTGATCGACACGTAGTCCAGGCCAATGGCCTGATTCAACAGGCGCAACAGCGGCACGCCGCAGTTGGTGGTGCAGGACGCGTTGGACACCAGCAACTCGTCGCCGGTCAGGCAATCCTGGTTCACGCCATAGACGATGGTCGCGTCGACGTCCGTCTCGCTGGCCATCGGCTGGGAAAACAGCACACGCGGGGCGCCGGCGTCGAGGAAACGCTGGCCGTCTTCGCGAGTGTTATAAGCGCCAGAACACTCCAGCACCAGATCGACGCCCAGGGACGCCCAATCGATACCTTCGGGGGTGGCACTGCGCAGGACCTTCACGCAGTCGCCATTGATATGCAGACAATCGCCGTCGACCTTCACTTCGCCGGGGAACCGGCCATGGGTGGAGTCGAAGCGTGTCAGGTATTCGATGCTGGCCATGTCCGCCAGATCGTTGATCGCGACAATCTCGAACCCGGCCTTTTCGCCTCGCTCGAACAACGCACGCAAGACGCAACGACCAATCCGGCCGTAGCCGTTGAGTGCAACTTTGTAGGGACGCGGTTGAGGCATGGGGTTCTCGATTACCGTGGTGAATCCGTCAGTACAGTGTTGTAAGTTCCATTGTCATCGCGAGCAAGCTCGCTCCCACAGGGTGTACACCGTCCATGTGGGAGCGAGCTTGCTCGCGATAGCGTCAGTTCAGACAACCCGATTTCCGGATTTAGTCTTCCAGCAGCTCTTCAGCCTGACCCAGGATATTTTCCAGGGTGAAGCCGAACTCTTCGAACAAGGCCGACGCAGGCGCCGACTCGCCGTAGGTGGTCATGCCGATCACGCGGCCTTCCAGGCCCACGTACTTGTACCAGTAGTCCGCATGGGAAGCCTCGATGGCGATACGGGCGCTGACCTGCAACGGCAGGACCAATTGCTTGTAGCCGGCGTCCTGGGCATCGAACACGCTGGTGCACGGCATGGAAACCACGCGAACCTTGCGGCCCTGCTCGGTCAGTTTGTCGAAGGCCTGAACGGCCAGGCCGACTTCCGAACCGGTGGCGATCAGGATCAGCTCAGGCTCGCCCGCGCAGTCCTTGAGCACATAGCCACCACGGCTGATGTCGGCGATCTGGCCGGCGTCACGGGTTTGGTGCTGCAGGTTCTGACGAGAGAAGATCAGGGCCGAAGGACCGTCCTTGCGCTCCAGTGCGTATTTCCAGCTCACTGCCGACTCAACGGCATCGGCCGGACGCCAGGTGTCGAGGTTCGGCGTGCAGCGCAGGCTGGCCAGTTGCTCGATTGGCTGGTGAGTCGGGCCGTCTTCGCCCAGACCGATGGAGTCGTGGGTGTAGACGTGGATCACACGCTGCTTCATCAGGGCCGACATGCGCACTGCGTTGCGGGCGTATTCCATGAACATCAGGAAGGTCGCGCCGTAAGGCACCAGGCCGCCGTGCAGGGCAACGCCGTTCATGATCGCGGTCATGCCGAACTCGCGCACGCCGTAGTACATGTAGTTGCCGCTGGCGTCTTCGGCGGTGACGCCTTTGCAGCCTTTCCACAGGGTCAGGTTGGAACCGGCCAGGTCGGCCGAACCGCCGAGGAACTCAGGCAGCAGCGGGCCGAACGCGTTCAGGGCGTTCTGGCTGGCTTTACGGCTGGCGATGGTTTCGCCCTTGGCCGCCACTTCGGCGATGTAGGCCGAGGCTTTTTCGCTGAAGTCAGCCGGCAGGTCACCGCTCAGACGACGCACCAGTTCGCTGGCTTCAGTCGGGAACGCGGCGGAGTAGGCAGCGAAACGCTGATCCCACTCGGCTTCCACGGCTTTACCTGCTTCCTTGGCGTCCCACTCGGCGTAGATATCGGCCGGGATTTCGAACGGGCCGTGATTCCACTTCAGCGCCGCACGGGTCAGGGCGATTTCCGCGTCACCCAATGGGGCGCCGTGGCAATCTTCCTTGCCTTGCTTGTTCGGCGAACCGAAACCGATGGTTGTCTTGCAGCAGATCAGGGTTGGCTGCGCGCTCTTGCGGGCCGTCTCGATCGCCGTCTTGATCTCTTCCGGATCGTGACCGTCGACATTGCGGATCACTTGCCAGTTGTAGGACTCAAAACGCTTCGGCGTGTCGTCGGTGAACCAGCCTTCGACTTCGCCATCGATGGAGATGCCGTTGTCATCGTAGAAAGCGATCAGCTTGCCCAGGCCCAGGGTACCGGCCAGGGAAGCGACTTCGTGGGAAATGCCTTCCATCATGCAGCCATCACCCAGGAACACATAGGTGTGGTGATCGACGATGTTGTGGCCAGGACGGTTGAACTGCGCCGCCATGACTTTTTCAGCCAGGGCAAAACCCACGGCGTTGGCCAGGCCCTGGCCCAGTGGACCGGTGGTGGTTTCAACGCCCGGGGTGTAGCCGAGTTCCGGGTGGCCCGGGGTGCGGCTGTGCAGTTGACGGAACTGCTTCAGGTCATCGATCGACAGGTCGTAGCCGGTCAGGTGCAGCAGCGAGTAGATCAACATCGAGCCATGGCCGTTGGACAGCACGAAGCGGTCACGGTCGGCGAACGATGGATTGCTCGGGTTGTGCTTGAGGTAGTCGCGCCAAAGTACCTCGGCGATATCCGCCATACCCATCGGGGCACCGGGATGGCCGCTGTTGGCTTTTTGCACGGCATCCATGCTGAGGGCACGAATGGCGTTGGCACGCTCACGACGGCTAGGCATCGCTGTTCTCCTGGGGGCTTGAATAAAACGAATCGGAAAAAAGGCGAGCATTTTCCCTCACCGGGACGCCTCGGGGCAATGACAGATAGTCATCTGAAGGCGTTTTTCCAATGGATAACGACGGTTTCGCCTGGTGAAACCTTTCCGCCGTCCGTTTGTTGACTGAAGCTAACGTTAAGAAGTGCCATCTATCGAGCAATATCAAAACTTTTTGATATTGCTCTTGCGATGCCTTCGACCCGTGACTAGACTGCCGGCCTTATGAATTTACGCGTGCCTTCCATTCAACATGACGATTGCGATGAGCTGGCAGCCTTGTGCAAGGCCGGCGGCGATCCCCTGCGGTTGAATGTATTGCGCGCACTGGCCAACGACTCGTTCGGCGTACTGGAACTGGCGCAGATCTTCGGCATCGGCCAGTCAGGCATGAGCCACCACCTCAAGGTACTGGCCCAGGCCGATCTGGTGGCGACCCGCCGTGAAGGCAATGCGATTTTCTACCGTCGCGCCCTGCCCCACACCGAACTGCTGGGCGGCAAATTGCACGCAGCCCTGCTCGAAGAAGTGGACAACCTGACGCTGCCGACCGACGTACAGTCGCGCATCACCCAGGTCCATGGGCAACGGGCGGCCGCCAGCCAGGACTTTTTCTCACGGGTGGCGGAGAAGTTTCGCGCCCAGCAGGACTTGATCGCCGGCCTGCCGCAATACCGCGAAAGCGTGGTGGCCCTGCTCGACAAGCTGAGCTTCGACAAAGACGCCACGGCCATTGAAGTCGGCCCCGGCGATGGCGCATTCCTGCCGGAACTGGCGCGCCGCTTCGCGCAAGTCACGGCGCTGGATAACAGCAGCGCAATGCTCGAACTGGCGCGCCAGGTCTGCGAACGCGACAAGCTGACTAACGTTAGCCTGCAACTGGCCGATGCATTGAACGGCGTCAGCCTCAAGGCCGATTGCGTTGTACTGAACATGGTGCTGCACCATTTTGCCGCGCCGGCCGATGCGCTCAAGCACATGGCCAATTTGCTGCAACCAGGCGGTAGCCTGTTAGTGACAGAGTTATGTAGCCACAACCAGAGTTGGGCCAAGGAGGCCTGCGGTGATCTCTGGCTGGGGTTTGAACAGGACGATCTGGCCCGTTGGGCCACCGCTGCGGGACTCGTTCCCGGGGAAAGCCTCTATGTAGGCTTACGTAATGGTTTCCAGATCCAGGTCCGCCATTTTCAGCGACCGGCTGGCGACACTCACCATCGGTAATTTCAGGAAAACATCGAGATGAGCGAATACTCCCTTTTCACCTCCGAGTCCGTGTCTGAAGGGCATCCGGACAAAATCGCCGACCAGATTTCTGATGCGGTGCTGGACGCCATCATTGCTGAAGACAAGTTCGCCCGTGTGGCGTGCGAGACTCTGGTGAAAACGGGCGTGGCCATCATCGCCGGCGAAGTCACCACTTCCGCCTGGGTTGACCTGGAGCAGATCGTTCGTGACGTGATCACCAACATCGGCTACACCAGCTCCGACGTCGGCTTCGACGGCGCGACCTGCGGCGTGATGAACATCATCGGCAAGCAGTCCCCAGACATCAACCAGGGTGTTGACCGTGCCAAGCCTGAAGATCAGGGCGCCGGCGACCAGGGTCTGATGTTCGGCTACGCCAGCAACGAAACCGACGTGCTGATGCCTGCACCGATCACGTTCTCGCACCAGCTTGTACAAAGGCAAGCTGAAGCCCGTAAATCCGGCCTGCTGCCTTGGCTGCGCCCGGACGCCAAGTCGCAAGTGACCTGCCGTTACGAAAACGGCAAGGTTGTCGGTATCGACGCCGTCGTTCTGTCGACCCAGCACAACCCGGAAGTGTCGTACAACGACCTGCGCGAAGGCGTGATGGAGCTGATCGTCAAGCACGTGCTGCCTGCCGAACTGCTGAGCAAGGACACCCAGTTCCACATCAACCCGACCGGCCAGTTCATCATCGGCGGCCCGGTGGGTGACTGCGGCCTGACCGGTCGCAAGATCATCGTCGACAGCTACGGCGGCATGGCCCGTCACGGCGGCGGCGCATTCTCCGGCAAGGATCCATCGAAGGTTGACCGTTCGGCGGCCTATGCTGGCCGTTACGTAGCCAAGAACATCGTTGCCGCCGGCCTGGCCGAGCGCTGCGAGATTCAGGTGTCCTACGCCATCGGTGTTGCCCAGCCGACTTCGATCTCGCTGAACACCTTCGGCACCGGCAAGATCAGCGACGACAAGATCGTCAAACTGGTCCGTGAAGTGTTCGACCTGCGTCCATACGCAATCACCACCATGCTCGACCTGCTGCACCCGATGTATCAGGAAACCGCTGCGTACGGCCACTTCGGTCGCACCCCGGCGACCAAGACCGTAGGTGACGACACCTTCACCACGTTCACCTGGGAAAAAACCGACCGCGCCGACGCCCTGCGTTCTGCTGCCGGCCTGTAAGACTTCCCCGCAACACCCGAAGCCCCGCACGGTTCGCGCCTTGCGGGGCTTTTTATTGCCTTGTGTTTGAGACCGCGTAGTCACCTTCGCGAGCAAGCTCGCGAAGAGGCCAGCACAGACACCGGAAATACCCGGCAAAACACCCCCTCGCTGCACCAACTGATACTGACCTAGCCTTCACGCACCTCACCGAGCAAGGACGCTCAAGATGCTTCCCGACCTGCGCCTGTTTTTTGCCGCTCTACTGATCTTTGCCCACCTGACCGCCAATGCCGCCGAGTGCCCGGACTGGCCACCCGAACGCGCCCTGATTGAAGTCAACAAACTGCAACAGCAAGTCGACCTATGGGACGACAGCTATCACCGCCAGGGACGCTCACTGGTCGCCGATGAACTCTACGACCAGTCCCGCGCGCGACTCACCCAATGGCGCCACTGCTTCAACCTGAGCCCGTCCGCAGACCCCTTGCGCACTGCACGCGGCACCCTGCCCCACCCCATCGCCCACACTGGCCTGGGCAAACTGCACGATCGGCCCGGCGTGGAAAACTGGCTGCGTGACCGGGTGGACGTCTGGATCCAGCCTAAAATCGATGGCGTGGCGGTAACCCTGGTTTACCGCAATGGCCTGCTGGTTCAGGCAATCAGTCGCGGCGACGGCGAGAGCGGTCAGGACTGGACGGTTCCGGCAAGGCAGATTCAGGCCATCCCGCAACGGCTATCGCAGGCCCGAGACCTGATCGTGCAAGGCGAACTGTATTGGCGCCTGACCGATCATGTGCAGGCCCGGGCCGGTAGCCTCAATGCTCGTGGCTCGGTGGCCGGCCTGATGGCGCGCAAGGTCTTGAGCGCCGAACAGGCCGCCAACATCGGCCTGTTTGTCTGGGACTGGCCCCAAGGGCCGGCGAGCGTGCCCGCGCGTGCCGCCGCGCTGACTGCGCTAGGCTTCTCAAGCACCACGGCATACAGCCAGCCCATTGCCTCCGTCGTCGATGCCGAGCGCTGGCGCGAGCACTGGTATAGCACCCCCCTGCCATTTGCCAGCGATGGTGTGGTCCTGCGCCAAAACCAGCGCCCAGCCGCCGAACGCTGGCAGGCCAGGTCACCCTACTGGGCCATCGCCTGGAAATACCCCTTCGCCCAGGCACTGGCCGAAGTCCGCCAGGTCCACTTCAAAATCGGTCGGACCGGGCGGATCACTCCGGTACTTGAATTGACCCCGGTGAAGCTGGATGACCGGCAGATCAAACACGTCAGCGTCGGTTCGTTGCAACGCTGGCAGGCACTGGACATCCGCCCGGGTGATCAGGTCGCCATCAGCCTGGCCGGGCTGACCATTCCCAGGCTCGATAGCGTTGTATTGCGCAGCAGCGAGCGCGCCGAATTGAAGGTACCGCTGGCAGAGCACTTTCATCTATTAAGTTGCTGGCAACCGACTCCGGGCTGCGAGAGTCAGTTTCTCGCACGTCTGACCTGGCTCAGCAGCAAACAGGGTCTGGCGCTGCCCAATACAGGTCCGGGGACCTGGGAAAAACTTCTTGCAACAGGTCGCCTGAACGGTCTGCTGGATTGGTTGACCCTCGATGCCCAAGAGCTTGCTACCATTGACGGTTTCGGCGAGCGCAGTGCGGCTCGTATTGCAGACGGCTTCAACCTGGCCCGGCAACGCACGTTCGCGCACTGGCTCAAAGCCTTGGGACTACCGCCGACAGGCCAGGCGCATCTCGGCGACTCATGGCAGGTACTGGCGCAACGTGACATCGAACATTGGCGGGCCGAGGCCGGTATCGGGCCAGGGCGTGCGGCGCAACTGAGCGCTTTTTTCCGCGACCCGCAGGTCCTGGCCTTGAGTGAAACGTTACGTGATGCGGGGATTGACGGCTTTTAGCTGCCTGCCCTGCGCCCACCGGGAACCCCAGGGGACCGCTGGGCTCCAACAAGCCATTGCCACACCGGCCTGCTTGCATTCCTACATGGAGCTTTTATGAAATTTCTTTCACCGCTCGCCCTGTTGACCCTTTGCAGCGTGCTGGCCACCCCGTTGATGGCGGACGAGGAAGCACCGGGGCTGACCGGTTGCGCCGCCAAGAAGCAAGGTATCGTCAACCAGATCGAATTGGCAAAGGTCCACGGCAACGCCGACCAGCAGGCTGGCCTGGAAAAAGCCCTGAGCGAAGTCGAAGCGAACTGTACCGACGCCTCGCTGAAGAAGGAACGGGAAAACAAGGTGCTCGACGCCAAGCACGAAGTCAGCAAGCGTCAGGCGGACCTCGACAAGGCCATGAGCAAAGGCGACCCCGACAGGATCAACAAGCGCAAAGACAAACTCGCCGATGCCCGCAAGGAATTGCAGAACGCACTGGATGAGCTGGATAAATAAGAACGGATAACGAACAAAGATTTCGGTGTTGCCGAAGCAGTCTTCGCGAGCCTGCTCGCGAAGAAGCCAGACCGGGCACCGCTGGGTCAATGATCCCGAAACGCCTTATGACAAGCACTGCAAGCATCTTCGACTTTCTGCACCGCCGGCCCCAGGTTGCTGGCCTTGTAGGGTTGAACCTGACTGGCGATCACCAATTCACCGGTGGCGCTTTCAAGATCGCGGGCCATTGCCTGAAAGCGTGTCTGCTGCTCCCAGACATCGCTCTTGGCGCTGGTGTGTTCTTCTTCGCGCACTTGCGGGAAATGCTGCCACGGCTCACGGGACAACGCATCGAGCTTCACCGCGCCCTCGGCGAACTTCGGGCCATCGAACGCAATGCGTCCACGCAACATGCCGCCCAGGTCTTCGCCAGTCTTGAGCATCTGCTTGAAAATGGCCTTGCGCTGGCCGAGCGGCGAGTTGGGGTCGACACCGCCACAAGCGGACAACGTCAGGCAGGCCAGCAATACAACAGAAAGTCTTTTAAGAGTCATGGTGGCTTCAGGTCACGGGAAACG
Source organism: Pseudomonas grandcourensis (assembly GCF_039909015.1). Taxonomy (NCBI): domain Bacteria; kingdom Pseudomonadati; phylum Pseudomonadota; class Gammaproteobacteria; order Pseudomonadales; family Pseudomonadaceae; genus Pseudomonas; species Pseudomonas grandcourensis. Next base: position 6,341,768 of record NZ_CP150919.1, read on the forward strand.
GCGGCCAGTATCCTCGCGTCATCGGCAAAGACCAATAGCCCTATTATCAACAAGGGTTGCTTGAGTACATGGAGTTCTCAGGCAACCGGCAAAGGAATCACTCCATGAACAGCCGTTTCAAGGCCTGGCGTCACAGCCTGGCCTGGACCCTGCCGATGGTGGCCCTGCTCGCAGGCTGCACCGGTGGCGACAAACAACAACCGAAAACCCACGCCCTGGCCACCTACTCCAGCGCCACATGGGAAGCGCTACCGGCGGTGTCCGACAGCGACCTGGTCGCCGGTTTCGGTTCCTGGCGTAGCGCCTGCACCCGACTCAAGGCCGACCCGGTCTGGGGTGGCACCTGTGCCTCAGCTGCCAACGTGCCGCAAACCGCCAGCGACATTCGCGGTTTTCTCAAACAGAACCTCGATGTCTATGGCCTGCGGGCCGCCAACGACAACCCCAACGGCCTGATTACCGGCTACTACGAACCGGTGTATCCCGGGAGTCTGACCCAGACCGGCACTGCCAATGTCCCGGTCTATGGCGTCCCCGAAGACATGATCATCGTCGCCCTCGACAGTATTTACCCTGAACTCAAGGGCAAGCGCCTGCGCGGGCGACTCGAAGGTCGCGTGCTCAAGCCGTACGACGATGCAGCAACCATCGAAACCAAAGGAGTCAAGGCGCCGGTCGTGGCCTGGCTGACCGATCCGATGAACCTGCAGTTCCTGCAAATCCAGGGTTCGGGTCGTATCCAGCTCGACAATGGTCGCCAGCTGCGCATCGCTTACGCCGATCAGAACGGCCATCCGTATCGACCGATCGGCCGCTGGCTGGTGGAACAGGGCGAGTTGAAAAAAGAAGACGTGACCATGGGCGCCATCAGCACCTGGGCCAAAGCCAATCCGTCGCGGATTCCTGAACTGCTCGGCAGCAACCCCAGCTACGTGTTCTTCACCCGCAACCCGGACAGCAACGAAGGTCCGCGCGGCTCGCTGAACGTACCGTTGACCGCCGGTTACAGCGCGGCGGTGGATCGCAAGGTGATTCCGCTGGGCAGTCTGTTGTGGCTGTCCACCACCAAACCGGACGGCACGGCCCTGGTACGCCCCGTGGCAGCACAGGACACCGGCGGCGCCATTGCCGGCGAGGTCCGGGCGGATCTGTTCTGGGGTACCGGCGATGCGGCCGGGCAACTGGCCGGGGACATGAAACAGCAGGGACAGATCTGGATGCTCTGGCCCAAAGGTGCGACGTTGCCACAAGTGCCGCAGGTGGCGGACAAACTTTAACGTCAAAAGATCGCAGGCTTCGCCAGCCCCTACAGGCACACTCGACACCCGGTAGGAGCTGGCGAAGCCTGCGATCCTTTGATCTTGCCTTTAAACCGACAACACAAAGAAACTCACGATCAACCCCATCCCCACGAACCACATCAACGACCTTAGCGTCGCCAGGTCCGTCAGATAGAAAATGATGTAGAGCAGACGGCTGGTGATGAACAACACGGACAATACATTGATTGTCACCAATTCGGCGTTGCCCGCCAGGTGCGCCACGATCACCGCGGCAGCAAATGCCGGCGTCACTTCAAAACTGTTCAGCTGCGCCGCGTTCGCCCGCTTGGCCAAACCCTCCAGGGAATCGAGAAACCCTCGTGGATCATGATTGTCTTTCAGACTGTACCCGCCACTGACCTTCGCGACACCCGTGCACAGATACGGCAGGAAAATCGCAATCAAAATGCACCACAGAGCAACCGTCATAAAGCAGTCCCTTTTTCACGTTTCAGAACAGTCAAAATTTCATGACCAATATACCGATCAGCACCAGCCCACAGGCCAAGAGGCGCGGCCCGCCAAAAGGTTCTTTGAGGTAACGCATACCGAACAGCACCACCAGGATCACACTGATCTCGCGCAGCGCCGCCGCCTCGGCAATCGAACCCAGTTGCATCGCCCACAGCACCAGAGCGTAGCTGAACAACACGCAAAACCCGACGGCCAGGCCCAGTCGCCACTGCTCGCGCCAGAACAACATGAACGCGGGTCGTTTGCGCACCAACGCCAACAGCGGAAACGGCCAGGCGCTGAGCAAGGTGACCCAGACCAGGTAATCCAGTGGATGGGACCAGCGCCGCAATGCCTGCCCGTCGATGTAGGTGTAGCAACCGATGCACAGGCCGATCAGCGCCACCACCGGCAACATCGACCACGGCAAACGCGCTCCACCTCCGCCCTGCCAGAGCAGGCACAGCATGCCGAACGGGATCAGCAGGATGCCGAATATCTGCTGATGGGTCAGCACTTCCCCGGCAAAGATCAGCGTCAGCGCCAGCACCACCAACGGTGACAGGCCGCGCATCAATGGATAGACCAGCCCGAGGTCGCCGACCCGATAGGCCTGGATCAGCAAATAGCGATAGAGCAACTCGAACGCCGCCGACGCCAGGATCCACGGCCAGATCTCCAGCGGCGGCACGCTCAGGAACGGCAGCATCAGCACGACAAAGAGCAGCGCCACGCTGTCCATGCAGGCCACCACCAACAGTCGCTCCGCACTGAACTTGATCAGGGTATTCCACGCCGCATGCAACAGCGCCGCCACCAACACCAACGCCGTCGCAAGCACGGCCTACTCCCTTTGTTGTCTCCACGATCTTTGTAGGGGCGCAGAGAATTGATTCGCCATATTTCAGTGGCTGTTTATACTGCAAACGACCACGCCACACTCAGTTGCGCACAGACTAATTCCAATAAAAATTCCTCCCGTCCCGCTCTCGTCGAGAACGGTCGTCGGCCTGCGTATGCCTGATCACAGCGTCAAGACTACCGACAGAGACCTTGCGCATGCCACTCGCTTTGCTTGCCCTCGCTGTTGCCGCCTTCGGCATCGGCACAACCGAATTCGTCATCATGGGTCTTTTGCCCGATGTCGCCCGCGACCTCAGCGTGAGCATTCCCGATGCCGGATTGCTGATCACCGGCTACGCCCTGGGCGTGGTGTTCGGTGCACCGATCCTCGCGGTCGGCACCGCCAACATGCCGCGCAAGGCCACGCTGCTAGGCATGACGCTGATGTTCATCCTCGGCAACATGCTCTGCGCGCTGGCGCCGAACTACGCCACGCTGATGGCCGCGCGCGTGATCACGGCGCTGTGCCACGGCGCATTTTTCGGCATCGGTTCGGTGGTGGCTGCCGGGCTGGTAGCCCCCAACAAGCGGGCTCAGGCGATTGCCATGATGTTCACCGGCCTGACCCTGGCCAACGTGCTCGGCGTGCCGCTGGGCACAGCACTCGGGCAATACGCGGGCTGGCGCTCGACCTTCTGGGCGGTGTCGGTGATAGGGGTTCTGGCGGCGATTGCGCAATGGGTCTGGCTGCCGAAAAACATCGCGATGGATAAAGCCAACCTGGCCAGCGAGTTCAAGGTGCTGGGCAAGGCCAATGTACTGCTGGCCCTGGGCATGAGTGTACTGGCCTCGACCAGCCTGTTCAGTGTGTTCACCTACATCGCGCCGATCCTGCAGGACATCACCGGCGTCAGCCCCCACGGCGTCACCCTCATGCTGCTGTTGTTCGGCGTGGGCTTGACCGCCGGCAGCATGCTCGGTGGTCGTCTGGCGGACAGCCGCTTGCTGCCTTCGCTGGTGGGCATGGCGCTGGCGGTGCTGGTGGTGCTGGCGGCGTTCACGCAAACCAGCCATTCGGTGATCCCGGCAGCCATCACACTGGTGTTGTGGGGGACGTTTGCCTTCGCCCTGTGCCCGATCCTGCAACTGCTGATCATCGATCAGGCCCACGAGGCACCGAACCTGGGTTCGACCCTGAACCAGAGCGCCTTCAACCTGGGCAACGCGGCCGGCGCCTGGATCGGCGGGCTGGTGGTGGCCAGCGGCGCCGATCTGGCGGACCTGCCCTGGACCGGCGCGCTGGTCAGCGGACTGACTGTGGTGACTGCACTGTTCTTCATCTATCGCCAGCGTCGTGGAGCGGTTGCACTCGATGTGGCGGGCTGAACATCACCTGGATGGTTTTTTGATCTGCTGCGGATCGGGCGCCTCGCTCTGATCCGCCGATTGCTTCGGCATCCCGCTTTCGCTGCGAATCTGTGCATGGCTGATCAGCGCGAAAATAAAACTGCCACCGATGATGTTCCCCGCCAGCGTCGGCCCGGCGAACACCAGCCAGAAATCACGCCACGGCAACTCGCCGGCAAACACCAGATACGAAACCTCCAGCGAACCGACCACGATGTGGGTGAAATCCCCCAGCGCCATGAGGTAGGTGATGAGGATGATGATCCACATCTTGGCGCTCTCCATGGACGGGATCATCCAGACCATGGTGGCGATCATCCATCCGGAAATGATGCCCTTGGCGAACATCTGGCTGGCGTGGTTTTCCATGACCTTGCGGCCGATATCGAGGAAGGCGACATCGGTCTTGCTGTCGAATATCGGCAGCTCCAGCATCACGTACGCCACCAGCAAGGTGCCACAGAGGTTGCCGACCAGCACCACCGTCCACAGCCGTAGCAGCCGGCCGAAGTTGGCCAGCGTCGGTTTGGTCATCACCGGCAGCACGGCGGTCAGGGTGTTTTCGGTGAACAGTTGCTGACGGGCGAGGATCACCGCGAGAAAACCGGCGCAATAACCGAAACTCGCGATCACCTTGAACCCCTCGCCATCCGGCAGGCGCGAATTGAGCAACCCCACGCCCATCAGCGACAGGCCCATGGTCAACCCCGCCGCCAGCGCCGACCACCACAACGCGCCAATGCTGCGGTCCAGCTCCTGATCGCCCTGGGTACGGATGATCTCGTGCAGCACCGCGGCACGGGGCGGCTGACTCTTTTCGACTTCGTGCTCTTCTTGCGCCGAAAGGTTCGGGGTCTTGCCGTCTTGTGCCGAGTTCATGGGATGCGCAACCGGTGGCGGGCTATTTAGCTACGACCTGCGCCGATCAAGTTACGTTCGGTAGGAGCTGCCGAAGGCTGCGATTTTTTGACTTTGATCCTGGCGTCATCACTGACTGTTTAAAATCAAGATCAAAGGATCGCAGCCTGCGGCAGCTCCTACGGGGCTCGCATTACGAGCCGGCGTCATCATCCTGGAACTGGTCTTTGACGTACTTGATTTCAGTCCGGCCGTGAGGCGCCGGCAAGCCGTCTTCACCGAGGTTCACGAACACCATTTTTTCGACGGTGAGGATGCTCTTGCGGGTGATCTTGTTGCGCACTTCACACGTCAGGGTGATCGAAGTGCGGCCGAATTCGGTCGCCGTGATGCCCAGTTCGATGATGTCGCCCTGGCGCGAAGCGCTGACGAAGTTGATTTCGGAAATGTACTTGGTGACCACACGCTGGTTGCCCAACTGAACGATGGCGTAGATCGCCGCCTCTTCGTCGATCCAGCGCAGCAGGCTGCCGCCGAACAACGTGCCGTTGGGGTTGAGGTCTTCGGGTTTTACCCATTTGCGGGTGTGGAAATTCATGTTCACTCCTGAGCGTCTTGCCGAATGATGCTGACCATCATGGCAGAGCCCGACCCAGAGCTCTATTGAGCATCGTCTATGGTCTCGATTACCGTTCGGACATTGACCGACAGAAACGCTTTGGAAGATCGGCATAGCCCGCTATAATCGCCACCGTTTCAAAACGGTCATCTTCAATTGTTACCGTTTTCCCGCCACCTGTCCGAGGGGCGCTGCAGCAGGTTCGACCTGTCAGGCTCGGATGGGGCGTTGCCTGGCCTTCACTGGCTGGACACTAAACGCACAACGGCGCCCATTCGCATACATTACGAATGGAGGCTCTTCATGAGCGCTGTCAACACGCCTGCAGATTTTACCGACTACAAAGTCGCCGACATGTCCCTGGCTGCCTGGGGCCGTCGCGAAACCATCATCGCTGAGTCCGAAATGCCAGCCCTGATGGGTCTGCGTCGCAAGTACTCCGAAGAGCAACCACTCAAGGGCGCGAAGATCCTCGGCTGCATCCACATGACCATTCAGACTGCCGTGCTGATCGAAACCCTGGTTGCCCTGGGTGCCGAAGTGCGCTGGTCGTCCTGCAACATTTTCTCGACTCAGGATCAGGCCGCCGCCTCCATCGCCGCTGCCGGCATCCCGGTTTTTGCCTGGAAAGGCGAGACCGAGCAAGAGTACGAGTGGTGCCTGGAGCAGACCATCCTGAAAGATGGCGCGCCTTGGGATGCCAACATGATCCTCGACGACGGCGGCGACCTGACCGAGTTGCTGCACAAGAAATACCCAGCCGTTCTGGACCGCGTCCACGGCGTGACCGAAGAAACCACCACCGGCGTTCACCGCCTGCTGGACATGCTGGCCAAGGGCGAGCTGAAAATCCCGGCCATCAACGTCAACGACTCGGTGACCAAGAGCAAGAACGACAACAAGTACGGCTGCCGTCACAGCCTGAACGATGCGATCAAGCGCGGTACCGACCACCTGCTGTCCGGCAAGCAAGCGCTGGTCATCGGCTACGGCGACGTGGGCAAGGGTTCCGCCCAGTCCCTGCGTCAGGAAGGCATGATCGTCAAAGTCTCCGAAGTCGACCCGATCTGCGCCATGCAAGCCTGCATGGACGGTTTCGAACTGGTTTCGCCGTTCATCGACGGTATCAACACCGGTACCGAAGCGAGCATCGACAAGGCACTGCTGGGCAAAATCGACCTGATCGTGACCACCACCGGTAACGTCAATGTTTGCGACGCAAACATGCTCAAGGCTCTGAAGAAGCGTGCCGTTGTCTGCAACATCGGTCACTTCGACAACGAAATCGACACCGCTTTCATGCGCAAGAACTGGGCATGGGAAGAAGTGAAGCCGCAGGTTCACAAGATCCATCGTACCGGCGCTGGCGATTTCGACCCACAGAACGACGACTACCTGATCCTGCTGGCCGAAGGCCGTCTGGTTAACCTGGGCAACGCCACCGGCCACCCGAGCCGCATCATGGACGGTTCGTTCGCCAACCAGGTTCTGGCGCAGATCTTCCTGTTCGGCCAGAAGTACGCCGACCTGTCGCCAGCCAAGAAAGCCGAGCGCCTGACCGTTGAAGTACTGCCGAAGAAACTCGACGAAGAAGTGGCCCTGGAAATGGTCCGCGGCTTCGGCGGCGTCGTGACTCAACTGACCAAGACCCAGGCCGACTACATCGGCGTGACCGTCGAAGGCCCGTTCAAGCCGCACGCTTACCGCTACTAAGAGCAGCTGCGAGTTGTGAGCTTCAAGCGGCAAACAAAGGCCATAAGCCGAATTTGCCGCACGACGCTTAAAGCTTCGCCCAATTTTGCCAAATCAGTTTCAGGCAGCAGGCTCCAGGCCCAAGAGACAAGCGCACCTCCGCGTCTCTTGCAGCTTGCAGCTTGTTGCCTGTAACTGGAGGTCACCTCCATGTCCCAAGATCGTCGCTACAGCTTCGAGTTCTTCCCTACGAAGACCGATGCCGGGCAAGAAAAGCTGCTCGCCACTGCTCGCCAGCTGGCCGCCTACAACCCTGACTTCTTCTCCTGCACCTACGGCGCCGGCGGTTCGACCCGTGATCGCACGCTGAACACCGTGTTGCAGCTCGAAAGCGAAGTCAAAATCCCTGCCGCCCCGCACCTGTCCTGCGTGGGAGATAGCAAAGCTGACCTGCGCGGCCTGCTGGCCCAGTACAAGGCCGCCGGCATCAAGCGTATCGTCGCCCTGCGCGGTGACCTGCCTTCGGGCATGGGCATGGCCAGCGGTGAAATGCGCCACGCCAATGATCTGGTTGAATTCATTCGTGAAGAAACCGGTGATCATTTCCACATCGAAGTCGCCGCTTACCCGGAAATGCATCCGCAAGCGCGCAATTTCGAAGACGATGTTGCCAACTTCGTGCGCAAGGCCAAGGCTGGCGCCGACAGTGCGATCACCCAGTATTTCTTCAACGCCGACTGCTACTTCTACTTCGTGGAACGCGTGCGGGCGCTGGGCGTGAACATTCCGATCGTGCCGGGCATCATGCCGATCACCAACTACAGCAAGCTGGCGCGCTTCTCCGATGCCTGCGGTGCGGAAATCCCGCGCTGGATCCGCAAGCAACTGGAAGCCTACGGCGACGACACCCAGAGCATTCAGCGCTTTGGCGAACAGGTCATCACCGAAATGTGCGAACAACTGCTGCAGGGTGGCGCTCCAGGGCTGCACTTCTACACCCTGAACCAGGCTGAAGCGAGCCTGGCGGTGTGGAACAACCTGAAGTTGCCGCGTTAAACGTCGTTAAAGCACGATTAAAAGATCGCAGCCTGCGACAGCTCCTACAGAGAAATGTGTATTCCCTGCAGGAACTGTCGCACGCTGCGATCTTTTGCTTTCAACGCACTATTAATGTGCGGCAATCCACGGAGTTAGAGCATCTGCGGTCAGTTTCTGGCTCTTTCCGGTTTCTCGTCGTAATCTCAAGCCCATGCCTTTGATCACGCAGTTAATCGCCGTGCTTGTCTTCACTTGCCTGAGCCTCACCGCCCGGGGCGAGAAGCTGCGCATTGTCACGGAACCGTGGGCACCCTACGTATACGAAGACAACAACGGCAGATCCCTGGGCCTGGACTACGAAACCACTGCCATTGTCTTCAAGCGCCTGGGCATCGAAGTGGAGTGGCAATTCCTGCCATGGAAACGCTGCCTGTCGATGCTGGAGTCAGGCCAGGCCGACGGCGCGCTGGACATCTTTCACAGCGACGAACGCGATGCGACCCTGCTCTACCCCAGCGAACCGCTCTCGGAAGTCCAGTTCGTGATGTTCTACGCCAATGAACGACCCCATCCGTTTCGCACCCTCGATGACTTGCAAGGCCTGACCATCGGCACCTCGCCGGGTTACCTGTACAGCAAGGATTTCAGCGATTCGACGCTGTTCACCCGCGAGCCGGCCCCCACCCATGAAGCCAACTTCGGCAAACTGGTACGCGGGCGGATTGACCTGCTGATTACCGATCGCCGCGTCGGCCAGCATTTGCTCGACGAACTGGGCATCCGCGACAAGATCACCGAAAACCCCACGATCATCAGCCAACAAAGCCAGTTTCTCGCGGTGCGGCGCAATGCGGGCATGGATCTGCTGGTGCAGCGTTTCGGCGCCGAACTCAAGCGTTTCAAACGCGAGCCCGCCTACGCTGAACTGAGTGCCCGCTACGGCGCGGAACCGGCAGCCAGCGTGAAGACTGAAAAAACCACGGTTGCCACGGAAAAAACCGTTGAGCAGCAGGAAAGCGGCGCGCAGTGATAGCTCTGTTATACTCCGGCCTTCCCGCCAGGCTCACGCCCGGACGCTCGGAATCGTTAAAGGCATCTCAACCCCGCTACTGCGCAGCTTTCAGCCCGCGCGAGCGCTTGCAGACGAGCCTTCGAGACCCAGCAGGACCGGACGGGATTGCGTCCTCTTAAACGCCATTCGCGCCAGGCAAGACTCCCATTGGGCCAAGCCCTAACTTAAAACAGGATTACTCATGTCCTTTGCTTCCCTCGGTCTCTCCGAGGCTTTAGTCCGCGCCATCGAGGCAGCGGGCTATACCGAGCCTACTCCGGTGCAACAGCGGGCCATTCCCGCCGTGTTGCAAGGTCGCGACCTGATGGTCGCGGCACAGACAGGTACTGGTAAAACCGGCGGTTTCGCCCTTCCGATCCTGGAGCGGCTGTTCCCCAATGGTCACCCGGACAAATCCCAGCGTCACGGCCCGCGCCAACCGCGCGTACTGGTCCTGACCCCGACTCGCGAACTCGCAGCCCAAGTGCATGAAAGCTTCAAGGTCTATGCCCGTGACCTGAAGTTCGTCAGCGCCTGCATCTTCGGCGGTGTCGGCATGAACCCGCAGGTTCAGGCCATGTCCCGTGGCGTAGACGTGCTGGTGGCCTGCCCTGGCCGCCTGCTCGACCTGGCCGGCCAAGGCAGCGTCGATCTGTCCCACGTGGAAATCCTCGTGCTGGACGAAGCCGACCGCATGCTCGACATGGGCTTCGTCCATGACGTGAAAAAGGTCCTGGCCCGTCTGCCGGCCAAACGCCAGAACCTGCTGTTCTCGGCGACCTTCTCCAAGGACATCACCGACCTCGCCGGCAAGCTGCTGCACAATCCGGAACGCATCGAAGTCACGCCGCCGAACACCACGGTCGAGCGTATCGAACAGCGCGTATTCCGCCTGCCGGCCAGCCACAAGCGTTCGCTGCTGGCGCACCTGATCACCGCCGGTGCCTGGGAACAAGTGTTGGTGTTCACCCGCACCAAGCACGGCGCCAACCGCCTGGCCGAGTACCTGGACAAGCATGGCCTGAGCGCCGTCGCGATTCACGGCAACAAGAGCCAGAACGCCCGCACCAAAGCCCTGGCCGACTTCAAGGCCGGTGAAGTGCGCATCCTGGTCGCCACCGACATCGCCGCTCGCGGTCTGGACATCGACCAGTTGCCTCACGTGGTCAACTTCGAACTGCCGAACGTCGATGAAGACTACGTGCACCGCATCGGCCGTACCGGCCGTGCCGGTCGTTCGGGCGAGGCGATTTCGCTGGTCGCCCCGGACGAAGAAAAACTGCTGAAAAGCATCGAGCGCATGACCAGGCAGAAAATCGCCGACGGCGACCTGATGGGCTTCGATGCCAGCGCCGTGGAAGCCGAGAAACCTGAAGTGCGCGAGCGTCCGGACATGCGTAACCCACGCAATCCACGTGGCCCGCGCGGCGACGGTCCGAACGGCAGCGGTGGCGGCGGCGGTCGCAAGGACAAAGGCAAGGACAAGGGCAAGGAAAAACCGGCCGGCGAACGCGGCGAGCGCCCTGCCCGTCAGCAGAAGCCACGTGAAGGCACTCCGGCTCGCGAACAGCGCCCGTCGCAGCCTCCTCGTGCCGCCTCTGATCGTGCCCCGGACGAGTTCCTGGATGACGATATCGATAACTTCGGTAACCGCGTCGACTACGTACCGCAGCAGAAACCTGCTCAAGGCCGCGGTCGCCGTCCGGGTGCTCCGGCACAAGGCACTGCGGCAGGTTCGGGCGCTCCACGTTCCGGCAAACCACAAGGTCGCCAGAACGGTCCGCGCAACAGCGATGGCGCCAGCACCGGCACCCCACCGGCCAAGCGTAGCGGTCCTCGCAGTGGCGCACCGCGCGACGGCCAGGCCCGCCGCGAAGACTCGCGCGATCGCCGCCCGGCCCGTGACGACCAGCCGCGTTCGGAGCCAGCCGTACAGAACCCGCGCGGTCCCGCGCCGAAGATCATGCACAAGGAGTCGAAGGCTGACCGCTTCCCGACACCAGAGCAGCTGGATCAACTGCCAAGCCGTCCTCGTGGTGAGAAACCAGCGCTGCTGACCCGCAATCGCTGAGTTATCGCTGAAATGAAAATGCCCCGGTTCGAAAGAGCCGGGGCATTTTTTATGGCTGACCAATTACCTGTGGGTTTGCATTGCCTGGCAGATTACGTACGCCAATAAAAAACGCCCCTGATCTTTCGATCAGGGGCGCTTTTGTGTCAGAGCGAAAGTTATTTCGCTTTAACACCTTCAAACGTGACGTACAGATCAACTGCGTCGGACTGTGGACCCAGGTCCATCATCTTGCCGAAATCGGAACGCTTGATGCTGGTAGTACCCTCGAAGCCTGCACGGTAGCCGCCCCATGGATCCTTGCCTTCACCCAGGAAAGTGGCCTTGACCACGACTGGCTTGGTAACGCCGGCAATCGTCAGGTCGCCGCTCACGTCAGCAGTGTCTTTGCCAGCGGCGTTTTTGCCAGTGGATTTAACGCTGGTGGACTTGAAAGTAGCCTTGGGGAAATCAGCCACTTTCAGGAAGTCTTTGCTGGAGATGTGCTTGTCACGTTCAGCGTTGTTGGTGAAGACGCTGGCGGTGTTCACGTTGAACTCGATCTTGCTGTCTTCAGGCTTGGCAGCGTCGAAGCTGAACTTGCCGTCAAGGTCCTTGAAGGTACCGGTGATGTAGCTGTAGCCCAGGTGGCTGATCTTGAAGTTGACGAAGGCGTGCTGGCCTTCCTTGTCGACGGTGTAGTCAGCCGCCATCACATTGGCAGACAGAACAGCAGAACCGATTGCCAGAGCGGCGAGAGTCTTTTTCAACATGCTTTGTTTTCCTTGGGAGTCGAGGTTGAACTTCAGGCTTTGCGACCCAGCATTCGCTTGAGGGTCACATCACGGTCGATAAAGTGGTGCTTCAATGCTGCCAACGCATGGAGGCCGGAAAAAATTACCAGCACCCACGCCAGGTAGAGGTGAATCGCACCGGCGTTATCTGCCTGGTCCGGCAGTCCGGAAACCAGGGCAGGCACTTCAAACCAGTCAAACACCGGAATCCCGGCACCTTCTGCGGTGGAAATCAGGTAACCGGCAATCATCACAGCGAACAGACAGAGATACAGAAAGGCATGGCCGAGCATGGCACCCAGACGCGTCATGCGGCTGTAACTGGCCAGGGTGGGCGGCGGCGGGCTGATGAAGCGCCACAACACGCGCAATACCATGACCCCTAGCAGGATCAAGCCAATGCTCTTGTGCAGATCCGGCCCCGACTTGCGCCACGGGTCGTAATAGCCGAGGCCGACCATCCACAGCCCGAGGGCGAATAAACCGAACACGGCCAGTGCCACGCCCCAGTGCATGAAGATGCTGACCCAGCCGTAGCGGGAGGTAGAGTTACGTAGCTGCATTGCCTAGATCCCTGTAAGTGCTGGCCCAAGACTATCGAGTTATCTATCGAATTAAAGCGGAAAATTTTGCTTTGAAATATCGAGAAATACGATCAAGAGTCTGAAACAGGCGAGTTAAGAAAAGATTAAAGGCCAATGTGTGTACAAAAATGTAGCCCAATTCAACAACACTTCTTACCAAAGGTTTATTCGATTGTGTGCCCGGATTTCTCCGGGCATAAAAAAACGCGGCATTTACGCCGCGTTTTTTTGATCCCGGGGCTTATTACGCCTTGGTATCCGTTGCCGGGGTGGCAGCCGGTTTCTTCGCCGGTTCGGTTTTCTTGGCCGGTGCCTTGGCCGGGGCTTTTTTCGCCTCGGTCTTGGCAGCCGGTTTCGCCGGAGCCTTCTTGGCCGGCTCGGCTTTTACCGGGGTTGCTGGCTTCGGTGCTTCGACGGGAGCCGGTGCAACGGCCGGAGCGGCTGCTGGCGCAGGAGCAGGTGCTACCGGCTCAGGTACCTTGACTGGCTCCGGCTTCTTCTCGTCATCCGAGCCGCCGAACAGGTTGCTGAAGAAATTGCCTTTCTTCGCCACCACCGCACCAGCGCCCGCCGCTGCGGCAGCCGGACCCACTTTCGCCGGTTCGAACGACTTGCCCGCCGCCAGGTCTTCAACCTGGCTGGCTGCACGTTGACCGGTGCGCAGCGCGCCTTCCAGGGTGCCTGGATACAGGGTGTCGGTGTGTTCGCCAGCGAAGGCTACGCGCTGAATCGGGCGTTCCCACAGGCGCCAGAACTTGCTGATCTGGCCCGGACCGAAGGCCAGGTAGGCGCCGCCAGTCGACGGGTCGGTGCTGTAGCGACGGATTTCATAACCAGTGAACGAACCGCGAGCCTGTGGATAGAACGCGTGCAAACGGATCAACACCTGATCGACCATCTGCTTGTCGCCGAATGCCTGCATCACCCGCGCGTTGTCGCCGGACAGGTTGATCACCACGTTGGCGCCACCCTTCAGGGCAGGCTCGATCCACAACATGCCAAGGCCGGTGTTGCTGAAGATTTCGCCAGACATGCGCGCCTTGGGCTCCCATACCGGCGTCTTGAACTTCAGCATGATCTGATCGCGCCAGCCGTAGTTGGTGCCCTTGATCGCCGCCATGTGCTGGGCGTCCAGCGCCGGGGTCATCTGGATCTTGTTCAGGGCGCGCAGTGGCACGGCCAATACAACGTAGTCAGCCTTATAAGCGACACTGTCGACTTTGACGGTCACGCCGTCCTTGTCCTGAATGATCGACGAGACCGGGGAGCTGGTCTTGATGGTTTTCAGCTGTTTGACCAGGGCCTGGGCCAGCACCGGGCTGCCACCGACCAGGCGCGAAGCACGCAGGTCACGATCGGAGACGCCACGGTAGACGCGGCCCTGCTGCGCGAAGTACAGCAGCGACAAGCGCGAAGGCTCGTCGTAGCGGGTACGGATCTGCTGGTTGATCAACTGGCGGGCGGTGGCCGGCAGGTTCTGCTTGTCGAGCCAGCTCGACACGTTCATCTGGTCCAGCGCATGCAGCGTGTTGTTGGCGGCCGGGTTCTGCGGGTCGTCAATCGAGCGCGCCAGATCGTCCACGGTCTTGTCGAAACGCTTGAGCGCCTCGGCGGTGGCCGGCTGCTTGGTCGCCAGGTCGGCGGCGGAGAAATACTCGCCATCGATCAGGTAGCCTGGGGTCCGCACGAACTCAGGGGCTGGCGTGGTGCTCAGCTTGAAGGTCGATACGTACTTGTTCAGCACCGGCTGGACCTTGTCGTTGCCGATCCACTCGCTGGTGGCCATGCCGGAGCGACCGCCCAGGCTCGACTTGGCTTCCAGCAGGGTGACCTGCCAGCCCTTGTTCTGCAGCTCATACGCGGCAGTCAGGCCCGACAGGCCGCCGCCGATCACGATCGCGGTTTTATCCTTGGCCAGCGCAGACACGCTGAACAGCCCCAACATCACCAGCGCACAGGCGCGCAGCCAACCGACAGACATTCAGCGAACTCCGGAATCACACGAGGAAAACAGCAGTTTTTGCGAGCCAGACGGCTCAAGAACCGCGAAGGATACGTCAGCCTTCAGACGCCCGCCAGCAACGTCTATCGGCCTGTACAAAGTAGCTCATTCGACACAATGGGTTGTCCCCGTGGCACGCATTGCATAGGCTTGCGCGATTGTTTGTCCGCGCTTGTCTCGGACCGCCTCCAGGAGAGTGAAAATGGGCCTGAATAATCAGTGGATGCAACGCGATCTCGCCGTGTTGTGGCATCCCTGCACCCAGATGAAAGATCACGAACAACTGCCGCTGATCCCGATCAAGCGTGGGGAAGGCGTGTGGCTGGAAGACTTCGAAGGCAAGCGCTACCTCGATGCGGTCAGCTCCTGGTGGGTCAATGTGTTCGGCCACGCCAACCCGCGGATCAACCAGCGCATCAAGGACCAGGTCGACCAGCTCGAACATGTGATCCTTGCCGGCTTCAGTCATCAACCGGTGATCGAGTTGTCCGAGCGCCTGGTGAAGATGACGCCGGAAGGCCTGACCCGGTGCTTCTACGCCGATAACGGGTCGTCCTGCATCGAAGTCGCGCTGAAAATGAGCTTTCACTACTGGCTCAATCGCGATCAGCCGAACAAGAAGCGCTTCGTCACCCTGACCAACAGCTACCACGGCGAAACCATGGCGGCGATGTCTGTGGGTGACGTGCCGCTGTTCACCGAGACCTACAAAGCGCTGTTGATGGACACCATCAAGGTGCCGAGCCCGGACTGCTACCTGCGCCCCGACGGCATGAGCTGGGAAGAACACTCGCGCAACATGTTCGCCGCCATGGAGCAGACCCTGGCCGAAAACCACGACACGGTCGCGGCGGTGATCGTCGAGCCGCTGATCCAGGGCGCCGGTGGCATGCGCATGTACCACCCGGTGTACCTCAAGCTGCTGCGAGAAGCCTGTGACCGCTACGGCGTGCACCTGATCCACGACGAAATCGCCGTCGGCTTCGGCCGCACCGGGACGATGTTCGCCTGCGAACAGGCCGGCATCCGCCCTGATTTCCTGTGCCTGTCCAAGGCCCTGACCGGTGGCTATCTGCCGCTGGCGGCGTGCATGACCACCGATGAGGTCTACAGCGCCTTCTACGACGACTACCCGACCCTGCGCGCCTTCCTGCACTCCCACAGTTACACCGGCAACCCGCTGGCGTGCGCGGCGGCCCTGGCGACCCTGGATATTTTCGAAGAAGACAACGTCATCGAGAACAACAAGGCCCTGGCCCAGCGCATGGCTTCGTCGACGGCGCATCTGGTCAACCACCCGAACGTGTCCGAAGTGCGCCAGACCGGCATGGTGCTGGCCATCGAGATGGTCAAGGACAAGGCCAGCAAGGAAGCTTATCCGTGGCAGGAACGTCGCGGCCTGAAGGTGTTCCAGCACGCCCTGGAGCGCGGTGCTTTACTACGTCCGTTGGGCAGCGTGGTGTATTTCCTGCCGCCGTATGTGATTACCCCGGAGCAGATCGACTTCCTTGCCGAAGTGGCCAGCGAAGGGATCGACATTGCAACCCGTGACAGCGTCAGCGTGGCAGTGCCGAAGGACTTCCACCCGGGGTTCCGTGATCCGGGTTGATACCCGATACCGTTCCCTCGCCACAAATGCGATTCCGATCCAATTTTTAGAGACCCAGCATGAGACTGTCCCGCTTCTTTATCGACGCCCCCCTGAGCATCGGCGAGCACGAGTTGCCCGAAGCCCAGGCCCATTACATCAGCCGCGTGCTGCGCATGGCCGAGGGCGATGCGTTGCAGTTGTTCGACGGTTCGGGCCAGGAGTTTCGCGCCAGGCTGGTCGACGTCGGCAAAAAACGCGTCGTGGTGCAGATCGATGAAAGCTTCGCCGGGCAGGTCGAGTCGCCGCTGCAAATCCACCTCGGCCAGGGCCTGTCCCGGGGCGAGCGCATGGACTGGGCGATCCAGAAAGCCACGGAACTGGGCGCCACTGAAATCACCCCGATCTTCACCGAGCGCTGCGAAGTCCGGCTCAAGGACGAGCGCGCCGACAAACGCCTGCTGCACTGGCGCCAGGTGGCGATCAGCGCATGCGAACAGTGCGGTCGCTCGCAAGTGCCGGTGATTCATCCGCCGCTGTTGCTGGCCGACTGGTTGAAGCAGACGCAGGCTGAGTTGAAGCTGGTGCTGCATCCGGTGGCTGAGCCGCTGGTGAGCCATGCCAAACCTTCAAGTCTGGCATTCCTGATCGGTCCGGAGGGTGGTTTGTCCGATGCCGAAGTCGATCAGGCCAAGGCCGGCGGCTTCCATGCCGCCCGCCTCGGTCCACGTGTATTGCGCACTGAGACTGCGCCGGTAGTGGCATTGGCGGTGGCCCAGCAGCTTTGGGGTGATTTCTAAGGCCTCATCGCGAGCAGGCTCGCTCCCACATTGAAAT
Organism: Pseudomonas grandcourensis; assembly: GCF_039909015.1. Taxonomy (NCBI): domain Bacteria; kingdom Pseudomonadati; phylum Pseudomonadota; class Gammaproteobacteria; order Pseudomonadales; family Pseudomonadaceae; genus Pseudomonas; species Pseudomonas grandcourensis. The sequence continues at coordinate 6,358,906 of NZ_CP150919.1, forward strand.
GCATTTTCCTGTTCGCGATGGCAGCACCCAGGTCTGGCGCTACTGCACCGGATCACTCACCGGCTTGGCAATGATCGCCTTGAGTTCGCTGGTCATCGGGAACTCAAGGTTCAAACCCTTCGGCGGGATCGGCTGCTCGAACCAGCGCTTGTAGATGCCATTGATCTCGCCCGAGCTGTACAGATCCGCCAACGCGCCGTTGACCAGCGCCAGGAACTGCGGGTCGTCCTTGCGCACCATGCAACTGTAGATCTCCCGCGATTGCTCCTCCCCGACCACCACCCACTTGTGCGGGTCATTGGCCTTGGCACGCTCACCGTAGAGCAGCGCGTCGTCCATGTAGAACGCCACCGCCCGGCCTGATTGCAGCATCTGGAAGGCTTCGCCGTGGTCCTTGGCGCTGATCACGAACATGTCGATCTTGTGATCGACGTTGTAGCTTTTCAGGAAGCGCTCGTTGGTGGTGCCGGCGGTGGTCACCACGTTCTTGCCGCGCAGGTCGGCGAAGCTCTTGATCCCGCTGTCCTTCGCCGTCAGCAACTGGCCTTTGACGTAGATGAAGCCATAGGAGAAAGCCACCTGTTTCTGCCGTTCGGCGGTTACGCCGGTGGAGCCGCACTCCAGGTCCACGGTGCCGTTCTGCACCAGTGGAATGCGGGTCTGCGAGGTCACCAGGTTGTAGTTCACCTTCAAGTCCGGCAGCGCCAGTTGTTGCTGGATGCGCTCGACGATCTTGCCCGCCAGATCCACCGAGTAACCCATCGGCTTGCCGCTATGATCACCCACGTAGGAGAACGGCACCGAAGCATCGCGATAGCCCAGGGTGATGCTGTTGGCGCTGGCGATCTTGCTCAGGGTGCCGGTCAGCGGCGCTTCATTGGCCTGAACCTGACTGCCGAGCAACAGGCCAAGCGTACAAGCGAGCAACGTGATTTTTTGCATTGTTATTCTCCGTTGTGGGTGTTGGTTTATCAGACGCGTGCAGCGATGACGGTGATTTCCACCAGCACCTGCGGTCGGGCCAGTTCGGCCTGCACGGTGGTGCGGCTCGGTGCCTGTCCCGGCGATAGCCAGGCCGACCAGACCTCGTTCATCGCGGCGAAATCCTCGGTGATGTTCTTCAGGTAAATGGTCGCGCTGAGCAGATGATCCTTGTCGCTGCCCGCCTCGGCCAGCAAGGTATCGATTTTCGCCAGCACTTCACGGGTCTGGCCGCCAGCATCCCGGGCATCGCCCGGCACCTGCCCGGAGAGAAACACCAGGTCGCCAAAGGTAACGGCGCCAGACAGACGCGGGTTGCTGTGCAGTCGGGTAATGGTCATTGCAATGTCCTCTTCAGAAATCAGTATTCAGGCGGCCCGGTGGTTGAAACCACGCAGGTCGATGGAAGGCCGGCGCTCGCCGATCAGCTCGCTGAGCAAGCGCCCGCTGCCGCATGCCAGGGTGAAACCCAGTGCGCCGTGGCCGAGGTTGAGCCACAGGTTGCGATACACCGTCGCGCCCAGTAGCGGCACGCCGCTGGGAGTGGCCGGGCGCATGCCGGCCCACTCGACGGCTTCGTCATAGGCGCCGGCATTTGGAAAGGTGTCATGGGCCTGACGTTTGATCAGCGCCAGGCGCTTGGGGTCCAGCGCAGGGTCGAAGCCGACGATGTCGACCATCGCCGCCACTCGCAATTGCTTGCCGATGCGGGCATAGACGATCTTGCGGTCGTAGTCGGTGATGCTCACGTCCGGCGCCCGGTGACCGGCGCCGATCGGCACGGTCAGGCTGTAGCCCTTGAGTGGATAAAGCGGCAGTTGCAGCCCGGGCAGCGCCAACAGCGGACTGCGGTGACCGGCGGCGATCACCAGTTGATCGACCGGTAGCACGTGTTCGCCCAGTTCGATGGCGTTGACGCTGCCGTTGCTGTGGCGAATGCCGGTCACCGCTTGCCCGAGACGAAACTCGCAACGGCCGGACGCTTGCAGCCGGGCGGCCAGTTGCCGGCAAAAGCCATGGCAGTCGCCCACCTCTTCGTCCGGGGTGTAGATCGCCCCGACAAAGGGCGCATCGATCAGCGCCGGTTCCAACTGCGCACATTCGGCCGACGACAACACCTGCTGTAGCTGCGGGTCGGCCAGGCCCTGGCGTGCATGCTCGAAGCTGCTGATCTGGCGGAAAGTCACCAGTTTGCCATTGCGCCGCCACTGGAATCCCGCCAGTCCATCGTCCTCGCGCCAGGATTTCAATGTGTCCTGGCTCAACAGCGCCAGGCGCAGCAAGTGCGCGGCGTTCTCGCGGTTGACCGAGCGGCGGCAGGCGCCGAGGAACGACGCCATCCAGCGCCACTGGGCCGGGTCGAAGCGCGGGCGCAGCTTCAACGGTGAGTCGCCGCGCAGCATCCAGCCGATGGCTTGTAAAGGCACACCAGCGTCGGCCAGGGGCGCGACATAGCGATAGGACAACTGGCCGCCGTTGGCGAAGCTGGTTTCGCTGCCCAGCGAGTCCCGAGCCTCGACCACCGTCACCTCGAAGCCGTCGCGCACCAGCGCATAGGCCGTTGCAAGGCCAATCACGCCGCCACCGATGATGCACACATGCTGAGCCATGTCCGTCCTTAAAACCGTTGTGAAGACAAGGCCAAGGTTAGAGCCAGGTGACAGACGTTGAACAATGCATAAAGATGGCAAACACATAAACAAAGGTTATGGACTTGCCATGCGCCTTCGCCATATCGAAATTTTCCAGGCCATCCGCCAGACCGGTTCGATCAGCGCTGCAGCACAATTGCTGCACGTCTCGCAGCCCGCGGTGAGCAAGGTGTTGCAGCACGCCGAGCAACAATTGGGTTTTCCGCTGTTCCTGCGGGTGCGCGGCAAGTTGCAGGCGACGCCGGAAGCGCTGGAACTGGAGCGCGAAGTGGACAAGGTCAGCGAAAGCCTGAAAGGCGTGCGACGCCTGGCGCAGAGCCTGCGCCGCGAGCCCGGCCACAGTCTGCGTATCGGTGCCACCCCGGCGCTGGCCCTGTCATTGCTGCCGCCGGCCATTCACGAATGGACCGGGCGTTACCCGGACATCGTTTGCGAACTCTCCAGCGCCCACAGTCGCGAACTGGTGCAGAACCTGTTGATGCGCGAGGTGGATGTCGCCCTGACCCTGCAACGCCCGGATCACCCGGGGCTCAAGGCCCAGGCGCTGGCGTCCGGCGTGCTGGTGGCGCTGGCGCCGAGTGGTTACTGGCCTCAGGAAGACGTGGGTAAACCGTTGCCGCTGATGGCGCTGGCGGATGCGCCGCTGATCGGTTTATCCAGCGCCGATCCACTGGCCGCGCGGCTCGACAGTTACCTGGAAGCGGTCGAACCGCCGCCCCGGGTGCACATCGCCGTGCAAACCTACTCACTGGCACGGGCGATGGTGGAATCCGGCGCGGGCCTGGCGGTGATCGATCCGTTCACCGCCCTTGGCGCTTCTCCCGCCACCACAGCGATCCGCCCACTGGCACCACCACTACCCATCACCCTGTACGCAGTGACCCGCGCCGCCGAACCACCGCCCCACACCTTGAACGACCTGTTGCAGGTATTCAGCCGTCGAGCCCGGGAGCAGCTGGATCGCCTGGTCCCGGTACAGTCTTAAAGGACATAAAAGAAAATCGCCACAAAGTGCAGCAAACTCCCGGCGATCACGAACAGATGCCAGATCCCGTGGGCATGGCGCAGGCGATGATCGAGGGCAAAAAAGATAATCCCCACGGTGTACAGCACCCCGCCTGATGCCAGCCAGGCAAACCCGGCACCGCCCAGCGCCGCGAGCAGCGGCTTGACCGCCACCAGCACAACCCAGCCCATCACCGCATAAATCACGATCGACAGAATCCGCGCTTCCGAGCGCGGCTTGATCTCCTGCAGGATGCCGATCAGCGCCAGCCCCCAGACAATCCCGAACAAGGTCCAGCCCCACGGCCCGCGCAGGGTCACCAGGCAGAACGGCGTGTAGCTGCCGGCGATCAACAGGTAGATCGAAAAGTGATCGACCTTTTGCATGATCGCTTTCTTGCGCCCGCGCACGCTGTGGTACACGGTCGATGCGCTGTAGAGCACCAGCAAGGTAAAGGCGTAGATCGCCATGCTGACGATCTTCCACGGGCTGCCGTCGAGACTGGCCAGCACAATCAGCCACACCCCGCCGATAAACGCCGCCACGGCCCCGAGCAGATGCGTCCAGGCGTTAAGTCTTTCCCCGTGATACATGCGTTGCTTACCTCGCATTTCATTGCCGCAGAGCGCAAGGCTCAGGCTTGGAGCGTAAAAGCGCAATGTTTCTGTACGACGGGCCCGGCGTAATTGGGCACAATCGAGTCATTCCAAAAAGAGTCCGCCCCATGCTGATCGATGAAGAGTTGACCCTGAAAAAACTCGAGGTGTTCCTGGCCTTCATGCGCACCGGCAACCTGGCGCGGGCCGCTGCCGAGCTGCAGACCAGTAACGTCAGCGTGCATCGGGCGATCCATTCCCTGGAAAGCGCCCTGCGCTGCCCCTTGTTCAAGCACGAAGGTCGCAGCCTGACGCCGCTGGAAAGCGCTTATGTGCTGGAGGAGCGGGCGCAGAAGCTGATTCAGGATGTCGTCGAAAGCGTGCGCCTGACCCGCGAAGCCGCCGGGTTCTCCGCCGAACGTTTCAAACTGGGCTCGTTGTATTCACTGACGGTGAAGACCGTACCGCAGCTGATCATGGGTTTGAAGATCCGCCGCAGCGAGCTCAACATCGACCTGATTCTGGGCTCCAATATCGACCTGCTCTACAAGCTCAAGAACATGGAAGTCGATGCGGCCCTGGTGTCGCTGGACGACAGTGTCAACGATCCGGATTGCGAGCATATCCCGCTGTTTTCCGACGACATCTTCCTCGCCACGCCCGCCGACTCCAAGTTTGCCCAGCGCACCGAAGTCGACCTGGCCGAGGTCCGCGACGAAACCTTCATCACCCTGACCCAGGGCTTCGCCACCCATCAGGACGGCAAGCGGGTATTCGAGCAGGCAGGGTTCGAACCGAAGGTGGCGATGCAGGTCAACGACATCTTCACCCTGCTGAGCATGGTCAGTTCGGGTGTGGGTTATGCGTTGCTGCCGGGGCGGATTGCGGCGGTGTACGAGAACCGGGTGAAGCTGATCCCGTTGCAGGAAAAGTACCGGTTGCAGCAGCACATTGGCGTGGTGTTCCTGAAGGCCAAGGAGCGTGATCCGAATCTGCTGGCGTTGCTGGCGGAGTGTCGGATGTATGCCAATCGGCAGGTTTGAAACCGTGTCGCGCCCTTCGCGAGCAGGCTCGCTCCCACAGGAGAATACATTCCAATGTGGGAGCGAGCTTGCTCGCGATGACGTCAGTACAGTCAGCGAAGATCCCGAGACTTAGCCGACAATCCCGCGAACAATGAAGAACAACAGCGAAGGCCCGAGCAGACAGCCAAGCCCGGTATGGAAGGTCGCAGTCAACGCACCATAAGGCACCAGGCGCCGATCCGTCGCCGCCAGCCCGGCGGTCACGCCACTGACAGTCCCGGCCAGCCCACCGAACACCATCGCCGAGCGCGGGTTATCCAGGCCCATCCAGCGAGCCGCCATCGGCGTGCCGACCATCACCAGAATCGCCTTGATCAGGCCGGTGGCAATCGACAGCGCCACCACATCGGAACTGGCGCCAATGGCCGCTCCGGTCACCGGCCCGACGATATAGGTCACCGCACCCGCGCCAATGGTGGTCATGCTCACCGCATCGCGGTAACCGAAGGCCCAGGCCATGCATGCGCCGACAATAAACGGCAGCACCGTGCCCAACAGCAGCGCGATAACGCCGATCAAGCCGGCCTTTTTCGCTTCTGTGGCCTGCACCTCAAATGCCGTGGCGACAATGGCGAAGTCCCGCAGCATGGCGCCGCCCATCAACCCGATGCCGGAAAACAGCGTCAGGTCCGCCAGGCCTTTTTGCCCGCCGGTCATCGTGCCGCCGACCCAGGCCAGTACCAGGCCGATGACGATGGCAATCGCCGAGCCGTGGATACGCCCGAAGGTCAGGCGTTTGGAGATCACCACTGACACCCACATGATCACGCCGACAAAGGCGAATGCGGTGACCAGACCGTTGTGCTCCAGACCGTTCTTGATGAGATCCCACATATCAGCGACCTCCTGCCGGTGCGCCAACCGGCGTTACATCCACCGGTTCATCGGGCAAGGGTTCGCCTTTGTGCGTCCGGCTGATCAGGGCAATGGTGCAGCCGCAGATCACCACCGAACCGATCGCCGCCAACACCGCCACCGGACCACCGTGCAGCGCCGTGACCACGTTTTGTTGCGCCGCCATCGCCACCACCACCGGGATGTACATCGCACCCCAGAAGCCGACGCCCAGCTCGCAATCCCTGGTCATGCCGCCACGCCTGTGCATCCACAACCGTGCGCAGATCAGCAGGATCATCGCGATCCCGACACCGCCGACGTTTGACTTCACGCCCAGCAACACACCGAGCATGTCACCCATGATCACCCCTGCCAGCGTACAGATCGCCAACAGCGCCACACCGTAAATAATCATTGTTGTAGTCCTCAATGTGCGTTTCGAATGTTGTTTTTGTTGTTCGAAGCCTGAGTCGGTTTTAGGAGTGGCGACTTCCCTCCTCACGCATCAGCGCCTGCAAGGTATCGAGCCGGGCACCGTCGAAGGCAATCACGGTGCCCTGCTCGAACACCCGGCGCGCCAGCCCGGTCAGCACCGCACCGGGCGGCAGTTCGATCTGTAGACGTACGCCGCGCTCGTAGGCACTTTGTACCGTGCCGCGCCAATCGACGATGCGACACATGTTGAAGGCCAGGTCGTCACGCAAGGCTTCAGGCTTGATCAGCGGACGCGCGCGACTGCCGCTCAGGTAACCGATCTTCGGGGTGTGCAGCGGTACCTTGGCGAAGGCTTCGGCCAACTGTTGCGCGGGCGCCTCAAGCAATGGGCAGTGGGATGGCACGCTCACTGCCAGACGCTTGGCCAGGCCAGCCCCGCAACCTTTCGCCAACTCGGCCACCGCTTTCATCGCCGCGTCGCTACCGGCAATCACCACCTGGTTATCGGCGTTGATGTTGGCCAGATATACAGGCATTTCTGCACTGTGCACCCGGGCCAGTAATCCTTCCACCGCGGCCAGGTCCAGGCCGATGATCGCGGTCATGCCGTAGCCCTGTGGATAAGCCTGCTGCATCAACTCACCGCGCAGGCTGACCAGATGCAATGCATCGCTGAAATCCAAGGCGCCAGCCACCACTGCTGCCGGGTAAGCGCCGATCGACAAGCCAGCCACGTAGTCCGGGGCCATGGCCAGCTGGCGTGAAGCGGCGACGCCGGCGATCAGCAGGCAAAGCTGCACCGCCCTCGTCGACTGCAACGCCTCGGCAGAGTCCAACTGCGTCACATCCTCACCGAGCAAGTCGCTCGCCTCGTTCAACGTTTCCCGAGGCAAACGCGCCAGCATCCCGGGTTGTTGCGCACCCTGACCGGGGAACACCAGCAAGCGGCTCATGCTGCTTGCTCCTGCGGATTCCACGGGTCGGTCACCAGAGTGGCTTGAATAGCATTTTTCAGCAGGACCCGCGACGAAGCACCGGCCCATTCGCGCAAGGCAACGGCGCCCGAAGGTGTCTGCAATTGCAGGTCCACGCGGCACACAGCTGCGTCGAGAACGGCCACCAGCGCCTGGGCGTCGACACGACTCAACGGATGTGGAGTACGCAGGATCAGATCGAGGTCGCTACCCTCATGCAAAGCGGCAAACCCACTGGCCAACTCGAACCCGGCGCTGCCGCTGACACCCCAGACCCAACCACTCTCATCGAGGTGCGAGCGCAGCTGCGCCAAGGCCCGCAGCGCCGGAAAATCACGCTGGCCTTGAACATGGCAAAGTTCTTCCGGCCGCACCCGCCGCGTGACGGCAGCGACTTCCATCACCGCTGCAAATCGCTGTTCGCGCAACGGCCCGCGCACTCCAACCGCCACCTGCCCCGCCGCGCTCAAGGCACGACGGACCACCACCGGCTGACCGGCACTGATCGACTCGATCACCCAGGCAGGCGCATCCATAGGCAACTGCTGCGGGGTCATGCCCCACAGCAGGTCGTGAGCCAACAGCGTGCTCACCACTGCGCTCTCAGCAGTTGGCGAACCTTGCTCGACGCCGCCCGATTGGCCGCACCCAGGCGACCGCTCAGATCACGGCCAGCGGCGACCACATCGCCAATCGCCTGATGCAGGCACTCGGTCACCCGCGCCAGATCCGCCGCAGTCGGCTGATCGATCTTCTCCACCGACAAGGTTTCCCACAGCAGCCCGAGGCTGGCATAGCTGTCGATGTCATAGGCCATCGGCGGCACGCTGGCAGCCAGGGCTTCAAGCTCTTCGACGCTGCGCAAAGTCACCCGCGCCGCCGACGCCTTGCCCATGGCATGCACCATTACCCCCGGATCGCGCAGGGCGATCAAGCGGTTGGCCTGATAGCCGTGGGCCAGAAACGCCCCGGACATCGCCTTGCCCACCAACAAGCCGATCACCGCATGACCGGCCAGACGGGCACGGGCATAACTGCCCGCCGCAGCGGCAAGCGCCTGATGAATGCCGAGGGCTTCCTCCCGTCGACCGTAAGCCTGGCTCGGCACGTCGACGATGGCGATCAGGGCGCGTTTGTGTGCCTTGTCCTGATCGGCAGCGATGACTTCATCCACGGCCTTGGCCAGGCCCCAGCCTTCGAGCAAACCCACCTCGCCGTTGCGGGCACGGACGAAGCGGTTTTCCGGGTCGGCCACCACCGCGATGAAACGCACGGGCTGATCGCCCAGCGAACCGTCGGCGACCTTCAGCGAAGCCGGCAAACCCTCGACCGCTTTCGCCCCGGCACTCAAGGCGTTGAACCAGTTCAAGCCTCGCAGGGAATACGAACTCATGGGCGTTCTCCTTGGTACAGATCGCGAACCACAGACGGCTCGATTTGCGGTTCGGCGTCCAGACGCGCCAGGCGTTGCAGGAACAACTCGGCCTGACGACTGCGTGATTGCGCCGGCAAACCTTGCTGGAGTAACTCACCCACCTGTTGGCGGATCTGCGCCACATCGTCATCGACATAACGGTCCACCAGACCACTGGCGAAACGCTGCTCGCCACCGGTCAGGCTCCAAATGAAGGGCCGGTCGCGGGAGTCGTATTCCTCGAGTCCGGCTTCCTGTTCGATCACCTGCGGACCGTTCAGGCCGAGTCGCGCCTCCTGGGTCACCAACAGATAGCTGCACAACCCGGCGGCAATCGACATGCCGCCAAAGCAACCGACGCTGCCCGCCACCACACCGACCACGGGTTGGTACTGCTGCAAGTCGACAATCGCTGCGTGGATATCGGCAATGGCCGCCAGGCCGAGGTTGGCTTCCTGCAAGCGCACGCCGCCGGTTTCCAGCAGCAGCACGGCGCGGGTCGGGATGCCGTTGCGGTTGTCTTCGGCGGCCAGTTCCAGTGCACCGGCAATTTTTGCTCCGCCGACTTCACCGAGGCTGCCACCCTGGAACGCCCCTTCGATGGCCGCGATCACCACCGGCAAACCATCGAGATTGCCCTTGGCGATCACCACGCCGTCGTCGGCTTGTGGCACCACGCCCTGGCGCGACAGCCACGGCGACATGATCCGTTGAAAGGGGTCGAGCAGTTCGCGGAAGGTGCCGGCGTCGAGCAACGCCTTGGCCCGGTGCCGCGCACCGAGCTCGACAAAGCTGTGCTTGTTGAGCAAGGCTGCACTGTCAGTCATGGCCGATCTCCTCGAAGCCCTGTTCCAGACGCAAGCGCACCACGCCGGGTGTCGCGCCGAAATCGTGGATATCAATGTCCATCGCCGGCGGCGTCTGGCCGTCGAACATCCGTGCGAACAAATGCTGCCAGCGTTGTTCGCTGCCATTGACCGAGGTCTGCACATTGATCGTCAGCTTGCCGGCCTGGCCCGGTTCGATCAGCACTTCCAGATCGCCAGAGCCAACACAACCCACCAGGGTACGACCGCGTGGCGGCTGCCCGGCGGGGAATTCAAAGGATAAGGTTTCCATCAAAACACTTCCCTTCTTGAATGGCAGAGGATAAGGCCGTCGCCAGACCCGATACGGTCGATGAACAGGCAGGCTGCGAGCAGGTCGGCAGCACCACCGGGCGAGGCATTCAACGCGATGAGTTGTTGGTCCAGCTCATGCAGGCGGCGACGTCCGCCGAGGCTGGCACTGCCACCCGCATCGAGCACCGCCCGGGCGCCCAGTTGCATGGTGTTCAGGCCTTCTTCACCGGCGCGATAAAGCACACAGGTGTCGGCCAGATTGGTCATGATCGCCAGCAGCGCATCGAGCCGGGCGTTCTGTTCGCCATGACCGGCGGCGCGGCTGCGCAGCAGTTGTGGCAGTGCACGTTGGGTCACCGCCGGAAAACCCAGTTGCGCTTCTTCACGGGCACCGCGAGCGCCGTAGCGTTGGGCGACTTGCGCTCCGTGACTGAGCGGACGTGGTGCAAATCGGTCGTCGAGCAAGGCCAACCGCGCAGCCCGTAACGCCACGCTATTGGCGCTGCAGGATTGAGGTTCCAGTGCAGCGGCAGTGATCAACAAGCCCAAGGCCCAGATCGCCCCGCGATGGGTGTTCACCCCGCCGGTGGTGTCGAGCATCGCTTGCTCGCCTTCGCGACCGATGCGGCCCACGGCTTCGCGCAGGGGCAAGCCGATCTCGCCGAACTCGATGGCGGCTTCAGCCATTTCCTTAAAGGCCGACCACAAGGACAGCGCCGATGCGTGCATCAGCCCCAGGTGCAAATCGGTGTGGGCGCCATTGCCGCGACGGTCGACCAGTGCCGGTTTTGGCGACAGATCAGCCTCGTCGATCAGCGCGTCCACCGCCAGATCCGCCAGCCGTTCGGCCAGGCTCAGGTTCTTGGGTTGCAGGTTAAGTGCGTGCATTACCAGCTCCTGAACTTGGCGGGCGGGTTGTAGAGGCCACCGGACCACTCCACCAGATCGGCCACGCTTTTCGCCGCGAGCAGTTCGCGGGTGGCGTCGGTGCGGCGGATGCCGAGATCTTCGGGCAAAGCGATCAAGCCTTCGCGACGCATGCGCGCGGTGTCTTTGGGGTTGTGGCGCAGGCCGATGGCGGTCACCCCGGCGACGGCGGCGATCATCGCCTGGCGTTCTTCCAGCGAGCGCGCCTTGTACAGGTAGGCGATGCCTTCTTCGGTCAACAGGTGGGTCACGTCGTCGCCGTAGACCATGATCGGCGCCAACGGCATGCCGCTTTTCTTCGCCACTTCGACCGCATCGAGGGTTTCCACGAAAGTCGGTTTGCCGCCCTCCTGGAAGGTTTCGACCATCTGCACCACGAGCTTTTTACCGCGCTCGAGCATCGGCTCGGCCACATCGGTATTACGCATGTCGAGCCAGGCCGGTGTGCTGTGGCGACGACCGCGCGGGTCGTGGCCCATGTTCGGTGCCCCGCCGAAACCGGCCAGGCGCCCGCGGGTCACGGTGGAAGAGTGACCATCGCCATCGACTTGCAAAGTCGCGCCGATGAACAAGTCCACGGCGTATTGCCCGGCCAGTTGGCTGAACATCCGATTGGAACGCAGAGAGCCGTCGCGCCCGGTAAAGAACACATCCGGCCGCGCCGCAATGTAGTTTTCCATCCCCAGTTCGGTGCCGAAGCAATGCACGCTTTCGACCCAGCCGCTTTCAATCGCCGGAATCAACGTCGGGTGCGGGTTGAGCGTCCAGTTGCGGCAGATCTTGCCTTTGAGGCCGAGGGACTCGCCATAGGTCGGCAGGATCAGCTCGATGGCAGCGGTATTGAAACCGATACCGTGGTTGAGGGACTGCACGTTGTGTTTTTCGTAGATCCCGCGAATCGCCATCATCGCCATCAGCACGTGCACGGGCTTGATGTGCCGAGGGTCGCGGGTGAACAGCGGTTCGATATAGAACGGCTTGTCGGCCACCACCACGAAATCGACCCAGGAGGCGGGAATGTCGACGCGCGGCAGGTCGCTGACGTCGTCCACCAACTGGTTGACCTGGACGATGACGATGCCGTCGCTGAAGGCCGCCGGTTCGATCAGCGCCGGGGTGTCTTCGGTGCTCGGCCCGGTGTAGATGTTGCCGGCGCGGTCGGCCATGAACCCGGCCGAAAGCACGACGTTGGGAATCAGGTCCACCACCAGTCGTGCGTAGAGTTCGATGTAGGTGTGGATCGCGCCGATTTCCAGCAGGCCGTCTTCAAGCAACTGGCTGATGCGCAGGCTTTGGGTGCCGGCGAAGGAGAAGTCGAGCTTGCGGGCGATGCCGCGTTCGAACAGGTCCAGGTGCTCGGAGCGCCCGACGCTGGGCATGATCATGTGCAAGTCATGCAGCTTCGCGGGGTCGGCCTTGGCCAGGGAGCGGGAAAGGAAATCCGCCTGCTTCTGGTTGTTGCCTTCGAGCACCACGCGGTCGCCGGGCAGGATCAGCGCCTCCAGCGCCGCGACGATGTTGTCGGTGGGCAACACCACACCGTCGGCAAGACCTCGCACCAGCTCGAGGCGCCGCTGCTTTTCGCTGCGCCGCCGCGTCCATCGCGAGTCGGGGGATATTGTTGTTGTCATGACCACTCCACGGGTTCGCTGTCGTGGAGCTACCTTAGGAGTGTTGGGCTTAGCGTATCAATCAAGCAGAGTGGTGAATCGTTACGCTCAGGTTAATGGTTAGAGTTAAGATTTTCGTCGACGAGCAAGACGCCATCGCGAGCAAGCTCGCTCCCACAAGGGTTTTGTGTGCACAGCAGATCCACTGTGGGAGCGAGCTTGCTCGCGATGGGGCCCTTCAGGCGAGCCCCGCATCCACCAACAACGCCTCCAGCGCCAACAGATCCGGCACCTTGGCCACCTGCTCGCCCACCTGCACCGCTGCCTGTTCCAGCGAACACAACGGCACATCCACGTAACTCAACTGGCTATCAAGTTTGCAGGAGCGCGGAATTCCCTGCACCAGCAGGGCGATGAACTTCAGCTCGGGGCGCCCGCCCAGGGCATTGAGAATGACGATCCGCGCGCGTTCGCCGATAACGGTTTTCTGCGCGCATGCCGACTCGAAACTCAGCAGCGGAATCTGCCGGTCGCGCCACTTCACCAGGCCCAGGTACCACGGCGGTGTGTCGAGGTCGAACGTCCCTGGCTGCTGGTAATCGATCAGCTCGGCAACGGCGACGTTGGGCAGGATCAGGTTACGGTCGGCCAACGGCAGCAGCAGGCCGGTGAGGTTGCTGGTGCGGTGTTCAAGCATGGGTCTTGCTCCACAAGGCGATGCTTTCGAGCAGCACCGATTCCTGGTACGGCTTGCCCAGGTAGTCGTTGACGCCGATGGCCATGGCGCGGTCGCGGTGTTTCTGCCCGGTGCGGGAGGTGATCATGATGATCGGCAGGTGTTGCAGGCGTTCGTCGTTGCGCACCTGGGTCGCGACTTCGAAGCCATCCATGCGCGGCATCTCGATGTCCAGCAGCATCAGGTCGGGCATGTGCTCTTCCAGCAGCAGCATGGCATCGACCCCGTCCTTGGCGGTCAGCACGTTCATGCCGTGGCGTTCGAGCAAGCGGCTGGTGACCTTGCGCACGGTGACCGAGTCGTCGACCACCATCACCAGCAGCGGGCGCTGCGGTTCGGCCTCGATCTCTTGCCCCGCCGAGCGCTGGGGTACACTGGCCTGCATGGCGCGGATCGGCGCCAGCAAATCCAGAATCAGCACCACCCGGCCGTCCCCGAGAATCGTCGCCCCGGACACCCCTTGCACCGCCGCAAACTGCGGGCCCAGGCTCTTGACCACGATTTCGCGAGTACCGGCCATGGCGTCCACCAGCACCGCGATGTGCCGCTCGTTGCACTGCACCAGCAACACCGGCAATGGCAGGCTCTGGCCCAACAGCTTCGGACGCGGGCTGGTTTTCAGCAGCTCACCCAGGTAGCACAGCTCGTAACGTTGCCCGGCGTATTCGTAGGTCGGCGAATCGAAACGGAAATACCCTTCGAGTTCATTGGGCAGGACGCGCACGATGCCGTCGATGGTATTGAGCGGGATCGCGTATTGGTCCTCACCGCACTGCACCATCAGCGCCCGGTTGACCGATACGGTAAACGGCAGGCGAATGCGGAAATGCACGCCCTGCCCGGGCACCGAGTCGATGCTCATGGTGCCGCCCAGTTGCCGCACCTCTTCGTGCACCACGTCCATGCCGACGCCGCGCCCGGAGATCTGGGTGATTTTTTCGGCGGTGGAAAACCCCGGTTGCAGGATGAACTGCAACACGTCGTGATCACTGATGACGCTGTCCGGGGCGAGCAGGCCGCGCTTGATCGCCTTGCGCCGCACCGCGTCCAGCGGCACACCGGCGCCGTCGTCGCGGATGTCGAAAATGATGTCGCCGCCTTCGCGCAGCAGATCGAGGGTGATCTTGCCCTTGGCCGGTTTCCCCGCCGCCAGCCGCGCTTCGACGGACTCCAGGCCATGGTCGACGGCGTTGCGCAGCATGTGTTCCAGCGGCGCGGCCATGCGTTCGAGAACGTTGCGATCCATCTCGCCTTCGGCGTTGTCGACGATGAAATCCACGTCCTTGCCCAGTTCACTGGACACCTGCCGGACGATGCGCTGCAAACGCGGGAGCATGCGTTCGAAGGGCACCATGCGCGTGCGCATCAGGCCTTCCTGCAATTCGGTGTTGATGCGGCCCTGCTGTTGCAGCAGGTTTTCCGTGTCGTGATTGCGTCGCTCGAGGGTTTCCTTGAGGTCGAGCAAGTCGGAGGCCGATTCGAACAGCGCCCGGGACAATTGCTGCAATTGCGAATGGCGGTCCATTTCCAGCGGGTCGAATTCCTCGTAGCCCAGGCGTTCGGCGTCGACTTGCTGGCGGCTGAGGATCCGTCCCTGGGTTTCGGTGTCGAGGCGGCGCAACTGGTCGCGCATCCGCTCGATGGTGGTCTCCATCTCATTCAGGGCGATTTGCGCATCATTGACCTGCTGTTCGATCCGGCCACGGAAGATCGAGGTTTCACCGGCCAGGTTGACCAGATCGTCGAGCAGCTCTGCCGAGACTTTGACCATGTCTGCGCCGGCATCGGACGGCGGCGCCAGCGGCTCGGCCTTGGGCGTGGCCGGCGTCGCAACCGGCGCGGGCGCTTCAGGCACGGCCGGGTGGCTGAAGTTCTTGATCGCATCGATCAAGCGGTCCGCCGGTGGCATCGGCTCTCCGGCGCGGGCCGCATCGAGCATCTGCGCCAGGCGGTCATGGCTGCGCTGCAACAACGCGAACAACGGCTCCGTCGGTTGCAGCACGCCGCTGGACAGGCCTTCGTAGAGGAACTCCAGTTCATGGGCCAGATCGCCAATCGCGGCGATTTCCACCATGCGCGCGCCACCCTTTAAGGTGTGCAGGTCGCGCAGCAGGGTTTCCACTTCCTGACGACTCGAAGGCTGGGCCTGCCAGCGCTCCAGCGCCGCCCCGGAGCTTTCGATGATGTCGAAACCTTCCTCGAGGAAGATCTCCAGCAATTCCGGATCGTGCGCAGCCGAATCGTTGTCGGCTGCCTGTCGGGGTGCCTCAGAGAAACCCGCATGCCCTTGACGGTAGGCACGAATGGCTTCGATCAGCTCACGGGAATCGTCCAGTGGCTGGTTGAGCTGCAACTGTTCGAGGTACAACGCCAGTCGCTCATGGCTCTGTTTGAGCAACACCGCCAGTGAGTCGCTGAAGGCATAACGACGATCCACCAGGCCCTGGTAAAGGCTTTCCAGTTCATGGGCCAGATCGCCGACCGGCCCGACCTCGGCCATGCGCGCGCCGCCTTCGAGAGTGTGCAGATCCCGTTGCAGGGACGACAGCGGCGCGGCGTTGTCCGAGTCGCGCAACCAGCGCTGCAAGGCCTGGCCAGCGCTTTCGAGGATATCCACCGCTTCTTCAAGGAAGATCGCAACGATTTCATCGTCCAGCCCTGGCGCGGTCGCACTCTGCTCAAGCTCGGCGGTAGCCGTACCCAATTCACGGATGCTCAGGCTGCGGCTGCCATCGCTGCGGATCAGGCCCATGGCCGACGGGTCAAGGCTCTCATCGAGCAGCTCGCGCAGGGCCCTGATCCGTTGCGGTTGCGGGCTGACTTCCTGGCCGGCGGCCAGTTCGTCGAGCATGTTGATCAGCGCTTCGTGGGCACCCTGTGCTTCATGGAAAAACCGCTCGCTGACCGCCAGGCTGCTTTCTTCCACGGCACCGTACAGATCGAGCAACGCTTCGCACAATTCATCCACCGGGTGCAGGTCGGCCAGATGGGCGCCTTCGCCGAGGGTGGTCAACTCGTCCAGCAGCGCGCTGAGCTCCTGACGTTCGCCGGGGTGTTGCTGCCAACGCAGCAACAGGCTTTCGGCGTCCAGCAGGATGTCCATGCCCTGGGCGAGGAAGTTGTTGATCAGTTGCGGATCGCGCTTGATCCGCAGCCCGGTGTTCGGTGTGTTCAGGAGGTTTTCCAGGCGTTCGGCCAGCAGCGTTCTGGCGCGCTCGGTCAAACTCTGGGCACCGGGAATTTCCGCCAGCGGATCGCGTTTGAGCTGGCGCAAGCCGAGGCGAAACAGCCCTTCAGCTTCCAGCAGCAATTCGACTTCATCCAGATCCAGCGCGATCAGGTGCGCCTTGTATTCCCGGGCCAGTTGATCCAGCGGCGCGGCCAGCTCGGCAATCGGCAACACACCGGCCATATAGGCGCTGCCCTTGAGGGTGTGCAAGGCGCGCTGCAATTCGTCACTGGCCTGCAACGGCACATGTTCGGTGGCCTGATCAAGGAAGCGATTGAGGCTGCTCAAATGGGTTTCGGCCTCTTTGCGGAAGATCTCCAGCAACAGCGGGTCGAGGGCCGAGACATCTTGCGTATCCTCATCGGACACCGGTTCATCGCCCTTGGCCAGGGCATGGGCACGGGCGGCCAATTGATCGACATCGTTGCGCTGTCGCTGGGCATTGGCGGCGTATTCGGCCACCAACTCCGGCAGCAGATGCAGCACATCACCGATCAGTTGCTGCACCGTAGCGCCCGGCTCCACACTGTTTTCCAGTACACGGTTGAGCAGGTTTTCCACGGCCCAGGCCAGCTCGCCCAACACCAGGGCGCGCACCATGCGGCCACTGCCCTTGAGGGTATGGAAGGCGCGGCGCAGTTCGCTCAGGGCCGAGCGGTTGTCAGGGTTGACCGACCAGCGCGGCAAGTACTCGCGCAGGATCTCCAGGACTTCGTCGGTTTCTTCGAGGAACACTTCGCGCAGTTCCTCGTCCACCGGCTCTTCGCCTGCGGGCGGCGGCAGCAGGCTGCCCGGGGTGTTCTGCGCGGGCGGGTTCAGGCTCGAAACCGGGCTGGCGAGCACATCGGCCAGGGTCTGGACGACCTGTGGATCATCCAGCTCCTGCATCATCTGCATGACCTGCGCATCGCTCGGGTTGAGCACATCATCCAGCACGGGCACGTGCTGCTCACTGGGGAAAAATCCGAGGCTCGCCAGGCTTTTTTCCGCAACATCGAGCAGGTTTTCACCCTGGGCCTGCGGGTCATCGCCGAGGCGCTCGAGGTAGTACTCGATGCTGCTGATCACGTCGGCCAAGCTGTCCAGTTCCTGCCAGCCCGGTTGACCCGGCTCGAGCAGCAGGTGCTCGCGGATAAAGTGATTGCAGGTTTCGACCAGGCTCGCCGCCCGGCTCAACGGAATCATCGCCAGCGCGCCGCGCACCTGGGTCAGCAAGGCCGGCAGCGCCTGCAAATGCTGGCGATCCCAATCGGCGTCGATGTAGTCGACGATCATGTCCTTGGCCTGCTGCAAACAGATGCGGGCTTCCTTGATCACGATCTGATGGATCTGCGTCAGGTCGGTGGTCGGCAGGCGGTTGTCGTCCTGACTCTCCGGCTCCACGGTACCGACCATGCCGGCCAGCGTCGCTTCGACGTACAACAGGGCCCCGGCAACGTCCATGAGGATCGCATCGTTGGGTTCGCGCTGGCCCTGAGCGAGGCTGAGCACCACCGCCAGTTGATCGATGATCACCTTGCGCGGCTGGCCGAAACCTAGCACCGCCAGGGTGTCGGCGATTTGCCGCAGCGGCGCAAGCAGGCTGTCGAGGTCGGAGGTGTGCTGGCGGTCACTGCGCACGAACAGGTCCAGGCGCTCCTTGACCCGCACCAGCTCTTCGCACAGCGCCGCCAGCACCGAGCGCATGGCGTCACGGTCGGGACCGGCCAGCCGCGCGCGTTCTTCATCGACCATCGCGCTGTCGGGCAGCGCGTCGTCCAGTGAGTAGCGTTCTTTCATGGTCAGCATCTGCCCGGTGGGATGTTCG
Organism: Pseudomonas grandcourensis; assembly: GCF_039909015.1. NCBI lineage: Bacteria > Pseudomonadati > Pseudomonadota > Gammaproteobacteria > Pseudomonadales > Pseudomonadaceae > Pseudomonas > Pseudomonas grandcourensis. The sequence goes on from NZ_CP150919.1 coordinate 6,377,316, forward strand.
GCCTTGGCAATATAGAACAGCAAACTTTTGAGCAGCTCCGGCGGGGCCGGTTGATTGATGCCGGGCATGCCTTGTTCGAGCAGGCGCTTGAGTTCCTTGTCGGCCTCCTTGAACAGGCTGCGCAAGGCCGGGCTGTTGGCGATCGCACCGCGCTGCATGCCTTCGACCAGCGCCGATGCCACCTGCCATAACGGGCTCAGGGGGGCGTTGGCGCACAGTGCTTCGAGGCGGGTGAAGACCTTGGCCAGATAATCAAGATTGGTGTCGTTGTCCTGTTCACGCAGGAATCCGACCAGCGCCATTTGCAGCATCTGCCGCAGCTTACGCAGCACACCGGGCAACTCAGCCGGTTCCAGCTGCGCCAGCATTTGTGCGTCCAACGCTGGCAACTCGGGCAATTGCGGGCTGAACAGGCTGGTTTCCGACAGCAGGCTTTCACCCCGGGCGCTACGCAGGTCGTTGATCAGGGGCAACACCACCAGCGGCAAGTCGCGACGCGCACCTTGCACCCGGTCGAGGTAGATCGGCAGCTGCCCGAGGGCCTGCATCAACAGGTGCAACGCCTCGTCGCGATGGCTGACACGGTTGCCTTGCAAGGCCATGGCCAGGTGTTCCATTTCTTCGGCGAGCAACGCCGCGCCGTAGAACTCGACCATCTGCAAACTGCCATGGACCTGATGGATGCATGCCAGGCAATCATCCAGCGCTTGGGTCGCCTGCGGGTCATCGAGCAGGTTTTCAATCGCGTGATGAGCCTGTTTCAGCGTTTCGGCAATCTCGCCCTTGACCCACTCGAGGGCCACATAGTCGTGCCGATCACCCATAACCACTCCAATCACAATTCAGATACCCATGGGCGGTTCAAGCTTTGTCCACAACCTGCGCCTTGGCATCCGGCAAGGTGAAACCGGACACCGAGCGACGCAACTGACTGGCCATTTTCGCCAGGTTACCGATGCTGTCGGCCGTGGCGGTGGAACCCGACGACGTCTGCGAGGTGATCTGCTGGATCACGTTCATCGTCAGGGAAATCTGACCGGCCGACGACGTCTGCTGTTGCGCCGCATTGGAAATGCTCTGGATCAACGCCGCGAGCGTCTTGGAGACGCCTTCGATTTCTTCCAGGGCCACACCGGCATCCTGCGCCAGACGAGCGCCGCGCACCACTTCAGTCGTCGTCTGCTCCATGGAGATGACCGCTTCGTTGGTATCGGTCTGGATCGCCCGCACCAGGGTTTCGATCTGCCGGGTAGCGGCGGACGAGCGCTCGGCCAGACGCTGCACTTCATCGGCGACCACGGCGAAACCGCGGCCGGCGTCACCGGCCATGGACGCCTGGATGGCCGCGTTGAGGGCCAGGATGTTGGTCTGGTCGGCAATGTCATCGATCAGGCTGACAATGTCGCCGATTTCCTGTGAGGACTCGCCCAGGCGCTTGATGCGTTTGGCGGTGTCCTGAATCTGCTCGCGAATGTTGTCCATGCCGTGAATGGTGTTGTGCACCACCTCGTTGCCCTTGTTGGCGATTTCCACCGAGCGTTCGGCAACCGCCGAAGATTCCGCCGCGTTGGCTGACACCTGGTCGATGGACTCGGCCATGTCGTTGATCGCCATGGAGGCCTCGGAAATCTGCTGGGCCTGATGTTCCGACGCCTGGGCCAGGTGCATGGCGGTGGCCTGGGTTTCCTGCACGGCGGCGGCGACCTGGCCAGCGGTGAGGTTGATGGTCGCGACCAGATCGCGCAACTGGTCGACGGAGTAATTGATCGAGTCGGCGATGGTGCCGGTAAAGTCTTCGGTCACCGAGGCGGTCACCGTGAGGTCGCCGTCGGCCAGGTCTTCGATTTCGTCGAGCAAGCGCATGATCGCGTTCTGGTTACGCTCGTTTTTCTCGGCGGTTTCGCGCAACTGACGATTGGTTTCACGCACCATCACCATGCCGATCAGGATGATCGAAGCCAGCGCCAACAAGCCCAGCACATAGCCGCCTATGGTGTCGGTGGTGCGCCCGCCGACCATGTTTTCGAAACCGCTGGCCAGGTGTGAGGCTTCGTCGAGCAGGGTTTGCGACAGGCTGAAAATGTTCGAGGCCGATTCGCGAACCTTGAACAGTTCCGGCGAGGTTTCGAGGATCTCGTCCACCGAGCCCGAGACGAACTCGAACAGCTCGGAAATTTCCGCGAGTCGCGCACGGGCGTCGTGGTCTTCGACCTGGCTGACCTTGAGCGCCGGGTCGCCCTGGAGCATGCCGTTGAGCACCTTGCCGAACTGCGTCGCATCACGCCCGAACGCATCGGCGGCCTGCTGCGAATTTTCGTCGCCGGCCAACACCGTGTTGACCGCGCCGAGGATCCGTTCGGCCAGCAGCGACTGCCGCTGGGCCATGGCCACCTGGGCCGCCGGGGCGCCCCGCTGCAGGAGTATCTCGACGACTTTTTCGTACTCGACCTGCAACTGCGGCACGGTTTCGGCCAGGGTCGCAGCGACCTGATGCAGCGACAGTACGGTTTGTTCGCTGGAGAGAATCGCATCGGTGTTTTTCAGCAGGCGCTCCCAGTCCTGCTGCACCGCGCGCATCTCTGGACGCACGGTGGCAGGGGCTGGCGGCAGGCCAGTGGCCGGGTCACCCTTCTTCAGATAACCCCAACGCTGGGCAAAATCGTTGCGCGCATCACTGAGCAACTTGAACGCGGCAGCCTTGCCGGCGGCGGCTTCGGTGGCGTTCTTGGCAATACGCTGGGACAGCACGCGCAGTTCGCCGGCGTGGCCGATGTACTGTTTGTCGTAGATAGCCTGGGTGTTGAGGTACGCGAAGTTGGCGAACAGCAGCATGATGAAGACGATCAGCGCGATGAACAGCACGATAATCTGCGACCGGCTGCGCGACCCTTCCATTGGCTTGCCTGCTTTTGCTTTTATCATCGGTCCTCGCCTGTCAACCAACTTCTGCGCTTACCCAAGACCCACATTGGATCTCTGTTGTTGCGCTTACACCGCGACGTTCATGAACCCCTGGGACTGTGTCAACGCAAACGGGCTGAACACCTGCCAGCACTGCTCGCGCTGAAACCGGCCTTTGACGAACGCCGCCACCGGGCCCTTCAACTCGTCTGCCGGCACCGGCTCCAGGCTTTCCTGGGCAAAGTGCTGGAGGCCAAAGACTTCATCGACCAGCAACCCGGCAAACACCTCTTCATGTTCCACCACCAACACCCGTCGCTGTCGGCGCACCGCCGAAAGCTCGTGCCCGAAGAAGCCGCACAAATCCATGACTGGCAGCAAACGCCCGCGCAGGTTGGCGACACCCTTGACCCAGGGTTTGACTCCCGGTAGCTGAGTGGAGCGCGGCTCGTGCAAGACTTCGCTGATTTCGCTCATGGGTGCAACATACCAGTGCTCGCCCAGGCGAAAACCGATGCCGCTCCAGCTGTCCCGCCGGGTCGGCTGGGACGGCAAGTTCGCCGCCAGCAGACGACAGCGCTGGTCGATCTGCAGCAGAAGTTCGAAAGCCGTCAGCGCCTCGTTCATGGCCTGACGATCAACCGGCCAGCACGTTGTTCAGGGTTTTGATCAGGGTGTCTTCATCGACCGGCTTGGTCAGGTAGTCCTTGGCGCCCTGGCGCGTGCCCCAGACCTTGTCGGTTTCCTGATCCTTGGTGGTGATGATGATCACCGGGATGTGTCCGGTTTCCGGGTCTTTGGTCAGCTGGCGGGTCGCCTGGAAGCCGTTGAGGCCGGGCATGACGATGTCCATCAGGACCGCATCGGGCTTTTCCTGGCGGGCCAGGGCCACGCCGTCGGCGCCGTTTTCGGCTTTCAACACTTCATGACCGTGCTTTTCCAGCATGCCGGTCAGTTTGTACATTTCGGTCGGCGAATCATCGACGATCAGAATACGTGCCATGGTCTTCCCCATTCTTGTCGACGCCTGGCCCGATAGCCGAGCGTCACTGTGCGTGTCCTACTGCGGCAAAACGGCGGCGAAGCCAGGAACATGGGCCTGGATCGCATCAAGCAATTCTTCCTTGCTGAACGGCTTGGTCAAAAACTGGTCGGAGCCGACGATGCGCCCCTTGGCCTTGTCGAACAGCCCGTCCTTGGACGACAGCATAATCACCGGCGTGGACTTGAACGCGCTGTTGTTCTTGATCAGGGCGCAGGTCTGATAGCCATCCAGGCGCGGCATCATGATGTCGACAAAGATGATGCCGGGGTGGTTGTCGGCAATCTTGGCCAGGGCATCAAAACCGTCGATGGCCGTGATGACCTCACAACCCACGTTCTTGAGCAGCGTTTCGGCGGTGCGACGGATCGTCTTCGAATCGTCGATCACCATGACCTTCAAGGCGCTGGGGTGCTGTTCCATAAAATGCTCTACCGTCGCCTTTGCGAAACAAATTGTCCGTTTGCCGGTTAACGCGGCTCGAAACCCTTGAAGCTCAAGGGCCAGCACGACTTGGCAGTCTTTTTAGCACAGTCTCCAGAACCAATCTATCGGCCGACCCGCAAGGTGGTTTTTCCTTGACCGGGAACGCACTCAGAGCCACTCTGACGCCACTTTTTTCATACCGATCCGGTAGCCAATTTTCGAGGAAAACCCAATGAGCGTTCGCGTCGGGATTGTCATGGACCCTATCGCCAGCATTTCCTATAAAAAGGATAGCTCGCTGGCCATGCTGCTGGCCGCGCAGAAGCGTGGCTGGGAGCTGTTCTATATGGAACAGCGCGACCTGTATCAGGGCGAAGGCCAGGCTCGCGCCCGGATGCGTCCGCTGCAGGTTTTCGCCAACCCGGAAAAATGGTTCGAACTGGGCGCCGAAAGCGATGCGCTGCTGAGCGATCTGGATGTGATCCTGATGCGCAAGGATCCGCCGTTCGACATGGAGTTCGTCTACTCCACTTATTTGTTGGAACAGGCCGAGCGCGCTGGCGTGCTGGTGGTCAACAAGCCGCAAAGCCTGCGCGACTGCAACGAGAAGCTGTTCGCCACGCTGTTCCCGCAGTGCACGCCGCCGACCGTGGTCAGCCGCCGCGCCGACGTGTTGCGTGAGTTCGCCGCCAAACACGGCGACGTAATCCTCAAGCCGCTGGACGGCATGGGCGGCACGTCGATTTTCCGTCACCGTGCGGGCGATCCGAACCTGTCGGTGATCCTCGAAACCCTGACCGCCCTCGGCGCCCAGCAGATCATGGGCCAGGCCTACCTGCCGGCAATCAAGGACGGCGACAAGCGCATCCTGATGATCGATGGCGAGCCTGTGGATTATTGCCTGGCGCGGATTCCGGCCCAAGGCGAAACCCGCGGCAACCTGGCCGCCGGTGGCCGTGGCGAAGCCCGCCCGCTGACCGACAAGGACCGCTGGATCGCCGCGCAAGTCGGCCCGACCCTGCGTGAAAAAGGCCTGCTGTTCGTTGGCCTGGACGTGATCGGCGAGCACCTGACCGAAATCAACGTCACCAGCCCGACCTGCATTCGCGAAATCGATAACGCGTTTGGCACCGACATCGGCGGCCTACTGATGGACGCCATCGATCAGAAGCTCAAGGCACGTTGATTAGCCAAACCAACATTGCGTTATCATGCGCGGCCTGTGAAAACGCGATGTTGGTTTTTTTGTCATGACCCTCCCGTCCGATCTGCCTGTCGAACTCGCCCATCGTGGCGTGCGCCCGGCCGATCGCCTCGGTTTTACCCTGTTTCTGGCGGCGCTGATCCACCTGGCCTTGCTGTTGGGTGTCGGGTTTGCAGTGGTCGAGCCCAAGCAGATCAGCAAAACCCTGGAAATCACCCTCGCCACCTTCAAGAGCGAAAAAAAGCCCGAGAAAGCCGATTTCCTGGCCCAGGAGAATCAGCAAGGCAGCGGCACCCTGGATAAAAAGGCGATTCCCAAGACCACCGAGGTCGCGCCGTTCCAGGACAACAAGGTGCAAAAGGTCACGCCACCACCGGCCGCCAAGCCTGAAACTCAGGAAGCTCCGCCCAAGGCTGCCGTGACCACCGTGGCGCCGAAGCCGAAAAAAGCCCCCGCCAAGACCGAGGAGCCCAAGACCGAGATCAAGCCCCAGGTCCAGGCGCCGACGTTCGACAGTGAGCAACTGTCCAGCGACATCGCCAGCCTCGAAGCGGAACTGGCCGCCGAACAACAGCTGTACGCCAAGCGCCCGCGCATTCATCGCTTGAGCGCGGCCTCGACCATGCGCGACAAGGGCGCTTGGTACAAGGACGAATGGCGCAAGAAAGTCGAGCGCATCGGCAACCTCAACTACCCCGACGAAGCGCGGCGCAAACAGATCTACGGCAATTTGCGCCTGATGGTGTCGATCAACCGCGACGGTTCGCTGTATGAAGTGCTGGTGCTGGAGTCTTCCGGGCAACCGCTGCTGGATCAGGCGGCGCAACGGATCGTCCGGCTGGCGGCGCCGTTTGCACCGTTTACCGGGGATTTGTCGGATATCGACCGGCTGGAGATCATCCGCACCTGGAAGTTTGCCCGTGGGGATCGGTTGTCCAGTAATTAAAAGATCGCAGCCTTCGGCGGCTCCTACAGATCTACACATTCCCCTGTAGGAGCTGCCGAAGGCTGCGATCTTTTGGCTCGTTCAAGCTTGTCAGTTCGCCCCTCGAACGCCACACTAGCGGTCATGAAAAACGTCAGCCCCAGCTACCTCAAGCATCAATTCCTGATCGCCATGCCGCACATGGCCGACCCGAACTTTGCGCACACCTTGACCTACATCGTCGAGCACACGGCCAATGGCGCCATGGGGCTGGTGGTCAACCGTCCGCAAGATCTGAACCTGGCCGATATCCTTGAGCAATTGCGCCCGGAAATCGAACCGCCAGCGCTCTGCCAGCATGTCCCGATCTTCATCGGTGGCCCGGTGCAGACCGATCGCGGTTTCGTCCTTCACCCCAAGGGTCTGAGCTTCCAGGCGACCGTTGATCTGGAAGATGAGTTGGCCCTGTCGACCTCCCAGGACGTGCTGTTCGCCATCGCTGACGGCGTCGGCCCGGCGAAAAGCCTGATTGCCCTCGGCTACGCCGGTTGGGAAGCCGGGCAACTTGAAGCCGAACTGGCGCAGAACGCCTGGCTGAACTGCCCGTTCGACGCCGACATCCTGTTCAACACCAGCAGCGAACTGCGCCTGGAAGCGGCAGCCAAGCACCTGGGCGTCAACCTCAGCCTGCTGACCAGCCAGGCGGGGCACGCCTGATGGCCCTGAAGCTGATCCTGGGTTTTGACTACGGCACCAAACAGATCGGTGTTGCGGTCGGCCAGGTGATTACTGGCCAGGCTCGCGAGCTGTGCACCCTGAAGGCGCAGAACGGCATTCCCGACTGGAACCAGGTCGAAGCCCTCATCAAAGAGTGGAAACCCGATGCCGTGGTGGTCGGCCTGCCGTTGAACATGGACGGTACACCCAGCGACATGTGCGCCCGCGCGGAAAAGTTCGCCCGGCGCCTGAACGGCCGCTTCAACCTGCCCTTCTATACCCACGATGAACGCCTGACCACCTTTGAAGCCAAAGGCGAGCGACGTGATCGCGGCGGACAAAAGGGCAGTTACCGCGACAACCCGGTCGACGCCATCGCCGCCGCCCTGCTGCTGCAAGGCTGGCTCGACGAAAACACCGCACTGTTTGAATCCTGAAGAGCCGCTGTGCGTCTCTCTTAGCTACAACCCGAGCCACTTCCCGCACAGGCTGGCTCGGACCCAAGAAGGAGCAACCATGAGCCTGCCCAATCCCGTCGAACTGATCAGCCAGATGGCGACCCGACTTGACGCCTATCTGGCCAAACGAGGCATCAGCGACCCGCGCTTCATCGGCATCCGTACCGGCGGCGTATGGGTGGCCCAGGCCCTGCTCAAGGAGCTGGGCAGCAATGAGCCCCTCGGCACCCTGGACGTGTCCTTCTACCGCGACGATTTCAGCCAGAACGGCCTGCACCCACAGGTTCGCCCTTCGGCGCTGCCGTTCGAGATCGAAGGCCAGCACCTCGTGCTGATCGACGACGTGCTGATGAGCGGCCGGACCATCCGCGCCGCCATGAACGAACTGTTCGACTACGGCCGCCCGGCCAGCGTGACGCTGGTGTGCCTGCTGGACCTGGACGCCGGCGAACTGCCGATCCGCCCGAACGTGGTTGGCGCGACCCTGTCGCTGGCGGCCCACGAACGGGTGAAGCTGTCCGGCCCGGAGCTTGCACTCGAACTGCAAGACCTCGCCCTTTAATTCGCCCTATTGAGAGTCCCCCTCGCGATGACGCCTCTAGAAACCAAGCGCCCGCTGCAGCTCAATGATCAGGGCCAGCTGCGCCATTTCCTCTCGCTCGACGGTTTGCGCCGGGAGCTGCTGACGGAAATCCTCGACACCGCCGACTCCTTCCTTGAAGTCGGCGCCCGGGCCGTGAAGAAAGTCCCGCTGCTGCGCGGCAAGACCGTGTGCAACGTGTTCTTCGAGAACTCGACCCGCACCCGCACCACCTTCGAGCTGGCGGCCCAGCGGCTCTCGGCGGACGTGATCACCCTCAACGTGTCCACGTCGTCGGCGAGCAAGGGCGAAACCCTGCTCGACACCCTGCGCAACCTGGAAGCCATGGCCGCCGACATGTTCGTCGTGCGCCACGGTGATTCGGGTGCCGCGCACTTCATCGCCGAACATGTCTGCCCACAAGTGGCGATCATCAACGGCGGCGACGGCCGGCACGCACACCCGACCCAGGGCATGCTCGACATGCTGACCATTCGCCGGCACAAGGGCGGTTTCGAAAACCTTTCGGTGGCCATCGTCGGCGATATCCTGCACTCGCGGGTCGCGCGCTCGAACATGCTGGCCCTGAAAACCCTCGGTTGCCCGGATATCCGCGTGATTGCGCCGAAAACCCTGCTGCCGATCGGCATCGAGCAATACGGCGTGAAGGTCTACACCGACATGACCGAAGGCCTGAAGGACGTCGACGTGGTGATCATGTTGCGCCTGCAGCGTGAACGCATGACCGGCGGCCTGTTACCGAGCGAGGGCGAGTTCTATCGCTTGTTCGGCCTGACCACCGCGCGCCTTGCCGGCGCCAAACCCGATGCCATCGTGATGCACCCGGGGCCGATCAACCGTGGCGTGGAAATCGAGTCGGCGGTGGCCGACGGCCCGCACTCGGTGATCCTCAACCAGGTGACCTACGGGATCGCCATTCGTATGGCGGTACTGTCCATGGCCATGAGCGGGCAGACTGCGCAACGCCAATTCGAGCAGGAGAACGCCCAGTGAAGCTCAGCATTCTCGGTGCCCGCGTGATCGATCCGGCCACTGGCCTGGATCAAGTGACCGATATCCACATTGAAGCCTGCAAAGTCGTCGCCCTTGGCGCTGCGCCAGCCGGTTTTGTCGCCGTCGACACCATCGACGCCAAAGGCCTGGTGGCCGCTCCCGGCCTGGTCGACCTCAATGTTGCCCTGCGCGAGCCGGGTTACAGCCGCAAAGGCTCGATTGTCAGCGAAACCCGCGCGGCAGCGGCTGGCGGCGTGACCAGCCTGTGCTGCCCGCCAAAGACCAAACCGGTGCTGGACACCTCGGCGGTGGCCGAACTGATCCTCGACCGCGCCCGTGAGGCCGGCAACACCAAAGTCTTCCCGATTGGCGCCCTGAGCAAAGGCCTGGAAGGTGAACAGTTGGCCGAGCTCGTGGCACTGCGCGATGCCGGTTGCGTGGCCTTCGGCAACGGCCTGGAGAGTTTCCGCAACACCCGCACCCTGTGCCGGGCACTGGACTACGCAGCGACTTTCGACCTGACGGTGATTTTCAACTCCCAGGATTACGACCTGGCCGAAGGTGGCCTGGCTCACGAAGGGCCGACCGCCAGCTTCCTGGGCTTGCCGGGCATTCCGGAAAGCGCCGAGACCGTCGCCCTGGCCCGGGATCTGTTGCTGGTTGAACAGACCGGCGTGCGCGCGCACTTCAGCCAGCTCACCAGCGCACGCGGCGTGGAGCTGATCGCCCAGGCCCAGGCCCGGGGCTTGAAGGTGACCGCGGATGTCGCCCTGTACCAGTTGATCCTGACCGACGAAGCCCTGATCGGCTTCAGCAGCCTGTATCACGTCCAGCCGCCGCTACGCACCCGCGCCGACCGCGAGGGCCTGCGCGCAGCGGTGAAATCCGGCGTGATCTCGGCCATCTCCAGCCATCACCAACCCCATGAGCGTGACGCCAAACTGGCACCGTTCGGCGCGACCGAGCCGGGCATCAGCAGCGTTGAACTGCTGCTGCCACTGGCAATGACCCTGGTCGAAGACGGCTTGCTGGACCTGCCGACACTGCTCAAGCGCCTGAGCGCCGGCCCTGCCGAAGCCTTGCGCCTGCCGGCAGGAAAACTGGCGGTGGGTGGCGCGGCGGACATCGTACTGTTCGACCCGGCGGCCTCGACCGTGGCAGGTGAAACCTGGCTGTCCAAGGGCGAAAACTGCCCGTTCATTGGCCACAGCCTGCCGGGGGTGGTGCGTTACACCCTGGTGGATGGACGCATTAGCCACCAGGCTTAAAAACAAAAGATCGCAGCCTGCGGCAGCTCCTACAGGGAAATGCATATTCCCGTGTAGGAGCTGCCGCAGGCTGCGATCTTTCGCTCTTCGCTTATCGACTCTGCGCGTTACGCACAGAAACCTGGTCATTCAACGTCCAGAAGTCATACAGCACGCCAATAAAGAACAACCCGCCCGTCAGCAGGTACAACAACCCACTGATCCATTTCCCCTGATACATCCGGTGCACACCGAACACCCCGAGAAACGTCAGCAGGATCCACGCCACGTTGTATTCGATCGGGCCCGCGGTAAACCGCAGGTCAGCCTCGCGATCCATTGCCGGGATCAGGAAAAGGTCGATCAGCCAACCGATCCCCAGCAAGCCGAAGGTGAAGAACCAGATCGTCCCGGTCACCGGCTTGCCGTAATAGAAGCGGTGAGCGCCGGTAAAACCGAAAATCCACAGCAGGTAACCGATTACTTTGCTGTGGGTGTCTTGTTGCTGGACAGCCTGTTGATAGGGGTTCATGAATGACCTCGATTCACGCGATAGATAAATATTCTTTAATTCTTTGTGACTTTTTTACAGGCACCCGACGTATGGCAAGTGCTACCTTCACACCTGTCAAAGCCTTGTAACACAAGACTCCTGTCCGACAATTGCGCCATTTTGCCGCTTTTTTGCCACCATTGCCCCCCGGATTGAATCGACCAACGGCCTCGGAAGCGGCAAAAAAGCTGTTATAAAGTTGCGCGCTAACTTATTAAGAGCCTTGCCTAATGCGTTCATTTTTCAAGACATGGCTAACCATTTGCCTTTTGATGCCACTGGCCGCCCACGCCACCAATCGTGAGCAACGTCTTCCAAACGTTAATGGTTACACCCCGAAATCCCATGCCTCTGCTCCTTCGAGCAAAGACAATAAATCCGCTAAATATGCTCCAAGCCTGGCCAGCAGCAAAAACGGCCTGGTTCCACCGATGGGCACCAAGGAAAGCAGCGACGTGCTGAGCCGCGCCGTGAACGTCCTTGGCACTCCCTATCGTTGGGGCGGCAGCAGCCCAAGCAAAGGCTTCGATTGCAGCGGCCTGGTGAAATACGCGTTCAACGACGCCACGTTCGACCTGCCACGCACCTCCAACGCCATGGCCAGCGGTCATGGGGAGAAAGTCGATCGCGACGACCTGAAGCCGGGCGACCTGATTTTCTTCAACATCAAGAGCCGTCGGGTCAATCACGTTGCCATTTACTTGGGCAACGACCGTTTCATCCACGCGCCACGCCGCGGCAAATCGGTGTCCATCGATACCTTGAAGAAACCGTACTGGGAAAACCACTACGTGGTTGCCAAGCGGGTTCTGCCGAAAGAGCCGAATCAGTTGCGGGTTGTTCAGCGCTGATTGAAGCAAGATCAAAGGATCGCAGCCTTCGGCAGCGCCTACATGGAATCGCATATTCCTGTGTAGGCGCTGCCGAAGGCTGCGATCTTTTGCTTTCAAGGCCATCAAAAACCATCCGGTGACCGCGCCTTCTCCCGCGCATGGTCACGACTGACCAACCCCTTGGTCACCAGGTCCTTCAAGCTCATATCCAGCGTCTGCATCCCCAACGACCCTCCCGACTGAATCGCCGAGTACATCTGCGCCACCTTGTCCTCGCGGATCAGGTTACGGATCGCCGATGTCCCCAGCATGATCTCGTGGGCCGCGATGCGTCCGCCGCCGATTTTCTTCACCAGGGTCTGGGATACCACCGCCAGCAGCGACTCGGAGAGCATCGAGCGCACCATCGACTTCTCGTCCCCCGGAAACACGTCGACCACCCGGTCGATGGTTTTCGCCGCCGATGTGGTGTGCAGTGTGCCGAACACCAGATGGCCGGTTTCGGCGGCGGTCAATGCCAGGCGAATGGTCTCCAGGTCGCGCAGCTCCCCCACCAGGATCACATCCGGGTCTTCCCGCAGTGCCGAACGCAAGGCGGTGGCGAAACTTCGGGTATCGCGATGGACTTCACGCTGATTGATCAGGCATTTGCGCGACTCGTGAACGAACTCGATGGGGTCTTCGATGGTGAGGATGTGGTGATGGCGATGGGTGTTCAGGTAATCGATCATCGCCGCCAGCGTGGTGGATTTGCCGGAACCGGTCGGGCCGGTCACCAGCACCAGGCCACGGGGAGCGTCGGTCATCTTGCGGAACACGTCGCCCATGCCCAGTTCTTCCATGCTCTGCACTTTTGCCGGGATGGTGCGAAACACCGCACCCGCGCCACGGTTCTGATTGAACACATTGACTCGAAAGCGCGCCAAGCCGGGCACTTCAAAGGAAAAGTCGGTTTCCAGATGCTTTTCGAAATCCACCCGCTGGGCGTCATTCATGATGGCATGGATCAGCGCCTGCACCTGCTGGTGATCCAGGGCCGGCAGATTGATGCGCCGCACATCACCGTCGACGCGAATCATCGGCGGCAGGCCGGCGGACAGGTGCAGGTCGGATGCCCCCTGTTTGGCGCTGAATGCCAGCAGTTCAGTGATATCCATAGCGCCTCTCAATTCCAGTAGAATGCCGCGAACCTTCAGACCGCTGGCGCCTCTTGATGTCCACCATAGCAGACAACATTCTTCAGGTTAGTTCGCGCATAAACGCCGCAACACTCGCCGCGAACCGCGCCGAAAACAGCGTCCGGTTGCTGGCTGTGAGCAAGACCAAACCCGCTCAGGACCTGCGTGAAGCCTACGCCGCCGGCCTGCGCGACTTTGGCGAGAACTACCTGCAGGAAGCGCTGGGCAAGCAACTGGAACTGGCCGACCTGCCCTTGATCTGGCACTTCATCGGCCCCATTCAATCGAACAAGACTCGTGCTATCGCCGAGCACTTCGACTGGGTGCATTCCGTGGATCGCCTGAAAATCGCACAACGCCTGTCCGAGCAACGTCCCGCCGATTTGCCGCCCCTGAACATCTGCATTCAGGTCAATGTCAGCGGTGAAGCCAGCAAATCCGGCTGCGCCCCGGCCGACCTGCCAGCCCTGGCCAACGCCATCAGCGACCTGCCGCGCCTGAAACTGCGCGGGCTGATGGCAATCCCGGAGCCTACGGAAGATCGCGCCGCCCAGGATGCCGCTTTCGCTGCCGTGCAAAGCCTGCAAGCCAGCCTGAACCTGCCGCTCGACACACTTTCCATGGGCATGAGCCACGATCTCGAATCGGCCATCGCCCAAGGCGCCACTTGGGTGCGTATTGGTACGGCCCTGTTCGGCGCTCGCGGCTCTTCACAAATGCATGGCCAGCCATGAGGCATGGCTGACTCTTCTCTTTATAAGGACCTGACATGAGCAAGACGCGTATTGCCTTTATCGGTGCCGGCAACATGGCCGCCAGCCTGATCGGCGGCCTGCGGGCCAAGGGTCTGGAAGCGGCGCAGATCTGCGCCAGCGATCCGGGCGAAGAAACCCGCGCCCGCGTGAGTGCTGAACATGGCATCGAAACCTTTGCCGACAACGCCCAGGCCATCGACGGTGCCGACGTGGTAGTGCTGGCAGTCAAACCCCAGGCGATGAAAGCCGTGTGCGAAGCCATTCGCCCAAGCCTCAAGCCCGATCAACTGGTGGTTTCGATTGCCGCGGGCATCACCTGCGCCAGCATGAACAACTGGCTCGGCGCCCAGCCGATCGTGCGCTGCATGCCCAACACCCCGGCGTTGGTGCGTCAGGGTGCGAGCGGCCTGTTCGCAACAGCCGAAGTGTCAGCCGAACAGCGTCAGCAGGCCCAGGAGCTGCTGTCCGCGGTCGGCATCGCCCTTTGGCTGAATGAAGAGCAGCAACTGGATGCCGTCACCGCCGTTTCCGGCTCGGGACCGGCGTATTTCTTCCTGCTGATCGAAGCCATGACCGCCGCCGGCGTGAAGCTCGGCTTGCCGGCGGACATCGCCGCACAACTGACCTTGCAAACCGCACTGGGCGCCGCCCACATGGCGGTCTCCAGCGACGTCGACGCCGCCGAGTTGCGCCGCCGCGTCACTTCGCCTGCGGGCACCACGGAAGCTGCAATCAAGTCGTTCCAGGCCAATGACTTCGAAGTCCTGGTCGAAAAGGCACTCGGCGCTGCCGCGCATCGCTCGGCCGAGATGGCTGAGCAACTTGGCCGCTAATCAGCTCTTAAAAAGGACTCAATAATGCTAGGACTCAACGATGCTGCCGTTTTCATCATTAAAACCTTGGGCAGCCTTTATCTGCTGATTGTACTGTTGCGCTTCATCCTGCAACTGGTTCGGGCGAATTTTTACAACCCGCTCTGCCAGTTCATCGTCAAAGCCACCCAACCTCTGCTCAAGCCACTGCGCCGGGTCATCCCGAGCATGTTCGGGCTAGACATGTCGTCGCTGGTGCTGGCACTGATCGTGCAGATACTGCTGATGGCGGTCATCCTCACGCTCAAAGGCTTCGAGGTTAACTGGTTGCTGATGGTGCCATGGGCGGTGATCGCCCTATTCTCGTTGTTTTTGAATGTGCTGTTCTACGCGATGATCATCAGCGTGATTCTCTCCTGGGTTGCCCCGGGCAGCCACAACCCGGGGGCTGAGCTGGTCGCGCAGATTACTGAACCGGTACTCGCCCCGTTCCGCCGCATCATCCCGAACCTGGGCGGCCTCGATATTTCGCCGATCTTCGCGTTCATCGTGATCCAGTTGCTGCAAAGCTGGCTGATCCCGCGCCTTGCGTACTATGCCTTCATGCCACAGGGTCTGCTCGGCCTGATCTGATGAGCTACTTCCGCTGGGACGGTGACGACCTGATTCTGGAGTGTCACCTGCAACCGGCAGCCCGCAGTGATGATTTCTGCGGGCTGCACGGCGATCGCCTGAAGATCCGCCTGACCGCGCCGCCGGTCGAGGGCAAGGCCAACGCGTATTTGATGGCGTTTCTGGCCAAGGCCTTTGGCGTGTCCAAGAGCCAGGTCAGCCTGATCAGCGGCGAGTTGAACCGGCAGAAACGGGTGCGAATCTGTTCGCCGAAGAAGTTGCCGGACTTGCCTGGATTGACGCGACAAAACTGATATACCGAGGCGCTGCCTTCGCGAGCAAGCCCGCTCCCACAGAGGAACGCATTCCAATGTGGGAGCGGGCTTGCTCGCGAATGGCATACCGCAATCTTAGTGAATGAAATCAGGCCCGGCCTTTGCTTGCCGCTAACCCCAGCGGTCTTTAGACTTACGCCTCATTTCAATGAGAGCAGGGTCGATGCCAGCTGCCTTTCCCCCCGATTCTGTTGGTCTGGTGACGCCGCAAGTGGCGCACTTCAGCGAACCCCTGGCGTTGGCCTGCGGACGTTCGCTCCCGGCCTATGACCTGATTTACGAAACCTACGGCACGCTCAACGCCACGGCGAGCAACGCCGTGCTGATCTGCCACGCCCTGTCCGGTCACCACCACGCCGCCGGCTACCACAGCGCCGACGACCGCAAACCCGGTTGGTGGGACAGCTGCATCGGTCCCGGCAAGCCGATCGACACCAGCAAGTTCTTCGTGGTCAGCCTGAACAACCTCGGCGGCTGCAACGGTTCCACCGGCCCGAGCAGCATCAACCCGGACACTGGCAAGCCGTTCGGCGCCGACTTTCCGGTATTGACCGTCGAAGACTGGGTGCACAGCCAGGCACGCCTGGCGGATCGCCTCGGTATCGCCCAGTTCGCGGCCGTGATCGGCGGCAGCCTCGGCGGCATGCAGGCGATGCAATGGAGCATCACCTACCCAGACCGCATTCGTCACTGTCTGGCCATCGCCTCGGCACCCAAGCTGTCGGCACAGAACATCGCGTTCAACGAAGTGGCGCGCCAGGCGATCCTCACCGACCCGGAATTCCACGGTGGTTCGTTCCAGGAACACAACGTGATCCCCAAGCGCGGCCTGATGCTGGCGCGGATGGTCGGGCACATCACCTACCTGTCCGACGATTCCATGGGCGAGAAATTCGGCCGCGGGCTCAAGAGCGAGAAGCTCAACTACGACTTCCACAGCGTCGAGTTCCAGGTGGAAAGCTACCTGCGCTATCAGGGCGAAGAGTTCTCCGGGCGCTTCGACGCCAACACGTACCTGTTGATGACCAAAGCGCTCGATTACTTCGATCCGGCGGCGAACTTCGACGATAACCTGGCCAAAACCTTTGAAGGTGCAAAAGCCAAGTTCTGCGTGATGTCGTTCACCACCGACTGGCGCTTCTCCCCTGCCCGCTCGCGGGAGCTGGTGGACGCGCTTATGGCCGCGCGCAAGGACGTCTGCTACCTCGAGATCGACGCTCCGCAAGGCCACGACGCCTTCCTGATTCCGATCCCGCGCTACCTGCAGGCATTCGGCAATTACATGAACCGCATTACGTTGTGAGAAAGCCATGAGAGCTGATCTGGAAATCATCCAGGAATGGATCCCCGCCGGCAGCCGCGTGCTCGACCTCGGGTGCGGCGATGGCGAACTGCTGACCTGGCTGCGCGACAACAAGCAAGTCACCGGCTATGGCCTGGAAAACGACGCCGACAACATCGCCGAGTGCGTGGCCAAGGGCATCAATGTCATCGAACAGGACCTGGACAAAGGCCTGGGCAACTTTGCCAGCAACAGTTTCGACGTCGTGGTCATGACCCAGGCGCTGCAAGCGGTGCACTACCCGGACAGGATCCTCGAGGAAATGCTGCGGGTCGGCCGTCAGTGCATCATCACTTTCCCGAATTTCGGTCACTGGCGCTGCCGCTGGTACCTGGCGAGCAAGGGCCGCATGCCGGTTTCCGAGTTCCTGCCCTACACCTGGTACAACACGCCGAACATTCACTTCTGCACCTTCGCCGACTTTGAAGCCTTGTGTCGCGAACGTGAAGCGAAGGTCATTGATCGGCTGGCCGTGGATCAACAGCATCGGCACGGGTGGGCCAGCAAGCTATGGCCTAATCTGTTAGGTGAGATCGGAATCTACCGCGTCAGCAGTCCGGGACTTTCCGACCATAAAGTCGCAGTCTGATCCACCCTATTTCAAGGAGAACGATCATGGGTCGTCTAGCGTTGTTTCTACTCACTGCCTGCCTAAGCGTCACCGCCATGGCCGCCGACGCCATCAAGAGCGAACGCAAGGAAACCTTCGGTGACGTGACGGTGCACTACAACACCTTCAACTCCACCTACCTGCTACCGGACGTTGCCAAGGCCGCCCAACTGACCCGTAGCAAGGATCAGGGCGTGATCAACATTACGGTGATCAAGGCCGGCACGCCGATGACGGCCGAGGTCAGTGGCACCGTCAAAGACCTGACCAGCCAAAGCTACACACTGAACTTCAAGCAGGTCACCGAGCAAGGAGCGATCTACTACATCGCCCAATACCCGGTACCCCAGCAGGAAGTCCGCACCTTCGACATCAAGGTGCAGACCGGCGACAAGATCAACTCCATCAATTTCAACCAAGAGCTCTTCCCTGGCCAATGATCAATTTCACGCAACTCGTACTGGCCAGCCATAACGCCGGCAAACTCAAGGAACTCCAGGCCATGCTCGGCGAGTCGGTGCACCTGCGCTCGATCGGCGAGTTCAGCAGTGTCGAACCTGAAGAGACTGGTTTGTCGTTCGTCGAGAACGCCATCCTCAAGGCCCGCAATGCCGCGCGCATTTCCGGTCTGCCGGCGCTGGCCGACGATTCCGGGCTGGCGGTGGATTTCCTCGGCGGCGCGCCAGGTATCTACTCGGCGCGTTATGCCGACGGCAAGGGCGATGCGGCGAACAACGCCAAGCTGCTCGACGTGTTGAAAGACGTGCCTGAAGTCGAACGCGGTGCGCAGTTCGTGTGCGTGCTGGCACTGGTGCGCCACGCCGATGATCCGTTGCCGATCCTCTGCGAAGGTTTGTGGCACGGGCGCATCCTGACCCAGGCCAGCGGCGAACACGGTTTTGGCTACGATCCGCTGTTCTGGGTGCCGGAGCGCGATTGCTCCAGCGCCGAGCTGAGCCCTGGCGACAAGAACCAGATCAGCCACCGCGCCCGCGCAATGGATCTGCTGCGCCAGCGTCTGGGCCTGAAATGACCCGTGAATCATCCGCGTCGCCGCTGATCTTCGGCGGCGATGCTCAATCGCCTCGGGCCGCCCTGCCTGTGCTGCCGCCTCTGGCGCTGTATATCCACATCCCGTGGTGCGTGCGCAAATGCCCCTATTGCGACTTCAACTCCCACACCGCCAGCCCCGTGCTGCCGGAAGAAGAGTACGTCGACGCATTGCTCGCCGATCTCGATCAGGACCTGCACGCCGTTTACGGTCGTGAGCTGAGCTCGATTTTCTTTGGTGGCGGCACGCCAAGCCTGTTCAGCGCTGAATCGCTGGGTCGCTTGCTCAAAGGCGTCGAACAGCGCATCCCGTTTGCCAGCGACATCGAAATCACGCTGGAAGCCAATCCGGGGACGTTCGAGCAAGACAAGTTCGTCGCGTACCGGAAACTTGGGATCAATCGCCTGTCGATCGGCATCCAGAGTTTTCAGCAAGAAAAGCTCGAGGCCCTGGGGCGGATTCACAACGGTGACGAAGCCGTACGTGCCGCCGGCATGGCGCGGCAGGCCGGGTTCGACAACTTCAACCTGGACTTGATGCATGGCTTGCCGAATCAGTCCCTGGACGATGCCTTGGCGGACCTGCGCACAGCCATCGCCCTGAAACCGACACACCTGTCGTGGTATCAACTGACCCTGGAACCGAACACCGTGTTCTGGAACCAGCCGCCGACGCTGCCAGAAGACGACACCCTGTGGGACATCCAGGAAGCCGGGCAAGCGCTGCTGGCTGAACATGGTTACGCGCAATACGAAGTCTCGGCCTACGCCCTGCCCGGTCGCCCGGCGCGCCACAACCTCAATTACTGGAGTTTTGGCGACTTCATTGGCATCGGTGCCGGCGCCCATGGCAAGCTCAGCCATCCGGACGGGCGCATCATTCGCACCTGGAAGACCCGCCTGCCGAAGGATTACCTGAATCCGGCGAAGAGCTTCCTGGCTGGCGAGAAAGCGCTGGGCAACGATGAAATGCCGTTCGAATTCCTGATGAACGCGCTGCGCCTGACTGAAGGCGTCGAATCGCGGCTGTACCCGGAACGTACCGGCATGACGCTGGAAAGCCTTGCTGAAGGCCGCCGTGAAGCCGAACAAAGCGGCCTGTTGCAGGTCGAACCGTCACGTCTGGTAGCCACCGAGCGCGGACAACTCTTCCTCAACGACTTGCTGCAGAAATTTCTGACATAAGGAAATCGAATGGATTTGGTACTCGACCTGCTTGCCACCGTGTCTCGCTGGAGCCGCAGCAACCTCTCGGAAATCGCCCTGGCCCTGGTGGGCTGCCTGCTGGTGCTGTTCGGTGCGGATTTCAAAGGCTGGGTCGAGCAGCGCCTGGGCAGCATCGCCGGCGCCTTGCGCGTGCCGCTGATGTCCCTGCTGTGCATGATCGGCAGCGGCGCGGCACTGATCTACGCCACACCGTGGGTCGTGCGCGGCTTGAGCCAGTTCAACAACTACAGCCTGGCACCGGTGTTGCTGGTGGTGCTGGTGTTGATTGGCGTAGTCGCTGACCGCCGCTAAAGTTGCGGCAACTTGCGCTCCATCGCTTTGATCAACGACGTGTGAGTTGCAGCCAATGGTGCAAAGCGGCTCAGCAGTTCATCAAGATGGTCGACTGAGCGCAGATACATCACACACACAAAATCATCATCCCCCGTCACCTTGTAAAAGGTGACGCACTCCCCCGTGTCCCTCAGTAGCTGCTCAACCATTGGCATCTGACCGGGATTGGAGCGCATTCGAACAATCGTCTGCAGAAGGTACCCGACCACCTCGGGATCGACATCGACGCAGTAACCCTTGATTACCGTCCTCTCCAAATGTCTGAGCCGCTCTCCACAACTGGGTGCCGAAAGGCCGACCTGTCGGCTCAACGCCTTCACCGACAGCCTGGCGTTAACGTTCAGTGCGGTGATGATGGTCTTGTCGAGTGGGTCAAGCACAGAGCCTTTTTTAATAAGGTTTTTCACATTATTGGCCTTCTGAAAACAGGTCTACGAAGGGGTAATCGTTAATCTTGTCGCCCGACAATCAAACTCATAGCACGTCGACGACTCTACTCATACACTTACAAAACAGGCAATCGACTTAATAGAATTCAACCACACAAACAGAAAATCAAGTAATAAAATGTAATAACTAAAATTAAAATTACAAAAATCTACACACCTATAGTCTCCAAAGTTCGCCTCGGAATCGCCATAAAACATTAAAACACTTAGACAATCATGACGCTGGGCTTTGAAACCCACAATGCAAATTCAAAACTTATTAGCTTCTCGATCCGCAAATCACGAAACAAACTTATCAAATACTACCCTAGTTACTTTTAGCTGAAAAAACACACGCACCACACTGTAGAGATTTTATCAAACAGGAATTACTCCCATGGAAAAAATTAGCACTCTTGAAGTTATTTCGCTTATCTCGGCCGGCGCAAATATAAGCCTTAACTCTTTAAATTTCGAGTCATCCGATCGTAAGGGTTTCGCACGCCTCGCAGCTCGCGCAAAGACTCGCATTACCTTCGCAAAAGCAGAAATGATCGAGCACCCAGAGCGACTGACGCTGATTAAGAGCGCACCTGGCCTTGTTCATTTTGATTTTTCCTGACTGAGTACGATCTCACGCTCTGAAACAGCGATAGCATTACTACTGTAGCGAGCGAGTTCATTAGCGACGATAACAGACTTAGTTAAAGATACTATGAATCGCAATTACTGCTGACTCGACCATCAATACGTCAACCTTATTTCCCCGATGCTTACTACAGCCACCCAAGATGGGGTCAAGTTTATGAAAGACTTCCGAACACTATATTTCTGCCACGACGCAGACACTCATTGAAGCCGTCACAAAGGTTTTCCTCATGAGTTTTTTGACAGATTCAGCAGTTTCTTTTTTGATAACAGCCTCTGCCTTGCTTGCAAGCCCAGGCCCCGCGACAATGGCTCTGGCGGCCAGTGGCGCAGCTTACGGACTCAAGCGATCGCTCATGTTTTATTCCGGAATCATGGCAGGGCTCGCGATTTCAATTAGTTTGGTGGCGTCAGGGATCTTTCTACTGATTCAGAAGATTCCAATCCTTGCTGCGGGGCTGGGACTGATATCGGCTGCTTACATTGTGCTGCTCGCGTGGTCGATTGCTCGAACACCACCTATCACCAGCACAACAACGGTCGCAGCACCACGATGGAATGCGGGATTTATTATTGGCGTTACCAATATAAAAGCATATGCAGTCTTTGCAGCACTGCTGGGAGGATTCCCGCTGGGACTACCACAATCATGGGATTTGGCATTCAAGATTGCTGGCTGTCTGGGGATCTGTATTACGTTTGATTTTCTTTGGCTTTGTTCCGGCAATCATTTAAGGCGATTTTTTATCCGGCCACGCTGGAATCGAGCACTCAACATTAGCTTTGCCATGTTGATGATATCCAGCGTTGCCTGGTCTCTGTTGCTCTGAGATTCAAACAGCTCGGGAGCGAACAAGCCGCTCCCGAACATTAAGACTGCTTCTCGAACTTCAAATCCCACACGCCATGCCCAAGACGTTCGCCACGGCGCTCGAACTTGGTGATCGGGCGCTCGGCCGGGCGCGGCACGCACTTACCGTCTTCGGCGAGGTTGCGGTAACCCGGCGCAACGTTCATCACTTCCAGCATGTACTCGGCGTACGGTTCCCAGTCAGTGGCCATGTGCAGAATGCCGCCGACCTTCAACTTGCTGCGCACCAGCTCAGCGAAGGACGCCTGAACGATACGACGCTTGTGGTGACGGCTCTTGTGCCACGGATCCGGGAAAAACAGCATCAGGCGATCAAGGCTGTTATCGGCCACGCAGCGGTTGAGCACTTCGATTGCGTCGCAATCGTAGACCCGCAGGTTGGTCAGGCCTTGCGTCAACACGCCATTGAGCAGCGCGCCGACACCCGGACGGTGAACCTCGACGCCAATGAAATCCTGCTCCGGCGAAGCTGCGGCCATTTCCAACAGCGAGTGGCCCATGCCGAAACCGATTTCCAGCGAGCGCGGTGCCGAGCGACCGAACACCTGGTCGAAGTCCACCGGCGCGTCGGCCAGCGGCAGCACGAACAGCGGAGTGCCCTGCTCCAGGCCCTTTTGCTGGCCTTCGGTCATGCGCCCGGCGCGCATCACGAAACTCTTGATGCGGCGGTGTTGGCGCTCGTCGCCTTCTTCCGTCTGGATTGGCGTGTCGTTCGATTCAGTCATCAATGGCTCTTACTTGATCAGACCATCCAGCGGCGAAGAGGCGCTGGCATAGAGTTTTTTCGGCATGCGGCCGGCGAGGTAGGCCAGGCGACCTGCGACGATCGCATGTTTCATGGCTTCAGCCATCATGACCGGTTGTTGGGCATGGGCGATGGCCGAGTTCATCAGCACCGCATCACAACCCAATTCCATGGCGATGGTGGCGTCGGAAGCAGTACCGACACCAGCATCCACCAGCACCGGGATTTTGGCTTCTTCGAGGATGATCTGCAGGTTGTACGGATTGCAGATCCCCAGGCCGGAGCCGATCAGACCGGCCAGCGGCATCACCGCGATACAGCCGATTTCTGCCAGTTGCCGGGCGATGATCGGGTCATCACTGGTGTAGACCATCACGTCGAAGCCTTCCTTGACCAGCGTTTCAGCGGCCTTGAGGGTTTCGATCACGTTGGGGAACAGGGTTTTCTGGTCGGCCAGCACTTCCAGCTTCACCAGGTTGTGGCCATCGAGCAGCTCACGGGCCAGGCGGCAGGTGCGCACGGCTTCGATGGCGTCGTAGCAACCGGCGGTGTTCGGCAGGAAAGTGTAGCGATCCGGCGACAGCACATCGAGCAGGTTCGGCTCGCCCTCGATCTGGCCAAGGTTGGTGCGGCGTACGGCGAAAGTGACGATCTCGGCACCCGAGGCTTCGATGGCCAGGCGGGTTTCTTCCATGTCACGGTACTTGCCGGTACCGACCAGCAAACGCGACTGGTAAGTACGACCGGCCAGGACGAAAGGCTTGTCGCTGCGAACGATGCTCATGGGAAATCCTCTGTAGGGGTGAGGTACTTGCAGAATTCTGTGGCCACTGGGCCGAGGCTGCTAGCCGCCGCCGATGGCGTGCACGACTTCGACGTTGTCGCCGTCGTTCAACGCGGTGTCTGCATGCTGACTGCGCGGGACGATATCCAGATTGAGTTCGACCGCCACCCGGCGTCCGGTCAGGTCCAGACGGGTCAGCAGGGCCGCAACGGTTTCACCGTCGGGCAGTTCAAGGGATTCGCCGTTCAACTGAATGCGCATGCCGGATGCCGCCATCATTTTTAGGGGCTGGCATTCTAGCCCGATCAGTCAGGCTGACCCAAGCCATTCGTCATGAAATGGACCGTTAAGTCAGCTCAGGCGCCAAGCGGCAAGTCCGAGGCAAAACCAGCCTACCAGGAAGGCCAGGCCACCGAACGGGGTGATGATGCCGAGCTTGCTGATGCCCGTCAGCGTCAACACATACAGGCTGCCGGAAAACAGCAGGATACCGATGGCAAACGACGCAGCAGCCCAGGTGGCAAGTCGACCGGGAATTTGCGTGGCCAGCGCTGCGATACCGAGCAACGCCAGGGCGTGAACCAATTGATAGGTGACGCCGGTGTGGAAGATCGTCAGGTACTCGGCGCTCAGGCGGTCCTTCAGGCCATGGGCGGCGAAGGCCCCGAGGCCGACACCGGTGAAGCCGAAAAAAGCGGCCAGCATCAGAAAGCCACGCAGCATGCAGAACTCCAGTCAGTTTCGATCCAAAGGGTCTGTATAATGGCCCGCTCAACGGGTTCGGCCAAGCCATCTCTATGCTGCGTATCTATTTCCGTCATTTCTCCAAGGCCGTGCTCTGGTTCATGGGTGGCAGCATATTGCTGGTGCTGATCTTTCGCGTGGTGCCGCCGCCGGGGACGACGCTGATGGTCGAGCGCAAGATCGAATCCTGGTTTGACGGCGAACCCATCGACCTGCAACGGACCTGGAAACCCTGGGACGAGATCTCCGACGACCTGAAAGTCGCGGTGATTGCCGGCGAAGACCAGAAATTCCCGGAGCACTGGGGCTTCGATATCGGCGCGATTCAGGCGGCGTTTGCCCATAACGAACGCGGAGGTTCGATCCGTGGCGCCAGCACCCTGAGCCAGCAAGTCTCGAAAAACCTGTTCCTGTGGTCTGGCCGCAGTTGGCTACGCAAAGGCCTGGAAGCCTGGTTCACCGGACTGATCGAAGTATTCTGGCCCAAGCAGCGGATTCTTGAGGTGTACCTCAACAGTGTCGAATGGGATGACGGTGTGTTTGGCGCTGAAGCGGCGGCCCGGCATCACTTTGGCGTGAGCGCCAAGAACCTCAGCCGTCAGCAATCGAGCTTGTTGGCCGCCGTACTGCCCAATCCTCGTGTGTGGAGTGCGAGCCATCCGACCGCCTACGTGGCGCGACGTGCAGGCTGGATTCGGCGACAGATGAGCCAACTGGGTGGCGACAGCTATCTGGTCGGGCTGAACGATTCGCGCCGGGCACCCTGGGCCGAATAAGACTGAAGATCCCCTGTGATGCACAAGGATCATCGACACAAACAAAAACGCCCCGATCAATGACCGGGGCGTTTTTTATTGCCTGCTCGCCAGTTACGCAGCGATCGACAACTTGAGCTTGTTCATCGCGCTCTTCTCGAGCTGGCGAATACGCTCGGCCGACACGTTGTACTTCTGCGCCAGGTCGTGCAGCGTGGCTTTTTCTTCCGCCAGCCAGCGCTGGTAGAGGATGTCACGGCTGCGGTCGTCCAGCACTTCCAGCGCTTCGTGCAGGTTGTGGTTGGAGTTGTCGCTCCAGTCCGCATCTTCCAGCTGACGGGCCGGGTCGTACCGGTGGTCTTCCAGATAGTTGGCCGGCGACTGGAATGCACTGTCGTCGTCCGCTTCGGCAGCCGGGTCGAAGGCCATGTCATGGCCAGTCAGGCGGCTTTCCATCTCGCGCACTTCCCGAGGCTCTACACCGAGGCTTTCCGCCACACGGTGGACTTCCTCGTTGTTCAGCCAGGCCAGACGCTTCTTCTGGCTGCGCAGGTTGAAGAACAACTTGCGCTGGGCCTTGGTGGTCGCGACTTTCACGATGCGCCAGTTGCGCAGGATGAACTCGTGGATTTCCGCCTTGATCCAGTGCACGGCAAAGGACACCAGGCGCACGCCCATTTCCGGGTTGAAGCGCTTCACGGCCTTCATCAGGCCGACATTGCCTTCCTGGATCAGGTCAGCCTGAGCCAGGCCGTAGCCGGAATAGCTACGGGCGATATGTACGACAAAACGCAGGTGGGCGAGCACCATCTGCCGAGCCGCCCCCAAATCCTGCTCATAATAGAGACTCTCGGCCAGTTCACGCTCCTGCTCCGGCGACAGCAATGGAATGCTGTTGACGGTGTGCACATAGGCCTCCAGGTTCGCACCCGGGACCAGAGCATATGCAGGTTGCAAAGAATTGGTCATACGAAAAAACCTCCGACTTACAAACTCGTGCAGTTCAGCACTGCGAAAATTGACCGGAAACCGAAAGACAAGTTCCCTAAAACCCAAAAACGCTGAAAGGTCAATACGAGCAAAATGATACTACTTAGGCGCAAGCTCCCTCAGGTGGCGTGCGACTGCAATCCATGCACCGATATACCCCAACAGCACCGCGCCAAGCAAGAGAGACAGACCGTCGGCAACTGGCACTCCAGCCAGCGCAAAATCACTGCCGTACAAACCGGCCAGCCCTACCACCGCGTCATTCAGCCAATCAAGGCCGAACGCCAGTACACCCCAGGACAGAATCCCCGCACCGAAGCCATACAGCGCA
Source organism: Pseudomonas grandcourensis (assembly GCF_039909015.1). Classification (NCBI taxonomy): domain Bacteria; kingdom Pseudomonadati; phylum Pseudomonadota; class Gammaproteobacteria; order Pseudomonadales; family Pseudomonadaceae; genus Pseudomonas; species Pseudomonas grandcourensis. Next base: position 6,403,766 of record NZ_CP150919.1, read on the forward strand.
CCCATATACAGAAAGGGCCTGCGTACATAGCTGTCAGTGCCGCCGACCAGTTTAATCACTTCTATCTCTGTGCGGCGGTTTTCAATATGAAGACGAATGGTATTGCCTATCACCAAAAGTAATGCAGAAACCAGAAGCACGGTCAGACCGAAGACAAAACGGTCACCCAGCTTGAGGATGGCCGCCAGACGCTCAACCCAGACTAAATCAAGTTGCGCCTGTTGTACCTTCGGCAGCTCGGATAGTTTTTGTCTTAATGCTTCAAGGGCCGGCTTGTCGACCTCGTTCGGCGTCACCAGGACCACGCCCGGCAGCGGGTTCTCCGGCAACTCCTTGAGCGCCTCGCCCAGCCCGGACTGCTGCTGGAACTCTTCAAGCGCCTGCTCGCGGCCAACGTATTCGGCATCAGCGACGCCAGGCATGCCCTTGATCTGATCGCGCAGCGCTTCGCCTTCGGCCGGTTTGGCCTCAAGGTCCAGATACAGGGAAATCTGCGCCGCACGCTGCCAGGAACCACCCAAACGCTCGACGTTACTTAGCAAAAGTGACAGCCCCATGGGCAAACTCAGGGCCACCGCCATCACCATGCAGGTGAAAAAACTGCCGATGGGCTGCTTGCCCAGGCGACGCAGGCTGTCCACCAGACTGGCGCGATGACTTTCGATCCAGGCGCGGAACAACGTGGCAAAGTCCGGCCCGTCGTCATCGTCGTGTTTTTTCTTTTGCGGCTGCGGATCGGCGGCCTTCGGGGCCACACGCTCGGAAACCTTGGGGCTACGTGTTGCACTCATACCGCGGCCTCCCCGTCACCGATCAATCGACCGCGTTGCAGCGTCAGCATGCGATGGCGCATACGGGCGATCAGGGCCAGGTCGTGACTGGCGATCAGCACGCTGGTACCCAGGCGATTGATGTCTTCGAACACACCCATGATCTCGGCGGCCAGACGCGGGTCGAGGTTACCGGTCGGTTCATCCGCCAGCAGCAAGGCCGGACGATGAACGATGGCGCGGGCGATGCCGACGCGCTGCTGCTGACCGGTGGACAGGTCGCCCGGGTACAAATCGGTTTTATCCGACAGCGCCACGCGCTCCAGTGCCGAGTCTACGCGCTTGGCGATCTCGGCCTTGGACAGACCCAGGATCTGTAAAGGCAACGCGACGTTATTGAACACCGTGCGATCGAACAGCAACTGGTGATTCTGGAACACCACACCGATCTGCCGACGCAAGAAAGGAATCTGCGCGTTGCTGATGGTGCTCAGGTCTTGCCCGGCGAGCAGCAACTTGCCGCTGGTCGGACGCTCCATCGCCAGCAACAGGCGCAACAGCGTGGATTTACCGGCGCCGGAATGGCCGGTAACAAACAAGAACTCGCCACGACGGACTCGAAAGCTCAGCTCATGCAAGCCGACGTGACCGTTCGGGTAGCGCTTACCGACCTGTTCGAAACGAATCATGAACGCTCCCGCTCGGCAAACAATGCCTGGACAAAGGGTTCTGCTTCAAAGGTACGCAAATCGTCGATGCCTTCGCCGACGCCAATGTAGCGGATCGGCAGACCGAATTGCTTGGCCAGGGCGAAAATCACCCCGCCCTTGGCGGTGCCGTCGAGCTTGGTCAGCGCCAGGCCGGTCAGTTCGACGGTCTGGTTGAATTGCTTGGCCTGGTTGATGGCGTTCTGGCCGGTGCCGGCGTCAAGCACCAACAGCACTTCGTGTGGTGCGTCGGCGTCGAGCTTGCCGATCACCCGGCGAACTTTTTTCAGCTCTTCCATCAGGTTGTCTTTGGTGTGCAGACGCCCGGCGGTGTCGGCGATCAGCACATCGATGCCACGGGCCTTGGCGGCCTGCACGGCGTCGAAGATCACCGAAGCCGAGTCGGCGCCAGTGTGCTGTGCGATCACCGGGATCTTGTTGCGCTCACCCCAGACCTGCAATTGCTCCACCGCCGCGGCACGGAAAGTGTCGCCGGCGGCGAGCATGACTTTCTTGCCTTCCAGCTGCAGTTTCTTCGCCAGCTTGCCAATGGTGGTGGTCTTGCCGGCACCGTTGACGCCGACGACCAGAATCACGAACGGCTTGTTCTGCGAGGTGATTTTCAGCGGCTGCTCGACCGGCTTGAGCATGGCGGCCAGTTCGGTTTGCAGGGACTTGTACAGGGCATCGGAGTCGGCCAGCTCTTTGCGCGCGACCTTCTGCGTCAGGCGCTGAATGATCAACGAAGTGGCTTCGACACCAACGTCGGCGGTCAGCAAGCGGGTTTCCAGGTCCTCGAACAGTTCGTCATCAATGACCTTTTTGCCCAGGAACAGGCTGGCCATGCCTTCGCCGATACTGGCGCTGGTCTTGGACAGGCCCTGCTTGAGGCGGGCGAAGAAACCGGCTTTGGTTTCTTCGGTGCGTACGGGCTCTGCCGGGGTTTCGGCGGGCGCCGCGATCGGCTCAGGAATCGAAGCGGGTGCAGGTGCTTGAGCAACCGGAGCAACGAACACCGGAACCTCTGGCTGGCTGACAACGGGCACAGTCTCGGCCACGACGACAGGTTCAACAATCGCTTCGACCACAGGCACATGAGCCGGTGCAGGCGTAAACGCTGCCGGAGCCGGAATCGGCGGGGTCACGTGGGGGGCCAGGTCATTTTCGACCAATGCCACCGGCTCCTCCGCCACGGGCAAGGTCAGCCATGGCTCGGCAGTCGGGGTCAGCGGCGCTTCGATAACTTCGCTGACAGGCTCAACAACGGTTTCAGCCTGCGATTGCAGTACCGGCTCGGCAATCGGCAGAACAACCGGCGCGGGCGCTTCTTCTATTACCGGGACCGGCGTCGGTACTTGATCAGGAATGGCTTGTGGCTGTTCGACGACGGGTTCCTGCGGCTTTTTGCGCAGCCATCCGAACAGGCTTTTTTTCTCGCCAGCCGCAGCTGGGGTCTTCTTGTCGTCGTTGGAACCAAACATGGAGGACGGCTATCTCACGGTAGCGACGCGCCAATGGCGCCCCGGCAAATAAATATTCGATGCAGAACAGACTGCGATTGACCCAGCTTGTTCACGCGCAACATTTTGTCGAGGTGCCAACGGCGCCTCAAAGCTCGACTAATACGAAGGACTGGAACGGCATCGTCGGCGAAAACGCTGAGTTTAGCTGACAAACTCAAAGTTTCTGCCGGTAACCCATGCAACCCGCAGGCCGGTCAAAGGCCTGATAGGCGTGGCCGCCAGTAAAACGGATCAGTATCCTAGCACCCTCTCGCCCGCTGACGCTAAGAACAAGCGGGCAGCCCCAAAGGTTTGAAAACGAATGAATGCTCTTGCCCGCCGCGCCGCAGGCCTGCTGCTCAGCACAGTTTGCCTGCCCCTTTCGGCCCTGGCTGCCGACCCGCAACCCACCCACGAATTCACCCTCGACAACGGTCTGAAGGTGGTCGTGCGTGAAGACCACCGTGCGCCAGTGGTGGTTTCCCAGGTCTGGTACAAGGTCGGCTCCAGCTACGAGACGCCGGGTAATACCGGCCTGTCCCACGCTTTGGAACACATGATGTTCAAGGGCAGCGAAAAAGTCGGCCCCGGTGAAGCCTCGCTGATCCTGCGCGACCTCGGCGCCGAAGAGAACGCATTCACCAGCGATGATTTCACCGCGTACTACCAGGTGCTGGCCCGGGATCGCCTGGGCGTGGCCTTCGAACTGGAAGCCGACCGCATGGCCAGCCTGCGCCTGCCACCTGATGAGTTCGCCAAGGAAATCGAGGTCATCAAGGAAGAACGTCGCCTGCGCACCGACGACAAGCCAATGGCCAAAGCCTACGAGCGCTTCAAGGCCATGGCCTACCCGGCCAGCGGCTATCACACGCCGACCATCGGCTGGATGGCCGACCTTGAGCGGATGAAAGTCGAAGAGCTGCGCCACTGGTACGAAACCTGGTACGTGCCCAACAACGCCACGCTGGTGGTGGTTGGCGATGTCACCCCGGACGAAGTCAAAACCCTGGCCCAACGCTATTTCGGCCCGATCGCCAAGCGTGATGTACCCGCCGCGAAAAAGCCGCTGGAACTGGCCGAACCGGGCGAGCGCCAGATCACTCTGCACGTGCAGACCCAACTGCCTAGCCTGATGCTGGCCTTCAACGTGCCGAGCATCGCCACCGCCGAAGACAAGCGCCTGGTCAATGCCCTGCGCCTGATCTCGGCACTGCTCGACGGCGGCTACAGCGGGCGCATCCCGACGCAACTGGAGCGCGGGGAAGAACTGGTGTCCGGCGGCTCGTCGAGCTACGACGCCTACACCCGCGGCGACAGCCTCTTCACCCTGTCGGCATCGCCAAACTCGCAGAAACACAAGACCATCGCCCAAGCGCATGCTGGTTTGTGGAAGCTGCTCGACCAGCTGAAAACCACGGCGCCAACCGCTGAAGAGCTGGAACGCGTACGCGCACAAGTCATCGCCGGCCTGGTCTTCGAGCGCGACTCGATCACCAGTCAGGCCACGGCCATCGGCCAACTGGAAACCGTCGGCCTGTCATGGAAACTGATGGACACCGAACTGGCCGATCTGGAAAGCGTCACGCCGGAAGATATCCAAAAAGCCGCCAAGCTGTTTTTCACCCGCGAACGTCTCAGCGTCGCCCATGTACTGCCCCTGGAGACGACTCATGAGTGAGCGTAAACCCTCCCGCCTGGCCCTGATCGGCCTGGTCGCCGTCGCCGTTATCGGCTCCGCCGCGTTCTATCTGTCGCGCCCTGACCAAACCAACGCCAGCGAAGCCCTGGACAAGGCCAAGGCCAGCCAGAAACTGCAATCGCTGACCGAGCTCAACGGCAAGGCACCGGCCCACCGCAAGCTGGACGTGCAGACCTGGAACACCGCCGAAGGCACCAAGGTGCTGTTTGTCGAAGCCCATGAGCTGCCGATGTTCGACATGCGCCTGATCTTCGCTGCCGGCAGCAGCCAGGACCGCGATGCACCGGGCGTGGCGGTGTTGACCAACGCCATGCTCAACGAAGGCGTTGCCGGAAAAGACGTCGGTGCCATTGCCCAGGGCTTCGAAGGCCTGGGCGCCGACTTCGGCAACGGCGCTTATAAGGACATGGCAATCGCTTCGCTGCGCAGCCTGAGTGCCAAGGACAAGCGCGAGCCGGCCCTGAAACTGTTCGCCGAAGTCGTCGGCAAACCGACCTTCCCCGCCGACTCGTTTGCCCGCATCAAGAACCAGATGCTCGCCGGTTTCGAATACCAGAAACAGAACCCCGGCAAACTGGCGAGCCTGGAACTGATGAACCGCTTGTACGGCGATCACCCGTACGCGCATTCCAGCGACGGCACGGCGCAAACCGTCCCGGCAATCACCGTGGCCCAACTGCGTGCTTTCCACGAGAAAGCCTACTCAGCCGGTAACGTGGTGATCGCGCTGGTCGGCGACCTGTCCCGCGCGGAAGCCGAAGCGATTGCCGCCCAGGTGTCCGGCGCCCTGCCAAAAGGACCGGCCTTGCCGAAAGTCGCGCAACCGGTCGAGCCCAAGGCCAGCGTCGGCCATATCGAGTTCCCGTCCAAGCAGACCAACCTGATGCTCGCGCAACTGGGCATCGACCGCGACGACCCGGACTACGCAGCGTTGTCCATGGGTAACCAGATTCTCGGTGGCGGCGGCTTCGGCACCCGCCTGATGAGCGAAGTGCGCGAGAAGCGTGGCCTGACTTACGGCGTGTATTCGGGCTTCACCCCGATGCAGGCGCGTGGCCCGTTCATGATCAACCTGCAAACCCGCGCCGAGATGAGTGAAGGCACCCTGAAACTGGTGCAGGATGTACTGGCCGACTACCTTAAAACCGGCCCGACCGAAAAAGAGCTGGACGACGCCAAACGCGAACTGGCCGGCAGCTTCCCGCTGTCTACCGCCAGCAACGCCGATATCGTCGGTCAGTTGGGCGCCATCGGTTTTTACAACTTGCCGTTGAGTCACCTGGAAGACTTCATGCAACAGTCCCAGGCCTTGACCGTCGAGCAGGTCAAAGCCGCCATGAACAAACACCTGAGCACGGACAAGATGGTCATCGTCAGCGCTGGCCCGACCGTGCCGCAAAAGCCGTTACCGGCCCCTACTGATAAACCTTCCGAGCAACCGCTCGGGGTTCCGGAGCATTAATGGCCCATCCTAAAAAACCCGCCAAAAACGTCCATAACGGCGTGAACCAGCTGCGCATCATCGGCGGGGAGTGGCGCAGCCGGAAGCTGAGCTTCCCCGACGCCCCCGGCCTGCGCCCGACGCCGGACCGCGTGCGTGAAACCCTGTTCAACTGGCTCGCGCCTTACGTGCCGGGCGCCAAGGTGCTCGACCCGTTCACCGGCAGCGGCGCGCTGTTCCTCGAAGCCCTGTCCCGTGGCGCGGCCATGGGTCAGGCACTGGATGCCAGCAGCATCGCGGTGTCCAGCCTGAAGGAACACCTGGGCACGCTGCGGTGCACCAACGGCCAGGTCCAGACCGCCGATGCCCTGCGCTACCTGGAAACCCAGAACCCAACGGCCTACGACCTGGTGTTCCTCGATCCGCCGTTCAACCAGAACCTGCTGCCCGTCGTCTGCAAGTTGCTCGAAGAGCGCCAATGGCTGGCCGAAGATGCCTGGGTGTACACCGAAAGCGAGTCGGCGCCGTCGACCCTTGGCCTGCCGGAGAACTGGCGCCTGCACCGAGAGCAGAAATCCGGGCGTGTGCATTACTCGTTGTGGCAGCGCAACACTATACCGTCCACATAACCAAGTTCGGGTGGGCATCCCCCACCCGACACCTTCACAGCAGTCTTAGCAGGAAATATATTTACCCTGGATAGAATTAATACTTGTGAGCATTGTAGGCGAGCGAAATGACTCGCATAACTGCAAATGGACTCGCAAACTATGCAGACAAAATATCCAACTACTCCAACAAAAGAACTCACTCTCGACAACGGCATGAAAGTCATTGTTGCCGAACTCAGTGGCACCACTGAGGCACGCATCGAACTCAACTACAAAGTTAGCCACTGTAACGAACCGCCGGAAAGCGCGGGGATCAACCTCATGCTGGCGTGTGTATTACTCCAAGACAATCAAGACAATCAAGACAATCAAGACAATCAAGACAATCAAGACAATCAAGACAATCAAGATACAGCGTCACCCGATGCCTACGAACTTACTTCGTTTCATCGGGATGACTTTACGTCTTATATACAGCAGGTACTACCTTCCAGGTTAAATGAGGCTTTCAGCCGACACGCCACCATGATGGCAGCACCACAAATGACCGGCGAATCTTTGCAGACACACATAAAACTACGAAATAGCTATCGAGCCGAATGTGATGTTTTTATATCCAACCGCAGCACACCACAGGAAATCAACGAACTACTTTATCCTTTCAGTAGTTATTCCAATATGGCCGATGGCACGCCAACCAGCCTTTCAAACCTTGATATCAATCAATTGCACCAATGGCATCAGCGTTGGTACATGCCCAATAATGCAACACTGGTCGTTGTTGGCAATGTGAACGCAGCCAACGTATTCAAGTTGGCAGAACAGCATTTCTCTGCGATTCAACATAGACCTCTTGAGGTATTCAACTACCCCAAAGAAACTTCCGAACCGGGCAAGCGGCATATCGAACTACGCAAAAACACTAACGTGCCTTTTTCGGTCACAGGCTTCAATTTGCCTGACCGTAACTTCTTCAATGAAGACCCCAAGGCTTTCGGCGCCTTAGGCATCCTCGCGGAGCTTCTGACCAACTACTTCCTGCTAATTCCAGACGGGTGGGGCGTCGCAGGGGTACGATGCTACGAAAATGCGAGCCTTTTTTATCTGAGTGTTACGGCCCTGTCGGCGGATCAAACTCCAAGTCAGTTAGAGCAGGGACTGCACACTTACATAAATGAGCTAAAACGAAGTCCAATCGACACCAAAACCTTGGAACAGGCTCGTGAAAAGAGTCTCGCCCTCTGGGCCAAAAATGAGCAAGATCCTTGGGCTTTACCCGGCATCGTCACCAATTATCATCATTCAAAACTGCCTCTGAGTAACAGGGCGCAGGAATACCAAGCTTTGCTGAGCATCACAACCAAGGACATTCAAGACTTCGCCAACACTTACTTCACAGAGCAGCGAATGACAACAGCCCACATTTTCCCAATGGAAGGTTCGCTGGAATAACGCTCTTGTTCAATTTTCTAGCCTGCCACTGAATTGCAAACAGTGAACCAAGGGGTTGCTGAACCCGCACCGCTCGCAGCCCCACACTGTTCGTGCTCCCAAGCAAGCGAGACACAGTTTCCGTCCAAGCAGACCAACCTGATGCTCGCGCAACTGGGTATCGACCGCTACGCCCCGGACTACGCGGCGTTGTCCATGGGTAACCAGATTCTCGGTGGCGGCGGCTTCGGCACCCGGTTGATGAGCGAAGTGCGCGAGAGGCGTGGCCTGACTTACGGCGTGTATTCGGGCTTCACCCCGATGCAGGCGCGCGACCCGTTCCTGATCAACCTGCAGACCCGCGCCTTCGACCCTGGGCCTGCCGGAGAACTGGCGCCTGCACCGGGAGCAGAAATCCGGGCGTGTGTATTACTCGTTGTGGCAGCGCAGCGCCTGAAATTTTGGCGAGACAACCGCCCCCAAACCGGTTGTGAGGTGCACTACATAGTTACCGCCTGACGTCCTTACAGATCATCCACAGTGGGTTGCGCAATTAACTGCAAACCACTGAGGATGAACACGGATGAACATCTCCCGCAGCACATTTATGCTGCCCTTTATCGCTTGGCTGCCGCTCATGGCCAGCGCGGCGACACCCCCTGCGACGCAAGAATTCGTACTGGATAACGGCCTCAAGGTCGTTGTGCGCGAGGACCACCGCTCCCCCATCGTCACCGCCCAACTCTGGATCAAGGCCGGTTCAAGCTACGAACCACCCGGCCAGTCCGGCCTGTCCCACGCCCTCGAACACATGGTCTACAAAGGCAGCAGCAAGGCCTGCGCCGGCGAGTTCGCGGCGATACTGGATAAACTGGGCGCCCGCCAAAACGCATCTACCGGCACCGACTTCACGGTTTTTTACCAGACACTACCTTCCGGCCGCACAAGCGTCGCTTTCGAAATACTGGCCGATCTGATGAGTACGGCCGAGCTGGATGCACAGGACTTCACGCCGGAGCTCAAGGTCATTCAGGAGGAGCGCCGGATGTACGTTGATGATGAAATCACCGCATCGGCTCAAGAACGACTGAACAGCATTGCCTACCCAGCCAGCGGCTACCGCACCCCGACGATTGGCTGGATGCACGATCTGCAACGAATGAACGCCGTGCAATTGCAGCAGTGGTATCAGGCCTGGTATTCGCCAAACAATGCGACGTTGGTGGTCGTTGGCGATGTTGCACCTGAGCGGATCAAGGTCCTGGCACAGCAGCACTTCGGCCACCTTGAACGGCGCGCGACACCTGTGGCGCCTACCCCCGTCGAGCTGGCTTCTGCCGGTGAACGGTCACTGACCCTGCACGCACCGGTAGCCTCCCCGCGCCTGATCATGAGCTTCAACGCGCCCAGCCTGGCCACGGCACTGGATCGCCGGACCGCCCATGCGCTGCGCCTGCTTGATATGTTACTGGCCGGATCCAGTAGCGCGCGGATCAAACAGCAACTGCAACTGAGCGAGGCGATATTCACCGAGGCCCACTCAGAGTACGACGCCTTCAATCGCGGCGACTCGTTACTGACCATCAGCACACAACTCAACCCGGACAAGCTCAATGACGCTGACGAAGCCCTCGCCCGTCTTTGGCAAGTGATCGAATCACTGAAAAGCAAGGCTCCGGAACCGGCAGAACTGGAGCGCGCGAAAAACCTTGTGATCGCCAACTCGGTTTATGCGCAGGATGATCTGGAAAGGCAGGCCAACACCTTGGGCCTGCTGGAAACCATCGGCCTGGACTGGCGGCTGGCCGATCAGGATACGGATGAGTTGAACAAGGTCACGCCCCGGGAGATTCAAGAGGTCGCAAAGACGTACCTGACGCGTGAGCGCCTGAGTACCGCGAAAATCCTGCCGGAGAAAAACAATGGATAAGCTCAAAGGCCTCATCAATGGATTGATCCTGGCCGGCATGCTGTTGAGTGCACACGCATCTGCCGCTACAACCACGGCGACCCAGAAACCAGTGCTGCAATCGCTCAATGAAACACAGGCTCCGGCGACCCACCGCACACTGCCGATCAAAGGTTACAAAACCCTCAGCGGAACGAAGATCCTGTTCATCCGCACCCCTGGCCTGCCGATGTTCGATGCCCTTGTGAGCTTTGCCGCCGGCAGCGCCCACACCCCGCATCAACCCGGCCTGGCCGCGGTCACCTATAGCCTTTTGAATGAGGGCGTAGCCGGCAAGGACGTCAATGCCATACAGGCGGCGTTCGATAATCTGGGGGCAAGGATGGATATGGGTATCAGCCAGGACCGGACCTGGTTTTCCCTGCGTAGCCTGAGTGACGAATCACGGCGCACTCCAGCCCTGGAACTGTTTGCCCAGGTACTCGGCAAGCCGCTGTTGCCGCAAGAATCCCTGCCTGCGGTGAAATCCCAATTGCAGTACTTTCTGGACCGTGAAGATCAGTCCTCTGCCGCTCAAGCCCGACAAGCGAACCTCGGCCAGCTGTTTCCCGACCACGGTAATGCTCAGTCCCTCTACGGAACCCGGGCCGGGCTTGCCTCCATCACCCGCACCCAGGCTCAAGACTTTCATCGCGAGGCTTATGCCGCGGGCAATGCCCAGATCACACTGGTCGGTGATCTCACCGAGGAAGAAGCCCAGCGTATTGGTACGCAGATATCCGCTGCCTTGCCCCTGGGACCGGCCACTGCCGCGATCCAGCCAGTGACAAGTCCGACGGCCCCGAGCCTGCTGCGCATTGAGCGACCATCGACCCAGGCTTACCTGCGCCTTGCCCAGCCAAGTGACCTGCGGAGCGGTCCGGACTACGTCGCGCTGCAAATGGCCATGCGGGTTTTCACCAACCGGCTGACCAATGAACTCCGTGAACGCCGAGGCTTGACCTACCACGTTAAAGCCGACCTTTCAGCCCTTCAGGCACAAGGGTTACTGACCATTGAATTGCAGACCCGACCAGAGCAGGCCGACGCCGTGCTGGCCCATATCAAGACGATGTTCAGCGACTTTCTCGCCCAAGGGCCGACCCAACAGGAGCTCGAAGACAGCCAACAGCAACTGACCGGTAGCGCGCCGTTGAACAGCGCTACCAATATGCAGATTCTGAGACAGTTGTACGCCATCAGCGTGCACAATCTGCCGCTGGACCTCGACTTTGCCACGCAAGCAGCCTTGAAGCTGAGCCCCGTTTCAATCAAAAGCGCGCTCAATCGGCATCACCACGCCGACCAATGGCGCGTTGTCATCCTGGGGCCGAAGACAGAGCAGCAACCGCTGCCGGCTCCGAGTGAAAGTGCGACCAATGCCATGTGTCGCATGCCTGGCGAGATTGTGGCAAGTTAGACAACCATGATGACGCGGTCGCGGCGCTGCCCCGCCGCGTCTTCGGGCAGACTCATGAACACTTCCACCGAGAATGACTGTGCAACCGCACCCCGCACTGGCCCCACCGCCGTCCTTTACCCCCGCCTTCGGCCTCGGCAATCCGCACTTGCAAACCTTGTGGGGGCCGCTGTGGCGTAAAACCGTGCACATCGGCCGTGAACGCGAACGTCTGTGGCTTGAAGACGGCGACTTTCTCGACCTCGACTGGTACGGCCCGCACAGCGCCGACGCACCCTTGGTGCTGGTGTTGCACGGGCTCACCGGCTCGTCGAATTCACCTTATGTGGCCGGCATGCAAAAAGCCCTGAGCGACCGAGGCTGGGCCAGCGTCGCGCTGAACTGGCGCGGCTGTTCGGGCGAACCCAACCTGTTGCCGCGCAGCTACCATTCCGGCGCCAGCGAAGACCTGGCCGAAACCATCAGGCACTTGCGGGCTAAACGACCGCTCGCGCCACTGTATGCGGTGGGGTACTCCCTGGGCGGTAATGTCCTGCTCAAGCATTTGGGCGAAACCGGCAGCGACAGCGACTTGACGGGCGCCGTGGCGGTGTCGGTGCCGTTCCGCCTGGACCAGTGCGCCGACCGTATCGGCCAAGGCTTCTCCAAGGTTTACCAGGCGCATTTCATGCGCGAGATGGTTGCCTACATCAAGAACAAACAGCGACAGTTCCAGCACGACGGACACGAGGACGGCCTGGCAACCCTGGCGGCCCTCGGATCCCTGGAAAACATGCGCACGTTCTGGGATTTCGACGGTCGCGTCACCGCGCCACTGCACGGATTCGCCGATGCCGAGGATTACTATCGCCGCGCCTCCAGCCGCTATTTCCTTGGCGAAATTCGTACGCCGACCTTGATGATTCAGGCCGCCGACGACCCTTTCGTGTTTCCCCACAGCCTGCCGCACGTCGATGAGTTGTCCGCTTGCACGCAATTCGAACTGCAAGCCAAGGGCGGGCATGTCGGCTTCGTCGATGGCACGCTCAAGCAACCGGGTTACTACCTGGAGCGGCGCATCCCCGAGTGGCTGGCCGCCACAGGGCGCACTTGAATCATGGACGCTGACCAAGGCGAGTCAATCCACTTCTGGCAAACCCCGCCGCTGGCCGGGGTCGAGTTGTTGTCCGCCCGCTACATCGATCATCGTTTCGCCCCCCACGTGCATGACGGCTATGTGATCGGCATGATCATGGCCGGCGCCCAGCGTTATCGCTATCGCGGCGCCGAACACCTGGCAGGCAGCGGCACGCTGGTGCTGATCAACCCCGATGAACTGCACACCGGCCACAAAGGCACCGAGGATGGCTGGCTGTACCGGGCGTTTTATCCGGACAGCGGGCAGATAAATTCGCTGCTGGCCGAACTCGAACTGCCGACCCATCACTTGCCGGCCTTCGGCGCCACGCTGTATCGCGATCAGGATCTGGTGAACGGCTTCTGCCAGCTTCACCACCTGCTGGAAAGCCCCGCCACCGCATTGCAGCAACAAACGGTCTGGCGCGAACTGGTGCTGTCGCTGTTGCAGCGTCATGCGGCGGTGCCCGATGCCGGTAAACCTGGCAAGGAACACCGGGCCGTGAGCCGGGCCAAGGAATTACTGCACGCGCAACTGGCAGCACCGCCCTCACTGGAAGCGCTGGCGACAGCGGTCAACCTCTCGCCATTCCATTTCGCCCGGGTATTCCGCCGCGCCACCGGCATGCCGCCGCACACCTGGCTGATGCAACAACGCATCGCCCAGGCGCGGACGTTGCTGCAACGTGGTTGTTTGCCGCTGGAAGTCGCGATGCAACTGGGGTTTGCCGACCAGAGCCATCTGAGCCGGCAGTTCAAGCAGGTGTATGGGGTTGGACCGGGGGCGTATCGCACAGCCCGGCAGTTACCCGGATCTTGATGACGACGAAAATCCATTGTGGGTTATTGGGTGTTTATTCGCCCGTAGCAATGCCCCGCGCAGGCTCGTTGATCCACTCGCTCCAAGACCCGGCATACAGCGAGCCCAACGGATAACCGGCCAGACACAACGCAAACAGGTTGTGGCACGCCGTCACGCCGGAGCCGCAGTACGCCACAAGATCATTCGGCGAACGAACACCCAGTTTCGCGGCGAAACGCTGCTTGAGCTGATCGGCCGGCAGGAAGCGCCCGTCACTGCCCAGGTTGTCGGTAAACGCCGCACACTGGGCGCCGGGGATGTGCCCGGCAATCGGATCGATCGGTTCCACTTCACCCTTGAAACGTGGCAATGCGCGGGCATCGAGCAGGGTCAGTTCCGGCCGCGCAAGGCGCTTTTGCAGCTGCTCGGCACTGATCAGCAACGCTGTGTCAGGACTGCCGGTGAAGGAACCACGAATGATCGCCGGCGCATCCAGGCTCAGCGGCAGACCGGCCGCGTGCCAGGCCTTGAGACCGCCATCGAGGATGAATACACCATCGCGCTTGCCCAACCACGCCAGCAACCACCAGGCCCGCGCCGCATAGGCACCCGGGCCGTCGTCATACAAAACCACTTCGCTATCGGCATTGATACCCCAGGCTTGCAGGCGCTCGATCAGTTGCCCCGGCTCGGGTAACGGATGACGCCCGGTCACGCCCTTGACCACGGCGCCACTCAAATCACGCTCGAGGTCGGCATAGCTCGAACCGGCGATGTGCCCTTCGGCATAGCTGCGCTGACCGTAATCCGGGTCTTCGAGGGCAAAACGACAATCCAGAATCACCAGCCCCGGCTGGTCCTTTTTCAGGTCCAGGGCTTGCGGGCTGATCAGTTGCGCAATGGGCATAGCGGGCTCCCGTGATTAAGTCGGTCTTGATCCTACTGTACTTCTTCCAGTGCCTGGGCCAGGGGCACGTAAAACTCTTCGAACAAGGCGTTGACCGCATCGCGGGCCTCATCGGTGACGAACCCGGCTTCCAGCACCAGCACCTGATACACCCCGCGTTTAATGGCCTGCTCGCTCAAGTGGCTGGAGTTCTCCCGCGTGGTGCACAGGAAGCGTACCCAGGACGTGAGGATGATCCAGGCATTGAGCGTCAGGGACTCGATCTGCACCTTGTCCATCTTCAGGATACCGGCGGCGACAAAACCTTCGTAGATCGCCGAACCCTGGATCAGGCAGCGCTGGGAGAAGCGTCGATAGCGGTCGGCCAGGTCCGGATCGCTGTCGAGCAAATGTTCGAGATCTCGATGCAGGAAGCGGTAGCGCCACATCGCCGACAGCAGTTCCTTGAGGTAGAAACGTTTGTCTTCCACCGTGGCGGCGCGTCCCTGGGGCGGGCGCAGGAAGCTGTCCACCAGGCTTTCGTACTCGCTGAACAACACGGCGATGATCGCCTGCTTGTTCGGGAAGTGGTAGTACAGGTTGCCCGGGGAAATTTCCATGTGGGCAGCAATGTGGTTGGTACTGATGCTGCGCTCGCCCTGCTGGTTGAACAGCTCCAGGCTGTTCTGCACGATGCGCTCGCTGGTTTTGATCCGTGGGGCCATGGCTTGAGCTTTAATTCAGAGTGCGTTGACGGGCATCTTAGATCTATCCGCGAGCGGATAAAACAAAGCTGTTCCAGGATGTCATTTGACTTTTTAGAGTATAGGCTCTAAAAAATGCTGCATTACAATAAATCCGGAGCCGACCATGACTGCTGAAATTTCCTACCTGCAGAACCTACAGCAGCCGCTGGAAGAGCTTCAGGCCCTGTTCGACGCCCAGCGTGCCGCCTACGCCGCCAACCCGATGCCACCGGCCGCGCAGCGCCAGCAATGGCTCAAGGCGCTAAAGGATTTGTTGAACAATGAACGCCAGGCCCTGATCGATGCGATCAGCCAGGACTTCAGTAATCGCAGCGCAGATGAAACCCTGCTCGCCGAACTGATGCCCAGCCTGCACGGCATCCATTACGCCAGTAAACACCTCAAAGGCTGGATGCGAGCCTCGCGACGCAAGGTGGGCGCAGCCTTCCAGCCCGCTTCGGCCAAAGTGGTTTACCAACCGCTGGGCGTGGTCGGGGTCATCGTGCCGTGGAACTACCCGCTGTACCTGGCCATCGGCCCGTTGGTCGGCGCGCTGTCGGCGGGCAATCGGGTGATGCTCAAGCTCAGTGAGTCGACCCCCGCAACCGGCCTGCTGATGAAGCAACTGCTGGCGCGAATCTTCCCCGAAGACCTGGTTTGCGTGGTCCTGGGCGAGGCGGACATGGGCGTGGCGTTTTCACGCCTGCCGTTCGATCACCTGCTGTTCACCGGCGCCACCAGCATCGGCAAACACGTCATGCGCGCCGCCGCGGAAAACCTGACCCCGGTGACCCTGGAATTGGGTGGCAAGTCCCCGGCCATCGTTTCCCGGGATGTACCACTCAAGGACGCCGCCGAGCGCATCGCCTTCGGCAAAACCTTGAACGCCGGCCAGACCTGCGTGGCCCCGGACTACGTGCTGGTGCCGGAGGATCGCGTCGGAGGTTTCGTCGAAGCCTATCGCACAGCCGTCCGCGGGTTTTATCCGACGCTGGCCGACAACCCGGACTACACCGCGATCATCAATGAGCGACAACTGGCGCGTCTCAACGGTTACGTCAGCGACGCCACCAGCAAGGGCGCGCTGCTGATGCCGCTGTTCGACCAGGGCCAGGGCCGCCGCATGGGCCATAGCCTGCTGCTCAATGTCACGGACGAGATGACGGTGATGCAGGACGAAATCTTCGGGCCGCTGCTGCCGATCGTGCCGTACAAGGATCTGGACCAGGCATTTGCCTACATCAACCAGCGCCCTCGCCCACTGGCGCTGTATTACTTCGGCTACGACAAGCGCGAACAACAGCGCGTGCTGCACGAAACTCATTCCGGTGGCGTGTGCCTGAACGACACCCTGCTGCACGTCGCCCAGGACGACATGCCGTTCGGCGGCATCGGTGCCTCGGGCATGGGTCAATACCACGGCCATGAAGGGTTCCTGACCTTCAGCAAGGCCAAGGGCGTGTTGATCAAACAGCGGTTCAACGCCGCGAAGTTGATCTATCCGCCGTACGGCACATCCATTCAGAAGCTGATCCAGAAGCTGTTCATCCGCTAATGATCATCACCGTCGGGTAATAACAATAATGAACCCCAGCCTGTCCGATACACCCGCGCTGTCACGGCGCGGGTTGCTTAAATTCAGCCTCGGCGCCACAGCTTTCCTCGCCACCGCCGGGCTCGGAGCCAGCCTCAGCGGTTGTTCGTCGAGTGTGCCGGCCAATGGTTTCGTCACGTTACGCAGCGGCGACCTGCTGTTTTTGCGAGCGTTAATCCCGGTCATGCTCGAGGGTGCCGTGACCGCCGAACGGATGCCCGAGGCTGTCGAGGGCACGCTGAAAAGCCTGGATTACAACCTCGCCCACCTGTCGCCGGAAATGCTCAAGCTGACCCAGCAACTGTTCGATGTGCTGGGCATGGCCGTGACCCGCGGGCCGCTGACCGGGGTCTGGGGCAGTTGGGAAAACGCCAGCGCCAACGACATCCGGGCCTTTCTCGATCGCTGGGAAAACAGCTCGTTGAGCCTGTTGCGCATGGGCCACAGCTCCATGTTGCAACTGGTGATGATGGCCTGGTACGGCCGCAAGGAATCGTGGGCGCATTGTGGGTATCCCGGGCCGCCCACTGTTTAAAACTCTGCACAAAACCTGTGGGAGCGTGGCTTGCCCGCGATGGCGCCAGTCGCCTCACCACCGCATCCAAAATAATAAAGAGAACCTGAAAGATGCCCGTACCCGATCCGTTCCGCGAAGGCATGGCCCGAGGCTGGAAAACCTACAACGGCTCGCAACTGACCCAAGACCTGACACTCGAAGCGGACGTGGCGATCATCGGCAGCGGTGCCGGCGGCGGCACCACCGCCGAAATCCTCAGCGCGGCCGGCTACAAAGTGCTGCTGATCGAGGAAGGCCCGCTCAAGACCAGCAGCGACTTCAAGATGCTCGAAGACCAGGCCTACGCCAGCCTTTATCAGGAAGGCATCGGTCGCATGAGCAAGGATGGCGCGATCACCATCCTCCAGGGCCGGGCGGTGGGCGGCACCACGCTGATCAACTGGACTTCCAGTTTCCGCACCCCGGAGCCGACCCTGGAACACTGGGCCAAAGAGCACAACGTCAAGGGCCACAGCCCGGCGGAAATGGCGCCGTGGTTCGAGAAAATGGAGCAGCGCCTGGGCGTCGCGCCGTGGATGGTGCCACCCAACGCCAACAACGATGTGATCCGCAAGGGCTGCGAAGCACTGAATTACTCATGGCACGTCATCCCGCGCAACGTTCGCGGCTGCTGGAACCTCGGCTACTGCGGCATGGGCTGCCCGACCAACGCCAAGCAATCGATGATGGTCACCACCATTCCAGCGACACTGGAAAAAGGGGGTGAACTGCTTTACCTGGCCCGCGCCGAAAAACTTAACATCAGCGGCGACAAGGTCACCGGCCTGCAATGTTCGGCGATGGATGAACGTTGCGTCGCACCGACCGGGCGCACCATCACGGTCAAGGCGCGGCATTTCGTGCTGGCCGGTGGAGGCATCAACAGCCCGGCCTTGCTGATGCGCTCCGGAGCACCCGACCCGCACAAGCGCCTGGGGAAACGTACGTTCCTGCACCCGGTAAACATGTCCGCCGCGTTGTTCGACGAAGTGGTCAACCCCTTCTACGGCGCGCCGCAGTCGATCTATTCCGACCATTTCCAATGGCAGGACGGCACCACGGGCAAGATGTCCTACAAACTGGAAGTCCCGCCCCTGCACCCGGCGCTGGCCACGACATTGCTTGGTGGTTTCGGTCAGGAAAACTCGCAGCACATGGCCAATCTGGCCCATACCCACGCCATGCTGGCGTTGCTGCGGGACGGTTTTCACCCTGACAGCCCCGGTGGCAGCGTCGAATTGCGCAGCGATGACACGCCGGTGCTGGACTACCAGTTATCACCCTACGCCTGGGATGGATTGCGCCGGGCGTTCCATACCATGGCCGAGATCCAGTTTGCCGGTGGCGCCAAGGCCGTGATGCCGATGCACGCCGACGCCCGCTACGTGAAGACCCTCGCCGAAGCGCGCACACTGATCGACGGCCTGAGCCTGGAGTTGTATCGCACACGCCTGGGCAGCGCCCATGTGATGGGTGGTTGCGCCATGGGTGAAGACCCGACAATCGCGGTGACCGACAGCCTCGGCCGGCATCATCAACTGGGCAATCTGTCGATTCACGATGGTTCGCTGTTCCCCACCAGCATTGGCGCCAACCCGCAGCTGTCGGTCTACGGACTGACGGCGCAACTGGCGACATCTTTGGCCGAACGTTTAAAAAACCCATGAAAATAACGATAATTCCCATCGTCTATAGTGCTTTCTTACCCAACGGGCGACTTGGCCGACCGGGAAGGCTGCGATACCATCCGACTCCCCAACGGATTCCCGCCAGGACGACGCGATGAACCGAGTGTTGTACCCAGGTACCTTCGACCCTATTACCAAGGGCCATGGCGATCTGGTCGAACGCGCCTCGCGCCTGTTCGATCACGTGATCATCGCCGTCGCCGCGAGCCCGAAGAAAAACCCGCTGTTTCCTCTGGAACAACGGGTGGAACTGGCGCGCGAGGTCACTAAACATCTGCCGAACGTTGAAGTCGTCGGCTTCTCGACGCTGCTGGCGCACTTTGCCAAAGAGAAGAACGCCAATGTGTTCCTGCGCGGATTGCGCGCGGTGTCGGACTTCGAATACGAATTCCAGCTGGCCAACATGAACCGCCAACTGGCACCGGATGTGGAAAGCCTGTTCCTTACCCCGTCCGAGCGCTACTCGTTCATTTCCTCGACGCTGGTCCGTGAAATCGCAGCCCTGGGCGGCGATATCACCAAGTTCGTGCACCCTGTCGTGGCGGACGCACTGACCGAGCGTTTCAAGAAGTAAACACCGCTCAAGCGGCGCCCGCGTGCACTGCGGGCGCCAATGCGGCACAATTAGGCGCATTGGTTTATTGCGCCCGGGCTTGCCGCCCCGGCTGGAGTTAGCATGTCCCTGATCATCACCGACGATTGCATCAACTGCGACGTCTGCGAACCCGAGTGCCCGAACGCCGCCATTTCCCAAGGCGAAGAGATCTACGTGATCGACCCGAACCTGTGCACCCAGTGTGTCGGCCACTACGACGAACCGCAGTGCCAGCAGGTCTGCCCGGTGGATTGCATTCCACTGGACGAGGCTCATCCGGAGACTGAAGAACAGCTGATGGAGAAGTACCGGAAGATTACCGGCAAGGCTTGAGACTTCTGGCGCCTGTCAGGCCGCCATCGCGAGCAAGCTCGCTCCCACACTGGATCTGCGTCGTACACAAATCCCCTGTGGGAGCGAGCTTGCTCGCGAAGGCGTCATCAGCCTCGCTGAAAATCTAACTGACTTTCAACTCTGACAACGCGGGCAAAAAACGCTGGCGCGCTGCCCGAGCTTCACTTCCCGCAGCCCCGTGCCACAGACCTTGCAGTGTTCACCGCCACGGCCGTAAACGAACAGCTCCTGCTGGAAATAACCTGGCTGACCGTCACCACCGATAAAGTCCCGCAACGTGGTACCACCGCGCTCGATGGCGGCCGCCAGGATGCGCTTGATCTCGATGGCCAGCTTCAAGTAACGCGCACGGGAAATGCTCTTGGCTTCGCGGCGCGGGTCGATCCCGGCGGCGAACAACGCTTCGGTCGCATAGATATTGCCGACGCCCACCACCACCGCGTTATCCATGATGAACGGCTTGACCGCCATCGAACGTCCGCGGGACTGCTGGAACAATCGTTCGCCGTCGAACAGGTCGGTCAGCGGTTCCGGCCCCAGGCGAATCAGCAATTCGTGATTAAGCGGGTCGAGGCTCCAGAGCATTGCGCCGAAGCGCCGCGGGTCGGTGTAACGCAGTGCCAGGCCCGATTCCAGTTCGATGTCCACATGCTCATGCTTGGCCGCCGGTAGCCCGGCTTCCACCAGACGCAAATTGCCTGACATGCCCAAGTGGCTGATCAAGGTGCCGACTTCGGCATTGATCAACAGATACTTGGCACGCCGCTCCACCAGTACGATGCGCTGCCCGGACAACCGCACATCGAGGTCTTCGGGAATGGGCCAGCGCAAGCGCCGCTCACGCACGATCACCCGGCTGACACGCTGACCTTCCAGGTACGGCGCGATACCGCGACGGGTAGTTTCGACTTCTGGCAATTCAGGCATGGTGCTCTCGGCTCAGGCGCATGGCCAGTAAGGTTCCGACACTCAGCGATGAGTGCCGAGGTCGCGGATCGTCTGCTTGAGGGTCTCGAAGTCGTAGTCCGAGAGGCCGACATAATCGAGCACCAGCGGCGCGATGCTGTTCCACTCGTGATCTTCGGCCTGATTGCCCAGCACCCGGTACGACGCGCAAATGTGCTCGGCCATTTTCAGGATCGCCAGCAGGTTCTTCAGCGAACTGTTGCGCGAAGATTCATCGCTGAATACCGCCAACGCATTGTGATGATTGGCGATCGCCGCGCTCACGTGTTCTGGCAGGCGCCAGGACTTGGCCGTGTAATACCCGACCACCGAGTGATTGGTATTGAACACCTGATTCTCCGTATCCACCACCCGGCATTCGGCGCTGGCGTTGGCATAGGCCTGCTCCAGAACGCCCATATAGTCGGGGAAACGCTGGAGCATCAAGGGCACGCCGCAGTCGTGGAACAGGCCCAGGGCATAAGCTTCGTCGCCATTTTCAACGCCGATGCGCTTGGCCAGAGTCAGGCAGGTCATGGCCACGTCCTGAGCGGTGTCCCAGAAACGGTTCAGGGTGACAATGGTGTCGTCGTTCATCTCGCCCTTGATCGACTGCGCATTGATCAGGTTGATGATCGAACGACTGCCCAGCAGATTCACCGCGCGCTGGATCGAAGCGATCTTGTTGCTCAGCCCGTAATACGGCGAATTGACGATCTTCAGCAGGGAACCGGAAAGCCCCGGATCCTGGGAGATCAGTTTGGCAATGACTTCCAGATCCGGGTCGGGCATGTACTGCTCCATCTGCAAATCCACCATGATTTGCGGCTGGGCCGGTACGCTGATGCCCTGCAGGGCTTGTTGGATCTGTTCGGAAGTCAGCTCTTGGGACATTTGTGCACACTCTGGGTCAGACGGCGATTCTAACCCTTATGAAGTTGGATCCGACATACCAAATCGCAAGACAACCCTCGCCACATGTCCACTTGCAGGCCAATCCCGGGGCTCAACACGCTATACTCCCGCTCTTTTTTCCGGAGCGACGACATGTCCCTGCCTAGCCTGCGCCTCAAAGCCAACGCCGACCGTCGTCTGCGCAACGGTCACTTGTGGGTCTACAGCAACGAAATCGATGTAGCCGCTACACCTTTGCACGGTTTCAAGGCCGGCGACCAGGCGATCCTCGAAGCCGCCGGCGGCAAGCCGCTGGGCATCGTTGCCATGAGCCCGAACAACCTGATCTGCGCCCGCGTGCTGTCGCGCGACATCAAGTTGCCGCTGGACAAATCGCTGCTGGTGCACCGCCTGAACGTGGCCCTGTCACTGCGCGATCGCCTGTTCGACAAGCCGTTCTATCGCCTGGTCTACGGCGACTCCGACCTGCTGCCAGGCCTGGTGGTCGACCGTTTCGGCGACATCCTGGTGGTACAGATCGCCTCGGCGACCATGGAAGCCCATAAAGACGACGTGATTGCAGCGCTGACCCAAGTGCTCAAGCCAAGCGGCATCCTGTTCAAGAACGACTCCGCTGCCCGTGATGCCGAAGGCCTCACCCGCTACGTCGAAACCGTATTCGGCCTGGTGCCGGAGTGGGTTGCCCTCGAAGAGAACGGCGTGAAATTCGAAGCCCCGGTCATCCAGGGCCAGAAAACCGGCTGGTTCTACGACCACCGCATGAACCGCGCCCGCCTGGCACCCTATGCCAAGGGCAAGCGCGTACTCGACCTCTACAGCTACATCGGCGGCTGGGGCGTGCAGGCTGCCGCGTTCGGCGCCAGTGAAGTGTTCTGCGTCGATGCTTCGGCCTTCGCCCTCGACGGCGTCGAGCGCAACGCCGCACTGAACGGCTTCGCCGAGAAAATGACCTGCATCGAAGGCGACGTGTTCGAAGCCCTCAAAGAGCTGAAAGCCAGCGAAGAACGCTTCGACGTGATCGTGGCCGACCCGCCGGCGTTCATCAAACGCAAAAAAGACATGAAGAACGGCGAAGGCGCCTACCGCCGCCTGAACGAGCAAGCCATGCGCCTGCTCACCAAGGACGGCATCCTGGTCAGCGCATCGTGCTCGATGCACCTGCCGGAAGACGACCTGCAGAACATCCTGCTGACCAGCGCCCGCCACCTGGACCGCAATATCCAGATCTTGGAGCGTGGCGGTCAGGGTCCGGATCATCCGGTGCATCCGGCTATCGCTGAAACCCGCTACATCAAGAGCATTACTTGCCGGTTGCTGCCGAATAGCTAAAACGCAAACCTCTGTAGGAGCGAGCTCGCTCCTACAGAGGTTCCCGGCATCAAAACAGGAAGCCTCCTACAGCGCCTTTGATTGAACTCCCTGCGTCCCAGACTAGTATCGGTTTCTGGTTTCAAGCATGAACGCTTGATCACTCCGGAAAACAAAAACAATGTCTGAGTCCTCTTACCCAGCTCTAAGTGGCGACCTGAAACGCCAACGAGTCTCCCGCTTTATCCTGATTACCAATATCTCGTTAATCAGTTTTTTCCCGCTGAACATCCTCCTGCCTTCTTTTCCTGCCTTGGCCGCGAAGTTCGACAGTTCAACCGCTGACATCGCCCTTTCCATCAGTCTGTTCACGCTGGTTTTTGCGTTTTCTCAATTAATAACCGGCCCGCTTTCAGACAAGTGGGGACGCAAGGACGTTCTTCTTGGTTGCATCGTTGTTTCTACCCTCGGCTCGATAGGCTGCGCGTTGGCGACGGACTTCCCAAGCTTCCTGGCGTTTCGTGCAGTCCAAGCCATCGGGTGTGGTTTTTTTGTGCTGGGTCATGCACTGGTGGAGGATTTGTTCGACGAACAGGACAGGGCCCGGGTGCGCATTTATTACATGACGCTGAGCGGCTCCTTTGTTGCACTGGCACCGCTGATAGGCTCGTGGCTACAAACCACTTTCGATTGGCAGGGTAGTTTTTATGGTTTTGCGCTCATGGCGCTCGGCATGCTGATCCATGCCCAACTGATACTGCCTTCCAAGGCAGCCCTCACGGAAAAAACACCCGTTTCAGTCATCCGTACGCTGAAATCCATCGCTGGAAATCAAGACTTCATCCGCTATTGGTGGATAGCCGCGTTAGTGTTCGCTTGTTATTTCGCGTTGATCAGCGTGACACCGCTGATTTTCATGGATGAGTTGAAACTGTCCGAGTACCAGTACGCGTGGGTACTTATGGTGTATGGGGTCGCCTATTTCCTGGGTGGAGTCGTTGCTACCACCGTGCAGAAACATATCTCCCTCTCTGTGCAAATCAACATCGGCCTCGGATTACTGGGTGCCGCCGGCCTATTGTTGGCGTTGATCATCCGTTATGAGGCGATGACAACCATCACCCTGCTCATACCGATGGTGATCAGTGCTCTGGCGGTCACCCTGGTACGGCCTGCCGCCATTTCCGCAGCCATGTTGCTGTTCTCAAACAGCGCAGGGACGGCAGCATCCGCAGGCAACAGCATCATGTTCATTACCGCCGCCGTCAGCAGCGCCGTCCTCGCACAAACAGGGGACAATTTGCTGATGACCATTGCTGTCAGCTACATCGTGTTCAGTCTTTGGGGTTTGCTGACGAATGCCAGGATCGGGCGCTGACTGTAGGAGCGAGCTTGTTCGCGAAGAGCTTCAACGATAAAGCAGCGCGTCTGGTAGCCAGCGTTGTCTGTGGTTTTTTCGCGAGCAAGCTCGCTCCCACAGAAAATCGGTCCATGTGAAGTTCCGCAGGCCTGCCCGCACGTCTTGTGAATGCTGCCTCCGCGCTTGCAGCCATTCCCTCCAGCCGCCAGCCGTGTAGAATCGCGAACATTCATCGCCAGTCATCCCCGGCGGGTTTATGAGCTCAAGCTGAAGCGCGCGGCGATCCCGCAAAGTTATCGGCAACTTCCGGACACGCGGCCATTTCTGAGTGTTCCAGACGTCAATAGAAGCTCACTTCCCTTTTGATACCTGATTAGCCGCCCGGAGTGCTTCATGCCTGATTACCGCTCGAAAACATCCACCCACGGCCGCAACATGGCCGGCGCCCGCGCACTGTGGCGCGCCACGGGGATGAAAGATGACGACTTCAAGAAGCCGATCATCGCCATTGCCAACTCCTTTACCCAGTTCGTACCGGGCCACGTGCACCTCAAGGACCTGGGCCAACTGGTCGCCCGCGAGATCGAACGCGCTGGCGGCGTGGCGAAGGAATTCAACACCATCGCTGTCGATGACGGCATCGCCATGGGCCACGACGGCATGCTCTATTCGCTGCCGAGCCGCGAAATCATCGCCGACTCCGTCGAGTACATGGTCAACGCCCACTGCGCCGATGCAATCGTCTGCATTTCCAACTGCGACAAGATCACCCCTGGCATGCTGATGGCGTCCCTGCGCCTGAACATCCCGGTGATCTTCGTCTCCGGCGGCCCGATGGAAGCCGGCAAGACCAAACTCGCCTCCCATGGCCTCGACCTGGTCGACGCCATGGTGATCGCCGCCGACTCCAGCGCTTCTGACGAGAAAGTTGCCGAGTACGAGCGTAGCGCCTGCCCGACCTGCGGTTCGTGCTCCGGCATGTTCACCGCCAACTCGATGAACTGCCTGGTCGAAGCGCTGGGCCTGGCCTTGCCGGGCAACGGTTCGACCCTGGCCACCCACAGCGACCGCGAGCAGCTGTTCCTGCAGGCCGGCCGCACCATCGTCGAGCTGTGCAAGCGTTACTACGGCGAGAACGACGAGTCGGTATTGCCGCGCAACATCGCCAACTTCCAGGCGTTCGAAAACGCCATGACCCTGGACATCGCCATGGGCGGTTCCACCAACACCATCCTGCACTTGCTGGCCGCAGCCCAGGAAGCCGAGATCGATTTCGACCTGCGCGACATCGACCGTCTGTCCCGTCACGTGCCGCAACTGTGCAAGGTCGCGCCGAACATCCAGAAGTACCACATGGAAGACGTGCACCGCGCTGGCGGGATCTTCAGCATCCTCGGTTCGCTGGCCCGTGGCGGCTTGCTGCACACCCAGCTGCCGACCGTTCACAGCCGCAGCATGGAAGAAGCCATCGCAAAGTGGGACATCACCCAGACCAACGACGAAGCGGTGCACCACTTCTTCAAGGCCGGTCCTGCGGGCATCCCGACGCAAACTGCGTTCAGCCAGTCGACCCGCTGGGAAACCCTGGACGACGACCGTGAAAACGGCTGCATCCGCAGTGTCGAGCACGCTTACTCGCAAGAAGGCGGCCTGGCCGTGCTCTACGGCAACATCGCCCTGGACGGTTGCGTGGTGAAAACCGCCGGCGTCGACGAGTCGATCCACGTGTTCGAAGGCAACGCCAAGATCTTCGAAAGCCAGGACAGCGCCGTGCGCGGCATCCTCGCCGATGAAGTGAAGGAAGGCGACATCGTCATCATTCGCTACGAAGGCCCGAAAGGCGGCCCGGGCATGCAGGAAATGCTCTACCCGACTTCGTACCTGAAATCCAAAGGCCTGGGCAAAGCCTGCGCCCTGCTCACCGACGGCCGTTTCTCTGGCGGTACCTCCGGTCTGTCCATCGGCCACGCTTCGCCTGAAGCAGCTGCTGGCGGCGCGATCGGCCTGGTGCAGGACGGCGACAAGGTGCTGATCGACATTCCGAACCGCTCGATCAACCTGTTGGTCAGCGATGAAGAACTGGCTGCACGCCGAGTCGAGCAGGACAAGAAAGGCTGGAAACCGGTGGAAGTTCGTCCGCGTAAGGTGACCACGGCTTTGAAGGCTTACGCCCTGCTGGCTACCAGCGCCGACAAGGGTGCGGTGCGTAACAAGGCGATGCTTGACGGGCTGTAAGCGTCGGTTGCCTGAATAAAAATGCCCCGCCCAGTGCGGGGCATTTTTTTTGGATCAATTATTAGCCGATTACATCTAGCCTTGACTTTTCTAACTTGCCAACTCAAAACACTCGACATCAGGGAATCAAAGGCAAGAGTTCGTCATTCGTCGGAACAAGAGCACCGCGCAACTTGCCACAGATAGTGAAGTGCCAACAATGCGGGTCCCAGAACTACCGCACTAAACCACATCTTGCTGCCGGGGTGGGTTAGTGAAGTTATCAGCACAGGGAATATTACAACCAGTCCTATTATTAACATTACCGATATGACTGACCTGCTGCGCGCGCCGGAGGCACTGGGCCGGATTAGCGCCGCCAAAACAAGCCCGATGGTTCCCAACCATGCGAGTGTGCTGACCAATATGCCAAAGACGTCACCAAACATCGTAAAAAACAGGCTTAGCAGGGCCAAACCAAAGGCAGGCAGAACACCTCCAGCTATATAAACCGCTGACCGAAGAATGCATATCACCATGTACATCTACTCCATCAAAATAATTCTCAAGCTGAATAAACTATCGGGATACTGGATGATTGATAACGTAAACCCACCTTACCCAGGTCTTCGACGCGTGAACTCAAGGATTCACCCACGGCCTGGCAACTTGTAGCTTGATAAGATAACGTTCCTCTGTGGGACGCTTGTCGTCTCTGAAGCGATTGACCACCAGCATCACTTGATACTGATTACCCGCTTGCCAAGTAGACGTGCCGCCTTTGTTCACGTCTCGCAACCGAGCCCGCCATTCGGGAGTGTCAGCAAATGGTGGATCGTCGATGACCCGAATGGGTATCCAGCCACCGTGGCGCCACTGCTTCTGCAGGTTAAGAACTATTTCAAGCGTCTCATCGAGTAATAGCGGCTCGATTTGAGGGGACATACGGACACTTCTGACTAACTCATCACTATCAAAACTAACCGTGAAAAAACGAGCTAGTGGTGTCACGAATCCGAACTGAGGATCCAGGAAACGAAGACGAGCATCCGATCTCGGTAATCTCCCCCAAAAATGCCTAGGAATGGCCGGACCAATGGCCGCGCTTGAGCGCTGACGCATGACTTCCCAAGGCTCGCCAATCGCCAGGGCAATCTCCGGCTCATCCGATAGTGCTCGGACCGCTGCCACTATCAACAGAGTCGCCACTGCGAGTGACAATATCCTGCGTCGCCAATCTATACGTTGCAGCAGACTCATCGCACGCCCCGACCTGCGGCAATGTCGAGAATCGCCTGTTCAATCAGGTGGCGATCAGAGCGCCGCAGCAGCTCATCAAACTGTGTCGCGGCTTTGAGCACAAAGGGCATGCGCTGATGGATATCGGCTAGGTTGGCAAAGTAATCGCTGCTGAAGCCAACGGTCCGTCCGTCTTCGCTGGGAAGGCACTGGCTAGCCAGGGTCAGCTCGACGGCTGCAGCAGCGCCGGAGGGGAAGTTCGTGACATAGGCGAAATGATTGCCACGTAGCAGAAGTACCAGTTGCACGTCGCTGTACATTGCTGATTGCAGAATGTTCTGTTGTTCGTGCCAAGCCAGATGCGCAACGCTTTCGGCAATGTTGCCAGCCTCAATGGCCGCGAAGGCTTGAAGTATTTCCTCATGGTAAGTGCCAAACTCCAGTTTTTCCTGCTCGATCGGCCACAACACAGGTTGTTGTACATGCCCAAATATGTTTTTTCGTGAAGCGAGGCATGTCTTGAGCGCCGACAACCCACGCTCCTTGTAAAAAGCATGCAGCGGAAATACATCCAGAAACAGCGTGGTATTGCCCAGCGCCAGCATGTCGTGCACGTACTGGAGTTGCTTCTGCACGTACGACAATGATTCACCTTCGAACCTGGGACCGCTGGGCAGTGGGTTATTGCGGCTGGCTTGTTCGTATTCCTGTTGCGCTTGTTCACGACGTTGTGAGCTTTGCTGCCGTTCACGCTCGCGTCGCTTGTCGAACAACCCGGAGAATCCTCTGCGGATCGCATCCCTCCAGCGTAATTGCGCTTCATGTTCGGCCTGGATCTTGTCGATCGAATCAGCCGCATGCAGCAAGCCACATCCCACCTGCTTGGAGGCAAAGGCCGCGAGGCCGGCCCATTGGAAACGCTGATCCTCCAGCCACAATCGAGCGTACGCCGCATTGATCGCACGATTACGCACCTTTGGGTCGGCGATCAGGATGCCGCCCGGCGCCACGATAGCTTCGGCTCTTTGCTGATAGCTGCGCCAAAGATTCTGGCAGACCTGTCCCGACTGCTCGTTGTAGCTCGTTACAGGACGGCTTGGCGGCGGGGTGAAGCTGGAGGGGAGTGGCTCGGCTGTCGGTTGTCGTGCTTCGGCCGGCGTGGCGGGTTGGGCGGCAGCTCGGGCAGGTGGCGCAACATTGCCGGATTCTATCCGCTGGCTCCTGAAAGTCTGGTTGGCAATCAGCTTGGGCGGCGGGTCGCACTTGCACTTACACAGATCGTCGTGCAGGGCGGGCTTGCGTCCTTCCCACTCCTCCGACAGACGTGGACCGACGCAGATAATGGTCCCGGTGCTGTCGCATTCCGGGCATTTGACTTCATCGCCTTCGCGGGCCATGGCCTGGCCATTGATACTGCCGCGATGCCAGCCGCTGACGACGGTTCCCTTGACGGTGGTTTTGGCCCCGACGGTGATGTAGTAGCGCCTCATGCGAAATGTGTCCTTGTCAGATCGAAAGGACGCACGCTAGAAGAGGCGAAGTGGAGGAAAAATCAGACGCTTCTTTGATTGATGTAGGTCAATTCTGAAATGAGACTGGATATGGACGTCGGTGTGCTGGCGTTAACCGTCGAACATGAAAATGCCCCGCCAAGTGCGGGGCATTTTTTTGTCCGCGCTATTACTGCGGGTCGAGGTTATCCAACGCCTGATTCACCGCCAGCTCGCCCAGCATGATGACCTGAGCAATCCCCAGCATTGTGCTGCGTTGCGAGCCTTCCAGCAGTCCGGCGAAATCGCTGGCCATGACATTGGCCGAGGCGAGGGATTCGCAGGCGTGGGCCAACAGGGTTTCGGTGTCAAGGCCGGGCGCGATCACGAATGTTCGGCTGGGTTTGCGCGGGGTGGTGTTGATGTGGGCGGAGAGGTTGTCGGTTTTTGGGGGATCAGGGGTAATTTTCAGCATTGATGGAACTCCGGGTGAGAAAAAAGGAGCCATCACCCTCGCTACCAAACGATGGGTGGCGGCCATACGCAGGTTGGTAGACCGGTCACCAGGAACCCGGCGCGTCCGAAGATGCCCTGCGCATGGCCACCATATGAGCAGAGACAGAAACGAACCCTGCAAAGGGTGGCGCAATGCGCCGAGGTGAACACGGGCTACCAAACCCGATCACTGATGTTCAGTGACGCGGAAACGATAGAAGCCGCCCCCCAGGCGCACAAGCCGGCGGATTCTGGCGTAGTCGTAGTCCCTTACGCAAGAATGCGTAGGTTGCGACTGTCAGGAGATGTCGTTCAAGCGGAGGCTTTCATTGCACCGATTGGCCTCATCGCGAGCAAGCTCGCTCCCACGGGGGACCCGGGTGTTCACACAGTCTGTGTTTCACCCGAGATCTTTGTGGGAGCGAGCTTGCTCGCGATGGCGGCGCCGCAGTCTTACTGGATGTCTTCAGGCTTCACGATCACCCAGTTCTTGTCAGCCGTCACCGTCATCCCTTCCTTGGCCTGGGCCGCGGCGTTCTTGGCCATCATGCCCTGGATCTGGGTCATGTACTTGTCCTTGCGATTGACCCACAGGTGGATGCCGCCCTTGGCGACGTCAACACTGTGGAAAAGCATGTAGCCGTCGCTGCTAGGGGTATCGCCGCCAACCAGCACCGGTTTTTTCCACTCGTCGATGTAAGTCAGGATCGCCGCGTGCTTGCCGGCCATCCAGGTCGCCGGGGTCCACAGGTACGGGGTCAGTTCGAGGCCGAGGTTGGCCTTCTCGTCATACTTGCCGGCGGTGATCTGCTTGCGCGCGGTGGTCAGTTCGCCAGTCTTCGGGTCCTTCAGCAGCAGCGACACGCCGATCACGTTCTGCGGTTTGACGTTGTAGCCGTACTTCGGATCGGCCGCGACCATGCGCACCAGTTCTTCGGAGGCGGCGGTCATCACATAGACCTCGATGCCGTTCTCCATCAGCTTGTTGTACAGCTCTTGCTGGCCGGTGTAGATCTTCGGCGGGTTGACGTCGAGTTTCTTGACCACGTCGCCTTCGTAGTAAGTGGCCGGCACCGGTTTGCCGGACGCCATCATCTCGTCGACATAGCCCTTGAGCTCTGTGAGCGTAAAGCCGGAGAACACTTGGGCGACCCATGGATAGCAAACCATGTCGTCGACTTCGCAGAGGCGGTAGTAATAGCTGAACAGGCTTTCCTTGTGGTCGGCGGTGTCCTTGAACGGCATCAGCTTCAGGGAGGGATCGAGCTTGTCGCGGGTGATCAGGCCCTTGTTTTCCATGAACGGCAGCAACGACTCTTCGAGGTCGTAGCGGTAACTGGTGTTGTCCATGTCGAACACCGCGTAGTTACCTTTGTTGGCGTTGGCGGCGATCATCGCCTCCAACGCCTTGGCCTGATCGGCGGGCCAGTGTTTCAGATCCGTTGCAAGTACCTGGCCGGCGAGGCCCAGGCAAAGTGCTGCTGCCAGCAATTTCGGTGCGAACTTCATTGGCTTTCTCCCTGAATGTGAAAGACATCGACGCTAACAAATAAGTGTGACAGTCCTCGCCTGTCAGCGACCGCGCACGTCCCTTTCGCGCCAGTTGCATTTCTGACAGCGACACCCGCTTATTCCAAAAACGACGGAAACCATTCGTTTTTGATATTAATTCATTAGTTTTCAAGCTGTTAGGCTTGCCGGTTCGCAGCTGCCCCGGAAGGTAGCTGGTACAAGTCTGACTCGGAGTTCTCATGAATCTGCCGCTGATCCTCAATCTGCTGGTGTTCCTCGCCCTACTGCTGGGCCTGGCGCAAACCCGCCACACCACCTGGAGCCTGGCGAAAAAAGTCCTGCTCGCACTGGTGCTGGGTGTGGCGTTCGGCGTGGCCTTGCACACCGTTTACGGTGCCGGCAACCCGGTACTCAAAGCCTCGATCGGCTGGTTCGATCTGGTGGGCAACGGTTATGTGCAATTGCTGCAAATGATCGTGATCCCGCTGGTGTTCGCCTCGATCCTCAGCGCCGTGGCCCGCCTGCACAACGCCTCGTCGCTGGGCAAGATCAGCTTCCTGACCATCGGCACGCTGCTGTTCACCACGGCCATCGCGGCGCTGATCGGTATTGGCCTGACCAACCTGTTCGGCCTGACCGCCGAAGGCCTGGTGGCCGGCACCCAGGAAATGGCGCGCCTGCAAACCATCCAGACCGATTACGCCGGCAAGGTCGCCGACCTGAATGTGCCGCAGCTGTTGCTGTCGTTCATTCCGCAAAACCCGTTCGCCGATCTGGCGCGGGCGAAGCCGACGTCGATCATCAGCGTGGTGATTTTCGCGGCGTTCCTGGGTGTCGCGGCCTTGCAATTGCTCAAGGATGATGCCGAGAAAGGTCAGAAAGTGATCAACGCCATCGACACCCTGCAAGCCTGGGTGATGCGCCTGGTGCGCCTGGTGATGAAGCTGACCCCGTATGGCGTGCTGGCGCTGATGACCAAAGTGGTCGCCGGCTCGAACCTGCAAGACATCATCAAGCTCGGCAGTTTTGTCGTGGTGTCTTACATCGGCCTGGGCCTGATGTTTGTGGTGCATGGCGTGCTGGTGTCGGCCGCTGGAATCAATCCGCTGCGCTTCTTCCGCAAGATCTGGCCGGTGCTGACGTTTGCCTTCACCAGCCGCTCCAGCGCAGCGACGATTCCGTTGAGCATCGAAGCGCAGACCAGTCGCCTGGGCATTCCGCAGTCCATCGCCAGTTTTGCTGCCTCGTTCGGCGCGACCATTGGCCAGAACGGTTGTGCCGGTCTGTACCCGGCGATGTTGGCGGTGATGGTGGCGCCGACTGTGGGCATCAATCCGCTGGACCCATTGTGGATCGCGACGCTGGTGGCGATTGTCACGCTGAGTTCGGCCGGTGTGGCAGGTGTGGGTGGCGGCGCGACGTTTGCCGCATTGATCGTGCTACCGGCGATGGGCTTGCCGGTTTCGCTGGTGGCGTTGCTGATTTCGGTCGAACCGCTGATTGATATGGGGCGTACGGCGTTGAACGTCAGTGGGTCGATGACGGCGGGGGCGATTACCAGCCAGGTGATGCAGCAGACTGATAAAGAATTGCTGGATGCGGATGAGCATTCGGCGTTGGTGCAGGCTTAAGTAGCGCCTGACAGACCGCTATCGCGAGCAGGCTCGCTCCTACATTGGATCTGTGGTCGACACAAATCCCCTGTAGGAGTGAGCCTGCTCGCGATGCTTTTAGGCTTTTTCCCAGACTTCGAAGTTGTACGCCGGTTTGTCGCCTTCGGCCGGGTTCGGCACATTCGACACCAGTTTCCACTGGCTCAAATCAAACTCCGGAAACCACGCATCCCCTTCCGGGCTCAGCGCCACGCGGGTCAGGTACAACCGATCAGCCTGCGCCAGCCCTTGCGCATACAACTGCGCGCCACCAATCAGCATCAGCTCATCGACGCCCTGTTCTTTCGCCCATGCTTCGGCACGAACAACGGCAGCTTCCAGCGACGGATAAACCTCCGCGCCTTCCAGCACCAGATCCGCCTGACGGCTGACCACGATGTTCAAGCGGCCCGGCAGCGGGCGACCGAGGGAGTCCCAGGTCTTGCGGCCCATGATGATCGGCTTGCCAAGGGTGGTGGCCTTGAAATATTTGAAGTCCCCCGGCAAGTGCCAGGGCATGCTGTTGTCGACGCCGATCACACGGTTTTCACCGAGGGCTGCGATCAGGCTGAGGGGGAGTGATTTAGTCATGCCGGCGAGGATACCAGAGCCTCGCTTTCGCCGATAAGCGCCACAGCGGTTATGCTCACAGCTCAATTAAGCGACGGGATGCCGCGTGACTGAACTGAATAACCTCTGGCTGACAGAAACCATCCGCCTGCGCGAAGAGTACGCCGGCCCTCTGGAAGACCTTGAAGCCAACCGACTGGCCCGCAGCGCCGGCGGCGATTTGCCGTCGCGCATTCAACGCCGGGCACTGTGGCTGGCCGAGCGCGATGGACTGGCCGATGCTCTCAAGCACTGGTTGCAAGGCGCGCGACTGGCGCTGATCGTCATGGCGGTGCTGGCCGTGATTAGCGGCGCCGGTCTGGCCTTTGCTGCAATGGGCGATGGCCTGCACCCGGTGAATGTGTTCTGGGCCTTGGGCAGCCTGCTCGGGCTCAATCTGATCCTGCTGCTGAGCTGGGCCCTGGGCCTGGTATTTGCCGGCGAACACGGCGCCAGCCTCGGCCGCCTGTGGTTGTGGCTAAGTGAAAAATTCGCCCGGGATGCCAAAGCCGCACAACTGGCTCCGGCCCTGCTGCTATTGCTGCAACGGCAGAAACTCAATCGCTGGGCCATCGGCGTGCTGGTCAACGGCCTGTGGCTGTTGGCGATGCTCAGCGCGCTGGTGATCCTGCTGACGCTGATGGCGACCCGACGCTACGGCTTCGTCTGGGAGACCACCATCCTCAGTGCCGACACCTTTATTGCCGTGACCCAGGCCCTCGGCGCGCTGCCGGCCCTGCTCGGTTTCAGTGTGCCGACCGAGGAGATGATCCGCGCCAGTGGCGACGCCGCACTGAACATCGAAAGTGCCCGCCAAGCCTGGGCCGCCTGGTTGGTAGGTGTGTTGCTGGTTTACGGCGTGGTGCCGCGCCTGCTGCTCGCGCTGTTTTGCCTGTGGCGCTGGAAGACGGGCCAAACGGCGCTGCGTCTGGATTTGAACCTGCCCGGTTACGCACAGCTGCGCGAACGCTTGATGCCCACCAGCGAACGTCTCGGCATCAGCGATGCGGCGCCTGAGCAACTGCATCGCGTCGAAAGTGGCGTCAGCGAACAACAAAGTGATGGTGCCTTATTGGTCGCCATCGAGCTGGACGACGACCGTCCGTGGCCACCGCAATTGCCAAAAAACGTCAGCAACGCCGGCATCCTCGACAGCCGCGAATCGCGACACAAACTCCTCGAACAACTGAGCCGCTTTCCCCCGGCGCGCCTGGCCATTGCGTGCGATCCACGGCGCTCGCCGGATCGCGGCAGCCTGGCGCTGATCGCCGAACTGGCCCGCAGTGCCAGCGCCACCCGCGTGTGGTTGTTGCAGGCGCCTCCCGGTGAAGCGCTGGACGCCGAACGCCTGGGCGACTGGCACATGGCGCTGCAACAGCTTGAGTTGCCGTTTGCCGATTGTGCACCGATGAACTGGCTGGAGACGGGTCATGACTGACACCTGGAAGCAGCCGCTGAAACTCGCCGTGGTCGGCCACACCAACGTCGGCAAAACCTCGTTGCTGCGCACCCTGACCCGCGACGTCGGCTTCGGTGAAGTGTCCCATCGCCCCAGCACCACGCGGCACGTCGAAGGTGCACGGTTGTCGGTGGACGGCGAGCCCTTGCTCGATCTCTACGACACCCCGGGCCTGGAAGACGCCATCGCCCTGCTCGACTACCTCGAACGTCTGGAGCGCCCCGGCGAACGCCTCGACGGCCCGACGCGGCTGGCGCGTTTCCTCGATGGCAGCGAAGCCCGGCAACGCTTCGAACAGGAAGCCAAGGTACTGCGCCAGTTACTGGCGTCGCACGCCGGGCTCTACGTGATCGACGCCCGGGAGCCGGTGCTGGCCAAGTATCGCGACGAGCTGGAAGTACTGGCCAGTTGCGGCAAACCCTTGCTGCCGGTGCTGAACTTCGTCAGCAGCGCCAATCACCGCGAACCGGCCTGGCGTGAGGCGCTGGCGCGGCTGGGCTTGCATGCCTTGGTGCGCTTTGACAGCGTCGCGCCGCCGGAGGATGGCGAGCGTCGACTCTATGAAAGTCTCGCCCTGCTGCTGGAGTCTGCCCGGCCGCAACTCGAACACCTGATCGCCGATCAGCAAGCCCAGCGTCTGGCTCGCCAACAAAGCGCAGAGCGATTGATCGCCGAATTACTGATTGATTGCGCGGCTTGCCGGCGCAGCGTGGTCAGTGAAGCCGAACAGGAACAACAGGCGATCAGCGAACTGCGCAAAGCCGTACGCCAGCGTGAGCAGCGTTGTGTCGAGGCCCTGCTCAAGCTCTACGCCTTCCGCCCACAGGATGCCGCCGCCAGTGATTTGCCGCTGCTCGACGGCCGTTGGGGCGACGATTTGTTCAATCCGGAAACCCTGAAACAACTGGGCGTGCGGGTCGGTGGCGGAATCGCTGCCGGCGCAGCGGCCGGAGCCGGGGTCGATTTGCTGGTGGGTGGCATCACCCTGGGCGCGGCGGCATTGGCCGGAGCGATTGCCGGCGGCGCCCTGCAAACCGCCCGCAGTTATGGCAGCCGCTTGCTCGGCAAGCTCAAGGGCCAGCGCGAACTGACGGTGGATGACAACGTGCTGCGGCTGTTGGCGCTGCGCCAGCGGCAATTGCTGCAAGCGCTCAATGCCCGTGGGCATGCGGCGATGGACAGTATTCAGGTGGCGACGCCACAGGATAAAACCTGGCGCGAAGGCAAACTGCCCGAGGCGCTGAACAAGGCGCGGGCGCATCCGCAGTGGTCGTCGCTCAATCCTCATCCCAAGTTGAATCAGGCGGAGCGGCAGGAGCAAGTTGAAGTGTTGGCGCAGCAGCTGTAGTCACCTGAACATTTTTGTTGTTTGAACTGACGCCATCGCGAGCAGGCTCGCTCCTACAGGGGATTTGTGTCGATCCCAGATCCAGTGTGGGAGTGAGCCTGCTCGCGATGGCAGCAACTCGGTATCACTGGCTTTACGCCGCCAACAACCGCACCGCTTTGCCCTTCAACACCGCCAGATCTATCACCGGCACATGCATCTCTTTCGCCATTTCATCCCACCGGCGCATGCGCAAACTCACGGCACACAACGGGTCCTGCTCGAACGCCTCAGCCTCTTCAGCCGTCATCACCCCGCCCTGATATTCCAGGGTTCGGCGACTGGCTTCACTCAAGCGCTCGTAGTATCCCGCCTCCTTGAGCGTCAGGTAACGCTTGGCCTGCACGTGGTATTCGACCAGCCGCGCCATGCGCTCGCTGAATCCAGCGCGGCGCAGATAATCCGCGCCCAGGCGTTCATGGCTGACCACACCGAAACCGCCCATGTTCTCTGCGCTTTCGGTGCAGATATGCCCGATGTCGTGAAAGAACGCCGCCAGAATCACCTCATCATCGAAGCCTTCGGCCATGGCCAGCTCCGCCGCCTGGGACATGTGCTCGATCTGCGACACCGGCTCGCCGATGTAGTCGCTGTCACCAAAGCGCTCGTACAAACCGAACACCTCGGCAATCACCTGTTCATTACGCTCCATCAGATTTCCCCCAACACAGCTGCGATGTTTCGTTCAGCCATCGCCGGCCCGACGCTCATGCCGACACCGGTGTGCATCAACGCCACGCCCAGGCCTTTTGCCGGGCGCAAGAACGAGAACGGCCCCGGCCCCCGTGAACCATAGACCCCCTGCCAGCGTTCGACCACTTGCACCTTGCAGCCCAGGGTTTGCTCGGCCAGCTCGATCATCCAGTCGTCGACCTGCTCGGCATTGAAGGGTGACGGATCGCTGCCGTAATGGTGCGAATCACCAATGATCAATTCGCCATAGGGCGTCGGGCTGATCAGCAGGTGGATGCCGTTTTCGTGCAGGTGCGGCGCGTACCGCAGGATTTCTGCCTGTACAGCCGCGGCCTCCGGCAAATCGGCGAAGGCGCCGTAGTGCACACAACTCAAACCGGTGAGCAATGCGTGTTGCAGGTTGAGGTTGATTTGCGGGCGAGCGCGGAGCATTTGCAGGCGGCAGATTTGCGGCTCGAGCTCGGCGATCTGTTCGGCCAGCAGCGTCTGATAATCGTGGCCGGAGCAGACGATGATCTGCTCGGCACTGAAGCTGCCAGCGGTGCTGTGCAGGCGACCAGGCTCGATATCGCGCACCAGGGTGGAGAAGTGAAACTTGACGCCCAGGTCGCGACGCAGGAAGTCGATCAGCGCCGGAATCGCTTCACGGGAATACAGTTGCTGATCGTCCATACCGTGCAACGCAGCACGGTGATGGCGGAACTGGCCGCCGTACAAATCGCGCAATGCAGCACCGCGCAGCAGGTCGACACGATAACCGTGTTCAACCGCGCGACCGTCGCAGAAGGCTTCCAGCAACTGCTCTTCCGCTTCGGTGCGGGCGAACAGGTACGAGCCATTGCGCTTGAGTTGCAGGCCGGCGAGCTGTGCCCAGTCGCCCCAGATTCCGCGACTGGCGCGGGCCAGTTCCAGCATCGGTCCCGGCGGTTGGCCAGTGACCAGTGCCTGGCCGAAGTTACGCACCGATGCGCCAACAGGCGTTTCGCTGCGCTCGAAAACCGTGACCTTCAGACCGCGCTTGGCAGCGGCATACGCGTGGGACAAACCCAGGATGCCGGCGCCGACGATCAGCATGTCGTTGTGGTGTGTCATGGAGTTTTGTCCTGAATTCGAAACCGCCATCGCGAGCAGGCTCGCTCCCACAGGAGAACGCATTCCAATGTGGGAGCGACCCTGCTCGCGAAGAGGCCCTGTCAGCCGATGAAGACCTTACTTGGCCACCACTTTCTCGGACTTGCCGTCATAGCGCTTGCGCCATTCGGTCAGGATCTCGTCGCGGTTCTTCGAGGCCCAGGCAAAGTCGTTCTTGATCAGGCGCTGTTCGTAGTCGGCCGGCAGTTCGGTCTGTGGCTTGGCGATGCCAGGCTGTGCGAGTACGGCGAAGTTTTCTTTGTAGAGATCCATCGCCTCAGGGCTGGCGGAGAAGTCAGCCAGTTTCTTCGCCGCTTCTTCGTGGGCGGTGCCCTTGATCACCGCAGTCGCTTCGATCTCCCAGCCCAGGCCTTCCTTCGGCAGGATGATGTCCAGCGGTGCACCCTGGCGTTTCAGCTGAACCGCCGGGTATTCGAAGGAAATACCGATCGGGAATTCGCCAGCCGCCGCCAGTTTGCAAGGCTTGGAGCCGGAGTGAACGTACTGGCCGATGTTCTGGTGCAGGCCGTCCATGTAGGCCCAGCCCTGCTTCTCGCCGAAGGTTTGCAGCCAGGCGCTGACATCGAGGAAACCGGTGCCGGACGAGGCCGGGTTGGGCATGACGATCTTGCCTTTGTACTCAGGCTTGGTCAGATCTTGCCAGCTCACAGGCTTGGTCAGGCCCTGTTTTTCGGCTTCGACGGTGTTGAAGCAAATGGTCGCGGCCCAGACGTCCATGCCGACCCAGGCTGGCGGGTTGGCAGCGTCGCGGTAGTTGGCGCCGATCTTGCCCAGGTCTTTCGGTGCGTAGCTTTGCAGCATGCCTTGCTGATCGAGAATCGCCAGGCTTGAAGCGGCCAGGCCCCACACGGCGTCAGCCTGCGGGCGGGCTTTTTCGGCCAGCAGTTTGGCGGTGATGATGCCGGTGGAATCGCGCACCCATTTGATTTCGACGTCCGGGTTGGCCTTTTCGAAAGCCTCTTTGTAGGTCTTCAGTTGTTCGGCTTCGAGGGCGGTGTACACCGTCAACTCGGTTTTCGCCGCAAAGGCGTTCAGGCTGAAAGCGGTGAGGACAGCGGCGGCCAGGGCCATAGGCTTGAACATGATCTTTTCCTGTTTTTGAGTTGAGGGGTTGTGCAGATTCAATGACCGGGCGCGGTCTGCCGCCAGGCCTGGGAGCGGCGCAGCAAACCGCGCGAGGTCCAGGCCAGCAGCAGGGACACGCCCGCCGAGGTAATCAGGATCAGGGTCGACATCGCTGCCGCACCGCCGACGTTGCCGGCGTCGTCCATGTTCAGCACCGCCACCGCCGCGAGGATGGTGTCGGGGCTGTAGAGAAAGATCGCCGCCGAGACGGTGGTCATGGCCGAGACGAACAGGTAGCGCACGATGTCCAGTAGCGCCGGCAGGCAGATCGGCACGGTGACCCGCAGGTAGTGGCGGTACAGCGGCGCCTTGAGCGACAGCGCGGCGGCTTCAAACTCGGCGTCGAGCTGACGCAGCGCGGTGGTCGCGGTCATTTGCGCGGTGGTCAAATAGTGAGCGATGGTGCAGACGATCAGCAGGGTCATCGTGCCGTAGAGCACATGCAGCGGGTTGCCGGTGAGGTTGAAGAAGAAGACGTAACCCAGCCCCAGCACCAGGCCCGGCACCGCCATCGGTACGAAACTGAGCATACGCAAGGTCAGGTTCAGGCCGCGCTGGCCCTTGGTTTTTTCCATCAGGTAGGCGCCGGTGAAAATCAGCAGGCTGCCAATCAGCGCCGTGCCCAAGGCCATCTTCAGGCTGTTGCCGTAGGCCAGCCAGCCACCGCCGGCGGTTTCGTTGAACTGGTAATGGTTGAGCGACAGCGACAGGTTGTACGGCCAGAACTTCACCAGGGACGAGAACACCGCCATGCCGAACACCAGCAGCAACGCGGCGCAGATCAGCAGGACGATGGTCAGGTAGCAACCGTCGCGCAGCTTCGACGGCGCGGGCTTGAACACCTGGGCGCGACCGCTCATGGAGTCGCCGTGGCGTCGACGCAACCAGGCATCGACCCCGAAACTGAACAGTGCCGGCAGTAACAGCACCATGCCGATCAACGCGCCACGACCGAACTGTTGCTGGCCAACCACAGCCTTGTAGGCCTCCAGCGCCAACACCTGATAGTCGCCACCGACCACCACGGGCACGCCGAAATCGGTGATGGTCAAGGTGAACACCAGGCAGAATGCGGCGAACACGGCCTGACGCGTCGCTGGCCAGGTGATGCTACGAAAGGCCTTTGCAGGACTCGCGCCCATGCTGGAGGCCGCATCGAACAGTCGCGCATCGGCCAGGGACAGGGCCGACAGAAGAATCATCAAGGCGTGCGGGAAGGTGTAGATGACTTCGCCGAGCACAATGCCCCAGAAGCCGTAGATGTTGTCCGAGAGCAGGCCACGCAGCATGCCCTGGTTGCCGAACAGGTAAACCAGCGCAATCCCTGGCAGCATCGACGGCGCCATCAATGGCAGCAGCGAAATACCGCGCCAGATGCCCTTGGCGGGAATCAAGGTGCGTTGCAGCGCGTAGGCAAACAGGTAGGCCAGCGGTACGACAATCGCCGCGACGCTGAGGGAAACCTTCAGGCTATTACCGAGCAACCAGTGAAAGTTCTCGCTGGTCACCAGCTCTTTCGCTGCGACCCAGCCACCGCCCTGCCCGGCCTCGGCGCTGAAGCCGCGCCAGAAGATTGCCAGCAACGGCATCAATACGGCAACACCCAACAACACCAGCATGAGGACCTTGCCGCCGACCACGAACAACCGGTCACCGACCTCGGCGCGGGTGGTCTGCCGAACCTGCTTGTGCGGCAGCGGCAGCGCGATATTCGCGCTCATCAGGCAAACACCTGCAGGCTGCGCGGCGGCAAGGCGACCATGATCTGCTGGGCGCCAAGGCGCGGCATGGCTTCCGGTGCCAGCTCCGCCAACAATGCATGCCCCGGCAATTGATCGAGTTCAAAGCTCATGCGGCAGCGGTTGCCGAGGAAGGTGATTTCACGAACCTTGGCCGGGAACAGGTTTTCCTCGTGCACCAGCGGGTTGACGTTGATCGCTTCCGGACGGCAGAACAATCGGCCCGACGCGGTCTTGGCGCTGCCATCGGCCAGGCGCATGTTCAGCCCGCCGACCTGGGCGTGGCTGTCGCTGCTGCGCTGGAACGGTAACCAGTTACCCTGGCCGACGAACTCCGCCACGAATGGCGTGGCCGGGCGGTTGTAGATTTCCTGCGGCGTGGCGTATTGCTCGACCTTGCCGTTATTCATCACGGCGATGCGGTCGGCCATCAGCATGGCCTCGTCCTGATTGTGAGTGACCATCAGGGTGGTGATGCCGAGGCTGCGTTGCAGCTGGCGCAGTTCGGTGCACAGATGCTCACGCACCCGGGCATCGAGGGCCGACATCGGCTCGTCGAGCAGCAACAGAGAAGGTGCCGGAGCCAGGGCGCGAGCCAGTGCCACACGTTGCTGCTGACCACCGGACAACTGGCCCGGGTATTTTTTCTCGCTGCCGGTCAGGCCGACCAGTTCCAGCATCTGGCCGACACGACGGCGCACTTCGTCGCGACCACTGCCGGCGAGGCCGTAGGCAATGTTCGCTTCGACAGTAAGATTGGGGAACAACGCGTAGGACTGGAACAAAATGCCGTAGTCCCGCGCCTGGGGCGCCAGGTGGGAAACGTCGCGATCACCCAGGTACAACTCGCCGCTGTCCTGTTTTTCCAGACCGGCGATGCATCGCAGCAAGGTGGTCTTGCCACAGCCCGATGGGCCCAGCAGACACACCAGTTCACCGGCCGCCACGTCGAGTGAGACGTTGTCCAGCGCGGTGAAGGCGCAAAAACGCTTCTGTACACCGCGCACCTTCATCGGTGCGCCGGGGTTGGTCAGGGCAGTTGCGATCGAGTTGTTCATGGACGGACCTCATCTAGCAGATGGGGCCATCCTAGAGTTGTAATGAGTCCGTCATATGGCAGTAAGGCAAAAACTGCCGATAGTGGTATTCAAGGATTTGGGTACTCCTGTGCTGACTGCTCGCGATGAGGCCGGGACAGGCAAAGAAGATCTCAAGCCGGGGCCATTTCCTGCGCCAACCCCAGGAACGCCGCCGGCAGCCGCGCGTTTTTGCGTTCCTTGAGGCAGTACAGGTATTCGGGAATCTGTGGCGCATTCTCGATGGTCAGCACCCGCAGTTGCGGATCATGGGGCACTTCCTGGCGGGCAATGATGCTGATGCCGATGTTGCGCAGCACTGCTTCGCGGATCGATTCGCGGCTGCCGATTTCCAGCAGCGGACCGAAACACACGCCGGCGCTGGCCAGCAACTCTTCGGTCAGGCGACGGGTGGTTGAGCCCGGTTCGCGCATCAGCAGGGTGTGCCCGGCCAGGGCGCCGAGCGGCACGTGATCGTGAACCGCCAGCGGATGATTGCGATGCACTGCCAGCACCAGCGGATCGCTGCCGAGCACCCGTCGAACCAGTCGCGCGTCATCGAGCAACTGCGACGACGCCGCGACATCGACCCGGTAATCCTCCAGCGCTTCGAGCACTTGCTGGGAGTTGCCGATCTCCACCGAAACTTCGACCAGCGGCAGGCGCTCGCGGAAGGTTTTCACCAAGTCGAGGATGTAATACGGCGCCGTGGCAGCTATGCGCAACGTGCCCTGGATCTGGCCGCAGTTACGCAGGAAAAACTCGATATCGGCTTCCTGCTGCATCAGCACCTTGACCATCGGCAG
Source organism: Pseudomonas grandcourensis (assembly GCF_039909015.1). Lineage (NCBI taxonomy): Bacteria > Pseudomonadati > Pseudomonadota > Gammaproteobacteria > Pseudomonadales > Pseudomonadaceae > Pseudomonas > Pseudomonas grandcourensis. Next base: position 6,446,808 of record NZ_CP150919.1, read on the forward strand.
CAGCCGCGCGCCCTCCTCGCTGACGCTGAGACGCCGGCCGCCGCGGTAGAACAGCTCGACCGAATACTGGCTTTCGAGGTTGCGGATCTGCGTCGTCACCGTCGGCTGGCTCAGGCCGAGCTTTTTGGCAGCCTGGGTAATGCTGCCCAGGCGGGCCACCATGTAAAACGCCTTCAGCTCCGCACTCAGCACAACCGTCCCTCATCCTTTACTTGCGCAGCAGGCGCAAACCGTTGAACACCACCAGCAGACTCACGCCCATGTCGGCGAACACTGCCATCCACATGGTAGCGACCCCGGCGAAGGTTACCCCAAGAAAGATCGCCTTGATGACCAAAGCCAGGGCAATGTTCTGTTTGAGGATGCTCGATGTCTGCCGCGACAGGCGGATGAATGCCGGGATTTTGCGCAGATCGTCGTCCATCAGGGCGACATCGGCGGTTTCAATGGCGGTATCGGTGCCTGCGGCCGCCATGGCGAAGCCGATCTCCGAACGCGCCAGCGCCGGGGCATCGTTGATGCCATCGCCGACCATGCCGACCCGATGCCCTTGGGCATAAAGAGCCTCGACAGCCTGCAATTTGTCCCCCGGCAACAGGTCGCCCCTGGCCTCGTCGATGCCGACTTGCGCGGCAATGGCCTGCGCGGTGTGGACGTTGTCGCCGGTGAGCATCAGGGTCTTGATGCCCAGATCATGCAACTGCCGGATAGCCTCGCGGCTCGATTCCTTTACCGTGTCCGCTACGGCAAACAGCGCCAACGGACCAGACGAATCAAGCAGCAGCACCACCGACTTGCCCTGTTTTTCCTGGGCAAACAGCTTTTCTTCCAGCGCTGGCGAACACAGGCCCAGATCCTCCACCAGACGATGGTTGCCCAGATGGTAGAGCTGGCCATTGATCTCGCCGCGCACCCCGCGCCCGCCCAAAGCTTCGAAGTTATCCACAATCAGCGTCGCGGTCTGGTTATCCACAGCCGCTTTGGCGATGGCCAGGGAAACCGGGTGATCCGAGCGCCCGGCCAGCGCAGCGGCAATGGCGGGCGCCGAGTCGTCGGCGGTCGGGTCCAGCGACAGGTAATCGGTCTGGACCGGTTTGCCGTGGGTGATGGTGCCGGTCTTGTCCAGGGCCAGGTAGTCGAGCTTGTAACCGCCCTCCAGATAGACGCCGCCCTTGACCAATATGCCTTTGCGCGCCGCCGCCGCGAGGCCGCTGACGATGGTCACCGGCGTGGAAATCACCAGCGCACAGGGGCAGGCCACCACCAGCAGCACCAGCGCCCGGTAGATCCAGTCGAACCACAACGCGCCCATGAACAATGGCGGGATCACCGCCACGGCCAGGGCCAGGATGAACACTGCCGGGGTGTAGATTTTCGAAAAGCTGTCGACGAAGCGCTGGGTCGGCGCCCGCGCCCCTTGGGCCTGCTCGACGGCGTGGATGATGCGGGCCAGGGTCGAGTTATCCGCCGCGGCGGTCACCCCGTACTCCAGGGAACCGGCCTGATTGATGGTGCCGGCGAAGACTTTGTCGCCGACGATTTTTTCCACCGGCAGGCTTTCACCGGTGATTGGCGCCTGGTCGATGGTGGAGCGACCGGACAGCACTTCACCGTCCATGCCGATACGCTCGCCGGGACGCACCCGTACCCGCGCGCCGAGCCCGATGTTTTTGACATCCTGCTCAAGCCAGCTCCCGTCAGCCTGCAACACCGTTGCCGTGTCCGGGGTCATCTGCATCAGGCCGCCGATGGCATTGCGCGCGCGGTCGAGGGACTTGGCTTCGATCAACTCGGCCACGGTGAACAGGAACATCACCATCGCCGCTTCCGGCCACTGGCCGATCAGCACCGCGCCGGTCACGGCAATACTCATCAGGGCGTTGATGTTCAGGTTGCGGTTTTTAAGGGCGATCCAGCCTTTTTTGTAAGTACCGAGGCCACCACTGAGGATCGAGACCAGCGCGATAACCGCCACCACCCAGTTCGGCGCGAAACCGGTGAAGTGGATAACTTCTGCCAGCAATGCACCAACACCGGACAGAGCCAAGGGCCACCACGGTTTTTTCCGGGGCACCGGCGTTGGGGTTTCAGCCCCCTGATCCATCGGTTCGGCTTGCATGCCCAAGGACTTGATGGCCTCGACGATTGGCTCGATACCGGGCAAATCGTGGGTCACGCCGAGCACCCGATTAATCAGATTGAACTCAAGCTGCTGTACGCCGGTCAGTTTGCTTAGCTTGTTCTGGATAAGTGCCTGCTCGGTCGGGCAGTCCATTGCCTCGATGCGAAAACGACTCAGCCGAGCGCCAATCGTCGGCGATTCGCTCAGTTTTACCCGCGCAGGCGCTGCCGCTTTAGATGAGCAACAGGCGTCGCCGTGACTGCCGTGGTCATGTTTTTGCACGGGTTTGAGCTTGTGGCTGTGCTCGTGCTCAGCCTCGGGTTTGTGGGAATGCAGGGAATCGCTCATTGGTTGCGTCCATAAGAGTGCCTGTTGCCAAGTAAAGACCCTGTAGCCACTATAGGGTCAAGCACCCATTCTGGAGTTTTGGAGATTGGCGTCATGAAAATTGGAGAGTTGGCAAAACTCACGGACTGCGCCGTGGAAACGATCCGCTACTACGAGCGCGAGAACCTGCTGCCGGAACCGGCCCGCAGTGATGGCAATTATCGCGTCTACACCCAGGCCCACGCCGAGCGCCTGACCTTCATCCGCAACTGTCGCACCCTCGACATGACGCTCGAAGAAATCCGCAGCCTGCTGGCGTTTCGCGACAGTCCGCAGGACCAGTGCGAAAGCGTCAACGCGCTGATCGACGAGCACATCCACCACGTCAAGGCGCGGATCGACGGCTTGCTGGCCTTGCAGACGCAACTGCTCGACCTGCGCCAACGCTGCGGCGAGGGGCCGGGGGTCGATCAGTGCGGGATCTTGCAGCGGTTGGAAGTGAGCGGCGGGGTTGTGGCGACGGAGGTGGAGCATTCCCATGTGGGCCGTAGTCACGGCCACTAAGAACAACACAAAACCTTGTGGGAGCGAGCTTGCTCGCGATGGCGTCTGTTCAGCCAACATGGATGTCGACTGATACACCGCTATCGCGAGCAAGCTCGCTCCCACAGGGTCGGTGGTGGTTTTTTAGACCGCCATCGGGGCAGTCATCGGCGCGTGGTGTTCGTAGCCTTCCAGTGAGAAATCGCCCGGCTCCACCAGCTCCAGCCATTCCGGCTGGTAAACACCCGTCTTGGCAAACTCCGGCACACGGTCGGAAATCACCAGTTTCGGCATCGGGAACGGCTCGCGCTTGAGCTGTTCGTTGAGCATGTCCAGGTGGTTTTCGTAGACGTGGGCATCACCGATGAAATAGGTGAACCAGCGCGGCGTGTAGCCGGTCAGGCGACCGATCAGGCTCAGCAGCGCAGCACCTTCGGTGAGGTTGAACGGCGTGCCCAGGCCCAGATCGTTGGAGCGGATGTAGAGGGTCAAGGAAATCTCCTTGGTCTCGACATTCGGATGGAACTGGTACAGCAGGTGGCACGGCGGCAAGGCCATTTCATCGAGCTGGGCGCAGTTCCAGCCGTGGAACAGGATGCGGCGGCTGCCCGGGTCCTTGATGATGGTGTCGACGCACTGGCGAACCTGGTCGATGGCCTTGTACAGCACCACGTAGACCTGGCCGTCCTCCTCGCCTTCGGCAATCTGGAGGTAGCCTTGCTTCAGGGTCTGCTCGATAGCGGCCGGGTTGCTGACCGGGATCTGCTTGTACGCCGGCCATTTGCGCCATTGCACGCCGTAGATTTCGCCGAGGTCATCTTCGCCCTGGCGGAACGGGTTGGCCAGCCACTGGGCGTTTTCGTTGGCGTTCTGGTCCCAGACCTTGCAACCCAGGGCGCGGAATTCGGCAGCGTTGTTCACGCCGCGCAGGAATCCGCACATTTCGCCGATGGCCGATTTGAACGCCATCTTGCGCGTGGTGATCGCCGGGAAACCTTCCTGCAGGTCATAACGCAGCATCGCACCTGGAAAACTGATGGTGTTCACGCCGGTACGGTTGGCCTGCTTGGTGCCGTTCTTGATGACGTGGGCGACCAGTTCGAGATATTGCTTCATGAATTACCTGTGTCCTTGAACCCGCAACCATCGCTGCGGGGTTCGAATTTTATACGGCTGCCGCTGGAGCCGCCGGGGCGCGGTGATACGCCAGCCAGATCAGGAACAGCCCGCCGACGATCATCGGCACGCACAGCACCTGGCCCATGGTCAGCCAGTTCCAGGCCAGGTAGCCCAGCTGGGCGTCCGGTACGCGGACGAACTCGACGATGAAACGGAAGATGCCATAGAACAGCGCGAACATCCCCGATACCGCCATGGTCGGCCGTGGTTTGCGCGAGAACAACCAGAGGATGGCGAACAGTGCCACGCCTTCCAGCGCGAACTGGTACAGCTGCGACGGGTGACGCGCCAGTTGCGCCGGATCGGTCGGGAAGATCATCGCCCACGGCACATCGGTTGCCTTGCCCCACAACTCGGCGTTGATGAAATTGCCGATACGTCCGGCGCCCAGGCCGATCGGCACCATCGGCGCAACGAAATCCATCAGCTGGAAGAACGACTTGTTGTTCTTTTTACCGAACCACAACGCCGCCAGCATCACGCCGATGAAACCGCCGTGGAACGACATGCCGCCCTTCCACACTTCGAAAATCAGCGTCGGGTTGGCCAGGTAAGCGCTCAGGTCGTAGAACAGCACATAACCCAGACGTCCGCCGACGATTACCCCCATCGACATCCAGAACACCATGTCGGAGAGCTTCTCCTTGGTCCAGGTCGGGTCGAAGCGGTTCAAGCGGCGGGACGCCAGCAGCCAGGCGCCGCCGATGCCGATCAGGTACATCAGACCGTACCAGTGGATTTTCAGCGGACCGATGGCCAGGGCCACCGGGTCGATCTGCGGGTAAGGCAGCATTGCGACTCCTCGTTAGAGTTCAAATCTTAAAAATTCCCGGGCGACGCTGCCACCTCAGGATTAAGCCAGGATTGCGCTGCCCGTCAGAGCAGATGCTTCAGACTAGAAAGTTCAGACCGACGCAGAACAGCAAAGCGGCAAACAGCCGTTTCAGCAACTTCGGCGACAACCTGTGAGCCAATCGCGCGCCCAAGCGGGCGAACACCATGCTGGTCAGGGCAATGCCCAGCAACGCCGGCAAATAAATGAAACCGAGACTATGGGCCGGGAGCAACGGATCGTGCCAGCCCAGAATCATGAAACTTAATGCACTGGCCAGGGCAATCGGCAGACCGCAGGCCGATGAAGTGGCCACCGCTTGCTGCATCGGCACACTGCGCCAGGTCAGGAATGGCACGGTCAACGAACCGCCACCAATGCCGAAAATCGCCGAAGCCCAGCCAATCACGCTACCGGCCACGGTCAGACCGAGTTTGCCCGGCACGGTTCGGCTGGCCTTGGGTTTGACCTCCAGCGCCAGCTGAGCGGCGATCACCAGAGCGAATACACCAATGAGCTTCTGCAGGTTGGGGCCGGAAATCGCTTCGGCCGTCAGCGCGCCGAACCCGGCACCGACCAGAATGCCGACGGTCATCCATAGAAAGATCGGCCAACGAACGGCGCCACGGCGGTGATGCTCACGTACCGCGTTGACCGAGGTAAAGATGATCGTCGCCAGGGAGGTACCCACTGCCAGGTGCGTGAGGATCGACGGATCGAACCCTTGGGCCTTGAAGCTGAACACCAGCACCGGGACGATGATGATCCCGCCGCCCACGCCAAACAGCCCGGCGAGCACACCTGCACAGGCGCCGAGCGCCAGATAGAGCAGAAATCCCATGGTCGTCCCGCTCGCCTCTCCAAAACCGGAGCGGCATGGTAACGGATGCATGGCCTCAAGCTCCACTGTGCAAGGCGATGGATCGATGAGCGATGTCTGCGTAGAGTGGGCAAAAAACACACAAGGACAACCTTATGTGCCTGATTGTTTTTGCCTGGAGACCGGGTCATGCCCTGCCGCTGGTCGTGGCAGCCAATCGCGATGAATTCTACGCCCGCCCCAGCCTGCCCCTGGCGCCATGGCCCGAAGCGCCGCATGTGCATGCGGGGCGCGACCTCGAGGCCGGTGGCACCTGGCTCGGTGTCGGTGCCAACGGACGTTTTGCGGCGCTGACCAATATTCGCGATCCCCATCGACCGCCGGGGCGCAAGTCTCGTGGGGAACTGGTCGCGCGATTCCTCGAGGGCGATTGCTCGATTGATGACTATTTGGCCGACGTTGTCAGACGTTCGCCTGAATATGGCGGGTTCAATCTACTGGTTGGCAACAAAAACGAGCTCTGGCACTTCAATGCCCGGGAGACAGAAGCGGTGATGCTGCAACCGGGTGTCTACGGCGTGTCGAACGCCGGACTGGATACGCCGTGGCCAAAGCTGCTCAAGGCCAAGGCTGCATTGAGCGAGGTGCTGGATGATCCGCAACCTCAGGCGCTGTTGGCGTTATTGAGCGATGCGCAGACCGCGCCGTTTGCCGAGTTGCCGGATACCGGTGTGGGGCTTGCCACTGAAACGCTGCTGTCGAGCGTGTTCATTGCCAGCCAGAGCTATGGAACGCGGGCGAGTACGGCGTTGATTGTGCAGGCGGATGGGGCGCTGCATATGGTCGAAAGGAGTTTCGGGCCGTATGGCGGGCATCTTGGGGAAGTGGAGATCAGGCTGTAGTTGTGTGTTGTCTGGACTGGCCCCATCGCGAGCAGGCTCGCTCCCACAAGGATCTCCAGTGAACACAAATTTTGTGAGCACCAGAGATCCTGTGGGAGCGAGCTTGCTCGCGATGGGCGCGCCGCAGATCTAGAGTGGCTTTATCGCCGCCGGATTGATCATCCGCGCCAACCCGAGGTTCTTCAGCGCCAGCTGCAACGAGCTGTGAATCACCTGCGGGTTGTCGATGGTCATCAGCTCAGCCAGCAATTCCTTGGCCTTGCTCAGGTTGATCTGGCGCAGCATCCACTTCACTTTCGGCAAGTTGGTGGCGTTCATCGACAAACTGTCGAACCCCATCGCCATCAACAGCACCGCCGCCGCCGGATCACCGGCCATTTCACCGCAGATGCTCACTGGCTTGCCTTCGGCGTGGGCATCACGCACCACGTTCTGCAGCGCCTGGAGCACCGCCGGGTGAAGGTAATCGTAGAGGTCGGCCACCCGCGGGTTGTTGCGGTCCACAGCCAACAGGTACTGGGTCAGGTCGTTGGAGCCGACCGACAGGAAGTCCACTTGCCGCGCCAGTTCCTTGGTCTGGTACACCGCCGCCGGAATCTCGATCATCACGCCAATCGGCGGCATCGGTACGTCGCAGCCCTCGTCACGCACTTCGCCCCAGGCACGGTGGATCAGGTGCAGGGCTTCCTCCAGCTCGTGGGTGCCGGAAATCATCGGCAGCAGGATGCGCAGGTTGTTCAAGCCTTCACTGGCCTTGAGCATGGCGCGGGTCTGCACCAGGAAAATTTCCGGGTGGTCGAGGGTGACACGGATGCCGCGCCAGCCGAGGAACGGGTTGTCTTCCTTGATCGGGAAGTACGACAGCGCCTTGTCACCGCCGATGTCCAGGCTGCGCATGGTCACCGGTTGCGGGTGGAACGCGGCCAGTTGTTCGCGGTAGATCGCCAGTTGTTCCTTTTCGCTCGGGAAACGCTGGTTGATCATGAACGGCACTTCGGTGCGGTACAGGCCCACGCCTTCGGCACCGCGTTTCTGCGCGCGCGCCACATCCGCCAGCAGGCCGGTGTTGACCCACAGCGGCATGCGGTGGCCATCGACCGTCACGCACGGCAGATCGCGCAGTGCATCCAGCCCCAGGGCCAGTTGCTTCTCTTCCTCGACCACCTCGGCGAACTGCTTGCGCAGCACTTCACTCGGGTTGGTGTAGACCTCGCCGTGGTAGCCGTCGACGATCATCTGGATGCCGTCGACCTTGGAGTACGGCAGGTCGACCAGGCCCATCACCGTCGGGATGCCCATGGCGCGGGCCAGGATCGCGACGTGGGAGTTACCGGAGCCGAGTACCGAAACCAGGCCGACCAGCTTGCCTTCCGGCACCTCGCCGAGCATCGCCGGCGTCAGTTCTTCGCTGACCAGAATGGTGTTGTCGGGGTAGACCAGGGTTTGCTGACGCTCTTCCTGCAAATAGGCGAGCAGTCGGCGACCGAGGTCTTTGACGTCCGACGCACGCTCGCGCAGGTAAGCGTCGTCCATCAATTCGAAACGGTTGACGTGATCGGTGACCACCTGGCGCAACGCGCCCTGGGCCCACTGTCCGGTCTTGATCACGGTGGTGACTTCGTTGCCCAGCGCGGCATCGTCGAGCATCATCAGGTAGACGTCGAACAAGGCCCGCTCTTCGGGGCGCAACTGCGTAGCAAGCTTGGCGGATAACGCGCGCATGTCGGCGCGTACGCCTTCGATGGCGGTCTTGAACAGCTTGAGCTCGGCGTCGATGTCAGCGATGGCCTTGTCCGGCACCACGTCCAGATCGGCCGGTGGCAGCATGACCACCGCCGTACCGACCGCCGCACCCGGCGAACCCGGCACGCCGACGAACTTGGCTTCCTGGATGCCTTTGCCCTGACGACCGAGGCCACGGATCGAACCGGTAGCTTCGGCGTGGGCGATAACACCGGCGAGCTGCGCGCTCATGGTCACGAGGAAGGCTTCTTCCCCTTCATCGAACTGGCGACGTTCTTTTTGCTGGATGACCAACACGCCGACGACGCGGCGGTGGTGAATGATCGGCGCACCGAGGAACGAGGCGTAGCGCTCTTCACCGGTTTCGGCGAAGTAGCGGTAGCGCGGGTGGTCCGCGGCGTTTTCGAGGTTCAGGGGTTCTTCACGCGTGCCGACCAGACCCACCAGACCTTCGTTGGGGGCCATGCTGACCTTGCCGATCGAGCGCTTGTTCAAGCCCTCGGTGGCCATCAGCACGAACCGGTTGGTCTCCGGATCAAGCAGGTAGACCGAGCAGACCTGGCTGCCCATGGCCTCTTTGACGCGCAACACAATAATCCCCAACGCCGCCTTGAGATCCTTGGCGGAGTTAACTTCCTGGACGATCTTGCGCAGCGTATTGAGCATGGCTCGGGGTCGAACTCCGTCGTCAGTCGCGCGCTAAAAGGCGCGGGGCAAGCTCTTTGAGAGCGCGTCGATACACCTCGCGCTTGAATGTCACCACCTGGCCCAACGGATACCAATAGCTGACCCAGCGCCAGCCATCGAATTCCGGTTTACCGGTCAAATCCATCCGCACCCGCTGCTCATTGGAGATCAGGCGCAGGAGAAACCATTTCTGTTTCTGGCCGATGCACAGCGGTTGGCTGTGGGTACGTACCAGACGTTGCGGCAAACGATAGCGCAACCAGCCCCGGGTGCAGGCGAGAATTTCAACATCTTCGCGCTCCAGGCCCACCTCTTCGTTCAACTCGCGGTACAAGGCGTCTTCCGGCGTCTCTTCGGGGTTGATTCCCCCCTGCGGAAACTGCCAGGCATCTTGATTGATTCGGCGAGCCCATAGCACCTGGCCGGCGTCATTCGTCAGAATGATCCCGACATTGGGGCGAAAACCATCGGGGTCGATCACGGCAACAACCTCGCAAACGCATGTCGCCGCATTGTTCCACAAAGGTTGTGAAGGCGGCAACGAAGGTTCCTACCTTATGTGCACTCTTGTGAAAAGACCGTATTCTTGTCGCCTTTTTACTGACTTTTCAGCGGGTAACTGTAATGCGCCTGGCTTTATTCGATTTGGACAACACCCTTCTGGGCGGTGACAGCGATCACGCCTGGGGCGATTACCTGTGTGAACGCGGCTTCCTCGATGCCGTCGCCTACAAGGCTCGCAACGATGCGTTCTACCAGGATTACCTGGCTGGCAAACTGGATAACGCTGCTTACCTGAACTTTTGCCTGGAAGTGCTCGGCCGCACCGAAATGACCACGCTCGATCAATGGCACAGCGATTACATGCGCGACTGCATCGAACCGATCATGCTGCCCAAGGCCATCGAGTTGCTGGCCAAGCACCGCGCGGCCGGCGACAAACTGGTGATCATCACTGCGACCAACCGCTTCGTCACCGGGCCGATTGCCGAGCGTCTTGGTGTCGAAACCCTGATCGCCACCGAATGCGAGATGCTCGACGGCCGCTACACCGGGCGCAGCACCGACGTGCCGTGCTTCCGCGAGGGCAAGGTGACGCGCCTGAATCGCTGGCTGGAGGAGACCGGGTTTACGCTGGAAGACAGCTACTTCTATAGCGACTCGATGAATGATTTGCCGTTGCTGGAGCAGGTGACTCATGCGGTGGCGGTTGATCCGGACCCAAATCTGCGGGCCGAGGCCGAGAAGCGGGGTTGGCCGGTAATTTCGTTGCGCGACTAAAATTGCTATCACGAGCAGGCTCACTCCTACATTGGAATGCGTTCCCCTGTAGGAGCGAGCCTGCTCGCGATGGGGTCGACCGGGTTTCAAGCCTTAAACAGGCTTGGCCCCCATCAACCCGGCAATGGCCACAAGACAGACAAAACTGAACAGTGCCAAGGCAAAGGTGAATTTCCCCACGCCACCCGGCGTCTTGCGCAGTTTGTTCAGCCGCACCAGCAGCCAGAACCACGCCAGTGCCGCCACGGTATAAAGCACGCTGGATGCCAGCAACCAGGTCTGCCCCAGCGACCAGCCCACCAGATGCACCATCCACCAGCCGGTGAACGGCATGCTCAGCAGCGCCAGGCCCATCAGCAGCCAGACAAACACCCTTGGCCGCTGCAAGGTGCGACTACCCGCCGTCGCATCACCCTTGCGCCGCGCAAGCAAAACCCAGACTCCAAGCCCCAGCGCACAAGCCAGCAGTACAACCGTTGCTACCATGTGCGCCGCTTTCAGGGCAGTTAACGTTTCCATTGTCAGATTTCCTTATAGCCTTGCCCGAAAGCGTAGCCGTTCAGCCAAGAAACAGTTGATAGGCCGGGTTGTCGCTTTCGTCCCAGTACGGGTAACCGATTTCTTCCAGCGCCGCCGGCACCAGGTGGCGCTCGTCGTGGGGCACTTGCAGGCCCGCGACGACCCGGCCGTCGGCCGCGCCATGGTTGCGGTAGTGGAACATCGAGATGTTCCAGCGCCCGCCCAGCTTGTTGAGGAAGTTGAACAGCGCGCCCGGACGTTCCGGGAATTCGAAACGCAGGATCACTTCATCGACCACATGCGCCGCACGCCCGCCGACCATGTGGCGGATGTGCAGCTTGGCCAGTTCGTTGTCGGTCAGGTCCAGCACCGGGAAACCCTGCTCGCTCAGGCTGGCGATCAACGCGCTGCGCGGGTCGTTTTCCGGGTGGGTCTGCACGCCGACGAAGATGTGCGCTTCGCTGCCGGTGTTGTAGCGGTAGTTGAATTCGGTGATCTGGCGCTTGCCGATGGCCTCGCAGAACGCCTTGAAGCTGCCCGGCTTCTCGGGAATGGTCACGGCGATGATCGCTTCGCGGCCCTCACCCAGCTCCGCTCGCTCGGCGACGTGGCGCAGGCGGTCGAAGTTGACGTTGGCCCCGGAGTCGATGGCCACGAAGGTCTGGCCGCTGACGCCGCGCTGCTCGACATATTTCTTGATCCCGGCCACGCCCAAGGCGCCGGCAGGTTCGGTGATCGAGCGGGTATCGTCGTAGATATCCTTGATGGCCGCGCAGATCTCGTCGGTGCTGACGGTGATCACCTCATCGACATAGTCTTTGCAGATATCGAAGGTGTGCTGACCGATCTGGGCTACCGCAACGCCGTCGGCGAAGAGGCCTACTGTCGGCAGTACCACTCGCTCGCCGGCCGCCATGGCCGCTTGCAGACAATTGGAATCATCCGGCTCGACACCGATGACCTTGATGTCCGGGCGCAGGTACTTCACATAAGCCGCGATGCCGGCGATCAGGCCGCCGCCGCCCACCGGGACGAAAATCGCATCCAGTGGCTGCGGGTGCTGGCGCAGAATCTCCATCGCCACGGTGCCCTGCCCGGCAATGGTGTGGGGATCGTCATACGGGTGAATGTAGACGTAGCCTTTTTCGTCGACCAGTTTCAGCGAGTAGGCCAGGGCTTCCGGGAACGAATCGCCGTGCAGCACCACTTTGCCGCCACGGGAGCGCACGCCTTCGACCTTGATCTCCGGGGTGGTCTTGGGCATGACGATGGTCGCTTTCACGCCCAACACCTTCGCCGCCAGGGCCAGGCCCTGGGCATGGTTGCCCGCCGACGCGGTGACCACACCGCGAGCGCGTTCTTCGTCGCTTAACTGGGTCAACTTGTTGTAGGCGCCGCGAATCTTGAACGAGAACACCGGCTGCAAGTCTTCGCGCTTGAGCCAAATGCTGTTGCCCAGCCGCTCGGAGAGCTGGCGAGCAGTCTGCAGCGGGGTTTCTACGGCAACGTCATAAACGCGCGAGGTGAGGATCTTTTTGACGTACTGTTCAAGCATCGGAAAGCATCACTGAGCGGGTTGGGCAGGACCAAGGAGTCTAACCCGCATTTTGGGCGGGCGACCACACTAAACAGGTGGTTTTAAGCCCGCGAAAAGATCGCAGCCTTCGGCAGCCCCTACAGGTGCGATCTTTTGACCTGCCAATCGGGCAATGACCTTCCCCGCCCCGAAGCCTATAATGCCGGCCTTTCGTCCCCTCCTCGGCACCCCGGAGCCCGCATGAACCAGGATCAACTCAAACAGGCAGTGGCTCAGGCCGCCGTCGACTTCATCCTTCCGAAACTCGACGACAAGAGCATCGTCGGGGTCGGCACCGGCTCCACCGCCAACTGCTTCATCGACGCGCTGGCCAGGCACAAGGGCGCATTCGATGGCGCCGTCGCCAGTTCCGAAGCCACCGCCGCGCGCCTCAAGGACCACGGGATTCCGGTGTACGAACTGAACACCGTCAGCGACCTGGAGTTCTATGTCGACGGCGCCGATGAAAGCGACGAGCACCTGAACCTGATCAAGGGCGGCGGCGCGGCCCTGACCCGCGAGAAGATTGTCGCGGCCGTGGCCAAGACCTTCATCTGCATCGCCGATGCCAGCAAACTGGTGCCGGTCCTCGGTAATTTCCCGCTGCCGGTGGAAGTGATCCCGATGGCCCGCAGCCACGTGGCCCGTGAACTGGTGAAGCTCGGCGGCGACCCGGTTTACCGTGAAGGCGTGCTGACCGACAACGGCAACATCATCCTCGACGTGTTCAACATGCAGATCACCAATCCGGTGGAACTGGAAACGCAGATCAATGCGATCGTCGGCGTGGTCACCAACGGTTTGTTTGCGGCACGTCCGGCGGATCTGTTGTTGCTGGGTACGAGCGAAGGTGTAAAAACCCTGCGCGCCGAGTAACCAAGACCGCCCACATTTTTGTGGGCAGATGAAAAAACCTGTGGGAGCGAGCTTGCTCGCGAAAGCGGTCTGTCAGTTGATATCCCTGTCGACTGACACGACCCCTTCGCGAGCAAGCTCGCTCCCACAGTGTTTTGTGGTGTTGGCTAGAGTTGCGCTGGCTTCTTGAACACGTAAAACAGGTTCGGCTCGCTCACCAGGTACAGCGTCTCGTCGTCTCCCATGGCGATCCCCTCCGCCTGCGGCACGGTTTTTTGCAGGCCCTGGTGCCCCTTGCTCAATGACATTGTGCTCAGCGGACGCCCGTCCACATCCAGCTCCAGAATCAATCGCGACTCATCCGACAGTGCCAGCAAATGCCCGCTGCGCTCGTCGTATTGCAGGCTCGACAGATCCCGCACAAACATCCCGGCATCACGCTTTGGGTCGTTGATCACGTGTACCGAGTAGGATTCTTCAGGGTTGAAGCGCGGAAAACCGTGCACCTCGTAGATCAGCATCGGGTTGCGCTCCTTGGCGACGAACAGGCGCTTGCCCACCGAATCGTAAGCCAGCCCTTCGAAGCCCTTGTTGCTGCCCATGTGTACGCCAATGGTCATCTGCTCGGCGTCTGCCGCATCGACGAAGGTGGTGTCCTGCTCCAGACGAATCTTGATCAGCCGCTGCTGGCTTTCATCAGTGACCACATAGATGTCCTCACTGATGAACTCCACCGCCTCCGGATCACCGAAACCGACCAAAGCAACGCGACGCAAGATCCTGCCGTCGAGGGACAACTCGATCAGCTCGCTCCGTTTGTTGGTGACGGTGAACAGGCTTTTGCGTATCGGGTCGTAGGTCAGCGCTGAAACGTTGTCAGCCAGGCCATCGATCACCTGCGCCTCGGTCACGACCTGGTACTGATCCAGCCCCATGGACCGGGAACTCACCGGCTGCCACAGCGCATGCAGATTGAACCAGGTGCGCTCGAACAGGCGCATGTACTGGGCGATCGCCATCAACGCGATCAGCAAGACCACCGACAGGATCAGAATCAGGGATTTGGGGCGGGCAAATCGACGCATTCGGGTGGGCTCGGATCAGAACAGGCGGATGAAATATCACGCCCGTCTGAACTGAAGCTTAATGGCCGCGGGCCTTTTACGTACAGGCGCTGATTACTTCTGTTTTTCGAAGCGATAAAACAGGTTCGGCTCACTCACCATGTACAGCGTGCCCGCTTCATCCATGGTGACGCCTTCTGCGCGCGGAATGGTATTTTTCAGGCCGTTGAAGCCACGCAGCAGGGCGATGAAACTGACCTGTTCACCCTGCTTGTCCAGCTCCAGCAACAGGTGCGAGTCGGCAGACAACACCAGCATGTGGCCGGTCCGAGGATCTACGGCCAGGGCAGACAGGTTGCGCATGTCCAGCGCATGGCTGGCCAGCTTCAGCTTGTCGCCGGTCAGGACCTTGCCGTCACCTTTCCAGGCAAACAATGCCGGCGGGCGCTCTTCGCCCAGCAGCAGTTGCTGATTGCGCGGGTCCCAGGTAACACCCTCGAAGGCCTTGTTCTGGTCTTTGGAAGGCCCGAGGTCGTAAGTCGGGAAGTCGGCGATATTCAGTTCACGGGTATCGGCATCGACCTTGACGATAGCGATCAGATGCTCGCGCTCATCGACAATGGCCAGCCGGCCGTCGCCCAGCACGGTGACGCCCTCAGGATTGCTCCAGCCGACCAACGGCATTTTGCGCAGTACATCGCCCTGCAATGTCAGCTCGACCAGGAACGGGTTCTTGCCCATGACCGAAAACAGGGTCTTGGTCTGGGGGTCGTACGACAGGTCTGACGCTTCGTCCTTTTCCATGCCCGGCAACGGTTTGGCATCGATCACCGCCCGGTAGTCCGGCAGCCAGATACTGGCCTGACGCTCGGCCGGGCTTTTGAATTGCTCTTTCACCCAGAGCACGCCCCGCGAATCCCACTGCATGGCAAATGCGACACCGTAGGCGACAACGGCCACAAACAGCAGCCAGATGTACCAACGCAAGGCGAAGCGCGAGCGGCGGACAGGTTCATGCGTGGAAAGCGGAGGAGTGGCCATCGGAGATGCGTTCCAGAAATTCAGGCTAGGGGTAATAGCACAGTTTGGGGCCGGCTCAGAGGCCAACAGCCCTGAAATTATCCAGACTGGATGTGAAAAAAACGGGAAATGACAGGGTGGAACTGTGTGGAATCCGGACTTCAGCCCACCAAATACTACTGTGGGAGCGAGCTTGCTCCCACAGGGTTTGGCGGTATCTGGACTAGCGAACGCTGCTGGTGAAACTGCTGGCGCCCGGCAATTCCAGAACGATCTCGTCACCGACGTTCAGCGGACCAACGCCCACTGGCGTGCCGGTGAGGATCACGTCCCCGGCCTGCAGCGAGAAGCAGCCGGCCATGTGCTGGATCATCGGCACGATCGGGTTGAGCATCGCACTGCTGTTGCCGTCCTGACGCACTTCACCGTTGATGGTCAGGCGGATACCAATGTCGGTCAGGTCGGCAAAGGTGCTGCCGGACACGAACGGAGCAAGCACTGCCGCACCATCGAAGGACTTGGCGATTTCCCAGGGTAGGCCCTTGGATTTCAGCTCGGCCTGCTTGTCGCGCAGGGTCAGATCCAGGGCCGGGGCGAAACCGGAGATGGCGTCGAGCACTTCTTCACGGCTCGGCTTGGTCGACAACGGCTTGCCGATCAACACCGCGATTTCCGCCTCGTAATGCACCGAACCGCGCTCGGTCGGAATGCTGAAACCGCCTTCCAGCGGCACCACACAACTGCCCGGCTTGATGAACAGCAGTGGTTCGGTCGGCACCGGATTATCCAGTTCCTTGGCGTGTTCGGCGTAGTTACGGCCGATGCACACCACTTTTCCCAGGGGGAAGTGAATGCGCGTACCGTCGACATACTGGTGCTGATAGCTCATTACCGACTCCTGCTTCGTTGGCTCTTAAAGTTCGAAAATCAAACAGCGAAAATCTTGCCCGGGTTCATGATGCCGTTCGGGTCGAACACTGCCTTGACCGCTTTCATGTACTCGATCTCGACCGGCGAGCGGCTGTAGGTCAGGTAGTCACGCTTGGTCATGCCCACGCCGTGCTCGGCGGAGATCGAACCGTTGTACTTCTCGACGGTTTCGAACACCCACTTGTTGACGGTGGCGCATTTGGCGAAGAACTCGTCCTTGCTCAGGTTATCCGGCTTGAGGATGTTCAAGTGCAGGTTGCCGTCGCCGATGTGGCCGAACCAGACGATTTCGAAGTCCGGGTAGTGTTCGCCGACGATCGCGTCGATTTCCTTCAGGAATGCCGGAACTTTCGATACGGTGACCGAGATGTCGTTCTTGTACGGCGTCCAGTGGGAAATGGTTTCGGAGATGTATTCGCGCAGTTTCCACAGGTTCTGCAGCTGGGTTTCGCTCTGGCTCATCACGCCGTCCAGCACCCAGCCCTGCTCGACGCAGTGCTCGAAAGTTTCCAGGGCGTGGTTGGCCACTTCTTCGGTGGTCGCTTCGAATTCCAGCAGCGCGTAGAACGGGCAGTCGGATTCGAACGGCGCCGGTACATCGCCACGGGCCATGACTTTGGCCAGGGCTTTGTCGGAGAAGAATTCGAAGGCGGTCAGGTCAAGCTTGCTCTGGAAGGCGTGCAGCACCGGCATGATCGAGTCGAAATCGGCGGTGCCGAGAACCATCGCGGTGAGGTTTTTCGGGGCGCGGTCCAGGCGCATGGTCGCTTCGACCACGAACCCGAGGGTGCCTTCAGCGCCGATGAACAGCTGACGCATGTCGTAGCCGGTGGCGTTCTTGATCAGGTCGCGGTTCAGTTCCAGTACGTCGCCCTTGCCGGTGACCACTTTCATGCCAGCGACCCAGTTACGGGTCATGCCGTAGCGAATAACCTTGATCCCGCCGGCATTGGTGCCGATATTGCCGCCAATCTGGCTCGAGCCGGACGATGCGAAGTCCACCGGGTAGTACAAGCCTTTTTCTTCAGCGACGTTCTGCAATTGCTTGGTGACCACGCCCGGCTGGCAAACGGCCGTGCGGTCAGTGAGGTTCACGTCGAGGACCTGGTTCATGTAGTCGAACGATACGACCACTTCGCCATTGGCCGCCACCGCTGCTGCGGAAAGACCGGTGCGACCACCAGACGGCACCAGCGCCACCTTGTGTTTGTTGGCCCACAGGACAATGGCCTGGACCTGCTCGGTGGTCTTGGGGAACACGATGGCGGTCGGGGCCGGGGCGAAATGCTTGGTCCAATCCTTTCCGTAAGCATTCAGGGAGTCGGCATCGGTCAGCACCTTGCCAGGCTCAACCAGGGTCTTCAGCTCTTCAATCAGGGCAGGATTGGTCATCGACAGAACTCTCGAACAATTCATGGTCATCCTGAGAACGCTTCACGTCGCAGGAATGAGTGTTTAGCGGGGTGCATATGCTAGCATAACGACCCCGCAGGATAGTGCCCAACGGCTGTTCTGCGGCGACGGCTTTCTTGCCGTCGGGGTCAGCGTCTGTTGACCATTTCCTGCCATTTTTCTCCGGGATACAGGTTTACGCAGATGAGCAAGACTTCTCTCGATAAGAGCAAGATCAAGTTCCTTCTTCTCGAAGGCGTCCACCAATCGGCTGTCGACGTCCTCAAGGCGGCGGGCTACACCAGCATCGAGTACCTCACTGGTTCTCTGCCGGAAGCCCAGCTCAAGGAAAAGATCGCTGACGCTCACTTCATCGGCATTCGCTCCCGCACTCAACTGACCGAAGAGATCTTCGATCACGCGAAGAAGCTCGTGGCTGTAGGGTGTTTCTGCATCGGCACCAACCAGGTCGACCTGGACGCTGCCCGCGAACGCGGCATCGCGGTGTTCAACGCACCGTACTCCAACACCCGTTCCGTAGCGGAACTGGTGCTGGCCGAAGCGATCCTGCTGCTGCGCGGCATCCCTGAGAAGAACGCTTCCTGCCACCGTGGCGGCTGGATCAAGAGCGCGGCCAATTCCTTCGAGATCCGCGGCAAGAAGCTGGGCATCGTCGGCTACGGCTCGATCGGTACTCAACTGTCGGTCCTGGCGGAAGGCTTGGGCATGCAGGTGTACTTCTACGACACCATCACCAAACTGCCATTGGGTAACGCTACTCAGGTAGGCAACCTGCACGAACTGCTGGCGATGTCCGACATCGTTTCGCTGCACGTACCGGAAACCGCCGCCACCCAGTGGATGATGGGAGAGAAGGAAATCCGCGCTATCAAGAAAGGCGGCATCCTGATCAACGCCGCCCGCGGCACCGTGGTCGAACTGGACCACCTGGCGGACGCGATCAAGGACAAGCACCTGATCGGCGCGGCCATCGACGTATTCCCGGTGGAGCCGCGCTCCAACGACGAAGAGTTCGAAAGCCCGCTGCGTGGCCTGGACAACGTGATCCTGACCCCGCACATCGGCGGTTCCACCGCTGAAGCCCAGGCCAACATCGGTCTGGAAGTGGCAGAAAAACTGGTCAAGTACAGCGACAACGGTACTTCGGTATCGTCCGTGAACTTCCCGGAAGTAGCCCTGCCGGCTCACCCTGGCAAGCACCGCCTGCTGCACATCCACGAAAACATCCCGGGCGTGCTCAGCGAGATCAACAAGGTCTTCGCCGAAAACGGTATCAACATCTCCGGTCAGTTCCTGCAGACCAACGAGAAAGTCGGCTACGTGGTAATCGACGTCGACGCCGAATACTCGGACCTGGCGCAAGAGAAGCTGCAACACGTCAACGGCACCATCCGTAGCCGTGTGTTGTTCTGATCACGACCTGAGCGACAAAAAAGGGAGCCTTCGGGCTCCCTTTTTCATTCACGCAACAACGTTACTTGACGTTGACGGTGATCTTCTCGGAAACGATCGGCGGATCGAACGGCATGTGGTTGCTATCGCCCAGTTCAAGCTGCAAGGTGTGTTTACCCGGCGTGAGTGTTATTTCAGCCTGGGTCTGCGCACCGCCGAAGTGCAGGTGGTTGGCATCCTTGGGGATCGGCGCACCGGCGGCTGGCAGCTCATCGACGTCGATCAGCACGTGGTGATGACCGGTGTTCTTGGTGGTATCGCCCGCCGGTGCCAGGGCAATGTTCTCGACCGCGAACTTGACGACGACTGTCTGTGGAATCGTCGCACCGTCCTCGGGAGACACGATGGACACTTCGGCGCCTTTCGGAGCCGGCGTTGCAGCACTGGCCAGCACAGAAACACCCATCAACAGGCCAGCCAAAGCAGCACGTGACATAAAGGTTTTCATTCTCTTCTCCAGTTTTTCCGTAAAATCCGCATGACCATGACAACTTCATGGCCAATTGTTGTCGAAGGCACTCGACAACCATAGCAAAGCGAGCCTGAATCAGAGGGTCGCGATAATAAATTCAAAGGAGTGACCATGCGCTTTCTGCCTGGCCTGATCTGCCTGCTACCCCTTTTGAGCCCTTTGGCTCATGCCGAACTGATTGATGACGTCAACGACCGGGGCGAATTGCGCATTGCCGTTGAAGCCAACACTCCCCCATTCAATTTCAAGGATGACGACAAGCTCACCGGCTTCGAAGTCGAGCTGGGCCAACTGCTGGCAAGTGAACTCGATGTCCGGGCCGACTTCGTCGTCACCGACGGCAGCGATCTGCTGACCGGCGTCGAAAGCGGCAAATACGACATCGCTATCAACCACATAGCAGTGACCCCGGATCTCAAGGATCGTTTCGATTTCAGCGAGCCTTACACTCAAACCCATGCGCAATTGATCGCGCAAAAAGAAGAGCCGCGCTCCATCTTGCTGGTGCAGTCGCTGACGGAAGAGAAGCCCAAATCCAACCCGGCCGTGAGCCTGGCGATTCCGTTTCAGAAGGGTAATCCGGCGTTCCATGCCAGCCTGGAGAACGCGTTGCAGCGGATCAAGGATGACGGGCGCCTGCAAGCGCTGGAACAGAAGTGGTTGGGGGCGGGTGTGGATGTGGCGCCGAAGCCTTGAGGTTGTTGCAGGTCTGAAGTGAAAGCTGATCCTGTAGGAGCGAGCCTGCTCGCGATGGCGGCCTGACATTCAACATCAATGTTGACTGGGCTGGTCTCATCGCGAGCAAGCTCTCTCCCGCAGTGCCTTGTATCGCTCGTTAATCGAGTGCTGCCAACGTCAGCGCCGCTTGCGGCAACTCCAGCTCACTGAACACCTGCACCCCGTGGCGTTTGAGCAGCGCCGCCGTCACGCCCTCGCCACTGACCTTTACACCGCTGAACGTCCCGTCATAGGTTAGCAAATTGCCGCAGGACGGGCTGTTGGCCTTGAGGACGGCGATGCGGATGCCATGCTTTTGTACCAGCTCCAATGCCTGATACGCCCCCGACAGAAACTGCGCACTGACGTCTTCACCCTCAGTGGTGACCACCAACGCCTGGCCATCGAGGACTTGCGCGCCCTGCCCGCCTGGAATTTCCGCCGCCGCCCGAGGTGTTGGCAAACCACCGGCCACCTCCGGGCACAGCGGCACGACCCGACCTTCATCAAGCCACTGCTGAAGCTGATCGAACGGCCCGCTGGCCCCGCCGTCGTAACGAACCCGGTGACCCAAGAGGCAGCGGCTGACGAGAATTTTCCGCATGATCAGAACGGCTCGTTGCCGCGCCGGCGGAACCAGCCGGTCAGCGACAGGCGATCGCGGGTCGCGGGCAGGACTTCGTGGGGAACCTCTCCGGAGAGAAACACCACCAGGCAGCCGCCGATAGGTTGCACGTCCTGGACACGATCATTGTCGAGGTACATGCGCAACTGGCCGCCGTGTTCGGGAAGCCAGGCGTCATTGAGGTAAACCACCGCCGAAACCATGCGCCGGTCGTCATCGCGAAAGCGGTCGACGTGCTTCAGGTAGAAGGCTCCGGGCGGGTACATCGCAAAATGGCTTTCGAAATCCTCCAGGCCGAGAAACAGACCGCGATTGATCGCCTCGCGCAGGCTGTTCATCAAACTCAGATAGCTGTCGCACGCCTCGGCTTGGCCGGGGTCGATCCACTGAATATGGTCGCCACGAATCCCTTCGCGAATCTCCGAAAACGGCCCACGGCCCACGGCGGCCGGAGCCAGTTCCCCCTCAGCAGCACGCTTGCGACACTCGGCCGCCAGCGCTCGGGTCAGATCCAGAGGCAGGAAAATATTCTGCTGCGACCAGCCGTGCTCGGCCAGGTCGTCGACGATTCGTAGCAGCAGCGGGTGATCAGAGGATATTTGCATGGCGCGCATAGTATTCCTGTGCCCGGAAATCCGACAGAGCCGCGCAGCGGGTTGATACGAATTCTCGACAAGCAGGGGTGCCGCACGGAGAATAGTCGCCTGCTGACAGGAGTCCCTATGCGCCGTTTGCTTTTATCACTGCTGATGTTCTGCGTTTTGCCCGCCTGGGCAGACAGCCACGACCAGTTGTACAAGGTCGCCGGTTGGCCGGAACAACGCGCGCATTTCAGTGACGCCCTCTCGGCCGCACAGCAACGCTACCAAGGCAGCCTTCCACCGGCAGTGTTTCAGGCACTGGTCAATAACAGCAATCAGCGATTTTCCGCCCAGGCCGTGGACCAGCGCGCCGAAGCGCAATTGCGCAAGAAGCTCACCGACCCCAAACCCGCGCTGACGTTTTTCCAATCGCCCCTGGGCAAGAAAATCGTTGCCGCCGAGCTGCTGGCGACCCGACGCGACCAACTGGCGAAAAACGCCAAGGGCCTGCCGAAGATGCAGGCCAGCAACAGCCGCATGCTGATCATCGGCCATTTGGCACAAGCCCTGCCCGCACGCGAGGCTGGCGCGGAAGTCAGCCTGGCGATTGCCGGCGTCGCCGCCGACAGCTTGAGTTCGATGATCCCGGGGTTGCTCGGTTCCGGTCAGGCCCAAGGCATGCTCAACGGCCAGCGCCAGCGCCTGATGGACCAGATCGGCAGCGACCTGAACAACACGCTGCTGTATGTCTATCGCGACCTCTCGGACAACGAACTGGAAGAGTTCGCGACCTTTGCCGAATCTTCGGAAGGCCAGGCTTATTATCAGGCGGCGTTGGCCGCGATTCGGGCGGGGTTGGCGGTGGGGCAGAGCAATTCGAACCTGACCCAGTGATCCTCACCAACTGATAGACCGCTATTGCGAGCAGGCTCGCGATAGGGCTGGAACTGGCGCTAAGGATTCCGACCCTTGATCCGCCTGGTCAAAAACCCGAAATACTCCTCCCGCATCACCAGTGTTTCATTCGCCAGATGATGCCGTGCCTCGGGCAGCATCAGCACCTGCGGCCGATCAAATTTGCCCCGCAACACTTCCAGGTTGTGCTCCCAATCCACCGTCATGTCGGCCTGCCCCTGTACGATCAACGGCCGACGGGCACTCACGGGAGCGGCCTCGATGCGCTTGATCCAGCGCGCCAATGCGCCCACCCAGGCTGTCGGCAGGCGCAGCGGCTGCAATGGATCGGCTTGCAGGAACGGCAGAAAGGCCGGGTCGTTGGAGTTCTCGCTGAAACGCCGGGCGATGGCTTTGACGAAAGGCTTGAGCACGTAATAACTCAGTTGCGACCAACCCCACGCCCGCGGCCGAACCAGCGGCGACAGCAGAATCACCTGGCCCTGGGCCGGACTGTTCGCTCCCGCATTCAACACATGATCGATCACGATCGCCCCGCCGGTACTCTGCCCGCACAGGTGCCACGGCTGCGGCAAGCCGAGGGATTGCGCCTCACTGAACAAGCCTTGCAACGCGTCCTGATACTCAGCGAAATCCTTGATGCTCGCCCGTTCGCCACTGGACAGTCCATGCCCCGGCAAGTCGCAGGCAATCACCGCAAAGCCTTGGTCCAGCGCCCATTCGATCACATGCCGGTAGAGCCCGGTGTGGTCGTAGAAACCGTGGATCACAAACAGCGTCGCCTTTGCTCGCTCGGGCCACCAGAACTGGCTGACCAGCTCATAACCGTCGACCTCGAATCGCCCAAGGCCGCTGCGCACCTGACGCGGGGCAAAATCCAGCCCGTAGAAACGCTGGTAAGCCTGCGCCTGCGCCGACAACGGCTGCCCGGCCACCAGTGGCAGCAGACTTGCACGTAGAAGATCGGGGTCGAAAGTAGCCGGCATGGACGATTCCAGAACGTGAAACGGACTTTATAGGCCTGCGATATTCTTCTGTCGCGGCAAGCATGGCAAGCTAGCCGACCTTCGAGGATCGAACCGATGCGCCCGCCCCTTCGCGCCACCCTGTTTGCCAGCCTGCTCGCCGTGGTGTGTGCCGGCGTATTGTGGGCGGCCTACGACTGGTTCCAGGGGCGTTACCTGCGGGCGTTCAGCGAGCACACGGCAATGTTTTCCGGTGACCCGCTACGCCTTCCCGAATCCCTCGCCGGCCCTGGCGCCATCCGCCTGGTGCACTTCTGGGACCCGGCCTGCCCGTGCGATGTCGGCAATCAACAACACCTGACCGAACTGGTCGAGCACTACGCTCCCCATGGCGTGGAATTCTATGCCGTGCAAAAGCCCGGTAGCCACGGCCAACTGCCGAGCACCTTGAGCAGCCTCAAAACCATCGCCATCCTGCCCGGTTCCGAACAGGTCCCCGCCAGCCCGGCCGTGGCGATCTGGGATCGCAGCGGCAAACTGGCGTACTTCGGCCCCTACAGCGAAGGCCTGACCTGCAACTCCAGCAACAGCTTTATCGAACCGATCCTGCAAGCGCTGGATGAAGGCCGCGCGGTGAGTGCCACGCACACACTGGCCGTGGGGTGTTACTGCCCGTGGCCTGTCGAGCCAACCAAGTAGGGAAAGACGCGGTAATACGAATCCCTCCTACGGGCGATGCGCCAAATCGGCGCGCCGTGTTACACAGTGGCGCCAGGAATCACAATAACAACAAGGAGTCTCCATGAAACGCAGCCTGACCGCTCTCGCTCTGCTGATCGTCGTGCTGGCCGCGGGGGCCGGCTGGTACCTCTACAGCAAGCAGCCGTCACGCCAGGGCATGGTGGAACTGCAACACCTGCAAGGCTCCGTCAGCGTGCGCTACGACGAGCGCGGCGTCCCGCACATCCGCGCCGACAACGAAACCGACCTGTACCGCGCCCTCGGCTATGTGCATGCCCAGGACCGCCTGTTCCAGATGGAAGTCCTGCGTCGCCTGGCCCGTGGCGAACTGGCCGAAGTATTGGGGCCGAAACTGCTCGATACCGACAAACTGATGCGCAGCCTGCGCATTCGCGAACGCGCCGAAACCTACTTCGCGAATCTCGACAAACAGTCGCCCTCTTTCATCGCCATGCAAGCCTATCTGGACGGCATCAACCAGTATCAGGACAGCCACGCCAAACCCGTGGAGTTCGATGTGCTGGGCATTCCAAAGCGCCCGTTCACGGCCCAGGACACCATCAGCATCGCCGGCTACATGGCCTACAGTTTCGCTGCGGCATTTCGTACCGAACCCTTGCTGACATTCGTGCGCGATCAACTGGGGCCCGAATACCTGAACATCTTCGATCTCGACTGGCAGCCCAAGGGCGTGCTCAATGGGGCCGGCACCACTTTGGCCAGCGCCGACTGGAAAGACCTCAACGCCCTCGCCCGCCTGAGCGAACAAGCCCTGGCTGACAACGGCCTGCCACAGCTCGAGGGCAGCAACGCCTGGGTTGTCGCAGGCAGCCGGACCCAAAGCGGCAAGCCGCTGCTGGCGGGTGATCCGCATATCCGTTTTTCCGCGCCGTCGGTGTGGTACGAAGCGCAACTTTCGGCGCCGGGCTTCGAACTCTACGGCCACTATCAGGCGCTTATGCCGTTTGCGTCGCTGGGCATGAACCGCGACTTCGGCTGGAGCATCACCATGTTCCAGAACGACGACCTCGACCTGATCGCCGAGAAGGTCAACCCCGACAACCCCAATCAGGTCTGGTATCGCGGCAAGTGGGTGGACATGACGACCAGCGAGCAGCAGATCGCGGTCAAGGGCCAGGCGCCGGTCACTCTGGTGCTGCGCCAGTCGCCCCACGGCCCGATCGTCAACGACGCCTTGGGCAGCGGCGCCGGCAAAACGCCGATTGCCATGTGGTGGGCGTTTCTCGAAAGCCAGAACCCGATCCTGGAGGGCTTCTACCAGCTCAATCGCGCCGACACCCTGACCAAGGCCCGTGGTGCCGCGGCAAACATCCAGGCTCCGGGCCTGAACGTTGTCTGGGCCAATGCCAAGGGTGACATCGGCTGGTGGGCGGCGGCGCAATTGCCTAAACGCCCGGCGGGTGTGCGCCCGTGGTTCATCCTCGACGGCAGCACCGCCGAGGCGGACAAGGACGGCTTCTACCCGTTCACGGCCAACCCTCAGGAGGAAAACCCCGCGCGGGGCTACATCGTCTCGGCCAACTTCCAGCCGGTGTCGCCCACCGGCATGGAGATTCCCGGCTACTACAACCTTGCCGATCGCGGCCAACAACTCAATCGCCAACTCAGCGACAAAGCGGTCAAATGGGACCTGGAAAACAGCCAGAAACTGCAACTGGGCACCACCACCGCCTACGGCCCGCGCCTGTTGGCACCGCTGTTGCCGGTGTTGCGCGAAGTGGTGAGCGATCCCGCCGAGCTCAAACTGGTGGAGCAACTGGCCCAGTGGCAAGGCGATTACCCCCTCGACTCAACCAGCGCCACGCTGTTCAACCAGTTCCTGTTCAACCTGGCTGACGCGACGATGCGCGATGAGCTGGGTAACGACTTCTTCGAAACGCTGCTCTCGACCCGGGTGATCGACGCCGCGCTCCCCCGCCTGGCCGCCAGCGCCGATTCACCGTGGTGGGACAACCGCAGCACCCTCGGCAAGGAAACCCGTGCCGACACGGTGAAATCCGCCTGGCAAGCCAGCCTCGCGCACCTCAAGAGCACCCTCGGCGTAGACGCCTCGCAATGGCAGTGGGGCAGTGCGCACACGTTGACCCACGGCCATCCGCTGGGGCAGCAAAAGCCACTGGACCTGTTCTTCAATGTCGGCCCCTTCGCCGCACCCGGCACCCATGAAGTGCCGAACAACCTCTCGGCGAAAATCGGACCGGCACCCTGGCCCGTCACCTACGGCCCCTCGACCCGACGCCTGATCGACTTCGCCGACCCGGCCCACAGCCTGACCGTCAACCCGGTCGGCCAGAGCGGAGTTCTGTTCGACAGTCACTATGATGATCAGGCCGAGGCCTACATCGAGGGGATGTACTTCCAGGCGCATCTCAATGATGAAGAAGTCATTGCTAATACCCGCAGTACCTTGAAGCTGTTGCCGGCGCGGGCTGCGCCATAGATTTTTGCTGGCTGGGCTGGCCTCTTCGCGAGCAGGCTCGCGAAGAGGCCCTCACAGACAACAAAAATGTCAGTTCAAACCATCGCCGCAAAATTCAGCCTGAACTGCTGAGGCGTCACCCCCAATCGGCGATTGAATACACTGCGCATGTGCTGGGCATCGCGAAAACCGCATTGATAGGCCACGGTCTTGAGCGGCGCGCGAGTGCTTTCCAGCAGCGTCCTCGCCGCATCGACCCGTGCGCGCTCGACGAACTCGGCCGGGGTGATTTTCGCTTCTCTGGCGAACACCCGGGAGAAGTTGCGCGCGCTCATGTTGGCGGCATTGGCCAGGTCGGCGATGGTCAGGTCGCCCGTCAGGTTGGCCAGCACGTAATGCTGCACCATCGCCACTGCCGAATCCGGTTCGGCGTGGGGCGTGAGGAACGGGCTGAATTGCGATTGCCCGCCCGAACGCTGGGTGAACACCACCAGCCGCTTGGCGACATGCAGCGCCACTTCCGGCCCGTGATCCCGGCCCAATAGATACAACGACAGATCGATCCCCGCTGTGACCCCCGCCGAGGTGAACAGCTCACCGTCCTCGACATACAGTCGATCCGCCTCCACCCGGGACGAGGGGCACAGCGCCGCCAGATCCGATGCGTCCTGCCAATGCGTAGTGACCGTGCGCCCCTCCAGCAATCCGGCCCGGGCGAGCATGAACGCGCCGTTGCAGATCGAGCCGAAGCGCTTGGCCCGGGCGCAGGCATCGCGCAACCAGCCATCGAATGCCCTGCCGAAATCCATGAACGGCAACTGCGGCCCGCCGGCCACCAGCAACAGGTCATACGGCTCCAGCGCTTCGCTGAAATGTCGATGGGCATTGAGTGCCAAACCGTTGGAGCACGCCATCACCCCGCGCTCGACGCCGACCACCTCCAGACGATAGTGATCCTGCGGGGCAAGGAAGCGATTGGCCTCGGAAAACACATCCATGGGGCCGGTGACATCCAGCGACTGGACGCCGGCGAACACCACGATGGCTACGGTTTTACTCATGGTTCAAAACGCCTCTCATGGCACTGATTGCAACGCTCCTACAGGGTCTGCATGCACCCTAGCCAATCCAGGTCCAACAAGCGAGGTTGGCGCGATATGCACGCTCATTGGCCGGGATCGCAGCCATGGATCGATTGTCCGGTTTCGGGGGCCGGAACAGACTGAAACCCTCATCACGACGAGGAAAACTCCATGGGCATCACCATCGCCGGCATCAGGATCCCCGACAGCGCACTGGCCAAGGCCACCACCGAATACATCCGCGACATCGAGTCCGACCTGCTCTACCACCACTCGCGCCGGGTCTTCCTGTTCGGCGCACTGAGCGGCGAGCGCAAGCAACTGGCCTACAACCCGGAGTTGCTGTACGTCGGCGCGATGTTCCATGACCTGGGCCTGGTGCAAGGTCATCGCAGCGACAACGAGCGCTTCGAAGTCGATGGTGCCAACGCGGCAGCAGCGTTCCTCAAGCCTTACGGATTGAGCGATGAGGACATCGAACAGGTCTGGCTATCGATTGCCCTGCACACCACACCGGGCGTGCCTCAGCACTTGCGGCCCACCGTGGCACTGGTCACGGCTGGCGTCGAGATGGACGTGCTGGGCATGGACTACGCGGCGTTTTCCAGCGTGGAGCGTGAAGCAGTGGTGCATGCGCATCCACGGGGCGAGGGGTTCAAGGAGTGCATCATCTGCGCGTTTGCCGACGGCTTGCGCCATCGTCCGCAGACCACGTTTGGCAACGTGAAGACTGATGTGCTGGTGGATCAGGAGGCGGGGTTCACGCCGATGAACTTCGTCGAGGTCATTCGCAAATCCCCTTGGGTCGCCTAAAACCAATGTAGGAGCGAGCCTGCTCGCGATAGCAGTGTGTCAGGCAACAATTAAGTCGACTGACACTCCGTCATCGCGAGCAGGCTCGCTCCTACATTTTGGACTTGGGTTGAACTCGATCATAAGTTCAACCCGGCATTGCTCAAGCCGCTTCCGGTGCCTGCGCGCGACGCACGTCCGGTTGCTTCCACGAGTCGGCTGCCGCTTCCTCGATCGCCTGCTGGATCGCACGACGACGGCTTTCTTCAGCACGACGGCTGAAGAACCAGACCAGGAAAGTCACGATCGACACCGCCAACAGGATCAGGCTGGCCACGGCGTTGATCTCGGGCTTGACCCCCAGACGCACCGCCGAGAACACTTCCATCGGCAGGGTCGTGGAACCCGGGCCGGACACGAAGCTCGCCAGCACCAGGTCATCGAGGGACAACGCGAACGACATCATGCCGCCCGCTGCCAGCGATGGCGCGATCATCGGGATGGTGATCAGGAAGAACACCTTCCACGGCCGCGCCCCCAGGTCCATGGCGGCTTCTTCGATGGACAGGTCCAGCTCACGCAAGCGCGCCGAGACCACCACCGCCACATAGGCCGCACAGAACGTGGTGTGGGCGATCCAGATGGTGACGATGCCGCGTTCCTGCGGCCAGCCGATCATCTGCGCCATGGCCACGAACAGCAGCAACAGCGACAGACCGGTGATCACCTCAGGCATGACCAGCGGCGCGGTAACCAGGCCACCGAACAGGGTACGGCCCTTGAAGCGCGTAATGCGCGTCAGGACGAACGCCGCCAATGTACCCAGAGCCACCGCCGCAATCGCGGTGTAGCAGGCGATTTCCAGCGAGCGCACCACCGAGCCCATCAACTGGCTGTTATCGAGCAGGCCGACGTACCACTTGATCGACCAGCCGCCCCACACCGTTACCAGTTTGGAGGCGTTGAACGAGTAGATCACCAGGATCAGCATCGGCAGGTAGATGAACAACAGACCCAGTACCAGCATCAGGCTGGAGAAACGGAAGCGCTTCATTCTTTACCCTCCATTTCCTTGGCCTGACTGCGGTTGAACAGGATGATCGGCACAATCAGGATCGCCAGCATCACCACCGCCAGGGCAGACGCCACCGGCCAGTCACGGTTGTTGAAGAACTCTTGCCAGAGCACCTTGCCGATCATCAGGGTTTCCGGACCGCCGAGCAGTTCCGGGATCACGAACTCGCCCACTACCGGAATGAACACCAGCATGCAGCCGGCGATGATGCCGTTTTTCGACAGCGGCACGGTGATTTTCCAGAAGCTGTTGAAGGTGCTCGAACCCAGGTCCGATGCAGCTTCCAGCAGGCTGTGATCATGCTTCACCAGGTTGGCGTACAGCGGAAGGATCATGAACGGCAAGTAGGAATAAACCACGCCGATGTAGACCGCCAGGTTGGTGTTGAGGATCTGCAGCGGTTCGTTGATCCAGCCCATGCTCATCAGGAAACCGTTGAGCAGGCCGTTGTTGCTGAGGATGCCCATCCACGCATAAACGCGGATCAGGATCGCGGTCCAGGTCGGCATCATGATCAGCAGCACCAGCACCGTTTGCATTTCCTTGCGTGCAACGGAGATGCCGTAGGCCATCGGGTAGCCGATCAGCAGGCAGAGGATGGTGCTGAACAACGCCATCTTCAACGAGCCGAGGTAAGCGGCGATGTACAGCTCGTCACCGCCCAGCATCACGTAGTTGCCCAGGTTAAGCAGCAGTTGCAGCTTCTGTTCGGCGTAGCTGTAGATTTCGGTGTACGGCGGAATGGCCACGTCTGCTTCGGCGAAGCTGATCTTCAGAACGATGAAGAACGGCAGCATGAAGAACAGGAACAGCCAGATGAATGGAATGCCGATGACCACCTGACGGCCACCGGGAATTATTCGATTGAGACGGCGTTTCAATTTGCGCATGTTCATGAGCGAAGCACCACGCCGCTGTCGTCTTCCCAGTACACGTAGACCTGATCACCCCAGGTCGGACGCTGCCCGCGACGTTCGGCGTTGGCCACGAACGACTGCACCAGCTTGCCGCTTGGCAGTTCGACGTAGAACACCGAGTGCCCGCCGAGGTAAGCGATGTCGTGCACCTTGCCGCTGGACCAGTTGTACTGGCAGGTCGGCATGTCGGCGGTGACCAGCAGTTTTTCCGGACGGATCGCGTAGGTGACCGACTTGTCCTGCACCGAAGTGCTGATGCCGTGGCCGACGTAGATCTGGCGGTCCAGGTCCTTGCAGGTGATGGTTGCGTGGCCTTCGGCATCGTCGATCACTTCGCCTTCGAAGATGTTGACGTTACCGATGAATTCGCAGACCAGGCGGCTGGTCGGGGTTTCGTAGATGTCGATCGGGCTGCCGATCTGGGCGATCCAGCCCAGGTGCATGATCGCGATGCGCTCGGCCATGGTCATGGCCTCTTCCTGGTCGTGGGTCACCATGACGCAGGTTACGCCGACGCGCTCGATGATCTCCACCAGCTCCAGCTGCATTTGCGAACGCAGCTTCTTGTCCAGTGCACCCATCGGTTCGTCGAGCAGCAAAAGCTTCGGACGCTTGGCCAGGGAACGGGCCAGGGCCACACGCTGACGCTGGCCACCGGACAACTGATGCGGCTTGCGCTTGGCGTATTGGCTCATCTGTACCAGCTTGAGCATGTCGGCCACGCGGGCGTCGACTTCAGCCGCCGGGATCTTGTCCTGCTTGAGGCCGAAGGCGATGTTCTGCGCCACGGTCATGTGCGGGAACAAGGCGTAGGACTGGAACATCATGTTGATCGGCCGCTCGTAGGGCGGCATGTCAGTGATGTCTACGCCATCGAGAAAGATCCGTCCCTCCGTGGGCCGTTCGAAACCTGCGAGCATGCGCAGCAAAGTGGATTTGCCCGATCCCGAACCGCCGAGCAGGGCGAAAATCTCGCCTTTCTTGATTTCCAGGGACACATCGTCCACGGCAATCGTCTCGTCGAACTTCTTCGTGACCCGGTCGATTTTGACCAGCACCTGTTTAGGTGACTGGTCGCCCTCGAGGGCTTTCTTATAGGCGCCGGAGGCAACTGCCATTTACGAAACTCCCAGAAAAAAGAGTGCAGTTCGCTCAAGGTGAGCCAACCTGGATAGTTTGAGCCTTGAAACTATTTACCCGTCTTGACCGTGGTCCAGCTGCGGGTCATCAAGCGTTGAACATTCGGCGGTAGCTCGATGGACACATAGGTCTTGTCGAGAACCTCTTGCGGTGGATAAACCGCTTCGTCGGTGCGAATGGACTGTTCCATCAGTTTGTCCGACCCCGGGTTAGGGTTGGCATAGCCGACGTAATCACTGACCTGGGCAATCACCTCAGGCTTCAGCAAATAGTTGATGAAGGCGTGGGCCTCTTTGACGTTTTTCGAGTCCTTGGGAATCGCCAGCATGTCGAACCAGAGCGCGCCGCCCTCTTTCGGGATCGAGTAGGCGATGTTCACGCCTTTCTTGGCTTCTTCAGCACGGTGCTTGGCCTGGAAGATGTCGCCGGAGAAACCGATCGCCACGCAAATATCGCCGTTGGCCAGATCCGCGATGTACTTGGAGGAATGGAAGTAGGTCACGTAAGGGCGCACAGCGAGTAACTTGTCAGTGGCCTTTTTATAATCTTCAGGGTTGGTGCTGTTGGCATTCAGGCCCATGTAATTGAGCACGGTTGGCATCATTTCATCGGCGGAGTCGAGGAACGCGACGCCACAGCTGTGCAGCTTCTTGATGTTTTCCGGCTCGAACAACACGCCCCAGGAATCGATCTTGTCGACGCCCAACACAGCCTTGACCTTGTCGACGTTGTAACCGATGCCGTTGGTGCCCCACAGGTACGGCACGGCGTACAGGTTGCCCGGATCGTTCTGCTCCAGGCGCTTGAGCAGCACCGGGTCGAGGTTCGAATAGTTCGGCAACTGCGACTTGTCGAGCTTCTGGAATGCCCCGGCCTTGATCTGTTTGCCGAGGAAGTGGTTCGACGGCACGACCACGTCGTAGCCGGTACGCCCGGCCAGCAATTTACCTTCCAGGGTTTCGTTGGAATCGAAGACGTCATAAACCGGCTTGATACCGGTCTCTTTCTGGAAGTCGGCCAGGGTGGTCTCGCCGATGTAGTCCGACCAGTTATAAATATGCACGGTACCGGCGGCCTGGACACTGACAGCAATCGTCAGCCCGACAGCCACCAGCATGGCATTGCGCAACATAGAAAAAATAGGCAAGTGGAGGTCCTCTGAAATTAGTTGGGCCCAAGTTGCCCCGCGCTACATGACAACCGTGGTTGCCCGGCAACAAAACCGGCGCGCAACTTACCCTCGAAAAACCGTTCCAGCAAAACTTTTGTCATTTTATTCAACCTGTTGCCGCTATCGCCTCGATGGCGACAACAGGTTGTTGCATCAAACCGGCTTATTTACCGGATTTGATCTTGGTCCAGCTGCGGGTCATGATCCGCTGGGTCGCGGCCGGCAAGTCGGCAATCGCGTACAGCTTGGCCAGCACGTCCGCCGGTGGGTAAACGCCCGGGTCGCTGGTGATGTCTTTATCCACCAGTGGCGTGGCAGCCGCGTTACCGTTCGGGAAACGCACGGCGTTGGTGATTTCAGCCATGATTTCCGGCTTCTGCAGGAAGGTCATGAACTTGTAGGCGCCTTCGACGTTTTCGGCATCTTTAGGGATGGCGACCATGTCGTAGAAGCTGCCTGCACCTTCTTTGGGAATGTTGTAGCTGACTTTCACCTTGTCACCGGCTTCGGCAGCACGGGACTTGGCCTGGTAAATGTCACCCGAGTAACCCACGGCCACGCAGATGTTGCCGTTGGCGAGGTCGGAGATGTACTTGGACGAGTGGAAGTAGGCGATCGAAGGACGGACCTTCATGATCAGCGCTTCAGCCTTGTCGATGTCTTCTTTCTTCTGGCTGTCGGTTGGCAGGCCCAGGTAGTGCAACGCCACCGGAATCATCTCGGTTGGCGAGTCCAGCAAGCTGATACCGCACGATTTCAGTTTGGCGGCGTTTTCAGGCTTGAAGATCAGGTCCCAGGAATCGACCGGTGCATCGGCACCCAGTGCAGCCTTGACCTTCTCGGCGTTGAAGCCGATACCGATCGAACCCCACATGTACGGGAAAGCGTGCTCGTTGCCCGGGTCGCTCACGGAAACGGCTTTGAGCAGGTCGGTGTTCAGGTTTTTCCAGTTAGGCAGCTTGGACTTGTCCAGCTTCTGGTAGACTCCAGCCTTGATCTGCTTGGCCAGGAAGTTGTTCGACGGTACAACGATGTCGTAACCGGACTTGCCTGCCAGCAACTTGGCTTCCAGGGTTTCGTTGCTGTCGAAGACGTCATAGACAACCTTGATGCCCGACTCGTCTTCAAACTTCTTGACGGTGTCCGGTGCGATGTAGTCGGACCAGTTGTACACGTGCAGTACTTTGTCATCGGCCTGAACCGCGCCCGCCATCAAGCCCATCACGGACATGGCAAGCAGAGTCTTGCCAGCGAGCTTTTTACCTAGTGCCTTCATGCGTAATGCTCCAAATTTTTCTTTTTTGAACCACTTGTTCAGCGACCGAACCCGGGCAACTGGAACCGCGGCTAGTCTGGCAAGATCCACATCAGTCTTTCAAGGAAACGGCCACGCTTTCTGACAGTTCTGAGCGAAAGTTCCTACTTCATATACAGAACTTTGGACTTCCGCTCAGAGCCTAGCACTTAGCCCTGCAATGCACTCAGGGTCAGGTCAAGACACTTGCGAGCCTTGGTCACCAGCTCATCGATTTCCGCCGGTGTAATCACCAGTGGCGGTGCGATGATCATGGTGTCGCCGACAGCACGCATGATCAGGCCGTTATCGAAGCAGAACTGGCGGCAGATCATGCCGACGCCCTTGCCCTCGTAACGCTTGCGCGTGGCCTTGTCCTGAACCAGTTCGATGGCCCCCAACAGACCCACCCCACGAACTTCACCCACCAGCGGGTGATCGTTCAGTTCCCGCAGACGCTTTTGCAAATACGGTGCCGTTTCTGCATGTACGCGCTCGATAATTTTCTCGTCGCGCAGGATGCGGATGTTTTCCAGCGCCACCGCAGCGGCAACCGGGTGACCGGAGTAGGTGAAGCCGTGGTTGAAGTCACCGCCCTCGTTGAGCACGTCCACCACTTCATCACGCACGATCAGGCCGCCCATCGGGATGTAGCCCGAGGTCAGGCCCTTGGCGATGGTCATCATGTCTGGCTTGAGGTCGTAGAAGTCGGCACCGAACCACTCGCCGGTACGACCGAAACCGCAAATCACTTCGTCAGCCACGAACAGGATGTCGTACTTGGCGAGGATTTCCTTGATGCGCGGCCAGTAAGTCTCTGGCGGAATGATCACGCCGCCGGCGCCCTGGATCGGCTCGGCAATAAAGGCACCGACGTTGTCGACGCCGACTTCCAGAATCTTTTCTTCCAGCTGGTTGGCCGCCCAGATACCGAATTCTTCCGGGGTCATGTCGCCGCCTTCGGCGAACCAGTACGGCTGGGCAATGTGAACGATGCCCGGGATCGGCAAGTCGCCCTGTTCGTGCATGTACGTCATGCCGCCCAGGCTCGCGCCGGCCACGGTGGAACCGTGATAGCCGTTCTTGCGGCTGATGATGACTTTCTTGTTCGGCTGGCCCTTGATCGCCCAGTAGTGACGAACCATACGCAGCATGGTGTCGTTGCCTTCGGAGCCGGAACCGGTGAAGAACACATGGTTCATGCCCTCCGGCGCGATGTCGGCGATAGCCTTGGCCAGTTCCAGTACCGGTGGGTGCGCAGTCTGGAAGAACAGGTTGTAGTAAGGCAGTTCGCGCATCTGTTTACTGGCGGCATCGGCCAGTTCATCGCGACCATAACCAATCGCGACACACCACAGGCCGGCCATACCGTCGAGGATCTTGTTGCCTTCGCTGTCCCAGAGGTAAACGCCCTTGGCGTTGGTGATGATCCGCGGACCTTTCTCTTTCAGCTGCTTGAAATCGCTGAACGGAGCCAGGTGGTGATCATTGCTCAGGGTTTGCCATTCACGGGTTTGCGGATTGTTGCTGGTCATACGAATCTCCTAAAACAATCAGGTGAAGGCGCCGCCAGACAGCGGCGGCGCCCGGCGTATCAGACGGCAAAGAGCAGGAATTCCCTTTCCCACGAACTGATCACGCGCTTGAAGTTTTCATGCTCGGCCCGCTTGACCGCAACGTAGCCAGTGATGAAATTTTTGCCCAGGTACCGTTCGACGGTTGCGCTGTTTTCCATACGCTCCAGCGCGTCTTCGATGGTCAGCGGCAGGCGCAGGTTGCGGCGCTCATAACCACGACCCACCACCGGCGCACTCGGGTTCAGGCCTTCGACCATACCGATGTAACCGCAGAGCAGGCTCGCGGCAATCGCCAGGTACGGGTTGGCATCGGCGCCCGGCAGACGGTTTTCCACCCGACGGTTTTGCGGCCCCGCATCCGGCACCCGCAGGCCCACGGTGCGGTTCTCTTCGCCCCACTCCACGTTCACCGGCGCCGAGGTATCCGGCAGGAAGCGGCGGAACGAGTTGACGTTGGGTGCGAACAGCGGCAACAGCTCGGGAATGAGTTTCTGCAGGCCACCGATGTGGTGCAGGAACAGCTGGCTCATGGTCCCGTCTTCATTGGAGAAGATGTTCTTGCCGGTCTCGATGTCGATGATGCTCTGGTGCAAGTGCATGGCACTGCCCGGCTCGCCGGTCATCGGCTTGGCCATGAAGGTCGCAGCGACGTTGTGCTTGAGCGCGGCCTCGCGCATGGTGCGCTTGAACACCAGGATCTGGTCGGCCAGAGACAGGGCATCACCGTGACGGAAGTTGATTTCCATCTGCGCCGTGCCGTCCTCGTGGATCAGCGTATCGAGGTCAAGGTCCTGCAGTTCACACCAGTCGTAGACGTCTTCGAACAGCGGATCGAATTCGTTCGCCGCTTCGATGGAGAACGACTGACGACCGGTTTCCGGACGACCGGAGCGACCGATCGGCGGTTGCAGCGGGTAGTCCGGGTCGTCACTGCGCTTGGTCAGGTAAAACTCCATTTCCGGCGCCACGATCGGCTGCCAGCCTTTGTCGGTATAGAGTTTCAGGACTTTCTTGAGCACGTTGCGCGGCGACAGCTCGATCGGGTTGCCTTGTTTGTCGTAGGTATCGTGGATGACGATGGCGGTCGGCTCGATGGCCCACGGCACCAGGTACACCGCGCTCTGGTCGGGACGGCAGATCATGTCGATGTCGGCCGGGTCGAGCAGTTCGTAATAGATGTCGTCTTCGACGTAATCGCCGGTCACTGTCTGCAACAGAACGCTTTCTGGCAGGCGCATGCCTTTTTCGGCGATGAATTTGTTGGTCGGCGAAATCTTGCCCCGGGTAATCCCGGTCAAGTCGGCGATCATGCATTCGACTTCTGTGATCTTGTGGTTTTTCAACCAATCGGTGAGCTGGTCGAGGTTGTTACTCATAAATGCCTCTAGGCTTGAGTTGTCTGACCCTTGTAAGGTCAGGCGTTGTTTGACGCATCGGCGTCGCGTTGTAGAGCGTTTGCGCGGCAGATTATCGTGCTTGCCGACCCGCTGCAGAGGCCGGGCGTGCAGAATCGCGAGCGGTGCCCTGAACGATGGTCAGGCCGCTATTGTGAATCGGTTCTATATTGAATGGAGTAACCGTAATGGGGGTGCCATCGCGACCGTCCAGAATATCGGACGGGGACGGTCGAACCGTCACGGATGGGAGGATCACCAGAACCGCTGAGGCCACGGAACGGACGGACGTGTCATCACTGATGTGATAAACATGCCGACCGACCTGTCTTGAGCAGTCGGTGACGCCGATTATCGGCAGGCGAGACATGAAGCACCCCGGTATTATTGCTGTTATGGGTTTGATTCGAGCTTAGCCTTGTTCATTTTTTTACACAACACCCCCGTAAAAAATACAACACGGCCCGCTCAAGCCTGCGGGCGCCATAGAGGCCAAAGGCATAAAAACGCCCCAAAGTGCCTCAAAAAAGCCACACGGGCGCTTTTTTAGGGCAAAAAAGGCCTCGCTTGACTTCGGCATGCCGTTCGGGTTGACTGGAATCCGAAAAGATCAATGATTGATATTTTTAACAACAAAGGTGTTGCATCATGTCGGTACCCCCGCGTGCCGTTCAGCTTAACGAAGCGAACGCGTTCCTTAAGGAACATCCTGAGGTTCTGTACGTTGACCTTCTGATTGCGGATATGAATGGTGTGGTGCGCGGCAAGCGCATTGAACGCACCAGCCTCCACAAGGTTTACGAGAAAGGCATCAACTTGCCGGCCTCTTTATTTGCTCTGGATATCAATGGCTCGACGGTGGAAAGCACCGGCCTGGGCCTGGACATCGGTGATGCTGACCGAATCTGCTATCCAATCCCCGATACCCTATGCAACGAGCCATGGCAGAAGCGCCCGACCGCGCAACTGTTGATGACCATGCACGAACTCGAAGGCGAGCCATTCTTCGCCGACCCGCGTGAAGTGCTGGCCAATGTGGTACGCAAGTTCGACGAAATGGGCCTGACCATCTGCGCCGCGTTCGAACTGGAGTTCTACCTGATCGACCAGGAGAACGTGAACGGTCGTCCGCAACCACCTCGCTCGCCGGTTTCCGGCAAACGTCCGCACTCGACTCAGGTCTACCTGATCGACGACCTCGACGAATACGTCGACTGCCTCCAGGACATTCTGGAAGGTGCAAAAGAGCAAGGCATTCCGGCCGACGCCATCGTCAAGGAAAGTGCCCCGGCGCAGTTCGAAGTGAACCTGCACCACGTGGCTGACCCGATCAAGGCCTGCGACTACGCGGTCCTGCTCAAGCGTCTGATCAAGAACATCGCCTACGACCATGAAATGGACACCACCTTCATGGCCAAGCCTTACCCAGGCCAGGCGGGTAATGGTCTGCACGTCCACATCTCGATTCTCGACAAAGACGGCAAGAACATTTTTGCCAGTGAGGATCCCGAGCAGAACGCCGCACTGCGTCACGCGATCGGCGGTGTGCTCGAGACCCTACCGGCGCAGATGGCCTTCCTCTGCCCCAACGTCAACTCCTACCGTCGTTTTGGCGCACAGTTCTACGTGCCGAACTCGCCGTGCTGGGGCCTGGATAACCGTACCGTGGCGATTCGCGTACCGACCGGTTCCTCCGATGCCGTACGTATCGAGCATCGTGTAGCCGGTGCCGATGCCAACCCGTACCTGCTGATGGCTTCGGTTCTGGCAGGCGTGCACCACGGCCTGACCAACAAGATCGAGCCTGGCGCTCCGGTCGAAGGCAACAGCTACGAGCAGAACGAGCAGAGCCTGCCAAACAACCTGCGTGATGCACTGCGCGAGTTGGACGACAGCGAAGTCATGGCCAAGTACATCGATCCGAAATACATCGATATCTTCGTGGCCTGTAAAGAGAGCGAACTGGAGGAGTTCGAACACTCCATCTCCGACCTCGAGTACAACTGGTACCTGCATACCGTTTAATCGGTTGCAGTAAATAAACGCCGCCGGCTGTAAAAGCCTGCGGCGTTTTTTATGGCCGAAGTTAAACCCTGTGGCGAGGGGGCTTGCTCCCTCGCCACAGGGGGATATGGAACATCTGCCCGCTCTGCGTACAATGCCCGCTGCCCCGCAGGAGACTCCAATGACACGCGTAGCCACCCCCCGCAAACCCCGCGCAACCAGCCAGGCCCGGATCGATTCGATACTCGATGCGGCCCGCACGCTGTTGGCCGCCGAGGGCGTGGCCAGTCTGTCGATCTACAGCGTCGCCGAGCGCGCAGAGATTCCGCCCTCCTCGGTCTACCACTTCTTCGCCAGCGTGCCCGCCCTGCTCGAAGCCCTGACCGCCGATGTCCACGCGGCCTTCCGCGCCTGCCTGCAAGCCCCCATCGACCACCTCGCCTTGAGCGGCTGGCGCGACCTGTCGCGACTGGTGGAGCAACGCATGCTCGACATCTACGCCGAGGATGCCGCCGCCCGCCAACTCATTCTGGCCCAGCACGGCCTGACCGAAGTCACCCAGGCCGACCGCCAGCACGACATCGAACTGGGCGACCTGATGCACAAGCTGTTCGACCATCACTTCGAGCTGCCGACACTACCGAGTGATGTCGATGTGTTCGCCCTGGCCATGGAACTGGGCGACCGGGTGTATGCGCGCTCGGTGCAGCAGCACGGGCAGATCACGCCGCGCATGGCCGAGGAAGGGATGCGGGTGTTTGATGCTTATGTGGGGTTGTATTTGCCACCGTATCTGCCCAAGCGGAAGCTCTAGCGCGCTCACTGACCTCATCGCGAGCTTGCTCGCGATGGCCGCACCGCTCAGCTCAAGACAAGCACACATGAAAAAACCCCGAAGGGCTCAAACCCTTCGGGGTTGTTGTTTACGCATGTGCCTTACAACTTGGCGA
Organism: Pseudomonas grandcourensis; assembly: GCF_039909015.1. Lineage (NCBI taxonomy): Bacteria > Pseudomonadati > Pseudomonadota > Gammaproteobacteria > Pseudomonadales > Pseudomonadaceae > Pseudomonas > Pseudomonas grandcourensis. The sequence goes on from NZ_CP150919.1 coordinate 6,486,925, forward strand.
TCGACACCTCGGTGGATTTCACGAATGCGATCACTTCACTGCCGACCGCCAGCTCCAACTCTTTCACCGAGCGCGTGGTGATCACCGAAGTGACGATGCCGGATGCGGTCTGCACGTCGATTTCCGACAGCACGTCGCCGAGGACGATTTCCTTGATGGAGCCTTTGAACTGGTTACGAACGTTGATGGCCTTGATTGTCATGATGTTGATTCCTGTCGTTTGGATGAGGCTTGAGTTATTGAGCCCAACGCAACTGCGTGGGCAAGGGTGAAACAGGTTCCGGTTCCGGCGGTTGGCCAGGCAGCGCCAGCACGCGATTGAGGACTTCGGTTTCCAGCGCCGCCAGCCGATGGGAACCGCGCACGCGAGGGCGCGGCAGTTCCACGTGCAGGTCGAGGCCGACTTCGCCGTCTTCGATCAGGATCACCCGATCGGCAATCGCCACCGCTTCACTGACGTCATGGGTCACCAGCAACACCGTGAAACCGTGCTGTTGCCAGAGCCGTTCGATCAGTTGCTGCATTTCAATTCGGGTCAGGGCATCCAGCGCACCCAAGGGTTCGTCGAGCAACAGCAGGCGCGGCTGATGAATCAACGCACGGGCCAAAGCCACGCGTTGCTTCTGTCCACCGGACAGCGCGGCCGGCCACTCGTGGGCGCGATCGGCCAGGCCCACCGCTTCCAAGGCTTCAAGCGCTTGCGGCCGCCAGTTGCCCTTGAGGCCCAGGCCGACGTTGTCGATGATCTTTTTCCAGGGCAGCAAACGCGCGTCCTGGAACATCAGCCGCGTGTCTTCCCGCGCCTCACTCAATGGCGCGGCACCGGCGAACAACTCACCGCCAGTTGGCTGATCGAGACCAGCGAGCAAACGCAGCAAGGTACTTTTGCCGCAGCCGCTACGACCGACCACGGCGACAAACTGGCCCGCCGGAATGTGCAGATCGATCTCACGCAGCACCTGCCGAGCACCGAAGGTTTTTTGCAACTGGCGCACCACCAGCGGAGTCCCGCGTAGCAGGCGTGGAGGTTGTTGGGCAGTCATACCGAACCTCCTCTGGCAACCTGATACGCCGGGTGCCAGCGCAGCCACACGCGCTCAAGTCCACGGGCCGCGAGGTCGGCCAGTTTGCCGAGTACCGCGTACAACAGAATCGCCAGCACCACCACGTCGGTCTGCAAGAATTCCCGGGCATTCATTGCCAGATAGCCGATGCCGGAACTCGCGGAAATGGTTTCCGCGACGATCAACGTCAGCCACATGAAGCCCAGAGCGAAGCGCACGCCAACCAGAATCGAAGGCAGCGCCCCCGGCAGAATCACCTGCCAGAACAGACCGAAACCAGACAAGCCATAACTGCGCGACATCTCCACCAGCGCCGGATCAACGTTGCGGATGCCGTGATAGGTGTTGAGGTAGATCGGGAACAACGTACCCAGCGCCACCAGAAAAATCTTCGCCGACTCGTCGATACCGAACCACAGGATCACCAGTGGAATCAGCGCAAGGTGCGGCACGTTGCGGATCATTTGCACCGAACTGTCGAGCAGGCGCTCGCCCCACTTTGACAGTCCGGTGATGAAGCCAAGGGTCAGGCCGATGCCGCCACCGATGGTGAAGCCCAGCGCGGCACGCCAGCCACTGATCGCCAGGTGTGTCCAGATTTCGCCACTGCGCACCAGGCTCACGCCGGCCTCGATGACGGCGATGGGAGCCGGCAGGATCCGTGTCGACAACCAACCCGCCGACACACTCAACTGCCACACCGCCAGCAACAACACCGGCAACGCCCAAGGCGCAAGGCTGTGGATGATTTTCTTCATGACCGCGCCTCAGCTCTGGGACGCGGCTTTGGGCAGAATGTCGTTGGCGACCATCTCGCCGAACGGGCTGACATAGCCGGCACTTTTCGGTAGCTCAGGACGCTCGACATCGAGGTGCGGGAACAGCAACTCGGCCACCCGGTACGACTCTTCCAGGTGTGGATAACCGGAGAAGATGAACGTATCGATGCCGAGGTCCGCGTACTCCTTCACGCGGGCGGCCACGGTCGGACCATCGCCCACCAGCGCCGTACCGGCACCGCCGCGCACCAGACCGACACCGGCCCACAGGTTAGGGCTGACTTCGAGGTTGTCGCGGCTTCCGCCATGCAATGCAGCCATGCGTTGCTGGCCGACAGAATCGAAACGTGCCAGCGAAGCCTGGGCACGAGCGATGGTCTCGTTGTCCAGATGCGAAATCAGTTTATCCGCCGCTTGCCAGGCTTCGGCGTTGGTTTCACGCACGATCACATGCAAGCGAATGCCGAAGCGCACGGTACGACCGAGCTTGGCGGCCTTGGCACGGACCTGTTCAATTTTTTCCGCCACGGCGGCCGGTGGCTCGCCCCAGGTCAGGACCATTTCCACCTGTTCGGCGGCCAGATCCTGCGCGGCTTCCGAGGAACCGCCGAAGTACAGCGGCGGACGCGGCTGCTGGATCGGCGGATAGAGCAACTTCGCCCCTTTCACGCTGATGTGCTGGCCGTCGTAATCGACGGTTTCGCCTTCCAGCACCCGTCGCCAGATGCGGGTGAATTCCACCGAGGCCTGATAGCGCTCTTCGTGGCTCAGGAACAGACCATCGCCCGCCAACTCTTCCGGATCACCGCCCGTCACCAGATTGAACAACGCACGACCACCAGACAGTCGATCCAGGGTTGCGGCCTGACGCGCCGCCACCGTCGGGGAAATGATCCCGGGGCGCAGGGCAACCAGGAACTTCAAGCGCTGGGTCACCGGAATCAGCGATGCAGCCACCAGCCACGAATCTTCGCAGGAGCGACCGGTAGGGATCAGCACCCCGCCGAACCCCAGGCGATCCGCTGCCTGTGCCACTTGTTGCAGGTAACCGTGATCGACAGCGCGTGCGCCTTCGGCGGTGCCAAGGTAATGGCCGTCACCGTGGGTAGGCAGGAACCAGAAAATATTGAGGCTCATGGAGTGGTCTCCTTGGGGAATCGAATTATTGGGCTTTGGTTACTGAGCCTTGGGCAACGGCAGCCGGCGGCGTCCAGATCACGTCTTTGATGCTCAACTGCTTGGGAATCAGCTTGAGCTGGTAAAAGCTGTCGGCGATTTTCTGCTGCGCAGCGACCACTTCCGGGGTGAGGAACAGCGCGCCATAGCCCTGGCGTTTCACCGAGGTCAGGGTGATGTCCGCCGGCAGGCCGAGCAGCGGTGAAACCTGTTGGGTCACCTCTTGCGGGTTAGCCTTGGACCACTGGCCCACCGCGCGCACCTCTTCCACCAGGGTCTTGATCACCTCGGGATTTTTCTGCGCATAAGGTTTGGTCGCCAGGTAGAACTGATGGTTGTCGACGATGCCCTGGCCGTCGCGCAGGGTGCGTGCTTGCAGCTGTTGTTCGGCGGCGGCCTGGTACGGGTCCCAGATCACCCAGGCGTCGACGCTGCCACGCTCGAACGCGGCGCGAGCATCGGCCGGCGGCAGGAACACGGTCTGGATGTCGGTGTATTTGAGACCGGCGTCTTCCAGCGCACGCACCAGCAGGTAGTGCACGTTGGAGCCTTTGTTCAGGACGACTTTCTTGCCCTTGAGATCCGCCACCGATTGGACCGGAGAGTCCTTCGGCACCAGGATCGCTTCGCTGTGCGGCGCTGGCGGTTCATAGGCGACATAGAGCAAATCGGCACCCGCTGCCTGGGCAAACACCGGAGGCGTTTCGCCGGTGACACCGAAGTCGATGGAGCCGACGTTCAGGCCTTCAAGCAGTTGCGGGCCGCCGGGGAACTCAGTCCATTGCACGTCCACGCCTTGGGCGGCGAGGCGTTTTTCCAGGGTGCCCTTGGCTTTGAGCAGCACCAGGGTGCCGTATTTCTGATAGCCGATTCGTAGCACGCCTTCCTGGGTAGAAAGCGCCTGAGCTTGAGTAATGGCGCCGAAGGTCAAAGCCGCAGCAAACAGAGCGACCAGACCGCGACGCAAAATGACAGGGCGCATGGCGCTCTCCTTTTTGCAGTTGGGTTTTGGCTGCACCTGCTTGCCCGTTGGCGGGCGAGTAAGGCCAGTACTTCAATTTTCGGTGAGGCTCAAATGCTCCAGCGAGCACTCAACAAGCGATCATTCAACAAGTTCGGATCGAGCGGCTTGGGCCGTCGCGCCATGGCGCTGAAAAACTGCTCCAGCGATTCATTCAGTCGTTGTTCCAGCTCCGGCGCCAACTGCGCCAGGGCACTGCCTTCGCCGTAGGCGATCTGGCTGTCGACGGCGAAAATACCTTGCAGCATTTCCTGAGCCTTCAATGCCGACAGCACCGGCTTGAGCGAGTAATCCACCGCCAGCATGTGGGCGATGCTGCCGCCAGTGACCACCGGAAGAACCACCTTGTGGCTCAAGGCTCGTTCGGGCAGCAGATCCAGCACGACTTTCAGTGCTCCGGAAAACGATGCCTTGTAAATCGGTGTGGCGATCAGCAGGCCATCGGCGTTTTCAATCTGTTGCAGCAGGTCAACCACCTTGGGGCTGTCGAAGCGTGCGTGCAGCAAGTCCTCGGCCGGGAAGTCCCGCACCTGATAACTCACCACTTCCACGCCCTGCCCTTGCAACCAACACCGGGAGCGATCCAGCAGCACCCCGGAACGAGAGCGCTGACTGGGACTGCCACTGAGTGAGACAACCAACATTCAGACGACTCCTTGCATGGTGTTGGCGATTCGCGGCTTGCGATCTCGCGTTGATGGAGTGACCTTAACAGCTGATTCATATATCCATAAATCATATTTATTCATTTGGTTATGCGTTATGGAAATATATAAACAGATTTCTTCCAGGCAAAAAAACAGGCCGTCGAAACGACCTGAAATCCCCTGCTTTGTGGGTACACATCTTGAATTCCGTTGCGCCTGATACGCCGCCATCGCGAGCAAGCTCGCCCCCACAAGGGTCCGCAGCGGCGCCAAAAATGCTGAAGACTTACCGGTTCGGCTGCGGCGTCAGGCGCAGGTAAGGCTTGACCGCCCGATAGCCCTTGGGAAAGCGCTGTTTGATTTCGTCTTCATCCTTGAGCGACGGCACGATCACCACCTCATCACCGTCCTGCCAGTTGGCCGGTGTGGCCACCTTGTAGTTGTCGGTGAGTTGCAGCGAGTCGATCACCCGCAGGATCTCATTGAAGTTGCGGCCGGTGCTCGCCGGGTAGGTAATCGTCAGCCGGACCTTTTTCTTCGGGTCGATCACGAACAGACTGCGCACGGTCAGGGTGTCGTTGGCGTTGGGGTGGATCAGGTCGTAGAGGTCCGAGACCTTGCGGTCGGCGTCATCCAGGATCGGAAAGTTGACCACCGTGGCCTGGGTTTCGTTGATGTCCTCGATCCACTTGTGGTGCGACTCCACCGGGTCCACCGACAAAGCGATGGCCTTGACGCCGCGCGCTGCGAACTCGTCCTTGAGCCTGGCAGTGAAGCCCAGTTCAGTGGTGCACACCGGCGTGAAGTCCGCCGGATGGGAAAACAGCACGCCCCAACTATCGCCCAGCCACTGATGGAAACGGATGGTGCCGGCGCTGGAGTTCTGTTCGAAATCGGGGGCGATATCGCCAAGTCTGAGGCCCATGGTGCTGCTCCTTGTGAGTGCTTGATGGGTTCAACTGTGCCTGTGTTTTTTATCTATTAAAAAGAATAAATATCGATTTATTTAGATCATAGAGAAATATTAAATATCTGTTCACTGGACGCGCCCGCGCAACCGGCCGAACATCGGCCCCAAGGTTCGAGAAGGCCTTGAGTTGCTGCAAAGAGGGACGTTCAAGGCGGGATTACGGGGGTGAACCCGTCTTGAAAAAGCGAAAGCCCCGCCCGGTGCAATACCGGGTGGGGCTTTTTTGTCTCTGTTACCCGGGCGCTATTACAACAGCGGGATCGAGTAGCTGACGACCAGACGGTTTTCGTCCTGGGAACGAGTGTTCGGCAGATCGGTACGCCACGTGGCGTTTTTCCACATCAGGCCGAGGTTCTTCAGCGCGCCGGACTGAACGACGTAACCCACGGTCAGGTCGCGTTCCCACTCGGAAGCTCCATTGGCCGCCTCGCCACCCTTGGCGTTAACGGTATCGATATTGTCACCGTGCAGGTACACCAGACCCGCCGTCAGGCCGGGTACGCCGACCTTGGCGAAGTCAAAGGAGTAGCGTGCCTGCCAGGTACGCTCGCCGGCACGGCCGAACTTCTGGATTTGCGAGTCGGTAATGGTGTAGTTCGACGAACCGTCGCCCTGGTTCAGCCAAGGGAAATCGCTGCTGCCGTTGCTGACCTGATAACCGCCACCGAAGGTATGACCGGCAACGGAGTACAGGAACAAACCGCTGTACAGGTTGTTGTCGACCTTGCCCTTGCCGTTGACTGCGCCGCTGTAGTTGCCAGTGGTGAAGTACAGTGGGTCGTGACCGTTGGCACCGTCGTCGGAGCTGTTGAAGTAACGGAAGTCAGACTTCAACACGCCAGGGCCGATGGCCCAGTTGTGCACCAGACCCAGGAAGTGTTGTTTGTAGAACTCCTCCAGGTTGCCGTAGTAGTACTGGGCAGTCAGGTCCTTGGTGATCTTGTAGTCGCCACCGGCATAAATGAATTTGTTGCTGTCGCGGCCTGCAGCGGAACGGCTGTTGGCGCCGGAGATAGACAACTGTTCGTTGTTGCTCGAGTTACGACCTTTTACCTGCTCGATCTGACCGCCGATCAAGGTCAGGTCCTTGATGTCGTTCGAGGCGATCTGGCCACCCTGCCAGGTTTGCGGCAACAGACGACCGTCGTTGGTCACGATCACCGGCAGCTTTGGCTGCAAGGTACCCAGCTTCAGCTCGGTCTGGGAGATCTTGGCTTTGGCAGTCAAACCCAGACTGGAGAAGTCATCAACCGCTTCGCCGTTGGACTTGCTCGGAAACACGGTGCCGCCGTACGAGTTGTTGCTCGCGCCGTTGGTGCCGCCACCGGAATCCAGTTTGACGCCCAACAGGCCGATCGCATCGATACCGAAGCCGACGGTGCCCTGGGTGTAACCCGAGATGAAACGCAGATCGAAGCCTTGGCCCCATTCTTCGTTTTTGTTCGGGCCAGTGCCGTCACGGTAATCGGTGTTGATGTAGAAGTTACGCAGCCCCAATGTTGCCTTGCTGTCTTCGATAAAACCCGCGGCGCTTGCCTGCTGGGTCAAAACCCCGACGGCCACAGCGATGGCCAAGGTGGACTTGTTCATGTTTCGCTCCTCTCGTTTCTAATTCTGATGTTCATGGTCCCGAATCGATTGCCCGGGATCCTGAATGCATAAATTCGCGGAAAACCGTCTAGGCCGGTCATTTGGCGGGCCGCAGGATACATGGCCTTAAAGCCAAAAAGAACTTTCTGATATTTTTTAATATCGCTTAGGAATATGACTTCCCGCGACAGATCCGAGGTATCGGCGGTGAGGCCGACGCCTGAACCTGATCTATTGTCGAGGGACGAAATGGCTGAATCCGAGCTCAGGGATGAGTGTCGGACAGGCGCACTTTAAGCGGGATGAATAGAAACTAAAAAGAATAATAAATAATCAGCAAAGATCTTTTTGGAATATTAAAAAGCAGGCAAAAAAAACCCCGCCAGCGAGCGGGGCTTTTTCTTGTGGCTGTTACATGAAGCTGTAGGTGTAGTTGAAGATCAGACGGGTCTGGTCTTGATCGAGGGTGCTGGTGTTGCCACGGTAGGTACCGTGACGCAGCGTCGTACCAAAGCCTTTCAGTGCGCCCGTTTGAATCACGTAATCAATGCGCGCGTCGGTCTCGTGCTCACTCAGGTCTTTACCAACACCGTTGGTAGCCTTGATGTCCTGGCCATTCAAGTAAGCAATCGAAGCTTTCAAGCCTGGCACGCCCAGGGAGGCGAAGTCATAGGAGTACTGACCGAACGTGGTGTTTTCACCGGCACGGATGAAGCTGCCAACTGTGGCATCGGTAAACGAGTAGAAGCTCGCGCCGCCGGCACCTTCAGGATTTCCGTTGCCATCGACAAGGTTGCCTTGGTTCAAGAAAACGAAGCCGCCGTCATCGTTGACACGCTGATGCCCGATCAGGAACGCGTTGCCACCCAGGGTATAGGTGAACATGGCGCTCCAGGTCTTGTTATCAATCTCACCCGGGGTCTTGGCGAAACCGTTGTTGTTGTTGAAACGGAAACCCGGATCGCCGTTCTTGCCGTCGGAGCTGCTATCGAAATAACGGATATCTGTCTTGAACGACTGATTGGCCGCGATCGGGTAGACGTGTACCAGACCGAGGAAGTTCTGCTTGTAGAAGTCTTCCAGGTTCGCATAGTAGTACTGCAGCAAGAGGTCTTTGGTGACCTTCCAGTCAGCACCGCCGTAGAGGAATTTGTTGCTGTCCTGAGTAGCGCCAGCCACAGACAGGCCAGTGGAGTTCGAGGAGGCACGACCCGATGCGTGCTCCAGTTGACCAAAGTTGAAGGTCACGTTGTCGATTTCTTTGGAGGTGATGGTGCCACCTTCAAAGGTCTGCGGCAGCACACGGCTGTCGTTCGCGATCAGGATCGGCAGGTTAGGTGCCAGAGCGCCACCCAGGTGGGCTTCGGTCTTCGAGAAGCGCGCCTTGACGTTGCCATCCAGACGGCTCCACTCGTCGGCCGCTTCCTTGCCATCGCTAGGGAAGAAGGAGTTGCTGTTACCGGTCGGGTGATGTCCCTTGCCGCCATCCAGGTGGATACCCATCACAGCCTGGGCGTCGATACCAAAACCTACGGTACCTTGGGTGAAACCGGACAGGTAATCGAACTTCAGACCTTCAGCGGTTTCGCGCTGACGGTTGGCAGGAGTGCTCGCACCTTCACGCATATCGGCGTCGTAATACATGGTGCGAGAGCTGATGGAAGCCTTGCTGTCTTCCAGGAAACCTGCGGCGCCTGCCTGCTGCGCCATAACCCCAACGGCCACGGCCAAAGCCAAGGTGGACTTGTTCATTGTGTAGCTCCTCTCGATTCTAATTCTTGTGTTCCTGGTCTCGAGTCGACGCCCGAAATCCTAAGATGCGCGATTAGCGCCAGAGCGTGACCCACAAGTCAATCGTAACTGTATGTGTCTACGACCATAGTCTAATCCCCGATTTTTTGGTCCCTGCCGGGTCATGAATTCGTCATGAACCTGAAAAGAATTACCTAATTCTTTTCTAATACCGTTTAGGAATTTAGCTCCCCACTGCGCGACCACCACAGAATAGAAGGTTTGGCTCATAAGCTAATTCCTAATCGGTATTTATTTTCGCTTTTTTAGATCGATTAGTTTCTGACGCAATTCGGAAACAAATCCTTTACCGAAAGGCAGACCCATGACGACCAAACGCGCACTATCCGGATCAATTGTTACAGTTTGTGTATCGTTCGCATTTTCTTTCGCCGCCCAGGCGGCGAACCTCACCGTCGGCTATCAAACCGGAATAGACCCCAGCAAAGTCCCCCAGGCCGATGGTCTTTACGAAAAAACCATCGGCCAGCCCATCGACTGGCGACGCTTCAACAGCGGCCCGGAAGTGGTCACGGCGATTGCCTCTGGCGATGTGCAAATCGGCAATCTCGGCTCCAGTCCGCTGGCCGCTGCAGCCTCGCGCAACCTGCCGATTGTCGCGTTCATCGTCTCGGCCCAGATCAATGCCGCCGAAGCGCTGGTGGTGCGCAATGGCAGCGGCATCGAAAAACCGCAAGATCTGATCGGAAAGACCATCGCCACGCCTTTCGTTTCAACCTCCCACTACAGCCTGCTTGGCGCGCTGAAGCACTGGGGCCTGGACAGCTCGAAAGTCAAAGTGGTGAACCTGCAGCCGGCGGAAATCGCGGCAGCCTGGAAGCGTGGTGATATTGATGGCGCGTTTGTCTGGTCGCCCGCATTGGGGGAAATCCGCAAGAGTGGCAAGACCCTGACCGACGCTGCACAGGTAGGCCAATGGGGTGCGCCCACCTTTGAGGTCTGGGTGGCACGCAAGGATTACGCCGAGAAGCACCCGGAGGTGGTGGCCGGATTCGCCAAGGTCACCCTCGACGCCTTTGCTGATTACGCAGCGCATAAAGCCAACTGGACTGCCGACTCGGTACCAGTGCAGAAAATCGCCAAACTGACCGGTGCCAATGCCGCCGATGTTCCCGAGTTACTGGCCGGTTCCGCATTCCCGGATGCCAAGGCGCAACAGAGCGCCGCGCTACTGGACGGCGGCACAGCCAAGGCCATTGGCGAGACGGCGAAATTCTTGAAGGAGCAAGGGAAGGTGGAGACGGTGCTGCCGGATTATTCGCCGTATGTCAGCGCGAAGTTTGTCCAGGAGTAACGTGAACCCTGTGGCGAGGGAGCTTGCTCCCTCGCCACAATAAGCTGCTGGATTACAGGGTTTTTTCGAAGATCTTCGAATTACGCTGATAGTTGTACAGCGACGCCCGCGCCGACGGCAGGCGGTCAACGCTGCTCGGCACAAAACCACGTTCGCGGAACCAGTGAGCGGTGCGGGTGGTAAGGACGAATAAAGTCTTCAAACCCTGGGCCCGGGCGCGGGTTTCGATGCGCTCCAGCAACTCATCACCGCGACCGCCATGGCGATACTCCGGGTTCACCGCCAGGCACGCCAGTTCACCGGCATCCGAATCGGCAATCTGATACAGCGCCGCACAGGCGATGATCATTCCTTCGCGCTCGACCACGCTGAACTGTTCGATCTCGCGCTCCAGCACCTCGCGGGAACGGCGCACCAGGATGCCCTGCTCTTCCAGCGGGCTGATCAAATCCAGCAATCCACCGACGTCTTCAATGGCCGCTTCGCGCACGACTTCGAACTGCTCCTGGGCCACCAGGGTGCCGCCACCGTCGCGGGTGAACAGTTCGGTCAGCAGTGCACCGTCTTCGGCGTAGCTGACGATATGGCTGCGGGCCACACCGCCACGGCAAGCTTCGGCCGCGGCATCCAGCAATTCCGCCTGATAATTACTGCCCAACCGCTGCAGATGCGCCGGCACTTGCTGCGGACGCAATTCACGCACCAGGCGCCCGTGTTCGTCGATCAGACCCAGGTCGGCGCCGAACAGCAGCAGTTTGTCCGCACCCAGGTCGATGGCCGCGCGGGTGGCGACGTCTTCGCAGGCCAGGTTGAAAATCTCCCCGGTCGGTGAATAACCCAGCGGCGACAGCAGCACGATGGAGCGCTCGTCCAGCAGACGGTTGATGCCCTTGCGGTCGACCCGGCGCACTTCGCCGGTGTGGTGATAGTCGACGCCTTCAAGCACGCCGATCGGCCGCGCCGTCACCAGGTTGCCGCTGGCCACCCGCAGGCGCGAGCCCTGCATCGGCGACGAAGCCATGTCCATCGACAGGCGAGCTTCAATGGCAATGCGCAACTGGCCGACCGCGTCGATCACGCACTCCAGGGTCGCGGCATCGGTGATGCGCATGCCGTGGTGGTAATGCGGGGTCAGGCCACGGGCCGCGAGGCGCGCTTCGATTTGCGGGCGGGAACCGTGAACCAGCACCAGACGCACGCCCAGGCTGTGCAACAGCACCAGGTCGTGGACGATATTGCCGAAATTCGGGTGTTCAACGCCGTCGCCGGGCAGCATGACGACAAAGGTGCAATCGCGGTGGGCGTTGATGTAAGGCGAAGCGTGACGAAGCCAATTGACGTATTCGGGCATGAACCTGGGCCTGTAATAAATAGCAGCCGAAAAAAGGGCGAATCTGAAAACGCACAGCGGGCTGATGGTTATCGTCGGAACAGGCTTGGCGACACGCGCGCTCTCCTCATGAATACGGGTTTGGGTACCGGCAATTTATACGGCTTGTCAGGCAAATCACAGACCCTGTGGGAGCGAGCAAGCCCGCTCCCACATGATCAAGTTGCCGGTGTCAGGCAATAGTGTTCGATCAGTTGCCTTAATAGATGCACCGTAGGCTGCAAACGTGACATTTCGAGGTATTCCCCCGGTTGGTGGGCGCAGGCGATATCACCCGGGCCAAGCACCAGCGTTTCACAGCCAAGGCGCTGAAGATAAGGTGCTTCGGTGCCGAACGCCACTGCTTCGGCGCTGTGACCGGTGAGCTTTTCGGCAAGGCGCACCAGCTCGGCGTCCTCGGCCTGCTCGAACGGAGGCACTTCGGGGAACAACGGCGCGTAATCGATCTTGACCTGATGTCGCTCGGCAACCGGCTTGAGCTTCTGCAGGATCTCGGCGCGCAGGACCTTGGGGTCCATGCCGGGCAGCGGCCGCAAATCGAACTCCAGCGAACACTGGCCGCAGATGCGATTGGGATTGTCGCCGCCATGGATGCAGCCGAAATTCATCGTTGGCATCGGCACGCCAAACTGTGGATTGCGGAATTCGCGCTGCCACAACAGGCGTAGGCCACGCAGTTCACCGATGGCATCGTGCATGGCCTCCAGGGCGCTGTGGCCCAGGCGCGGGTCGGAGGAATGACCGCTCTGCCCGAGGATGTCGATGCGCTCCATCATGATGCCTTTGTGCATGCGGATCGGCTTGAGCCCGGTCGGCTCGCCGATCACCGCCGCCCGCCCCAGCGGCCGCCCCGCTTCGGCCAGCGCGCGGGCACCGGACATCGAACTTTCTTCATCACAAGTGGCGAGAATCAGCAACGGCTGTTTGAACGGCTGATCGAGCAGCGGTTTGACCGCCTCGATGGCCAGGGCGAAAAAGCCCTTCATGTCGCAACTGCCCAGGCCAACCCAACGACCGTCGACTTCAGTCAGCTTCAGCGGGTCGGTTTGCCACAGCGCGCCGTCGAACGGCACGGTGTCGCTGTGCCCGGCCAGCACCAGGCCGCCGGGGCCGGAGCCGAAACTGGCCAGCAGGTTGAACTTGCCAGGGCTGACCTGCTGGATCTCGCAGGTAAAACCCAGCTCACCGAGCCACGTCGCCAGCAGATCGATGACCGGGCGGTTGGTTTGATCGAGACTGGGCTGGGTGCAACTGACCGACGGTGCGGCGATCAACGCAGCGAATTGTTCTTTCATCGACGGCAATGGCATCGCTGACTCCCGGCACCCGAATTGAGTTCCATCATAGAACCAACCGATGGCAGGAATAAACCGTCGCGACGCGGACTAACCTTGAGTCCTGTACACTGCACGACCTTGGCAGCCACACATTCCCCCGGCTGCGCTCCCGATCCTGGATTTTCCGGCCATGCAGAAAGAAACCGAAATCAAACTCCGCGTCAGCCGCGAAACCCTCGCCGCCCTGCGCGAGCACCCGCTACTGAAAAAACGCAACAAAAGTGGCTGGGAACGCCGTGAGTTGATGAACCAGTACTTCGACACGCCCGAGCGCGATCTGGCCCAGGCCAAAGTCGCCCTGCGCCTGCGCAAGGATGGCGAAGAAGTGATTCAGACCCTCAAGACCCGCGGCCAGAGCATCGCCGGCCTGTCCGTTCGTAACGAGTACGACTGGAACCTGCCCAAAGCCAAGCTCGACCTGAAGAAGCTCGACGGCGAATGTTGGCCCGAGGAACTGGCCGAGCTCGACAAGAAGACCCTGAAGCCGATCTTCACCACCGACTTCGTCCGCGAACGCGCGGAAATCGCCTGGGGTCGCGGCAAGACCAAAGTGGTCATCGAAGCCGCGCTGGACCTGGGTCACGTCGTGGTCGGCAAGCAGAAAGAAGAAATCTGCGAGCTGGAACTGGAACTGCGCGAAGGCGAGCCGGCGGCCCTGCTGGAACTGGCCGCCGAGCTGGCCGAGAAACTGGCCCTGATGCCGTGTGACATCAGCAAGGCCGAGCGCGGTTATCGCCTGTACGACGCCCACAGCTATTCGTTGAGCCTGCCGGCGCCGCAGATCACCGCCGAAACGCCGCTGGACGACGCGTTCGCCGCGCTGAGCTGGCATTTGCTGGGCAGCAGCCAGCGACTGGCCGAGCAGTATCGCTTCAACGGCCACTGGCGCCTGTTGCAGGACTGGGTCGAATGCCTCGCGGAAATGCGCGCGCTGATCAGCAGCCTGGGCCAGGCCGCACCACGTCAGTCGACCCACGATCTGCGTATCGCCCTCGATGCCTTGCTGGAAGACTGGCGCCCGCTGGTACAAGCAGGCCTGGAAGATGAAGACGTGCGCAAAGCCGCGCCCGAGCAATTCCTCGAAGAACTCGAAGACCCACGCTGGGGCCTGTTCTCCCTGACCACCTCGCGCTGGCTGCTGGCCCGCACCTGGGCCGCCGACCGCAACACCCGTGGCAATCGCCAGGGCGCTGCGCAACTGGGCAGCTGGTTGCCCCGCCTGCTGGGCGAAGAAGCCACTTCGTTGCAACTGCAACGTTACCAGCAACAACCGGAAGACCTGGCCGAGCAACTGCCGCGCATCGAACGCATCCAGGTCTGGCTGCACCATGCGCGCAACGTGCTGGAGATCCCGGAAATGGATCGCCTGTACGGCGAGCTGAACAAGCTGGCGCAGCTGGCCAACGAATCGATCACCGACGAAGTCCTGGATGCGCGCAAGCAGCAGGCGATTGCGGTGTATCAGAACCGTGCCTGGAAGATGTTGTTGCGTCTGTAATACCCAAAAGATCGCAGGCTTCGCCAGCTCCTATAGCTGTACTCCATCCGAGTGTAGGAGCTGCCGCAGGCTGCGATCTTTTTTGCTTTATCGCACCACCGGCAAACTGGTGGTCGACTTGATCTCCGACAACGCCACGATCGAATTCACCTCCTGAATCCCCGGCACCATCGACAACTTCTCGAAGAAGAAGCGCTCGTACGCCTCGATGTCTGCCGTGACAATGCGCAGCAAGAAATCCACCGCCCCCATCAGCACGTAACACTCCAGCACCTCCGGAAAACCGCGAATCGCCTCGGTGAATTCGGTGAAGTTCGAACGCCCGTGGGCATTGAGTTTCACCTCCGCGAAGATCTGCGTGTTCAGGCCGATTTTCTTGCGGTCGAGCAAGGTCACCTGGCCGCGAATGATGCCCTCCTCTTTCATCCGCTGAATCCGCCGCCAGCACGGCGATTGCGAGAGACCCACCTGCTCGGCGATCTGTGCGCTGGAAAGCGAAGCATCCTCTTGCAGCAAGGCGAGGATTTTGCGGTCGTAGCTATCCAGTTCACTTTGCATAAAAAAACCCTAAACCGATTAACAAATGAATTGATTGATTCTTCATTTGTGCAATACAGCCAATCATAGAGAAGAAATACCCGACACAGGATGTAAATATTTCTCCAATGATTTTGGAGCCTGACCATGCCGTATCTCGAAGCCGTGAACACCCCACCTGCCCGTGCCGATGTCTGGAGCGTCGGCAACGCCCACTGCCGGGTTCGCTATCAAATGCTGGCTGAGGCAGAACCGGACCTGTTGTGCCGCGCGCTCAACTTGTTCGCCTTGCAATTGCTCACGCCGGAGCAGGTCAACGCGCAGCGCCAGGACGACTGGCTGAACATCGAGATCGTCATCGACGGTTTGAGCTGGCACCGTGCGCAAGTGATTGCGGAAAAACTTCGTAACCTGATCAGCGTCTGCTCGGTGGAGTTGCAAGAAGCTGACTCCCCATGGGCTGAAGCGGTTCAAGCGGCGGGCTGAAAAACTCCGAAACGGCTTCATCGGGTAGTGGCCCAGCGGTCAGCCTGGCCACGGCTATCCTTTGCGCACTGTCGTTCAAAAGGAGCCCGCATGTCCGTACAACTCGCCCTTCAGGACCGCTGGCTGGATCTCAATGACCTGCTGCGCGAACTGGTCGCCCAGGGCCTTATCAGTCAGGATTCGGCCGAACACGCGCTCAATGCCCGCCGCCGCAACGCCTCACTTGGCCAGATGCATCCGCTGGAGTTCATTGCCAGCCAACAGCTGGACGATCTCAGCCGTCCCGGCAAACCGCTGGACCTCGAGAGCCTGACCCTGTGGCTGTCCCGGCAGGCCGGCCAGCCTTACCTGCGCATCGACCCGTTGAAAATCAATGTCGCTGCCGTGACCCCGCTGATGTCCTATGCCTTCGCCCAGCGCCACAAGATCCTCGCGGTAGCGATCGACCGCGAGGCGGTCACCGTGGCCAGCGCCCAGCCTTATGTCAGCGGCTGGGAGGCTGACCTGACCCACGTGCTCAAATTGCCGATCAAGCGCGTGGTGGCCAACCCGGTGGACATCCAGCGCTTCAGCGTCGAATTCTTCCGCCTGGCCAAATCGGTCACCGGGGCGAACAGCGGCGACCCGCAAGTCAGCACCCTCGGCAATTTCGAGCAGTTGCTCAACCTCGGCGCCAGCGACCAGGAGCCGGACGCCAACGACGCACACATCGTCAACATCGTCGACTGGCTGTTCCAGTACGCGTTCCAGCAGCGCGCCAGCGACATCCACATCGAGCCCCGGCGCGAGCAAGGCACGGTGCGCTTTCGCATTGACGGTGTGCTGCACAACGTCTATCAATTCCCGCCCCAGGTCACCATGGCCATCGTCAGTCGTCTGAAAACCCTGGGGCGCATGAACGTCGCCGAGAAACGCAAACCCCAGGACGGCCGGGTGAAAACCAAGACCCCGGACGGCGGTGAAGTTGAACTGCGCTTGTCGACACTGCCCACGGCCTTCGGCGAAAAAATGGTCATGCGGATCTTCGATCCGGAAGTATTGCTCAAGGACTTCGACCAGCTTGGTTTCTCCGCCGACGACCTGCGCCGCTGGCAAGACATGACCCGCCAGCCCCACGGCATCATCCTCGTCACCGGGCCGACGGGTTCGGGCAAGACCACCACCCTCTACACCACCCTGAAAAAACTGGCGACGCCGGAGGTCAACCTCTGCACCATCGAAGACCCGATCGAAATGGTCGAGCCGGCGTTCAACCAGATGCAGGTCCAGCACAACATCGACCTGACCTTCGCCGCCGGCGTGCGCGCGCTGATGCGGCAAGACCCGGACATCATCATGATCGGCGAGATCCGCGACCTCGAGACCGCAGAGATGGCGATCCAGGCGGCGCTCACCGGGCACCTGGTGCTGTCGACCCTGCACACCAACGATGCACCCAGCGCCATCAGCCGCCTGCTGGAGCTCGGCGTACCGCATTACCTGATCAAAGCCACAGTGCTCGGCGTCATGGCCCAGCGACTGGTGCGAACCCTGTGCCCGCACTGCAAGGCGCCGCTGACGCTGGGCGAGGATGACTGGCAAACCCTGACCCGTCCCTGGCAAGCACCCTTGCCGACCAATGCCCAGCGCGCCATCGGTTGCGTGGAATGCCGCGACACCGGTTATCGCGGTCGCGCCGGGGTCTACGAAATCATGCAGCTGAGCGATGGTATCAAAGCGTTGATAAGCCCCGACACCGACCTGCTGGCCGTGCGGCGCCAGGCATTCAAGGAAGGAATGCGCAGCCTGCGGCTGTCAGGAGCGCAAAAGGTCGGCGCCGGGCTGACGACCATCGAGGAGGTTCTGCGCGTGACACCCCAGAGCGAGCAGAACTGAGCCCGGCTGTACTTATCCGGCATCGGCACAGCTACACTCCAGCGATTGCAACTCCACAGATCCACACATCAACAAGGAATCGTTATGCAGATCGGTAGTGTGCTTTTGCTTTTTGTCGGCCTGGTGGTCGCCATTCTGTTCATGGGTTTCAAGGTCGTGCCCCAAGGCTTTGAATGGACCGTCGAGCGCTTCGGTCGCTACACCAACACGCTCAAGCCGGGGCTGAACGTTATCATTCCGGTCATGGACCGCATCGGCCGCAAGATGAATGTGATGGAAAGCGTGCTGGATATTCCGCCGCAGGAAGTCATCACCTCCGACAACGCCACGGTGCAAATCGACGCCGTGTGCTTCTTCCAGGTGGTCAACACGGCCCAGGCGGCCTACGAGGTCAACAACCTCGAACACGCCATCCGCAACCTGCTGCAAACCAACATCCGCACCGTGCTCGGCTCGATGGAACTCGACGCCATGCTCAGCCAGCGTGACGGCATCAACGAAAAACTGCTGCGAACCGTCGATGAAGCGACCGCTCCGTGGGGCATCAAGATCACCCGGATCGAGATCAAGGACATCAGCCCACCCGCCGACCTGATGGCGGCGATGTCGGGGCAGATGAAAGCCGAACGGATCAAGCGTGCACAGATCCTCGAGGCCGAAGGTCTGCGTGCCGCAGCGATCCTGACCGCCGAAGGCAAGAAGCAGGCGCAGATCCTCGAAGCCGAAGGCAGTCGCCAGGCCGCCTTCCTGGAATCCGAAGCCCGCGAGCGGCAAGCCGCGGCGGAAGCCCAGGCGACCAAAGTGGTGTCCGAAGCCATCGCCAGCGGCAACGTGCAGGCGGTCAATTACTTCGTGGCGCAGAAGTACATCGATGCGCTGGGCAAGCTGGCTTCGGCCAACAACAGCAAGGTGATCCTGATGCCGCTGGAGGCCAGTTCGATGATCGGCGCGGTGGGCGGCATTGGCGAAATCGTCAAGGCCACTTTCGATAACAAGAAAGCCTGAGGCGCGCCATGTGGGCATTTTTGCAGCACCTTTCGTTCTGGGACTGGTTGGCGCTGGGCACGGTGCTGTTGATTCTCGAAGTTTTCGGCGCCGGCGGTTACCTGTTGTGGATCGGCATGGCCGCGGCAGCCGTAGGCGTCTTGACCTTCCTGCTGCCGGACCTGTCCTGGGAATGGCAGTTTCTGTTGTTCGGCCTGCTGTCGATCACCACCGCGTTGTACTGGTGGCGGCGTCAGCGCACGGCGATGCGTCCGAGCGATCAGCCGCACCTGAATCTGCGAGGTCAGGAGCTGATCGGCAAAACCTTCGTGGTGCATGAAGCGATTGTCGACGGTCGCGGCAAGATCAAGGTGGCCGACGGCGTGTGGATGGCCCGCGGGCCGGACGCTGCCATTGGCAGCCGCGTACGGGTGGTCGGGCAGCAAGGCGCGATCCTGCTGGTCGAAGCGACGAATTAGGCAAACACGGAACTCGATTGGGGGTTGGCAATCCAACCGCGTAGTCAACCCAGTGGAGTCACCCTGTCATGCGTTTCAAACTTGCTGTCGCTACCGTCGCGCTGCTGTCTTTGCCTGTCGGTTCGGCGATGGCCGATACTTTTTGGCGTAACATTCTTACCTCCGGTGCAACCACCGGTTCGAGCTATCTGACATCCAAGGATAACAAGCTGGTCGTCGCGGCTCAGGACGATGCCAGCAGCTTCGTCGCCAGTGATGGCAGTATCCGCGGTCCATACCTGGAAGCGGCCATGCAGAAAGTCCGCGCCGACAACCCGGGCCTGCAGGCCACGGATATGGAACTGGCGAACGCGATCCTGGCGAAGAATGCCGTGGCTTCGAAGTAAGCGTTGCGAATGAAAAATGCCGCTCAATTGAGCGGCATTTTTTTGCCTTGCGAACACAAGCCCCATGTTCACCGAGCCCCCCCCTGTGGGAGCGAGCTTGCTCGCGATAGCGGTGGATCAGTAAAAACTTCATTGACTGTCACACCGCATTCGCGAGCAAGCTCGCTCCCACAGGGGGTATGTGCAGACTGAAATGTCAGCGGTAATCATCCACCGGCACACACGCGCAAAACAGGTTCCGGTCCCCATACACATTGTCCACCCGGTTCACCACCGGCCAGTATTTGTGAGCCTTGGTGTGCGCGTCCGGCGTGACCGCTTGCACGATGCTGTACGGCCGCTCCCACACGCCGGTGATATCGGCCAACGTATGCGGCGCACCTTTCAACGGGTTTTCTTCAGCCGGCCAGTTACCGTTTTGCACCTCGTTGATTTCCGCGCGGATGCTCAGCATCGCCCCGATAAAGCGGTCCAGTTCCGCCTTCGATTCGCTTTCGGTCGGTTCGACCATCAGCGTCCCCGGCACCGGAAACGACATGGTCGGGGCATGGAAGCCGTAGTCCATCAGGCGCTTGGCCACGTCCTCTTCGGTAATGCCGGTCAACGCCTTGAGCGGTCGCAGGTCGAGGATGCATTCGTGGGCCACCCGCTCGTTGCGCCCGGTGTAGAGCACAGGGAAAGCACCGGACAAATGCCGCGCCAGGTAATTCGCAGCCAGGATCGCCACTTCGCTGGCGTCCGCCAGTTGCGGCCCCATCATCGCGATGTACATCCAGCTGATCGGCAGAATGCTTGCGCTGCCCCAGGGCGCTGCGCTGACGGCGCCATTTTGCGGATGCGGGCCGTCGATCGGCACCACCGGATGGTTGGCCACGAACGGTGCCAGATGCGCCCGAACACCGATCGGCCCCATGCCCGGCCCGCCGCCACCATGCGGAATACAGAAGGTCTTGTGCAGGTTCATGTGCGAGACATCGGCGCCAATATCGGCTGGCCGCGCCAGCCCAACCTGAGCATTGAGGTTGGCGCCATCCATGTACACCTGCCCCCCGTGCTGGTGGATCACTTCGCAGATTTCGCTGATGCCTTCCTCATACACGCCATGGGTCGAAGGATAGGTCGCCATCAGGCAGGCGAGTTTGTCTGCGGCCTGCGCGGCTTTTTCCTTGAGGTCCTCCAGGTCGACGTTGCCCGCCTCGTCACACTCGACGATCACCACGCGCATCCCGGCCATTTGCGCCGACGCGGGGTTGGTGCCGTGAGCCGACGACGGAATCAGGCAGATATCGCGACCGCCCTGTTGCCGGCTCTCATGGTATTTGCGGATCGCCAGCAGCCCGGCGTATTCGCCCTGGGCACCGGAGTTGGGTTGCATGCAGATCGCGTCGAAACCGGTGATCGCACACAACCAGCGCTCCAGTTCTTCGATCATCAGCCCATAACCGGCGGCCTGTTCCTTGGGGACGAACGGGTGCAGGTTGGCGAACTGCGGCCAGGTAATCGGGATCATCTCGCTGGTGGCGTTGAGCTTCATGGTGCAGGAGCCCAGCGGGATCATCGATTGATTGAGCGCCAGGTCCTTGTTTTCCAGTTGCTTGAGGTAGCGCAGCATCTCGGTTTCGCTGTGATGGGCGCTGAACACGGGATGGCGCAGATAAGGCGAAGTTCGCGCCAGCCCTTCGGGAATTCCGCCAGGCAAGACCTCGGCATCCAGGTCATCGATGCTGAGCCCGTGATCGGCACCCAGGAACACGTCGAACAACTTCGCCACGGTGCCTTCATCGCAGGCCTCGTCGAGGCTCAGGCCCAGTTGTCCGCGCCCGAGAATCCGCAGGTTGATCTGCGTGGCCCGGGCACTTTCGATGATGGCGGTCTGGGTTCCGCCGACTTCCAGCGTCAGGGTGTCGAAGAAGTGCCGGTTGACCCGGGTGATACCGTTGCGCCCAAGCCCGGCGGCCAGGATGCAGGTCAGCCGGTGTACCCGCTGGGCGATCCGCTTGAGCCCTTCGGGGCCGTGGTAGACCGCATAGAAACTGGCGATATTGGCCAGCAGCACCTGGGCCGTGCAGATATTGGAGTTGGCCTTCTCCCGGCGGATATGTTGCTCGCGGGTTTGCAGGGCCATGCGCAGGGCAGTGTTGCCCCGGGCATCTTTCGAAACTCCGATGATCCGCCCCGGAATCGCTCGTTTGTATTCATCGCGGCTGGCAAAAAATGCCGCGTGGGGCCCGCCGTAACCCATGGGCACGCCAAATCGCTGGGACGAGCCGAACACCACATCGGCACCCAGTTCACCCGGCGGGGTCAGCAACAACAGGCTCAGCAAATCCGTGGCGACACAGGCCAGGGCCTGTTGCGCGTGCAGATGATCGATCAGCGGCCGCAGGTCGTGGATTTCACCGTGGGTGTCGGGGTATTGCAGCAATGCGCCGAACACCTGGTGCTGCTTCAAGTTATCCACAGCGTCGACGATGAGCTCGAAACCGAAACCTTCAGCGCGGGTCTGCACCACGGAAATGGTTTGCGGGTGGCAGTTTTCGTCGACAAAGAACAGGTTGCTTTTGGACTTGGCGACCCGCTTGGCCAGGGCCATTGCCTCTGCCGCGGCGGTGGCTTCATCGAGCAGCGAGGCATTGGCCAGCTCCAGGCCCGTCAAATCGATGGTCAGTTGCTGGAAGTTCAGCAGCGCCTCGAGCCGCCCTTGGGCGATCTCTGGCTGATAGGGGGTGTACGCGGTGTACCAGCCGGGATTTTCCAGCACGTTACGCAAAATGACGCCCGGTGTAAGGGTGCCGTGGTAGCCCATGCCGATCAGGCTGGTCCAGACCTGGTTCTGCTCGGCATAACCGCGCAGCTTGGCCAGCGCGGCCTCTTCATCAAGTGCCGGGGGCAGGTCCAGCGCCCGGTTGAGGCGGATGCCCGGCGGTACCGTCTGCTCGATCAATTCGACCCGACTGCCCAGGCCGAGGCTGTCGAGCATCGCCTGTTGCTCGGCGGCATCGGGCCCGAGGTGGCGGCGCAGAAAGGCATTGGGGTCGCGTAACTGGCTCAGGGACGGCAACTGGGACATGACGGGCTCTCTCTTGACTGGCGCTCAGCGTCGATGCAACACGGTCAAACCAGCATAGCAGTCGATCTCCCGGTGGATGACGTGGCGCGCTCGAGCAATCCGGATCATCATGTCCGCCGCCAACTTAATGTCCGCTGATCGGTGACTGTATCCATGAGCCAACTGCCTTTCCTGCCGTTTTCCAAACCCACTATCGATGAAGCCACGATTGCCGCCGTCGGCGACGTATTGCGCTCGGGCTGGATCACCAGCGGCCCCAAGGTCCAGGCCTTCGAAGCGCAACTCTCCGAGTATTTTGGCGGGCGCCCGGTGCGCACCTTCAACTCCGGCACCTGCACCATGGAAATCGCCCTGCGTATTGCCGGGGTCGGGCCGGGCGATGAAGTGATCACCACGCCGATTTCCTGGGTCGCCACCGCCAACGTCATCCTGGAAGTCGGCGCCACCCCGGTGTTTGCCGACATCGACCCGGTGACCCGCAACATCGATCTGGATCAACTGGAAGCGGCAATTACCCCCCGCACCAAAGCCATCATCCCGGTGTACCTCGCCGGATTGCCGGTGGACATGACGCGCTTGTACGCCCTGGCGCAAAAGCACGGCCTGCGGATTGTGGAAGATGCAGCCCAGGCGCTGGGTTCCAGCTGGAACGGCCAGCGCATTGGCTCGACGGGGGACTTCGTGTCTTTCAGTTTCCAGGCGAACAAAAACGTCACCTCCTCCGAGGGCGGTTGCCTGGTGCTGAATACGGCCGAAGAAGTACGACTGGCTGAGAAATACCGGCTGCAGGGCGTTACCCGCAACGGCTTCGATGGCCTGGACGTCGACGTGCTGGGTGGCAAGTTCAACATGACCGACGTTGCCGCAGCCATTGGCCTGGGGCAATTTGCTCATATCGAAGCCATCACCGCTCATCGCCGTGACCTGGCCCGGCACTATTTCGCCTGTTTTGGCGCGGATTTCGAAGCGCAGTACGGGGCGCAACTGCCGCCAGCGGATTTCGAGAACAGTAACTGGCATCTGTTCCAGCTGGTATTGCCGGAGCGCAAGGATGGCAAACCGGCGCGGGCGACCTTCATGGAGCAGATGCAGGCATTGGGTGTCGGGATCGGCTATCACTACCCGCCGATTCACCTGTTGAGCCTTTACCGCGAGCGCGGTTTTAAGGAAGGCATGTTCCCGGTCGCTGAGCGGGTCGGTCGGCTGATTGTCTCGCTGCCGATGTTCACGGCGATGAGCAAAGCGGATGTCGAGCGTTCGGTGACGGCGGTGAAAGCGGTTTTGTGCGACGCCTGAGCCCGCAAATGAAAAAGCCCCGACGGATCGGGGCTTTGGGATGCTGCGTCAGGCTTATTCGCCGATGGCAGCCTTGTAGCCGGCGGCATCCAGCAGTTTTTCCAGATCGGCAGTGTTGCTTGGCTTGAGCTTGAAGATCCAAGCGCCGTACGGATCGGTGTTGAGCAATTCTGGCGAACCACCCAGTTCTTCGTTGATCGCAATCACTTCGCCGCTGATCGGGGCGTAAATGTCGGAAGCGGCTTTAACCGACTCCACCACACCGGATTGATCACCGGCGGCGAAGACTTTACCGACTTCAGTCAACTCGACGAACACCACATCACCCAGCGCTTCCTGCGCGTGATCGCTGATGCCCACGGTGACGGTGCCATCGGCTTCCAGACGTGCCCATTCGTGACTTTCGGCAAAACGCAGGTCGGCAGGGATATCGCTCATGTTCTTTGTCCTCAGGAAATGGTCGGCGGGCATGCCCGCCAGAAAAGATTAGATCAAGGTTTTGCCGTGGCGTACGAAGGTCGGTTTGACAACCCGGACCGGGTACCACTTGCCACGGATTTCCACTTCAGCGCGGTCGGCTGTTGCCATCGGCACGCGCGCCAGTGCAATCGACTTGCTTAGCGTAGGAGAGAAACTACCACTGGTGATCTCCCCTTCGCCAACATCGGCGATGCGGACCACCTGATGAGCGCGCAAAACACCGCGCTCCTCAAGGACCAGTCCTACCAGTTTTTGCTGTACGCCGGTGGCCTGTTCGGTTTCCAGCGCCTTGCGCCCGATGAACTGCCGGGTGGCAGGTTTCCAGGCAATGCTCCAGGCCATATTGGAGGCCAAAGGTGAAATATCCTGCTGGATGTCCTGACCGTAAAGGTTCATGCCGGCTTCGACCCGCAAGGTATCCCGCGCGCCAAGGCCGATGGGAGAAATCCCGGCTCCGACCAGATCGTTGAAGAAGCCTGGCGCCTGATCAGCCGGCAGAATGATTTCCAGGCCGTCTTCGCCGGTATAACCGGTGCGCGCGATGAACCAGTCACCATCGGGCAGGCCTTCGAAAGGCTTGAGGAGCTGGATCAGGTTGCCGCGGGACTGGCTGACCAGTTCGGCGATTTTTTGCCGGGCGTGAGGGCCCTGGATGGCCAGCATCGCCAACTCGGAACGCTCGCGAAGTTGCACGTCGAAACCGTCGAGATGCGCTTGCATCCAGGCCATGTCCTGATCGCGGGTGGAGGCGTTGACCACCAGACGATAACCCTCGTCGAGACGGTAGACGATCATGTCGTCGACGATGCCGCCCTGCTCGTTGAGCATGGTGCTGTACAACGCACGGCCGGGGCTGTGCAGGCGTTCGACATCATTGGCCAGCAAATGCTGGAGCCAGGCTTTGGCCTGGGAGCCGCCGACATCGATTACGGTCATGTGGGATACATCGAAGACACCGCAATCGCGGCGCACCTGATGGTGTTCCTCGACCTGCGATCCATAATGCAGAGGCATGTCCCAACCGCCAAAATCGACCATCTTCGCGCCGAGTGCGAGATGAAGGTCATACAGAGGCGTACGCTGTCCCATGGGTTTCTCCTTCCGGGCGTGGCGAAGGCGCGGGCAAGTGCTGCACGGACTGAATGCCTTGAAACAAAGGGCCTTCAGCCGATTTCAGCCACCTGGTCTGTCAGACGGACCGCACCGAATGCCGCGCATTGTAGCCGCAAGGTGTAGGACTGACACCTAGCTGTTTCGATGTGCCGAGCGTCGGATCAATCCGATGACCGGTAACAGCCCGACCAGCACCAGGGTCAAGGCCGGCAAAGACGCCCGCGCCCATTCACCTTCGCTGGTCATTTCGAAGATTCGCACCGCCAGCGTGTCCCAGCCAAACGGGCGCATCAGTAGGGTCGCGGGCATTTCCTTGAGTACATCGACGAACACTAGCAGCGCGGCGCTCAACGTGCCGGGTAGCAATAATGGCAGATACACTTTGAAAAACAGTCGTGGCCCACTGACGCCAAGGCTACGTGCCGCTTCGGGCAAAGATGGCCGTATACGCGCCAGACTGCTTTCCAGCGGCCCGTAGGCCACTGCAATGAAGCGCACCAGATAGGCCAGCAACAACGCCGACAGGCTACCCAACAGCAGCGGCTTGCCCGCGCCACCGAGCCAGCCCGAGAGCGGGATCACCAGCTCGCGATCCAGGTAACTGAACGCCAGCATGATCGATACCGCCAGTACCGAACCGGGCAAGGCGTAGCCCAGGTTGGCCAGACTGACCCCGGAACGAATGACCCGGGTGGGTGCCAGTCGTCGGGCAAACGCCAGTAACAAGGCGACGCTGACGGTGATCAACGCCGCCATCGCCCCCAGGTACAAGGTATGGACGATCAACCCGGTGTAGCGCTCGTCGAGATCGAAGCGCCCGCGCAGCCAGAACCACACCGCCAATTGCAGCATCGGGATTACGAAAGCGCAGGCGAACACCAGACCGCACCACGTCGTGGCTGCCAATGCCTTGAGGCCTCGCAGGTGATACAGCGCCTTGACCCGTGGTCGCTCGTTGCTCGCCCGATTGGCCCCACGGGCACGCCGCTCGCCGTAGAGCACGAGCATTACCACCAACAGCAACAGGCTGGCCAGTTGCGCGGCGGATGACAGGCTGAAAAAACCGTACCAGGTCTTGTAGATGGCCGTGGTGAAGGTATCGAAGTTGAACACCGACACTGCGCCGAAGTCCGCCAGGGTTTCCATCAAAGCCAATGCCACGCCCGCACCGATGGCTGGCCGCGCCATGGGCAATGCCACCCGCCAGAACGCTTGCCAGGGCGATTGGCCAAGGACCCGCGCGGCTTCCATCAGGCCTTTGCCCTGGGCGAGGAAGGCGGTGCGCGCCAGCAGATAGACATAGGGATAGAAGACCAGGACGAGCACGACGATCACGCCACCCGTAGAGCGCACGCGCGGCAGCCGCAGACCACTACCGAACCACTCGCGCAGCAGGGATTGCACGGGCCCGGCGAAATCCAGCAGGCCGACGAAGACGAAGGCCAGCACATAGGCCGGGATCGCGAAGGGCAGCATCAATGCCCAGTCCAGCCAACGCCGACCGGGGAATTCGCACAGGCTGGTGAGCCAGGCCAGGCTGACACCCAGGACTGTCACGCCGACACCGACGCCTAGCACCAGGGTCAGGGTATTGCCCAGCAAACGCGGCATCTGTGTGTCCCAGAGATGGGACCAGATCTGTTGATCGATGGTTTGCCAGGAAAGCAGCAGGACGCTCAGGGGCAACAGGACCAGCGCAGCGATGGCGAAGACGACTGGATACCAGCGGCGTTGGGCGGGATGGGCCAAGGAAAATCTCTCGCGAAATTTTGAAGTGTAGAGAAACGCAAAAAGACCGCAGCCTCCGGCAGCGCCTACATTGGGTTGGTGATCAACCTGTAGGAGCTGCCGAAGACTGCGATCTTTTGACCTTTAAAACAGCAGGCTCAGTTCCAGCCAGCCTTGTCCATCAGGCGAATCGCCTCAGCCTGACGCTTGCCGGCAATTTCCACAGGCAAGGTATCAGCGATGAACTTGCCCCATGCGGCGACTTCAGCCGATGGCTGCACGGTAGGGTTCGCCGGGAACTCCTGGTTCACGTCGGCAAAGATTTTCTGTGCTTCAGGGGTAGTCATCCACTCCACCAGGGCCTTGGCCGCTTCCGGGTGTGGCGCGTGTTGTGTCAGGCCGATACCCGACAGGTTGATGTGTACGCCACGGTCAGCCTGGTTCGGCCAGAACAACTTCACCGGCAGGTCTGGCTTCTGCTTGTGCAGGCGGCCGTAGTAGTAGGTGTTGACGATACCGACGTCGCACTGGCCGGCGTTGATCGCTTCCAGCACGGCGGTGTCGTCGGAGAACACGTCAGTGGAGAGGTTCCTGACCCAGCCCTTGAGGATTTCCTCGGTCTTCCCGGCGCCGTGCACTTCGATCATGGTCGCGGTCAGGGACTGGTTGTAGACCTTCTTCGCCGTGCGCAGGCACAAGCGGCCTTCCCATTGCTTGTCGGCCAGCGCTTCGTAGGTGGTCAGTTCACCCGGCTTCACCCGATCAGTGGAGTAGGCAATGGTCCGCGCACGCAGGCTCAGGCCGGTCCAGGCGTGTGAGGCGGCCCGGTATTGCAGCGGAATGTTGGCGTCGATGGTTTTCGAGGTGAACGGCTGGAGGATGCCCATCTGCTCGGCTTGCCAGAGGTTGCCGGCATCGACGGTGAGCAGCAGGTCGGCCGGCGTATTCGCGCCCTCGGCCTTGAGCCGCTGCATCAGTGGCGCTTCCTTGTCGGTGATGAACTTCACCTTCACGCCGGTCTTGGCGGTGTAGGCATCGAAGACTGGCTTGATCAGCTCGTCGATTCGCGAGGAGTAGACCACCACCTCGTCAGCGGCCTGGGCGGCTGTACTGCCGATCAGGGTCAAGGCCAGTGCAGTCAGTAGACGCTTCGGTGCCAACATGGGAGCGGTCTCTCGATTGAAAAATGAGGGCAAATGATAAGGACTCACATTTAGCTTCTCAATCGAACCTTGCCGTGGAGGAGTTACCGGATGTTGCACAGGCCGAAGTTGAGGGCGAAGAGGCCATCAGCCTCAATAGAGAAGTCAGGCCTTGGCGAGCGCCGGCAAATCCCCGGTCAACCCCAGCGCTTCACGCACGAACAAAGCCTTGGCTTCCGGCATCCTCTCAACCATTTTCAACCCGGTATTACGCAACCAGCGCACCGGCAACGGATCGGCCTGGAACAAGCGCTCGAAGCCTTCCATCGCCGCCATCAGCGCCAGGTTGTGGGGCATGCGTCGACGCTCGTAACGGCTGAGGACTTTCACATCCGCCAGGCGTTCGCCACGTGTTGTCGCTTGCAGCAACACTTCGGCCAGCACGGCGGCATCGAGGAATCCGAGATTCACGCCCTGCCCGGCCAACGGGTGAATGGTGTGGGCCGCGTCGCCGATCAATGCCAGGCCTTCAGCCACATAACGCTTGGCATGCCGCTGGCGCAGAGGCACACACAGGCGCGGGTCGGCGCTAAGTACCTCGCCGAGTCGACCTTCAAAGGCCCGCTCCAGCTCCTTGCAGAAACCTTGTTCATCCATTGCCATCAGGCGTTCGGCTTCGCCGGGTGTGGTCGACCAGACGATCGAGCACCAATCCTGTTGGCCGTCCCGCTCCAGCGGCAGGAACGCCAACGGACCGTTATCGGTGAAGCGCTGCCAGGCCGTCATCTGATGCGGCTTGGCGCAACGCACGCTGGTGACGATGGCATGGTGCAGATAATCCCATTCGCGGGTCGCCACACCGGCCAGGCGTCGCACCGCCGAGTTGGCGCCATCCGCCGCGATCACCAGCGGCGCGCGCAGGGTGCGGCCGTCGGCCAGGGTCAGCAGCCAGTCATCGCCGGAGCGGCGCATCTGCTCCAGGCGAGCATTGGCCAGCAGCCCCAGGTCGCAATCGTGCAGGCGTTCGAGCAAGGCATCCTGAACCACGCGGTTCTCGACGATATGCCCCAGCACCTCGGCATGCACACTGGCCGCCGAGAAGTGGATTTGCCCGGTGCCGCTGCCATCCCAGACCTGCATGTCGGTATAGGGGCTGCTGCGCCGCCCGGCGATGCCGTCCCACACGCCCAGGCGTTCGAGAATCCGCTGGCTGGCGGCCGACAAGGCGCTCACCCGCGGTTCAAACGCAGCCTGAGCGTTGAACGGTTTGACACTCATGGGGCTGCCGTCCAGCAACAGGACTTCCAGCCCGCTGTCCTGCAACGCCAGCGCCAGGGCGCTGCCGACCATTCCGGCCCCGACAATCAGCAGATCTGCGCGCATTTCCATGCTTTAAGCCTGTCTCTCTTGCGGCTTGAGCCGCACGTAAAGGGTTTTCCCGACCCGCGCCACCAGTTGGCAGGAGCCGTCATGAAGGTCGAACCTGCAGGCAGGTATTTTTATCAATCGCGCCTTGCCAAATCGGCGGATCAGCCAGTCACGCATCTGGACGGGTACCCAGCCCCATCGCCTGCCGGGCAAACCAGCGTTTGGCCGGTGGCAGCAGATCGAGGCCGAGCAAGCCGATGTTGCGCCCCAGGGACACCAGCGGCTGGGTGCTGCCGAACAGGCGCGTGACCTGATCGGAGAAGCCCACGGTGAGGTCCTGATCGAGACGCTGGCGTTCGCGATAGGCCTGCAACGTGGCGAAGTCGCCCAATGGTTTTTCGCTGGCGAGCAAGGCATCGGCCAGGGCCTGGGCATCGCGCAGGGACAGGTTGAACCCCTGGCCGGCAATCGGATGCAGGCTGTGCGCCGCGTTGCCGAGAATCGCCAGATGCGGGCGCACCTGTTCTTCGGCTTCGACCAGTGTCAGCGGATACAGATGCCGCGCACCCACCTGCTTCAATGTGCCGAGACGATAACCGAACACACCCTGCAACTCGCTGAGGAAGCTGCGCTCATCAAGGGCCGCCAGGCGTTGCGCGTCCATGCCCAGGCGGGTCCAGACCAGTGCGCAGCGATTATCCGGAAGCGGCAGCAACGCCATCGGGCCTTCGTCGGTGAAACGCTCGAAGGCCATGCCGTTGTGGGCTTCGCTCGGGGTGATGTTGGCGATCAGCGCGCTCTGGTTGTACGGACGCTTGCGGATGCCGATCCCCAGTTGCTCGCGCAGGCCGGAGCGGCCGCCATCGGCGAGCACCGCGAGGTCGCATTCCAGGGTGGTTTCATCGTTGAGGGTCAGGCGGTAGCCATCGGTCAGCGGCTCCATGCGGGTGACCTCCGCCGGGCAGCGCCAACTGATTATATCCTTGTCCAGACCTTGCCACAGGCATTGGCCGAGCCAGGCGTTTTCAACGACATAACCCAGCGCAGGAACACCCTCTTCCATCGCCGACAACCGCGCCGTCGAGAACCGACCACGGTCGGAAACATGAATTTGCTTGATCGGCTCGGCGCGGCGCGAGACTTCCTGCCAGACGCCCAGCCGCTGATAGATCTGCCGCGAGCCGAAGGAAAGCGCCGAAGAACGGGCATCGTAACTCGGTTGATAGCTGTCGCCAGGGGCGAACGGCTCGATCAACACGATCTTCCAGCCTCGGGCCTTGGCCCCGGCCTGAAGCGCCAGCGCCAGGCTTGCACCGACCAGCCCGCCACCGATAATTGCCAGGTTGATTCGACTCATGCTGCCTGTGTCCGCGCGGCGGCCATCAGGGCCTCGATCTCGGCGACGGTTTTCGGCACGCCGTTCGTCAATATTTCACAGCCGGTTTTGGTGACCACTACGTCGTCCTCGATGCGCACGCCAATGCCGCGCCATTTCTTCGCAACATTCTGGTTGTCCGGGGCGATATAGATCCCCGGCTCCACGGTCAGCGCCATGCCGACTTCCAGCACGCGCCACTCGCCGCCGACCTTGTATTCGCCAACGTCATGCACATCCATGCCCAGCCAGTGGCCGGCGCGGTGCATGTAAAACGCTTTGTAGGCTTCGCTGGCGATCAATTCGTCAACGTCGCCCCGCAGCAGACCCAGCTTGACCAGCCCGGCCGTGATGACCCGGACCGTGGCCTCGTGTGCCTGATTCCAGTGCTTGTTCGGGGCGATTTCGGCAAAGGCGGCTTCCTGGGAGGCCAACACCAATTCGTAAATCGCTTTCTGTTCCGCTGAATACTTGCCGCTGACCGGAAAGGTCCGGGTGATGTCGCTGGCGTAGCAGTCGATCTCGCAACCGGCGTCGATCAGCACCAGGTCACCGTCCTTGAGCAGCGCGTCATTCTGCTGGTAATGCAGGATGCAGCTGTTGCGCCCCGCCGCGACGATCGACCCGTAGGCTGGCATCTTCGCCCCGCCCTTGCGGAACTCGTAATCGAGCTCGGCTTCCAGGCTGAATTCGTGCAACCCGGCGCGACAGGCCTGCATTGCCCGTACGTGCGCCTGGGCGGAAATCCGCGCCGCTTCGCGCATCACTTTCACTTCTGCCGCCGATTTATACAGGCGCATGTCGTGCAGCAGATGATCCAGGGCAACGAATTCGTTCGGCGGCTGGGCACCGAGGTTGGCCTTGGAGCGGATCACGTTGATCCATTCCATCAGGTGGCGGTCGAATTCGGGGTTGCTGCCCATGGCCGAATACACCCGGTCACGGCCTTCGATCAGGCCCGGCAGGATGTCGTCAATATCCGTGATCGGAAAGGCGTCGTCGGCGCCGAAGTCGCGAATCGCGCCTTCCTGCCCGGCACGCAGGCCATCCCACAGCTCGCGCTCGGCGTTGCGTTCGCGGCAGAACAGGATGTATTCGCCATGCACGCGCCCCGGCATCAGCACCAGTACGGCCTGGGGCTCGGGAAAACCGCTGAGGTACTGGAAGTCGCTGTCCTGGCGGTAGACGTGCTCGACGTCGCGATTGCGAATGGCCACCGCGGCGGCGGGCAGGATGGCGATGCTGTTGGGTTCCATCTGCGCCATCAGGGCCTTGCGGCGACGGCTGTATTCCGATTTCGGGATATGGATCATGGGCAGATGGTTTTCCCTTTCTTACGATTAATGCAAAGACGGTTTGGCGGCGGCCGGCACGTCTTTTTTGGTCTCGGAGAACAGCAGCAGCGGTGCGACGCGCAGGTACTCCATGACTTCCATGTAGTCGTTTTCGCCGTCGTCGGACTCTTCCAGGGCATCTTGCACCTGGGAAATGGCCGCCAGATCCTGCAGCACCTCGGTGGCCTCGGTGCTCAGGGCGCTGCTGTCACGGCAGTTCAGGCCAAAGCCGCTGAGGAAACCCTGGCACCATTGGCCCAGTGCGATGGCACGCTCGGTGAGCGGGGCGTCGTCGGTCGGCAACAGCAGAACGACGGTCACGTCATCGCCGGTGAGCTCGCCTTTAACCATCTCTTGCAAGCCG
The DNA here is from genome assembly GCF_039909015.1 of Pseudomonas grandcourensis. Taxonomy (NCBI): domain Bacteria; kingdom Pseudomonadati; phylum Pseudomonadota; class Gammaproteobacteria; order Pseudomonadales; family Pseudomonadaceae; genus Pseudomonas; species Pseudomonas grandcourensis. Next base: position 6,519,520 of record NZ_CP150919.1, read on the forward strand.
ATCAGGGCGTTGCGAACGTTGTCCTGCGGCTCGCTTTCGAGCAATTCGGCGGCGTCGATCAGCCAGCCTTCGGCGTCGAAACCCGCGCCGGCGCAGCTGCGGCCGAGCAACAGGCCGTGCAGTTCGGCAGGCGAGACGTTGTGACCGCTGGAAGTCAGCAGGGTGGCGAAGGCTTGGTACGGGGAATTCTGAATGGTCATGGGCAGCTAGGCGCCAGACGGCGCTATGTCTAGAATGAAGGCCTTGTATCCTACATCGACTACCCCTGTAGGAGCGAGCTTGCTCGCGATGGTCGTCAACGATAACGCTGGGTACCTGACACCCCGCGGCGTTCTCGGGTTCATCGCGAGCAAGCTCGCTCCTTCAGTCCGACCCCCATCAGACAGTGAAGACAATGGAAGACACCGATCTGCAAGCGCTGATGGCCAGACTCGAGCTACTGATTACCCGAGTCGAGCAACTTAAGAGTCAAAACGGACTCTTACTAGCTCAGGAAAAGACCTGGCGCGAGGAACGCGCGCACCTCATTGAAAAAAACGAAATCGCCCGGCGTAAGGTCGAATCGATGATTTCGCGCCTCAAGGCCCTGGAGCAAGACTCATGAGTTCAAGCAATAGCGTCACCGTGCAGATCCTCGACAAAGAGTATTCGATCATCTGCCCTCAGGAAGAGCGCAGCAATCTGATCAGCGCCGCCCGTTATCTGGACGGCAAAATGCGCGAGATCCGCAGCAGCGGCAAAGTCATCGGCGCCGACCGTATCGCCGTGATGGCCGCGCTGAACATCACCCATGACCTGTTACATAAGGAAGAACGGCCGGATATCCAGGCCAGCGGTTCGACCCGCGAACAGGTGCGTGACCTGCTCGATCGCGTCGATCTGGCACTCGCCACCGATCCGGACGTCACCAAAGGCTGATTCGCGTCGCCGCTTGCGGTATAATCCCCTCACTCCCTGGGGTGCTTGCCAGTTGGCGATGTCCCTGAGCCGATTTGCTATACCCTGGAGGTTGCACGTTGGGCTGGTGTGCATGTCCGCTAGACGGAAAGCCTTAAAGCCTACTGCATCTTCCACCTTGAACTTTCGGGTTCAAGGGCTAAGTCGACAGCGGCACATTCGGGGAGCCTGATTCCAGTCCAATGCCGGTTTTGATACCGGCATTGGCGTTTTTACGGGTACGCTTCACGTATCCGCATTGCTGAAGCCCGAATACATGACCGAACCTGCGCTGCTCCCCCGCCCGCAACTTCGACGCATGCTGCGCAAGGCCCGCCGCGCACTGACTCCCAGTCAGCAGCGCCAGGCCGCTCGCGGGCTGTACAAGCAATTGGCCCAGCAACCGCTGTTCCGCCGCGCCAGACACATCTCGCTCTACCTGCCCACCGACGGTGAAATCGATCCGCGCCTGTTGCTGCGCGCCGCGCAACGCCGGGGCAAGGCCACCTATCTACCGGTGCTGAGCGCCTGGCCGCGAACCAAAATGGTTTTCCAGCGAATCCGTCCCGGGGAAAAACTCAAACCCAACCGCTTCCGCATTCTCGAACCACGGGCCAACCTCGCCCGGCAGCGCAAGATCTGGGCGCTGGACCTGGTGCTGTTGCCATTGGTGGGTTTTGACGATGTCGGCGGACGCCTGGGGATGGGCGGTGGCTTCTACGACCGGAGCCTGGCCTACCTGGCGCGACGAAACGACTGGCGCAAGCCGACGCTGCTGGGGCTGGCCCATGAATGTCAGAAAGTGGAGCGATTGGCTCAGGCGAGCTGGGATGTGCCGCTGCAAGGAACGGTGACGGACAAGGCCTGGTATTACGCAGGCTAGGCGCCACTTCGATCAGCGGCGCCGAGGCAACAGGGTCAGCGCTTGAAGGCGGTCGACTGTTGCTGCAATTGGGCGAGTTCGACCGGCGCATCGGTCTTGTTGGCCCACAGGCTTTGGGCATAGCCAGTGGTCACGACGCCAAGGCCAAACAAAATGACCAAAATCCATAGTAAATCCGGTTTGCGTTTCATCGATTGCCCCCCAAAGGCACATCAACACGATGACAGCAGCGGTTTCCGTTTGTAGGCCGTGCAGCAGCGTCAAGCTCTAAAGGCCGGCATTTTGCGACAACGCGAACCGCTGCGCAAATGCTGACGTCAACCGACCGTCGGTTTGTCATAAAATCGTCGACAAGCTGCTCAATAACCACGCAAGGAGCAACAGACATGGCCTATTGGCTGATGAAGTCCGAGCCCGACGAACTCTCGATCAAGGGGCTGGAAAAGCTCGGCAAAGCGCGCTGGGACGGGGTTCGCAACTATCAGGCACGCAATTTCCTGCGGGCCATGGCGGTGGGGGATGAGTTCTTTTTCTATCATTCCAGCTGCCCTGAGCCGGGCATCGCCGGAATCGGCAAGATTGTCGAAGCCGCGTACCCGGACCCGACGGCGCTGGAGCCGGAAAGCCATTATTTCGACCCGAAGGCCACCCCGGACAAAAACGCCTGGAGCGCGATCGATGTCGCGCATGTCGAAACGTTTGCCCGGGTGCTGAAACTGGATTACCTGAAGCAGCAGACGGCCCTGGCCGAGTTGCCGCTGGTGCAGAAAGGCTCGCGGCTTTCGGTGATGCCGGTGACGGCGGAGCAGTGGGCGGCGGTGATTGTTTTAAAACCTTGAGTCATTTATCGCCAAGACTGGCCTAATCGCGAGCAAGCTCGCGATTAGGCCGGCAGGAGCAGCGAAAACCTTACTGAATGATCAAGTTGTTGAACAACAAGTCCTCAACCACCGGCTTACCGGTTTCGTCGTTCATCACCTGCTGGGTCTGCTTCAACGCTTCCTGACGCAGCTTTTCCTTGGCCTCGACGTTGTTCATCGTCTCGGTGGTCTGCTGGGCGAACAGCGCGACCAATTGATTGCGGATCAACGGCTCATTGGCCTTCACCGCCTTGGCGGCCTCGTCACCGGTCACCCGCAACGCCACGTCGGCCTTGTAGACCTTGAGTTTCGGCGTGCCGTCCAGCCCATAGTTGCCCACGAACGGCGGGCTCAGGGTGATGTAACTGACCTTCGGCGCAGTTTCACCTTCTTTGGCTTCTTCGGCCACCGCTGCCACAGGCAGAGACAGGGCCAGCATCAACATGATCCACGCTTTCAAAATTCGCTCCTTATCCGGTTTGCGGCCTAGCATAACGACCCGCCGCGCAAGCACAAGCTTATGGCTGACTATCAGGGCCGGGCATGCTCGTTGACCCATCGACCCACACACCTACACTTATCGGCCATCACTCCCAAAGGAATAGCCCTGATGAAAGCCGTGCTGTGCAAAGCCTTCGGCCCTGCCGAATCGCTGGTGCTGGAAGACGTCGCCAGTCCTGTCGCGAAGAAGAACGAAATCCTGCTGGACGTGCACGCCGCCGGGGTGAATTTCCCCGACACCTTGATCATCGAGGGCAAATACCAGTTCAAGCCGCCCTTCCCGTTTTCGCCGGGTGGTGAAGCGGCCGGCGTGGTCAGCGCCGTGGGCGAAAAGGTCAGCCACCTGAAAGTCGGTGACCGGGTCATGGCCCTGACCGGCTGGGGCAGCTTTGCCGAGCAGGTCGCCGTGCCGGGCTACAACGTGCTGCCGATCCCGCCATCGATGGACTTCAACACCGCTGCCGCCTTCAGCATGACCTACGGCACCTCGATGCACGCCCTCAAGCAGCGCGGCAACCTGCAACCGGGCGAAACCCTGCTGGTGCTTGGTGCCTCCGGCGGTGTCGGCCTGGCGGCGGTGGAAATCGGCAAAGCCATGGGCGCCCGGGTGATCGCCGCGGCCAGCAGCGCAGAGAAACTCGCCGTGGCCAAGGCCGCCGGCGCCGACGAACTGATCAACTACAGCGAAACCAGCCTGAAGGACGAAATCAAGCGCCTGACCGACGGCCAGGGTGCCGACGTGATCTACGACCCGGTCGGCGGCGACCTGTTCGACCAGGCGATCCGCGCCATCGCCTGGAACGGCCGCCTGCTGGTGGTCGGTTTCGCCAGCGGGCGCATTCCCGAGCTGCCGGTCAACCTGGCCCTGCTCAAGGGCGCGGCAGTGCTCGGCGTGTTCTGGGGCTCGTTCGCCCAACGCCAGCCACAAGACAACGCGGCGAACTTCCAGCAACTGTTTGGCTGGTTTGCCGAAGGCAAGTTGAAGCCATTGGTTTCGCAGGTATATCCGCTGAGCAATTCAGCCCAGGCGATCAATGATCTTGGCCAGCGCAAAGCGGTCGGGAAAGTGGTGGTTCAGGTTCGCTGAGTCTCTATCTGCAATAAAGGCGCGGTCACGCTGCCGCGTTTTTTTTTCATAACAGCGCCCTTATCTCTTGCGGAAGAAACCGCACGTATCGGCCCGCGGGGTAGGTATTACAGCGCCTGACTATTGATGGGACGCTTTTGTTGAGTTTGGCAATCAGCGCCAAACGCTTCTCTTCCGGCAATTGCGTCGGCGAGAGGGAGTGGGTCAGGTAACTGCGGGTCCAACTGAACACCGGCAGGTCTACCCAAGAAGTGTCTGCGATGTTCAGCGCTGCCCGTCCGATGTCACCACACATGAGCCGCTCCAGCGTCTTGTTGACGTGAATGGGCTGTCCCTGGTCCAGCCTGTAATCCATGGGTGCTACCACGATGATTTGCGCTGGCTGATCCTCGGTAACTGTCCACGGCTTGAATCGCCATTGGCTGACTGCGGCCAATGACGCCTCATCGAGTCCGGGATGTGCACTTTGCGCAATCACGGCATTACTGACTGATCCATCGGCCTTCACAGTCATGCTGACCCGCACCATGCCGGTGACACCCGCCCGATGCAGCGCCACCGGATAAACCGGCTTCGGATTATTCTCGGGTATCAGGTACACCTCCCCGGCCCTGACATCCATGGACGCCACCAACAAAAGCACGCATACCCACCACCGCATGTCCCTCTCCCTTCGCCTGCAACGCCAGACCTGGCAACAGCACCAAGGTTAAAGCGCCGGGGCATTCGGCATAACGCCATGACTTCTGCTTTAAACGAAGGACCTTTCCTAAAGACCTGCCTTATTTCAGGTACATCAAGCGCCTGCTAACCAAACAGGTAACGCTTCCTACAACGCCTCTCACTTACATCTGAGCGACATGTTCATAAAGGAACGCGCGATATCCAACATTTCCGCTGTTTTGCCAATGAGAACCGGTGCTATTTTCGGTAACGAAACTGTAACATTCGTATCCGCAGTCAAAACAAGAAATTTGGAGCTCTTGAATGTTTGCTTTCTTTCGTCCTGCCGCACATCAGGCTCCATTGCCTGAAGAAAAAATAGACAGCACCTATCGGCGCCTTCGCTGGCAGATTTTCGCCGGCATCTTCATTGGCTATGCCGGTTACTACCTGCTGCGCAAGAACTTCTCCCTGGCCATGCCGTACCTGATCGACGAGGGCTACTCCCGTGGTCAGCTGGGCTTGGCGATGTCCGCCATCGCGATTGCCTACGGTCTGTCGAAGTTTCTGATGGGCTTGGTGTCCGACCGTTCCAACCCACGTTTCTTCCTGCCGTTCGGTCTGCTGGTGTCGGCTGGGGTGATGTTCATTTTCGGTTTCGCGCCCTGGGCGACGTCCAGCGTGACCATGATGTTCATTCTGCTGTTCATCAACGGCTGGGCGCAGGGCATGGGCTGGCCGCCGAGTGGCCGGACCATGGTGCACTGGTGGTCGCAGAAGGAACGTGGCGGCGTGGTGTCCGTGTGGAACGTGGCGCACAACGTCGGCGGTGGCCTGATCGGCCCGTTGTTCCTGATCGGCATGGGCCTGTTCAATGACTGGCACGCCGCGTTCTATGTGCCGGCTGCGGTGGCGCTGGCGGTAGCGGTGTTTGCCTTTGTGACCATGCGCGACACTCCGCAATCGGTTGGCCTGCCGCCAATCGAGCAATACAAGAACGACTACCCGGAAGGCTACGACGCCAGCCACGAAGAGGAATTCAGCGCCAAGGAAATCTTCGTCAAATACGTGCTGCGCAACAAAATGCTCTGGTACATCGCCCTGGCCAACGTCTTTGTCTATCTGCTGCGCTACGGCGTGCTGGACTGGGCGCCGACCTACCTCAAGGAAGCCAAGGGTTTCACTGTGGATAAAACCTCGTGGGCATACTTCTTCTACGAGTGGGCAGGTATCCCGGGCACGCTGCTGTGCGGCTGGATGTCGGACAAGATCTTCCGGGGCAACCGTGGCCTGACCGGCATGGTGTTCATGGCACTCGTGACGGTCGCGACGCTGGTTTATTGGCTCAACCCTGCCGGCAATCCGATGGTCGACATGATCGCACTGCTTTCCATTGGCTTCCTGATCTACGGCCCGGTGATGCTGATCGGCTTGCAGGCGCTGGAACTGGCACCGAAGAAAGCGGCCGGTACGGCGGCGGGCTTTACCGGTCTGTTCGGTTATCTGGGTGGTTCGGTCGCGGCCAGTGCAGCGATGGGCTACACCGTGGACCATTTCGGTTGGGACGGCGGTTTCGTGCTGCTGGTCGGCGCCTGCCTGCTGGCGATGGCTTTCCTGGCCCCGACACTACGGCACAAACAAATCGCCAGTCAGGGCCGCGAAGCACTCGCTTGATCGGCCGTTGATTTACAGCGCTTGAGCCGAGCCTCCAGATTCCGGTCTGGCATGGCGTGGCTGCGCAGGGCGTGCGCGGTCTGCTCGACATAATCGCGAGTGGTGCCGTAGCGCCCGCAGGCGTTTTCGAATACATGGCTCAGCACATGGTCCGGCAAGTTGCCGGCATAGCTGGGCAGATGTCGCTCCAGAACGAATCCCAATGCCTGTACCTGGCTGCCATCTTCGAGACGGCAGTTGAGCCAGTGCGGGCGGTAGGAAGGAAAAGGCATCTCGCGCTGCCAAAGTGCGTAGAGCGAGGCTTCGAGCTGTTCTTCGGGCAAGCGATAGGCGAAACCGCTGCAAGAACCCCCGCGATCCAGGCCAAACACCAGGCCGGGCATTTCCGGTGTGCCGCGATGTTCGTGGGACCACAAGTACAACCCGCGATGATAGCCATGCACCCGGCCGCGAACCCGCTCAACCGCCGTGCATTCAGGGCGCCAGATCAGCGAACCATACGCAAACAACCAGACCGGCCCACCCTTGTGGCGCGCCATGGTCGATTGCATCGAGCTGAGCAATTGTTCGTGAGTGAGCTGCGGTCCCAGATCGAGCCGCGGAGGGTAAGCCAGATTCAAAAAAGCAGATTCGATGGCGCTCATGGCGAATAGCGTTCAGCTCCCCGCGGGTGAAGAATTACTTAATAGAACGCACAGCTGTAACAATAAGGCACATAAGTTTTAAGGCAATTTGAATGACATGGCACAGCTCTTAAATAAATACCTTCGTTAAATATAACCTACCGAAATTTATAAAAGATTATAAATACCGATAGGCTATATAGAGAGTTATAAACCTGTAGGAGCAGTATCAGGATCCAGGCTCAAGAGCGCGGTGCGTAGGCAAATACGTCGGCACGCATCTGATGCGCGTCCATCCCCGCTTCCACCAGCGCATCCAGCGTGCCGTAGACCATGGCCGGAGAGCCACTGGCGTAAACATGCAGCGGCTTGAGGTCAGGGAAGTCTTCACAGACCGCTTCATGCAACATGCCGCACCGCCCTTCCCAACCGCATTGATCACTTACGACCTTGTGCAGGAACAGGTTGGGCAGCTTCAGCCATTCGTCCCAATGCTCGACTTGATAAAAATCTTCTGGACGACGCACCCCCCAATACAGATGCACCGGATGCTTGAAACCCGAGGCCCGGCAATGTTCGATCAGGCCGTGGACCTGGCCCATGCCGGTACCAGCGGCGATCAGCACGAGAGGACCGTCCGGCAACTCCTCCAGGTGGGTATCACCAAACGGCAACTCGACCCGCACCATGCTGTTGCGCTGGAGCTGTTCGATCAGGCTCAGCGCACTGGATTCGCGCGCCAGTACGTGGATTTCCAGGTCGCGCCCCGCATGCGGTGCCGAGGCGAGGGAAAAGGCGGACTTTTCGCCGTTCTCGCGCTCGATCATCAGGTACTGGCCGGCGTGGTAGCGTGGCGTTTTGCCGGCCGGAGCCCGCAGACGCACGCGCCAGGTGTCGCCGCCCACCTCCTTGCACTCAATGACCTGACACGACACGCTGCGCACCGGCAGTTCTCCCAGCGCGAGCACGCCATCCCACAGCACGATGCAGTCTTCCAGCGGCTCCGCTATGCAAGTGTAGAACTCGCCATGGTCACGCACATTGCCAGCCTGCTCGACCCGGCCTTCCACCAGCAGCGCCGCACACACGTGGCAATTGCCGTTGCGGCAGCTTTGCGGGCATTCGTAGCCCAGACGTCGTGCGCCATCGAGAATCCGCTCGCCGGGCAATATCTCAAGCACTGCTCCGGAGGGCTGCAAGGTTACACGCATCAATCTATTCCTAACTGATTCCAGATGGCATCGATCCGCTGGGTCACGGCATCGTCCTTGACGATGACCCGGCCCCATTCACGGGTAGTTTCGCCCGGCCATTTATGCGTGGCATCGAGGCCCATTTTCGACCCCAGGCCGGAAACCGGCGAGGCGAAGTCCAGGTAGTCGATCGGCGTGTTGTCGATCATCACCGTGTCGCGCTTGGGGTCCATGCGCGTGGTGATGGCCCAGATCACGTCATTCCAGTCCCGGGCGTTGATATCGTCGTCGGTGACGATAACGAACTTGGTGTACATGAACTGTCGCAAAAACGACCAGACACCCAGCATTACCCGCTTGGCGTGGCCCGGATACGACTTCTTCATGGTCACGATGGCCATGCGGTACGAGCAGCCTTCGGGCGGCAGGTAGAAATCGGTGATCTCCGGGAACTGCTTCTGCAGGATCGGCACGAACACTTCGTTCAACGCCACGCCGAGGATCGCCGGCTCATCCGGCGGACGGCCGGTGTAAGTGCTGTGGTAGATCGGCTTGATCCGGTGGGTGATGCGCTCGACGGTGAACACCGGGAAGCTGTCGACTTCGTTGTAGTAACCGGTGTGGTCGCCGTACGGGCCTTCATCGGCCATCTCGCCCGGATGGATCACGCCCTCGAGGATGATTTCGGCGGTGGCCGGCACTTGCAGGTCGTTGCCGCGGCACTTCACCAACTCGGTGCGGTTACCGCGCAAGAGACCTGCGAAGGCGTATTCGGAAAGGCTGTCGGGCACCGGGGTCACGGCACCGAGGATGGTCGCCGGGTCCGCACCCAGGGCCACGGAAACCGGGAACGGCTGGCCCGGGTGCTTTTCGCACCACTCGCGGTAATCCAGCGCGCCGCCACGGTGGCTCAGCCAGCGCATGATGACCTTGTTGCGACCAATCACCTGCTGACGGTAGATGCCGAGGTTCTGGCGATCCTTGTTCGGACCTTTGGTGACGGTCAGGCCCCAGGTGATCAGCGGACCGACGTCGCCCGGCCAGCAGGTCTGCACCGGCAACATGGCCAGGTCGACGTCGTCGCCTTCGATGACCACTTCCTGGCACACCGCGTCCTTGACGACTTTCGGCGCCATCGAAATGATCTTGCGGAAGATCGGCAGCTTGGACCAGGCATCCTTCAGGCCTTTCGGCGGCTCGGGTTCCTTGAGGAACGCCAGCAGCTTGCCGATTTCGCGCAGTTCGCTGACCGACTCGGCACCCATGCCCATGGCGACCCGCTCGGGGGTACCGAACAGGTTGCCGAGCACCGGGATGTCATAGCCTGTCGGCTTTTCGAACAACAGCGCCGGGCCTTTGGCACGCAGCGTGCGATCACACACCTCGGTCATCTCCAACACTGGAGAGACGGGGATCTGGATGCGTTTCAACTCTCCGCGCTGCTCAAGCTGCTGCACGAAATCCCGAAGATCCTTGAATTTCATTGATGATGGCACCCGAAAAATAGGCGTACATCCTACCTGCTCTGCCGGCCGCTGGCAGCTTATCGCTGCTTATCTGGATGCATTCACCTGCGGTTTCCCCGGGTTTGCCCTGGCTTGCAGACTGACAAACAGCGGTTCGAGAATCGGCGCCACCCACCGCGCACCGACCTCCGAGAGGTGATTGTCATCGGTGTACAACGAGTAGCCGCCGCGTTCGGCGCGGCACAGGCCGTTTGCACCACATAGCCTTGGAGCCGGGTCCACCACCTGTACCGCCGGGTCTTGCGCCAGTTGCGCGAACAATTGACTGATGAATGCCTGGCGTTTGTGGTGCTCTGCGAGCGCCAGCCCGACATCGTCGACCGGACGATCCAGCATTGCCAGACGTGTGAGGCGATACGGTGGGCTGAAGGCCTGCAACGGCACCTCTTTTACCAGCCAGACCCGATGCCCGCCGGCTCGCAATTGCGCGACTCGTGCACGCAAGCCATCGGCCAGACGATGTTCAGCACTGGCGCGGTCGTAATGCCCGTCAGCGCTTTTCAGAGCGTGGCCCAGATCACCTTTGCCGTCGCCGTAGAGGTACAGGCTCCAGTGCGCGACCAACACCACATCGCTGACAGCTTGCGGCTGCAAGGCCTGTTCAACGCGTCGATTGAACCGCGCGCAACGCGCATCGTGCTCCAGGTCTTCGACTGGCACACAACCGGGAGAACTGGCGAGCATCACGTTGACGCCATGGGTCTTGGCACCCTCGTCGAAAACCGGAATCAACGCCGTGGCATGGCTATCGCCCCAGACAAGCGCTGGGGGCAGGCGGTTTTGCGCGCCATAACGGCAGAACAACTTGTCATCCGGCGTCTTGTCATCGGCCAGGCAGGCCATGAGCTCTGGCCGCCATTCGCGACCCTTGGCGTATTGCAGGGCCTGGTCAGACAGACGCCACGGCAAGCCGTCGGTCCATCGCAAGGTTTGCCCGGCCAGGCCGAGCACCAGGACGCCGCAGGCGCCAGCGAGCAGAATCTGCCGGCGCCCGGCGAGCAGGCGTCGCTCACGAAACGGGGTTTCGACGAGTTTCCAGGACAGATAACCCAGCAACAGCGTCAGCAGAATCAACCCGGCACGGTCGACAGCGCCGAGCTCACTGACGCTGGCATAGCGGGAAAATACGAACACCGGCCAGTGCCACAGGTACCAGGAGTAAGAAACCAGGCCAAGGCCGACAATTACCCGACTGCTCAAAAACTGACCAATCCAGGTTTCACGATGACCATTTGCCAGAATCAGCAGTACCACACCAAGCACCGGCAGCAACGCCGCGACGCCCGGGAATGGCGTGGCCTTGTCATAACCGAACACCGCCAGCAGGATCAGCACCATGCCGAGCAGGCTCAGCCACTGCGCTGCCATCGGCTTGAGACGCCATGCAGACTTGGGCGCTACCGCCAGCATCGCTCCGGCCAATAGCTCCCACGCACGCATCGGCAACAAGAAGAAAGCTTTTTCCGGATGATGGGCGACGGCCCACACGCTCAAGCCAAAGGACAGCAGCAATACGCCGAACAGCGCCAGTCGCCAATGTTTCAGACGGCTCGACAGCAGTGTCAGCAGCAACGGGAAGACGATGTAAAACTGCTCCTCCACCGCCAGCGACCAGGTGTGCAGCAGGGGTTTAAGATCGGAGGCGACATCGAAATAGCCGTCCTGGCGCATGAACAGGATGTTGGACACGAACATCACCTGGTAACGCACCGATCGCCCCAGCTCTTCGTAATCCTTCGGTGCCAGCAAAAACCAGCCGACCGCCAACACCGCAACGATCATCGCGAACAACGCCGGCAAAATCCGCCGCGCACGCCGGGCCCAGAAATCGACGAAGCTGAACTGCCCGGCCTGGCGCTGATTCCAGATGATCGAGGTGATCAAGTAACCGGAAATCACGAAAAAAACGTCCACGCCGACAAAGCCGCCGGTAAACCCCGGAACGCCAAAATGAAACAGCACGACAGCGATCACTGCCACTGCGCGCAAGCCGTCGATGTCCCTTCGATAAGCCAGTGTGCTCATAAACATAAAACCAGTCAGATCGTTGTTTTCAGCGCGCTTGAGCATCGTCCCCGGAGATGACTGCAAACGCGGCTGGTTGAAGTGTTAACCAACTGACCCTGGCCAATCAAAAACATCCCATGGCCCGGGCAAAAAAGTGCGGGCAAAAAAATGGCGCCCCACCGGGGCGCCATTCTCTTGAACTCAACGGGCGATGTTACTTGCGCTTCATCGACAGGAAGAATTCGTCGTTGGTCTTGGTCGTTTTCAGCTTGTCGACCAGGAACTCGATGGCAGCCACTTCATCCATCGGGTGCAGCAGCTTGCGCAGGATCCACATGCGTTGCAGCTCGTCGTCGGCAGTCAGCAACTCTTCGCGGCGGGTGCCGGAACGGTTGATGTTGATGGCCGGGAAGACGCGCTTTTCAGCGATACGGCGATCCAGCGGCAGTTCCATGTTGCCGGTGCCTTTGAACTCCTCGTAGATCACTTCGTCCATCTTCGAGCCGGTTTCAACCAGCGCGGTGGCGATGATGGTCAGCGAACCGCCTTCTTCGATGTTCCGCGCGGCGCCGAAGAAACGCTTCGGTTTCTCCAGGGCGTGGGCATCGACACCACCGGTCAGTACCTTGCCGGAGCTCGGGATCACGGTGTTGTAGGCGCGAGCCAGACGGGTGATGGAGTCAAGCAGGATCACCACGTCTTTCTTGTGCTCGACCAGGCGCTTGGCCTTCTCGATCACCATTTCGGCAACCTGCACGTGGCGGGTTGGCGGTTCGTCGAACGTCGAGGCAACCACTTCGCCGCGCACGGTGCGCTGCATTTCGGTTACTTCTTCCGGACGTTCATCGATCAGCAGCACGATCAGGTGAACTTCAGGGTTGTTACGCGCGATGTTCGCGGCGATGTTCTGCAGCATGATCGTCTTGCCGGCTTTCGGCGGTGCAACGATCAGACCGCGCTGGCCTTTACCGATCGGGGCGCACAGGTCGATGACACGACCGGTCAAGTCTTCGGTGGAACCGTTACCGGCTTCCATCTTCATGCGCACGGTCGGGAACAGCGGGGTCAGGTTCTCGAAGAGAATCTTGTTTTTCGCGTTTTCCGGACGGTCGTAGTTGATCGTGTCGACCTTGAGCAGCGCGAAATAACGCTCGCCTTCCTTTGGAGGGCGGATCTTGCCAACGATGGTGTCACCGGTGCGCAAGTTGAAACGACGGATCTGGCTCGGCGAGACGTAGATATCGTCTGGACCGGCGAGATAGGAAGCGTCAGCGGAGCGCAGGAAGCCGAAGCCGTCCTGGAGAATCTCCAGCACGCCATCACCGGAGATTTCCTCACCGCTTTTCGCGTGCTTCTTGAGCAGGGAGAAAATCACGTCCTGCTTGCGCGAACGGGCCATATTTTCTATGCCCATCTGTTCGGCCAATTCGAGCAGTTCGGTAATCGGCTTTTGCTTGAGTTCAGTCAGATTCATATAGGAATGACGTAATCATTTATGGAGGGGGGAAATTAAGCTTTTGGCTTAATGAGGCCGCGCCGCAGAGAAGGCGACAGGATCGCGTACTTATTCGAAAAGGAGTGCGTCGGCGACGGCTAGCAGGGGGCAATGGAGAAACCAGTGCGGGGCCGAATGTACCACCTGAGTTTAGGAGCGTCTAGCCCTGAATACGCAAAAAGCCCCGCTATTTGCGGGGCTTTTTCAGGATACTTTGCAGCGACGCTTAAATGTTGGCGTCGAGGAAGGCAGCCAGTTGCGACTTCGACAGTGCGCCGACCTTGGTCGCTTCAACGTTGCCGTTCTTGAACAGCATCAGGGTCGGGATACCGCGCACGCCGTGCTTGGCCGGGGTTTCCTGGTTTTCGTCGATGTTCAGCTTGGCAACGGTCAACTTGCCTTTGTAAGTCTCGGCAATTTCGTCCAGAACCGGAGCGATCATTTTGCAAGGGCCGCACCATTCAGCCCAGTAGTCGACCAGTACAGCGCCTTCGGCCTTGAGTACGTCGGCCTCGAAGCTAGCGTCGCTAACGTGTTTGATAAGATCGCTGCTCATGGAATTCTCCAGGTTGTAAGCAAAAAAACGTGGCCCATCATAGCTGCCCTTCCCTCGTTCAGGAAGGTGCAGATGATTGAGTCTCGCTATGGTGATTCATGAGTTTGGGTATAGCTCAGGTCATGAATTGACGGGAGCGATGAACGCGATTCCGGTGCGCAACGCGGCGTTGCGTACGTGTTCTTGCATGGCCTTTTGCGCGGCGCCAGACGCTCGACGGGCCAGCGCACGAAGGATTTTACGGTGTTCCTGCCAGGTTTCCATGGCCCGCTCGACCCGGATGAACGGTAGCTTCTGGCTTTCCAGGAAGATGTCGGCGCTGGCGGTCAGGATGCTCAGCATCGCCTGATTGCCGCTGGCCAGCAGGATGCGGCGGTGGAATTCGAAATCCAGGCGGGCAGCGGCTTCGAAGTCGCCGGACTTCAGCTCGTTGCGCATGGCGGCGACATTGTCTTCCAGCGCATCGAGTTCGTCGGTGCTCAAGGTTACAGCCGCCAATCCCGCCGCAAACCCCTCCAGCGCATAGCGCAGCTGAAAGATGTCCAGCGGCGAAGCCTGCGCCGCGAACGGCCAGCCCGGCGCCGCATCGCCCCGCGGCAGCTCCACCGGCGATTGCACGAACACGCCTTTGCCCGGCTGGATGCTGATGACGCCCAGCGCACTAAGCGATGACAACGCCTCGCGCAAGGATGCCCGACTGACCCCCAATTGCACCGCCAGGTCCCGTTGCGAGGGCAAGGCATCCCCAGGGCCGAAGCCCTGTTCGGTAATCAGTTTGCGGATGGCTTGCAGCGCCACTTCAGGTACGGCGCGGGAGATCGAGTTCATGGTTTTCCAGACGAACCAGGCCAATGTGCGCTCAGTTGTAAAGCTATTCGCAACGCTGGGCAAGTCGTGCCCCATGGGGGTTCGGTGATTTTCACGGCTGCGCCATCGGGGTGCGAAACGCAACCTGACTGTTCAGACCAGTAAGACCGTGCGAAACCAGTAAAACCGCGCTCTGGCGCCCTCAAACCCCCATGTTGGCATGGCCCATGCTCTGTCGATCCGCAGAAATCACTTCTTGCCGATCCGGAGATTTGCCATGACCCAGCGTTACAGCGCCCTCCTCGCAGCCCTGTTTGCCAGCCTGATGCTGAGCCAGGCACCCGCCCACGCCGACGGTCTGGAGGATGTGGTCAAGCGCGGCGTCCTCAAGGTCGCCGTGCCTCAGGACTTCCCGCCCTTCGGCTCGGTCGGCCCGGACATGAAACCCCGTGGCCTCGATATCGACACCGCGAAACTGCTGGCCGACCAGCTCAAGGTCAAACTCGAACTGACCCCGGTCAACAGCACCAACCGCATCCCGTTCCTGACCACCGGCAAGGTCGACCTGGTGATCTCCAGCCTCGGCAAGAACCCGGAGCGCGAAAAAGTCATCGACTTCTCCCGCGCCTACGCGCCGTTCTACCTCGCCGTATTCGGTCCACCAGACGCCGACATCAAAGGCCTGGACGATCTCAAGGGCAAGACCATCAGCGTTACCCGTGGCGCCATCGAAGACATCGAACTGACCAAGGTCGCCCCCGAAGGCGTGACCATCAAACGTTTCGAAGACAACAACTCGACCATTGCCGCGTACCTGGCCGGGCAAGTCGACCTGATCGCCAGCGGCAACGTGGTGATGGTCGCGATCAGCGAGAAGAGCCCGAAACGCGTGCCGGCGCTGAAAGTGAAGCTCAAGGATTCGCCGGTCTACGTCGGCGTGAACAAGAACGAGCCGGCGCTGCTGGACAAGGTCAACCAGATCCTCGTGACCGCCAAGACTGACGGCGCGCTGGAGAAGAACGCCCTGACCTGGCTGAAAGAACCGTTGCCGGCCGATCTCTGATTCGGCGCGCTGGAGACGTTTTATGGCTTATCAGTTCGATTTCCTGCCGGTGGTGAACAACACCGACCTGTTGCTACGAGGTGCGTTGTTCACCCTTGAGCTGACCGCCATCGGCGCTGTGCTCGGCGTGGGGCTGGGCATCGTCGGGGCGCTTGTGCGGGCGTGGAACATCCGGCCTTTCGCGGGGATTTTCGCGGTCTACGTCGAGTTGATCCGCAACACGCCATTCCTGGTGCAGTTGTTTTTCATCTTCTTCGGCTTGCCGTCCCTGGGCGTGCAGATTTCCGAATGGCAGGCGGCGGTGCTGGCGATGGTGATCAACCTCGGCGCCTATTCCACCGAGATCATCCGCGCCGGCATCCAGGCAATTCCCCGGGGTCAGCTGGAAGCGGCGGCGGCACTGGCGATGACGCGCTTCGAAGCGTTCCGCCATGTGGTGCTGCTACCGGCACTGGGCAAAGTCTGGCCGGCCCTGAGCAGTCAGATAATCATCGTCATGCTCGGTTCGGCGGTGTGTTCGCAGATTGCTACGGAGGAGCTGAGCTTCGCCGCCAACTTCATTCAGTCGCGCAACTTCCGCGCCTTTGAAACCTATGCGCTGACCACACTGCTGTACCTGTGCATGGCGCTGCTGATCCGCCAGTTGCTGAACTGGATAGGCCACCGCTTCATTGCAAGGAGCAGCCGATGAGCGACTTCACCTTCTGGGACATCGTGCGCAATCTGCTCATGGGTCTGCAATGGACGCTGGCGTTGTCGCTGGTGGCGTTCATTGGCGGCGGGCTGATCGGCTTGCTGATCATGGTCATGCGCATCTCGGACAAACCCCTGCCGCGCAGTTTCGCCCGCACCTACATCGAACTGTTCCAGGGCACACCGCTATTGATGCAGCTGTTCCTGGTGTTTTTCGGCGTGGCGTTGGCCGGGATAGAGATTTCGCCGTGGATGGCGGCGGCGATTGCACTGACGCTGTTCACCAGCGCTTATCTGGCGGAGATCTGGCGCGGTTGCGTCGATTCGATTCCAAACGGCCAATGGGAAGCCTCATCGAGCCTGGCGCTGAACCCGCTGGAACAATTGCGTCATGTGATCCTGCCCCAGGCCCTGCGCATCGCCGTGGCGCCGACCGTGGGGTTTTCAGTGCAAGTGGTCAAAGGCACCGCTGTGACCTCGATCATCGGTTTCACCGAGCTGACCAAAACCGGCGGCATGCTCGCCAACGCCACCTTCGAACCTTTCATGGTCTACGGCCTCGTCGCCCTCGGCTACTTCCTGCTCTGCTACCCCTTGTCGCTCAGTGCGCGCTACCTGGAAAGGAGACTGCATGCCTCTGCTTAGAATTTCCGCCCTGCATAAATACTACGGCGATCACCATGTGCTCAAAGGCATCGACCTGAGCATCGAGGAGGGCCAGGTGGTGGCGATCATCGGCCGCAGTGGCTCGGGCAAGTCCACCTTGCTGCGCACCCTCAACGGCCTGGAGTCGATCAACGACGGCGTGATCGAAGTCGACGGCGAGTACCTCGACGCCGCCCGCGCCGATCTGCGCAGCCTGCGGCAGAAAGTCGGGATGGTGTTCCAGCAGTTCAACCTGTTCCCGCACCTGACCGTGGGCGAGAACGTCATGCTCGCGCCGCAAGTGGTGCAGAAAGTACCGAAAGCCAAGGCCGCCGAACTGGCGCGGCAAATGCTGGAAAGGGTCGGACTGGGGGAAAAGTTCGATGCTTTCCCTGATCGGCTGTCCGGTGGGCAGCAACAACGGGTGGCAATTGCCCGGGCACTGGCGATGTCGCCGAAGGTGTTGCTCTGCGACGAAATCACTTCGGCGCTGGACCCGGAACTGGTCAACGAAGTGCTGAGCGTGGTCCGGCAACTGGCCAGGGAAGGCATGACGCTGATCATGGTCACCCACGAAATGCGCTTCGCCCGGGAGGTTGGGGATAAGTTGGTGTTCATGCACCAGGGCAAGGTGCATGAGGTTGGGGATCCGAAACTACTGTTCGCCAACCCGCAGACAGCAGAGCTGGCGAATTTCATCGGGACGGTTGAGGCGGCGGGCTGACAAATCTTCAGCGCCAGCAATGCCGTCATCGTCGGAACGCCGCCCGGACCAAGCTCGCTCCCACATGAGGCCTGCGCCGGTCGCGGGATTAGAGGCAACCTGGAACCCTGTGGGAGCGAGCTTGCTCGCGATTGACCGCGAAGCGGTCACCTACGCGTTGGCGCCAGCCTTTGATCGTGGCACGATGTCGAGGTTATCGACCGAGACCCCTGACCATGCCGCAATCCCAAGCCAAGAATCTGTCCCTGATCGCCGCAATCGACCTGGGCTCCAACAGCTTTCACATGGTCGTGGCCAAGGCCCAGAACGGCGAGATCCGTATTCTCGAGCGTCTCGGGGAGAAGGTTCAGCTGGCCGCCGGCATCGACGAAGAGCGCCAGCTCAGCGAAGAATCGATGCAACGCGGGCTCGATTGCCTCAAGCGCTTCGCCCAACTGATCAGCGGTATGCCCACCGGCGCCGTTCGTATCGTCGGCACCAACGCCTTGCGTGAAGCCCGTAACCGCGCCGAATTCATCCGTCGCGCCGAAGAAATCCTCGGCCATCCGGTGGAAGTCATTTCCGGTCGTGAAGAAGCGCGCCTGATCTACCTCGGCGTGTCCCACACCCTCGCCGACACCCCGGGCAAGCGCCTGGTGGCCGACATCGGCGGCGGCAGTACCGAATTCATCATTGGCCAGCGCTTCGAACCGCTGCTGCGCGAAAGCCTGCAGATGGGTTGCGTCAGTTACACCCAGCGCTATTTCAAGGACGGCAAGATCACCCCGGCCCGTTACGCCCAGGCGTACACTGCGGCACGGCTGGAGATCATGAGCATCGAGCACGCCCTGCACCGCCTGACCTGGGATGAAGCCATTGGCTCCTCGGGCACCATCCGCGCCATCGGTCTGGCGCTGAAAGCTGGCGGTCACGGCACCGGCGAGGTCAACGCCGAAGGCCTGGCCTGGCTCAAGCGCAAACTGATCAAGATGGGCGACGTCGAGAAAATCGATTTCGAAGGCATCAAACCGGATCGCCGGGCGATTTTCCCGGCCGGCCTGGCGATCCTCGAGGCGATCTTCGACTCCCTCGAACTGCAACGCATGGATCACTGCGAAGGCGCCCTGCGCGAAGGCGTGCTCTATGACCTGCTGGGCCGTCATCATCACGAAGACGTGCGCGAACGCACCCTCACGTCACTGATGGAGCGCTACCACGTCGATCAGGAGCAAGCGGTACGGGTCGAACGCAAGGCGCTGCATGCGTTCGATCAGGTGGCCGAGGACTGGGATCTGGAAGACGGCGTCTGGCGCGAACTGCTCGGCTGGGCGGCCAAGGTCCATGAGGTGGGCCTGGACATCGCTCACTACCAGTACCACAAGCACGGTGCCTACCTGATCGAGCACTCGGACCTCGCCGGGTTCTCCCGCGAAGACCAGTTGATGCTCGCACTGCTGGTACGCGGCCACCGACGCAACATTCCCAAGGACAAGTTCGCCGATTTCGGCGATGACGGAACCAAGCTGATTCGCCTGTGCGTGCTGCTGCGCTTTGCGATCCTGTTCCATCACATCCGTGGCACCCAGCAAATGCCCCAGGTGGAACTCAATGCCAATGGCAACAGCCTGGAAGTGGTGTTCCCGGAAAACTGGCTGAACGAAAACCAGCTGACCCAGGCCGACTTCGAAATTGAAGCGCAATGGCTGACCCGGGTCGACATCGTGTTGACCGCTCGCTGAAATTGAAAAAGGCCTTCTTCGGAAGGCCTTTTTTGTATTCGAGATTCTGCAGACACAGCTAAACCTGTAGGAGCGAGCCTGCTCGCGATGGCGTCGGATCAGCCAACATTGATGTCAACTGACACTTCGCTATCGCGAGCAGGCTCGCTCCTACAGGGTTTATGCGTTACCGGACGGCAAGGATCGGACTGCCCAAACGCTCCAGCAATGTCGCCTGGGCGCTACGCGGGTTCTGGTTGCCGGTCGGAGTGTTACGGATGTAACGACCGTCCGACTGCAGACTCCAGCTGTGGGTGTTATCGGTCAGATACAACTCCAGCTCTTTCTTGACCCGCATGATCAGCTTCTTGCCTTCCACCGGGAAGCAAGTCTCGACGCGCTTGTCGAGGTTGCGTTCCATCCAGTCGGCACTGGACAGGAACATCTGCTCGTCGCCACCGTTGAGGAAGTAGAAGACCCGGGTGTGCTCCAGGAAGCGGCCGATGATCGAACGCACGTGGATGTTGTGGGAAACCCCGGCGATGCCCGGCCGCAGGCAGCACATGCCACGCACTACCAGATCGATGCGCACGCCAGACTGGCTGGCCTTGTACAACGCGCGGATGATCTTCGGATCAGTCAGCGAGTTGAACTTGGCGATGATGTGCGCCGGCTTGCCGTCGAGGGCGAATTGGGTTTCCCGGGCAATCATGTCGAGCATGCCCTTTTTCAGGGTGAACGGTGCGTGCAGCAGCTTCTTCATGCGCAGGGTCTTACCCATGCCGATCAACTGGCTGAACAGTTTGCCGACGTCTTCGCACAAGGCGTCGTCGGAGGTCAGCAAGCTGTAGTCGGTATACAGGCGGGCGTTGCCGGCGTGATAGTTACCGGTGCCGAGGTGCGCATAACGCACGATCTCACCTGCTTCGCGCCGCAAAATCAGCATCATCTTGGCGTGGGTCTTGAAGCCGACCACGCCGTAGATCACCACCGCACCGGCCGCTTGCAGACGGCTGGCCAGTTGCAGGTTGGACTCTTCGTCGAACCGCGCGCGCAATTCGATCACAGCCGTGACTTCTTTGCCGTTACGCGCCGCATCCACCAGCGCATCGACGATTTCCGAGTTGGCGCCGGAACGGTACAGGGTCTGCCGCACCGCCAGCACATGCGGGTCCTTGGCGGCCTGGCGCAGCAGGTCGACCACTGGGGTGAACGACTCGAAAGGGTGCAGCAGCAGGATGTCCTGCTTGCTGATCACGCTGAAAATGTTCTCGCTGTTCTGCAGCAGTTTCGGAATCTGCGGGGTGAACGGCAGGTATTGCAGCTCGCGCTGGCTGTCCAGGCCGGTGATGCTGAACAGCCGCGTCAGGTTCACCGGACCGTTGACCTGATACAACTCCGTCTCGCTCAGGTTGAACTGCTTGAGCAGGTAGTCGGACAGGTGTTTCGGGCAGGTGTCGGCCACTTCCAGACGCACCGCATCGCCATAGCGACGGGAGAACAGTTCGCCGCGCAAGGCGCGGGCCAGGTCTTCGACGTCTTCGGAGTCCAGCGCCAGGTCGGCGTTACGGGTCAGGCGGAACTGGTAGCAACCCTTGACCTTCATGCCCTGGAACAGGTCATCGGCGTGAGCGTGGATCATCGACGACAGGAATACATAGTTGTCGCCAGCGCCGCCGACTTCTTCCGGCACCTTGATGATGCGCGGCAGCAGGCGTGGTGCCGGGATGATCGCCAGACCGGAATCGCGGCCAAAGGCGTCGATGCCTTCGAGCTCGACGATGAAGTTCAGGCTCTTGTTCACCAGCAACGGGAACGGGTGCGTCGGGTCGAGGCCGATCGGGGTGATGATCGGCGCGATCTCGTCACGGAAATAGCGGCGGACCCAGGTCTTGAGCTTGGCCGTCCAGTTGCGGCGACGGATGAAGCGGACCTGATGTTTTTCCAGTTCCGGCAACAGAATGTCGTTGAGGATCGCGTACTGGCGATCGACGTGACCGTGGACCAGTTCGCTGATGCGCGCCAGCGCCTGATGCGGTTGCAGACCATCGGCACCGGCCTGTTCACGGGCGAAGGTGATCTGCTTCTTGAGGCCGGCGACGCGAATCTCGAAGAACTCGTCCAGGTTGCTGGAGAAGATCAACAGAAACTTCAGCCGCTCCAGCAATGGGTAGGACTCGTCCAGCGCCTGCTCCAGCACGCGGATGTTGAACTGCAGTTGCGAGAGCTCGCGGTGGATGTACAGGCTGCTGTCATCCAGACCGGGAATGGCCAGCGCTGGCGCTGTCGCTGTCACGGCGGTTTCGACGACCGCCGCGGGCGGAGCTGGCTCCAGTTCCGGCGGGGTCTCGTCGACTTGCTCCACCACAGGTTGAGCGTCTTTTACGGCAACTTCAGTGAGCACTTCGGTATTCATCGAATGTTCCTGGGAGGGCTATTTTTGCTCTCGTAACAATTGAGCGGCACGAACGGCAAAGTACGTCAGGATGCCATCAGCCCCTGCACGTTTGAAAGCGGTCAAGGACTCCAGGATAACCCCTTCGCTCAACCAGCCATTCTGGATCGCCGCCATGTGCATGGCGTATTCGCCGCTGACTTGATAAACAAACGTCGGCACTTTGAATTCTTCTTTTACCCGGCACAGGATGTCCAGGTACGGCATGCCCGGCTTGACCATGACCATGTCTGCACCTTCTGACAAGTCCGCGGCCACTTCGTGCAGGGCTTCGTTGCTGTTGGCCGGGTCCATCTGATAGGAGGCCTTGTTGGCCTTGCCCAGGTTCAGCGCCGAACCGACCGCATCGCGGAACGGGCCGTAATAGGCGCTGGCGTACTTGGCCGAGTAGGCCATGATCCGCACGTTGACGTGACCGGCCACTTCGAGGGCTTCGCGGATCGCCTGGATGCGACCGTCCATCATGTCCGATGGGGCCACGACCTGAGCGCCGGCTTCGGCGTGGGACAGGGCTTGCCTGACCAGTGCGTCGACGGTGATGTCGTTCTGCACGTAGCCTTCTTCATCAAGAATGCCGTCCTGACCGTGGGTGGTGAACGGGTCAAGGGCTACGTCGGTGATCACGCCCAGCTCAGGGAATCGCGCACGCAGCGCACGGGTCGCGCGTTGGGCGATGCCTTCGGGGTTCCACGCCTCGGCGGCGTCCAGGGACTTGAGTTCCGCGGGTGTCACCGGGAACAGCGCCAGCGCCGGAATCCCCAGCTCGACCCACTTGGCCGCTTCTTCCAGCAACAGGTCGATGGTCAGGCGTTCGACGCCAGGCATCGAAGCCACCGCTTCGCGACGGTTTTCACCGTCCAGAACGAACACCGGCAGAATCAGGTCATCGACGGTCAGGACGTTTTCACGGACCAGGCGACGCGAGAAGTCGTCACGGCGGTTGCGGCGCAGGCGGGTTGCGGGGAACAAACGGTTGGCGGGGGTAAAGCTCACGGCAGACTCCTGAGCCCGCGCTTACGGGCGAGCGTGACAGTTATAAGCGGCCATTATGACGAACGTATTACAGTTGTGTGCACCCCTGTGACAGGTAGCCGCATTCCATTGTCATTGTAGGAAATGTTCACGTCGAGACACATTTGGACACTTTCCTGAATGTGTCCGAAGGGTTAGGCTGCGCGTTCATTTCGCCAGCACCCAGACAATGCTCCAACAATTTCTGCATGACTTCGGCTACTTTGCCCTTTTTCTAGGCACGTTCTTCGAAGGCGAAACCATCCTGGTGCTCGCGGGCTTCCTCGCGTTCCGTGGATACATGGACATCAACCTGGTGGTGGTCGTGGCCTTTTTCGGCAGTTATGCCGGCGACCAACTGTGGTATTTCCTGGGACGCAAGCACGGCCGTAAGCTGCTGGCGCGCAAACCGCGCTGGCAGATGATGGGTGACCGGGCGCTGGAACACATTCGCAAGCATCCGGACATCTGGGTCCTGAGCTTCCGCTTCGTCTACGGTTTGCGCACGGTCATGCCGGTGGCCATCGGGCTGTCGGGCTATCCGCCTGGCCGCTACCTGCTGCTCAACGGGATTGGCGCGGCAATCTGGGCCGCCGCCCTCGCTGCCGCCGCTTACCATTTCGGCGCGGTGCTCGAAGGCATGCTCGGCAGTGTGAAGAAGTACGAGCTCTGGGTGCTCGGCGCGCTGCTGGTCCTGGGCTTCGCGCTGTGGCTGCGTCGGCGCTTCAAGAATGCCCGCCTGGCCAAACAGGTCTACGCCGACGAACAAGCCCTGAAAGCTACGCGGACCAACACTGAAGGCCCTACGACGCCAACCGAGTGATGCGGTTTCTGCAACAGTAGAGACCGACGCCGCTCAACAGGCTGTAACTGAGCAGGCCGACCCAGCCCACCGCACTGGCCGGCCACAACCCCACCATCGGGGCCAGCCATGCCAATGGCAGATTCGACGCCAGCCGCAGCAGCTCCAGCTTAAACGCCCACGGGCGATTCTCCAGGGCCACGCCCAACACAAACAGACCGAACGCCACCGCTCCCCAGCCCAACACCAGGGCGACGACTGGCAGCTTCGATTCAACATTCATCAAATAACTGCCCAGAGCGATGTAGACGCAGAACTGCAACAGCACGTAAAGCTGCTGACGCCCGTCCAGCGCCACCTCGAATTTACGAAACTGGCTCAAGTCCGGCTTGTTCATCGGGTATCTGACCGCCACGTCGGCCGGGCGCCAGCCGGTGCGCATGAACCAGATCCGCAGCTTGTCCCAGGTGCTCTCGGCACGCCGCGCATCTGTCCACAACTGCGCGTAGAACTGCAGGTTCGCCCACACAGGGTTCCAGCTCGCCAACGGCGTAGTCACGCCGAAGATCACCGGCTCGTTGTCGTCTTCTTCCTGGAACGAGCCGAACAGACGGTCCCAAATAATGAACACGCCGCCGTAGTTGCGATCCATGTAGAGAGCGTTCTGTGCATGGTGGGCCCGATGATTGGACGGCGTGACAAAGAACCACTCGAACCAGCCAAGCTTGGGAATGTGCCGGGTGTGCACCCAGAACTGGTACAGCAGGTTCAGCGCCGCGACGCTGACGAATACCAGCAGCGGCACGCCGGACACCGCCATCGGCAGATAGAAGATCCAGCCCAGCAGGAAGCCGGTACTGGTCTGGCGCAACGCCGTGGACAGGTTGTAGTCCTCGCTCTGGTGATGCACCGAATGGGCGGCCCAGAGGATGTTGCGCTCGTGGCCCAGGCGATGCAGCCAGTAGTAGCAGAAATCGTAGAAGACAAAGGCAAACACCCAGGTCCAGACGCTGTCGGCCGACAGTTCGAACAGTGCCAGGTGCTTGAGGGCAAACGCATAGGTCACCAGCCCCACTGCCTTGGTCAACAGACCTGTAGTGGTCGATAACACGCCGGTGCTGATGCTGTTGATCGCGTCCGCCACCCGATAATTGCTTACCCCGCGCCAACGGTCGGCCAACAACTCGACGGCGATCAGAAAAAAGAAAAACGGCACTGCATACAGAATGAAGTCCATGACGCACCCTGATCGGAATCTTGAGGACAGATGCTATGTGCAGCCGTGAATTAACCCTATGGCAACGCGGGACAAATTAGTGGACATTTAACGCCATGAATCTGGAGAAAAGCCCATGAGCAAAAAAGTTGCAGTGATCCTTTCCGGTTGTGGCGTGTACGACGGCGCCGAGCTCCACGAGAGCGTCATCACTCTGCTGCGCCTGGACCAGCGCGGTGCCCAGGTGCAGTGTTTCGCACCGAACATCGCGCAGTTGCATGTGATCAACCACCTGACCGGCGAAGAAATGCCCGAATCGCGCAACGTGCTGGTGGAATCGGCGCGGATTGCCCGGGGCAACATCAAGGATATCCGTGACGCGAACGTCGATGAATTCGATGCGCTGATCGTGCCCGGCGGCTTCGGCTCGGCCAAGAACCTGTCCAACTTCGCCATCGAAGGCGCCGGCTGCACCGTTCAACCGGATGTCCTGGCACTGACCGAAGCCTTTGCCGAGGCCGGCAAACCGGTGGGGTTGATGTGCATCTCCCCCGCCCTGGCGGCAAAGATCTACGGCCCTGGCGTCACCTGCACCATAGGTAACGACACCGACACCGCTGCCGCGATGAACAAGATGGGCGCGACACATACCGATTGTGCGGTCAGTGAGATCGTCGAGGACAAGGCTCGCAAACTGGTGAGCACACCGGCTTACATGCTGGCGCAATCGATCAGTGAGGTGGCGTCGGGGATCAACAAGCTGGTAGACCGGGTACTGGAACTGACCCACGAAAACGATGCGTAAAACAAGATCAAAAGATCGCAGCCTGCGGCAGCTCCTACAGCTGTACACCGCCCCTTTGTAGGAGCTGCCGCAGGCTGCGATCTTTTCAGGCGTTGCGGGATAACCTGGTCAAAATCCGGTCCAGCGCATTGGCGAACGCCTGCTTCTCACGGTCGCCAAACGGTGCCGGTCCCCCACCCATCTGCCCCTGTTCGCGCAAATCAGTGAACAGGTTGCGCACCGCCAGCCGCTCGCCCATGTTCTGCGCATCAAACTCCTTGCCCCGTGGGTCGAGCGCAGCCACGCCCTTCTTCACCAGACGGTCGGCCAGCGGCACATCGCTGCAGATCACCAGCTCACCGGGCACCGCGTGTTCCACCAGGTAGTCATCGGCCGCATCCGGTCCGCTCGGCACCACGATCAGCTTGACCAGTGCCAGCCCCGGCTTGGTCTGCGGCTGCCCGGCCACCAGCACCACTTCGAACTGGCGCTTGAGGGCGAACTTCACCACCAGATCCTTGGCCGCCCGCGGACAGGCGTCGGCATCGATCCACACACGCATTGAATTTTCCTCTGTTGAAAAGCACCGCGGGCAAGCCCACTCCCACAGGTTAACGCTAAACCTGCGGGAGCGTGGCTTGCCCGCGAAAGTGAGCGAAACGAATGCCGTTTAAGAAACCTGCACCCGCTGCCTCTCAACCACCCGGCTACGACCGTACAACACGACAATCGCAATGATCGCCACAGCCTGGGCGCTCAACGAATACGCATCGGCATGGATCCCCAGCCATTCAAAGTCAAAGAACGGCACCGGCCGCGTGCCGAAGATCCCGGCTTCCTGCAGCGCCTTCACGCCATGCCCGGCAAACACCACCGACAAGGCACACAAAAGACCGGCGTTGATGCTGAAGAACAGCGCCAGCGGCAACTTCGCCGAACCGCGCAAAATCACCCAGGCCAGGCCGACCAGCAGCACCAGCGCCGTGGCCCCACCGGCCAGCACCGCGTTGTGCCCCGCGGGGCCTGCCTGCAACCACAGGGTTTCGTAGAACAGAATCACTTCGAACAGTTCGCGATACACCGAAAAGAACGCCAGGGTCGCAAAGCCGAAACGCCCACCGCCGCCCACCAGGCTGCTCTTGATGTAATCCTGCCAGGCCGCTGCGTGGCGACGATCATGCATCCACACCCCCAGCCACAGCACCATGACGCTGGCAAACAGCGCCGTCGCGCCTTCCAGCAATTCGCGCTGCGAACCGCTGACATCAATCACATAGGCTGCAAGCGCCCAAGTGCCCAGCCCCGCCACAAACGCCAGGCCCCAGCCGACGTTTACGCTGCGCACCGCCGTCTGCTGACCCGTGTTACGCAGGAAAGCAAGAATCGCCGCCAGCACCAGAATCGCTTCCAGACCTTCGCGCAGCAGGATCAGCAGGCCGGAAATATAACTGAGCGACCAACTCAGACCGTCGTTGCCGAGCAGGCCGGCCGATGCCTTCAACTTGTCCTTGGCCACGTCCAGGTGCTGTTCGACCTCGCTCACCGACAGGCCATCCTGCAACGACTGACGGTAGGCCATCAGGGATTTTTCAGTGTCTTTACGTACGTTGGCGTCAATGTTGTCCAGCGAGCTCTCCACCAGCTCGAAGCCTTCCAGATACGCCGCTACCGATAAGTCATAAGCCTGATCATGATCACCGGCACGATACGCCACGATGCTCTTGTCCAGAGTGGCCGCGGTGTAGTCGAGCAATTGCGCCGGGCCACGTTTGACCTGCGGCGGTTGCGCCCGCTGGGCACGGAAGGTCGCGGCGGCTTGCGGGCCTTCGGCGGCCTGTACTTCGGCCGGTGTCTGACGAGCCAGGTCGGCGATGTTGTAGGTCTTTTCAGCCTTGGCTGCCGCCGGGTCAACACTGAAGCTGGCGATATTCGTGGCCAGGTCCCAACGCTGACGATCATCCAGTTGATCGGCAAAGGCCGGCATGTCAGTCCCTTCGACGCCCTGGCCCAAGGTGCTGTAGATCGCGTAGAGGCTCAGTCGATCCAGTCGTGTGGTATCACGCAGATTGGATGGCGGCGGCGTCATGCCGACACTTGCCGGGCCGTCGCCGGCCCCTGTATCGCCATGGCAGACCGAGCAATGCTGAGCGTACAGCGGCGCGCCACGCGCCGGGTCCGGCGTAATGACCGGGGCCTGGCTGACTTCATAGGTCACGGCCAGCTTCGCACCCAGTTGCCGGGCCTGGCGAGTGACCTCAGTCCCCTCCTGACGGGCGCCGATGGAATTTCCCAGTGCAGCCAGGCTTTGCTCCAGCCCAGCTTTTTCCGGTTTGGCCGGCATGGCTGCAATCAGGCTTCCCAGCGTCTCGACCGACTCTTGCTGCGCGCGAAATCCGGCCTGGTCCGTGATGCTGCCCGCCTGCACCGTGTCCGGGTAATCCACGCCGATGTAATCGAGCAAGTGCAGCGCCTGCGGCGCGCCTTCGGCGGGAGCGGCCAGCAGTTGAAAGCTGCACGCAGCCAACAGCGGCAGCAATAGCCAGGCCAGGAAACGGGAGGGGGAAATCATGAATGAATCTCAATTGGAAATACGAAGTTACACATTGTTAACGCCAGACGGGTTTCGCTCAAGCTTTGTTGATACTTCTTCGTAATTGCATTGGTTTCTGGAATTGCTCCCCAAACGAAAAAGGCGACCTCCAGGGTCGCCTTTTTTGTAAGTCGCCGTTTTACACGGCGGCTCTGCGCAACGTTGCCATGAACGCCGCCGCCCCGATGAACAGCCCGGCAAAGGTGCGGTTCATGCGTTTTTGCTGTTTCGGTGTGCGCAACAGACGCAGCACTTTGGACGCCAGACCGGTGTAGCCGGCCATGACGATCAGGTCGACGCAGACCATGGTCACGCCGATCACCAGATACTGAATCAGCAGCGGAGCATGGGGGTCGATGAACTGCGGCAGCACCGCCAGCATGAACACCAAAGCCTTGGGGTTGCTGATATTCACCAGAAAACCGCGGAACACCAGGGCCGTCGGTTTGCCGATCTGGCGCACTGCTGCGTCATCGCTCATATCGCTGGGCAGCGCACGCCATTGCTTGATCGCAAGGTAAACCAGATACGCCACGCCAAACCATTTGATGGCGTAGAACGCCGTGGCCGAAGCCGTGAGAATGGCGCCGACACCGGCACCGACGATGGCGATCTGCAAAGCCAGGCCCAGTTGCAGGCCCAGGGCGTTCCAGTAGCCGCGCCAGAAACCGTATTGCAGGCCGCTGGACATCGACGCAATGGCTCCGGCACCGGGGGACAGGCTGATCACCCAGCAGGCGGCAAAAAACGCCAGCCATGTTTGAAGCTCCATTGCACACCTCGACTCAGACTCGTGACAGACGTCTAAGCTAATGCGGCTTTGGGCCGATGACTACCGATTTTTTGCAGGACATGGCGACGGCCGACCAGCGTTTACAGCGGCGACCCCCTTCGCGAGCAGGCTCGCTCCCACATTGGCTCTCAGGCGCTCACAAAATTTGCGTCCACTGAAGATCAACTGTGGGAGCGAGCCTGCTCGCGAAAGCAATCTGTCAGGCAACAGAAGGCTTACTTTTCAAACCCGCTGGAAGGAAACACATCCGTCCCGCGCCAGCGCCGTACCGAACGCTGGAAGAACAAACTGTTGGGCACCTGCACCATGGCGCTGCCAGTGCCGAGTTCTTCGGCCTCGACCAGCGTGGTGTAAAGAAGATTGATCGCCACCACCCGGCCTTTGACGCCGGGCTTGTCGGTGGTGTCCACCAACTCGACCACGTCACCGATGCGAAACGGGCCGACGGTAAAGATCAGGATCGCGCACAGCAGGTTCGAGAGCACGCTCCATATGGCGAAAAACGCCACCGCCGCGACTGCGACGAAACCGGACAACGCGGTCCAGAGCACCGTGGCCGAGACACCGAGTCGCTCCAGGACGAAAATCAGCGCGCTGCCCATGATCAGCCAGCGCAATCCGCCCCGCAGCGGCATCATCAGCTGCGGCGGGAACGGGTAGCGCTCACCGAGGCGGGTCAGGCCTTTGGCGACGAAGCGCTGGGTGAAGTAGCCGGCGAGCAGGATCAGCAGGATTTGCACGCCAAGCCAGATCGGCTCGGCCCACACCGCTGGCAGCGGCAGCTTGAAGGCGTCCATCAGGACAGTGCCTCCAGCTCCGCCTGCATGCTTTCCAGCAATTCCAGGGCGTCCATCCACGCTTCTTCCAGCTCCGCCTCGCGCACCTTCAGCCTGGCCTGTTCGGCCAGCAGATCACGCAATTCGTTCTTGCGCGCCTGCTCGTAGATGTCGCTGTCGCCGAGGCTGGTATCGACCTTCGCCAGCTTTTCGTGGAGCTTGCCGAGTTCGGCTTCGAGCTTGTCAGCCTCGCGCTTGTGCGGTGCCAGTTGCTCGCGCAACGCAGCAGCGGCCTGACGCTGGGCTTTCTTGTCGGTCTTGTCCGGGTTGACCGGCGTGTTGCTGACCGGGGCGTTGCGCTGGCGATACTCCACCAGCCAGCGGGTGTAGTCCTCCAGATCGCCGTCGAACTCTTCGACCTTGCCGTCCGCCACCAGATAGAAATTGTCGGTAGTGCTTTTGAGCAAGTGGCGATCGTGAGAGACCACCAATACCGCACCACTGAATTCCTGCAGGGCCATGGTCAGCGCCAGACGCATTTCCAGGTCCAGGTGGTTGGTCGGTTCGTCGAGCAGCAACAGGTTCGGTCTATCCCAGGCGATCAAGGCCAACGCCAGGCGTGCCTTCTCGCCACCGGAGAAATTCAGTACCGGCTCGTCGATTCGCGCGCCACGGAAGTCGAAACCGCCGAGGAAGTCGCGCAGGGTCTGCTCGCGCTCGGTCGGCGCCAGGCGCTGCAAGTGCAGCAACGGGCTGGCCTTGGAGTCCAGCGAGTCCAGCTGATGCTGGGCGAAGTAACCAACGACGGTGTTCTCGCCACGGGTCAAGCGGCCAGCCAATGGCGACAGCTCACCGGCAAGGTTCTTGATCAGGGTCGATTTACCGGCGCCGTTCGGGCCGAGCAGACCGATCCGCGCACCCGGGGTCAGTTGCAGCTTGACCTTCTCCAGCACAGCTATGTCGCCGTAACCCAGGCGGGCATCGGACAGGTCGATCAGCGGGCTGGAAATTTTCTGCGATTCACGGAAAACGAAATCGAACGGCGAATCGACGTGGGCAGCGGTCAGCTCTTCCATCCGCTCCAGAGCCTTGATCCGACTCTGGGCCTGACGGGCCTTGGTGGCCTGGGCCTTGAAGCGGGCGATGTAGCTTTCCATGTGCGCACGTTGCACCTGCTGCTTCTCGTACGCCTGCTGTTGCTGGGCCAGGCGTTCGGCACGAGCGCGCTCGAAGGCGCTGTAGCCACCGCGGTACAGGGTGATCTTGCGCTGATCGACGTGGGCTATGTGGTCGACCACGGCATCGAGGAAATCCCGGTCGTGGGAGATCAACATCAAGGTGCCGGGATAACTCTTGAGCCACTCTTCGAGCCAGATGATGGCGTCGAGGTCGAGGTGGTTGGTCGGTTCGTCGAGCAGCAACAGGTCCGATGGGCACATCAAGGCTTGCGCCAGGTTCAGGCGCATCCGCCAGCCACCGGAGAAATCCCCGACCTGACGATCCATCTGTTCGTTGGTGAACCCAAGGCCGGCCAGCAACTTGCGCGCCCGGGCGTCGGCGGTGTAACCGTCGGCGCTGTCGAGTTCCGAGTGCAGGCGGGCCTGAGCGGCACCGTCATGGGCCGCTTCGGCTACCGCCAGGTCGCGTTGCACCTGGCGCAGGCGCAGGTCGCCATCGAGCACGTAGTCGACCGCCAGACGTTCGAGGGTGTCGACCTCCTGGCGCATGTGGGCGATACGCCAGTCGGCCGGCAGGAAGCAATCACCCGAGTCCGGGTGCAGTTCGCCCCGAAGCAAGGCGAACAGGCTCGATTTGCCGGCGCCGTTGGCACCGATGAGGCCGGCTTTCTGGCCGGCGTGCAGCGTCAGCTCGGCGTCTTCTAGCAGACGTTGCGGGCCACGCTGTAAAGTCAGGTTCTGAAGTCGAATCATAATGGCGGCGGAGTCTACCAGCTTCGCTCGCAACTGGCGCGAGTAGCACTATGTCCTCTGACCTGTGGAGCTTTTCCCTGACCACTTACGCCCGCCCGGGCGTTGAGCAGGCGTGCCTGCAATTGCAGTCGGCGGGAGTCAATGTGTGCCTGTTGCTGTGTGGTGCGTGGTTGGGACAGCGAGGGGTGGCCTGCGATGAGCAGCGCTTGCAGCAACTACGCAGCGTGGCCGTAGCCTGGGACACCGATGTCGTGCGGCCGTTACGCGCCTTGCGCACACAGTGGAAAGCCGCGGCCACGCAAGACGCCGATTTGCATACCTTGCGTGAACAAGTGAAGGCACTGGAGCTGGAAGCCGAACGGCATCTGTTGTTGCGGCTGGAGAGAGCGGCGCAGAGTTGGCCGCAAAATACCGAGACCGATCTATCGGCCTGGCTGGAAGGTGCGGCGGCTGAGGCCGCCCACCTGCACCGCGACGCGCTGCATCAGCTGCGCGTCGCGGTAACCGGCACTTAGGAAGCGCTGGCTGGGGTGGTTACAACACTCGAAGTTGCGGCAGGCGTTAGCGCTGGCGCAGCTGTTGAGGTAGTTGCTGCCGGAGCAGGTGCTGCTGGCGCAGCCGGAGCGGCTGGCTTGGCAACCGGTGCGGTGGCTGGCTTGGCGGCAACCGGTTTTTTCACTGCAGGCTTGGCCGCTGGTTTTGCAGCGGGTTTTGCAGCAGCCGGCTTGGCGGCGACTGGCTTGGCAGCGGCTGGCTTGGCGGCAACGGCTGGTTTAGCTGCAGCTGGTTTAGCAGCAGGTTTAGCAGCCGCTTTTACAGCAGGTTTTGCCGCTGGTTTAGCTGCCGGTTTGGCTGCCGGTTTTGCAGCGACAGGTTTTGCAGCCGGCTTGGCAGCAGGTTTCGCCGCAGCAGTGCGGGCAGCTGGTTTAGCGGCCGGTTTTACAGCTGGTTTTGCAGCTGGTTTTGCGGCGGCGGTTTTAGCCACAGCTGGTTTGGCAGCCGCAGTTTTTGCAGCGGCAGGACGTGCAGCAGCAGGACGTGCAGCGGCAGGTTTGGCAGCCGTGGTTTTAGCCGCTGGTTTTGCGGCACTGGCAGCAGCCGGTTTTCTCGCAGCAGGTTTAGCAGCAGGTTTAGCTGCGGCAGTTTTAGCGGCTGGCTTGGCAGCAGCAGGCTTGGCCGGTGCTTTTGCAGCAGCCGGTTTGGCAGCGGCTTTCTTCGCAGGTGCCGCAGCAGGTTTGGCCGCGCGCAGGGACAACACCTTGCCGACAGCCTCTTGTACACGACCGACGCCCTGGGCCAGTTTCAGGCTTTCCTGAGCATCGCGCTTGAGTTGCAGAATGTAGCCGCGGGTTTCCGATTGACGATCCTTGAGGGCATCGAGCAGCTCCTCAAGATCGGCCACTACGCCCTTGGCCTTGGCTTGTGCCTTGGCTTTTCCGGCCGCCGCAGCGTCCTGCAATTTGGTGCGGGACTTGTGCAGTTTTTCTTGCGCTTTTCCGCGCTGCTTTTCCAGTTTGGCGAGCAATTTTTCAGCATCAGCCAAGGCTTCGGAACAAGCGGTTTCCAGATGCTCGAGCAGGCTGCTCGAGAGTTGTTGGAGCAAGTGCAACGGAGTGTTTACTGGCTTCTTGGTGGCCGACATGGTTTACCTCCTGGCTGAAGTGAGTGCGGCTCATACTAGACCTCTGCTGCAACCGCCGCTAGGGCATGTTGACACTATCGAAAGCGCTGCGTTGCAAAGGATTGAAAAACTTCTGCCTCGGCGCAAAAGCAGTTCACCGTTGCGCGCATTCTCGCTGGCATAATCGCCCGCAATTCAGGTCGGAGAGAGCTCATGTCGCGCTACCTTTTTTTATCGCTGTGCGTGTTTTTTTCTGTGGCCCAGGCCGGCGAAAAAACGCAGGAAAATGAAGCCCGTGATCTCGCTTACAGCCTGGGTGCAAGCCTTGGCGAACGCTTGCGCCAGGAGGCTCCCGACCTGCAGCTCCAGGCACTGATCGAAGGATTGCAGCAGGCCTATCAGGGCAAACCACTGGCGCTGAAGGACGAGCAGATCCAACAGATATTGGCCGAGCATGAGGCCCGGATCGCCATGCAGTCAGACGAGCCGCAAAGCGAAATGGCACTGGAAAAGGAACAGCGTTTTCTCGCCACGGAAAAAGCCAGACCCGGCGTTCGCGAACTGGATGATGGTGTGTTGCTGACCGAGTTGACGCCAGGCACTGGCGCCAAGGCCGGACCGAACGGCAAAGTGCAGGTGCTGTACATCGGTCGTTTGCCCGACGGTACGGTGTTCGATCAGAACAGTCAGCCGCAATGGTTCAGTCTCGACAGCGTGATCGCCGGATGGCGTAGCGCGCTGCAAAACATGCCGGTTGGGGCGAAATGGCGACTGGTGATTCCATCGGCTCAAGCCTATGGCGCCGACGGTGCCGGTGACGTGATCGCTCCGTTCACTCCACTGGTGTTCGAAGTCGAATTGCGCGGCGCCACCAGCTGACAACGCAAACGAAAAACGGCGTGCCTTGGCACGCCGTTTCGAGATCTTGCAGAAAGAGCTTCAGGCCTGAACCGAATCAGTTTCCTTGTGGGCGGTGTGCAGCACTTCGATCAGACAGTCTTCCAGCTCAAAGCGCTCATGCAACAGGCCGCCGAGTGTCTGGAACTCTTCGGCAACACACTTTCCTGCATCACACAGGTCATTGAAGGCGAGCAGCTTTTCGGTGATGACGTCGATACGCGGGTAGATCGTCTCGGCGAGTTCCAGGCCACGCTGGTCGTTGAAGGCCTTGGCCTCCCCCGTCAGCTGCTCGTAGATCTCGAAGTGCCCGGCCGATACATAATCGACCAGCACGCCGCAGAATTCCTGCAAGGGCTTGCGGTTCTCGCCCAACGCCTCAGGCTTTGCGCCGAGAGCGTCATAGGCCCCGATCAGTTCGTGTCGTTCCTGCAACCAGCGATCGATCAGCAGGTGCACTCCGCCCCAGCGTTCCTGAGCATTCTGACAACTTTCGAGCATGGTGATCTCTCTTCCCTTGTGGGTCAGCTGCTCTATGCCCGCTCGCCTCTTGTAACGTCGGTGGGCGGTCAGGCAGAGCGTCATCGAGCAACATAATTCCAATGACACGTGCGGGCCAGATTATGCCCGCACGACACTGGCTTCAAGGTACGCAGGCGATAAAGTTCATACAAGTGTTTAATCGCCTGCAAAGGCCCGGTGCGACGACTCGCCGCTGAGTGGTCGCTGATAGCTGGTCCAGACCAGTCGCAGCGCCTGGTAAACGGCCAGAATCATCATCGCGACGAAGAACAGCAGGCTCCACTCGGTGAGACTCAGATCGAACAGCGTCCAGGAAATTTCCACACAATCGGCAGCGCCCTTGAACATCTGCTGTACGACCGATAGCCACGGCGAATGGGCCGACAGGTCCGCCAGATGCGTCGAGCACGCTGCTGCCTGTTCCGCCGGAAGGCTTTGCAGCAGGACTTGTCGCCACGCCGTGACAGTGCCGGCCAGGCTGCAACAAAGACTGAGCAGCCAATACAGAACGTTACCGATGCGGCCGGGGCCATGGACCGAAGCCATCAGGCAGATGCCGGTAAGGAGCGCCAGGCAACCCCGCTGAACGAGACATAAGCCACAAGGTCGCAGGCCGACTGCATATTCCAGGTAGTAGGAAACGCCCATCGCCAGGGCACCCGCAATGAAAGCCATGAAAAACAAGGAGCGTGAGCAGGCCAAAGACATAGCTTTTCCGTAAAAGTAGTGACAGACCATTACGGTAGAGGAAAGCGCGACAGCCTTTCAAGGCAAGTGCCCACAGAGACTTCAGCGCAGGAGTAGGGAAATCCCGACGCAGGTGAGAGGATAAAATGTAGTCCCCTGTAGGACTTTGCCTGCGACGAAATTTTGCGACTGAATTTCAACCCGTCATCGCACTGCGGCGAGGGCGATTGCTCCCTCGCCGCAGGTCATCGCTCAGGCGCCGGAGCCCGGCGCCAGCGAACGGGTCAAGCGCGGACTGGCACTGGCAGAGGGGCCGCGAGCAAGCGTTCATCCAACAACCCCAGGCCTTCCTGAAACAGCTGGTTGCTGCGCTCGGCATCGCCCATTTGCGCCAGCAAGCGTGCCAGCTCCGCACAGGCTTCCGGATTGCGTTGTATACGCAGGCTGCTTTCCAGATAGTCCCGGGCCTTGCCCCACAAGCTGTTTTGCAGGCATAGACGACCCAGTGTCAGCAGCAGGCCCGGATCGGTCGGATGGTCCTTGAGCCAGCCTTCGGCGGCCTGCAACTGGCGGGTAGGATCATTGCCGCGAACCAGTCCGTAGAGTCGTGCCAGATGACTGTCGTAGCTGCGTTTGAGCGCGGTGCGCAGCACTTCTTCGGCCTCGACCTGAGCCCCCAGTTGCCGCAACTGCTCGGCATACGCCAGCACCAGTTGCGGCTCCTGACGTTGTGCCGAAGTCAGTTGTTGCCAGGCACGTTCCAGCGATTGCTTCCCTACCGTTCCGTCTTCTTCCCGTTGCGCCGCCAGGGACAGGTTCGCCCCCCAGGCCCGACGCTCCAGCTCGGCGAGTTCGGCCGCCGGCAGGATTTTGTCCTTGCGCAGTTCCGGCAGCAGGCGAATCACTGCCGACCAGTCACCACGCTGTAGAAGCAGGCGCTGCAACTGACGCAGGGTCTGAGCGTTATGAGGATGGCGTTCACGCATGGCTTGCAGGGTGGCGAGGGCACCGTCGGTATCACCGCGATCGGTCTGCAACTGGGCGTGGCTCAAGGCGATCGCCAACTCGGCCTGAGGCTGACGCTCCAGGGCGCGCTCCAGCAAGTTGTCGCTTTCTTCGTAATTGCCGAGTTCGTTCGCGGCACGGGCAGCGCCGAGGTAGTAAAGCAGCGGCTGGCGTTCGGCTTCGGCAGCCCGATGCAAGTGCCGTTGCGCGCTGGCCCAGCGACCCTCGGCCAAGTCCAACTGACCGTGTTCGATCGCCACCTGCACCCGACGGCTGCGGTTACGCCGTGACCATGGGTTGACCACGCCACTGGAAGCCATCACCAGTTCGACCAGCGATTTGATGCCCCAGATCACCAGCCAGAGCACAGCCATCAGCGCCAAGGTAGCCCACAGGCTCGACTCATAGCGGAAGGTCTTGTAGGCAATCAGCACATAGCCGGAGTGTTCGGCAATCGCCAGCCCCAGCGCAGCGGCAGCGGCGATCACGAGGAACACGATCACATAGAGGCGTCTCATGGCGTGGCCTCCGGCGCGGCGTTCGCGGCAGGCCTGGTCAGTGGCTTGACCGAATCCTCGGCGTTGACGTTGCGCCGCTCCAGATAGCCCTGCACCGCGCTCAGGGTGCCGGTCATATCCGGCGTGACGACGGTGACAGGTTGCCTGCTCAACTCGGCGACCTGCTCAAGCATGACTTTGCTTTGGGCGTTGTCCGGGTTGAAGTTGCCCTTGAGGATGTCCCGCGCTTCGTCCAGCACTTGGGAGTAAACCGCCGGCTGGCCATTGAGGGCGGCCCATTGTGCCTGCTCCAGCGCCAGGCTCAGGGCCAGGCGTACCTGGCTCAGGCTCTGGCCGGCCAGCAATGGGCGAACGTTTTTGTCGGCATTGAAATCGATACGGATGTAACGCGAGATCTGATCCCACCATTGCGCCCAGCGACTGGCACCGTCGCCATCGGAGGTCAGGCCCAGCAACGAATCGCCACGATCCTTGTACTCCGGTGCCAGCTCGGTGAGGCTGGCCACTTGATCGCGCAGCGCGCCCAGACGCAGGAACAGGCCGGTGCGATCCGGCTGTTCGGTGCTGCGCAAGGCGATCAGGGTCTTGGCCACCTGCTCGCGAGCGGCAAAGGAGCCCGGGTCGTTCTGCTCGCGCAATATCTCGTCGGCTCCCTGGACCAGTGCCTGGGCACTGCTGATGTCCTGCAACGCTGACAGTCGCAGGCTGGCCAGACGCAGCAGGTGCTCGGCCTCGGCCAGACGCCAGTCCTTGCGACTGGCGCCAAGTACTGTTTCCAGCCGTTGGTTCAGCCGCTGCTGATCACCTTGCAGCTGAACAACCAGACGGCTGCGCGCTTCCAGTTCATCGGCGGGAGGCAATTGTGCCAGCCGTGCGCTCAGGCGCTCCTCATTGAGCTTGAGGCTTTGTGCCTGGTCATTCAGCGCCTGCACCTGGCTCAGCTGCTGCTGATTATTGGCCTGCAGGTGACGCACCTGCCAGACACCCCAACCGCCCACGGCTACACCGGCTGCACCCAATAGCAGCGCGATGATTGCCAGACCATTGCCTCGACGCTGCTCGGCAGCAGGTGGCGGCGGCATTTCATCAACAGGTGCATCGACAGGAGCATCAACAGGTGCATCAAGCACCGGTCGCGAGTCATCTTTAGGCAAGGCTGTTTCGCTCACGTATCCATCCTTTGCATCAGAAAACGGGTACGGGATGCTCCCGCAACGCCGTCAGCAAGGCCGCGGCACTGGCGCCGCGACAATCCACAACTGTTTTGGCCCCGGCGGCACGCGCCATTTCGGCAACCCTGGGGCTCGGTACAAACAACGGCAACCGCGCCAACTGCGGCCAGGCATCGCCGGCCAATTGCTGCAGGTGCTCAAAACCTTGTCCACTGCTGACCACCAGCCCGTTCAGGCGTTCCGCCTGGATCCGTTGCGGCAGCAGCGTCGGCGGGTAAATCGGCAATCCCCGGCGGTACAGTTCCAGATACTCGACACTAGCACCAAGCTCACGCAAACGCTCAGCCAGCAACTCGCGCCCGCCCTCCCCGCGCAGGATCAGCACGCGCGCATCGGGTCGCGCTATAGCCTCGCGCAATCGGGAAAGTTCGAGCAAGGCTTCACTGTCATCGCCTTCTGCCGGGAAGCTCACGTCCAGCCCGTTATCCTCGAGGATCTGCGCAGTCGCCGCGCCGACGCTGAACCACTTCACACCAGGCGGTGACGACCAATATCGCTCGAGCAGTTCGACGCAGATCCGGGCGGCCGGCTTGCTGACCACAATGACGGCGCAGAACTGATCCAGGGCCTGAATCACCTGGCGCATTGTGTCAGTCGCCGCAATGGGCATGATGTCCAAAAGCGGCAGACTGTTACTGAATATCCCCTGCTCGGCCAAAAGGCTGCTCAGCGCCTCCGCTTCTTCGGCGGGACGCGTCAGCAGCAAGCGCCAGCCGATCACTCGTGACCAGCCTCGCCATAGACCGCTTTGAGGATGGCATCGGCACCCTGGCTGAGCAGGTCTTCGGCGACTCGCACACCCAGCGCCTCGGCATCGCCGCGAGGGGCGCGGGCTTGTGCGCTGAGCAACAGGCCACCGGCTGGATCGCCCACCAGTCCGCGCAACCAGACCTGCTCGCCTTCCAGCACGGCGTAGCAGGCAATCGGCACCTGGCAGCCGCCATTGAGGTGCTTGTTGAGGGCTCGTTCGGCAGTCACGCGGGTGGCGGTGTCCTGGTGATGCAGGGGCGCCAGCAACGCATGGATTTCACTGTCGGCGCTGCGGCATTCGATACCCACCGCGCCCTGGCCACCGGCCGGAAGGCTGTCGTCGACGCTGATGGCCGAGGTGAT
This sequence comes from Pseudomonas grandcourensis, assembly GCF_039909015.1. Lineage (NCBI taxonomy): Bacteria > Pseudomonadati > Pseudomonadota > Gammaproteobacteria > Pseudomonadales > Pseudomonadaceae > Pseudomonas > Pseudomonas grandcourensis. The sequence goes on from NZ_CP150919.1 coordinate 6,559,106, forward strand.
GCGGTCTTCGAATCCCAGGCGAATCAGGCCGGCAGCGGCGAGGATGATGGCGTCGTATTCGCCGGCATCGAGCTTGGCCAGTCGAGTGTTGACGTTGCCGCGCAGGAAGCGGATTTCCAGGTCCGGGCGACGGGTCAGTAGTTGAGCCTGGCGGCGCAGGCTGGAGGTGCCGACGATGCTGCCCTGGGGCAACTCATCCAGGCTGGTGTAGGTGTTGGATACGAAGGCATCGCGCGGGTCTTCCCGCTCGCAGATGCAGAACAGACCGAGGCCTTCGGGGAAGTCCATCGGCACGTCCTTCATGGAGTGCACGGCGATGTCGGCTTCATTTTCCAGCAGCGCGGTTTCGAGTTCCTTGACGAACAGGCCCTTGCCGCCGATTTTCGACAGCGGTGAGTCAAGCAGCTTGTCACCACGGCTGACCATGGGGACGAGGGTCACCAGCAGGCCCGGATGAGCTGCTTCAAGACGGGCTTTGACGTATTCGGCCTGCCACAGGGCGAGAGCGCTTTTGCGGGTGGCGATGCGGATCTGGCGAGAGGACATGGATCAATCCGTACTGAATAGATACGGCGGATAATAACAGCTCAGCCAAATCCACTTTGACTTGTATCAGATACTACTCGGCCTCCCTGGCCCCGGATGTCCGGCAATCGGGTGTAAAATTGGCCTGCGAACAGCTGTTTAAAGCTGTTGCATCATTTTGCGTACCCCAGCCACATGACGCCGGCTGACGATCAGCGCATCACCATTGAGGCCTTTGAGGAACAACTGAAAATGCCCCAGGGGTGTGCGTTGCAATCGCTCGATACGCTCGCGGGCGACCAGTGCATTGCGATGGATACGCACGAAACGGTCACCGAATTCGTCTTCGAGGGCCTTGAGCGGCTCATCGAGCAGCACTTCGCCGCTTTCGTGGCGCAAGGTCACGTATTTGTGGTCGGCAATGAAATACACCACCTGATCCAGCGGAATCAGCTCGATCCCTTTACGGGTCCGGGCGCTGATATGGCTACGCGGCCCGTTGCCGCTTTCGGCAGCAGGGCGGGTCAGGGCGGCGAGCTGGGCACGATTGGGGCGCTCGGCTCTCTTTAATGCGTCATGTAATTGTTCAGTTCTCACAGGTTTCACCAGATAGCCTACGGCGCTGGCCTGTAAGGCTTCCACGGCAAATTCATCGGGCCCGGCGCAGAACACCACGGCGGGGGGAGTTTCGCGTTCGCACAACCGCGCAGCCACTTGCAGGCCATCCAGGCCGGGCATGCGGATATCGAGCAGCACGATATCCGGCTTGTGGCTGTCGATCAGTGCCAACGCCTCTTCGCCATTCGTGGCACTAGGCTCCAGGACACTGTATCCCTCGAGTTCGCCAACCATTCGGCTCAGGCGCTCGCGGGCCAAGGGTTCGTCATCAACGATCAGGACATTCATATTGCGCTGGATTCCTGCGTGAGTCTCGCACAAGGATAGCGTAGACAGGTGAAGTGACATCCGTCACCGCGATCCACGCTAAGACTAGCGCGAGCGCCAAAAAGTGCCGTTGGTCCGGCGGCTAAATTTTCATCTGCCGGGCGATTGGCGGCCCAGGCCCGCGTTGGCGACGCATCGCCACAGGGTTTGCTGATACGCAATATGAACACCCCACTCTTCTTATAGTCAGCGGCTGCACCGAGAAGTGCGCTGATCCTACTGTCCAACTGTAGACGGTTGCCGGGACGATATAGCTCAATTGGAAAATATCGTTCCGCAAAAATGCGCGAGTCTTGCCCGGGCCCGGGCTCTCTCCCCCAAAAAAACGTATCGACCAGTGTCAGCGACAGGATTGGCAACCCTGTTATTATCCGCGCCAGCGTTCCACGCCTTCTTACTTCAAGCCGATACGAGCGAATTCATGAGCACTGACAAGACCAATCAGTCCTGGGGCGGCCGCTTCAGTGAACCCGTCGACGCCTTCGTCGCCCGCTTCACCGCCTCCGTCACCTTCGACCAGCGCCTGTATCGCCACGACATCATGGGTTCGATCGCCCACGCCACCATGCTGGCCAAGGTCGGCGTGCTGACCGATGCCGAGCGCGACAGCATCATCGATGGCCTGAACACCATCCAGGGTGAAATCGAGGCCGGTCAGTTCGACTGGCGCATCGACCTCGAAGACGTTCACATGAACATCGAGGCGCGCCTGACCGACCGCATCGGCGTGACCGGTAAAAAACTGCACACCGGCCGCAGCCGTAACGATCAGGTCGCCACCGACATCCGTCTGTGGCTGCGTGACGAGATCGACCTGATCCTGGCCGAAATCACCCGCCTGCAAAAAGGCCTGCTGGAGCAGGCCGAACGCGAAGCCGCCAGCATCATGCCGGGGTTCACCCACCTGCAGACCGCACAGCCGGTGACGTTCGGGCACCACATGCTGGCCTGGTTCGAAATGCTCAGCCGCGACTATGAACGCCTGGTCGACTGCCGCAAGCGCACCAACCGCATGCCACTGGGCAGCGCGGCGCTGGCCGGCACCACCTACCCGATCGATCGCGAATACACCGCCCAACTTCTCGGTTTCGACGCGGTTGGCGGCAATTCGCTGGACAACGTCTCCGATCGTGATTTCGCCATCGAATTCTGCTCGGCGGCCAGTATCGCGATGATGCATCTGTCGCGCTTCTCCGAAGAGCTGGTGCTGTGGACCAGCGCGCAGTTCCAGTTCATCGATCTGCCCGACCGTTTCTGCACCGGCAGCTCGATCATGCCGCAAAAGAAAAACCCGGACGTGCCGGAGCTCGTGCGTGGCAAGACCGGTCGCGTGTTCGGTGCGCTGATGGGCCTGCTGACCCTGATGAAAGGCCAGCCTCTGGCCTACAACAAGGACAACCAGGAAGACAAGGAACCGCTGTTCGACGCCGCCGACACCCTGCGCGACTCGCTGCGGGCCTTTGCCGACATGGTGCCGGCGATCAAGCCCAAGCACGCAATGATGCGCGAAGCGGCCCTGCGCGGGTTCTCCACCGCCACCGACCTGGCCGACTATCTGGTGCGTCGCGGCCTGCCATTCCGTGATTGCCACGAAATCGTTGGCCATGCCGTGAAGTACGGCGTGGACAGTGGCAAGGACCTGGCGGAAATGAGCCTGGAAGAACTGCGCAAGTTCAGCGATCAGATCGATCAGGACGTGTTCGCCGTGCTGACCCTGGAAGGCTCGGTCAATGCCCGTAACCACATCGGCGGCACCGCGCCGGCGCAGGTGAAGACTGCCGTGGCTCGTGGTCAGGCGTTGCTCGCCAGCCGCTGACACGTGATGCCCGCGCTCGATGGTCACTCGACCATCGAGCGCAACATGTTCAACCCTACGTGCGACCTACCGCCCGCACCCGCTCCAGGAAAGCAGGCGCCTCAGCCAGTCTGTCGGCGGCGATTTTCTGAACATTGGGATTCTCTGCCAGGCGCTCCAGCAACGCACGGGCTTCCGGCATGTCGGACAGAAAGTCGATATCGAACAAACGCCTCCCAACTTCCACGGCCAAATCAACGCTGTAAAGAAAATACAGATCGGCCAGGGTAAACCGCTCACCCGCCGCATACGGCTCAAACCGTGCCCGGTGCTTCAACGCAGTAAACCCCTTGACCAGGTCCCGTTCAGCCTTGGCTTTCAGCGCCTCGGGCGTCGGCCGCCCGCCAAAAAACACTTCGACGTAACAGACTCGTGCCGGCAATTCGATGTATAGCTCGATCTCCTTGACCAACGCCCGCACACCCGCCCGTGCAAACGGCTCGCCCGGCAGCAGGGCTATGCCTGGCTGAGTCTCTTCGAGGTAATCGAGAATGGCGTCGGTTTCGCTCAGGAACCCTTGTTCCGTTTCCAGCACCGGCACTTTCCCACGAGGGCTGACAGCGAGGATTTGCGGATTCTGGCAACCATGAAAGGGCACGGTTTCAAAGGGCACACCCTTTTCTAGAAGCGCCAGTTTGACCATGTTGAAATAATTACTGGCGGCAAAACCATAGAGTTTGAGCATCGGTGGGTCTCCTTGACCGCGTAGGTTCGATGCTCAAGGTAACCACTGCCCGCAAACCCGGAAGGACCGGGTTGTTGCCGTATACGACGACATCGGCTCAAGTCTCTGTCCGGCAAGGGCCCGGGCCATGTAGGTCAAAAGATTACAAATCTCCCGAACCCACGCTGGCCCCGACCGCCCGCTTACTTTTTGCCAGCAATCATCGCCATGAACGCCGGCATCGCGGCCTCGCGGTCCGCCGCCACTCGCTGCACGTTCGGATTACTCCCCAAAAACTCCAGCAGCGCCTTGGCCTTCGGCATCTCGACCAACAGATCGATGCCAAACAACTTCTTGGCGACCCCACACGCCAGCGGCACGCTGAACAGGAAATACAGATCCGCCACGCTCAAGCTGTCGCCAGCCACGTAAGGACTGAATTTGCCGTGCCTGCCCAGCGCCGCCATCCCCAGCAACAATTCGGCTTTGGTTTTTTCCTTGATCGCATCCGGCAGGGTCATGCCGAAAAAGGCTTCGGGATAGCAGGCCCGGCCTGGCAATTCGATGTACAGCTCGATTTCCCTGGCCAGTGCCAGCACCTGCGCGCGCTCGAACGGATCGCTCGGCAGCAGCGGCGTGCCCTTCTGGCATTGCTCGATGTATTCGAGGATCACGCTGGTTTCATTGATGAAGCCCTGTTCTACCTGCAACACCGGGACCTTTCCGCGAGGGCTGATGGCTAGCGCCTCGGGGCTGGTGCCAGCGTAAAACGGTACTTCTTCGAAGGGCAGGCCTTTTTCCAGCAGCGCCAGTTTGACCATGTTGTAGTAGTTACTGACGGAGAATCCATAAAGCTTGATCATCACAAAGCCTCCAGGCCATGCGGGGTGGGCAGTGCCTGTTTATAGAACGCTGCCGGAATTCTTGCCAGCAGCATCACGCCGCTGAATGCGGGTAAACTGGCCGCCTTTCCCTGAGGAGCCTGCCATGAGCGAGCCAACCGATATCGACAACGACGAAGAAGAGTTCGCCGAAAGCACCCTGATCCAGGCCATCGAAAACCAGATCGAAAGCGACAACCCGCCGGCTGCCAAAGCGACGTTCAACAAGTTGACGCTGGTGGGTTACGAGCGGGAAGAAATCCTCAACCTGATGGCTCACGTTTTGGCGGTAGAAATCGACGCGATCCTCGAAGAAGACCGCGCGTTCAACACCGAATGGTACGAAGCTGCCCTGCGCGCCTTGCCCGAGTTGCCGCCGGAAAAGCAGTAAGCATCGACACCGGCTCCTGTGGAGAGGGAGCAAGCTCCCTCTCCACAAAATGCTGCTCCTACACATTTTGTTGCCAATCCCGCCTGCCGTCCCCCGACACCTGACTACACTGGAAACACCCCGCTGCCCCACCATCCACCGGGGGAAGGCTACCCGAGGCAAAAAACCCTGTCGCGAGCACTGGACATGCCGCGCAAGTGGGCTCACCTTAGGGGCGCTGTCGTCCAATTCCTAGAAAGTCTGGAGTCCTTATGTCGCTTACCCCTGAGCTGGTTGCCGAACTGGAAATCCTCGCACTCTTCAACCTGGACAGTTCCCAGGAAGGTTTGAAAATTCATCAGACCGCTGCCCCGAAAGCCATTGCCGCCGCCAAACGCCTCTTTGAAAAAGAACTGACCGACCAGCCTGATGGCGGTTACCTGACCAGCCTGGGTCGTGACGCCGCGCAAAATGTGCAAACCGTGCTGACCATTCTTAACGCCGAAGTAACAGCCTGAATTCTGCCGCATCGCCCACGGAAACCCCGATCCAGGGATTTCCGCGGGCACACTCCCCTGATTTCTGTCTCCAGCCGTTAGAAATCTGACGCCAGAAAAACAAAATCAGCTTAAAAGTCCTCGCCTCAAGGCGCTAAACTGCCCCTCATCCGAAGAGCCCCACGTCCGAGCCCTGCGAGCCGGTTTGAGCTGACATGACACGCACCCATGAAATCCGCCCTGATCTGGACGAGGGAATCGACCGCAAGGTTCTCAGCCAGCTGCGCGCACGCTTTCTGAAACTCAACGAAGGACGCATGGCTCGCGCCATGGAGGGGTTGTCGACCCGCCAGCAAGGGGTCCTGACCTTGCTGCCGCTGTTTTTCCACGTTAACCATCCGCTGTTGCCCGGCTACGTTTCCGGCAGTACGCCGGCCGGGCTGTCGAATTTCGAACCGGATGCCAATGTCCTCGCTGAAGCCCAACGCCTGACCCGCTCGTTTTCCTACAAGCCGCGCCACGGCAGCAACCCGCCAAGGCCGATTCACGGACTGTTCCTGATGGGCAGCCTCGGCACCCTGGCGCAGGCCGACCAGAGCGACATGGATGTGTGGGTCTGCCATGGGCCGGACCTGACCGAAAACGAACTCGCCGAGCTGCGCAAGAAATGCCAGTTGCTGGAAGTCTGGGCCGCCAGCCAGGGCGCCGAAGCGCATTTTTTCCTGATCGACCCGAGCCGTTTTGTCCGTGGCGAGCGCGATACACAGTTGAGCTCGGAAGATTGCGGCACCACCCAGCACTACTTGTTGCTGGACGAGTTTTACCGCACCGCGATCTGGCTCGCCGGGCGCACACCGATCTGGTGGCTGGTGCCGGTCTACGAAGAGTCGAGCTACGACCGTTACACCCACGCCTTGATCTCCAAACGCTTCATCCGTGCCGATGAAACCCTCGACCTCGGCAACCTGGCCTACATTCCGCCCGGCGAATTTATCGGTGCCGGACTCTGGCAGTTGTTCAAGGGCATCGAGTCGCCCTACAAGTCGGTACTCAAGCTGCTGCTGACGGAGGTTTACGCCAGTGAGCACCCCAGGGTCCACTGCCTGAGCCTGCGCTTCAAGCAAGCGGTGTTCGCCAACCGCCTCGACCTCGACGAGCTGGATCCGTACGTCGTGGTGTACCGGCGCATCGAGGAATACCTGATCGCCCGCAACGAACCGGAACGTCTGGAACTGGTGCGTCGCGCGCTGTACCTGAAGGTCAATCGCAAACTCACCGGCAGCAGCCGCACCCAGAGCTGGCAGCGCTCTTTGCTCGAACGCCTGGCCCACGAATGGCACTGGGACCAGCGCCAGCTGACTCTGCTCGACAGCCGCAGCCAGTGGAAAGTCCGCCAGGTCAGCTCCGAGCGGCGGGCACTGGTCAACGAGCTGAACTACAGCTACCGCTTCCTCACTCAGTTTGCCCGTCACGAACAAACGGTCAGCCGCATCAACAAGCGCGACCTGAGTGTCCTCGGCCGTCGCCTGTACGCCGCTTTCGAGCGCAAGGCCGGCAAAGTCGAATTCATCAACCCCGGCATCGCCCCGGACCTGGCTGAAGACACCCTGACGCTGGTGCACGCACCGAACAAGAAAGAACCGGGGCAAAGCCAGTGGGGTTTGTACAACGGCAGCCTGACAGCACTGGAGTGGGAGCATTTCGCGCCGATCAAACGCAGCCGTCACTTGCTCGAACTGCTGACCTGGTGCCACCGCAATGGCGTGATCGACAGCAGTACCCGCCTGGCCTTGCACCCCGGTACCAGCGACTTGAGCGAATTCGAACTGTTCAACCTGCTCGGCAGCCTGCAACAGACCATCGCCCTGCCCTTGCCCACCGTCGCCGAAGAACCTCTGTTGCGCGCCAGCGTGCCGAGTGAAGTGTTGATCCTGGTGAATGTCGGCATCGATCCGCTCAAGCACCATCGCGACCTGAACATCCTCATGACTACCGAACGCACCGATTCCCTGAGCTACGCCGGTGTCCGGGAAAATCTGGTGCTGACCCTGGACCAGGTCACGCTCAACAGCTGGAACGAGGTGCTGGTCGGCCGCTACGACGGCCCCCACGCCCTGCTCGACTGCATCCGCGACTACCTCAACAACCTGCCGGCCGGGCCACAACAGCCGAAGCTGCGGGTGCGCTGCTTCTGCCATAACCGCGCGCAGTTCATTGCCCAACGGGTCGAGGAAATCCTCGATACCGCGCAGAACCTGCTGCTGAGCCGGCTCAATCATCGCTACCTGATCCAGGTCCAGCAGCACTACCACGTGCTGGAGTTGGTCCCGGGCCAGGTCCAGCACATCGCGCTGGCCACTCTGCCAGCGTTGATCAATTACCTGGGCGAGGAAATGGCGAGTTACAGCCCGCTGCACCTCGATCCGAAGGCACTGGAAGACCACGACCTCGCGCTGTTCCTGCCAACGGGCCAGCCGGACTGCATCCAAGTGTTCTACCGGGTCAACGAAGATCAGGCTGATCTGTACGTGCTCGATGAGTTCAATGCCCTGTGGCAGCAACGCCTGCCCTGGCACGATGAGCAAAGCCTGCTGGTGCCGCTGCAGCGTTTCCTGCAGTCGATCCAGTACCGTCGCGATGCCCTGTTGCCAATGGACGCGGCCCACCCCTTGAGCCTCGACACCCTGTATTGCCAGTTGCTGCCATCAGGCCCTGGCCGGGCGCGCCGCATCGAAGCCCGGCCGGCACCGCAGACACCGGTGAACAAGCCGTTCTACGATGTGCAGGCGATCGTCGGCAAAGCCGCACCGGGTCAGGTGCAGGTGACGTTGTATTGCAATCAACGGGAGTTTTCCGAGCTGGAACATGGCGACCAGTTGTTCCGCGTGGTCGCCCGGGAAATCGTCGGGCAGCGCCGGGAAACCGAACGCTACCGCTGCTACATCACCGACCTCGACCTGTCAGGCCTGCTGGGCGAAGGGCAGAGCTCCACCCATCTGTACCTGCGCTACAAAGCCGACCTGGAGCACGCGTTGAACGAGGCGCTCGATCAGGTCTGAGGGAAATCACTCCGGGAACGCGCCGCCATTGGCCGGCTGCGATTCAACTTCCAGCAGCGTCAGCTTCAGGGTCTTGCCGCCGGGAGCCGGCCAATCAATGTGCTGGCCAACCTTCAGGCCGAGCAACGCACTGCCCACCGGCGCCAGGATCGAGACCTTGCCTTCGTCGGCGTTCGCATCCTTGGGGTACACCAAGGTCAGGTGGTAGTCCTTGCCACTGCCTTCTTCGCGGCAATGCACACGGGAATTCATGGTCACGACATCCGCCGGCACTTCATCGTGGCCGACCACGGTATCGGCGCGATCCAGTTCGGTTTGCAGCGCAATAACGCCCGGCAGCGTGTCGTCCAGGCTGTCGATCAGACGCTCCAGACGCTGGACGTCCAGACGGGTAAGGGTGATGGAAGGTGCGGTCATGATCTGGGCAGACTCCTTTCTTCTGCACGAAAAAAGCAAAACCCCGCCAGAAAAAGGCGGGGTTTTCATAAGCCTCGATAGGTTGAGGCGTTTCCGGACACTATCACAGCTCAAAAAATATACAAGTCATGGCCCGGAGCCCAGTTTGCGCTGCGAGGCCAGCGCGCAAATCACCCGCCGACGCTGATCATCGGCCGAACGCCACTCACGAATATCTTCGACATGACGAAAGCACCCCAGGCAGACTTTCTGCTCGTCCAGCCGGCACACTCCGCTGCAGGGCGAAGGCACCGCCGAGCTGACGTTGCTGTAGAGCGGCTTGGGCGCACGGACAGGCGCAGGCTGGGTCACGATTTCACAGGCCTTCGAAATCGAGCTCGACACCGGCCTGCTGCTGGACGATACGCTCAAGCATTTCGCCCAACTGCTCTTCGCTCTTGTCACACATCCAGCGCTCGCTTTCTTCGTCGTAGTCGAAGTGGAAACCACCGGACACCGCCGCCAGCCACAGCTGACGCAGCGGCTCCTGGCGACTGAAGATCAACTGGCTGCCGTTCTCGAACTTGACGGTCAGCACACCGGCCGAGCTTTCGAGGTCGATATCCAGGTCGCTCTCGTCAAAGATGTCCTCCAGGGTTTGCTGGGTGGCATCGACAAGGTCATGGAAACGCGCTTCGGTCAAACTCATTACGGCAACCTCAAAAAGTGTCTGATCAGGCTCAAGCGCCGCAAGATACGACCGAGCCCCGTCGATTGCAAAGAATAACGACCTATGGGATTGCGTGATACCGGCCGGCCACGGGACAAGCCCCGCCGGACGGGCGGTCCGTTGCATAGGCAAGCTGCCGGGTGGCCGGTATACTCCGGCGCAATTAATGCATTTTCAAGGATTTCGCCATGAAGCGCCTGATCTCTTCCCTTGCTGCGCTCCTCGCGGTTGCCTGCCTTGTGTCGGCCTGCGGTCAAAAAGGCCCGCTGTACCTGCCCGATGAAGACCAGGACCCTGTCGAGCAAGCCAAGTCGTCGCAGCAGCAGCCTGCTTCCAAAGCACACAAGCACGACGTCTACCAATAATAAGGGAACCTCATGGACGCTTTTAACTACCGTGACGGTGAACTGTTCGCGGAAGGTGTTGCCCTGTCTGCCATCGCCAAGCGCTTTGGTACACCGACCTACGTTTACTCGCGCGCGCACATCGAAGCCCAATACCTGGCTTACGCCGATGCACTGGCCGGCATGCCGCACCTGGTGTGCTTTGCTGTAAAGGCCAACTCCAACCTGGGCGTGCTGAATGTCCTGGCGCGCCTGGGCGCCGGTTTCGACATCGTCTCCCGTGGCGAACTGGAACGTGTACTGGCCGCTGGCGGCAGCGCCGACAAGATCGTGTTCTCCGGTGTCGGCAAGACCCGTGACGACATGCGTCGCGCCCTGGAAGTCGGCGTGCACTGCTTCAACGTCGAATCCACCGACGAGCTGGAACGCCTGCAAGTCGTCGCCGCCGAACTGGGCGTTCGCGCGCCGATTTCGCTGCGCGTGAACCCGGACGTCGATGCCGGCACCCACCCGTACATTTCCACCGGTCTCAAAGAGAACAAGTTCGGCATCGCCATCGCCGACGCCGAAGACGTGTACGTGCGTGCTGCGCAATTGCCGAACCTGGAAGTGGTCGGCGTCGATTGCCACATCGGTTCGCAACTGACCACCCTGCCGCCGTTCATTGACGCTCTCGACCGCCTGTTGGGCCTGGTCGATCGCCTCGGCGATTGCGGCATCTACCTGCGCCACATCGATCTCGGTGGCGGCCTGGGCGTGCGATACAAGGACGAGGAGCCGCCACTGGCTGCCGACTACATCAAGGCCGTGCGCGAGCGTCTCGACGGTCGTGACCTGGCGCTGGTGTTCGAGCCGGGCCGCTTCATCGTCGCCAACGCCGGCGTGCTGCTGACCCAGGTCGAATACCTCAAGCACACCGAACACAAAGACTTCGCCATCGTCGACGCGGCCATGAACGACCTGATCCGCCCGGCGCTGTATCAGGCCTGGATGGACGTCACGGCCGTGCGTCCGCGCACCTCCGTTGCCCGCGCCTACGACATCGTCGGCCCGATCTGCGAAACCGGCGACTTCCTGGCCAAGGATCGTCAGCTGGCGCTGGAAGAAGGCGACCTGCTGGCCGTGCATTCGGCCGGTGCCTACGGGTTTGTCATGAGTTCCAACTACAACACCCGCGGCCGTACCGCAGAAGTGTTGGTGGACGGTGATCAGGCATTTGAAGTGCGTCGCCGTGAAACGGTAGCCGAGTTGTTTGCTGGCGAAAGCCTGCTGCCGGAGTAAAACCATGCTGCTGCGTTTTACCAAGATGCACGGCCTGGGCAATGATTTCATGGTCCTCGACCTGGTCAGCCAGCACGCGCACATTCTGCCCAAGCATGCCAAGCAATGGGGCGACCGGCACACCGGCATCGGTTTCGACCAGTTGCTGATCGTCGAGGCGCCGAGCAACCCGGACGTGGATTTCCGCTATCGGATCTTCAACTCCGACGGTTCCGAAGTGGAACAGTGCGGCAATGGTGCGCGCTGTTTCGCCCGTTTCGTGCTCGACAAGCGCCTGACCGCAAAACGGGTGATTCGCGTCGAGACCAAAAGCGGCATCATCGAACTGGATGTGCGCAACGACGGCCAGATCAGCGTCAACATGGGCGCTCCACGTCTGGTGCCGGCGGATATTCCGTTCCAGGCACCAGAGCAGGCCAAGAGTTATCAGGTCGACGTCGACGGCACCCCGGTCGATCTGGCTGCCGTGTCCATGGGCAACCCCCATGCCGTGCTGCGGGTCAGCGATATCAACAACGCGCCGGTGCATGAACTGGGGCCGAAAATCGAACATCACCCGCGCTTCCCGGCACGGGTCAATGTCGGTTTTCTCCAGGTCATCGACCGGAGCCGCGCGCAGTTGCGCGTCTGGGAGCGTGGAGCCGGGGAAACCCAGGCTTGCGGAACCGGCGCCTGTGCCGCCGCAGTGGCCGCGATCAGCCAGGGGTGGATGGATTCGCCGCTACTGATCGACCTGCCTGGCGGGCGCTTGTCCATCGAATGGGCAGGCCCTGGCCAACCGGTGATGATGACCGGCCCGGCAGTGCGCGTATATGAAGGACAAGTGCGTCTTTGAGTGAGCGAAATCCATGACCGACAAGCCTCAGGTACCCGCACGACAAGCTGACGAATCACCGTCCGAAAGCCTGGAGGCGGCGGCTATTGCCGCGTACCTGGAGGCTCATCCGGACTTCTTCGTCGAGCACGAAGAACTGCTGCCGTCCCTGCGTATTCCCCATCGGCGCGGCGACACCGTGTCGCTGGTGGAGCGTCAGATGACGATCCTGCGCGACCGCAACATTGAACTGCGTCATCGCCTGTCGCATTTGATGGACGTGGCCCGGGACAACGACCGACTGTTCGAAAAGACTCGTCGCCTGATCCTCGCGTTGATGGATGCTGCCAGCCTGGAAGATGTGGTGATGTGCGTCGAAGACAGCCTGCGCCAGGAGTTCCAGGTGCCCTTCGTCAGCCTCATCCTGCTCGGCGACAACGCCATGCCGGTGGGCCGCTGGGTCACCCATGCCGAAGCTCAAGTGGCCATCGGCGGTTTGCTCTCGGAAGACAAAAGCGTCAGCGGCAGCCTGCGCGAACATGAACTGGACTTCCTGTTCGGCGAAGAACAGCGCAAGCAGATCGGCTCCACCGCGGTCGTTGCCATCAGCCACCAAGGCATCCACGGCATCCTGGCCATCGCCAGCCGTGATCCGCAGCACTATAAAAGCTCGGTGGGCACCTTGTTCCTGAGCTACATCGCTGAAGTCATGGGTCGCGTGCTGCCACGGGTCAACAACTCCCTGCGCTCGGTACGCTGAACATGGAACGACAACTGGACGCTTACTGCGAACACCTGCGCAGTGAGCGGCAGGTGTCGCCGCACACGCTGTCGGCCTACCGCCGCGACCTCGATAAAGTGCTGGGCTGGTGCGTCAAACAGAATATCGGCAGCTGGACGGCGCTGGACATCCAGCGCCTGCGCAGCCTGGTTGCCCGTCTGCACGCCCAGGGTCAATCGTCCCGCAGTCTGGCGCGATTGCTGTCGGCCGTTCGCGGGCTCTATCACTACCTGAACCGCGAAGGCCTGTGCGACCACGACCCGGCCAATGGCCTTGCGCCGCCTAAAGGCGAACGCCGCCTGCCGAAAACCCTCGATACCGACCGCGCACTGCAACTGCTGGAAGGTGGTGTGGAGGATGACTTTCTGGCTCGCCGGGATCAGGCGATTCTCGAGCTTTTCTATTCCTCCGGGCTGCGGCTGTCGGAGCTGACAGGGCTCAATTTCGATCAACTCGACCTGGCTGACGGCATGGTCCAGGTGCTCGGCAAAGGCAGCAAGACCCGTCTGCTGCCGGTAGGCAAGAAGGCCCGCGAAGCGCTGGAGCAGTGGCTGCCATTGCGGGCCATGGCCAACCCGGCGGACGATGCGGTGTTTGTCAGCCAGCAAGGCCGCCGCCTCGGCCCCCGGGCGATCCAGGTGCGGGTCAAGGCTGCCGGCGAGCGCGAACTGGGGCAGAACCTGCACCCGCACATGCTGCGGCACTCCTTCGCCAGCCATTTGCTGGAATCCTCCCAGGACCTGCGCGCGGTACAGGAACTGCTTGGCCACTCGGACATCAAGACCACGCAGATCTACACCCACCTGGACTTCCAGCACCTGGCCACGGTCTACGACAGCGCCCACCCACGGGCCAAACGCATTAAGGGCGACGATTCATGAGCATTCAGTTGATCACCTTCGACCTCGACGACACCCTGTGGGATACCGCCCCCGTCATCGTCAGCGCCGAAGCCGTTTTGCGTGAATGGCTGACCGAGCACGCGCCCAATCTGGGGGCGGTGCCGGTGGAGCATTTGTGGGCCATTCGTGAGCGCATATTGAGCAACGAGCCCAGCCTCAAGCACCGCATCAGCGCCCTGCGTCGACGGGTACTGTTCCATGCACTGGAAGAGTCCGGTTATGGGCATGACGAAGCCTCGGATCTGGCGGACAAGAGTTTTGAAGTATTCCTGCACGCTCGGCATCAGATCGAAGTATTTCCAGAGGTCGAACCGACCCTGGAAATCCTCGCCAATCATTACGCCCTCGGCGTGGTCACCAATGGCAACGCCGATGTGCGTCGGCTGGGCCTGGCGGATTACTTCAAGTTTGCGCTGTGTGCCGAAGACATCGGCATCGCCAAACCCGATGCACGATTGTTCCATGAGGCCTTGCAGCGCGGTGGCGTGACCGCTGAATCGGCGGTGCACATTGGCGATCATCCGGGGGATGACATTGCCGGAGCGCAACAGGCGGGAATGCGGGCGATCTGGTTCAACCCGGCGGGCAAGATCTGGGAAGCCGAGCGCTTGCCCGATGCGGAGATTCGCAGCCTGACCGATTTGCCGGCGCTATTGGCGAGTTGGAACAAGGCCTCGGCCTGACGAAAAAACCCGTGGGATCACCACAGGTTTCAAATTTTTGTTTCAGGCATGAAAAAGCCCGCAGCGACGGCGGGCTTTTTCAGCAAGCGGATAGCAGGCTCAGATAGGCCGGCTGCCGTACTTGTTGTCCGGCTTCTTGGGCGGATCGGCGACCACATTGGCCTCCACTTCCTGCACCTTGCCACCTTTGGCCAAAAACTCCTCCATGGCCCGCGCGAGAGCATCGCGTTCCTTGTTCTTGGCTTCGACACTCGGCAGCTCATCGACCGATACCGCTGCCTTGGCCTTGCCTTTGGCGGTCGGAACCGGCGCATCACCGCCGTCGTCTTCAGCGACGTCTTCCGCCGCTGCTTCCAGACCTTCTTCGGTTTCGTCGTCGCCTACTTCGAGGTCGTCGTTTTCCAGATCATCGTCGCTCATGTTCTACCTCATGACTTGCGAAAAGCAGATTAGTTATAGCCCAGCTTTGCCCTCTGTCGAAGGCTGCAGGAAAAAATTCAACAGCCGCTGCTGACCAGCGGCTATGCCTCTTCACCGTGCACGGTGGCGAGGACTTTACGGGCACCGCCATGATCACGGTGCTCGCCCAGATAAACACCTTGCCAGGTCCCCAACGCCAACCGGCCTGCCGAAATCGGCAAACTGAGCTGACAGCCAAGTACGCTGGCCTTGAAGTGCGCCGGGAGGTCGTCCAGGCCTTCGTCGTTATGCTCATAGCCGTCTGTTCCTTGTGGGATCAGACGATTGAAAAATCGTTCGAAGTCGCGACGTACCGCCGGATCGGCGTTCTCGTTGATGGTCAACGACGCCGAGGTATGCTGCAGCCACAGATGCAACAGACCAACCCGACACGCCTTGAGTTCAGGCAGGCCGGCGAGTAACTCGTCCGTTACCAGGTGAAAGCCCCGGGGCCTCGCCCGCAAGGTAATCAGAGTCTGTTGCCACATACAGTTCTCCGCACGTTCGGGGCGCATTCTAGCGCGCTCTGGGAAAAAACAAAGGCCCTAATATTCCTTCAATCCTGTAAGCCTTTGGCTGCACAAAAACACCCGACGTAAACATCGTAAAACCTGTAGGAAAAAACCTTTCAGCTCAGCCTTCAATGACAAATTCCAGACAAAAAAATGCCCGGCAAGCCGGGCAGTTTTTTATGCGCTTGCTTACAAGTTGTAGCCGCGTTCGTTGTGAAGCGCCAGATCGATGCCGACCGCTTCTTCTTCTTCGTTGATACGCAGGCCCATGACCGCATCCAGCACCTTGAGGATGATGTATGTAGCGATCGCGGTGTAGATCACCGTGAAGCCCACGCCTTTGCACTGAATCCACACTTGTGCGGCGATGTCGGTCACGGTGCCGAAGCCACCCAGGGACGGCGCAGCGAACACACCCGTCAGGATTGCGCCGAGGATACCGCCGATACCGTGCACGCCGAACGCGTCCAGGGAGTCGTCATAGCCGAGCTTGCGCTTGAGGGTGGTGGCGCAGAAGAAGCACACCACGCCAGCCGCCAGACCGATTACCAGCGCGCCCATCGGGCCAACGGTGCCGGCAGCCGGAGTAATTGCCACCAGACCGGCAACCACGCCCGAAGCGATGCCCAGTGCGCTAGGTTTGCCGTGTGTTAGCCACTCGGCAAACATCCAGCCCAGCGCAGCAGCGGCGGTAGCAATCTGAGTCACCAGCATCGCCATGCCGGCGGTGCCGTTGGCCGCAGCGGCGGAACCGGCGTTGAAACCGAACCAGCCGACCCACAGCATGGCCGCGCCCATCAGGGTGTAACCGAGGTTGTGCGGCGCCATCGGCGTGGTCGGGAAGCCCTTGCGCTTGCCCAGCACCAGGCAGGCAACCAGACCAGCCACACCGGCGTTGATATGCACCACGGTGCCACCAGCGAAATCGAGCACGCCCCAGTCCCACAGCAGACCACCGTTGCCGGACCAGACCATGTGTGCGATCGGCGCATATACCAGGGTGAACCAGATGCCCATGAACACCAGCATCGCGGAGAACTTCATCCGCTCGGCGAAGGCGCCGACGATCAGCGCCGGAGTGATGATCGCGAAAGTCATCTGGAAGGTGACGAACACCGCCTCAGGGAACAGCGCCGCAGGCCCGGTCAGGCTGGCTGGCGTGATGCCGGCGAGGAATGCCTTGCCCATGCCGCCGAAGAACGAGTTGAAGTTGATGACGCCCTGCTCCATGCCCGTGGTGTCGAACGCGATGCTGTAGCCATAAATGACCCACAGGACGCTGATCAGACCGGTAATGGCGAAGCACTGCATCATCACGGAAAGAATGTTTTTCGACCGAACCATGCCGCCGTAGAACAGCGCGAGGCCAGGAATGGTCATGAACAGCACCAAGGCTGTCGAGGTCATCATCCAGGCGGTGTCGCCGGAGTTGAGGACTGGGGCCGCCACTTCGTCTGCCGCCAGAGCAAGGCTGGGCATTACGATGGACAACAGGGCTCCTAGCCCTGCGAGTTTACGCAGAGTCATATTGTTTTCTCCTGGGGCGTTGGGTTTGTGGCGGCTTAGATTGCGTCGGTATCGGTTTCGCCGGTACGGATGCGAATCGCCTGTTCCAGATTGACCACGAAGATCTTGCCGTCACCGATCTTGCCGGTGTTGGCAGCCTTGGTGATGGCCTCGATTACCCGGTCCAGATCCTTGTCGTCGATGGCGACGTCGATCTTCACCTTGGGCAGGAAATCGACCACGTATTCCGCGCCGCGATACAGCTCGGTGTGACCCTTCTGCCGACCAAAGCCTTTGACTTCAGTGACGGTAATGCCCTGCACGCCGATCTCGGACAGCGACTCGCGTACGTCGTCCAGCTTGAACGGCTTGATGATGGCAGTGACTAGCTTCATGAAAACTCTCTCCCGAATTGGTGGACTTGCCCCAGGAAAACAAACCCGACTCAAGTCTAAGCGCAGTGCCTGGCTTTGTAACGCATCGTCGGCCCTGACCTGCCCGTCCGACGCCCCTCACGAAACACTCCCCCGCTTCGCTTGGCGCACTGCGTTCGTCACAGTGACTGCATCAGTGCATGGGTCATCAGGGTCTAAGCAGAAAGCTTGCCATCTCCACAAAAACTATTGTTTTCAATCCTTTACCCGCAGATGACTGCTACTTCGCAACAACACCCGACGCGATACGCACAACAACGGTGCGACACCGTCCGTCCCCATGCGCGAAAAGCGTGCATCACTTGCCCGCGCAAATGACTATAGACACCGCGTGATACACTGCCCGGCATTGTTTCCAGGACATTGCTCATGCTCGCGCCAAAAGATTTCCTCGACGCCCTCACCGGCACCGCCTCCCGCCTCTTCAGCGGCGACACGCCTTTGCCGAAAGCAGAAATCGAAAGCCAGTTCAAAATGTTGCTGCAGAGCGGCTTCAGCAAACTGGATCTGGTGAGCCGGGAAGAATTCGATAGCCAGATGGTTGTATTGGCACGCACCCGGGCGCGGCTGGAGAGCCTTGAGGCGAAGGTGGCGGAGCTGGAGGCGAAGCTGAATCCGCCGACTGAATAAATTCTGATGTGAAATGCAGTCCCCTTGTGGGAGTGAGCCTGCTCGCGATTGAAGGTCGGAACGACCTTGCGCTTCACCTGTAGGAGCTGCCGAAGGCTGCGATCTTTTGATCGCAAGCCCCGCAACAATCCCGGCAACGTCCTACATACATCACGCCGCAGTCCGATTGCGTCGCCAAGTATCCAGTCTCTAAGCTCATCCCCTGCTGAATGTTCAGCATCGGGTTTGGCGACCTGGATAGCATCCGACGCACCGCGACCACGTTCGAACCGGGGAAGTAACCCATCTCGAATTATGGCAGCTGTGCGTGGGAGACCTTCGGGTCTGCCGGTTTCCGGATGCACCGGTTCGCCAACCCGCGCATAGCTGCCACCCTTTTCGTTTGGCGACGATCAGAGGCAGTTTCCTCCATTCGAATCCGGGAGCTGCACCATGGACGAAAACCATCTAATCCCTCACGTCTTCACCCGACACAAACTCCACCTCCACGCCCTTCTTATAGAAAACCAACCCTGGTTCAGCGCCCGCGACCTGGGCCGCCTCCTTCGCCTTTATATCGACGAACGCACCGTCCGAAAACTCGACCCAGACCAACGCCAAACCGCCCGAGCATTCATCCACGGTCACATCGAAAACACCCTGCTGATCAGCGAATCCGGCGTCTACGCCTTGCTGGTCTATCACTACTGCCCCGAATACCGAGCCTTACGCGAATGGCTCACCCACGAAGTTGTTCCCGCCCTGCGAGATGCCCAATACCCCACCACAACTGAACGCCCGCAACTGAGCCTGCTCAACTGGCCGGAAATGTCGTTGAGCCTGCTGCACTGGAACAACCAGCCGTGGATCCGGTTGCAGGATGTGCCGCAGCTATTGCCTGATCAGGTTACTCCCAGGCCTGCTATCAATGCGCCTTGGTGGAAAAGAGCCGCGAAGATGCTTCACGCATTCTGAATAAAAAACCCCACGCTTTCGGCGTGGGGTTCAATAAATCCAAGACAACAATCAGGCGCAGTGCGCAAGCCGCTCGACCTGATCCCGGATCGCAGCCCCTCGTTCAATCTCGGCTTTGCGCAAATCGTAAGTCGATTGCAGGTTCAGCCAAAATTCCGGGGTCGTGTCCAGACAGATAGATAACCTAAGAGCCATATCAGCACTGACACCCCGACGCTGGAGCACAATATCGTTCACCGTAGGTGTCGACACGTTCAACGCTCTGGCCAACGCTGCAGCCGTAAGGCTCAGAGGCTCCAGGTATTCCTCTTTGAGGATCTCGCCAGGATGAACCGGGCGCATACCATTCTTAGTCATTACTCACCTCAGTGATAATCGACGATTTCGACATTCTCTGGCCCGTTAGGACCCCAAATGAAGCAAATTCGCCATTGAGCGTTGATACGGATGCTGTACTGACCTTTTCGATTTCCCTCCAGCGCCTCTAAGCGATTACCCGGCGGGGATCGAAGGTCTATCAGCACGGCAGCAGCATCAAGCATCGTCAGCTTTCGTTCCACGACGCTCAGAATGGCTGACCACATACGGGTCTTACCGTTGCGAAACAGGTACTCGGTCTCAGAACACTTAAAGCTAACGATCATAATTTAAAGCTTAACGTTATGCATTAATCTTGAGTGTATAAGCTGACTTGCCAAATGCAACCAAGAGGGCGTGACTCTCAGTGACCTTTCAATATTTTAGGAAAAGGACTACCAGCTCGACTCCACGATGCCTTCATTGATCGTCTCGCACTTCAGCGCAGGCAATATCCTGCGATAGTTTCCCTACCCCTGCCGTCACGCTAAAACGCCAACACACAGCTACCCTTCAAAAGCCCGCAGGAAGCGGCCCCCGTTTAGCTCAAGGAACGACCATGTCCCTCTCCATCGTCCACAGCCGCGCCCAGATTGGCGTAGATGCGCCAGCCGTTACTGTTGAAGTCCATCTGGCCAACGGTTTGCCGTCTCTGACCATGGTCGGGCTGCCCGAGGCGGCTGTGAAGGAAAGCAAGGATCGGGTGCGCAGCGCGATCATCAATTCCGGGCTGCAGTTTCCGGCGCGACGGATCACGTTGAATCTGGCACCCGCGGATTTGCCCAAGGATGGCGGGCGGTTCGATCTGGCGATTGCCCTGGGGATTCTCTCGGCCAGCGTGCAGGTGCCTACGTTGACGCTCGATGATGCGGAATGCCTTGGGGAGTTGGCGTTATCAGGTGCTGTGCGGGCGGTTCGCGGGGTTCTGCCGGCGGCGCTGGCGGCACGCAAGGCCGGGCGCTGGTTGATGGTGCCGCGAGCTAACGCCGAGGAAGCGTGCCTGGCCTCGGGACTGAAAGTAATTGCGGTGGATCATCTGCTTGAGGCCGTTGCGCATTTCAATGGGCATACACCGATTGAGCCTTATGTCTCCAACGGCTTGCTCTATGCCAGCAAACCCTATCCTGACTTGAATGAAGTGCAAGGCCAACTCTCGGCCAAGCGCGCTTTGCTGATTGCAGCGGCGGGGGCTCACAATCTCCTGTTCAGCGGGCCGCCGGGGACGGGGAAAACGCTGTTGGCGAGTCGTTTACCGGGTTTGCTCCCACCGCTAGCCGAAAATGAAGCTCTAGAAGTCGCAGCCATTCAATCCGTTACCAGTTGCGTGCCATTGAGCCAATGGCCGCAAAGACCATTCCGCCAACCCCACCACTCCGCTTCCGGGCCGGCATTGGTCGGCGGCGGCTCGAAACCGCAACCCGGTGAAATAACCCTCGCCCATCATGGCGTTCTATTTCTCGACGAACTTCCGGAATTCGATCGCAAGGTGTTGGAGGTGTTAAGGGAGCCGCTTGAATCCGGTCACATCGTAATCTCCCGCGCCAAGGATCGTGTCCGCTTCCCGGCCCGTTTCCAATTGGTAGCCGCGATGAACCCTTGCCCCTGTGGATATCTTGGCGAACCCAGCGGCAAATGCAGTTGTACACCGGACATGGTCCAGCGTTACCGCAACAAACTGTCGGGGCCGTTGCTGGACCGAATCGACCTGCACTTGACCGTCGCTCGGGAAGCCACGGCGTTGAACCCTGCGCTGAAACCCGGTGATGACACCGCTACCGCCGCAGTGCTGGTTGCCGACGCCCGAGAGCGACAACAAAAACGCCAGGGCTGCGCGAACGCTTTCCTTGATCTGCCGGGCCTGCGCGAACACTGCAAGTTATCCACAACCGACGAAACCTGGCTGGAAACGGCATGTGAGCGATTGACCTTGTCGCTGCGAGCGGCCCATCGACTGCTTAAAGTCTCACGCACCCTGGCGGACCTTGAGCAAGTTGATGGCATCACCCGCGATCATCTGGCTGAGGCGCTGCAGTATCGGCCGAGCACAAACTGACCAGAATTACTCCTTGGAGAAATCAACTAACGGCGTTTGTCGTACCTCGGTTTCCCGAGCACCCTGAATCTCGCTCACCCGATGCAACGCCTTATCCACAGCCCCCTTATCCGCCAGCAAGCTGTACTTGATCTGAAACTGCTTCTGCTCTTTAACCCCAATAATCGGCACCAAACCAAGTGGCCGCTGATACCGGCGGTTATAAGAAAAACTTGTCCCCGGCTCCAACCCGGTCACATATCCCTGCCCTTGCGTATCGGTGTTCTTCCACAACGAGAAGACAGGCAACTGCTGAGTATTAAACCCAACCGACACCCCAAGGTTCCCTGCCTTGTTATGCAGCACGGTCAACGTGTCACCTTTGGCATCGGCGTACGGCACTACGTTGTAAACCGTTTCGTCATAGTCCTTGGTCGGTCCGCGATAGGTTTGCCAGTCCGGCAAATCGCTTTTGGCTTTATCGTTGAACGGCGACACCTGTTTCACCGGCGCAGCGAAGCGGGCGCCCTGTTCCAGGAATGGGGTGCTGAAGTTACTGTGATAAAGCGCCTGGTATTCCTTCGGATAATCACCGTTGTTGGTCAGGGTGTCATTGAGGGCAAACGCGACGCTTCCGGGCTCAGTGACCAGCTCAGTCATCACCGAGAAATCGACTTTCTTGAACGCTTGCTCTTTGAGTTCGCCGCGCAGGCTGATCGCGTAAGGCGGTTTCTCATCTATATGCAGGGTAACTTTGCTGGCCGGGATGTTGGCGGCGCGGCCATGCAGAGTCAGCAGTTCGCCGTTGTCGATGCCGGGGTGGCCGACCCATTCGTAGCCGCAGCGGGTGACCAGTTCATTGAAGCCTTCCAGCCAGCCGAGGCCACCACGGCCGTTGAGCTCGATGAAGGACGGATTGACCACTTCCTTGACTGGCGAATCCCAGCCCATGCGCACATTACCGACCGACGCCTGCAGCACATTCATCCCGCGAGTCGGCACCACCGAGAGTTTCATCGTGCCGTTATCGATGTCGACGATGCTGACACCCTCTTGCCGACCGCCGTGCAAGGTACGAAGTGTCACGGAGAAGGGTTGGTCGGTTTTCACACCGAGTTGCTGGCTGGTGATCTGCCAGTTTTGCGCGGCTTTGTCGCTGTCGAGCAGGACGTAATCCCAAGCCATGGCGTGAGAGGCGGACAGCGCGCCAAGGACAACGAGGAGTTTGAGCGAGGTCATGGGGAAAGCCTTTCTTGGAATTGTGCATTTTTTATAGCGCTGATTAAACGATTCAGCAAGCATAAAAAGCTTACGCCCGAGCCTTCCCAAGCCAATTAAAATTGACCTTATGCAACCTCCGCACGCTTACGTTAGTCTCATAAGGCTTGAACCTCCGGCAGATTGACGGCGATATCATGATGACATTAAGGTCGCCCGCTAAATGCAGGAGCAAGTACAGACACATTTGTCTGTCATTTTTGCGCAACGGATCGTATGGAGTTTGAATGCGCGGGGCACTATTACGCAGCGGTAAGAGCGGGTCATTCACTGCCCTCGGCGAAACAGGTCAACCGGTCTACCGGGCAGCCCTGCAATTGCGCGAAGCCATTCGCCGCAAGAACCCCGATTTGGTCGATCATCTGGCCATCCCTCAAAGCGATGAACTCGGCAACCAGATCGATTGGTACAGCGCCCTCGACGGTGATGTAATTCCGTGGAGCAGCGCGACCGAAGAAGAACGCGCCCCTGCCCGCCGCCAACTGGAAGCCCTCAAGACTGCGCTCGAGGAATTGAGCCAGCGTTTCCTGGGCACTGATTCCGGCGAACAGCAGCAAGGCGACAAAGCCGTGTTCGGCAAGCTGCTCAAGCGCGTCATTCATATCCCCGACGAAAACTTCGTGTACCTGGTGCAAGGCAAACCGGTGCTGACCTTTTGGGGTTTCGAGCACGCCGGAAGCGACCTCAATCGCGATCCCCTGCACTGCCTCTATCAGGTTCCGCCGCTGCCACCCGTGGTCGAAGCGCCTGTTGTTGCGCCCGTCGTACCGGTGGTGGCTCGTCCGTGGTGGCGTCGCTGGTGGTGGCTGTTGCTGCTGCCGCTCCTGCTGCTGCTTTTGTGGCTGTTGCTCGGCCTGCGAGGGTGCGTGCCGCTTCCGTTGGTGGCGGTAGACCTGCTGCCCAAGGGCGTCGTGCCAGTGGAAAAACAGCTGGAAGAGCCGCCACTGACCGGCAATGTCACGACGCTCAATGGCGTCCCCGTGACCGGCACCGTCGTAGGTGCTACCAACGGCACCGGCACCGCCGCGACCGAAACACAGGGTGTGGAAGCGCAGGCCGTCGAAGGCAACGAGGCTGATGCAGCGCCAGCCGACCTGGCCAATGACCCAGCCAAAGACCCGGCAGCCGAAAGCAAAACCACGCCACCCGAAAACAAAACCGCGCCGCCGGATGTCACATCGCCCGAAGCAGAAAAATCCGCCGCCGCAAAACCCGGCCCTCCCCTGAGCATCCCGCCAGACGCCGCCGACGGTGCCGCCAAGTTTCTCGATGGTCAGTACAGCGCAGGCGCCGGGATACAGGACCGCCGAACCGGTAAACCGCTGCGTCTGGAATACCAGCTCAAGGACGGTAAGGGCCAAGTCACCGTACACCAGGCCGACGGCACGAAATGCAGCGGGCCGGTGAGCGCTACTATGAAGGGTGGCAGCCTGGCCATTGACAGCCAAGGCCAGGCCGTTTGCGGCGATGGCAGCACTTACGACATGCCCAAGGTCAACTGCCGCAAAGGGGCGACCACGGTCGCGGACTGCACCGGCGGTTACGGAAAAGAACAATTCCCCATGTCCATGCGGCAAGTGGCCGAATAAAAACGGAATAACCCGACATGTTGCCTGAAGTCACTCAATTCGAAGACACCGTCACGCTGGTCAGCGACACCGGCATCCAGTTCATGGATTTCGCCCTGCGCCTGGATCCCCGCAAGGAACCGGCGGGCGAGTTCGCGCCGATGATCAGCGGGCTGATCTGCCGCCTGGCGTACAACGAAGAGAAAGACTTCTTTTTCTACGAGCCCGAACCGGAAAAGGTCGAAAAAGCTAAACCTGCGTTCAGCGTCGACATGAAAAGCAGCCTCGATTTGCTCGACGGTATCTGGCTGCCGACCCCATTTTTCCGCTTCATGCCGCCGCATCGCTTCGACGAAGGCCCGACCAACTGGTCGCGCATGCGCTTGGTGAAACTGGCGACTCCCGACATCGACGGTAACACCCACCGCCTGACGATGGCGTTCGACAGCCGTGTGATGCCCAAGCGTGACGGCACTGCTTATCTGGCGCCAAACGAAGAAGACATCAGCTCCGGCGTGTCTTTCAAACTGGCGACCAAGGCCAGCGAAACCCGCTGGTTCCTGGCGCAGCCGTGGGTCAACGAGTGGTTGCTGGAAGTGTTCAACGAGGGCAATGCCCACCGTTCGCGCGCAGAGTTGGACATCGATATCCGCGCCAACTATCACCTGGCGCACTACCTCAACTTGCTCAGCCTGTTGAGCAAACCGTCGGCGGCCCAACAATCGACGGCCCGGGCGAAAGTTGAAATCCCCGAGCTGAAAGTGGTCGCCAACGACAGCAATGGCCTGGTCAAACCGATTCCCGTGGACCTGGTGCTGGACGTCGGCAACTCGCGCACCTGCGGCATCCTGATCGAAAATCACGGTCAGGCCGGCTCCGGGCTGAAGCAGAACTACGTGCTGGAACTGCGCGACCTGATCACCCCCGAACACACCTACAACTTGCCGTTCGAAAGCCGCGTTGAATTCGCCCAGGCGTACTTCGGCAAGGACCACTGCTCGGTCAAGAGCGGCCGTCACGATGCGTTCCAATGGGCGACGATTGCCCGTGTCGGCAATGAGGCCAGCCGTCTGGCCAGCCGTCGTCGCGGCACCGAAGGCTCCACTGGCCTGTCCAGCCCGAAACGCTATCTGTGGGACGAAAACGCCTATGGCCACGGCTGGCGTTTCAACTGCTCGTACATCAAGACCGACAACGAGCCGTACGCCACCGCAGCGCCGTTCTCACATCTGATCAACGAAACCGGTGAGGCGCTGTACAGCCTCGAGGAAGACGATCGTCTGCCTGTGTTCATGCCGCGTTATTCGCGCAGCTCGCTGATGACCTTCATGCTCGCCGAAGTGCTGGCCCAGGCGCTGTCGCAAATCAACAGCCCGGCCCAACGCTCGCGTCAGGGGCACACCCGCGTGCCGCGCCAGCTCAACAGCATTACCCTGACCGTGCCGCCGGGCATGCCACAGGCAGAGCGCAGCATCCTCAACGAACGCATGCTGCAAGCCATCGGCCTGGTGTGGAAAAGCCTCGGCTGGCATGCCGGCGAGGAAGATCCACATCAGGATCAGGCCGTCAGCCCGCGCACGCCGATTCCGAGTATCCGCGTGGAATGGGACGAAGCGTCCTGCGGCCAGTTGGTGTACCTGTACACCGAGGTCAACGAGAACTTCGCCGGTCACCCGGAGGAGTTTTTTGACACCATCGCCCGGCCGGACAAGGCCGACCGCCAACGCATCACCCTCGCGACCATCGACATCGGCGGCGGCACCACCGACCTGGTGATCACCGACTATCGCCTCGACCGCGCGGGTAATACCGGCAGCGGCAGCAACGTGCACATCGTGCCCGAACAGCGTTTTCGCGATGGCTTCAAAGTGGCCGGCGACGACATCCTGCTGGACGTGATTCAGGACTTCGTCCTGCCGAGTTTCGAAAAAGCCTTGCAGAACGCTGGCGTGAAAGCCGCGGATTCGCTGATGTCACGTCTGTGTGGCGATGAATCGGTCAGCGCCCAGGACATGATCCTGCGCCAGCAATTGAACCTGCAGGTGTTCGCACCGCTGGGTCTGGCGCTGCTCAAGGCGTACGAGCATTACGATCCGCAGGTCCCGCAAGAAGTCACCCCGCAAAGCTACCGCCAATTGCTCGGTGACAACGCAATCAGCCAGACCGTGCTCGACTACGTCAATGCCGCCGTGCGTCGCGATGTCGGCGGTCAGAGCGGTTTCGACCTGTATACCGCGCCGATCAGCTTCGACCTGCAAAAGCTCCACGCCGCGTTCCTCAACGACCAGATCAACATCACCAAGATCCTTGGTGCGCTGTGTGAAGTGGTCGCGCATTACCCGTGTGATGTCTTGCTGCTGACCGGCCGCCCTTCGCGCCTGCCCGGCATCCAGGCGTTCATTCGCAAGGTGTTGCCGCTGCCACCGGGGCGCATTCTGGCGCTGCAAAACTACCGCACCGGCGGCTGGTATCCGTTTCACAAGAACGGCCGGATCGACGACCCGAAAAGCACCGCCTCGGTCGGCGCCATGCTCTGCCTGTTGTGCGCCAACCACAGCGTGCCGAACTTCTACTTCCGGGCATCGGCGCTCAAGCCGTATTCGACGGTCAAGCACATCGGCGTCATCGACCTGAACAACGTAATCAAGGATGCCGACGTGCTGTACCGCGACATCCAGTCCGAAGACTACAAAATAAAGCTGCCGGAAATCGGCACGGGCGACGCCGCCGACACGCCACAGCTTGAAATGCGCGGCGATCTGCGCCTCGGTTTCCGCCAGTTGGCCGCCGACCGCTGGGCCGCCTCGCCGCTGTACACCTTGCGGTTCACCAAGGCGGGTCGGGAGAAGTTTTCCCGCGCAATCGGTGAAAACGGCAGCGCCCCGCTTCTCAAGGTGCGGTTTGAGGTCAAACCGGCAGACAAATACACGCGCAAGCAGGATCTGGTCAGCGACCGCCTCTCGGTCCGCGACATCGAATCCAACAGCAACAACGTCAACTTCAACCCGCGCAGCGACCTCGAGCTGGAACTCAACACCATGCTCGACGCCGGCCTGAGCGAGACCAAGTACTGGCTCGACAGTGGAAGTGTGAAACGCAAATGAATGACCTGACCCCCGATCAAACTCAGCTCTCTGCCAGTTGGGCCGCTGTTTATGAAGGCGCCGGTCAGGCGCTGGACTGGATAGGCCAGACGCGCGGCAATGCGCCGCGTCTGGACAGCGAAGCCGACAACCTGAACATCCGCCTGCATCGCGCCCGCAACCTGGCCCAAAGCCTCGGTCGCGTGGCCTGTACGCCGATGACCATTGGCTTTTTCGGCTTGTCCCAGGCCGGCAAGTCCTACCTGATTTCGGCCCTCGCCGCCGGTCAGAACGGCAAGCTGGAAACCGATTTCGGCGGCCAGCACCTGGACTTCATAAAGCACATCAACCCGGTGGGTGGTGGCAAGGAGGCCACCGGCCTGGTGACGCGCTTCAGCCGTCGAGCGACGGAAAGTCAGGATAAGGACTTCCCGGTAGAACTCACGTTGTTCAAGGAAATCGAGCTGGCGAAGATTCTCGCCAATGCCTGGTTCAAGGATTTCGACCTTGAGCGGATTTCCTACGAGATCGATGAAGAGCGCATCCAGCGCGTGCTCAAACCGTTCGAAGGTCGCGAAACCGGGCCGCTGCAAACGGGGGTCAATGCCGACGATCTGGTGTCGCTGTGGGATTACCTGCGCGACAACTTCCGCAACTCGGTGAAGAAGCTTGAGTACCTGTACTGGCCCAAAGCGTTGCAACTTGCGCCACGCCTGAACTTCCAGGAACGGGCCGAGCTGTTTTCGATCCTCTGGGGTGAGCAAAGCGAGTTGACCCGCGCGTACCAGCAACTGGCCGGCGCGTTGCACAGGCTGGGTCTGCCCGAGACCGTGTTCGCACCATTGAAGGCCTTGGTGAGTTTCGAAAACGACACCTACAGCCAGCGCGACAGCATCATGAACGTCGACATTCTCGAACGCTTCGGCAGTCCGCTGGACTTGCCGATCGATGTTCGACCGCTGGTTGGCGATCGCCTGCAAAACAGTCAGGCGATTGCGGTCGCGCAACTGGCGGCACTGACCGCCGAAATGACCTTCCGCCTGATCGAAGCGCCGGTGGATGACATCGTTAATCAGGTCGACCTGCTGGATTTCCCCGGTTATCGCGGGCGCCAGAAACTGCACGAGATCGCCGATGTCAACGACCCGCAATCCACCGCCAAGGACAACTCCGTTTCCCAGCTGATCCTGCGCGGCAAGGTCGCTTACCTGTTCGAACGCTACACCGACAACCAGGAAATGAACGCGCTCGTAGTCTGCACAGGCTCGACCAAGCAGAGCGACGTCAACGACGTGGGCCCGGTGCTGACCCGCTGGATCGAAAAGACCCAGGGCGCCGACTCGGCTGCTCGCAGCAAACGCGACACCGGTCTGATCTGGGCGCTGACCATGCTCGACCTGCGCATCACCAACTCCCTGAGCCTGACACCGGATCAGTACGACGAGAGCTGGAACGGCATGGTCAAGCTGACCATGCTGGAGCGCTTCGGCAGCTTGAGCTGGATGAACGACTGGGCCGGCACACCGTTCCAGAACACCTACCTGGTGCGCAAACCGCGTATGGACGCGGCGTTCATCGGGCAGGACGCGACCGGTGCGGAAACCGGCCTCAATGCCATCTATCAGGAACGTGTCAGCGCGCTGGGCACCAGCTTCGCCAGCAACGCTCTGGTGTGCAAACACATTAAGAACCCGGCCAACGCCTGGGCAGAAATGCTGCGCAACGATGACGGTGGCATCAGCCACTTCAGCGGCAGCTTCAAAGGCGTGGCCAATATCGAATTCAAATTGCAGCGTATCCGCGAGCAATTGAGCGAATGCCTCGAGGGCCTGACCACTCACGGTCTGAGCACCTGGTACCACGCTGACGACGACGGCGCCGCAGCCGCCAAGAAAGCCAAGGCGCAAATGATTCTGACGGGCCTGGGCCGTCGCCCGGCGGTACTTGGCGAATTGATCGATCAACTCGACATGCCGAGCGAAGAGGTGCGCGACCTGTACCTCAGCGGCGTGTACGAAACCGATGACGAGCCGGCCGTGAACGACGAACCGGTCGCCCCGACACCGAGCCAGAGCCTCTACGGAAACGACGCCGGTTTCGATTTCGATTTCAGTGACGACCTGAGCCACGACGCGCCAGTCAGCAACAAAACCGGCACCCCGGCGCCCGAGCTGCAAAGCAACGAGCACCGTTTTGCCAAAGCGGCCTTCAAGGCCTGGATTGCGCACCTGCGTGAACTGACCACCCGGCAAAGCCTGCTCAACCTCCTGGGGTTGGAAAAAGCATTGCTGGAAGCGGTGGTCGACGAACTGATCACCGCCGGCTATCGCCAGGACTTGCCGGGGCAACTGAGCCGCGCAGTCCTCAAACGCGCACAAAGCGGCGCGCGGCGCGATCAACTGGTCGAGCGCCAGGTCCTGGAAGTGCAACGGGTGCTGCGCGATTTCGTGTCCTGGTTCGGCTACCTGCAGAAGCCGGTGAGCGAGCGTCCGAACAGTCGCGCCGGAGCCAAGGCGCCGCTGTTCTCGTTCTACACCGATATTGGCCCGGGACAAGTGCCCGTGCTGCCAGCGCAACCGGCGAATCAGGCACAGCGCTATCTCGGCGACTGGCTCTCTGGCCTGGCCTACATTACGCAGGACAATGCCGGCCATGGCGCCGGGCGCGAAATTACCCCTGAACAGAACGAACGGCTGGGCCAAGTGCTCACAGCCTTCACAGCGAGATAAGCAATGCCAATTCGTGTCGACCTGCTCGCGTTAGAGCCCAATGTGCCTGGCCAGGCCCGCCTCACTGTGAAGAAATGGCAGGGTGGCGAGGAACAGCTGGAGTTTTCCATTCAGCGTAACCAGGACGGCTTTTACCTCCAGGACCACAAGGCCTGGAGCAACAATCCATTCTGGTTCAAGGTCTCGCGTTTCAACGTCACGGCCAGCGGCGAAGGCCTGGAAGCGCAGGTCGGCCCGGACGTGGTCGACCCGCTGCTGGAAGGCGGCGCCAACTCGCAATTCCAGATTGAACTACGCGAACAGAGCCAAGGGCATGCAGACAAAGGCGTGGTTCGGCCCGGCGTTGGTGTGCTGCCGTCCACGGCCGGCGGCCAGACGCGCTCGACCTACGGCGGCGCCGATCTGACGGCGCCGAGTGCACCGGCACCGGAAACCCCGGAGCTGCCTGAACTGGTCCTGTCCACCGCCGAGCCAGAAGTGGAATTGGAGTCGGTACTCACCGAGCCCGACTACACGCCACCTCCCGCACCGGTGAAGAAAAGCAACAAAGGCCTGATCGGTCTGTTGATTGTGGTGTTGCTGCTGGCGGCTGGCGCAGGATTCTGGTTCTACAAACGTCCCCCGGCCCCTGCGGTTGCAGCCACTGCCGCCGCACCGGCCGGCGCTGACACTCAAGCCTGCACCCTCGACAGCATGAACAGCCTGCCCGAGTTGACCTTCGTCCAGACCTGCATCAAAGCGGCACCCGACAGTGCCAGGTTGCTGGAGATCATCAACCAGGCCAAGGCCGGCAAACACTGCGGCGTCGCCCAGCGCCTGTACGCCAACCGTGCCCAGGCCGGTGACGCGCTGATCGCCAACGCCTATGCCCGCGAATACGACCCTAAATACCTGAAGGCCAGCGAGTGCTTCCCGGCTGCGGACAATGCCACCGCCGCCTACTGGTATGAAACCATCCTCACCCAGGACCCGAACAACGCCGAAGCCAAGCAGCGTTTCGAGGAGTTGCAGAAGTGATGCGTTCGCCCATGAGTCGATTCCTGCTGAGCAGTGCCGCATTACTGGTGCTGTGCATCTGCCCGCTGTCCCAGGCCGCTGACAAACCGCTGATTCAGGCCGGTAAAAAGACCCTGTTCCAACGTGTGCTAACCACGCCCGGCTGCAAAACAAGCCCGACAGCGGGCGGTGCCGAAGGTGACGCACAACCGGTTTTCAGCCGCTTTTATGTATACGAGCGCGCCCAGGCAAACAACGCCGAGTGGCTGAAAGTCGGCCCCGACAGCTACGGCAAAACCATTGGCTGGCTGCCTGCCAGCTGTACCACCGACTGGAAGATGCAACTGACTCTGGCCTTCACCAACCCGGCCAACCGCGACCGGTTGCTGTTCTTCAAGGACCGCGCCACCGTCGAAGGTATCCTCGATGCGCCGGACCCGGTCAGCAAAGTCGCGCCACTGCGGGCCACGCTGAAAAAGGGCAAACAAGCACCGGGCGTACTGGCTGAAGAACCTGAATACTTCGTCGACCTGCAAAAGCAGTTCTACCTGCTGCCGGTGCTCAGTGGCGAAGAAGTCATGACCGAAAGCGGTTTCCGCACGCGCCTGCTCAACGTCGCCTCCGTCAGCAAGCCGGATGACAAGAACGCCAAAGGTGGTGCTGCAAACAGCGCTGCCGGCGGCAAGGAAGCCGAAGAGAAAAAGGCCAACCAGCTGAAGGAATTCAGCGCGGCCGTGGTATTTGTCATCGACTCGACGATCTCGATGGACCCCTACATCGACCGCACCCGCGAGGCGATCCGCAAGGTTTACCAGAAGGTCGAAGCGCAGAATCTCGGCAAACAGGTCAAGTTCGGCCTGGTGGCTTTCCGCTCCAACACCCAGGCGGTGCCGGGGCTGGAATACACCACCAAGATGTACGCCGACCCGACACAGGTGAAAGACAGCGCCGACTTTTTCGCCAAGATCGCCGACCTCAAGCAGGCCACCGTGTCGAGCAGCAGCTTCGATGAAGACTCGTTTGCCGGCGTCATGGAGAGCATCGACAAGGTCGACTGGAGCCAGTTCGGCGCGCGCTACGTGGTGCTGATCACCGACGCGGGCGCCATCGAAGGCGACGACAAACTATCGAAGACCGGTTTGAGCGCCGCGCAGGTGCGTATGGAGGCCGCCAACCCGGGCGTGGCGATTTACACCCTGCACCTGAAAACCCCGGCCGGGTCCAAGGACCACGCCAAGGCTGAAGCGCAATACAAGAACCTGTCGACTTACCCAGGCACCAACACCTCGCTGTACTACCCGGTGAACGCTGGCGATGTGCAGGAATTCGGGCGCAAGGTTGACGCCTTGGCCGGGGCGATCACTACACAAGTCAAAGCCGCCTACATGGGCGAAGACGCCATCGGCAGTGCGGCGAACGCCAAGCAGGACCCGGCCGAGAAAAAAATGCTCGAAGACGCGGCGCTGATCGGCCACGCCATGCAACTCGCCTATCTCGGCGAGAAGACCAACAGCAAAGCCCCGCCAGTGTTCAAGGCGTGGATCACCGACCGTGACCTGATCAAGCAGAACATCCCGACCACCGACGTGCGGGTGCTGCTGACCAAGTCACAGCTCAGCGACTTGAGCGACGTGATGAAGCAGATTCTCGATGCCGCCAACGAAGGCCTGATTTCACCCACGGAAATGTTCGATCGCCTGCGTTCCGTGGCGGCGACCATGGGCGCCGATCCCAATCAGCTCAAACAGAACAGCAACGCCAAACTGGCGGACATGGGCGTCCTCGGTGAATACCTCACAGACCTGCCCTATCAGAGTGAAGTGCTGAACCTGGATGAAGAGACCTGGAAGAGCTGGGATGGTCTGGCACAAGAAAAATTCATCCGCACGCTGAACACCAAACTGCGGCATTACCAGCGTTACAACGCCGATGTCGACCGTTGGGTAGCTTTAGCCAAAGACAGCGATGCACGGGACAACGTCTACCCCGTGCCACTGGAAATGATGCCTTAAAGAGACGCCAATGCTCGATATCAAGAACCTGCTGGTGCGCCGTGGTGAAGGCGCACAGGCCCATCACGTGCGACTGCCGCACTTGCAGGTCGGCGCCGGAGAAATCCTCGCCATCACCGGCGAGAGCGGCAGTGGCAAAAGCACGTTGCTCGAAGCCATCGGCCTGTTGCTCGCACCGGTGGAACTCGAGCGCTTTCGGCTGGGCCCGACGCACGCTCAGGATATCGCCCAACTGCTGGCCACTGACGACCAGCCTGCTCTTGCAGCGGTGCGTTCACGACATTTGGGCTTCATTTTGCAGAGCGGCGGCTTGCTGCCGTTCCTGAGCGTGCGAGACAACATCAGCCTGCCGCGCCGTTTGCTCGGGATGCCGGTGAAGAGCGATCACATCGACCACGCCGTTGACGTGTTGCGCCTGCAAGGGTTGCTGGATAAACAACCTCAGGCCTTGTCGATCGGCGAACGCCAGCGCGTGGCCTGCGTTCGGGCAATTGCCCATGAACCGCTGCTGCTGTTGGCCGACGAGCCGACCGCCGCGCTCGACCCTCTCAGTGCCCGGCGTTTGTTCGAGCTGCTCCTGAGCCTGGTGTCGAGCATGGGCCTGAGTGCACTCGTTGTATCCCATGACTGGGCCTTGCTGAAGGATTTCGGCTTGCCGCGACTCGGCGCTATCAGCCATCAGGGGGAGACTCTGTTTGAACCGATGGACTGAACGCTTGCACCTGCTGGGTTCACTGGCGCTGCAAGACCTCTGGCACGACCGTAAGGTCTCGCTGTGCATCGCCGCCTCCCTGGTGGCGGTGATCGCGCCGTTGCTGCTGCTGTTTGGGCTCAAACACGGGGTGGTCAGCCAGCTGCAGGACGAACTGCTGCGCGACCCGCGCAACCTTGAAGTGAAGATGCTCAGCAACGGCAACTACGACACGGCCTGGATCGAGCGTTTGCGCCAGCGCCCCGAGACCGGTTTTGCCCTCGGCCAGACCCGCTCTCTCAATACCCAGGCTGACCTGCTGATCGGCATGCAACGGTTTGTTGAAGGCGCGGAAATCATCGCCACTGAGCCCGGCGACCCACAACTGAACCTGGCGCCACTCAACCCCGTCGGCAATCAAGTGATCCTCAGCGCCAGTGCAGCGCAACGCTTGCAGGCCAAGGCCGGCGACAGCGTGCAGCTGCGGGCCTTGCGCCGCCTGGAAGGTGTCAATGAACGCGGCGAGATGACGCTGACGGTACTGGCCGTGCTCGACGGTGCCCGTTTCGGTCGCGCGGCCGGGTTTGTCGCCCCGCCGCTGCTGCTGGATCTGGAGCGCTTTCGCGACGGTTATCAGGTCAGTGGGTTCGGCGTTGACACCGGCAAGCCTCAGGGTAATCTGCAACCGCTGTATGCCCGCGCCCGCGTGTATGCGCGCGACATTGATCAGGTCGCGCCGCTGGAACGCTGGCTCAACGAACAACACATCGAAACCTCGAGCCGGTTGGCCGACATCGACAACGTCAAAGCCATCAACCATGTGCTGGGGCTGATCTTCGGTGTGATCGCCGCGGCGGCGCTGATCGGCTGCGTGGCATCGATGGTTGGCGCGTTCCTGGCCAACATCGACCGTAAACGCAAAAGCCTGGCGGTCCTGCGTCTGCTGGGTTTCAAACGCAGGGCCGTCGGTGGTTTCGTGATTCTGCAAGCCCTTGCGCTGAGCCTGGCCGGCTACGTTGGCGGGCTGGGGTTTTATGCCGTTGGCAGTCATTTGTTCGACTACTTGCTCGGCAGCAGTCGGGCCACCGGTACCTTTGTTTGCCACATCACTGTTTGGCATGGCCTGGCCGCCCTGCTCCTGACCTTTTTGGTCGCTGCATTGGTGGCCATGATTGGTGCCCTGCGAGCCATCAACATCCAACCTGCGGAGAGTCTGCGTGAGCTATAAACGTTTTGGCTTGCTGTTGCCCCTGAGCCTCGGCTACATGCTCGACGCCTCGGCGGCGGGCTGGGAAGAGAAGTATTACAACCCGATGCCCGAGGCTGGCGACGTCGTGCTGCCGATGCCCTGCGAAGGCTCGATGGTATTTCGCAAGGTGTTCATTCCGGTCGCCGGTCCGCTGGACGACTACCCGATCAACATCGGTCAGGACGGCGCGGAATACGGCTACGTCGAACAGACCCGTCCGACCTTTATCGCCGGCAGTTTTACCGGGGCCAAGAACGACAAATCCCGCTACTACCTGATGGCCAAGTACGAGATGAGTCAACTGCAATACGCCGCGCTGACCGAAGCAACCTGCCCCACCGCCGCCACCAAGATGCGCTTGCCGCAAACGGCGGTGAGCTGGGTGCAAGCCATCGAAGCCGCCGACAAGTACAACCTGTGGCTGCGCAAAAACGCCGCCGGCAAGCTGCCCAAGGAAGACGGCGCGCAAGGCTTTCTGCGCCTGCCAACCGAAGTCGAGTGGGAGTTCGCCGCGCGCGGCGGGCTGGAAGTCGGTGCCGCTGAATTCCGCGACACGCACTACCCGATGCCAGAAGGCATCAACGCCTACGAGTGGTTTGCCGGGGCGCAATCGTCCAACGGCAAAGTGCAATTGACCGGTCTGCAAAAGCCCAACCCGCTGGGCCTGCATGACATGCTCGGTAACGTCGACGAAATGATGTTCGAGCCGTTTCGCCTGAACAAACTCGACCGCCAGCATGGTCAGGCCGGCGGCTACGTCGTCCGCGGCGGCAACTACCTGACCGCGCAGGCCGACCTGCGTACGGCATTGCGTAAAGAAGAGCCGTATTACAACGCCGAAGGCCAGGTGAAAAACAAGACCACCGGCCTTCGCTTGGTCATGGTCTCACCGACCCTCACCTCTCGCGAGCGGGTCGCCAGCATCGAAAGCAGCTGGAAGAAACTCGGCACCGGCAGCAAGGAAGCCGAATCCGCCGACAAAGGCACCGTACAATCCCTGAACAGCCTGGCCTCGGGCGTCGAAGACAAAGCGCTCAAGGAAAAACTCCAGGCCCTGGAAAACCAGCTGCGTGCCAGCAACCAGCAGCAGGAAGAAACCCGCGACCAGGCGATTCGCGCCAGCCTCAATCTGGGCGCATTCTTGTGCACCAAGATGCTCGACGACGGCCAGTACGTGGACTTCCTGCAAAAGAACTACAAGCTCAACTGCGAAAGCGCGGACAAAGATGCCAGTTGCGACATGCGTAAAACCAAGCTCGACGAGCAGAAGGATCGCCTGCACAAACTCAGCCGTTACTACGCCAGCAGCCTGGTGGAATCGGCAACCTTGTACGGCCAGCCACTGCTTGAAACGCAAGTCCCGGTAATGGAAGAAATCATCAGCCGCAACAAACAGCTGCAAGACCTCAAACCTTACTTGCGCACGCACTGGGCCAATCAGAAGGCGTTTCTGCAAAAGCAGAAAATCGATACTGAAGCCTGGCTGAACAGCTGCAAAACCGTTACTCAATAACAATGCGTCAAAACCGTTACCTAGGAGTTTCACCATGTCGCGCAGCCTTTGGACTCGCTTCAAGCTACAGATCGCTTTCGTAGTCGCCGGCAGCCTGCTAATGACCGGTTGCGCCAATACCGGCAGCTCTATGCTCGGCGAAGGCGGCGGCGACGGTGCCGACCCGCGCCTGACCCAGGGCAATGACGCAGAGTTCTTCAGCAAGTCCGGATACCAGGCCTGCGCCGTCGGCGCCGGAGTCGGCATCCTCGCTTGCGCGCTGTCCAA
This sequence comes from Pseudomonas grandcourensis, assembly GCF_039909015.1. Taxonomy (NCBI): domain Bacteria; kingdom Pseudomonadati; phylum Pseudomonadota; class Gammaproteobacteria; order Pseudomonadales; family Pseudomonadaceae; genus Pseudomonas; species Pseudomonas grandcourensis. Next base: position 6,596,103 of record NZ_CP150919.1, read on the forward strand.
CAGCAACAACAAAACCGTGTGCGTCATCGCCGCCGGTATTACCGCATGTGGCGTGGCCATGGGCGCCAACTATTACCTGGATCAACGTCGCAGCGAATACGCCGACACCACCACCCGTTTGGCGAAGATGAACAGCGACGTCCAACAAGACACGCAGAACGTGATCGCCCGTACCGCGACCGCTCAACAAGTGATCAATGATGACCAGGCGCAAATTGCCCAGATCAAAAAGGACATCGCCAACAAGAAAGTCGACAAGAGCAGGGCTCAGGCGCAAATCGCCGGGATCGATTCGGACATCGCGCGCCTGCGTAAAGACCTCGCCAACATGCGTACCAAAGTCACCGAGTACAGCAAAGTGGCAGACGCCGAGCGCGCACAAGGCACCAGCGCCGAGATGAAGCAGGTAGACATGAACATTCAGAAAATGAACCATAAAGTCGTCAGCCTGCAGAAGGAAGTCGACGCTCTGTACAGCCAACGATCCGCAATCACCCTGGGCTAAGCACATGACGCTAAGACAACTGATGGTCATCACTGCCGTCCTGGCCCTGAACGGTTGCGCGGCCAAGCCTGGCGAATGCGATGCGACCAATCGCGACAGCAGCATGCTGACCAAAATGAACTGCGACTACTCCGGTGGTTACAGCGATCAGGTCAAGCAGAATGAACATGCCCTGAGCGAGTCCCGTCAGCAAAACGCAATGTTCCGTCAGGTGTACGAGAACATTCAGGCCCAACAACTCAGCACCAAGACCGATCTGGCCAGCCAGCAGAAATCCCAGGCGGCGCTGAATCAGTCACTGGCGCAACTGCTGACCTCGCTCAAGGCCCGGCGTGGCAATGAAGCCCAGGTGCAGAAGCAGATTGCCGACCTCGAGCGGCAGCTCAAGGCTCCGCAAGCGGCGCCAACGACCAAATCAACGCCCGCAACGCTGGCGGCCAAGCAGCAAGAGCTGAAAACATTGCAGAAGAAGGTCAATCAGCTGCAATTCAGCCTCGGCTACGAAGAGTAACTTTTCACCCCGCAAGCATCCCGATGGATGCCTGCGCTTTTTCAGGAATCGTCGTCATGCAGCGGGTCATCAGGGATGCGCACGCCACATCGGAGGGGATGAGTGCGCTGCAAGCCAAAGTCGCCCTCATCCAGAAACACTTTCCGCCGACCGTCGCCAGTCTGTTTGCTATCCCGCGGATGGGCAGCGGCGACGTGCTGGAATGGTGGACCGAACTGGGTGGCCAACCCACGCCCTATGCTGACCTCAACGAGGACGCGCAACGACGTTTGCTGGAAACCTATGAAGTACGTCAGACGTCCCTCGGACTGCTGGCGGATGAACTGCAAAAACGCGGTCAACCGACGGTAGCAGATGACCTGCGCAGCCTGCTCGGCACGCCTGAGCTGGACAAACTCTACAGCCTCAACGGTGAGCCATTGGTGGTGCGCTGGAACCAGCGCCCGCCCAAGCCGATCGTGCCGCCGGTCGTGCCGGTCGTGCCGCCATCGCGTCGTGGCTGGTGGATCGCGGCGGCTTTGCTCGCGCTGCTGTTGCTGCTTCTGGCGCTGTGGCTCTGGTGGTTCCTGCACCGTGAGCCGGTTGTCGTGGTTCCGCCTGTAGCGCCTGTGGCGCCGGTGGTGACGCCGGTTGAGAAACCGGTTGAGCCTGTCCCCGAGCCTGTCGTGGAACCGGAACCCACGCCAGAACCGGTACCGGAACCCAAGCCGGTCCCGCCACCAAAACCGGCACCGGAACCCAAGCCGATCCCGCCACCCAAACCGGTTCCACCACCAAAACCGGTAGTGGCTACCCCGCCACCAGCCCCAACGCTGGACAACTTCGCATGCCGTAAAAATGCGCCGAACGCAGAGGTCCCGCAATTCGTGGTGGTGCTCGACACCTCGGGTTCGATGGATTTGAACATCAAGTCAGTGAAAGCCGACGAGGACTGGTTCTTCGGTCCCGACCTCAACAAGCTCCTGGACCCGAACCGCACCATGCGGCTCACCGCCAAACCCAGCCGCATGGACGTCGCCAAGGACTCGCTGGCCAGCATGATCAACGGGCTGGACCCGAAGATCGACACACGCCTGATCACCTTCGCCGGCTGTGAAAGAACACCGGACCGGGGTGTGTTCAAGTTCGGCGACCGCCCGCGGCTGATCAACGGGATTCGAGGTCTGGTTCCCGACGACGGCACACCGCTGGCCGACAGCCTGGCCCGCGCGGCGAGTACCGTCGACGGGCGCAATAACGATGCGGTTATCGTGATGTTTGTCGACGGAGAAGATGGTTGCGGGCAGGACGTTTGCGCGGTATCCCGTCGAATCGCCAGGGAACAACCGCGCCTGCGGGTCAACGTGGTGAAAATCGGTGCTGGCGGCCCGTCACGCTGCATCGCTGAAAACACCGGCGGCCGGGTTTACAACAGCACCAATGCGGCTGAGTTGAGTAACCAGTTGAAACAGGCGAGCAAGGAAGTATCCAGCAGTGCCAAGTGCGATTAGCTTGAGGACTGATCCGAAATTGAAGTGAGCCCATCGCGGGCAAGCCTGCTCCCACAAGGTTTGTGTCATTCACAAGAGGGTGGAACGACACATAACCTGCGAGAGCGTGCAGTGCGGCGATCCGACTTGCCCGCGATGATTCAGCTCAGGTGCTCGACCGCCGGTAACTCCATGGCCCGAACCTCACCCAAGAGGAAAACGCTGAGGCGGCGCAAACGCTCACCTCCGGGGCGGGTTTTCGGCCAGACCAGGTAATAATTCTCACCGCTGGCGACCGCCGTCGGCCACGGCAAACTCAGACGTCCCTGCGCAACATCCTCAGCCACCATCAACAAATCGCCCATGGACACACCATAGCCTCGGGCGGCCGCGATCATCCCCAACTCCAGCGTGTCGAACACCTGGCCGCCCTTGAGTGAAACTTGATCGGTCAGGCCCATGCGTTCCAGCCAACTGCGCCAGTCGCGACGGTCGGGCGTTGGGTGTAGCAGTTCGGTGCTGGCCAGGCGTGCGACGTCCCAAGGCTGATCGTTCAAAAGATCCGGCGCGCCCACCGGAATCAGTTCCTCTGGAAATAACAAAGTAGCCTCCCAGTCCGGCGGGAAATTCCCGTTGCTGAGGATTACGGCGCAATCGAACGGTTCCTGATTGAAGTCCACCGAGTCGATGTCCATCCAGGCGCTGGTCAGCTGCACTTCATTGCCCGGTTGAAGGTGCCGAAAACGACTGAGGCGCGCCAACAACCAGCGCATGGTCAGGGTCGACGGGGCTTTCATGCGCAGGATGTCGTCTTCGGCGCGCAAGGTATTACAGGCACGTTCAAGTGCAGTGAAACCGTCACGAATGCCCGGCAACAGCAAACGGGCCGACTCGGTCAGTTGCAGGTTGCGGCCACTGCGGTGAAATAAGCGGCAGGCAAAATGCTCTTCGAGCGTACGAATATGTCGGCTGACCGCGCTTTGGGTAATCGACAGTTCTTCGGCCGCACGGGTAAACGAGCTATGCCGCGCCGCCGCTTCGAATGCTCGAAGGGCATACAAGGGAGGAAGACGACGAGACATCAGGAAAGCTCCTACAGCGCGATTGCTTCAGCTTATCGGAAACTCTCTCACATGAGTTTTAATCATGCCACCCATCCTTTTTATCCCTTTGTGCAAACCGCGCAGAGCGCCGAGAATCGGTGCTTTCCTGTTCCCTTTGATAATCGAGCGTGATGACCATGCAGCATCCAGCACGTACTGAACTCTGGGCCATCCTGCGGTTGGCGGGGCCGCTGATTGCCTCGCAGTTGGCGCACATGCTGATGGTCCTCACCGACACCCTGATGATGGCGCGCCTGAGTCCCGAGGCCCTGGCCGGTGGCGGGCTCGGTGCGGCGACCTATTCGTTCGTGTCGATTTTCTGCATCGGCGTGATCGCAGCGGTAGGTACGCTGGTGGCGATCCGTCAGGGGGCCGGCGATATTGTCGGGGCTACCCGGCTGACCCAGGCCGGGCTGTGGCTGGCATGGTTGATGGCGCTGGCCGCCGGTTTGCTGCTGTGGAACCTCAAACCGGTGCTGCTGCTGTTCGGCCAGACCGAAACCAACGTCAACGCAGCCGGGCAGTTTTTGATCTTCCTGCCGTTCGCCCTGCCCGGCTACCTGAGCTTCATGGCCCTGCGCGGGTTCACCAGCGCCATTGGCCGTGCGACGCCGGTGATGGTCATCAGCCTGGGCGGAACGGTGGCCAACTTCCTGCTCAACTATGCGCTGATTACCGGGATGTTCGGTCTGCCGAAACTGGGGCTGATGGGTATCGGGCTCGTGACTGCGATTGTCGCCAACCTCATGGCGCTTGCGCTGGCGTGGCACATTCGTCGGCATCCGGCGTATGACGCCTATCCGCTGTGCCAGGGCCTGTCGCGGCTGAACCGCCAGTACCTGAAGGAGCTGTGGCGCCTGGGCCTGCCGATTGGCGGCACCTACGCAGTGGAAGTCGGGCTGTTTGCCTTCGCCGCGCTATGCATGGGCACCATGGGCAGCACGCAACTGGGCGCGCACCAGATCGCCCTGCAAATCGTTTCGGTGGCGTTCATGGTCCCGGCGGGGATTTCTTATGCGATCACCATGCGCATCGGCCAGCACTACGGCGCCGGGCAACTGCTGGATGCGCGGCTGGCCGGACGGGTCGGCATTGCGTTCGGGGCGGCGGCGATGCTGTGTTTCGCCATGGTCTTCTGGCTGTTGCCAAACCAGTTGGTCGGCCTGTTTCTCGACCACAACGACCCGGCGTTTCGCGATGTCATCAACCTTGCCGTGAGCCTGCTGGCGGTGGCGGCATGGTTTGAGCTGTTCGACGGCGTGCAAACCATTGCCATGGGCTGCATTCGCGGACTCAAGGATGCCAAGACCACTTTCCTCGTCGGCTTGGGTTGCTATTGGCTGATTGGCGCACCGGCGGCGTGGTGGATGGCGTTTCACCTGGACTGGGGGCCAACGGGTGTCTGGTGGGGTCTGGCGCTGGGGCTGGCGTGTGCGGCGGTGAGCCTGACGCTGGGGTTTGAGTGGAAGATGAAGCGGATGATTCGGCGGGAGCCTTCGGCACAAGGCAGTTTTCAGGTGATTCAGCCGGATTAGGATCAAAAGATCGCAGCCTTCGGCAGTTCCTACAGGGTTAACACATTCCCATGTAGGAGCTGCCGCAGGCTGCGATCCTTTAAATGGCCTCGACGATGCTCTGCTCGCCGGAACCAAACGTCAGATATTCCACCAACTCAACCAGCGGCAATGGCTTGCTGATCAAATACCCCTGCACCTGATCGCATTCAAACCCGCGCAGCAGATCCAGTTGCTCCGGCGTTTCCACACCTTCTGCGACCACCTCAAGGTTGAGGTTGTGCGCCAGGTTGATCATCGCGTGGACCAGTTTGCGGTTTTCCTCGCGCTGCTCCATGCCGCCGACAAAGCTCTTGTCGATCTTCAGCAAGGTGATCGGCAGGCTGTTGAGGTGCACGAACGACGAGAACCCGGTGCCGAAGTCGTCCAGGGAGAAGCGCACACCGAGGCGCCCGAGGGCGTCCATGGTCTGCTTGACCAGATCGCTGCGGCGCATCACGGCGGTTTCGGTCAGCTCGAACTCCAGCCACTGCGCTTCGACACCGCGCTCGGCAATCAGGCGGCTGAGGGTCGACAGCAACTGGCTGTCCTGGAACTGCCGGAACGACAGGTTGATCGCCATGTGCAACGGCGGCAAACCCAGCTCAAGCAGCGCCTGCATGTCGCGCAAGGCCCGGGAAATCACCCAGTAACCCAGCGGCACAATCAGACCACTTTGCTCGGCCAGCGGCACGAATTCACTCGGTGCTAGCAAGCCGCGCTCGGCATGCCGCCAGCGCACCAACGCTTCGAGGCCGACGATTTGCCCGTCTTCGAGGTTCAGCCGTGGCTGGTAGTGCAATTCCAGCTCATCGCGGCGCAGCGCCCGGCGCAGCTCGGTTTCGAGGTCGGCGATGCTGCGGGCATTGCGGTTGATGCGCTCGTTGAAAATGTGAAAGGTGCAGCCCTGAGTGCTTTTGGCCTGCTGCATGGCGATGTGCGCGTGCCACATCAGCGGGTCCGCACCGGCCTGGGCCCGGGCGTGGGCGATGCCCAGACTGGAACCGATCAGCAGGCTTTCGCCATCGACCCAATAAGGCTCGGCCAGTGCTTCGCTGATGCGCTCGGCCATCCACTCGGCACGCTGGGGAGCGCGACGGGTGTCGATCAGCAGAGCGAATTCATCGCTGCCCAGGCGTGCCAGTTGATCGCCGACCTCAAGTTGATTCTTGAGCCGTGCCACCACTTGCAGGATCAGGCGGTCACCGGCCTGATGGCCAAGGGCGTCGTTGGCATAACGAAAGTTGTCGAGGTCGAGATGACCGAGGGCCAGGCCGCGACCGTCGTTTTCCGCCAGACGCGCCGTCAGCAGGGTCTGGAAACCCTGGCGGTTGGCGATGCCGGTCAGCGGATCTTGCTCGGCCAGGCGTTGCAGAGTGTTTTCCAGGACGCCACGTTCGCGCACATGCCGCAGGCAGCGGCGCAACATGCCGGTATCGAGCAGATCGCGCACCAGCCAGTCACTCACGCCGTCGGGCGGAATCAGCGGCTCATGGTCGAGCAACAACACCGTCGGCAGGCTGCAACGGCCCGGCGCCGGTTGAAGTTGCGGGATGGTCAATAACACCGCGCTGCGGTTGTCATCGAACAGGCTGCTGACCGACTCCCAACTCGGCGCGCTGATGAGCACGGCCGAGCTCCCCATAGGAGCCAGACACTCGCGCAACAACGCTGCCCACGCTGGCTCTTCGGCCAGTAGCAGCAAACGCAAGGGTTCGACAGGCGTAGACAAGCTAGCTCCCTAGACTCTGCAAAGATGTAGGCGACGGGCATTATGCCGTTCCGATGACCAATGACAATGACATCAGTGAGCAAAACCAGCCCTTTGTATCCGGAATTACGAACATTAGCCGCAAATTCGTTGCGCATCCTGCGTGAAAGTAACAAAACCGGCAATTACAGATAGCGTGGTACGTCACAAGTCGGACAGAGCAGCACAATTCGCTGAGCCTGTTAAAATGCCGGCCCATTTCGTGACTGACTCCTGAATTTACGTATGTCCCGACTCAATCCCCGGCAGCAAGAAGCCGTGAACTACGTCGGCGGCCCTCTATTGGTGCTCGCCGGTGCAGGCTCCGGCAAGACCAGCGTGATCACGCGCAAAATCGCGCACCTGATCCAGAACTGCGGCATTCGCGCCCAGTACATCGTCGCCATGACCTTTACCAACAAGGCCGCCCGCGAAATGAAGGAACGGGTCGGCACCCTGCTGCGTGCCGGTGAAGGGCGCGGGCTGACGGTCTGCACGTTTCACAACCTGGGCCTGAACATCATCCGCAAGGAACACGTGCGGCTGGGCTACAAACCGGGCTTCTCGATCTTCGACGAGACCGACGTCAAGGCCCTGATGACCGACATCATGCAGAAGGAATACTCGGGCGACGATGGCGTCGACGAGATCAAGAACATGATCGGCGCCTGGAAGAACGACCTGATCCTGCCGGCCCAGGCACTGGAAAACGCGCGCAACCCCAAGGAACAGACCGCAGCCATCGTCTACACCCACTACCAGCGCACGCTCAAGGCGTTCAACGCGGTGGACTTCGACGACCTGATCCTGCTGCCGGTGAAGCTGTTCGAAGAGCACGCCGACATCCTGGAAAAGTGGCAGAACAAGGTGCGTTACCTGCTGGTCGACGAATACCAGGACACCAACGCCAGCCAGTATTTGCTGGTGAAAATGCTCATCGGCAAACGCAACCAGTTCACCGTGGTGGGCGACGACGACCAGTCGATCTATGCCTGGCGCGGCGCTCGCCCGGAAAACCTGATGCTGCTCAAGGAAGACTACCCGTCCTTGAAGGTGGTGATGCTGGAGCAGAACTACCGCTCCACCAGCCGCATCCTGCGCTGCGCCAACGTGCTGATCTCGAACAACCCCCACGAATTCGAAAAGCAGCTGTGGAGTGAAATGGGCCACGGTGACGAGATCCGCGTGATCCGTTGCCGCAACGAGGACGCCGAGGCCGAGCGCGTGGCCATGGAAATCCTCAGCCTGCACCTGCGCACCGACCGCCCGTACAGCGATTTCGCGATCCTGTATCGCGGCAACTACCAGGCCAAGCTGATCGAGCTGAAGTTGCAGCATCACCAGGTACCGTATCGTCTGTCCGGTGGCAACAGCTTCTTCGGGCGTCAGGAAGTGAAAGACCTGATGGCCTACTTCCGCCTGATCGTGAACCCGGACGACGACAACGCGTTCCTGCGGGTGATCAACGTGCCGCGCCGCGAGATCGGTTCGACCACGCTGGAGAAGCTGGGCAACTACGCCACCGAGCGCAAGATCTCGATGTACGCAGCCACCGATGAAATCGGCCTGGGCGAGCATCTGGACAGTCGCTTCACCGATCGCCTGTCGCGCTTCAAGCGTTTCATGGACAGGGTGCGCGAGCAGTGCGCTGGCGAAGACCCTATCTCGGCCCTGCGCAGCATGGTCATGGACATCGACTACGAGAACTGGCTACGCACCAACAGCTCCAGTGACAAGGCCGCGGATTACCGCATGGGTAACGTCTGGTTCCTGATCGAGGCGCTGAAGAACACCCTGGAAAAAGACGAAGAAGGCGAGATGACGGTCGAGGACGCCATCGGCAAACTCGTCCTGCGCGACATGCTTGAGCGTCAGCAGGAAGAGGAAGATGGCGCCGAAGGCGTACAGATGATGACCTTGCATGCGTCCAAGGGCCTGGAATTCCCTTACGTGTTCATCATGGGCATGGAGGAGGAAATCCTCCCGCACCGTTCCAGCATCGAAGCCGACACCATCGAAGAAGAACGTCGCCTGGCCTACGTGGGCATTACCCGCGCGCGCCAGACCCTGGCCTTCACCTTCGCCGCCAAGCGCAAGCAGTACGGCGAGATCATCGATTGCGCGCCGAGCCGTTTCCTCGATGAGTTGCCGCCGGACGATCTGGCCTGGGAAGGCAACGACGACACCCCGACCGAAGTCAAAGCCGTGCGAGGCAACAACGCATTGGCGGATATACGCGCGATGTTAAAGCGCTAGAATTGACCACTTTTATATGACCTTCGGCGCACAGGCGCCAAAAGAGGACAGCTTCATGGAAGCACTGCACAAGAAAATTCGCGAAGAAGGCATCGTGCTTTCCGACCAGGTCCTGAAAGTCGACGCCTTTCTGAACCACCAGATCGACCCGGCCCTGATGAAGCTGATCGGCGACGAATTCGCCACGCTGTTCAAGGACTCGGGCATCACCAAGATCGTCACCATCGAAGCCTCGGGCATTGCCCCTGCGATCATGACCGGTCTGAACCTGGGTGTGCCGGTGATTTTCGCCCGCAAGCACCAGTCCCTGACCCTGACCGAAAACCTGTTGTCGGCGACCGTCTACTCGTTTACCAAGCAGACCGAAAGCACCGTGGCCATCTCCCCGCGCCACCTGACCAGCAGCGACCGCGTGCTGATCATCGATGACTTCCTGGCCAACGGTAAAGCGTCCCAGGCACTGATTTCGATCATCAAGCAGGCTGGCGCCACCGTGGCGGGCCTGGGCATCGTGATCGAGAAGTCGTTCCAGGGCGGTCGTGCGGAACTGGACTCGCAGGGTTATCGCGTAGAGTCCCTGGCCCGCGTGAAGTCGCTGGCCGATGGCGTCGTGACCTTTATCGAGTAAGCCGGGACGCAGTAATACCCCTGTAGGAGCGAGCCTGCTCGCGATTGCATAGTGTCAGCCGACATAGTCATTGGCTGATACACCGCTATCGCGAGCAGGCTCACTCCTACAGTTGTTTTTGGGCGAGCAGTTACTGTGCGGTGGCCTTGAGGCCTGTGAGCAGCAGGCGCTGATACAAATCCTCCTTCATCCCCTCCGGGCTGGCCAATTGCATGCGCTGCAGATGCTCCTGGAACAACGCAGGCTCCGGTGCATCCAGCGCTGCCTTGCCCAATTCCAGCACCTCGCTCAGCTTGAACTTGCTCTTGAGCCAGTTCAGCGCCCGCAACAGATCCCGCTCCACCTCGGTGAAATCACAGCCCAGCGGATACTCCGGAAACAGCTGCGGATGCCGCGCCTGAATCTCCTGCAAACGCTGCGGACTGTTATCGGTAAAGCGCGGATCGAGACGGAAGTCCTTGGGCAGTTTGCCGACTTTCTGCGCCTGCTCGATCAATCCCGGCTGAAAACGCGAGTCACTGATATTGAGCAAGGCCTCGATCACTGCTGCATCAGTCTTGCCGCGAAGATCGGCGATGCCGTATTCGGTGACCACGATGTCCCGCAAGTGCCGGGGAATCGTGCAGTGACCGTATACCCAGACGATGTTCGAGCTGACATCGCCGCCAGACTCGCGCCAACTGCGCAGCAGCAACACCGAGCGCGCGCCTTGCAGTGCATGACCCTGCACCACGAAGTTGTACTGCCCGCCTACGCCGCTGAGCACACGCCCGTCTTCCAGCTGATCCGCCACCGCCGCACCGAGCAAGGTCACGGTGAATGCGGTGTTGATGAACCGCGCATCCAGGCGCTGCAAGCGCTTGAGTTCTTCCTGGCCGTAGAGCTCGTTGATGTAGCTGATGCGGGTCATGTTGAATGCAAGCCGCTCGTTTTGCGGCAATTCGCGCAAGCGTTCGTAGTAGCTGCGCGGACCGAGGAAGAATCCGCCGTGCACCGAGATGCCATCGGTTTGCGCAGTCTCGTCGAGGGTGCCGGCATCCGCCTGCTGTTGGGTCGCCACGTCCGGATAAACCTTGCGCCGCACGATCCCGGCATCGGCCAGCACCAGCAAGCCGTTGACGAACATTTCGCTGCAACCGTACAAGCCCTTGGCGAAGGGTTCGATGCCGCCTTCGCGCTCGATCAGTTGCGCCCAGTGGCTGAGGTTTACGTCTGCCAGCAAAGCGCTGTATCCGTCGTTGTCGGTTTGCCGCGCCAGCAGCGCCGCCGTCAGCGCATCGCCCATGGAACCGATGCCGATCTGCAAGGTGCCGCCGTCACGCACCAGGGTGCTGGCGTGCAGGCCAATGAAATGGTCCTGACACCCCACCGGCATGTTCGGCGTGGAAAATAGCGTGGTGTTGTCCTTCTCATCGATCAGCAGGTCAAAGGTGTCGATGCCGAGTTCCGCATCGCCGGCCATGTAGGGCAGATCGTTGTGTACCTGGCCGATCAGCAGGATGGTTTCTCCGGCGGCGCGGCGCTTGGCGATCATCGGCAACAGGTCGAGGGTGATGTCCGGGTTGCAGCTCAGGCTCAAGCGGTCGGGATGTTCGGCATCGCTGGCCACCAGTTGCGCCACCAGATTCAACCCGGCGGCATTGATGTCCCGCGCCGCATGGCTGTAATTGCTGCTGACGTAATCCTGTTGCGCCGTGGCACTGTTGAGCAGGCTGCCGGGCTGCATGAAGAACTGCTGGATGTGGATGTTGCCCGGCAGGCCATCGCGGCGCAGGTCGGCGAGAAATTCCAGCTCCGGATAATCGCCGAACACCCGCTCGACAAAGGGTTCGAGAAATCGCGTCTGCAAACCATCGCCCAAGGGTGGGCGGCCCAGACACAACGCGGTGTAGATCGTCAGCCGTCGCTCGGGCGACTGTGCGATTCGCCGATACAGCGCGTTGACGAAGTGATTGGGTTTGCCCAACCCCAGAGGCAGGCCCATGTGGATATGCGCCGGCAACCGTGCCAAGACGTCATCGACTGCCTGTTCGATAGAGCACAGCTGAACCATCGGATCCTCCCTCACGTTCCATGACTTGGGCCTGGACCGAGCTTGCCGTGTCTTTGCTGCAATGAACAGCCACCCGGGTCAAATCACAGGCACAAAAAAGCCGCTCGAAAGCGGCTTTTCACCAGCAAGACTCAGGCTTATTTCAAGCCGGACATCTTCTGGATGGCGCCTTTGAGCTCGGCGTCGGAGCAATCGGCACAAGTGCCTTTAGGCGGCATCGAGTTGATACCGGTAATGGCTTTGGCCAGGATGCCATCGAGGCCACCCTGGTGATCGGCACGTTCTTTCCAGGCAGCGGCATCACCGATTTTCGGCGCGCCCAACAGGCCTGAACCGTGGCAAGCGTTGCAATGTTTTGCAATCACATCATCCGGAGTTTTCGCACCACCACCGCCGCCGGCGGCAGTGGCCACTTCCATCCCTTTGCACTCTTTACCCTGAACACAAACCTGGCCGACTGGCTCAAGGCGTTTGGCGATATCGTCGTTGGTCGCAGCCTGAGCGCTGACACTGACAGCCCATAGGGCCAATACGGTTGCTGGTGCAGCCAGCATTTTCATAATTAGGTTCACGCGTTCACCCTCAATGGTGGCTAGTCACGCCTACGGCCACGGTTCGCAGGCGGGCGCAAGTATAGCGGTAAGCCCGTCGCACTGAAACAACCCCAAAGTCGGAGGGGTCTTAGGCCGCGACGGAAATACAGCCCGGGCGCCTCTGCGATGCTGGCAGGACGCCTCTTTTCTTAGAAATTCGCCGGTGTGGCTGCGCTGATTAGTCGCGCCGGCACATCGAACGGATTACGGAAACGGTGTGGCTTGGTACTTTCAAAGTAGTAGCTATCGCCGGCTTCGAGGACAAAAGTTTCGAGACCGACCACCAGTTCCAGTTTTCCTTCGACCAGGATGCCGGTTTCCTCGCCCTCATGGGTGAGCATCTCGTCACCGGTGTCGGCGCCTGGCGGATAGATTTCATTGAGGAATGCGATAGCCCGGCTCGGGTGCGCCCGACCGACCAGCTTCATGGTCACCGCGCCATCGGAAATATCGATCAGCTCGTTGGCCTTGTAGACGATCTGGGTCGGTTTTTCCTGCAGGATTTCTTCGGAAAAGAACTCGACCATGGACATGGGAATTCCGCCCAGCACTTTGCGCAGCGAACTGATCGAGGGGCTGACGCTGTTCTTCTCGATCATCGAGATCGTGCTGTTGGTGACCCCCGCCCGTTTGGCGAGCTCACGCTGGGAAAGGCCTTTGAGCCTACGGATGGATTGCAGTCGTTCACCGACGTCCAAAGCTTGCGCCTCCAGGATTCAGATTGTTGGAATAGTGAGCGTTATCATGGCGACAGCGTTCAGTATTTACAACACCTTGACCTGAATCCTGCTCAGCGAGGCGACTTCCGGTCCTGAGCCCTGTGCACTAAGCCCCGGAATAGAGCAGTGGCACTCGGCGCAGGTTGCAGAAGATCTGGTAAGGAATCGTGCCGGCAGCCATGGCCACATCACTGGCGAGGATGTTTTTGCCCCACAACTCGACGGTCGAACCGAGGCCGGCCTGCGGCACATCGGTCAGGTCGATGCAGAGCATGTCCATCGATACCCGGCCGATCAGCTGGCTGCGCTGCCCGGCAACCAGCACTGGCGTGCCGGTCGGAGCCAGACGCGGGTAGCCGTCGGCGTAACCCATGGCCACGACGCCAATGCGCATCGGTTTCGGGGTGATGAATTTGGCGCCGTAGCCGACGGGCTCACCGGCCGGCAACTCGCGCACACTGATCACCTTCGACTCCAGGGTCATGACCGGTTGCAGGCGCGATGCTGTTTCGTTGGCTTCTTCGAAGGGCGTGGCGCCGTAGAGCATGATGCCCGGGCGCACCCAATCACTCGGAATCTGCGGCCAACCGAGCACCGCCGGCGAGTTGCGCAGGCTGACCTCGGCGGACAAGCCCTTGCGCGCCGCTTCAAACACCGCCACCTGATCGGCACTCGCTTGTTCGTGCAGTTCGTCGGCACGCGCAAAGTGGCTCATCAGCACCACTTTCGCGACTTTGCCGCTAGCTAGCAGCCGTTGATAGGCCGCCTGATAATCCGCCGGGTGCAGACCCACGCGGTGCATGCCCGAATCGAGCTTCAGCCACACGGTGATCGGCTTGCTCAACGTCGCTTTCTCGATGGCTTCGAGCTGCCACAGCGAATGCACCACGCACCAGAAATCATGCTCGACAATCAGCGCCAGCTCATCGGCTTCGAAAAAACCTTCCAGCAGCAGGATCGGCGCACGAATGCCCGCCGCCCGCAGTTCCAACGCCTCTTCGATGCAGGCCACGGCAAACCCGTCCGCCTCGGCTTCCAGCGCCTGGGCGCAACGCACCGCGCCATGGCCATAGGCATCAGCCTTGATCACCGCGAGGGCTTTGGCCCCCGTGAGTTCACGGGCGATTCGGTAGTTGTTGCGCAGGGCTTGAAGGTCGATCAGGGCACGGGCAGGACGCATGGCGGCAGACTTCTGGTCGGGTTATCGGGAAGAAAAACCGGCGCTGGCTGACGACGTGAACCGCCAACAGCACCGGGAGAGGGATCTGTCTGAAAGCTTATGGCAGAGCGGCGACAACCGACAGCTCGACCAGGATTTCCGGTTCGCACAGTTTCGATTCAACGGTGGCACGAGCCGGGGCGACGCCTTTTGGCAGCCACTTGTCCCACACCGCGTTCATGCCTTCGAAATGCGCGTCGATGTCTTTCAGGTAAATCGTCACCGACAAAAGATTGTTTTTGTCGGTGCCGGCCAGATCGAGCAAACGCTCGATGTTGGCCAGGGTTTCACGGGTCTGCTGTTCAATCCCGGCGTTCATGTCGTCGCCGACCTGCCCGGCCAGGTACACCGTGCCGTTATGGGTGACGATCTGACTCATGCGCTCATTGGTGAGCTGGCGCTGGACTAACATGCTTTGCAGACTCCTGGATTTTTTTGCCGTAACGGGAAATATCGAGACCTTCGGCGCTGATCTGCGGCTTTTTCTTCGCCATCAGATCAGCCAGCAAGCGACCGGAGCCACAGGCCATGGTCCAGCCGAGCGTGCCGTGACCGGTGTTCAGGAACAGGTTCTTGAACGGGGTGGCGCCAACAATCGGGGTGCCGTCCGGAGTGGTCGGACGCAGGCCAGTCCAGAAATCGGCCTGGGCCAGATCGCCGCCCTGAGGATAAAGGTCGTTGACGATCATCTCCAGGGTTTCGCGGCGACGCGGATTCAGCGACAGGTCAAAACCGGCGATCTCGGCCATGCCGCCAACGCGGATGCGGTTGTCGAAACGGGTGATCGCGACCTTGTAGGTCTCGTCGAGAATGGTCGAAGTCGGGGCCATCGCCGGGTTGGTGATCGGCACGGTCAGGGAGTAGCCCTTGAGCGGGTATACCGGCGCCTTGATCCCCAGCGGCTTGAGCAGTTGCGGCGAGTAGCTGCCGAGGGCCAGCACGTAGCGGTCGGCGGTTTCCAGCTTGCCGTCGATCCACACACCGTTGATGCGATCACCGGCGAAGTCGAGGTGCTGAATGTCCTGACCGAAACGGAATTGCACACCGAGGTTTGCGGCCATCTCGGCGAGCTTGGTGGTGAACATCTGGCAGTCGCCAGTCTGGTCGTTCGGCAGACGCAGAGCACCGGCGAGGATGTCAGTGACGCTTGCCAGCGCCGGCTCAACGCGGGCAATACCGTCGCGGTCGAGCAGCTCGAACGGCACACCGGATTCTTTCAGCACGGCGATGTCTTTCGCGGCGCCGTCCAGTTGAGCCTGGGTGCGGAACAGTTGGGTGGTGCCGAGGCTGCGGCCTTCGTAGGCAATGCCCGTTTCGGCGCGCAGTTCGTCGAGGCAGTCACGGCTGTACTCGGACAGACGAACCATGCGCTCCTTGTTCACCGCGTAACGGCTGGCGGTGCAGTTGCGCAGCATCTGTGCCATCCACAGGTACTGGTCGATGTCGGCAGTGGCCTTGATCGCCAAAGGCGCGTGGCGCTGCAACAGCCACTTGATGGCCTTGAGCGGCACGCCCGGCGCGGCCCACGGCGAGGCATAACCCGGCGAGACCTGCCCGGCGTTGGCGAAACTGGTCTCCATGGCAGCAGCCGGCTGCCGGTCCACAACCACCACTTCAAACCCGGCACGGGCCAGATAGTAAGCACTGGTGGTACCGATAACGCCGCTACCCAAGACCATGACGCGCATTTTCATATCCCTCATCGCGGCTAACCGCTGACGTTTGTTATTCAGAGCTTTAGATGCGCGCAGTGTAAAAAAGATTTGCCAGTGCTTTTCACTATATAAGCGCCTATATTTGGCGACAATTCTCGGCAAAAACCCTTTTCACGGAGGCGCATCCCCTATGCGTACCAACACTCAGACCAAACGTGAGCTGGACAAGATCGACCGCAACATCCTGCGGATCCTGCAAGCGGACGGGCGGATTTCATTTACGGAGCTAGGAGAAAAGGTCGGGCTCTCGACCACGCCCTGTACTGAGCGGGTCCGGCGTCTGGAGCGCGAAGGGATCATCATGGGCTACAACGCCAGGCTCAATCCGCAGCACCTGAAGGGTAGTCTGCTGGTGTTCGTCGAGATCAGCCTGGACTACAAATCCGGCGATACTTTCGAAGAGTTCCGACGCGCGGTGCTGAAATTGCCCCATGTGCTGGAGTGTCACCTGGTGTCAGGAGATTTCGACTACCTGGTGAAGGCGCGGATTTCCGAGATGGCTTCGTACCGCAAATTGCTGGGCGACATTCTGCTCAAGCTGCCGCATGTGCGTGAGTCCAAGAGCTATATCGTGATGGAAGAGGTGAAGGAGAGCCTGACTCTGCCTATTCCGGACTGAAGATCAAAAGATCGCAGCCTGCGGCAGCTCCTACAGGTGTACACGCGTTTTTTTAGGAGCTGCCGCAGGCTGCGATCTTTTAAACCAACACCTGCCGAGTGCTGGCCATGTACTCGAACACCTGCTTCTCCACCCGCGGATGAATCAACTCCACCGGCCCGCGCCCATTGGGGCACGGCAAGGTCTTGGTGGTGCCGAACAACCGGCAGATCAGCGGCCGCTCGTCATACACCGTGCAACCATTCGGCCCCAGATGCACACAGTTGAGTTCTTCCATGGCGGCATCCTGCTCGGCGCGGGTCTTGCGCGGCAGGCGCGACATTTCTTCCGGCGAGGTGGTCACCGGCCCGCAGCAGTCATGGCAGCCGGGAACGCACTCGAACGAGGGAATCTGTTGTCGCAATGTGCGGATTGTCTGGCTGTTGCAGCTCATTGCAGCGGTGACCAATAGCGGAATAGAGCGCGATTCTGACGCAAAAGCCCCGATCCAGACAGCACCAGCCGACCAATGTTGCCCGTCCGGGAAGGTCCGGCTTATGCTCCGTCAGGTTTACTAAACGCAAGAATCGGGAACACGCACATGAATGCCCGTGCTCAACAGCCTGCCCTGAACCACACCGCGTCCTACTACGCCGCCAGCAGCCTGCCGCAGCCAGAACTTGCGGCGCTCAAAGGTGAAGTGCTGGCCGATGTCTGTGTCGTGGGCGGCGGGTTTTCGGGGTTGAACACGGCGCTTGAACTGGCCGAACGCGGCCTCAGTGTGGTGTTGCTTGAGGCCCACAAAATCGGCTGGGGCGCCAGTGGACGCAATGGCGGGCAGTTGATTCGCGGCGTTGGCCACGGCCTCGATCAGTTCACCAACATCATCGGTGCCGAAGGTGTTCGGCAAATGAAACTCATGGGCCTGGAAGCCGTGGAAATCGTCCGGCAACGGGTCGAGCGCTTCCAGATCCCCTGCGACCTGACCTGGGGTTACTGCGACCTCGCCAACAAGCCCCGTGACCTTGAAGGCTTCGCCGAGGACGCCGAAGAACTGCGCAGCCTCGGCTACCGCCACGAGACCCGTTTGCTGCAAGCCAACGAGATGCACACCGTGGTCGGCTCCACGCGTTACGTCGGTGGCCTGATCGACATGGGCTCGGGGCACCTGCATCCACTGAACCTGGCCTTGGGCGAAGCCGCAGCGGCACAACGACTGGGGGTCCAGTTGTTCGAGCATTCGGCCGTGACCCGCATCGACTATGGCCCCGAGGTCAAGGTCCATGCCGCCGAGGGCTCGGTGCGCGCAAAGACCCTGGTGCTGGGTTGCAATGCCTACCTCAATAACCTCAACCCGGAGCTCAGCGGCAAAGTCCTGCCCGCCGGCAGCTACATCATCGCCACCGAACCGTTGAGCGAAGAATTGGCTCACGCCCTGCTGCCGCAGAACATGGCGGTCTGTGACCAGCGGGTGGCGCTGGATTACTACCGGCTCTCGGCGGACCGGCGCCTGCTGTTTGGCGGCGCCTGCCATTATTCCGGTCACGACCCGAAAGACATCGCCGCGTACATGCGTCCGAAAATGCTGGAAGTCTTTCCGCAACTGTCTGATGTGAAGATCGACTATCAATGGGGCGGCATGATCGGCATCGGCGCCAATCGCCTGCCGCAGATCGGCCGGCTCAAGGACCAGCCGAACGTGTACTACGCCCAGGCCTATTCCGGTCATGGCGTGAATGCCACGCACCTGGCCGGCAAGCTGCTGGCCGAAGCCATCAGCGGGCAGCACAGTGGTGGTTTTGATTTGTTCGCCAAGGTGCCGCACATCACCTTCCCCGGCGGCAAGCATTTGCGCTCGCCGTTGCTGGCGTTGGGGATGTTGTGGCATCGGCTTAAAGAGTTGGTCTGAAAGATTGTTTGTGGCAGGACTGACGCCATCGCGAGCAGGCTCGCCCCCACATTGGATTTGTGGTCAGACGCAAATCCCTGTGGGAGCGAGCCTGCTCGCGAATGGGCCTAAAAATCACCATGGATTTCAGATCCGCCAGAAAGGCTTCAGCCCCTCCTCCCGCGCCTGCTCCCGCGTCAGCCCGATATCCTTGAGCTGGTCGGCCGTCAGGGTCAGCAACGCCTTGCGCGTGTGCAGGCGACGCCAGAACTGGTCCCAGCGACTCAGGCCGGACGACGCATTGCACATGCCCGCCTCCCGCGTGCCGTTGTTCTGCCCTGCCGCCAGTTCCTGACTGTGTAACGTCAGCCGCACATCGCTCAAACCGTTCATCTTGGATGCTCCTGTTTACTTGGGTAGCCAGAGGTTCCATGATGCGTGGGCGCGAAAAAGCATTACAGATTCAAAGCTACTGTATTAATTCCATACAGCTTTGCCGATTCCGCCACTGAATCCTGATTTTTCGGCTGATCTGTACTGGTTAACCGAATCACCCCTATCGAGGCTGCACCATGACCCTTTACGTCAACCTCGCCGAATTGCTCGGCACACGTATCGAACAGGGCTTCTACCGCCCCGGTGACCGGTTGCCTTCGGTACGGGCGCTGAGCGTCGAGCACGGCGTCAGCCTGAGCACGGTGCAGCAGGCCTATCGGGTGCTGGAGGACAGCGGGCTGGCCATGCCACGGCCCAAATCCGGGTACTTCGTCCCGGCCAGTCGCGAGCTGCCGGATTTGCCAGCAGTCGGCCGCCCGGCCCAACGGCCGGTGGACATTTCCCAATGGGATCAAGTGCTGGAGTTGATTCGCGCCGTGCCGCGCAAAGACGTGGTGCAACTGGGCCGCGGCATGCCGGACATCACCAGCCCGACCATGAAACCGCTGCTGCGTGACCTGGCGCGAATCAGCAGGCGGCAGGACATGCCCGGTCTGTATTACGACAACATCCACGGCAACCTCGAACTGCGCGAACAGATCGCTCGCCTGATGCTCGATTCCGGCTGCCAGTTGAGCGCCAGCGAACTGGTGGTCACCACCGGTTGCCACGAAGCGCTGTCCACCAGTATTCGCGCGATTTGCGAGCCGGGGGACATTGTCGCGGTGGACTCGCCGAGCTTTCACGGCGCCATGCAGACCCTCAAAGGCCTGGGCATGAAAGCCCTGGAAATCCCCACCGATCCGCTGACCGGCATCAGTCTCGAAGCGCTGGAACTGGCCCTGGAGCAGTGGCCAATCAAGGTCATACAGTTGACCCCCAACTGCAACAACCCGTTGGGCTACATCATGCCGGAGTCGCGCAAACGCGCGTTGTTGACGCTTGCACAGCGCTATGACGTGGCGATCATCGAGGACGATGTGTATGGCGAACTGGCCTACACCTATCCACGTCCGCGCACGATCAAGTCCTTCGACGAGGACGGTCGCGTCCTGTTGTGCAGCTCGTTTTCCAAGACCCTGGCGCCGGGCCTGCGCATCGGCTGGGTCGCGCCCGGCCGCTATCTGGAACGGGTGCTGCACATGAAATACATCAGCACCGGATCCACCGCGCCACAGCCGCAGATCGCCATCGCCGAATTTCTCAAGGGTGGCCACTTCGAACCGCATTTGCGGCGGATGCGCACGCAATACCAGCGCAATCGCGACGTGATGATTGATTGGGTGACCCGCTACTTCCCGGCCGGCACCCGCGCCAGTCGCCCACAGGGCAGCTTCATGCTGTGGGTCGAACTGCCAGAAGGTTTCGACACCCTGAAACTGAATCGTGCATTGCACGACCAGGGCGTACAGATTGCCGTGGGCAGCATTTTTTCCGCCTCGGGCAAGTACCGCAATTGCCTGCGCATGAACTACGCTGCCAAGCCAACACCGCAGATCGAAGACGCGGTGCGCAAGGTGGGTGCGACAGCGATCAAACTGCTGGCGGAAACCGATCAGCTCAGCGACTGACTTTTCTACTGGAATCCGCGTCCATATGCCTATCTGCGCCGCCAAACGGAACGATCCTACGTGAGAGTCAGACAGCCCCTGCTTGCTCTTCTGCTACTCGCCGCGTTCCTGGGCGGTTGCGCCAGCCTCGAAATACAGCGTGTGCCGAGCCAGGCGCTACCGGCTTCAAACTCCGCATTCGGCCGCTCGGTCCAGGCGCAGGCCGCACCTTACAAGGGACAATCGGGCTTTCGCCTGCTATCGGACAGCACCGAGGCCTTCACCGCCCGCGCCGAACTGATTCGTAACGCCCAAAGCAGCCTAGACTTGCAGTACTACATCGTGCACGACGGCATCAGCACACGCATGTTGATCGAGGAGTTGCTCAAGGCCGCTGACCGGGGCGTGCGGGTGCGGGTACTGCTCGACGATACTGCCAGCGATGGCCTGGACCGGGTCATTGCCACCCTCGCCGCCCACCCAAACATCCAGATCCGCGTGTTCAACCCGCTGAATCTGGGCCGCAGTACGGGTGTGACGCGCACCGTGGGCCGGCTGTTCAACCTGTCGCAACAGCATCGACGCATGCATAACAAGTTGTGGCTGGCGGACAACAGCATGGCCATCGTCGGCGGGCGCAATCTGGGGGACGAGTATTACGATGCCGAGCCCAAGATGAATTTCACTGACATCGACATGCTCGGTGTCGGCCCGGTCGCCGAGCAACTCGGGCACAGTTTCGACCAGTACTGGAACAGCGCCCTGAGCAAGCCAATCGACGAATTCCTGTCGAGCAAACCCACACATCAAGACCTGGAAAACACCCGCACCCGACTGGAAGAATCCCTGGCGGAAACGCGCAAGCAGAATCACACGCTCTACAAACACCTGATGACCTTCACCACCCACCCGCGCCTGGACATCTGGCGCCGCGAACTGATCTGGGCCTGGAACCAGGCATTGTGGGATGCGCCGAGCAAGGTACTGGCCAAGGGCGAGCCCGATCCGCAGTTGCTGCTGACCACGCAACTCGCACCTGAACTCAACAACGTCAGCAAAGAGCTGATCATGATCTCGGCCTACTTCGTGCCCGGCCAGCCGGGACTGGTGTACCTGACCGGGCGCGCCGATGCCGGCGTCTCCGTGAGCTTGCTGACCAACTCACTGGAAGCCACGGACGTTCCGGCGGTGCACGGCGGTTACGCGCCCTATCGCAGGGCGCTGCTGGAGCACGGTGTGAAGCTCTACGAATTGCGTAGCCAGCCCGGCGAGGGCGGCGGCAGCGGTAGCGGGCCGCATCTGTTTTCCAGCAGCGCCTATCACGGCTCTGACTCCAGCCTGCACAGCAAGGCGATGATCTTTGACCAGCAAAAATCCTTTATCGGCTCGTTCAATTTCGATCCGCGCTCGGTGCTGTGGAACACCGAAGTCGGCGTGCTGGTGGACAGTCCGGAATTGGCCGCACGGGTCCGTGAACTGGCGCTGCGGGGTATGGCGCCGGCCCTGAGTTATCAGGTGGAACTGGAAAACGATCAGATCGTCTGGACCACCGAAGACGACGGAAAAATGCACACCCTGACCAAGGAGCCAGGGAGCTGGTGGCGGCGCTTCAATGCCTGGATGAGCAATACGGTCGGGCTGGAGAAGATGCTGTAACTCTCGACCGCCACAGTTCTGCGATGCTCATCAGGCTGGTTCTGCTGCGGCGCCAAACGCCCCTTGCCGCGACACCACAATCAACACGCCCAAGGCCCCTACCGCCATCAGCAACGGCAACGCATGGCCGTTGATCCACTGGCTGCCGGCACCCGCCAGCAGCGGCCCGATCAGGCAACCGATCCCCCACAACTGGGCAATGTGCGCGTTAGCCCGCACCAGCGCATCGTCGCGATAACGCTCGCCGATCAGGATCAATGACAAGGTGAACAACCCGCCAGCGCTAGCGCCGAACAGCACCCACAACGGCCAGATCAGCAGTGTGTCGATCAGCATCGGTATTGCCAGGCTCGACATCAGCAGAACCACCGCACAACCGGTGAACAACGCGCGTCGCGACAAGCGATCGGCCAACGCACCAATCGGCAATTGCAGCACCGCATCGCCGACCACCACCGTACTGACCATCGCCAAGGCGATCTCCGTGGTGAATCCCTGGCGCAGGCAATAGACCGGCAACAACGTCAGAATCATCGCCTCGAACGCGGCGAACAACGACACCGCCCAGGCAATCGCCGGCAGGCCACGACAGAACTCAAGCAAATCACGCAGGGTCACGCTGCTGGCCTCGCTGCTCGGCGCACCACTGCGGCCCAGCAACAGAAACGGAGCAGCCATCAGCAAACCGACGCCCACCCAAAAGCCATAGTCATGCTCGGTACCGAGGAAGCCCAGCAACACCGGCCCTGCCAGCTGACTCAATGCGTAGCTGCTGCCATACAGCGCCACCAGCCGCCCGCGCCACTGCTCGACCACCAGTTGATTGATCCAGCTTTCACCGATGATGAATACAAGGGTCAGGATCACCCCGATCATCAACCGCAGCACCAACCAGACCGGATAGCTCGGCAACAGCGCCAGCAAGCCGATCGAAACCGCCCCGGCCCACAAGCACAGGCGCATCAGATTGGCCGTGCCGAATCGCGCCGCCAGATGGCTGGAGATTTTCGCCCCCAGCAGGACGCCGATGGCCGGCATCGCTGCCATCACGCCAATGGCAAACGAGCCGTAGCCCCAGCTTTCCAGGCGAAACGACACCAGCGGCATGCTGACACCCAGGGCCAAGCCGACACTCAGGACAGATGCCAAAACGGCGAAATAAGTCGCCCAACGCATGTTCCACGCTCCTGTGGATTGTTATTTTTTGAGGCCACACAAAACAATGTGGGAGCGAGCTTGCTCGCGATAGCGGTGCAACATTCAACATTGAAGTCGACTGTTACACCGCTATCGCGAGCAAGCTCGCTCCCACAGGGATCTATGTCGTATCAGGAGGCCTGCTCTAAAACAGGCCTCCCTTAACGGCTTACAACTTGATCCAGGTCGCCTTCAGCTCGGTGTACTTGTCGAACGCGTGCAGGGACTTGTCGCGACCGTTGCCGGACTGCTTGAAACCACCAAACGGAGCGGTCATGTCGCCGCCGTCGTACTGATTGACCCACACGCTACCGGCACGCAGTGCGCGGGCGGTGAGGTGCGCCTTGGAGATGTCGGTCGTCCAGACCGCAGCGGCCAGGCCGTACGGCGTGTCGTTGGCGATCGCGATGGCTTCTTCGGCGCTGTCGAATGCGATGACCGACAGTACCGGGCCGAAGATTTCTTCCTGGGCGATTTTCATCGCGTTGCTCACGCCGTCGAAAATCGTCGGTTCAACGTAAGTGCCGCCAGTTTCCTGGAGCGTACGCTTGCCACCGGCCACCAGCTTGGCGCCGTCGGCATGACCGGACTCGATGTAGGACAGCACGGTATTCATCTGCTGGGTATCGACCAGCGCACCAACGTTGGTCGCCGGGTCCAGCGGATTGCCCGGCTTCCAGGTTTTCAGCGCTTCGATCACCAGCGGCAGGAATTTGTCCTTGATCGAACGCTCCACCAGCAGGCGCGAACCGGCGGTGCAGACTTCGCCCTGGTTGAAGGCGATGGCACCGGCTGCGGCCTCGGCTGCGTCTTGCAGGTTCGGCGCATCGGCGAACACGATGTTCGGGCTCTTGCCGCCGGCTTCGAGCCAGACGCGCTTCATGTTCGACTCGCCAGAGTAGATCAACAGCTGTTTGGCGATTTTGGTCGAACCGGTGAACACCAGCGTATCGACGTCGTTGTGCAGGGCCAGGGCCTTGCCGACGGTGTGGCCATAACCCGGCAGCACGTTCAGCACGCCTTTCGGGATGCCGGCTTCGACAGCCAGTTCAGCGATGCGGATGGCGGTCAGCGGGGACTTTTCGGACGGCTTGAGGATCACCGAGTTACCGGTGGACAGCGCAGGACCGAGTTTCCAGCACGCCATCATCAGCGGGAAGTTCCACGGCACGATGGCGCCAACCACGCCCACCGGCTCACGGGTAACAAGACCCAGCTGATCGTGCGGAGTGGCTGCCACTTCGTCGTAGATCTTGTCGATGGCTTCACCGCTCCAGCTCAGGGCTTGCGCCGCGCCGGGAACGTCGATGTACAGGGAATCGCTGATCGGCTTGCCCATGTCCAGGGTTTCAAGCAGGGCCAGCTCTTCGGCGTGCTGTTTCAGCAGGCCGGCGAAACGGATCATGGTGGATTTGCGCTTGGTCGGCGCCAGGCGCGACCAGACACCGGAATTGAAGGTGGCGCGAGCGTTTTCCACGGCACGCTGGGCATCGGCGGCGTCACAGCTGGCAATCTTGCCCAGCAGACGGCCATCGACCGGGCTGATGCACTCGAAGGTCTCGCCGGAGACGGCGTCGGTGTATTCGCCATTGATATAGGCGCGGCCTTCGATTTTCAGGTCGCGGGCACGTTGCTCCCAGTCGGCACGGGTCAGGGTGGTCATGCGAGTGTCCTCCTCTTATTGATACGACACCCGCGTTCTTCGCGGGCGCTGTCAGGAATTCTGCCCAGCCAGCTTGCTATTCGGCCCAAGGCATCCACCACCCTAAACCAGCCGCACATGAAGTTTCAATATATTTGACATAACACCGGCAAACGGCCTTGCGATGTTCATTTTAATAAACATAGACTTTGAGCCTTTCTACCACTCGCGCCGTAATCACGGGGGATAACAACAATGAACATCCAGAACGTCGTCGACTTCAGCCAGACCACCACCGCCGCCGAACGCTACCGCCCAGATGCAGCCAAAGTGCTCAAGGGCGACCCGGAACAAACCGTTTACAACCACTACAACAGCCCTTGTGGCCAGTTGAACGCTGGTGTGTGGGAAGGTGCAGTCGGGCAGTGGACAGTGAACTTCACCGAGCACGAATACTGCGAGATCCAGCAAGGGGTTTCGGTGCTGCGTGACAGCGACGGCAATGCCAAGACCCTGCGCGCAGGCGACCGCTTCGTGATCCCCGCCGGGTTCAAAGGCACCTGGGAAGTGCTGGAGCCATGCCGCAAGATCTACGTGGCGTTTGAACAGAAGGCTTGAAGCAAGATCATCGAAATACCCGAAAGCCCGTCCCTGGTGACGGGCTTTTTCATGGACGGGCCCCGGCAAACATCGCGACACAGTACAACAGGTGATAAATGACCGGAGCTGCTCCAGTATTTCTTCACGGCATCCAAGACGGATGACGGGAGCAATTTCGCTCACTCACCCATTGCAAGGAAGCGGTAAATGACCATTGATTTGAAACAACACCTGGACACAGCCATTCAGTACATCGGCCGACAATACTCCGAAGAGCTGCGTGGAGAGCTCGCCAACAAGACCGGGCTGGCGGTACGTCCGAGGGGCATCGGGTTCATCATGAGCAAGGACTACAATCCCGCACGGATCAATCTGCTGGTCGAGAACGAAATCATCACCCATGTCACCATGGGCAATTGATTTGCGCCAAGCCATGCATCGCTCTACTCAGCACTGAAGCGCTGTGACTTGATCAGGCTGAAGCACCGCCCGCTTTTTCAAGCACAACAAAAAAGGCCCGTATCTCGCGATACGGGCCTTTTTCGTAAGAGGGAAAAATCAATTACTTGATTTTGCCTTCTTTGTAGATCACGTGCTTGCGAACAACCGGATCATATTTCTTGATCTCGATTTTGTCCGGGGTAGTACGCTTGTTCTTGTCGGTAGTGTAAAAGTGACCAGTACCGGCGCTCGAAATCAAACGAATCAATTCACGCATGATTAGCTCCCTTAAACCTTGCCATCGCGGCGAAGTTCGGCCAGCACGACAGTGATGCCACGCTTGTCGATGATACGCATGCCTTTGGCAGATACGCGCAGACGCACAAAACGTTTCTCTTCTTCAACCCAGAAGCGGTGATGCTGCAGGTTCGGCAGGAAACGACGACGGGTTTTGTTGTTTGCGTGGGAAATGTTATTCCCAGTTACCGGACCCTTACCGGTAACTTGACATACTCTAGACATGCCTCAGCCCTCTAAAACCACATGCCCAACCCGGCATGGGTTGGCCGCTTAATCTCTCAGTCATTTGGCGCCAGGCGCCGCGTTTCTTTAGAGGTCTTACCGGCTACACCTACAGTGAAGGAACCGGGCCCCTAGAAAAGAGCGCTGCTTTATACCAGAAAGACTGAAGAGCAACAACATTCAGTGTGCGTTGAACTCACAAAAACCCCGTTTTTCGGGCTCCGAGCGCCTTGGACAAAGGCTATCATCGATGGCGACCGCTCGTCGCAGAGAATTGGCCAACTGGCCAAATCAGGATTTTGCTCGCCCGCCTCACAGCAAATTCAGGCGCTATAGTCCCCTCAAAATGAAAAAGGGGATAGTCATTTGCAAAAGAGCCCACTAGGGTAAGCCTTTTCCAGACTGCACTTGCAGATGGGCCTTCGATCTGTAAAGGAAGCCGACCATGCGCCTCGCTGCCCTACCGCTATTGCTCGCCCCGCTTCTGCTGAGCCCACAGGCCTTTGCCGCCGCCCTGAGCGTCTGCACCGAGGCCAGTCCTGAAGGCTTCGACGTGGTGCAGTACAACTCGCTGACCACCACCAACGCCTCGGCCGATGTGCTGATGAATCGCCTGGTGGACTTTGACACGGCCAGTGGCAAAGTGGTCGCAAGCCTCGCCGACAGCTGGGAAGTCAGCACCGACGGCCTGACCTACGTCTTCAAGCTGCACCCGCAGGTGAAATTCCATCGCACCGAGTACTTCACCCCGACGCGCGACCTGAGCGCCGAAGACGTGATTTTCAGCTTCGACCGCATGCTCGACCCGGCCAATGCCTGGCACAAAATCGCCCAGAGCGGCTTCCCCCATGCGCAATCGATGCAATTGCCTGCACTGATCAAGAAGATCGACGCCCTCGACCCGCAGACCGTGCGCTTCACCCTCGACCACCCGGATTCGACCTTCCTGGCGACCCTGAGCATGGGTTTCGCCTCGATCTATTCGGCCGAATACGCCGACAAATTGATGAAGGCCGGCACACCCGAGAAGCTCAACAGCCAGCCGATCGGCACAGGGCCGTTCGTTTTCACCCGTTTCCAGAAGGACGCCTCGGTTCGCTACAAGGCCAACCCCGAATATTTCGGCGGCAAACCCTCTGTGGATCCGCTGATCTTCGCCATCACCCCGGACGCCAACGTTCGCCTGCAGAAATTGCGCCGCAACGAATGCCAGATTGCCCTGTCGCCCAAGCCTCTGGACGTACAGGAAGCGCTGAAAGAGCCGACGCTGAAAGTCGAAAAGACTGACGCGTTCATGACCGCATTCGTCGGCATCAACAGTCAGCATCCACCTCTGGACAAGCCTGAAGTCCGCCAGGCCATCAACCTCGCCTTCGACAAGGCCAACTATGTCAAAGCCGTGTTCGAAGACACCGCCGAGGCGGCCAACGGCCCGTATCCGCCCAACACCTGGAGCTACGCGAAAGGCCTGCCGGGTTACCCTCACGACATCGCCAAGGCCAAAGCCTTGATGGCCAAGGCCGGACTCAAGGACGGCTTCCAGACCACCATCTGGACCCGCCCTTCCGGCAGCCTGCTCAACCCCAACCCAAGCCTCGGCGCTCAACTGCTGCAGTCTGACCTCGCGGAAATCGGCATTCAGGCCGAAATCCGTGTGATCGAATGGGGCGAACTGATCCGCCGCGCCAAGGCCGGTGAACACGACTTGCTGTTCATGGGCTGGGCCGGTGACAACGGTGACCCGGACAACTTCCTCACGCCGCAGTTTTCCTGCGCCGCGGTCAAGTCCGGTACCAACTTCGCCCGCTACTGCAACGCGGACCTGGACAAGCTGATCAGCGCCGGCAAGACCACCGGCGAGCAAGGTGTGCGCAGCAAGCTCTACGAACAGGCCCAGGCGCAGATCCAGCAGCAGGCGCTGTGGCTACCACTGGCCCACCCGACTGCGTTCGCACTGACACGCAAGGATGTCGAGGGGTATTCGGTCAGCCCGTTTGGCCGACAGGATTACTCGAAGGTCAACTTCAAATAACAGGCTTGATACGAACCCTTGTAGGAGCGGGCAAGCCCGCTCCTACAAGGGTTTCGCTTGACTCCACAGCCCCTACATCCACCCATACTCAGCCATCGACAGCGGATCGCCGTCGCCGATGATGAAGTGGTCAAGCACCCGCACGTCAATCAACTCCAGCGCCTTTTGCAGGCGCTTGGTCAGCACCCGGTCGGACTGACTGGGGTCGGTGTTGCCCGACGGGTGGTTGTGGCAGAGGATCAATGCCGCTGCGTTGTTGGCCAGGGCGCGCTTGACCACCTCTCGCGGATGAACGCTGGTGTTGTCGATGGAACCGCGGAACAGCGTCTCGAACGCCAGCACCTGATGCCTGGAGTCGAGAAACAGACACCCAAACACCTCGTGCGGCTCGTGGCGCAGCATCGATTTCAGGTACTCGCGAACCGCGTGCGGATTCTCCAGTGCCGATTTTTGGCGCGCACGCTCGGCCAGATGACGCCTGCTCATTTCTTGCGCAGCTTGCAACTGTGCAAATTTCGCCGGCCCAAGTCCCAACTGCTTGCTGAACGTCTCCTGATCGGCCTCAAGCAGCAAACGCAGGCTGCCAAACTGATTCAACAGGTGTCGCGCCAGATCTACCGCACTTTTACCCACCACGCCCGTGCGTAAAAAGATCGCCAGCAATTCGGCATCCGAAAGGCTTCCCGCGCCCTGTTCAAGCAACCTCTCCCGCGGCCGTTCCGCCGCCGGCCAATCGCGAATACTCATAGCACCTCCCTGTCTGTGGGCACCGCTGTTCCGTAGCGGTCGCTGTGATATCGTAGCCCATCTTTTTTGCGGGCGAATTCACCCTGGGGAGGGGGTTTCGCCACGTATGTCACCAACGAATTGAAAGGCAGGCCTATGCAGCGGCTGTATCGGAAACGCATTGTTCTGGGCGTCGGCGGCGGCATCGCAGCCTACAAGAGCGCCGACCTGGTTCGCCGCCTGATCGATCAGGGCGCCGAAGTGCGCGTGGTCATGACCCGTGGCGGCGCAGAGTTCATCACACCGCTGACCATGCAGGCCCTGTCCGGGCACCCGGTCCACCTGGACCTGCTGGACCCGGCGGCCGAAGCGGCCATGGGCCACATCGAGCTGGCCAAATGGGCCGACCTGGTGCTGATCGCCCCCGCCACGGCGGACCTGATCGCCCGCCTGACCCAAGGCATTGCCGATGATCTGCTGACCACGCTGGTGCTGGCCACCGACGCAGTGGTCGCCGTCGCGCCGGCAATGAACCAGGCGATGTGGCGCGACCCGGCGACCCAGGCCAACCTGCAAACACTCGAAAGCCGCGACATCAAGGTCTTCGGCCCTGCTTCCGGCAGCCAGGCCTGCGGTGACGTCGGTCTGGGGCGCATGCTCGAAGCCCTTGAACTAGCCCAGTGCGCCGCCGACTGCTTCCAGCGTCAGGCGCTGACCGGCAAACACGTACTGATCACCGCCGGCCCGACCCAGGAAAACATCGACCCGGTGCGCTACATCACCAACCACAGCTCCGGGAAAATGGGCTTTGCCTTGGCCGAAGCCGCCGTGGAAGCCGGTGCCCGTGTAACCCTGATCACCGGCCCCGTGCACCTGCAGACCCCGGATCGCGTCACCCGCATCGACGTGGTCAGCGCCCGCGACATGCTGGCCGCCTGCGAAGCGGCGATCCCTTGCGACCTGTTCATCGCCTCGGCAGCGGTCGCGGATTACCGCCCGGAAGTCGTCGCCCCACAGAAACTCAAGAAAGATCCTACGAACGGCGACGGCTTGTTGCTGCAGATGGTGCGTAACCCGGACATCCTGGCCACCATCGCCACACGCCCTGACCGCCCGTTCAGTGTCGGTTTCGCCGCCGAAACCGAACACCTGCTCGATTACGCTGCACGCAAGCTGAAAGACAAGAACCTCGACCTGATCGTCGCCAACGACGTCGCCAACCCGAGCATTGGCTTCAACAGCGAAGAAAACGCCTGCAGCGTCATCGACCGCGAGCTTCACGCCACACTTTTCGCCCAGACCAGCAAGAGCAAGATTGCTCGCCAGCTGATCACCTTTATCGCCGAACGTCTGAACCAGGTTTAATTTACATGCACGCTTTGCAAGCCAAGATCCTCGACCCCCGCATCGGTACCGAATTCCCGCTGCCGCAATACGCCACACCGGGCTCCGCCGGCCTAGACCTGCGCGCCATGCTGGAACAGGACACCGTGATCAAGCCGGGTGAAACCGTGCTGATCCCCACCGGCCTGTCGGTCTATATCGGCGACCCGAACCTGGCGGCGCTGATTCTGCCGCGCTCGGGGATGGGCCATAAGCACGGCATCGTGCTGGGCAACCTGGTGGGTCTGATCGACTCAGACTACCAAGGCCCATTGATGGTTTCCTGCTGGAACCGTGGCCAGACCGAATTCACCATGCCGGTTGGCGAGCGCCTGGCGCAATTGGTGCTGGTGCCGGTGGTGCAGGCTCACTTCGAGATGGTTGAAGAGTTTGTCGAAACCGAGCGTGGCACTGGCGGCTTCGGCCATACCGGTACCCGCTGATCCGGTTACGCTCTTCTTGTGGCGGGGGATCTGACACCCTCGCCACAAAATTCAAATTGTCATCTGCAAGGTTTAGCTCCGGAAATCAAGGCATTGCCCGGCCTAACCCTTGCCGTCATGGGCGTCATGGCCCTTTCACAGCACGAACTCTCTGCGGAAAACGCCGTCATACCCTTCAGTTTGAACCTGCTGCCGAATGAGTCGGCGGCCTGTCCAGCCACTTTCGAGATGGAGCATTTCCACAGATGAACACCCCGGCCAAAGTCGCACCCAAGTTCCCTGACAGCATCTTCCGCGCCTACGACATCCGCGGCACCGTCCCGGAATTCCTGAACGCCGAAACCGCTTACTGGATCGGCCGCGCCGTCGGCTCCCAAAGCCTGGCCCAGGGCGAGCCAAACGTGTCCGTCGGTCGCGATGGCCGTCTGTCTGGTCCGGAACTGGTCGCGCAACTGATCAAAGGCATCGCCGACAGCGGCTGCCACGTCAGTGATGTCGGCCTGGTCCCGACTCCGGCGCTCTACTACGCCGCCAACGTACTGGCCGGCAAATCCGGTGTGATGCTCACCGGTAGCCACAACCCGTCGAACTACAACGGTTTCAAGATCGTCATTGCCGGCGACACCCTGGCCAACGAACAGATCCAGGCCCTGCACGACCGCCTCAAGACCAATAACCTGAGCAGCGGCCAGGGCAGCATCACCCAAGTCGAGATCCTAGACCGCTACAACACCGAAATCGTCCAGGACATCAAGCTTGCCCGTCGCCTGAAAGTGGTCGTCGACTGCGGCAACGGCGCGGCCGGCGTGATCGCCCCGCAACTGATCGAAGCGCTGAACTGCGAAGTCATCCCGCTGTTCTGCGAAGTGGACGGCAACTTCCCGAACCACCACCCGGACCCGGGCAAGCCTGAAAACCTCGCGGACCTGATCGCCAAGGTCAAGGAAACCAACGCTGACATCGGCCTGGCCTTCGACGGCGATGGCGACCGCGTCGGCGTGGTGACCAACACCGGCAGCATCGTCTACCCGGACCGTCTGCTGATGCTGTTCGCCCGCGACGTCGTGGCGCGCAACCCGGGCGCCGAGATCATCTTCGACGTCAAATGCACCCGTCGCCTGATTCCGCTGATCAAGGAATACGGCGGCCGGTCGTTAATGTGGAAGACCGGTCACTCGTTGATCAAAAAGAAAATGAAACAATCCGGCGCCCTGCTGGCTGGCGAAATGAGCGGGCACATCTTCTTCAAGGAGCGCTGGTTCGGTTTCGACGACGGCATTTACAGCGCAGCACGGTTGCTGGAGATCCTCAGCAAGGAAAAATCCTCGGCCGAAGAGTTGTTCGCAACCTTCCCGAACGATATTTCTACGCCGGAAATCAATATCCATGTGACCGAAGAGAGCAAATTCAGCATCATTGATGCATTGCACGATGCGCAGTGGGGCGAAGGCGCCGACCTGACCACCATTGACGGCGTGCGAGTCGACTACGCCAAAGGCTGGGGCCTGGTACGCGCCTCCAACACCACTCCGGTGCTGGTGCTGCGTTTCGAGGCCGATGACGAGGCTGAATTGCAGCGCATCAAGGACGTATTCAAAGTCCAGTTGAAGCGTGTTGCACCTGATCTCCAACTACCGTTCTGATTCACCCGGAGCCCTGAATGACCCTCGAACGCGAAGCCGCCGCCAACACCGCCAAGGTACTGTCCGAAGCGCTGCCTTACATCCGCCGTTATGTCGGCAAGACACTGGTGATCAAATACGGCGGCAACGCGATGGAAAGCGAGGAGCTGAAAACCGGCTTCGCCCGCGACATCGTGCTGATGAAGGCCGTGGGCATTAACCCGGTGGTGGTTCACGGTGGCGGTCCGCAAATCGGTGACCTGCTCAAGCGCCTGTCGATCGAGAGCCATTTCGTCGACGGCATGCGCGTCACCGACGCCGCGACCATGGACGTGGTGGAAATGGTCCTCGGCGGCCAGGTCAACAAGGACATCGTCAACCTGATCAACCGTCATGGCGGCAGCGCCATCGGCCTGACCGGTAAAGACGCCGAGCTGATTCGCGCGAAGAAGCTCACCGTTACCCGCCAGACCCCGGAAATGACCACCCCGGAAATCATCGACATCGGCCACGTGGGCGAAGTCGTCGGCATCAATACCGACCTGCTGAACCTGCTGGTCAAGGGCGATTTCATTCCGGTGATCGCGCCCATCGGCGTCGGCGCCAACGGCGAGTCGTACAACATCAACGCTGACCTGGTGGCCGGCAAAGTCGCCGAAGCGTTGAAAGCCGAGAAGCTGATGCTGTTGACCAACATCGCCGGCTTGATGGACAAGTCGGGCACGGTGCTGACCGGCCTGACAACCCAGCAAGTCGACGACCTGATCGCCGACGGCACCATCTACGGCGGCATGCTGCCGAAGATCCGTTGCGCACTGGAAGCGGTCCAGGGCGGCGTTGGCAGCTCGCTGATCATCGACGGTCGCGTGCCGAACGCGATCCTGCTGGAAATCTTCACCGATACCGGTGTGGGCACCCTGATCAGCAATCGCAAGCGTCCTTAAGCGATAGCGCAAACAAAAAGACCCCACTCGGCCTGGCTGAGCGGGGTCTTTTTTGCCTGCATTCCCTGTAGGAGCGAGCCTGCTCGCGATGGAGTCTTGTCAGTCAACATCAATGTTGAATGATCTACCGCTTTCGCGAGCAGGCTCGCTCCTACAGGGTTTGGCGTCAGACGCCAAATTGCGCGCGGTAGGCTTCCACCGCCGGCAGATGCTGTTTGAGCTGCGGATCGTCGGCGAGGAATTCCAGCACCTGGTTCAGCGAAACGATGCTGATGACCGGGATGCCGAAGTCACGCTCGACTTCCTGGATCGCCGACAACTCGCCGTTGCCACGCTCCTGACGGTTCAGGGCGATCAGCACGCCGGCGGCCTTGGCGCCGTCCTGGGAAGCGATAATCTGCATCACCTCACGGATTGCGGTGCCGGCGGTGATCACGTCGTCGATGATCAGAACGTCGCCGGTCAGGGGGGCGCCAACCAGGCTGCCGCCTTCACCGTGGGCCTTGGCTTCCTTGCGGTTGAAGCACCATGGCAGGTCACGGTTGTGATGTTCGGCCAGGGCCACGGCGGTGGTCGCCGCCAAAGGGATGCCCTTGTAGGCCGGGCCGAACAGCACGTCGAAGGGAATGCCGCTCTCGGCAATGGCAGCGGCGTAGAAACGTCCCAACTGCGCCAGGGCCGAACCCGAGTTGAACAGGCCTGCGTTGAAGAAGTAAGGACTGGTGCGCCCGGACTTCAGGGTGAACTCACCGAAGCGCAAAACGCCGCGATCGATGGCAAAACGGATGAAATCGCGCTGATACGCTTGCATGAAAAACCCCAAATACCACGGATTTAGCTAATTAGCTTGACGCCGTGTATCATACACGCACGCGATTTTTGGGGCCATTTATGCGGATCATCAGTGTGAACGTCAATGGTATTCAGGCTGCAGTCGAGCGTGGTTTGCTCAGTTGGCTGCAGGCACAGAATGCCGACGTCATCTGCCTGCAGGACACCCGCGCCTCCGCCTTTGAACTGGACGATCCAGCCTTCCAACTGGATGGATACTTCCTTTATGCCTGCGATGCCGAAGTTCCCGCCCAAGGCGGCGTGGCTTTGTATTCGCGGCTGCAACCGAAGGCTGTCATCAGCGGTCTCGGTTTCGAGACGGCCGACCGCTACGGGCGCTACCTGCAAGCCGATTTCGACAAGGTCAGCATCGCGACCTTGCTGCTCCCTTCGGGGCAGAACGGCGATGAAGACTTGAACCAGAAGTTCAAGCTAATGGACGACTTCGCCCGTTATCTGGATAAACAGCGACGCAAACGCCGCGAGTACATTTACTGTGGCTCGCTGTACGTGGCGCAACAGAAGCTGGATATCAAGAACTGGCGCGACAGCCAGCAATCTCCGGGCTTCCTGGCACCTGAACGTGCCTGGATGGACGAGATTGTCGGCAACATGGGTTATGTCGACGCCCTGCGTGAAGTCAGCCGTGAAGGCGACCAGTACAGCTGGTGGCCGGACAACGAACAGGCGGAGATGCTCAACCTCGGTTGGCGCTTCGACTATCAGTTGCTGACCCCCGGCCTGCGCCGCTTCGTACGCAGCGCACGCCTGCCACGCCAGCCGCGGTTCTCGCAACACGCGCCGCTGATCGTGGACTACGACTGGACGCTGACCATTTAAGCGTCGTTTCGCAGACACAAAAAAGCCGACTTCAGGGTCGGCTTTTTTGTGGGCGGTGTCTTTGCTTTCTGTAGGAGCGAGCAGGCTCGCTCCCACAATGGGATCTTCGTTGATCGTTACTTGATCAACCGCCAGGTGAACGGATACCGATAAGGCTGCCCTTCATTGGCCTTCACCCCAGCAATGATCGTCAGCACCAGCGCACCGATCGCGATCAGGCCAAACAGGAAGAACCCGATAATCACCACCATCAGCAGGAAGCAGATAGCCGAGGCGATGGCGACGGTGATCTGGAAGTTCAGCGCCTCCTTGCCCTGAGCATCAATGAACGGGTCCATCTCGCGCTTCATCTGCCAGAGAATCAGCGGGCCGATGATCGTGCCAAACGGAATCCAGATCCCCAGCAAGGCGGACAAGTGGCAAAACATGGCCCACTGGCGCACCTCCTGGCTCGGCGTGGGCAGCGGCAGTTGCTCGTCACTCATGGTGTCCTCCTTGTCTGGAGCAGTCCGGTCAGTCGGCCAGTGCGGCCTTTTGCAGTTCGAAGATCTCGTTCATGCCTTTCTTGGCCAGTTCGAGCATGGCGTTCAACTCTTCAGGCTGGAACGGCGCGCCTTCGGCAGTACCCTGGACCTCGATGAAGCCGCCAGCGCTGGTCATTACCACGTTCAGGTCGGTCTCGGCGGCCGAGTCTTCCAGGTAATCGAGGTCGAGCACAGGCTCGCCCTTGTACATGCCCACGGAAACCGCAGCGATCATCTGCTTGACCGGGTCGCCGCCCTTCAGGCCCCCACGCTTCTTGATCACTTTCAAGGCATCGATCAGCGCAACCATTGAACCGGTGATCGACGCGGTGCGGGTGCCACCGTCAGCCTGGATCACGTCGCAGTCGACGTACAGGGTGACGTCGCCCAGCTTGGACATGTCCAGCGCTGCGCGCAGGGAACGACCGATCAGACGCTGGATTTCCAGAGTGCGGCCGCCTTGCTTGCCACGGCTGGCTTCACGTTGGTTACGCTCGCCGGTAGCGCGCGGCAGCATGCCGTACTCGGCGGTCAGCCAACCCTGGCCCTGGCCTTTCAGGAAACGCGGTACGCCCGGTTCAACGCTGACGGTGCAGATGACCTTGGTATCGCCGAACTCGACCAGCACAGAACCCTCGGCGTGTTTGGTGTAGTTGCGGGTGATGCGGATCGAGCGGAGCTGATCGGCAGCGCGACCACTTGGACGTATCATAGGGAGTACCTGTACTGGGGACGGAAAACTGCGGAGCATTATAGAGCCGACGGCCGCCACTGGGCACTTCTAAAAAAATCCTCCGACGACCGAGGGCTCTGCACCGCGCGTCGGTGCAGGCCTGCCGCTCTTTGTCACACTGTGTGTTTGGGCGCATCCGCGCCACTGCGCTACAATCCTGCGCCTTTGCTGCCAGTCGGCTTTAATTCATTGATATCGGATTCCCGGAACCTCGGTTCTGTGCCGATCTGCCTTGCGAGGTACCTCCATGGTGCACAGCATGACCGCCTTCGCCCGCGTCGAGAATGCCGGCGTCCAGGGCACCCTGAGCTGGGAATTGCGCTCGGTCAACAGCCGCTACCTGGAACCGCACCTGCGTCTGCCGGAGTCCTTTCGCGACCTCGAGGGTGCTGTTCGTGAGGCCCTGCGCCAGGGCGTATCCCGGGGCAAGCTCGAATGCACCCTGCGCTTCACCGAAGAGAACACCGGCAAGGCGCTGCAAATCGATCAGGAGCGCGCCGCACAACTGGTCGCCGCCGCCGAGACCATCGCCAGCCTGATCAAGAACCCGGCAGCGCTGAACCCGCTGGAAGTCCTGGCCTGGCCCGGCGTACTGGTAGGCGACGCCACCGACCCGCAAGCCTTGAACGCCGAAGCGCTGGCACTGTTCAATCAGGGCCTCAAGGAACTGAAGGCCGGCCGCGAGCGCGAAGGCGCGGAGCTGGCGCGGCTGATCAACGAGCGCCTGAGCTCCATCGAAGAAGACGTGGTGACCTTGCGCGAACTGGTCCCGCAAATGCTCGCCACCCAGCGCCAGAAAGTCCTTGATCGCTTCGCCGACATGAAGGCCGAGATGGACCCGCAGCGCCTGGAGCAGGAAATGGTCATGCTCGCGCAAAAAAGCGACGTTGCCGAAGAACTGGATCGCCTGAGCACTCACATCATCGAAGTTCGCCGGGTTCTCAAATCCGGTGGCGCCGCCGGTCGGCGCCTGGACTTCCTGATGCAGGAACTCAACCGCGAAGCCAATACACTGGGCTCCAAAGCCTTCGACCCGCGCAGCACCCAGGCTGCGGTCAACCTCAAGGTGTTGATCGAGCAGATGCGCGAACAAGTGCAGAATATTGAGTAAGGCTACCCCGACATGACACACAGCACCGGCACCCTGTACATCATTTCCGCCCCTTCGGGTGCGGGCAAGAGCAGCCTGGTCAAGGCCCTGACCGACGCCAATCCGGAGATCCGCGTCTCGGTCTCCCACACCACCCGCGCCATGCGCCCCGGTGAAGTGAATGGCGTGAACTATCACTTCGTCGACCGCAGCGAATTCGTGAAGATGATCGAGCACGGGGATTTCCTCGAGCGCGCCGAAGTGTTCGGCAATCTCTACGGCACTTCGCAAAGCCACCTGCAGCAGACCCTGGACGAAGGCCACGACCTGATTCTGGAAATCGACTGGCAAGGTGCCGAGCAAGTGCGCAAGCTGATGCCGCAGGCCCGTTCGATCTTCATTCTGCCGCCGTCATTGCAGGCCCTGCACCAGCGCCTGACCAATCGCGGCCAGGACAGTGACGAAGTCATTGACGGCCGGATGCGCGAAGCCGTCAGCGAAATGAGCCACTACGTCGACTACGACTACCTGATCATCAACGACGATTTCGCCCACGCGCTGCACGATCTGAAGGCGATTTTCCGCGCCAATCAGCTGATTCAGAAGCGTCAGCAGCAGCGTCACGGCAAATTACTGGCTGAATTGCTCGGTTAATCAGCGCTTCCCAAAACCGCTGCAAGGGCTTTACATTGGCACTTGTAGCGTGTTGAAGGGCTTGGTCAAAAAATCAGCGCTTCCCTAATCGCTGGTGATTTTTTAAACTGTTGAGTCCGCTCGCCCATCCGGGCAGCGCGCATATTGCATTTGCTACGAGGAAGACCATGGCCCGCGTAACCGTTGAAGACTGCCTAGAACACGTGGATAACCGCTTTGAGCTGGTCATGCTCTCTACCAAGCGTGCCCGTCAACTGGCCACCGGCGGCAAAGAGCCGAAAGTAGCATGGGAAAACGACAAGCCTACCGTCGTCGCCCTGCGTGAAATCGCTGAAGGCCTGATCGACTACGCAGCTATCGCTGAAGCCGAAATCGTTGAAGATGAACCGCTTTTTGCTGCATTCGAGGACGAGTCCAACGAGGCCGTCTAAGCCTATGCCTGGTCGACGTAGCACGGCGCGGGATAAAAGCTTACGGCAGGAGATATCATGCCGAGCATAGACGCCCTCGCCGATCGCTTATCGACCTACCTCGGCAAGGACCAGGTCAATCTGGTCCGCCGAGCGTATTTCTACGCCGAACAAGCCCACGACGGCCAACGCCGCCGTAGCGGCGAGGCGTACGTCACGCACCCACTCGCGGTTGCGAATATTCTTGCCGACATGCACATGGACCATCAGAGTCTGATGGCCGCGATGCTGCATGACGTGATCGAAGATACCGGTATTGCCAAAGAGGCGCTGCAAGCGCAATTCGGTGAAACCGTGGCCGAACTGGTCGACGGGGTCAGCAAACTGACCCAGATGAACTTCGAGACCAAGGCCGAAGCCCAAGCCGAAAACTTCCAGAAAATGGCCATGGCCATGGCCCGCGACATTCGCGTGATCCTGGTCAAGCTGGCCGACCGCCTGCACAACATGCGCACGCTGGAGGTGCTGTCCGGCGAAAAACGCCGGCGCATAGCCAAGGAAACCCTGGAAATCTATGCGCCCATCGCCAATCGGCTGGGCATGCACGCCATCCGCATAGAGTTCGAAGACCTCGGCTTCAAGGCCATGCACCCGATGCGTTCCGCGCGGATCAACCAGGCGGTCAAACGCGCCCGGGGCAACCGCAAGGAAATCGTCAACAAGATCGAAGAGTCCCTCAGCCACTGCCTGGCCATCGACGGCATTCAGGGCGAGGTCAGCGGTCGTCAGAAACACCTCTACGGCATCTACAAGAAAATGCGCGGCAAGCGTCGGGCCTTCAACGAGATCATGGACGTCTACGCGTTCCGGATCATCGTCGACAAGGTCGACACCTGCTACCGCGTGTTGGGTGCTGTACATAATTTGTACAAACCGTTGCCAGGGCGCTTCAAGGATTACATCGCGATCCCCAAGGCCAACGGCTATCAGTCGTTGCACACCACGCTGTTCGGCATGCACGGTGTTCCGATCGAGATCCAGATCCGCACCCGTGAAATGGAAGAGATGGCCAACAACGGCATCGCCGCCCATTGGCTGTACAAGTCCAGCGGCGACGAACAGCCCAAAGGCACCCATGCCCGCGCCCGCCAGTGGGTCAAGGGCGTGCTGGAAATGCAGCAACGCGCCGGCAACTCGCTGGAGTTCATCGAAAGCGTGAAGATCGACCTGTTCCCGGACGAGGTCTACGTGTTCACGCCCAAAGGCCGGATCATGGAGCTGCCCAAGGGCTCCACGGCGGTCGACTTCGCTTACGCGGTGCACACCGACGTCGGCAACAGCTGTATCGCCTGCCGGATCAACCGTCGTCTCGCGCCACTGTCCGAACCGCTGCAAAGCGGCTCCACGGTCGAGATCGTCAGCGCCCCCGGCGCACGGCCGAACCCGGCCTGGCTCAACTTCGTGGTCACCGGCAAGGCGCGTACGCACATCCGCCATGCGCTGAAACTGCAACGCCGCTCCGAATCCATCAGCCTGGGCGAACGCCTGCTGAACAAGGTCCTCAACGGTTTCGACAGCTCGCTGGAGAAAATCCCGGCCGAGCGCGTCAAGGCCATGCTCGTCGAGTACCGCCTCGAACTGATCGAAGACCTGCTGGAAGACATCGGCCTGGGCAATCGCATGGCCTATGTAGTGGCCCGCCGGTTGCTGGGCGAAGGCGAACAGCTGCCAAGCCCTGAAGGCCCGCTGGCGATTCGCGGCACCGAAGGCCTGGTACTCAGCTACGCCAAGTGTTGCACGCCGATCCCGGGCGACCCGATTGTCGGCCACCTGTCCGCCGGCAAAGGCATGGTCGTGCACCTGGACAACTGCCGCAATATCAGCGAAATCCGCCACAACCCGGAAAAATGCATCCAGCTCTCGTGGGCCAAGGACGTTACCGGCGAATTCAACGTCGAGCTGCGCGTCGAGCTGGAACACCAGCGCGGCCTGATCGCCCTGCTGGCCAGCAGCGTCAACGCAGCCGACGGCAACATCGAGAAAATCAGCATGGACGAACGCGATGGTCGCATCAGCGTGGTCCAGTTGGTGGTCAGCGTGCACGACCGCGTGCACCTGGCCCGCGTGATCAAGAAACTGCGCGCCTTGACCGGGGTGATCCGCATCACCCGCATGCGCGCCTAAGCCCCTAATTACAAGGAGTCCTACATGACCAAGACTGTTATCACCAGCGACAAGGCCCCGGCCGCCATCGGTACTTACTCCCAGGCGATCAAGGCTGGCAACACCGTTTACATGTCGGGTCAGATTCCCCTGGACCCAAAAACCATGGAACTGGTTGAAGGCTTCGAAGCCCAGACCGTCCAGGTGTTCGAGAACCTCAAGGCCGTGGCTGAAGCCGCTGGTGGTTCGTTCAAGGACATCGTCAAGCTGAACATCTTCCTCACCGACCTGAGCCACTTCGCCAAGGTCAACGAGATCATGGGCAAGTATTTCGACCAGCCTTACCCTGCCCGCGCCGCCATCGGCGTAGCAGCCCTGCCAAAGGGCTCGCAGGTTGAAATGGATGCCATCCTGGTCATCGAGTAATGCGTACGGCGCAGCCTCGGGCTGCGCCGACTGCTCTGCTGTAAAGAATGCTTGAAAGGATTCCACCCATGCGCAACGCGCTTGCTCTCTCGCTGCTCGCCCTGTTCCTGGGCGGATGTGCCAGCAACCCTGCCGACCGCGACATCAGCGGCACCTGGATCAACCAGGTGGCGATCGATGCTGCCGCCAAAGGCGTCCCCCTGCGTGAAGCGCTCCAGGCCTATGGCCCGAACCTGGAATGGGACATCAACACCAAGGCCGGTCAGGCCCGCTACACCAACGGTTTTGAAAATGTCGACGGCAAGCTGCTGGGTGAACAGTCCGGCGCCTGGAAAGTCGACTTTTATGGCAGCTCGGCCAGTGAGCTCAAGCGTGACGGCAAGCAACTGAGCCAGTCCGCCAGCGACAACGAGCCCGAGCAAGTCTTCGACCGCGTACAGATCCAGGTACCGGATGGCGCACCGATGGGCGCCAGCTTCGAACGCGCGCTGTATTCCGCCTACATGGGCGGCGGCTGGACAATCGTCAACGGACCTGGCGAAGGCAACACGGTTCAATTCCAGGCCGACGGCCAGGTGACCGGCCTTCCCGGCAGCGATCGCTATGCGTTGTGCCTGGCCGGCGATTGCGCATCCATGAGCGGCGGCAATGACAACATGTGGTTGCAACTCAATGGCCAGGGCAACGCCTGGATCTTTGCGCGCAAGGGCAAGGAGCTGGAGATTTTCCAGACCGTAAACACGGCGCAGGGGGACGAGATGCCTTCGTTCACCCCGGGTGAACGCAAGTGGTTGCTGGAAAAGCAATAAGTACTTGAGAAGATCGCAGCCTGCGGCAGCTCCTACAAGGTTTTCTACACATGTAGGAGCTGCCGCAGGCTGCGATCTTTTTTACTGTTAGCAGCGCCCGTCAATGATCGCCGCATACCCCTCGCGAAAACTCGGGTACTTCGGCGCCCAGCCCAACGCCTTGGCCCGCGCATTGCTGCAGCGCTTGCTGCCAGTGCGACGTACGCTGTCGTCATCGGCCCATTCGGTCACACCCAGATACTCACGCAACCAGCCCACCACATCGGCCAGCGCTGCCGGCGCGTCATCGACGCCGATGTAGACATCATCCAGCGCCACGCCACGCCGATCCGCCTCAAGCAGGCACGCCATCAATCCTGCGGCGTCGTCGGCATGAATCCGATTGGCATACAACGGCGGATCAGTTACCACGCGATACCCCCGACGAACCTGAGTCAACAGCCACTCACGGCCCGGGCCATAAATGCCGGTCAGACGCACGATGCTCGCCGGAATGCCGCTCTTGAGGGCAAGTTGCTCAGCTTCGAGCATCACTCGCCCGGAATAGCCCGCCGCCACGGCCGGTGAAGCCTCGTCGACCCATTCGCCATTCTGCTGACCGTAGACACTGCTGCTGGAAACGAACAACAGGCGATTGGGCACCTGCCCGTAGTCGTCCAGCCACTCCAGCACGTGCTCCAGGCCCTGGACATACGCAGCGCGGTAACCGGCTTCGTCGTGATCGGTGGCCGCCGCGCAATACACCAGGTAATCCACTGCGCCGATTGGCCAGGTAGCCGGGCAATCTTTGTTGAACAGGTCACCGGCCACGCCGATGACGCCCTTGGGCAGGCGTGAAACGTCGCGTCGCAGACCATGGACCTCCCACCCCGCCGCCAGCAATTGCGTGGCGAGGCGGCTGCCGACATCACCACAACCGGCGATCAAAACAGTAGGCGCAGACATCAGAAAACTCCCATCGGAAAGCCACAGACTAGCGCCGGCAATAGACAGGCGGCTAGCAATGCAGGAAAAAAAGAGACGCTATTACTTTTGTTAACAAGAATTAATTGCAATAATGCCTCCCCACTTTTGTTCTCGGCCTTCGAGGCCTGGAAGAACATCACCCGTTTTTTCTCTCAGGTCCGGCCAGCATGACACGCAATCAATTCTCCGCTTCGCCAACCAAACGACCTCGCGCCTGGAGCGCGGTGGCCGCCCTGCTCCTCGGCCTGATGCTCGCGCCAGTCGCCGCATTCGCCGATGTCCAGGCGCCAGCCACACCGGCCGCCACCGCGCCGGCTCCGGCCGATCACGCCGCCCCGGCCGTTGCTCCGGTCGCGACCGATCCTGCCCAGGCCGCACCGGCAGAAACGCTGGGTGAAGACGTCCCTGAAGTCCTCGAAGCCGACAACACCCTGGGCATGGCCCATGACCTGTCGCCGTGGGGCATGTACAAGAATGCCGACATCATCGTGAAAATCGTGATGATCGGCCTGGCCATCGCCTCGATCATCACCTGGACCATCTGGATCGCCAAGGGTCTTGAGCTGATGGGCGCCAAGCGTCGCCTGCGCGGTGAAATCGCCCAACTGAAAAAATCCGCCTCCCTCAAGGAAGCCAGCGCCACCGCGGCGAAGGAAGGCACCCTGGCCAACCTGC
This sequence comes from Pseudomonas grandcourensis, assembly GCF_039909015.1. NCBI lineage: Bacteria > Pseudomonadati > Pseudomonadota > Gammaproteobacteria > Pseudomonadales > Pseudomonadaceae > Pseudomonas > Pseudomonas grandcourensis. The sequence goes on from NZ_CP150919.1 coordinate 6,639,977, forward strand.
TGGTACATGACGCCCTCGAAGAGATGCGCCTGTCGGTCAACAGCCGTGAGAAAGAAGGCATCAAGGAACGCGTCAGCTTCCGTCTTGAGCGCCTGGTCGCGGCCTGCGGTCGCAACATGAGCAGCGGCACCGGCGTGCTGGCCACCATCGGTTCCACCGCGCCGTTCGTCGGCTTGTTCGGTACCGTGTGGGGCATCATGAACAGCTTCATCGGCATCGCCAAGACCCAGACCACCAACCTCGCCGTCGTCGCCCCCGGTATCGCCGAAGCCCTGCTGGCTACCGCGCTGGGTCTGGTTGCAGCGATCCCTGCGGTCGTGATCTACAACGTCTTTGCCCGCTCCATCGCCGGTTACAAGGCCCAGGTGTCCGACGCGTCGGCACAGGTCCTGCTGCTGGTCAGCCGCGACCTCGACCACCAGCCTGAGCGCAGCTCGCAACCGCACATGGTGAAAGTGGGGTAATCGGCCATGGGCCTGCATTTGAAAGAAGGGGCAGACGACGATCTGTCCGAAAACCACGAAATCAACGTTACGCCGTTCATCGACGTGATGTTGGTGCTGTTGATCATCTTCATGGTGGCAGCCCCGCTGGCCACCGTGGACATCAAGGTCGACCTGCCCGCCTCGACCGCCAAGCCGGCGCCGCGGCCAGAGAAACCGGTGTTCCTCAGCGTCAAGGCTGACCAGCGCCTGTTCCTCGGCGAAGACGAAGTGAAGGCCGAAGCACTCGGCGCCACCCTCGACGCCAGGACCCAGGGCAAGAAAGACACGACAATCTTCTTCCAGGCTGACAAAGGCGTGGATTACGGCGACCTGATGAGCGTGATGGACAACCTGCGCTCTGCCGGTTACCTGAAGGTAGGTCTGGTCGGTCTCGAGTCGGCAGCCAAGAAATGATCACGACGCGCCATAAGCTGACGCGTTACGGCGGTAGCCTGGCAGTAGTGCTGGGCGTTCACGCACTGGCCATCGCGCTGGCGCTGAACTGGTCCGCCCGTCCGCCCATCGAATTGCCTCCCCAGGCAATGCTGGTCGAACTGGCACCGGTTCCTGCCCCACCACCGCCTGCTCCGCCGAAGGTCGTCACCCCGCCGCAGCCACCGACTCCGGTTGAAGAACTGCCGATACCCAAGCTCGCCGAAGCGCCGAAAGCTGAAATTGCCGTGCCCAAGCCCGTCAAGCCAAAGCCCAAGCCGCAGCCGCCCAAGCCGGTAGAGAAGAAACCCGAGCCGCCGAAGGAAAAACCGGCCGAAGAAAAACCGGCCGAAACCCAGCAGACTCAGGCACCGACGGAGAAATCCGCCCAGCCTGCGCCGGGCCCGTCGCCTGCTCAAATGGCGGCCAAGGCCAGCTGGCAAGGCACCTTGCTGGCGCATCTGCAGAAGTACAAAAAGTACCCTGCAAGTGCACAGGCACGGGGCAAGGAAGGCATGAACCGTCTGCGTTTCGTCGTGGATGCCGAAGGCAATGTGTTGTCGTTTGAGCTGGTAGGCGCCTCGGGCACTGCCGATCTGGACCGGGCCACCCTGGAAATGATCCGCCGCGCCCAACCGCTGCCCAAGCCACCGGCTGACATGCTGACCAACGGCTCCATCGAAATCGTTGCCCCGTTTGTGTATTCGCTGGAGAAACGCCGCCGGTAAGCGCACCACAACCCCATGTGGGAGCGAGCTTGCTCGCGATAGCGGTCTAACATTCAACGTAGATGTCGAATGCTGGGCCCTCATCGCGAGCAAGCTCGCTCCCACAGTGGTTTCTGCCAGCAGGAAGGTCGCGTTCCAAGCCTAAAAGGCACCGAAAGGTGCCTTTTGCATATCTGCCAGCGGCAAACCGGCATTGTCCGGTGTCACTCGACGCACTCAGTCTGATAACGTGCGTCTATCGATTGCAGCCGGTATGCTTGGCCCGCAACTACATGGACGCTAGCTATGACCCTCACAGAATTACGCTACATCGTTACCCTCGCCCAAGAGCAGCACTTCGGCCACGCGGCCGAGCGTTGCCACGTCAGCCAGCCGACCCTGTCGGTGGGCGTGAAAAAGCTTGAAGACGAACTCGGTGTGCTGATTTTCGAGCGCAGCAAAAGCGCCGTGCGCCTGACGCCGGTCGGCGAAGGCATCGTGGCCCAGGCGCAAAAAGTGCTGGAGCAGGCCCAAGGCATCCGCGAACTGGCCCAGGCCGGCAAGAACCAACTGACCGCCCCACTCAAGGTCGGCGCGATCTACACCGTCGGGCCGTACCTGTTTCCGCACCTGATCCCACAACTGCACCGGGTCGCCCCGCAGATGCCGTTGTACATCGAAGAAAACTTCACCCATGTGCTGCGCGACAAGCTGCGCAACGGCGAACTCGACGCGATCATCATCGCCCTGCCGTTCAATGAAGCCGACGTGCTGACCCTGCAGCTCTACGACGAGCCGTTCTACGTGCTGATGCCGGCGCAGCACCCGTGGACTCAAAAGGAATCCATCGACGCCAGCCTGCTCAACGACAAGAGCCTGCTGCTGCTCGGCGAAGGCCACTGCTTCCGCGATCAGGTGCTGGAAGCCTGCCCGACCCTGGCCAAAGGCAACGACGGCGCCAAGCACACCACAGTGGAATCCAGTTCCCTGGAAACCATTCGCCACATGGTCGCCTCGGGCCTCGGGATTTCGATCCTGCCGTTGTCGGCGGTCGACAGCCATCACTACGCCCCCGGCGTGATCGAAGTGCGACCGTTGTCGGCACCCGTACCGTTCCGCACCGTGGCCATTGCCTGGCGCGCCAGCTTCCCGCGCCCGAAAGCGATTGAAATCCTCGCTGACTCCATTCGCCTGTGCTCGGTGGCCAAGCCAGCGACGCAAGTCGCTGCGGGCTAAGCAACGGTCATGAGCGAGTTGTCGCAAGTGTCGGTGACGGCACTCAAGGGTGTCGGTGAAGCCATGGCCGAGAAACTGGCCAAGGTCGGCCTGGAAAACCTCCAGGACGTGCTGTTTCACCTGCCGTTACGCTATCAGGATCGCACCCGTGTCGTGCCGATCGGCGCACTGCGGCCCGGGCAGGATGCGGTCATCGAAGGCACCGTCAGCGGTGCCGATGTGGTCATGGGCCGGCGGCGCAGCCTGGTGGTCCGGTTGCAGGATGGCACCGGGGGCTTGAGCCTGCGGTTCTACCATTTCAGCAACGCGCAAAAGGAAGGCCTCAAACGCGGCACGCGGATTCGCTGCTACGGCGAGGCGCGACCCGGTGCTTCAGGGCTGGAGATCTACCACCCGGAGTACCGCGCCATCACCGGCGACGAACCGCCGCCAGTGGATGAAACCCTGACCCCGGTCTACCCGCTCACCGAAGGCCTGACCCAACAGCGCTTGCGCCAGTTGTGCATGCAGACCCTCACCCTGCTCGGCCCCAGCAGCCTGCCCGACTGGCTGCCAAACGAACTGGCTCGCGACTACCAATTGGCGCCGCTGGCCGATGCGATCCGCTACCTGCACAACCCGCCCGCCGATGCCGACGTCGATGAACTGGCCCTCGGTCACCACTGGGCGCAGCACCGCCTGGCTTTCGAAGAACTGCTGACCCATCAGCTGTCGCAACAGCGCCTGCGCGAAAGCATGCGCGCCCTGCGTGCGCCCGCGATGCCCAAAGCCACCAAGCTGCCGGCCAAATACCTGGCCAACCTCGGCTTCAGCCCGACCGGTGCCCAGCAGAGGGTCGGCAACGAAATAGCCTATGACCTCAGCCAGCACGAACCGATGCTGCGGCTGATTCAGGGCGACGTCGGCGCCGGTAAAACCGTGGTCGCCGCCCTTGCCGCGCTGCAAGCGCTGGAGGCCGGTTATCAGGTCGCGCTGATGGCGCCCACCGAGATTCTCGCCGAACAGCACTTCATCACCTTCAAGCGCTGGCTCGAGCCGCTGGGCATTGAAGTCGCGTGGCTGGCCGGCAAGCTCAAGGGCAAGAACCGCGTCGCCGCGCTGGAGCAAATCGCCAGCGGCACGCCAATGGTGGTCGGCACCCACGCGTTGTTCCAGGACGAAGTGCAATTCAAGAACCTGGCGCTGGTGATCATCGACGAACAGCACCGTTTCGGCGTACAGCAGCGTCTGGCCTTGCGGCAGAAAGGCGTCGGCGGGCGCATGTGCCCGCACCAGTTGATCATGACCGCCACGCCGATTCCGCGCACGCTGGCCATGAGCGCCTACGCCGACCTCGACACCTCGATCCTCGACGAACTGCCCCCCGGCCGAACCCCGGTCAACACCGTGCTGATCACCGACACCCGGCGGGTCGAAGTCATCGAACGGGTGCGCAGCGCTTGCGCCGAGGGGCGTCAGGCCTATTGGGTGTGCACGCTGATCGAAGAGTCGGAAGAACTGACCTGTCAGGCCGCGGAAACCACGTACGAAGATCTCACCGCCGCCCTCGGCGAGTTGAAAGTCGGGCTGATCCACGGTCGCATGAAGCCTGCGGAAAAAGCTGCGGTGATGGCCGAGTTCAAGGCCGGCAACCTGCAACTGTTGGTCGCGACCACGGTGATCGAAGTCGGCGTGGACGTGCCCAACGCCAGCCTGATGATCATCGAAAACCCCGAGCGCCTGGGCCTGGCGCAATTGCACCAGTTGCGCGGCCGCGTCGGCCGGGGCAGCGCCGTCAGCCATTGCGTGCTGCTCTACCATCCGCCGCTGTCGCAGATCGGCCGCCAGCGCTTGGGCATCATGCGCGAAACCAACGATGGTTTCGTCATCGCCGAAAAGGATCTGGAACTGCGCGGCCCCGGCGAAATGCTCGGCACCCGGCAAACCGGCCTGCTTCAGTTCAAGGTCGCCGACCTGATGCGCGATGCCGATTTGCTGCCCGCCGTGCGGGATGCCGCCCAGGCATTGCTCGAGCGCTGGCCGACTCACGTCAGCCCGCTACTCGACCGATGGCTGCGTCATGGCCAACAATACGGCCAAGTGTGACAACCATCACGGTTTCTGAGGCGTGGCCCCAAGCAAGCTGGTTATACTCCTGCAATTGTTTTAGTCCGGATACAGACCATGACCGAAGTTGCCTTCGCACCCGACACCCCGCACGCTCCGTCGGTTATTCGGCTGATGCTGGGCAAGTTGGGCATTGCCTACGAAGAAGTGCTGGACCGTCACGGCCTCAATGCCGCGCGCAAAGTGCAGGCCGTTCTGCTGGAAGACAGCGTTGGCGTGCTGATGGTGCTGTTCCCGCAGAGCCAATTGCTGGACCTCAATCGCCTCACTGAGCTAACCGGCCGCCGCCTCGCCGCCGTACCCACCGAACGCCTGACAAAAATGCTCGGCAAGCACAACCTCAGCTTGCTGCCGGGCCTGCCGGCGCTGACCAGTTCACCGTGCCTGTACGACGAAAGCCTGCTGCGCGAGCCGAAGTTGCTGATCAACTCCGGTGAGCCGGGCGTGCTGCTGGAAATCACCAGCGAAGACTTCAAGGTGACCATGCTGACCAAGGCCAGTGCCGCCAATTTCGGCGAAAACCTGACCAGCATCCGACCCAACCTCGACCGCCCCGATGACGACCGCGAGGAAATCACCCAGGCCGTCCAGGCGTTCACCGCGCGGCGCATCCAGCAGCGTCTGGAAGCAACCATCGAAATTCCGCCGCTGGCCGAAACCGCGCAAAAAATCATCAAGCTGCGCGTCGACCCCAACGCCACCATCGACGACATCACCGGCGTGGTCGAAACCGACCCGGCGCTGGCCGCACAAGTCGTGAGCTGGGCGGCATCGCCGTACTACGCCTCGCCGGGCAAGATCCGCTCGGTGGAAGACGCCATCGTCCGGGTGCTGGGCTTCGACCTGGTGATCAACCTGGCGCTGGGCCTGGCCCTGGGCAAAACCCTGAGCCTGCCCAAGGACCACCCGCAACACTCCACGCCGTACTGGCAGCAATCGATCTACACCGCCGCCGTCATCGAAGGCCTGACCCGCGCCATGCCGCGCGCCCAGCGTCCGGAAGCCGGCCTGACCTACCTGGCCGGCCTGCTGCACAACTTCGGCTACCTGCTACTGGCCCATGTGTTCCCGCCGCACTTCTCGCTGATCTGCCGCCACCTGGAGGTCAACCCGCACCTGTGCCACAGCTTTGTGGAACAACACCTGCTGGGCATCAGCCGGGAACAGATCGGCTCGTGGCTGATGCGCTACTGGGACATGCCTGAAGAACTGGCCACCGCCCTGCGCTTCCAGCACGATCCTCACTACGACGGTGACTTCGCTGAGTATCCGAACCTGGTGTGCCTGTCTGTGCGCCTGCTGCGCAGCCGAGGCATCGGATCCGGCCCCGACGAAGACATCCCCGACGCCCTGCTCGAACGCCTTGGCCTGAGCCGCGAAAAGGCTAATGACGTGGTCAGCAAGGTTCTGGAAGCTGAAGTGCTGTTGCGCGAACTGGCTTCGCAATTCACTCAGTCATAAAAAGCGGCTCCCACACTCGGTCAAGTGTGGGAGCCGCTTTGCTCGCGAAGAGTTCCAATTAATTAACTGACGCATTCAAGCCAGATAGCGCAACACCCAACCTCCATCAGCCGCACTATATCCAGAGACTACGATTCGACCGTCTTGCGTTATTACCATTGTCCCTGAGTCATTGTAGTCCGGGTTTTCTGGCTCATCTTTATAAACATTCCAACCTTTACCATTAAACGCCGGATCCAGAGTTCCATCAGGCAGGAAGCGGGCAATCGGCACCCGACGGTAATATGGGGCTGCAACCCCCTTAAGCTCACCAATGACAACGATTGCCCCATCTTCCTGAATTTCGCAGTGCCGCCAAACCGTATGTTCATCATTACTCAGATGGGTTAACAACGGCTTCCCGTTGTTGAAAACCTGATTGAATGACCCGCTAGCATTGAGTACTAAGACCAACCCCGCGTGAAGGACGTTAGTATAGTCGGCGCATACAATAACAATCCTTCCATCAGTGTCTCTGACGGTTATTTTGAAATTGAAGACCCAATAAATAAATGACATGAGGATCAAAGCGCGTCCATCATTGAAGTCTCTATCGACGCTTCCGTCCTGATTATAGCGCACCAGATACAGATTACTGGCTCCTGGATTTCCTCTCTCGTCATATCCAGCAAGTACCAAAATTTTGCCGTTTTCCAATAGCGTCGAGTCCTGAAGAGCATTGCCCTCATACTCAAAGCCCACAGGCTTAATGGGTACATAGCCAATACCATTGAAAGATGTATCCACCGAGCCATCTGGATTCAATCGCCATACAGCTGGTGCGGATGGATTAGGCCAATCGAGCCCCCTACCGTTGAAGGAAATTTTCCCCGTCGACCGATCAATCGCAACCCCCCCATCACTACCTGCGATGTGGGTGCCTTCTTCAGTGAGTTTATTTCTCGCTATATACACTGACGCCGTCGGGATTGGAGCGGAAAGGTCCTGAGGAGAATCGTACATGACGACTCGTATTCCCCCCTCTCCGAACGACTCATCCAACGTTCCATCCTGAAGCTGCCGACATAAGACCCTTCCCCTTGAAATCGGGTAATGGATCAACCATCCACCATTCATGGCCGGAATGATTCGAGGAAGTAAATTGTGATACAGCGGCAATTCTACAACGCCCTTGTCACCGAACTCTTGATCAATTGTTCCATCCACATTCAACCTGATGGTTGCTAACTGATAGCTTTCCGGTTTGGTCGTAACAACGAGCAACTTGCCCTCGGGCAATGGCAGAGCGGCTACCGGCTCTGGCGACAACAACACCCTACCGTTGTTGCCAAATGATGGATCGAGGGTTCCTGCGTTTGCTATTGCATGCAAGTCATTCATGGTGGCATTACTCTGGGGTTACTGAGTGTCCGCAAAGGACGCCGCACCAATGAAACCCCCAAATGCATCATGAATCACCTGTCAACAATGACAGTTCGACCTTCGTCAGAAGCCAAGTTAATGACCCCTTGAGCCACCCAGAGCAGGAACACTTACTTTTTTCGAGGCTTCAAATACTTGGTCAACCCCTGGAACCAGATCACCAGCGCCGGGTTGCCCTTGATCTGGATCGTCTTGTCCTGAATCCCCGTCATGAACGCCAGTTGCTTGTTCTTCGCCTGCATCGTGGCGAAGCCGTATGCGGCGTCTTTAAAGGCAATCGCAAACGCAGGCTCGGCATGCACACCCGATTGGCTGGTGATGCGCTGGTCCTTCACGCGGAAGTGCCGCGCCACCTTCCCGTCCAGGGTCTGCAACTGAAACACCAGATCCTTGTCACCCAACTGCTGCTGAAACGCCGGATTGGTCCGGCTGGCCTTACCCATCAACAAACCCAGCATCCACAGCAGAAAACGAAATTTCATGCGCACAGCCTCAGAAGAAAAATGAACGGCTGGGGCAGTTTAACGGCTTCAGGCGATAACACCAGTATCTGCTTGCGTTAGAAGAAGATCAGAACCATCACCCTCACGATGACCACCAAGTCACAATTATCCAAACTTCCCTCCAGACCACTCCACACGCCACTCCTACACCAAACGAAACACATTCTGTAGGAGCTGCCGAAGGCTGCGATCTTTTGATCTTCAACCCTGCGAACTTATCGGAAACTTCCTTCAAAATGCTGCGCTATGCAGGAACTAGGCGAGTTTTGGATTCATCGATAACCTCTGATCGTCACCGCCAAAAACGGCGACCGGATGTGCAAGTCCGAAATCGGGAGCAAAACTTCTTAACCAAGGATTTACACCAATGACTCCGATACCCGACGCATCCGAAAACGAAGCCACATCCCCCTACGAATCCCTCGATTCCAAAAAACTCCACGAAGCCGCCGAACGCGCCCTCGATCACTATCTCGCCCCACCAAAAGAGACACCAACGAAACGCAGCGGCCAACTCTTCAGCGTCTGCCCGGACATCAATACCGAAGCACTCTTGGCCAACGCCTCGGAAGATCTGCTGTCCATCAGCGCCATCGCCGCGGACCTGGCCGATGATGTAGACGGCTCGCGCCGCTCAGTAGCCCTGGCGATCAGTCGCGTGGCTGAGGGGGCGCATTTGCTGGTAGAGCGGGCGCTGGATCATCTGGATGAGCCGCAAATGGCGGCGACTCTCGCCAAGCAACAAAGCGGGCTCGGCTGATTCACCACCCACAAAAAATGGGCACCCAACCTGGTTGGCGTGCCCATTTTTTATTCCACTCCCCCGCTGCGCGGGAGGTGAAAACGGATTACGGATTAACGCTGTCTTTCAACGATTTGCCTGGCTTGAATGCAACGGTGTTGCTGGCCTTGATTTTGACGGGTTCACCGGTTTGCGGGTTTTTGCCGGTGCGGGCACCGCGATGGCGTTGCAGGAAGGTGCCGAAGCCCACCAGCGTCACGCTGTCTTTGCGGTGCAGGGCACCGGTGATTTCTTCAAGAACGGCGTTGAGAACGCGGTTGGCTTGTTCTTTGGTGAGGTCTGCTTTTTCAGCAATGGCTGCGGCGAGGTCTGGTTTACGCATGTGAGTGAAGCCCCTTTGACGGTTTGTTGTTGTTATGTCCGTGCTGCTCTCTGCGGAGCAGCGCCAAAAGCGCCGCAGGTGCTCTACTCTGCGGCAGACGGGAGTGAGGATGGCACGCAGTGAGGCCCCGCGCCAGTATCGGCGCGGCCATTGTTAGGGCAAAAGGGGGGTGATTCCGACAGAACGACCGGTATTTACGCCAACAGGGCCGGAAGCTCTTTGTTCAGGGCCAGTTTTTCCATCACGGCGGCACCGGTGAGGGCGTAACCGAGCAGCTTGCCCGCGGCATCGCGGCATAAAACCTTGATGTCGGCGCCCTGCCCTTCGACTGTCCAGATGCCCTCTGCACCCCGTGGTGGCGGGGACACCACCAACGGGCAGACCGGGGTTTTGACGGTGATCGGCATCGGGCCATAGGTGACGGCGGCCGGGTTGCCGGCCAGGGTTTGCGCCAGCGCCCTCGCACAGCTCATCAGGGGCATGACGTACAGCAGATTCAGCCCATCGACCTCGGCACAGTCGCCCAGGGCGTAGATGTTGGCGTGGGAAGTCTTCAGGTGCCGATCGACCATGATGCCGCGGTTGACCTGCAAACCGGCCGCAGCCGCCAGGTCGACGCGCGGGCGCAGGCCAATGGCCGAGACCACTACGTCGCACGGGATCACCTGGCCATCGGACAGGTGCGCTTCCAGGCCGTCAGCCACGCGTTGCAGGCGGTTGAGCACCGGGCCGAGGTGGAAACGCGCACCGAGGCTTTCGAGGCCAGCCTGCACCGCAGCGGCGGCCGCCGGGTGCAGCAGGGTCGGCATGACTTGTTCGCACGGCGCAACCAGTTGCACTTCGTAGCCGCCCAGGGTCAGGTCGTTGGCGAACTCGCAGCCGATCAGGCCCGCGCCGAGCAGTAGCACGCGGCGCTTGCCGGCCGCCGCCGCACGGAAACGTGCGTAGTCTTCCAGGTCGTTGATCGGGAATACGCAATCCGCCGCGTCGCCCTCAATGGGCACGCGCACGGTTTCGGCGCCCCAGGCCAGGATCAGGTCGCGGTAGATCACCGCTTCTTCACCGATCCACAGGCGCTTGTGGCCCGGGTCGATGCCGCTGATGCGCGTGTGGGTGCGTATTTCGGCCTTGAGCTGTTCAGCCATGGCGCCGGGTTCGGCCATGCTCAGGCCGTCGGCATCCTTGTTTTTGCCGAAGCCGGTGGAGAGCATCGGCTTGGAGTAGGAGCGCCCGTCATCGGCGGTAATCAGCAGCAGCGGGGTTTCGCTATCGAGTTTGCGAAACTCGCGGGCCACGTTGTAGCCAGCCAGGCCGGTGCCAATGATTACGACAGGTGCGTTCATTCCTTACTCCTCAATTATTCAGGCAGCGATTTCGATCATTTCAAAATCCATTTTGCCCACACCGCAGTCCGGGCACAGCCAGTCTGCCGGGACGTCTTCCCAACGGGTGCCCGGCGCAATGCCGTCATCCGGCCAACCGTCGGCTTCGTTGTAGATCAGGCCGCAGACGATACATTGCCACTTTTTCATCAAGTACTTCCTCAGGGTTCAGGCGTTTTGCCGGCCGGACGGTCGATGGTTGCAGCACTGCCGTCCAACTCAGCGCGTTTTGTACTGATCGGGGCCGCCGGATGCAAGCCTGTTCGGCGCAACGGCAGGCCATTTCAATCGATATCGGCGGCTGACATGTTAAGCTCGCCGCCTCATTTGCTGCCAATAATGACTCATTGTGCATCACACAGAATCCCCCTCTCCAGCTCCTCTCTGGCTCTCGCGCAGCGAACTGGCACCCCTCCCCGATGCCTCCACCCTCGACTGGCTATTCGACGAAGGCTCGCTGACCAGACGTCTGATTCATCTGTCGAATGATGCCTTCAGCGTCTCGCCGATGTTCGAAGGCTGGCAACCCCTGCGTGCCGACGAGTGCGCAGCACTGGACCTGGCCGATGGCAGTGAGGGCTGGGTGCGCGAGGTGTATTTGCGCGGTCATGGCCAGGCGTGGGTGTTTGCGCGTAGCGTGGCGTCACGCAGTGCATTGCAAGGCGACGGTTTGCACATGGACGAACTGGGCAGCCGCTCGCTGGGCGAATTGCTGTTTTGCGATCAGGCCTTCCAGCGCCGGGCCATCGAGGTTTGCCATTATCCGCAAGCGTGGCTGCCCGCCGAGGTGCAATCGCCTGGGCTGTGGGGCCGTCGCTCGCGCTTCGACCGAGGTGCCTTGAGCGTTTTGGTGGCCGAAATTTTCCTGCCTTCCCTGTGGGACGCCGCCTGCGCCCAATCGGAGAACCGTTGATGTACCAAAGCCTGCTCAAATCCTTGAACCGCTTGAACCCTCGGGCCTGGGATTTCATTCAGCTGACCCGCATGGACAAGCCGATCGGCATTTACCTGCTGCTCTGGCCAACGCTGTGGGCGCTGTGGATTGCCGGCAAGGGTTCGCCGTCCCTGGCCAACATTGTGATTTTCGTCCTCGGCGTGGTGCTGACCCGCGCCGGCGGCTGCGTGATCAACGACTGGGCGGACCGCAAGGTCGATGGTCATGTGAAGCGTACCGAGCAGCGGCCGCTGGTGAGCGGCAAGATCAGCTCCAAAGAGGCGCTGGTGTTCTTCGCATTGCTGATGGGCGTGAGCTTCCTGCTGGTGCTGTGCACCAATGCCGCGACCATATGGCTGTCGTTGGGCGGCCTGGCGCTGGCATTCAGTTACCCGTTCATGAAGCGCTACACCTATTACCCGCAAGTGGTGCTGGGTGCCGCATTTTCGTGGGGGATGCCGATGGCGTTCACCGCAGAAACCGGTGAACTACCGGCAGTTGCATGGCTGCTGTGGATTGCCAACCTGATGTGGACTGTGGGTTACGACACGTATTACGCGATGACCGACCGCGATGATGACCTGAAGATCGGCGTGAAATCCACGGCAATCCTGTTCGGCGACGCGGACAGGGTGATCATCCTGGCCCTGCAAGGGCTGGCGCTGGGTAGCCTGTTGCTGGCGGGTTCGAAGTTCGACCTTGGTGGCTGGTTCCACCTCGGATTACTGGTGGCGGCGGGCTGCTTTGCGTGGGAGTTCTGGTACACCCGCGGCAAGGACCGGATGCGCTGTTTCAAGGCGTTTTTACACAATCACTGGGCAGGTTTGGCGATTTTCGTCGGGATTGTGCTGGATTACGCGCTGCGTTGAAGCATCAAAAAGATCGCCGCCTTCAGCAGCTCCTGCAGAGCAACGAAGGCAGCGATCTGGTGCGGCAGGCTACATCCGTTACATATGCTCGTGAACGACGTGCCAGACGTCTTTCTTCTTGTCACCCGTCATGTCTCCGGGTTTCTTGTCGTCCTCGTAGTAGTACAGCGGCTTGCCGTCATAGGCCCATTGCATCTTGCCATCGTCACGCTTGATGACTGTCCATTTACCTTCGGCCTTGGCACCCGCCGGCGCCATCATTGGCGGCCAGTATTTGGCGCAGTCGCCGTTGCACATCGACTTGCCGCCCGCGTCCTTGTCGAACGTGTACACAGTCATGCCCTTGTGATCGACCATCATGCCGTCTTTCATCATCGCCGGGTCGGCGGCAAAGGCCAGTGTCGGCAGCGTTAACGCAGCAGTGACCAGCAAAGCCTTCCAAGATTGAGCCATGTAGTTCATGGAAACCTTCCTTTTGTGGTTGTCAGGATTCGGAATTAGAGCTTAGTCCAGGTTCGCTACAATCGCAGGGCAACTAAAATACTGTCACACGACTGCAATAATTCCGTTATCTAATGCGGCGCAAGACAGTTAAATGACAAGAGGATTAAGGGCATGGTTGGCAGGAGCATTCTGATCGTCGACGACGAAGCGCCTATTCGCGAAATGATCGCCGTTGCGTTGGAAATGGCCGGCTATGACTGCCTGGAGGCTGAAAACTCCCAGCAGGCCCACGCCATTATCGTCGACCGCAAACCGGACCTGATCCTGCTCGACTGGATGCTGCCCGGCACGTCCGGCATCGAACTGGCCCGTCGCCTCAAGCGCGATGAACTGACCGGGGACATCCCGATCATCATGCTCACCGCCAAGGGTGAAGAGGACAACAAGATCCAGGGCCTGGAAGTCGGCGCCGACGACTACATCACCAAGCCGTTTTCCCCCCGTGAGCTGGTCGCGCGCCTGAAGGCCGTGCTGCGCCGTGCCGGTCCGACCGACGGCGAAGCGCCAATCGAAGTCGGCGGCCTGCTGCTGGACCCGATCAGCCACCGCGTGACCATCGACGGCCGTCCTGCCGAGATGGGCCCGACCGAATACCGCCTGCTGCAATTCTTCATGACCCACCAGGAACGTGCCTACACGCGTGGCCAGTTGCTGGATCAGGTCTGGGGCGGCAACGTCTACGTCGAAGAGCGTACCGTTGACGTGCACATTCGACGCCTGCGCAAAGCCCTCGGCGATGCTTACGAAAATCTGGTACAAACCGTGCGCGGCACTGGCTACCGGTTCTCAACCAAGGCCTGATGACCGCAGCGGTTCCACTTTCAAGGACGTATTTTTTTCGTGAACCAAAACTGGCATGGCACCCTGATTCGCCACATGCTGCTGCTGGTCACCGCCTGCCTGGTGATCGGCCTGATCACCGGCTATTACGGCTGGAGCCTCGCCGCAGGCCTGGGTCTTTACCTGGCCTGGACCCTCAAGCAATTGCTGCGTCTGCACGAGTGGCTACGCCTGCACAAACCCGATGAAGCGCCACCCGACGGCTACGGCCTGTGGGGCGAGGTGTTCGACAGCATCTACCACTTGCAACGCCGCGACCAACGGGTACGCGGGCGCCTGCAAGCGGTGATCGACCGGGTTCAGGAATCCACTGCTGCGCTGAAAGACGCGGTGATCATGCTCGACACCGACGGCAACCTGGAATGGTGGAACCGCGCCGCCGAAACCCTGCTGGGCCTCAAGACGCCACAAGACAGCGGCCAACCGGTGACCAACCTGGTACGCCACCCGCGCTTCAAGGAATACTTCGAGCAAGACAGTTACGCCGAGCCGCTGGAAATCCCTTCGCCAACCAACGACCGCGTGCGCATTCAACTGTACATCACCCGCTACGGCAACAACGAACACTTGATGCTGGTGCGCGATGTGACGCGCATCCATCAGCTGGAACAGATGCGCAAAGACTTCATCGCCAACGTTTCCCATGAACTACGCACGCCGTTGACGGTGATCTGCGGCTACCTGGAAACCTTGCTCGACAACGTCGACGAGGTGAACCCGCGCTGGAGCCGTGCCTTGCAGCAGATGCAGCAACAAGGCGGACGCATGCAAACCCTGCTCAACGACCTGTTGTTGCTGGCCAAGCTGGAAGCCACCGATTATCCGTCGGACAACCAGCCGGTGCCGATCGACGGCTTGCTGCAATCGATCAAGAGCGACGCGCAGCAGTTGTCCGGCCAGAAAAACCAGAAAATCACCCTGGAAGCCGACCCGACGATTCTGCTCAAGGGCAGCGAGGCGGAGTTGCGCAGCGCGTTTTCCAACCTGGTGTTCAACGCGGTGAAATACACCCCGGCCGAAGGCAACATCCGTATTCGCTGGTGGGGCGATGACCAAGGGGCGCACCTGAGCGTGCAGGATTCCGGAATCGGCATCGATAACAAACACCTGCCGCGCCTGACCGAACGCTTCTACCGCGTCGACTCCAGCCGCAACTCCAACACCGGGGGCACCGGCTTGGGGCTGGCGATCGTCAAACACGTCTTGTTACGACATCGGGCACGAATGGAAATCAGCAGCGTACCGGGCCACGGCAGCACCTTCACCTGCCACTTTGCCCCGGCCCAGGTCACCAAATCCCGGGTTATCAGCACCGCCGACTGATACCGGTCAGCACGCACCACTAGGCAACTGGCCGGTCAGCCGCTACATTGGCTGACTTGCGCCTGCCTTTCAGGCGCGGTTTTTTACTTCCCTCTCGAATATACGGAACCCGCAAAACTCCATCATGGACCCTTCCCCTGGTTTGACCCTCGCTACCATTTTCGCCGACTTCGGCATGATTCTTTTTGCTCTGATCCTGGTTTTGCTCAACGGATTTTTCGTTGCGGCGGAATTTGCCATGGTCAAGCTGCGCTCGACCCGGGTCGAGGCCATCGCTGACAAAAACGGCTGGCGCGGGCACATCCTGCGCACCGTGCACAGTCAGCTCGATGCTTACCTGTCGGCCTGCCAATTGGGTATCACCCTCGCCTCCCTGGGCCTGGGTTGGGTCGGTGAACCCGCGTTTGCCCACATTCTTGAGCCGCTGTTGAGCGCGGTCGGCGTCGAGTCGGCCGAAGTGGTCAAGGGCATCTCGTTCTTCACCGCCTTCTTCATCATTTCGTACCTGCACATCGTGGTCGGCGAACTGGCCCCCAAATCCTGGGCGATCCGCAAACCCGAGTTGCTTTCGCTGTGGACCGCCGTGCCGCTGTACCTGTTCTACTGGGCCATGTACCCGGCCATCTACCTGCTCAACGCCAGCGCCAACACCATCCTGCGCATTGCAGGCCAAGGTGAGCCCGGCCCACATCACGAACACCATTACAGCCGTGAAGAACTGAAACTGATCCTGCACTCCAGCCGTGGCCAGGACCCGAGCGACCAAGGCATGCGCGTGCTGGCCTCGGCGGTGGAAATGGGCGAACTGGAAGTGGTCGACTGGGCCAACTCCCGCGAAGACCTGGTGACCCTGGAGTTCAACGCGCCGCTCAAGCAGATCCTGGCGATGTTCCGTCGCCACAAGTTCAGCCGTTACCCGGTGTACGACAGCGAACGCCAAGAGTTCGTCGGCCTGCTGCACATCAAGGATCTGCTGCTGGAACTGGCAGCGCTGGACCACATTCCCGAGTCGTTCAACCTGGCCGAACTGACCCGCCCACTGGAGCGCGTATCGCGGCACATGCCGCTGTCGCAGTTGCTGGAGCAGTTCCGCAAGGGCGGCTCGCACTTCGCCGTGGTCGAAGAGGCCGACGGCAACATCATCGGCTACCTGACCATGGAAGACGTGCTGGAAGTACTGGTAGGCGACATCCAGGACGAACACCGCAAGGCCGAACGCGGGATCCTCGCGTATCAGCCGGGCAAGCTGCTGGTGCGGGGCGATACGCCGCTGTTCAAGGTTGAACGACTGCTGGGCATCGACCTCGACCACGTCGAAGCCGAAACCCTTGCCGGGCTGGTCTATGAAAGCCTGAAGCGAGTTCCGGAAGAGGAAGAAGTGCTGGAAGTCGAAGGACTGCGGATCATCATCAAGAAGATGAAGGGGCCGAAGATCGTTCTGGCCAAGGTGTTGATGCTGGACTGATCTGCGGCTGAAGGACCTTTTGTGGCGAGGGGGCTTGCCCCCGTTGGACGGCGAAGCCGTCCCAAGACCATTGATCGCGGTATTTCAGCAAAAACGTGGTCACTGGATTCAGGGCTGCGTCGCAGCCCAACGGGGGCAAGCCCCCTCGCCACAATTGATCGCCGTCGCCTTCACTGCTTGCCCAACGCAAAGTTGGGCAGCGCGCTGACCGGCTGGTTGAACTGATACGGAATCGATACCAGCCCCAGCCCCGTATTGCGCTGCACCACGAAGTGCAAATGCGGCCCGGTGCTGTTGCCGGTGTTGCCGGACAACGCCAGCGCGCTACCGACCGTTACCCGCTGACCTTCCCGAACGCAGACCGAGCCTTTCTTCAGGTGCAGGTAAACACCCATGGTCCCGTCATCGTGCAGCACCCGCACGAAATTGCCGGATGCATCGGTGCCGCGCCCGCTCTGTCTGTTCTCGGTTTTCACCACCACCCCGCCTCGCGCGGCAATGATCGGCGTGCCCTCAGGCATCGCGATGTCTATGGCGTAACGGCTCTTGGGCCCGAAGTGGCTGTAGGGGCCATTGGCGCCCTGGCTTATCCGGAACGGTCCGCCACGCCAGGGCAACGGGTACCGATAGCCCACCGTGGGCCCTGAGGGGTCGCCCAGGGAGTAATTGAACTTCGGGACGTACGCTATCGGCTTCCCACCTTTAGTCGCCGTGAACTGCGCCAGGCGAACGCTGCTGCGTAGCGGTATCACGCACCGAATCGTCCCGCCCGGCACACCGTTGGCGTTCTTCACCCCGGCAAAACTCAATTCGACTTCTACCGGCGCATACAGGTCATTGCGCACGTACACGCTGTGCACGCCGTTCTTCTTCATGATGATGAGGCGCACCTGACGCTCAAGGTGCTCGACCATGCCATCGCGAAAAACGAACACATGGGCGCCTTTGCTGGGGCGGTCGCTGTAGGACACCACGCCATAGACATCTTTGGATTTGTAGATGGTCATGGCCATGGCCGAGTTGGCGACCATGAACAGGCCACATAAAAGCAGCAGGCGCGTGAACATGAGCAAAGATTCTGTCGAGTGAGATCTGGGATGGAGCCTAGCAGCTGCAATGGACCCGGGTAGTCGGCAGATGTTTCAGAAAAGGTGTTCAACAGATGTGCGGTAGCCGTGATAGCCCCTTCGCGAGCAGGCTCGCTCCCTCATGAGAACGCATTCCAAATGTGGGAGCGAGCCTGCTCGCGTAAGCGGACTTGCAGGCGACGCTAAATCAAGCGCCAGGAATGAAGTGCTTCTGCGCAGTACCACGCGCAATCAGGCGCGAGATGTAATCGAGCTTCTGCGCATCCTGGTCGACAAAACGAAAGGTCAGTTGCAGCCAGTCGCTGTCGGGCTTCGGTTCGTGGGCCACGACGGCGTGCAGGTAACCGTTGAGGCGGGCGATTTCGGCGTTGTCGCCCTGCTCCAGGTCCAGCACGGCGCTGTCGAGGATCTGCGGCAGGGCCTCGGTGCGCTTGACCACCAACAGGGCTTCCTTGAGGCTCAAGGCCTTGATCACGCATTGCGTGATGCCGTTGGGCAATCGCAATTGACCCTGGCCACGGCCACTGGAGGGCGCCGAAGAGGCCGCAGGCGCCTTGACCGGCGGGCTGCTGAGCAAGCCTTTGGACGGTGCGGATGCGGGTGCGGTCGTTGGCATGGCGACGGGGGCCTTGCCACCGGTCAACGCAGCGAGGGAGTCGTTAGCGAATGCAGGACTGGTCTTGGTCGCGGCAACGTTGATCAAGGCATCGAGTTTGCCGACCTTGTGCAGCGCCTGCTTGACCTTGGTGATCAGTTGCTCGTTGGTGAACGGCTTGCTGACGTAACCGGAAACTCCGGCCTGGATCGCTTGGACAACGTTCTCCTTGTCGCCACGGCTGGTCACCATCACGAAGGGCATGGATTTGAGGTTGTCCTGTTCGCGGCACCAGGTCAGCAATTCCAGACCGGACATTTCCGGCATTTCCCAGTCGCACAGGACCAGGTCGAAGGCTTCCTTGGCCAGCATGGCCTGAGCCTTTCTGCCGTTGATCGCGTCTTCGATCCGCATGCCCGGGAAATAATTGCGCAGGCACTTTTTCACCAGGTCACGAATGAACGACGCATCGTCCACGACCAATACACTGACCTTACTCATCCAAAACCCCCTTTAAAAAATCCCGGCCAGCATACCGCCTTGCTGATGGCACATTGCCAAAAACCTTCAGTCACGCCGGACTTTTCGTTCGCGGGTGCTGCTTTTCGAATTTGTAAGCCACAAACAAAAACGCCCGGCCAAAAGGCCGGGCGCTTTACTTGGGCAACCTTACTTATCGTCAGTTTTGCCCGGAACATTAGCGCTTTCGCCACTGGTTCCTTCAACTTCTTCCTTCATGCGCTTGAGCCCGAGGTGCCGCACGTCGGTGCCGCGTACCAGGTAAATCACCAACTCCGAGATATTGCGCGCGTGGTCACCGATACGCTCCAGTGAACGCAGCACCCAGATAATGCTCAGAACCCGCGAAATGGAACGCGGATCTTCCATCATGTAGGTGGCCAGTTCACGCAGGGCGGTCTTGTATTCGCGGTCGATGATCTTGTCGTACTGCGCCACCGACAAGGCCAGTTCGGCGTCGAAACGGGCAAAGGCGTCCAGTGCGTCACGGACCATGTTGCGCACCTGGTCACCGATGTGGCGCACTTCCACGTAACCACGCGGCGCTTCGCCTTCTTCGCACAACTGGATGGCGCGACGGGCGATCTTGGTCGCTTCGTCACCGATGCGCTCCAGGTCGATCACCGACTTGGAAATGCTGATGATCAGGCGCAGGTCGGACGCTGCCGGCTGACGACGGGCCAGAATGCGCAAGCATTCTTCGTCGATGTTGCGTTCCATCTGGTTGATCTGGTCGTCGATCTCGCGCACCTGCTGGGCCAGGCCGGAGTCGGCCTCGATCAGCGCGGTGACCGCGTCGTTGACCTGCTTCTCGACCAGCCCGCCCATGGCCAGGAGGTGGCTGCGCACTTCCTCCAGTTCGGCGTTGAACTGCTGGGAGATGTGGTGTGTAAGGCCTTCCTTAGAAATCATGTTGTCTGCTCCGCAAAAGCTGTGAGCTGCAAGCTACAAGCTGCAAGCTGATGTGTGTCGTACCCGAACCGCTCTGACTTGCCGCTTGAAACTTGCGGCTCGTGGCTGCTGCTAGCCGTAGCGACCGGTGATGTAGTCTTCGGTCTGCTTCTTCGCCGGGTTGGTGAACAGGGTATCGGTGTCGCCAAACTCGACCAGCTTGCCCATGTACATGAACGCGGTGTAGTCAGACACCCGCGCCGCCTGTTGCATGTTGTGGGTCACGATCACGATGGTGAACTTGGATTTCAGTTCGTAGATCAGCTCTTCGACTTTCAGCGTGGAAATCGGGTCGAGTGCCGAGCACGGTTCGTCGAGCAACAGCACTTCCGGCTCGACGGCGATGGTGCGGGCGATCACCAGACGCTGCTGCTGACCACCGGACAGGCCCAGTGCCGACTCGTGCAGACGGTCCTTGACCTCATCCCACAGTGCCGCGCCTTTCAACGCCCACTCGACGGCTTCGTCGAGCACGCGCTTCTTGTTGATGCCCTGGATGCGCAGGCCGTAAACCACGTTTTCGTAGATGGTTTTCGGGAACGGGTTGGGCTTCTGGAACACCATGCCGACGCGACGACGCAGCTCGGCCACGTCTTCGCCCTTGCGGTAGATGTTGTTGCCGTACAGGTTGATCTCGCCTTCAACGCGGCAGCCGTCAACCAGGTCGTTCATGCGGTTGAAGGTACGCAGCAGCGTGGACTTGCCGCAGCCGGACGGGCCGATGAAGGCGGTCACGCGCTGTTTCGGGATGTTCATGCTGACGTCGTACAGCGCTTGTTTTTCGCCGTAGAACAGGCTCAGGCCCGGCACTTCGATGGCTACGGTTTCCTGCTCGAGGTTCAGGCTCTGCTTGTCGCGACCCAGGGCCGACATGTTGATGCCGTGGGTATGTGCTTCGTGCTGCATGGGAGGCTCCCTGTGCTAACAAATTCGGTTCGTTTTCCGCTGGCCAAGGCCTGCGGTTACACAATTCTTTCTGTAGGAGCGATCCTGCTCGCGATGGTCGTTCAGACACAGAAAATGTGTCGGATGTACCTTCTTCGCGAGCAGGCTGGCTCCTACAGGGTTATCAGCTATCCAGCGCCTTGTACTTCTCGCGCAGGTGGTTACGGATGTACACCGCCGACAGGTTCAATGTCGCGATCACCAGCACCAGCAGCAACGCCGTGGCGTACACCAGCGGTCGCGCGGCTTCGACGTTCGGGCTCTGGAAGCCGACGTCATAGATGTGGAAGCCCAGGTGCATGATCTTCTGGTCCAGGTGCAGGTACGGGTAGTTACCGTCCACCGGCAGCGACGGCGCCAGTTTCACCACGCCCACCAACATCAGCGGCGCCACTTCACCCGCGGCGCGAGCCACCGCGAGGATCATGCCGGTCATCATCGCCGGGCTGGCCATCGGCAACACGATCTTCCACAAGGTTTCAGCCTTGGTCGCGCCTAGGGCCAACGAGCCTTCACGCACGGTGCGAGGGATCCGCGCCAGGCCTTCTTCGGTGGCCACGATCACCACCGGCACCGCCAGCAGTGCCAGGGTCAGAGAAGCCCAGAGCAGACCCGGTGTGCCGAAGGTCGGTGCCGGCAGTGCTTCCGGGAAGAACAGACGGTCGAGCGAGCCACCCAGCACGTAGACGAAGAAGCCCAGGCCGAACACGCCGTAAACGATCGCCGGAACGCCCGCCAGGTTGTTCACCGCGATGCGGATCACCCGGGTCAACGCGTTCTGCTTGGCGTATTCACGCAGGTACACCGCCGCCAGCACGCCGAACGGGGTCACGATCATCGCCATGATCAGGGTCATCATCACGGTGCCGAAGATGGCCGGGAAGATCCCGCCCTCGGTGTTCGCTTCACGCGGGTCGTCGCTCAGGAACTCCCAGACCTTGCTGAAGTAGAAACCGATCTTGGTGGTCGTGCTCATGGCGTTCGGCTGATAGGCGTGAACCACTTTGCCGATGCCGATTTCGATTTCCTTACCGTTCGCATCGCGGGCGGTCAGGCTGTCGCGGTTGAACTGCGCATGCAGATCGCTCAGGCGCGCTTCAACATCCTGATAGCGAGCATTGAGTTCGGCGCGCTCGGATTCCATGTCCGCTTGTGCGGTGGCGTCGAGCTTGCCATCCAGCTCCAATTTGCGACCGTGCAGACGGATGCGCTCGAGACCGGCGTTGATCGCGCCGATGTCGGTTTTTTCCAGGTTCTTGAGCTGTGCAGCCAGCTTGTTGACGCGGTCGACACGGGCCTGCAACTCAGGCCATGCGGCTTCGCCTTCAGCGACAACCTTGCCATCCTGTTTGACGTTGACCAGGTAACCGTAGAAGTTGCCCCACTCGCGACGCTCAATGGCCATCAGCTCCGGCGGCGTCGTCTGCTTGGTCAGCCACTCGCCGACGATCCAGGTGAAGTCGTTGCCGTTCAGGTCACGGTTGCCGACCTTGATCAGCTCGCGGGTCATGAACTCCGGGCCTTCGTCAGGCACCGGCAGTCCGGCGCTCTTCAGGCGGGCACGTGGCACTTCTTCCTTCTGTACGATTTCGCCGATCACCAGGTGATTGGCCTGGCCCGGTACGTCGTAACTGGCATGCACCAGGTCAGCCGGCCAGAAGTGACCCAGGCCACGCACGGCAATCACTGCCAGCAGGCCAATGGTCATGATGACCGCGATGGACACCGCGCCACCGCTGATCCAGACGCCGGGGGCGCCGCTCTTGAACCATCCTTTCAGGGAGTTCTGTTTCACAGACTTCTACCTTTGCTTAAAGCGACGAGTATTTCTTGCGCAGACGCTGACGAATCAGTTCCGCGAGGGTGTTCATGACGAAGGTGAACAACAGCAGCACCAGCGCCGAGAGGAACAGCACGCGGTAGTGGCTGCCGCCGACTTCCGATTCGGGCATTTCCACTGCAACGTTGGCTGCCAGGGTGCGCAGGCCTTCGAACAGGTTCATTTCCATGACCGGGGTGTTACCGGTGGCCATCAACACGATCATGGTTTCACCGACCGCACGGCCCATGCCGATCATCAGCGCCGAGAAGATGCCCGGGCTCGCGGTGAGGATCACCACGCGGGTCATGGTCTGCCACGGCGTGGCACCGAGGGCCAGGGAGCCCAGGGTCAGGCCGCGAGGCACGCTGAACACGGCGTCTTCGGCGATCGAGTAGATGTTCGGGATGACCGCGAAGCCCATGGCCAGGCCGACCACCAGGGCGTTGCGCTGGTCGTAGGTGATGCCCAGGTCGTGGGAGATCCACATGCGCATGTCGCCACCGAAGAACCAGTTCTCCATGAACGGGCTCATGTACAGCGACAGCCAGCCCACAAACAGGATCACCGGAATCAGCAGCGCACTTTCCCAGCCATCCGGGACTTTCAGGCGGATCGACTCAGGCAGGCGGCTGAAGGTGAAACCGGCGACCAGGATGCCGATCGGCAGCAACATCAGCAGGCTGAAGATGCCCGGCAAGTGCCCTTCGACATAAGGCGCGAGGAACAGACCGGCGAAGAAACCGAGGATCACCGTCGGCATCGCTTCCATCAGCTCGATCACTGGCTTGACCTTGCGGCGCATGCCCGGAGCCATGAAGTACGCGGTGTAGATCGCCGCGGCAACGGCCAGAGGAGCGGCCAGCAGCATGGCGTAGAACGCGGCTTTCAGGGTACCGAAGGTCAGCGGCGACAGGCTTAGCTTGGGTTCGAAGTCGGTGTTGGCGGCGGTCGATTGCCAGACGTATTTAGGCTCGTCGTAGTTCTCGTACCAGACCTTGCTCCACAGCGCGCTCCACGAGACTTCCGGGTGCGGGTTGTCGAGCACCAGCGGGTGCAACTTGCCGCCAGCTTCCACGATCAGGCGGTTGGCACGAGGTGACAGACCGAAAACACCCTGGCCTTCAGCGACCGGCTCCACCAGCAAGGTGCGGTGGGCGGTGCTGTGGAACACGCCAAGCTTGCCGGACGCGTCGAGGGCAACGAAGCCCTTGCGGCGTTCTTCGGCAGTGATTTCAACGATAGGCGTGTTGCCCATCTGGAAGGTGCGAATCTGCTTCAGGCGTTGCTCGCCATCGGGGTCGCGCGCCATGAACCACTGGGCCAGACCACCCTTGGAGTCACCGATGATCAGCGAGATGCCGCCCACCAGCTGGGTGCTGGCGGTGACTTCGGTTTCGCCGTTTTCCACCAGTTTGTATCGACCGTTGAGGCTCTTGTCGCGCAGGCTGAACACGTCGGCCTGGGCACGCCCGTTGACCACGTAAAGCCACTGCTGACGCGGGTCGACGAAAATATTCTTCACCGGCTCGGTCATTTGCGGCAGTTCGATGCGCTTCTGCTCGTTGGTGACTTCGCCGGTCATCATGTTCTCTTCGCTGGTCAGCGACAGAACATTGAGTTGCGAACCGGTGGAGCCGACCAGCATCAGGGTCGAATCGTTGGCGTTGAGGCTGACGTGCTCCAGCGCACCGCCGGCTTCGTTCACCGCGATTGGCGCTTCGCCATACGGGTACTCGACGGCCGGGGTGATGGTCTTCTTGCCTTCCGGGTAGCTGACTTTATAGGTGTGACGGAACACCAGGACCTGGCCGTTGGACAGACCCACCGCCACCAGCGGGTGACCTGGCTGGTCTTCACCGATGGAGGTCACGGTGGTGCCGGCCGGGATCGACAGATCGACGCGCTTCAATTCAGCGCCACTGTCGATGTCGAAGAACAATGCCTGGCCCTTGTCGGAAACCCGCATCGCAACCTGGTTCTGTTCTTCCAGGGAGATCATCAGCGGCTTGCCGGCGTCTTGCATCCAGGCTGGCGTGATGGCGTCCTTGGACGTCAGGCTGGCACCCTGGAACAGGGGCGCGACGACGTAGGCAAGGAAGAAGAAGATCAAGGTGATCGCACCCAGAACAGCGAGGCCGCCAACGAGGACGTACCAGCGGGTCAGACGATCTTTGAGCGCGCGAATGCGGCGCTTGCGTTGTAGCTCAGGCGTATTGAAATCAATTCGCTTGGGGGGATTAGTAGTCATGTTGGAATTGGCCAGATCATTCATTCGCACACCCTAGCGATCCTGTATGACAGAAAGATGACAGTGCGGTGACGCAACAAATCCGCCGCTGGCGGTAACCAGCAGCGGATAGAGAATTAGATGTGTATGGGGGCGGCTCCTGCCACCCCCATGTGAGTCCGAGGGGGTTCACCTCGGACTCAATTTGTTACTTTTTTGCGACTTCAGCGCCGCCTTCCGCCAGACCCAGGTCAGCCAGAGCTTTGGCAGCTACTTTGGCCGGCAGTGGGATGTAACCGTCTTTCACTACAACTTCCTGACCCTGTTTCGACAGAACCAGTTTCACGAACTCGGCTTCCAGCGGGGCCAGAGGCTTGTTCGGGGCTTTGTTGACGTACACGTACAGGAAGCGGGACAGCGGGTACTTGCCGTTCAGGGCGTTTTCTTCGGTGTCTTCGATGAACTCGGTGCTGCCTTTCTTCGACAGAGCAACGGTTTTCACGCTAGCGGTCTTGTAGCCGATGCCCGAGTAACCGATGCCGTTCAGCGAGGAGCTGATCGACTGCACGACCGAAGCCGAACCTGGCTGCTCGTTCACGTTAGGCTTGTAGTCGCCTTTGCACAGGGCTTCTTCCTTGAAGTAGCCGTAGGTGCCGGATACCGAGTTACGACCGAACAGTTGAACCGGCTTGTTGGCCAGGTCGCCGGTCACGCCCAGGTCACCCCAGGTTTTGACTTCGGTCTTGGCGCCGCACAGACGCGTGGACGAGAAAATCGCGTCGACCTGTTCCATGGTCAGGTGCTGGATCGGGTTGTCCTTGTGTACGAATACAGCCAGGGCGTCCACTGCAACCGGGATAGCGGTTGGCTTGTAGCCGTACTTCTGCTCGAAGGCAGCCAGTTCGGTGTCCTTCATCTTGCGGCTCATCGGGCCCAGGTTGGAGGTGCCTTCAGTCAGCGCAGGTGGCGCAGTGGCGGAGCCGGCGGCCTGAATCTGGATGTTAACGTTCGGGTATTCTTTCTTGTAGTTCTCGGCCCAGAGGGTCATGAGGTTGGCCAGGGTATCGGAACCAACGCTGGACAGGTTGCCCGACACACCAGTGGTCTTGGTGTAGCTCGGGATAGCAGGGTCAACAGCGGCAACCGCGTTGGCAGTCGCAACGCCAGCAGCGACAAAAGTCATTGCCGCCATCAAACGCTTCAGTTTCATGCCTTACTCCTAGCAGATAGGGTGTGTTATTCGGGGCCAAGTATCAGCAGGCCGTGTGAACACTCTATGGCTGAAATATGACAATTGGATGAAAGGCCAGCACTCCGCTAAGAAGGCTGGCCTTTCAGTTGTAACTATAGATGTGAGGAGTGCTGTGATCGTTCGCCGTCAGCGGCCCTTCTTCCAGAGATATGCACCTACCAGAATCCCCACCCCGCACAGCACCGCCACATAATACGCAGGCCCCATCGCACTCTCCTTGAGCAACAGGCTGACGATCATCGGCGTCAGACCGCCGAAAATCGCGTAGGCGACGTTGTAGGAAAACGACAGGCCGCTGAAACGCACCACCGGCGGGAACGCCTTGACCATCACATACGGCACCGCGCCGATGGTGCCGACCAGCAGACCGGTCACGGCATACATCGGGAACAGCCAGTCGGGATGATCGGCCAGGCTGTGGTAGAAGGTCCAGGAACTGGCCAGCAACGCGGTACAGCCGATCACGAAGATTCGTCCCGCACCGAAGCGATCGGCCAGTGCGCCGGCAATAATGCAACCAAAGCTCAGGAATACGATCGCCACGCTGTTCGCCTGCAGGGACGTGGTTGGCGAGAAGTGATAGACCGTCTGCAACACAGTCGGGGTCATCAGGATCAACACCACGATGGCGGCCGACAGCAACCAGGTCAGCAGCATCGAAATGGCAATCGCACCACGATGGTCACGCAGCACCGCCCGCAGCGGCACTTCTTCGGCCAGGGCCTTGCGCTGTTGCAGCTCGGCGAACACCGGGGTTTCGTGCAACCAGCGACGCAAGTACACCGAAAACAGGCCAAACACACCCCCCAGCAGGAACGGGATCCGCCAGGCGTAATCCGCTACTTCCACCGGGGTATAGAGGCTGTTGATCGCCGTGGCGACCAGCGAGCCGAGCAGGATGCCCGCCGTCAGGCCGCTGGTCAGGGTGCCGCAGGCATAGCCGACATGCCGCTGCGGAACGTGCTCGGAAACGAAGACCCACGCCCCCGGCACTTCACCGCCAATGGCCGCGCCCTGGATCACCCGCATCAACAGCAGCAGGATCGGCGCCCACATGCCGATCTGCGCATAGGTCGGCAGCAACCCCATGATCAAGGTCGGCACCGCCATCATGAAAATGCTCAGGGTGAACATTTTCTTGCGGCCCAGCAGGTCGCCGAAGTGCGCCATCACGATGCCGCCCAGCGGCCGCGCCAGGTAGCCGGCGGCGAAGATGCCGAAGGTCTGCATCAGGCGTAGCCACTCAGGCATGTCCGCCGGGAAGAACAGCTTGCCCACCACCGTGGCGAAGAACACGAAGATGATGAAATCGTAGAACTCCAGCGCGCCGCCCAGGGCAGACAGCGATAGAGTCTTGTAGTCGTTGCGGGTCAGCGGACGTGCGGGTTGGTCTGGCTGCGCGATGCTCGAGGGCGCTGTGGTCATGGCAAGGGCTTCTCTTATAGTCGGATCTGCAACTTCAACAACGCTGGCTGAGGTTTGGGCAGGTCCGGCACGATAGCAAATTGTTCGAAAAAGCACATAGAGGTGCGTTTTTGACGGTCAAAATGAGAACCGGACGGTCGTCGCGGAGTCTACCGACCGATATACTCAAAGCCTGCTCCGGTTTTTGAGGGGTTGCTGTGCGAAAACGCCTGTCAGGTTCATAGGCGATTTCGCAGAGTTTCCCTTTAGGCGCCTTATGGAAAACGTGACGAACGTAGTATGTTCGGTGCTGAATCGTTTTTCCCGAAGACGGCTACCACCAGCAATACCAACGAAGAGTCACGGGTCAGAGGCACCCCCGGAATGATAGAGCTCGAACAAGAAGATCCGATCCCGCAAGGCGACCTGGCCCTGCAAATCACCGCGCTTCCTCGCGAAACCAACGGCTTTGGCGATATTTTCGGCGGCTGGCTGGTGGCGCAGATGGATTTGGCAGGCACCGCGATGGCCAGCAAGGTCGCTGGCGGGCGCGTTGCAACCGTTGCGATCGACCGCATGGCATTTCTGGTTCCGGTAGCGGTGGGCGCTCAGCTCTCCTTTTATACCCAGGCCCTGGAAATCGGTCGCAGCTCGATCAAGATGATGGTCGAGGTCTGGAGCGACGATCCACTGTCCAGCGAGTGGCGTAAAGTGACCGAAGCGGTGTTTGTGTTCGTTGCCATCGACGGCAGCGGTCGCACCCGCTCGGTTCCGCCTCGGGCTCGCTGAAAGAGTTTCTAAACCTGGTAGCCGTTTTGCGGTCGATAGTCGTCCACGTTACTGATCGAGAGCTGTCCCATGAGCACGCCCAATGTTGAAGCCGTAAAACTGGATGAACTGAACTGCTGGCGCATCCGCCACGGTCAGGCCGAATTACTGGTGGCCCAGCAAGGCGCGCACATCCTCAGCTATCAACTGGCCGGCCAGCCGCCGCTGATCTGGCTCAACGACGAGGCCGTGTTCAAGACCGGCAAGAGCATCCGTGCCGGCGTGCCGGTGTGCTGGCCGTGGTTCGGCAACTTTGCGCGCAACCCGCAAAGCGTTCAGGCGATGCGCACCAGCAATGAAGCACCGTCGGCTCACGGCTTCGTGCGAGCGATGGATTGGGAACTGGGCGGCATCGAAGCCGAAGGCGAAAGCCTGAAGGTCGAATTCCTCCTGCCCTACCCCGACGGTGGCTTTCCCGGCTGGCCGCACCAGGTGGATTTGACGCTGAGCATTCGCCTCGACGAGCAATTGCACATCCAGCTGACCAGCCACAACCGGGGCGCTGAAACCGTCAGCATCAGCCAGGCGCTGCACAGTTACTTTGCCGTCAGCGATGTGCGCGAGGTGCATGTCGAAGGTGTGGATGGCCTCAACTACATCGAAACCCTGGAAGACTGGAAAACCAGGCAACAGTCCGGTGATTTGCGCTTTACCGGCGAAACTGACCGCATCTATCTCAACGCCCCGCCACTGCTGAGCATCGTCGATCCGGCCTGGGAGCGACGCATCGAACTGACCAGCAGCGGATCGCGTACAGCGGTGATCTGGAATCCGTGGATCGACCGCGCCGCTGCGTTCAGCGACATGGCCGACGAAGGCTGGCAGCGCATGCTGTGCATCGAGACGGCGAACGTGATGGGCGATGTGGTGAACCTGAAACCAGGTGCCAGCCATACCCTGGGCGTGAGCGTCGGTAGCAAGCCGCTCTAAGCAACACCACAAAACCAATGTGGGAGCGTCGACCGGCTGCTCCCACAGTTTTTTGTGCCAGGCCTTCTGGCGGCGCGTTACAGATCCGACTCTTCCACCACCCGTACCTTCTGCGCATCCAGCGCATACGCCGCATCAGCCAGGTCATTGCTGACCTTCTCGACTTTCAGCGTGCCGGTGACCCACAGCGGCGTGTAGATATCGTTCAGCTTCAGGCCCTTTGGATAGCGCACCAGCACCAGCTGGTTGGGCGGCGGCGGTGGCACGTGGATGCACGCGCCCGGGTACGGCACCAGGAAGAACAGCGTACTGCGGCCCTTGGCGTCGGACTCCAGCGGCACAGGGTAACCGCCAATGCGGATGTTCTTGTCGTTCATCGACGCAACGGTCTTGGTCGAGTACATCACCGCCGGCAAGCCCTTGGCCTGCTTCATCCCACCCTTGTCGGTGAAAGTGCCGTTGGCTTCAGGGGAGTTGTGGTCGATTTCGGGCATGGCCTCGAGGGCCTTCTGGTCCGACTTGGGCATCAGTTCGAGCCAGTCGGTTTCCGGCAGTTCGCCAGCATGGGCAAAGCCCGTTCCCAATAAAATCAGAGTCAGCAGAAGACGGCGCATGAAGGTGCTCGGTATAGGAAGGATCAGGAAACGCCGAGCATTCTAGCCCTCCCGGCTTGTGCGGCCGAGAGGACTTTGTCGCTTGGTTCAGTTCTTTTTGACCAGGCCGTAGATCACCAGCAACACAACAGCGCCCACCAGCGCACCGATGAAGCCTGCACCCTGGCCAGCCTGATAAATGCCCAGAGCCTGGCCGCCGTAAGTGGCCGCCAGCGAACCGCCGATACCGAGCAGGATGGTCATGATCCAGCCCATGCTGTCATCGCCCGGTTTCAGAAACCGCGCCAGCAGGCCGACGATCAAGCCGATAAAGATGGTTCCGATGATTCCCATGGCATTTCCCTCTGATTTGGTAGATATGCGAAAGCCTAGTCAGACTTTGGCATCCTGCCATGAGAGAACGGCGGCCCCTGAATGGTTCCGCCGCTGCCACATGAAACTATTCGGCGATCAGCGCTTCGACCTTGAGGATCTGCGCGGTCAGCGTTTCGCGATCTGCGCAACGCAGGTTGGCGTGACCGACCTTGCGGCCGACCTTGAAGGCCTTGCCATAGTGATGCAGATGGCAATCGGCGATGGCCACGACCTTCTCGGTCTCTGGCACCTTGCCGATGAAGTTGAGCATCGCGCTCTCCCCAACCTTGGCGGTCGAACCCAACGGCAGACCGGCAACGGCCCGCAGGTGGTTTTCGAACTGGCTGCACTCTGCGCCTTCGGTGGTCCAGTGGCCGGAGTTGTGCACGCGCGGGGCGATTTCGTTGGCCTTGAGGCCACCGTCGACTTCAAAGAACTCGAACGCCATCACGCCGACGTAATCCAGCTGCTTGAGCACACGGCCGGAGTAGTCTTCGGCCAAGGCTTGCAACGGGTGATCGGTGCTGGCCACGGACAGCTTGAGAATGCCGCTTTCGTGGGTGTTGTGTACCAGCGGATAGAAGCGGGTTTCACCGTCGCGGGCACGCACGGCGATCAGCGAGACTTCACCGGTGAACGGCACGAAACCTTCCAGCAGGCAGGCCACGCTGCCCAGCTCGGCAAAGGTGCCAACCACATCTTCTGGCGTGCGCAGGACTTTCTGACCCTTGCCGTCATAACCCAGGGTACGGGTCTTCAACACCGCCGGCAGACCGATAGAGGCCACGGCAGCGTCCAGATCAGCCTGGGACTGAATGTCGGCGAACGCCGGGGTAGGAATCCCCAGGTCCTTGAACATGCTCTTCTCGAACCAGCGATCGCGGGCGATGCGCAGGGCTTCGGCGCTCGGGTAGACCGGGACGAATTGCGACAGGAAGGCCACGGTCTCGGCCGGAACGCTTTCGAACTCGAAGGTCACCAGATCGACTTCATCGGCCAGCTGACGCAAGTGATCCTGATCGCCGTAATCGGCTCGCAGGTGTTCGCCCAAGGCGGCTGCGCAAGCATCCGGCGCCGGGTCCAGGAAAGCGAAGTTCATGCCCAGCGGAGTGCCCGCCAGCGCCAACATGCGACCCAATTGGCCGCCACCGATTACACCGATCTTCATCGTCAACAACCTCAGGCGATGCGTGGGTCTGGATTGTCCAGGACGCTGTCTGTCTGCTCAGCACGGAAGGTTTTCAGCACCTCGTGGAACTGCGGGTGCTTGGCGCCAAGGATACTCGCCGACAGCAGCGCTGCGTTGATCGCGCCCGCCTTGCCGATGGCCAGGGTGGCGACCGGAACGCCCGCTGGCATCTGCACAATGGAAAGCAGCGAATCAACGCCCGACAGCATTGCCGATTGTACTGGTACGCCGAGCACCGGCAGGTGGGTCTTGGCCGCGCACATGCCAGGCAAGTGGGCTGCGCCACCGGCACCGGCGATGATCACCTCGATGCCACGCGCCTCGGCTTCTTCAGCGTACTGGAACAGCAGGTCCGGGGTGCGGTGGGCAGAAACCACTTTCACCTCGTAGGGGATGCCGAGCTTTTCCAGCATATCGGCGGTGTGGCTAAGGGTGGACCAATCGGACTTGGAGCCCATGATCACGCCAACCAGTGCACTCATCGTCGTGCCTCTTCTCTCTGGGCGCCCGCAGGCGCGTCAAAAAACAACAAGCCACGCAGGATGCGTGGCTTGATTGTACGAATTATGGCCGGTCGTAACCGGCCGAAGGCCGCGCAGTATACCTCAATGAAGCAGATAAACAGCCCCTGTTGCGACCATCTGTCATATGGCCCAAAGCGCCGGTTTTATTGACTCGAAGGTCAGCCAACGTTCAACACAAAACACCGTGGAACTTGAGCTCGATCCTGATTGCTCCAAACAACAAAATCCCCTGTGGGAGCATTTGGTGGTTTCAAGAACCGGTTGTGCCTTGGGCCGCGCCACCTTCCAGCTTGCGCCACAACAACCGCACGTTGGCCTTGCGCACCAGAGCGCAGCGATACAGGCGAATCTCCAGCGGCACGTGCCATTGCGGCCCGCCACAGACCACCAACTCACCCCGCGCCAGCTCGGCACGCACGCTCAGTTGCGGCACCCAGGCGATGCCAAGGCCTTCCAGGGCCATGCTTTTCAGGCTGTCGGCCATGGCGGTTTCGTAGATGGTGGTGAAGCGTAGCGCCCGTTGACGCAGCAGCATGTTCACCGAACGGCCGAGAAACGCACCGGCACTGTACGCCAGTAGCGGCACGCTGCCTTCGCCTTCCAGATCGAACAGGGGTTTGCCGTCGGCGTCGGCGGCGCAGACCGGCAGCATCTCGGTGTGGCCAAGGTGCAGCGAGGGGAAGATTTCCGGGTCCATCTGCATCGCGGCATCAGGGTCGTAGAACGCCAGCATCAGATCGCAGCCGCCTTCACGCAAAGCATGCACGGCGTCGCCGACGTTGGTCGCCACCAGCCGCGTGGCGATGTTCAGGCCTTCGTTGCGCAACTGCGCGATCCAGCGAGGAAAGAAACCCAGTGCCAGGGAGTGTGCAGCCGCGACCTGCATCACTTCGCCCTGCCCGCCTTCAAGGTGATGCAGATGACGCAGCACTTCGCCGAGCTGTTCGACTACGGTGCGCGCGGTGACCAGAAACAATTGCCCTGCCGCCGTCAGCTCCACCGGCGTGCGCGAACGGTTGACCAAGGTCAGCCCGAGCGCCGCCTCCAGGCTGCGGATTCGCCGACTGAACGCCGGCTGCGTCACGAAGCGCCGCTCGGCCGCCTGGGAGAAACTGCGGGTGGCAGCCAGGGCACTGAAGTCCTCCAGCCATTTGCTTTCCAGATTCATCACGTCCTCCCGGACACGCACCAATTTAGGTCACACGCTCGCCGTCAAGCCGGCGTCACACGGGCATTATGCCGAATATGCATAGCCTAGTGTTTAACAGCATTGGCCCAAAATTCTCCACAGGCCTAGCATTCGCAGCGTTCCGGCACAGACCGGGTCCATATTGAGATGATTTCTATCATGTCCTCCGCTGCATCATTCCGCACAGAAAATGACCTGCTTGGCGCCCTCGAAGTTCCGGCTCAAGCGTATTACGGTATCCAGACCCTGCGAGCGGTGAATAACTTCCGCCTTTCGGGCGTTCCGATTTCGCATTACCCGAAACTGGTTGTCGGCCTGGCCATGGTTAAACAGGCCGCCGCTGACGCCAACCGTGAGTTGGGTCACCTGAGCGAAGCCAAGCACGCTGCCATCAGCGAAGCCTGTGCACGTTTGATCCGCGGCGACTTCCACGAAGAGTTCGTGGTGGACATGATTCAAGGCGGCGCTGGCACTTCGACCAACATGAATGCCAACGAAGTCATCGCCAACATCGCGCTGGAGGCCATGGGTCACCAGAAAGGCGAGTACCAGTACCTGCACCCGAACGACGACGTGAACATGGCGCAGTCGACCAACGACGCCTACCCGACGGCAATCCGTCTGGGTCTGTTGCTCGGTCACGACGCCCTGCTGGCCAGCCTCGACAGCCTGATTCAGGCGTTTGCGGCCAAGGGCCAGGAATTCAACCACGTCTTGAAGATGGGTCGTACCCAGTTGCAAGACGCCGTGCCGATGACCTTGGGTCAGGAATTCCGCGCTTTCGCCACCACCATGGGCGAAGACCTGGCCCGTCTGAAGACGCTGGCCCCGGAACTGCTGACTGAAGTGAACCTGGGCGGCACCGCGATCGGTACCGGCATCAACGCCGACCCGCGCTATCAGGCCCTGGCTGTACAGCGCCTGGCGCTGATCAGTGGTCAACCGCTGGTTCCGGCGGCCGACCTGATCGAAGCCACTTCCGACATGGGCGCCTTCGTGCTGTTCTCCGGCATGCTCAAGCGCACCGCGGTCAAGCTGTCGAAGATCTGCAACGACCTGCGCCTGCTGTCCAGTGGCCCACGCACCGGCATCAACGAGATCAACCTGCCGGCACGTCAACCAGGCAGCTCGATCATGCCAGGCAAGGTCAACCCGGTTATCCCGGAAGCCGTTAACCAGGTGGCCTTCCAGGTCATCGGTAACGATCTGGCGCTGACCATGGCAGCCGAAGGCGGCCAACTGCAACTGAACGTGATGGAGCCGCTGATCGCCTTCAAGATCTTCGACTCGATCCGCCTGCTGCAACGCGCCATGGACATGCTGCGCGAGCACTGCATCGTCGGCATCACCGCCAACGAAGCACGCTGCCGTGAACTGGTCGAGCACTCGATCGGCCTGGTTACCGCGCTGAACCCGTACATCGGCTACAAAAATGCCACCCGCATTGCCGGCCTCGCTCTTGAAAGCGGTCGTGGCGTGCTGGAACTGGTGCGCGAAGAAGGTCTGCTCGACGAAGCCATGCTCGCCGACATCCTGCGCCCGGAAAACATGATTGCTCCGCGTCTGGTGCCTCTGAAGGCATAACCCGACGCGTTACCTGTAGCACCGCTCACCAGGTCGAGGGACTAGACACCTCTCACCTTTTGAGGGCTTGGAGATCACTCTCCAGGCCCTTTTTTTTAACTGTTTGATCCTGAGAACCTATGTCTGGGGACTGACCAATGTGGGAGCGGGCTTGCTCGCGAAGACGACGGCATATTCAACAAAGCCATATCTGATACACCGCTTTCGCGAGCAAGCCCGCTCCCACAGAAAAGCAATCTCCACATAAGCCCGACGCCGGTAACGTCGGGTGCTTCAAAGGCTTCGCTTCACCGAATGCACCACAACCGTGCAGACGGACGGCACTGTCATCGGTATAGTGCCGCCCCTCTTCGCGTGAGCGGTCGTCGGTAGCGAGGCCACAACCCATGCGAAACCCGAACTAATAACAAACCCGCGATATGAAACCGGGACGAACGTCGAACCGCCCGTTGTGCCGTGCGCCAAGGGGTGTAACTCGATGTGTCTGTCCGGCCAGCATTGTTGCCTACACAAAAAACAGCGAGGAATAATCCATGCTCGAAGTCATTAACGACTTCCTCTCAGGGAAAGTACTGATCGTGCTCATTGTCGGGCTCGGTAGCTACTTCACGATCCGCTCGCGTTTCGTTCAATTGCGTCACTTCTTCCACATGTTCGCGGTGTTCCGCGACAGCCTCAAAAGCAGCGCCGGGCAACTCAGTTCGTTCCAGGCCCTGATGCTCAGCCTCGCCGGCCGCGTCGGTGCGGGTAACATCGCCGGGGTCGGCATTGCCGTGACCCTCGGCGGCCCCGGTGCCGTGTTCTGGATGTGGGTGACCGCGCTGGTCGGCATGTCCAGCAGCTTCTTCGAATGCTCCCTCGGCCAGCTCTACAAGCGCTGCGATTCCGAAGGCCAGTTCCGTGGTGGCCCGTCCTATTACATCCAGCATGGTTTGCAAAAACGCTGGTTGGGCATGCTGATGGCGTTCCTGCTGCTGGTGACGTTCGGCTTCGCCTTCAACGGCCTGCAGGCCCACGCCGTGACGCACTCGCTGAACAACGCGTTCGGCCTCGACACCACTTACACCGGCATCGGTCTGGCCGTACTGCTGGGCCTGGTGTTCATCGGCGGGATCAAGCGCATCGCCAAGGTCGCCGACCTGTTGGTGCCGGTGAAAACCCTGGTGTACATCGGCGTGACCCTCTACGTGATCGTGCTGCAGTTCGACCACGTACCGGGCATGTTGATGACCATCGTCAAGAGCGCCTTCGGTCTGGACCAGGCCTTCGGCGGCCTGATCGGCAGTGCCATCGTCATGGGCGTGAAGCGTGGTGTGTTCGCCAACGAAGCAGGCCTGGGCAGTGCGCCGAACGTGGCTGCTGTCGCGGCGGTCGAGCACCCGGTGGCACAAGGTGTGGTCCAGGCATTCAGCGTGTTCCTCGATACCTTCGTGATCTGCACCTGCACCGCGCTGCTGATCCTGCTCTCCGGCTTCTACACCCCGGGCTTCGAAGGCGACGGCATTGCCCTGACCCAGAACTCGCTGGCCGCCGTGGTCGGTGACTGGGGCCGGATGTTCATCTCCGTGGCCCTGGCGTTGTTCGTGTTCACCTCGATCCTCTACAACTACTACCTGGGCGAGAGCAACCTGCGCTTTTTGATCGGTGAAAACCGCAAGGCGCTGATGGGCTATCGCGCGCTGGTACTGGTGCTGATTTTCTGGGGCGCCATCGAAAACCTCGGCACCGTATTTGCCTTCGCCGACATCACCATGACCATGCTCGCGTTCGTCAACCTGATCGCGCTGTTCCTGCTGTTCAAGGTCGGCATGCGCATCCTGCGTGACTACGATGACCAGCGCGCTGCTGGCATCAAGACCCCGGTGTTCGACTCTGCCAAGTTCCCTGACCTGGACCTGGACCGCCAAGCGTGGCCGGCCAACCCGCCTGCCGCTGTCGGCAAGGCTGAAGTTGAGCCGCAAGGTGTACCTGTAGCGCAACGCTGACAGGTGAAATGACAGGCGCGTCCCCAGCGCCCGTCAGTTAAAGTTCGAAAAACTGTGGGAGCACACTTGCTCGCTCCCACAGGAACTATTCCTTTCGGAGAATCCCCATGAATTCCTCGACCTACCCCGCCGCCCAGCACGTCATGGTGCTCTACACCGGCGGGACCATCGGCATGCAGGCCAGCGCCAACGGCCTGGCCCCGGCATCCGGCTTCGAAGCGCGGATGCACGACTATCTGCACAGCCAGCCTGAGTTGGTAGTGCCGCATTGGCGCTTCCGTGAAATGTCGCCGTTGATCGACAGCGCCAACATGACCCCGACGTATTGGCAGCAGTTGCGTGAAGCGGTGGTCGATGCGGTCGATGTTCAGGGCTGCGACAGCGTGCTGATCCTGCATGGCACCGACACCCTGGCCTACAGCGCCGCAGCCATGAGTTTCCAGTTGCTCGGCCTGCATGCCCGCGTGTGCTTCACCGGCTCGATGCTGCCGGCCGGCGTCACCGATAGCGACGCCTGGGAAAACCTCGGCGGCGCGCTGGTTGCACTGGGCCAAGGCCTGGCGCCGGGCGTGCATCTGTACTTCCATGGCGAATTGCTGGACCCGACCCGTTGCGCCAAGGTGCGCAGTTTTGGTCGGCATCCGTTCAAGCGGCTTGAGCGTCAGGGCGGCGGTATGAAGGCGACTTCGCTGCCAACACAGTTGAATTACAACCAGCCCAAACAATTGGCGATCGTCGCCGTGCTGCCGCTATTTCCCGGCATCGGCGCCGAGGTGCTGGATGGTTTGCTCGACAGCGGCATTCAGGGTCTGGTGCTGGAGTGCTACGGCAGCGGCACCGGCCCGAGCGACAACCCCGGGTTTCTCGCCAGCCTCGGCCGTGCGCGGGACAACGGCGTGGTCGTGGTAGCGGTCACGCAATGCCACGAAGGCGGGGTTGAACTGGATGTCTATGAAGCCGGCAGTCGCTTGCGCGGTGTGGGCGTGTTGTCCGGTGGCGGCATGACCCGTGAAGCGGCGTTCGGCAAATTACATGGGTTGTTGGGTGCGGGGCTTGAGGTGGGCGAAGTCCGTCGGCTTGTCGAACTCGACCTGTGCGGCGAACTGAGCTGACACCACACCACCCTTGTGGGAGCGAGCCTGCTCGCGATAGCGGTCTACCATTCACATTGATGTGACTGATCCACCGTCATCGCGAGCAGGCTCACTCCTACAAGGGACATCACCCGGCATACAACTTGCTGCGTTCCAGCCACCCCTAGGCTGGAAGTCCTCATGCTCCACTCCCACCTCACCACGCTCAACGCGGTCTCCCTGGTCCTCGATGCCTTTAAGGCACAAGGCTTGTCCAGCGAAGCGCTGCTGGCCGGCAGCGGTATCAGCGCGGCGGATCTGAACCGTGCCGACACGCGCATCACCACCAATCAGGAAATGCAGGTCTGTGCCAACGCCGTTGCCCTCAAGCGTGACATCGGCCTGGAACTGGGCCGGCGGATGCACGTTTCCTGCTACGGCATGCTCGGTTACGCCCTGCTCACCAGTGCCACCTTCGGTGACGCTTTGCGTCTGGCGATGCGCTATCCGGCGCTGCTGGGAACACTTTTCGAACTGAGCCTTGAAGACGATGGCGAGCGCATCTGGTTCGCCGCCGCCGATTACCGCGAGAGCCCGGCCATGGCGGTGTTCAACGCCGAGTTCTGCCTGGTGTCGCTGAAAGTCACCTGCGACGACCTGCTCGGCCATTCCCTGCCCTTGCTAGGCGCACGCTTCGAACATGGCGCGCCCGACTACCAAGTGACCTACGCCGAACACTTCAACTGCCCGGTGCACTTCGGCGCGCGGAACAACGCCTTCGCCTTCGACAAGCACTGGCTCGACCAGCCACTGCCGCTGGCCGATGTCATCACCCATCAAGCCATGGCCGAACGCTGCCGCAAACAGAATATCGAGTTCACCGGGCGACAGGCCTGGCTAGGACGGATCCGCCAACTGCTCAGCGCGCAACTGAATGCCGCGCCCGGGCTGGAGGGGCTGGCCGAGCAAATGAACTGTTCGGCGCGGACCTTGCGCCGACATCTCAAGGACATGGGATGCAGCTATCAGGAACTGCTCGACGAACTGCGCTTCGAGCAGGCCAAGCAAATGCTTTGCGAGGATCAATTGCCGATCTATCAGATTGCCGAAGCGTTGGGCTTCAGCGAGACCGCGAGCTTTCGCCATGCCTTTGTGCGCTGGAGTGGTGTGGCGCCCAGTCAGTTCAGGCCACATGGGTAATCCTGTGGGAGCGAGGGGCGAATTTCGGTCAAACGTTTTGGCCATATCGATCCCCTTTTGGCCTTTCTTGCCGTTCTCCGTTTCGCCGTGCGCCGCAACACTGGGGGCAACCGAATCAGCCCTGCGGAGAACAAGAAATGCTGACGATCTACTCGGACGATCATCACCTGCACCACGGCCGTTGCGAACTTATCGACGGTCAACTCAAGCCCTGCTTCGAGATGCCTTCGCGCGCCGACCACGTGCTGCAACGGGTAAAAAACCAGAACCTTGGCTCTGTAGAAGCACCGAAGGATTTCGGCCTGGAGCCCATCGCGCGCATCCACAGTCGCGACTACCTCGACTTCTTCAAAGGTGCCTGGACACGCTGGACCGAATTCAACACCGACGGTGACCTGCTGCCCTACACCTGGCCTGGACGCACCTTGCGCCCGATCAAACCCACCAGCCTCCACGGCCAGCTTGGTTATTACAGCTTCGACGGCGGCGCCCCGATCACCGCCGGCACCTGGCAAGCAGCGTACAGCGCAGCGCAAGTTGCCCTCACCGCCCAAGCGGAAATCCAGCGCGGTGCCCGATCTGCTTTCGCCCTGTGCCGTCCACCGGGGCACCACGCCGCCAGCGATTTGATGGGCGGTTATTGCTACCTCAACAACGCCGCCATCGCCGCCCAGGCGTTCCTCGATCAGGGCCACAAAAAGGTCGCGATCCTCGACGTCGACTACCACCACGGCAACGGCACCCAGTCGATTTTCTACGAGCGCGGCGACGTGCTGTTCACCTCGATCCACGGCCATCCGGAAGCCGAGTTCCCGTTCTTCCTCGGCTATGAAGATGAACGCGGCGAAGGTGCCGGCGAAGGGTTCAACTTCAACTATCCGCTGGCCGCCGGTTCAGGCTGGGACACCTGGAGCGCAGCGCTGGAACAAGCCTGCAAAGAGATCGAAAGCTACGGCGCCGACATCGTCGTGGTGTCCCTGGGTGTCGATACCTTCAAGGACGATCCGATCTCGCAATTCAAACTCGACAGCCCGGATTACCTGGCCATGGGCAAGCGCATCGCGGCCTTGGGCGTACCGACACTGTTCGTGATGGAAGGCGGTTACGCGGTGGAAGAAATCGGCATCAATGCCGTGAACGTTCTCGAAGGTTTTGAAAGCGCTTAATGAGGAAGTAGAAAAATGAAAAGTCTTAAGCGTTTTATTTTTCCAGCCCTGTGCGCCACGCTGCTCAGCGGCACCGCACACGCTGAAGAGCGAACGTTGCGCGTCTACAACTGGTTCGACTACATCACCCCCAAGGCCTTGGAAGACTTCAAGGCCCAGAACACCCAGACCAAACTGGTCTACGACATTTTCGACACCAACGAGGCACTGGAAGCCAAGCTGCTGACCGGCAACTCCGGCTACGACGTGGTGGTGCCGTCCAACGTGTTCCTCGCCAAACAAATCGAAGCCGGGGTATTCCAGCCCCTGGACCGCAGCAAGCTGCCGAACTGGAACCACCTCGATCCCAAGCTGATGAAGCTGATCGAAGCCAACGACCCGGGCAACAAGTTCGCTGTGCCATACATGTACGGGACCATCCTGATCGGCTTCAACCCGGACAAGGTCAAGGCAGTCCTGGGCGCCGACGCGCCGGTAGACAGCTGGGACCTGATCTTCAAGGAAGAGAACATCAGCAAGCTCAAGCAGTGCGGTGTCGCCCTGCTCGACTCGCCGTCAGAGATTTTGCCGCTGGCCCTGCAACACCTCGGCCTGGACCCCAACAGCAAGAAGCCTGCGGACTACGACAAGGCTGAAGCACTGCTGATGAAGATCCGTCCGTACATCACCTACTTCCACTCGTCCAAGTACATGGCCGACATTGCCAACGGTGACA
The DNA here is from genome assembly GCF_039909015.1 of Pseudomonas grandcourensis. Classification (NCBI taxonomy): domain Bacteria; kingdom Pseudomonadati; phylum Pseudomonadota; class Gammaproteobacteria; order Pseudomonadales; family Pseudomonadaceae; genus Pseudomonas; species Pseudomonas grandcourensis. Next base: position 6,680,924 of record NZ_CP150919.1, read on the forward strand.
TCTGCGTTGCAGTCGGCTATTCCGGCAGCTTCTCGCAAGCCGCCAACCGCGCCAAGGAAGCCAAGAATGGTGTGGTCGTCGACATGCGTTTGCCGAAGGAAGGCGCGCCGATCTGGTTCGACATGCTTGCGATTCCGAAGGGGGCGAAAAACCCCGAAGACGCCTACACCTTCATCAACTACCTGCTGCAGCCGCAGGTGATTGCACCGGTCAGTGACTTCGTCGGCTATCCGAACCCGAACAAGGACGCCACGGAACTGGTCGACCCGGCGATCCGCAATAACCCTAACCTGTATCCGACCGATGCGGCGATGGGCACGCTCTACACCCTGCAACCGCTGCCGCGCGATGCCGAACGTGCGCGGACCCGGGCCTGGACCAAGATCAAGTCCGGGACTTGAGATCAGAAAAACCTCCTGCCGTTGCTGGCAGGAGGTTTTATTGTTGAAACTCAGGCCAGGCGATGCAAATTTGTCACTTTGAAAGTTGCTTCAATTTCTTTGTAAGGAGACTCTTTAATCAGTGTTACATTGAAAGAACCAGAGAACTCCTGTTGATTACCCTCACAACAAATACGAGCTCGACCAGACTCCGCAGGATATTCCAGATTCGGTTCCCCTGCATTTTCTATCATATAGCCGATGGTGACTTTTCCATCGAGACTGACATCATGCTCTCCGTCACCAAGATCTTCATCGGCCGCCACGGATATATATCGCCGATTATTTCCCTCATAAATGACTCCCACCACGATCCTTACACCAAAACTGATAAAGCCTTGAACGTCGTCGGCGTCAAAGGCAGCACCATCAATCGTTGCAGTAAAGTAGTCGCCCGTTACCTGTCGCAGGCCCTGGCACCTCGTTGCTTCCATCGCTGCTTTCAGGCACTTTGCGTGTAAATGTTTCATAGAAATATTCCTTGATGAGCTCAAGCAAAAAAAACGCCCGAATTCAGGTCATGACTTCATTGGGTCGAATGATAAATAGATATATAAAACGGCAATAAGGAGACACGAAAGCAATTATCGACTTTGCTAGCGCACACACTTTCTCCGTTACGCACTAATTATTTATGCGCATTAACAGGCCCGGTCAATCCTGAAAGTGTTTCATATAACTTTGTTACAACTACAACTACAACTTCGACGCTTAACTATGCCCCCCGGCTACGACATGGTGGGTTACCTGAACCCGAACAAGGACGACACGGAACTGGTCAACCCGTCGTTATCAAGACCTGCGTTTACGCGGTTTTTTGCCCGCAATACTTATTTACCGCCAACACCGTCCTGCCCGTCACTACCTTGCGGGAGATCGCACACCGAACGTTCAACGGTGCCAATCCCCCAAACAGGATGTGACCCATGCCCGATACTTCAACCTCTCCTTCCGCTCCCGATCTCTCAGCCGATCAAGACGACTTGCTTACCCAATTGGTGGCAGGCCCCTCGATCAGGGAGGTCGCCACTCATGCCTTGCAACCGGCCCTGAAAGCGCTGTACCCGGACCTGCACATCGACCCGCGCCTGGCCATGGTGGTTACCCCGACCTGGACCTTTCACGAACAGCGTGTCGCCCCAGGACCACGCCGCTTTGAATCCTTGACCGACGCGTTGGTACGCCATGGTGTAGCAGCCACCCCCGTGATCTACCTCGATGGCGAGCACTACCTCACGCTGCAACCGCTGAAACCGATTCCCGCGCAATTACCCGTCAGAATCGATGCCATCGGGCGACTGCTCAACGAGTTGGCGCCGCTGCTGTTTGTCGCGTTTCAAGAGCAACAGGTCGACTACTGGAACCAGTACACCCGAGCGTCCGCTCCACGGTGGAAAAGCCTGTCCAACTCGCTGCGCGAACTGTGGAACATCGAATCGAACACGAACTGGGATACCGACCGCTACGCCATGGCCCGCAACCTGTTCGCTTACCCGGACAAAAGCACGCGCGAGCCTCACGACCCCTATCATTCACGGGCATGCCTGATCGACCTCGACGGCTTGAGCGACGGTGTCTCGACACACCTCAACATCCTCGACATGGCAGTACTGATCGGAACCCAGGGCACCCGCAGCCTCATCATTACTCACACCATTACCCACGGCTTTCAGACATACGACTCGTTGCAGGAACTGGGCGAATCCTTGCTGACGTACACCGACGGACAAACACCCGGAAACACCCTGCAATGGCGCCTGATCGAGCCGGAGGGCAATTACTTCGACCATCTGGCGTGCAACCTGATTGCCCTGCAAGCGGACTCGATTGGCGCCCTGGCGAACGATAGCGCGGCAGTGAATCCTGACCTGGCACCGCACATCAGCCGCTCAACGAGCGAGCTCGACCCAAAGGACAAACAAAATCCCTCTCGATTCAATCGGGTCGAGCAAGCATTGCCAGACTGGATGGCCAGCGCTTCCTCCAGCGATCTCACCGCTTACAGCCGTCACCTGATGGATCTGGCACAAGTACAGAATCAGAACGCCGGTCAGTCGTTTCAGGACGGGATCAAGCCGATCCGCGAATTCGCCCTGGATCAACTGCACGATGCCATGCTCAAAGAGCACGCAGATGCCGCACAGTTGAATCTGGCGGACATCGAGATCGTGGTCGATAGCGTGGTGGTCTGGGGCGCCTTCGTGCCGCTGGTCGAGCCCGAGCGCACCACGCTGAGCCTGGCCGACCTTACACTGCAAAACCTGATTGCCCTGCCGCTGGGTAACAAAACCGTGCACAGCACCAGCGCCGCAGCGCTGCCGACATGGTTGACGGTGAGTTACCTGGAGGCGCTGATCACCAGCGTCGATATTGGCAAGACCTATCCGACGCTGATCAAAAGCAAACTGCTCGACGATCCCCTTGAGCGCCTGCGGCGCCAGAATCTGTTCACCAGCCACTTGCGGGTCGAGCTTCCGCTGCTGGCGTTGCAGCAAAAGATTCGCACACAGGGCGGGATTGATGAACGGGGTTACCGCTATGTCGCGGCTGTGGTTCAGGTGCTTGATGCCAACCGCTGGGTGGATGGCCAGGAAATTGTCATTCGCCCGCTGGCGTTCAAACCCGGCTGGCGCCTGAGTGCCTCTGCGGACGAAGTGGCCAACATGTTCGTGATCGGCCCACGGCAGATGGACAAAGGCCCGTGCCTGCTTTACCGCCCGCTGCTCGATCAGCAGTTGAACCAGTACCCGACAGCGGCCAACCTGGTCTATGCCATCAAACACACGCCGGCACTGCGTCAATCGGTGCTCGCCTGGTTGCCGGACAGCGTACGCGCCAATTACGCGAACTACGTGTTCACCGGCGATCGGCCTTCGGTCTGGTCCCTCTCGCAACTCCTGGCTGACCCACTGACCCCACTGCAAATGGGCGGCACGCTTTCCCTGGGTACCGGAATCGTCGCTTCCGATTACCTGGCCAACCTGTTCAAGGCCAACGTCAACGCGCTGGTCCAGCTGGCGCAACGGCAATCGGTGTCCAATACGCAGAATCGCTGGGCGACTTTCAAGCAAGCGGCGTGGATGATTCTAAACGCAGCGCTGCCTTTTCTCGGCCGCACCGTCGGCACGGCCGCCTGGATCTGGCAGGTACTGGATGACCTGCAACAAACGGTGGACGCCGGCGAGAGCGGTGACCGACAGCAGCAGAAAACAGCGATGACTGACCTGCTGCTGACCCTGGCCATGGTGCTCGCCCACCACGCCAGCACGCGCCATGCGACTGCCCGCAGAGTCGAGGAAAAAACCTCACCAAAGGTCGCGACCGAAGTTGAGGACAAACCGGCATCCCCGCCGGTTGTGGTTGTTCAGCTACCCGATACCGGCGTCGAACCAGCCTCTTCGCAGCATCGAATATCCGTGCTGACGGGTGCCGCCCTGAGCCTGGAGAAAACCCTGGATCGCTTCAAAGTCACCAAACCCGAACCACTCACCCCACCCGACAGCAATAACGGCGTCTACCGCCATCTCTATCGCCACGGGACCCAGTACTACGCCCCGGTCGGTGAGCGCTGGTTCGAAGTGGCCGTTGAGGAAACAGGTGAGGTATCGATGATCGACTCACAGCAGCCCCCCCCACATAGCGGCCCAGCATTGATCAGCAATCAACGGGGTGATTGGTTTGTCGATACGCGCCTGCGTCTGCGGGGCGGCGGTTTGTCGAGTCGGCGCAAGGCATTGAAACAACAGAATCGCCAGCGCGTCACCGAGCTCAAACAGCAGTTGGCCGAATTCAATAACGAACGCGAAAGCGCACGTTCAGAGCTGACGGATGCCTACAACCAAATGAAGGCCGCCAGCGACGAGACACGGCCTGCCATTCAACAGCAATTCCTCGACAAACTTGATGGACGCACCGCCCAATACGCGGCCCCCATTGAACAATTGAAATCGCTGAACCTGCTCGATACGGTTTCCAGCTTCCGCACCGACATGGTCGAGATGCTCGGCACCCAACTGTTTTTCAACCAGACATGGCTCGATCAAAAAAAACCGATATTCACCCAAAACCTGCGCGAGACTCTGGCGCTGCTGGAGGCGGAAGAAACGGCAGACGGGACTGGCGGGCGAGCGAGCTATCAAAAAATGATCGACCTGACGGAGGACATGATCGGCAAAATCGAGTTTGCTCAATCACGCTTCCAGGAGTTGAGTCGACTAGGTAGAAGCGCTGCGGAAATGGTCAGCACCTACAAGGCAAAACTGCCGGCTTACAGCCCGAACGAACTCAAGGCGCTTCAGGTTTCGCTGTCCCGCGGGGTATGCCTCAAAGAAGGTGACAGCGTTGCGTTGAACGAAGCCCGAAGCGAATTCGAGCGCCTGCTCGACACGACCAATCTGGTTATCCAGACCTCGCAAGAGCTGATACTGCGAGATAACGCCTGGGCGTCAGGTGAACGCATCGATGCCCTCAATGGCATGCTCGAACAGTTCGTGGCCATCGATCAATCCTTCGATGACTTCGCCCTCAACCACAAGGATGCAGCACACGAGCAACCGCTCAGGCATTTGCGCAACCGGGTCAGCGAATTCCAGCAGGACACCGAAGGCTGCCTGGCGCAGTTGCTGCGAGAGGAGCTGCCCAGGGAACCCAGGCCAGGAACTTCCAGACCTACACCGGCTTCGCGCAAACGGGTGGTGAAAACACGCTTCAATGGCACGGTCGTTGGCGAAGTCCGCCCTTCTGCACCGGGTGAGCCGGTTCTGCTTGATGTGCACGCGCCCGTGACCGGAAAAGTCATCGCCACCTTTCACGAAAAAACACCTGGGGTCTGGCTTGAACGGGTTCCTGCCAGACGTCGCCGTCCGACGACTCCAGCACCGGCACTCAACACGCAAATGGCCCATGGCCGGATACTGCTCGATGGCCTGGAAAGCTTTATCCAGCAATCCGAAGCGAGCGCAAAAAAGCCCGGCCGCATCCCGGTGGAAATCGAGGAACTGTTCCAGCAAAAAGCCGACCATTTCGACCAGAGTGCCAGGACCCTGGAACAATCCCTGATCAGCTCCAACAGCACCGATGAACCCGAAGTTGCCGCAACGCAGCTGGCTGCGGAGTTGAACCAGGCGCGAGATCGACTGTACGCCGAGGGTCAACGAATACGCATCGATATGACCAAACAGCAACCACCCACGGCCGCCCGCGTCGAATGGCTGCGAAGCAAAAATGAAATCGACATTGTGCGCAGCAGTGATCGACGCCGGCTCAAGGGCCCGCGCAAGGACTACATGCAGGAGTATGAAATTCGCGAACGCCGAAACCAGCAAGTGCTGTGGTATGCGCATTTCCACTACGCCAGCCAGGACGCGCCGGTCGACGCCTTCACCGCTGCACATCTGAAACTGCGGGATCAACGCCTGCTGACGGGCACATACGACCTGCGCTCGGCCACCACCAACCCGCAAGTGATTGCTATCTATCGCAGCCAGATCAGCCCGCAACTGGCACGTGCGCTGTTCTTCTCGTAAACCCGGGAGCGCCAATTGGCCTCCTGGCACAACACAGGGAAGCCTATAAGCGTGCGGACTGCCAATCCGCGCGCTTCAGCCGGCACGCCACACCGCCCGCAACCGTTGCAATGCCGCCTCGATGGCCTTTTCGGGCACTGCGGCAAAGCCCAGTACCAGACCGGCGCGTTGATCCATCGGGGTTGCGGACTCCGGCAACCAATAGCTGCTCAAGCCGTTGACCTCGACATCGACACCGCTCGCCAACTCGATTAGCTCGCGCTCACGGGCCACGCTGTCGACCGGCACGGTCATGTGCAGTCCCGCGGCGACGGTGGGCAGCTTGCCGACGCCTGGAATATCCTGCGGCCAACCATTGAGCAAGGTGTTGCGCCGACTTAACGCCGCACGCCGCATGCGCCGGATGTGCCGCTGGAAATGCCCGGCCGCCATGAACTCGGCCATCACCACCTGGGTGCTGACTTCGGAATGCCGCACGTCCACCGCACGTCGCTGTGCAAAGGCCTGCACCAGCCCCGGCGGCAGCACCAGATAACCGAGACGCAACGCCGGAAACGCGACCTTGCCGAACGTACCGACATACAACACCCGCCCGTGACGATCGAGTGCCGCCAAAGGCGCCAGTGGCGCGCCGCTGTAGCGGTACTCGCCATCGTAATCATCCTCGACGATCCAGCCTTGGGTGCGCTCGGCCCAGGCCAGCAACTCCAGGCGGCGCGCCAGGCTCATGACCACACCGGTGGGATACTGGTGGGACGGCGTAACGTAGGTCAGCCGACAATCATCGAGTGCTGACAGTTCGCTGCAATTGATGCCTTCGCTGTCCACCACTACCCCATGCAGCCGTGCGCCCGCCACGGCGAAGGCATGACCGGCTGCCCGATACCCCGGATTTTCAATCGCCACCCTGTCACCAGGCTCTACCAGCAACTGTGCACAAAGGCTGATTCCCTGCTGCGCGCCACTGGTGATCAGAATTTGTTCAGCCGTGCACTGCATGCCCCGCGAACTGCGCAAATACGCAGCGATCATCCCGCGCAACCGTGCATCGCCTGCCGGGTCGCCGTAGCACAACTGTTGAAAATCCGGTTTGCGCCAGAAAGCCGCATTCAGCTTGGCCCAGACCTCGAATGGAAACAGATCGAACGCCGGGACACCGACCCGAAATGCCCGGGGTGGACCGCTCGGCGGACTGGCCAAATGGTTGTTTTTGACTCGAGTCAACGGATCGTTGTGGATAACTTTGCTGGATGGATCAACAGGTAAATCGGGGCAATTTGTGGATAAGGCTGTGGGTAACCCTGTTGAAAACCCTGTGGATACATTTGTGGATAGTTTTTTTGCCGGTACGGTTGCCTGGGGCAATTGCGCCACATAAGTCCCGTCGCCTACCCGCCCTTCGATAAACCCTTCGGCGTACAACTGATCGTAGGCACGCACCACGCTGTTACGGGAAATCGCCAGCGCGGCGGCCAGATCACGACTGGCAGGCAGACGCGTACCGCTGGCCAGTCGCCCATCCAACACGCGCGTGCGCAATGCCTGGTAGAGCTGACGACTCAGCCCCTGGCGACGATCAAGTTCGATACCTGCGGGATTGAAGGTCAGGGACAGTGGTTCGCTGGTCATCGCAATGGACCCATGAAATTGGTCATTAATGGCTCTTACAACAGACCAATAGCCTGCCTAGGATGCAAGCATTCGCCAAGGAAAATATCTCCATGTACACGCCACGCGCTTTTGCCATCGACGAGTTGTCCCAACTGCATGAACTGATCCTCGCCACCCGCCTCGCCATATTGGTGACCCACGGTGAAAGCGGCCTGCAAGCCAGCCATGTACCGGTGCTGCTGCATTGCGAACAAGGCTCGAACGGCACGTTGTACGGGCATCTGGCCAAAGCCAATCCACAGTGGAAAGACCTGCGCGACGGCGCCGAAGCCCTGCTGATTTTTGCCGGTGCCGACGCCTACGTCAGCCCTGGCTTCTACCCGAGCAAGGCCGAACACGGCAAAGTCGTGCCGACCTGGAACTATGTCGCCGTACACGCCTATGGCCGAGCCGAAACCTTTAGCGATGGCGGGCGGCTGCTCGACATCGTCAGCACCCTCACCGACCGTCATGAAGCTGGCCGCGCCCAACCGTGGTCAGTGGCCGATGCCCCCGCCGAATACATCGACGGCATGCTCAAGGCCATCGTCGGTTTCGCCATTCCCATCGACCGCCTGGAAGGCAAGCGCAAACTCAGCCAGAACCGCAGCCCCGCCGACATCGACGGCGTGCGCAAAGGCCTGGCCGCCAGCCTAGACGTCAACGACCAAACCCTCGCCCAATTGATGCGCTAAGGAAGTCACCATGAGTCAAATCGACATTCGCCAAGTCACCGCCGGTGATCACGCGGCCTGGTTGCCGCTGTGGCAAGCCTACCTGCGCTTCTACAAAACCGAATTGCCGGAGGCCGTCACCCAAAGCACCTGGCAGCGCATGCTCGATCCGAACGAGCCAACCCACGCCGCCCTCGCCCGGGTCGACGGTAAAGCGGTGGGCATGGTGCATTTCATCTACCATCGTTCGAACTGGGCCATCGAGAACTCCTGCTACCTGCAAGACTTGCTGGTGGTCCCTGAAACCCGTGGCACCGGCGTCGGCCGCCAGTTGATCGAGTTCGTCTACGCCACGGCCAAGGCCGACGGTTGCAACAAGGTTCACTGGCTGACCCACGAAACCAACGCCACCGCGATCCAGCTCTACGAGCGCATCGCCGAACGCCCGGGTTTCATCCAGTTTCGTAAAGCCATCTAGGTTCAAGGAGAACAGCATGTCGATTTCACTCGCCGACTGGAAAGGCGTCCCGGCCCCCACGACTCAACTGATCGAAGGGCGTTACATCCGCCTGGAAAAACTCGACCCGGCGCGCCACGGTGACGACTTGTTCAACGCCCTGCAAGGCCCCGGCGCCGACCCGAAACTCTGGGACTATCTGCCTTACGGCCCCTTCCCGGAGCGCAGCGTCTTCAACGACTGGCTGAACAACCACGCGGCCAGCAGCGACCCGTATTTCTTCAGCGTGATCGACCGCGCCAGCGGCGAGGTCCAGGGCATTCTCAGCCTGATGTCCATCGTCCCGGCCCAGGGTCGCATCGAAATCGGCCACGTCACCTTCGGCGCCCCGATGCAGCGCTCGCCGAAAAGCACCGAGGCGGTTTACCTGTTGGCCAAGGAATCCTTTGCCCTGGGCTATCGTCGCCTGGAATGGAAATGCAACAACGCCAACGCCCGCTCCAAATACGCGGCCGAGCGCCTGGGCTTCAGTTTTGAAGGGGTGTTCCGTCAGCACATGGTGGTCAAGGGCCAGAATCGCGACACCGCGTGGTACTCGATTCTGGACTCGGAGTGGCCAGCGATTGGCGCGGGTTTCGAGAAGTGGCTGGGCGATGAGAACCAGACGGCTTCGGGGCAGGCAAAAACGTTGGCGGAATGTCGCAGCTGACCATCTGAGCAAAACCTGTGGCGAGCAAGCGGACTTCCTCGCCATAGCCATGCGGATTCAGCTGATATCACGCCGAATTCGCACCACCCCCATCTTCAATCCAAACGGCCTGAATACGGCGTTCAACGACTTCAGCGTCTGATTCCCTTCTCCGTGCTCGATATGCACCAGCGTACGCACCGATATTTTGCACATTTTCGCAAATTGAGTCTGGTGCAGGCCGGTAACCTCGACTCGCAATCGGCGAACCGCTTCGCCAATTTCAAGAGTGCCCTGAGCTAAATCTTCTTGAATGCTTTCTATGAGCACTGTGCGCTCAGCAACGGTCATGCTCATTTCAAGCCCCACTCTTTCAAACGTTGCTCCAGATTTCTCAATGCAATTTGCGGGTGATTCATGGTCGCGTCAGGCAGGCCGCTGGCAGCCAGAATATCGGGGAGCGCCATCAGACGATTTGCATCCTCACGCAATCGCTCAAATGAATCCTGTACGTCACTTAAAGCGGCTAATGGGTCTTCCGGGGCAGTGATGTCGGCCAATGTACGGCACACCCCACGCCAATTAACGTCACCCGCTCTCTCAAATTCTTTTGGCCACTTGGTGGTGCGTGTCACACCTTCGTCGTCCATCACCATGGGCGCCAGATCATAGATGGGTGCAAGGCGAAACGAGGCGTCATCACGGATGATTGCGGTATTGCGTCCGTGGTTATCCGAGTTGCCGAGGATTTTGTTGATCAGATCCCGACGAAGATAATCGGCAACGAGATTCGGAATTTGATCCGCCTGCCCCGCCTCCCGCCAAAGTCCTGCCAACAACCGGATAACGTCCATGTGATTCAAAGCGCTACCCGGTGTCGTGATGTTTGCCAGCGAGTAGATTGACTCCACGGCAAAGCGTTCGACGCCTTGGGCGGTCACCTGGCGGTCAAAACGCTGCATCCACAAGCTGGGTTTGGTCGCTTCCTCCAGCGCAAGCCCTTCGACTGCCACAGTCTCGATCCCCAGACTCTGGATAGCCCGGTAGTAGTGATACTCGCTTCTGAGGATTACCTGATCCGTTTCCAGTCCTTTGTTGCGGGCGAACTTCACAAACCAATGTTGAGTGACATCGGCGTCGTCAAGTACTGCATCCGGGTACAGTAACCCCGCCTTGTTCTGGGCCAACAAAAGCTTCGGCGCCTCACCACCTGCACCTGTTGCTCCACCAATGGCAGCCCCCTGCTCATAGGCGTACTCAAGAAATCGATTATTGCGACTGATGACGTCCTGCCGCTCGAAACCTATCGGTTCACGCTGATCCACCGCTTCAGCAGATTCCTTGACCCGTATATTTCCAATCGGCGCCGGCGTGCTTCTCGCCAACAGGTAGAGGTCTGCATTGACGTCCGCGGGCTTGTCTTTGCCTATATGCGCCAAAAGGAACCTTTTGGCTGCACCGGCGGGTGCAATATCATGTACGAATGCTGGCGCATTGGATCGTCTGCCATCCCAATCCAAAGGGAATCTCGCGCTCACTGCCTTGGCGAACGGAGTTCCAATATCCTCGTAATTTTCAAAAAGATACGTTTGTTGATAGCCAAAACTGCAGCGACTTTCGAAGCCTTTTTCAGGGCTGTCGAAGCTCAAAACCATGGCGTCGTGCCAGTTTCCTGCCCAATAGATCTGTAAAGTCAGATCGTACATGACAACACCACCTGCATTAAAATGCACATATCTCAGAATAATTATCACACTGGATGCAATATAGTGCACATAAAGAAAGCAAGCACAGCGCCAATGTGTATTTAAATGCAGATACAGTCGCTTAAAAACATGAAAAACGCAAAATAATGCAGATCCAACTGAACCAATAATTCGAGAGCAACAAAACCGAAAATTGTATTACTGACGATGCCGGGGAGTCTGATCGCCGAATACCGGGCAAAAAAAGGGGAGCACATGCTCCCCCGAGGTATAAAGCGTTGAATCGCGGCTGTTAAATCAGCCTTCGATCTCGATCAGGATCTCGCCCGGGTTCACCCGGTCGCCCTTGGCCACGTGAATGGCGGTGACTTTACCGGCGATGGCAGCCTGGACTTCGGTTTCCATCTTCATCGCTTCGGTGATCAACACGGCCTGGCCTGCCTTGACGGTGTCGCCCTCCTTGACCAGCACGTCGACGATGTTGCCCGGCATGGTGGTGCTGACGTGACCCGGAGCAGTGGCTTGCTTGCGCTTGCTGCTGCCGCCACCGACGAATTCGTTGAGCGGTTCGAACACCACTTCTTCCGGCATGCCGTCGATGGACAGGTAGAAGTGACGCTTGCCCTCGGCCTTGACGCCCACACCGGTGATGTCGACGCGGTAGGTTTCGCCGTGAACGTCGATGACGAACTCGGTCGGTACGCCTTCGCCACCCGCCGAGGCGACGCCGCCGGCTTCAGGAATCGGCAACAGCACTTCAGGTGTCAGGGTGCCCGCAGCACGCTCTTCGAGGAACTTGCGACCGATGTCCGGGAACATGGCGTAGGTCAGCACGTCTTCTTCAGACTTGGCCAGTGCACCGATATCGGCGCGCAGCTTGGCCATTTCCGGCTTGAGCAGATCGGCCGGGCGAACGTCGATCACTTCTTCGCTGCCGATGGCCTGACGACGCAGTTGTTCGTTCACGGTGCCCGGCGCCTTGCCGTAGCCGCCTTGCAGGTACAGCTTCACTTCATTGGTGATGGTCTTGTAGCGCTCGCCGGCCAGCACGTTGAAGAACGCCTGGGTGCCGACAATCTGCGACGTCGGGGTCACCAGCGGCGGGAAGCCGAGGTCTTCACGAACCCGCGGGATTTCGGCCAGCACTTCGCTCATGCGATTGAGTGCGCCCTGCTCTTTCAACTGGTTTGCCAGGTTGGAAATCATCCCGCCCGGTACCTGGTTGACTTGTACACGGGTGTCGACGGCGGTGAATTCGCTTTCGAACTGGTGGTACTTCTTGCGCACGGCGTAGAAGTACAGACCGATCTCCTGCAGCAGTTCCAAGTTCAGGCCGGTGTCGAACTCGCTGCCTTTGAGGGCGGCGACCATCGACTCGGTACCCGGGTGGCTGGTGCCCCAGGCGAAGCTGGAGATCGCGGTGTCGATGTGATCGGCGCCGTTTTCGATGGCCTTCATTTGGCACATCGCGGCCAGGCCAGCAGTGTCGTGGGAGTGAATGAACACTGGCAGCGATTGCTCGGCTTTCAGGGCCTTGACCAGTTCGCCGGTGGCGTACGGGGTCAGCAGGCCGGCCATGTCCTTGATCGCTACCGAGTCGCAACCCATGGCTTCCATTTGCTTGGCCTGGTTCACGAAGGCCTCGATGGTGTGCACCGGGCTGGTGGTGTAGGCGATGGTGCCCTGGGCGTGCTTGCCGGCAGCTTTCACCGCTTCGATGGCCACGCGCAGGTTACGCACGTCGTTCATGGCGTCGAAGATGCGGAACACGTCGATGCCGTTGACCGCTGCCTTGGCGACGAAGGCCTTGACCACGTCGTCGCTGTAGTGGCGGTAGCCCAACAGGTTCTGACCGCGCAGCAGCATTTGCAGGCGGGTGTTAGGCAGCGCCGCGCGCAGCTGGCGCAGACGCTCCCACGGATCTTCTTTCAGGAAACGTACGCAGGCGTCGAACGTCGCGCCGCCCCAGCACTCCAGCGACCAGTAGCCGACTTTGTCGAGCTTGTCGCAGATCGGCAGCATGTCTTCGGTGCGCATGCGGGTGGCGAGCAGCGATTGGTGGGCGTCGCGCAGGATTGTGTCGGTAACGTGGATTTTCTTAGTCATTGGAATATTCCTCACAGGCCTGCGTGGGCGGCGATGGCGGCGGCGATGGCCAGGGCCAGCTCTTCGGGTTTGCGCTTGATCGAGTAGTTGGTCAGTTCAGGGTGGCTTTCAACGAAGCTGGTGTTGAACTGTCCGCTACGGAATTCCGGATTGCGCAGGATTTCCTGGTAGTACGCGGCGGTGGTCTTGACCCCTTGCAGACGCATGTCGTCCAGGGCGCGCAAACCACGGTCCATCGCCTCTTCCCAGGTCAGCGCCCACACCACCAGTTTCAGGCACATGGAGTCGTAGTAAGGCGGGATGGTGTAGCCGGTGTAGATCGCCGTGTCGGTACGCACGCCAGGACCGCCGGGCGCGTAGTAACGAGTGATCTTGCCGAAGCTCGGCAGGAAGTTGTTCTTCGGGTCTTCGGCGTTGATCCGGAATTGCAGGGCGAAACCACGGTGCTGGATGTCTTCCTGTTTCACCGACAGCGGCAGGCCGGAGGCAATGCGAATCTGCTCACGGACAATGTCGATACCGGTGATTTCTTCGGTGATGGTGTGTTCCACCTGCACCCGGGTGTTCATCTCCATGAAGTACACCTCGCCCTCGGCGAGCAGGAACTCCACGGTACCGGCGTTCTCGTAACCCACGGCCTTGGCTGCGCGCACCGACAGGTCGCCGATATAGGCGCGCTGTTCAGGGGTCAGTTGCGGGCTCGGGGCGATCTCGATCAGCTTCTGGTTGCGACGCTGGATCGAGCAGTCACGCTCGAACAGGTGCACCACGTTGCCGAAGCTGTCGCCAAGAATCTGCGCTTCGATGTGCTTCGGATTGACGATGCATTTTTCCAGGAACACTTCCGCCGAACCAAAAGCCTTGGTGGCTTCGGAAATGACACGCGGGAAAGCCTGTTCGAGTTCTTCGCGGCTGTTGCAGCGACGAATGCCGCGGCCGCCACCACCGGACGTGGCCTTGAGCATTACCGGGTAACCGATGCGATCGCCTTCAGTCAGGGCTTCTGCGATGTCCGCGACGTTGCCTTCGGTGCCTGGAGTGACTGGCACACCGGCCTTGATCATGCTGCGGCGGGCTTCGGTCTTGTCGCCCATGCGGCGAATCACTTCAGCCGATGGACCAATGAATTTGATACCGCGCTCGGCGCAGATGTCCGCCAGTTCGGCGTTTTCCGAAAGGAAACCGTAGCCGGGGTGCAGCGCATCGCAACCGGTTTCCACGGCCAGGTTCACCAGCTTGCGCGGGTTCAGGTAACCGGCCAGCGGTTCGGCACCAATGCTGTGGGCCTCGTCCGCACGCTTGACGTGCAAGGCATGACGGTCGGCATCGGAATAGATCGCGACCGAGCGAATGCCCATTTCGGCGCAGGCACGCACGATTCGTACGGCAATCTCACCACGGTTGGCGATCAGGATCTTTGTTATCACTTGGAGGTTCCCTTGAGCCGGTGGTACCCACGACCTGCTAGACCCAGGTCGACGCGTGACCAAATGTTTCAATTTGGTCGCAGGTCCACACTAGCGCCCACAAGGGATTAACAAAAATGAATAAAAATTGGGTCGTGCATAAGTAAAGACTTATAGTTGATTCACCAGCCAGCGACGAGAGCGACCCAATAATGCGTAAGTCATTGATGCGTATGACTTTGCGGCAATTGCAGATCTTCAACGAGGTCTGTGATTTGCGCTCCTACAGCCGTGCGGCCGAAGAAATGTCGCTCACACAACCTGCCGTCAGCCTACAGATTCGTCAACTTGAAGAGCTGATTGGCCAGCCTTTGTTCGATTACGTCGGCAAAAAACTCTACATGACCGAAGCGGCTGAAGCGTTACAGCGGGCCAGTCGGGATATTTTCGGGCGCCTGGAAAACCTCGACATGCAGCTGTCGGACATGCAGGGCTCGTTGCAGGGGCAGCTGAAACTGGCGATTGAATCCAGCGCCAAATACTTCGTGCCGCATCTGTTTGCCGCGTTCAAACGCCAGCACCCGGAAGTGAACCTGCAACTGACGGTGGTCAATCGCGGCCAGGTCATTCGGCGTCTGTCGGACAACCGCGACGACCTGGTGATCATGTCTATGGTGCCTCAGGATATGGGCCTGGAATTCCTGCCGTTCCTGAACAACCCAATCGTCGCCGTGGCGCCACCGGATCATCCGCTGTGCCATATGGGACCGCTGCGCCTGCAGGATCTCGAGCCCTACACACTGCTGCTGCGCGAGCCAGGCTCCGGGACGCGGCTGGCGTGTGAAGAATACTTCAAAGAGAAGCGCGTGCACTTCAACCAGACCCAGGAGGTCTCGTCTGCCGAAGCTCAGCGTGAATGTGTACTGGCAGGCTTGGGCGTTGCGCTGTTGACGCGCCACGCCCTGAGCCTTGAACTGGCAACCGGTGGACTGATCGAGCTACCGGTTGAAGAGCTGCCACTGTTTCGCAGTTGGTGCCTGGTGCAGGCCAAGGCGAAACGCCTGTCACCGGTGGCTCACGCCTTCCTGGCGTTTATCCGCAGCGAACGGATTCAGATCAGCGCGCTGGTTGAGCGTTTCGACGGGACGCCGAGGGAGATGCCTGCCAGAAGTTGAGTTCCAACTCCGGAAAATCGCCAATTTCGGCCAGAAGCTGACGGCGTTCGCAGCGATCTTCGATGGCGCGGCGGAATTCCATGCGGCGCTGATCTTCTTGCTGACGACGGGTTTTGACAGCGCTGTTGCGTTCTTCGTAGGGCATGGCCATTTCGAGTCTCCCAAGGCGAGTACGGGAGTTTCAAGATAGGCGCGAGGGATGACGGTTTGGCGGCTTGGGCGTTACAGGGAGATGAACATTCAGAAGCAAAGATCGCAGCCTTCGGTAGCTCCTACACAGGAACGCGAATACCTGTAGGAGCTGCCGAAGGCTGCGATCCTTTGATCTTAGTCGTCCAGCGCTTTCACCGACTTGGGCGACAACCGCAAGCTGCGCAGGCTGCGCTTGACGCTCTTGAGGTGGTTGACCAGGCTCGGGCCACGCGCCATGGCCACGCCCATCGCCAGCACGTCGATCACCACCAGGTGGGCGATGCGCGAAGTCAGCGGCGTATAGATTTCAGTGTCTTCATGAACATCGATCGCCAGATTGACCGTAGACAGTTCGGCCAACGGCGTCTGGCTCGGGCACAGGGTGATCAACGAGGCGCCGCTTTCGCGCACCAGGTTAGCGGTGATCAGCAGGTCCTTGGAACGCCCGGACTGGGAAATGCAGATCGCCACGTCGGTTGGCTTGAGCGTCACGGCCGACATCGCCTGCATGTGCGGGTCGGAATACGCCGCAGCGGTAAGCAGCAAGCGGAAGAACTTGTGCTGAGCGTCCGCCGCGACCGCACCCGAGGCACCGAAGCCGTAGAACTCGACACGTTGGGCCTGGGACATCAGCGTCACCGCCCGCTGCAATTCCAGCGGATCGAGTTTCTCGCGAACTTCCATCAGCGTATGCAGGGTGGTGTCGAAGATTTTCAGGCTGTAGTCGGCGACCGAATCATCTTCATGGATCGCAAACTGGCCGAAACTCGCACCTGCCGCCAGGCTCTGGGCCAGCTTCAGCTTCAGGTCCTGAAAACCGGAACAACCGATGGCACGGCAAAAACGCACGATGGTCGGTTCACTGATGCCCACGCTGTGGGCCAGGTCGGCCATGGAGCTGTGCATCACGGCCGCAGGATCAAGCAGCACGTGGTCGGCGACCTTGAGCTCCGACTTGCGTAACAGGTGGCGAGACTGGGCGATGTGTTGCAGCAGATTCAAGGGGCTGGACTCTTTGTTATTGGCAGGTGCCGGGGATGTAGCACGCTTGTAGTTATACTACATGAATTGGCTTTTTGCCTGCTCAATGCGTTACCGAATCCCTCGATTTCAGGTGCCCGCGCTTCATGTAGCACCCATGGCGCCTATCCAGCTGCGCCGGGTGCGCGTTTTACAGGACAAAAGCGCCTTACGTACCCTCGTCAACTTGCGGCTTGCGCGTGCAGCAAGCCGGCTAACGTCTCGGCCTCGACCGGGCGGCTGATCAAATAGCCCTGCACTTCATCGCAGCGCTCGGCTTTCAGGAACTCAAGCTGTTCTTCCCGCTCCACCCCTTCCGCCACGACCTTCAGCTTCAGGCCGTGAGCCATGGCAATGATCGCCCGTGTGATCGCAGCATCCTCGGTACCCTCTCCCAACCCGCGGATAAAGGCCTGGTCGATTTTCACGTAATCCACCGGGATGCGCTTGAGGTAGCTCAGGGATGAGTAACCGGTGCCGAAATCATCAATGGCCAATTTCACCCCGAGATCACGCAACTGCTGGAAGGTTGCGATGATGTGTTCGACGCTGTCCAGCAACTGGCTTTCGGTGAGCTCCAGCTCAAGCAGTTGCGGCGCCAGCCCGGTCTCTTCCAGCACCTGCCGCACCAGACTGACCAGCTTGCCCTGGCGCAATTGATGCACCGACAGATTGACCGACACCCTAATCGCTTCAAGCCCCTGCCGTTGCCACTCACAGGCTTGCCAGCAGGCCTGACGCAGCACGAACTCACCGATCGGGCCGATCAATCCGGTTTCTTCAGCCAGGCCGATGAAATCCCCCGGCGGCACGCGGCCCATAGTCGGATGATCCCAACGCACCAAGGCTTCGGCGGCATTCAACCTGCCAGTGGCCAGGCACAGTTTCGGTTGGTAAAACACCTTCAGCTGTTTGTCTTCGATGGCTTTGCGCAGGTGGTTTTCCAGCTGTAAACGCTCCAGCGTGCTGGCTTGCAAGCTGTCGGTGTAAAACTGGAAATTATCGCCACCCAGGTGTTTGGCGTGCTGCATGGCCATGTTCGACTGACTGACCAACGCGGAAATTTCCCGGGCGCTGTCCGGCAACAAGCTGATGCCCATCGACGCGCTGACCACCAACTCATGCCCGTCAATAGTCACGGGCAAACGCAACTTGCTCGCCAGACGCGTCGCCACCCGGGCCAGGCTCGAAAGGTTGCCGTAGGCGTTGAACAGCACCGCAAACTCATCACCGGAAAGGCGCGCGATGGTGTCTGCCTCAGGCAATGCATTCACCAGTCGCCGGGACATTTTCTGCAACAACTGGTCGGCGACTTCATGCCCCAGGCTGTCGTTGAGTTGCTTGAACCGATCGAGATTGATGTGCAGCAACGCCAGGCTGCGATAACCGCCCTGTCGCACTCGTTGATGAGCCTCGCTGAGTCGTTCGCGGAACATCGCGCGGTTGGCCAGACCGGTAAGTTCGTCATAATGGGTCAGATAGCGCATGCGCTCTTCGGATTCTCGGCGAGCCGATAGATCAGCGAAGAAGCCTACAATATGGCTTACATTTCCCCGGGTATCGCGCACGGCATTCAGTTGCAACCATTGCGGATACATCTCCCCGTTCTTGCGGGTCTCCACCAATTCGCCCTGCCAGCTGCCTTCCTGCTCCAGCGCTTGATGTATTGCGGCGTAATGCCGACGTGCATCGCGACTGCATGGCAACTCAACGACATTGCGTCCGATCATGTCGTCAATGTCATAGCCCGTCACCCGACTGAAGGCTTGATTGATCGCGATCAGGACGTAGTTCGGATCGAAAATCACAATCCCTTCGCTGGCCGCCTCGAACACGGTCGCCGCCAGTTGCCGCTGCTCTTCCAGGCCTTTGCTGGCGCTGATGTCGCGGCGAGTGCCGACCATGCGAATCACCCGGCCGTTGTCGGCACGCTCAACTGCCCGCCCACGGTCCTCGATCCAGACCCAGTGGCCGTCGCCATGCCGCACGCGGTACTCGATCTGATAGTCCTCGGTGCGACCCTTCAAATGCTCGACCAGCGCCCTTTTCAGCGCAGGAAGATCCTCATGATGAAGGCGCGGCTTGAGGTGGCGCAGTAATGCCGTGACCTGCTCCGGCTCCAGGCCGAACAATTCCTGAATTTGCGTGTGATGGACTTCGTCGGTTTGCAGATTCCAGTCCCACAATCCCAACTCACTGGCCTTCAATGCCAGCGCCAGGCGCGCCTCACTCTTGCTCAGTGCCTGGTTGGCGGCGTCCAGTTCCAGGCTGCGCTGGGCGACCCGGTCTTCCAGGTCGACCTGGATCTCTCGCAACTCGTCCTCGGCACGTCGACGCTGCTCTATTTCCTTGGCCAGCTTCTGATTGAGCTGATCACTGCAGCTTTGCGCCTGCTGTAGATGCTCGATCAGTGCCTGATTCTGAAAACGTCGCATCAAGCCCCGATCGATCAATCGATTGACTTGCCAGGCAACCACATTCAATGCACCGAGCAGGATCAGCCCGAACCAGCCCCAACCGTGCTGCTGTTCGTCAGCTCCCCAAAACATATAGGCGATGGCCGGCAACAGGCAGGGCAAGGTGAATGACAGAAAGGCCGGCAAGCTGACCGCATAAGCCACACTGGCCGAGAGCGCCGCAGCACCGATGAGGCCGAAGACCCAGGCTTGCTGAATGAAGTTGTCGGCGGGAACCAGCGCGATGCCGGCACCGGCCAGGGTCAGTCCGGTGAGGCCGGAACCCAGCAAAAACATCCGCCACCAAATGGGATGGGCCTGACGATTGGGAATGGCCGAATCGAAGGCTGCGACCTGAATTACCCGCAATGCCACCAATGACAACAACCACACCAGCCAGACACTGACCAGGAAATAGCGCTGTGGGCTCCAGAGCAAACCGGCACAGACCAGGCCATTGATCAGCATGAACAACGTGGGCAGCAGCGAGCCTTGATACAGCAGGCGCGTGCGTTCGACCGCCATTTCCATGGCGTACTGTTTACGGATCTCCCGGGGCTCCACAGTGGGGCCCGACAGGTCGAAGCTGAGGGTCATAGGCGATGTTCTTGTTCTTATAATGATGAGCATGGGCCCGAAACTGCTCGGAGCATACACAAGCATTTGCCCGGACCAAACTGCTGCTGATCAATAAATCGCCAAATATTTCAGCCGCCGATGCCCCCGAAAACGCGGGAGGCACGCCCCGCCAACGCCCGCAGCCGATGACTGACCGGTCGTCCTTCGCATAACTTTCATCGGTTAAAGCAAAGCGGGGTTTGCCCGGTGTGTCGCGGCCCCCTAGAATGCCCCGATGCGCGATGATCTCTCCCTTCTGCTGAACTCCCTCAACGATGCCCAACGTCAGGCCGTAGCGGCCCCCGTGGGTCGTCAGTTGGTCCTGGCCGGTGCTGGTTCCGGTAAAACCCGAGTGCTGGTGCACCGTATCGCCTGGTTGATCCAGGTCGAAAACGCCTCACTCCACTCCATCCTGTCGGTGACTTTCACCAACAAGGCCGCTGCCGAGATGCGCCAACGCATCGAACAGTTGATGGGTATCAACCCGGCCGGCATGTGGGTCGGCACCTTCCACGGCCTGGCGCACCGCCTTCTGCGGGCACACTGGCAGGAAGCGGGCTTGAGCCAGACCTTCCAGATTCTCGACAGCGATGACCAGCAGCGGCTGGTCAAGCGGGTGATCCGCGAACTCGGCCTGGACGAACAGCGCTGGCCGGCCCGTCAGGCCCAATGGTTCATCAACGGCCAGAAAGACGAAGGCCTGCGCCCGCAACACATCCAGGCCAGTGGTGACTTGTTCCTGGCGACCATGCGCGGCATCTATGAAGCCTACGAGGCCGCCTGCCTGCGTGCGGGCGTCATCGACTTCTCCGAATTGCTGCTGCGCGCCCTCGATCTGTGGCGCGATCACCCAGGCCTGCTCGCTCACTATCAAAAGCGCTTCCGGCACATCCTGGTGGATGAGTTCCAGGACACCAACGCCGTGCAATACGCCTGGTTGCGCCTGCTGGCCAAGGGTGGCGACAGCCTGATGGTCGTAGGCGACGATGACCAGTCGATCTACGGCTGGCGCGGCGCGAAAATCGAGAACATCTACCAGTATTCCGAAGACTTCCCGGACGCCGAAACCATTCGCCTGGAGCAAAACTATCGCTCCACCGCCGGCATCCTGAAGGCTGCCAACGCCTTGATCGCCAACAACACCGGGCGCCTGGGCAAAGAGCTGTGGACAGACGGCGGCGACGGCGAAGCGATCAACCTGTACGCCGCCTTCAACGAGCACGACGAAGCACGTTACGTTGTCGAAACCATCGAAAGTGCGCTGAAAACCGGCTTGTCACGTAGCGATATCGCGATTCTGTACCGCTCCAACGCCCAATCTCGGGTTCTGGAAGAAGCCTTGCTGCGCGAGCGCATTCCCTACCGCATCTATGGCGGCCAACGCTTCTTCGAACGCGCCGAAATCAAAAACGCCATGGCTTACCTGCGGTTGCTCGAAGGTCGTGGCAACGACGCCGCGCTGGAACGGGTGATCAACGTACCGGCCCGTGGCATCGGCGAGAAAACCGTCGAAGCGATCCGCGACCATGCGCGCCACAGCGATGTGTCGATGTGGGAAGCGATGCGCCAACTGGTGGCCAACAAAGGCCTGACCGGTCGTGCGGCCGGCGCCCTGGGCGCGTTTATCGAGCTGATCGAGAACCTCGCCGCCAAGTGCATGGAAATGCCACTGCACCTGATGACCCAGACCGTCATCGAGCAGTCGGGGCTGATTGCCTATCACGAAGCGGAAAAAGGCGAGAAAGGCCAGGCCCGGGTAGAAAACCTTGAGGAACTGGTCAGCGCCGCGCGCAACTTCGAAAACAGCGAAGAAGACGAAGAGCTGACGCCATTGGCAGCGTTCCTCGGTCACGCATCGCTGGAAGCCGGCGATACGCAGGCCGACGAGCACGAAGACAGCATTCAACTGATGACCCTGCACAGCGCCAAGGGCCTGGAATTCCCTTACGTGTTCCTGGTGGGCATGGAAGAAGGCCTGTTCCCGCACAAGATGAGCCTGGAAGAGCCCGGTCGCCTTGAGGAAGAACGTCGTCTGGCCTACGTTGGCATCACCCGGGCCATGCAGAACCTGGTGATGACCTATGCCGAAACCCGACGCCTTTATGGCAGCGAGACCTACAACAAGGTGTCGCGCTTCGTACGCGAAGTTCCGAAAGGCCTGATTCAGGAAGTGCGGCTGTCCAACAGCGTCAGCCGTCCGTTTGGTGGCAACCAGTCGATGAGTGGCAGCAACCTGTTCAGCGGCAGCGAGATTCCGCAGACCGGCTTCAGCCTCGGCCAGACCGTACGCCACTCGGTGTTTGGCGATGGCGTGATCCTCAACTTCGAAGGCGCCGGGGCCCAGGCCCGGGTGCAGGTGAACTTCAGCGAAGGCAGCAAGTGGCTGATGCTGGGGTATGCCAAGCTGGAAGCAATCTAGCCTTTCTGTGCTGGCCTTAACTGATCTTGGAGGCGCAAACACATGGGCACAGGCTTTTTTTCTTCCTGGACATTCTGGGCCCTGTTATCGGCGGCATTCGCGGCAATGACCGCCATTTTCGCGAAAATCGGCATTGAAAGCGTCAATTCCGACTTCGCCACCCTGCTACGTACGATAGTGGTATTGGTCAGCCTGGCCTTGATTTTGTACGCCACGGGCCAATATCAGTCATTGGGATCGATCTCTGCGAAGAGCTACCTGTTCCTGCTGTTGTCGGGCCTTGCCACCGGTGCATCGTGGATCTGCTATTTCCGCGCACTCAAGGTCGGCCCGGCGTCACTGGTTGCCCCAGTGGACAAACTCAGCGTGGTGCTGGTGGC
This sequence comes from Pseudomonas grandcourensis, assembly GCF_039909015.1. Taxonomy (NCBI): domain Bacteria; kingdom Pseudomonadati; phylum Pseudomonadota; class Gammaproteobacteria; order Pseudomonadales; family Pseudomonadaceae; genus Pseudomonas; species Pseudomonas grandcourensis. Next base: position 6,703,836 of record NZ_CP150919.1, read on the forward strand.
TGTTCTTGGCGTTGTCCTGCTGGGCGAAAAACTCGACCTGCGCCAATGGGGCGGAATCGGCCTGATCACGGCCGGGGTTGTCTTGCTTGCCTTGCGCCGCTAGGCAAGCGTCCTACAAATCCTGTCCACTCATCTGACAGATCAAAGTCAAAAGGCCTTATTGCACTGACTGGAGCTGAACACGACCTGTCAGGCAAAAGCCCGAAACACTCTGCCGCTAGCCAGTAACACTTCAGCTGTGCAACATGGCGCGCGTGCCTTCCACAAATGGGAATTCCCTTTATGAAACGTTTTCTTAGCATCGCCATGGCGTTGTGCATCGGCCTGACGATGAGTCTCGACGTCAATGCCGCCAAGCGCTTCGGTGGTGGCAAAAGCGCAGGCGCTGCGCCGACTCACCAAACCAGCCAGATGGCTCCTTCTTCTCCAGGCATGGGCGGCGCTGCGGCGACCGCTGGTGCTGCCGGTGCCGCTGGTGCCGCTGCCAAAGCCGGTGGCGCTTCGCGCTGGCTCGGCCCTCTGGCCGGTATCGCGGCCGGTGGCCTGCTGGCCTCCATGTTCATGGGTGGCGGCTTCCAGGGCATGCAGATCTTCGACATCCTGATCATGGCCGTCATTGCGTTCCTGGCCTTCCGCTTTATCGCCGCCCGTCGTCGCAAGCAGCAGGGGCAGTACGCTCCGGCCGGTCACGCGCCGATGCAACGTGAGGCGTTCGAACAAAAGCCTGCCGGCGGTTCGATCTTCGGTGGTTCGGCAGCGCCTGTTGCGGCTCGCCCGGTGATCAACGCGCCAGCCTGGTTCAACGAAAGTAACTTCGTCGAAGCGGCACGCAATCACTTCCAGTCCCTGCAACAGCACTGGGACGCCAACGAAATGGACAAGATCGCCGAGTTCGTGACCCCGCAAATGCTGGAGTTCCTCAAGCGTGAGCGTGCTGACCTGGGCGACGGTTTCCAGTCCACCTACATTGATAACCTCAATGTACAGCTGGACGGTGTGGACGATCGCGCCGAAAAGACCATTGCCACCCTGACTTTCACTGGCGTGTCGAAAACCTCGCGTTTCGACCAGGGTGAAGTCTTCAGCGAAAGCTGGAACATGGAACGTGCACAAGGCGAAAACCAGCCTTGGCTGGTAGCTGGTATCCGCCAGAACGGCTGATATCGCGTAGAGCTCCATCTGCTGTAAACAAAACCCCAGCCCTGGCTGGGGTTTTCTATTTCGCGGTTGCATCTATAGCAAGCTACTGTATAAACCGCCCCATATAAACCGCGCCATACAAGCAAGAGGATCCCGGACGTGGAAGAAATCATCGAACAACTGCGTGAAGCCAACGAACCGGTACCGGTCCCCTTGGAATTGCCCGACGAAGACCTGCTGGTCGAAATCGAAGAACAACTGTTCATCGACATTCCATTCGTCTTCAGAGAGTTTCTGCTGACCGTCAGCGACGTGGTCTACGGCAGCCTGGAACCGGTTACCGTGACCGACCCGCAATCCCACACCTACCTGCCCGACGTTGCCGCCAATGCCTGGGACGCTGGTGTCGATCGTAGCCTGATCCCGATCTGCCAGGTCGGTGACGACTACTATCTGGTCGAAGAAGACGGCACCGTGGTGCTTTGGCAGGCCGAAGAAGAGCTGATCGCCGAGGAAACCTGGGAGTCGGTGTGGCACTGGGCGCGGGACGTCTGGCTGGAAAGCTGACCCAGTCAACGCCGCTGGGTGGTCATTGCCCGGACGACTCCTTGTGATTGTCGAGGGTCTCCAGCAACGCCACCTGCATCCGCGTATGCATACGAATGAACCAGCGCCACAGCAGCGCCGCCACGGCGGCCGCGACCACGGCGATCAGTACCAGCAACTTGTTGGTCGGCAGAATACTGGCCGACAAGGCTGCCAACAGCAAAAAGATCACCAGCAGCGACAGGATCGGGATCACTTCGGCGATCACCCGGCGCACTCGCTGCGTGTGGCGCCCGGCCATCTCCGGCTTCACGCCCATTTCCGCCAGCAACATCGACAGTGCCTTTAGCTTGCGGTACGCCGCGATCAAAAAAGGCAGCGATAACAGCAGTGCCCCACCCCAGATCAACGCCTTTTGCCAGCTCGGATCGCTGATCCAGCCTTGCAGGTAAGCCGACATGCGTTCGGCGAAGTACGCGCCCGAGAAGAAAATCGCGATCACCAGTGCCAGATTGACTCCCACCTGCAGCAAAATCCTGCGAATCATGGATGCCAGTAACGCGCCCTCACCCTGAGGCTGGATGCTGCGCAGCCATTCGCCATACATCCCCAACACCCGTCTCATGCGCTCTGGCATAGCGTCAGCGAGCTTGATCGACAATGGATCGGCCGCACGAATCAGATAAGGCGTCAGCAAGGTCGTGATCACCGAAACCGCCACAGCCACGGGGTACAGAAAGTTGCTGGTGACCTGCAACGTCATGCCCAGTGCCGCGATGATGAAAGAGAATTCGCCAATCTGTGAAAGACCCATCCCGACCCGCAGTGAGGTACGTCCATCATTGCCGGCGATAAATGCACCAAGGCCACAGGACAGCATCTTGCCGAGCACCACGGCTACGGTGATTACGGCGATGGGCCAGGCGTACTGAAGCAGGATCGCAGGATCGAGCATCAGCCCAATGGCCACAAAGAAAATCGCGCTGAAAAGATCGCGGACCGGCTCAATCAATCGTTCGATTTTCAGCAGTTGCCGGGACTCAGCCATGATCGCGCCGATCAGGAATGCCCCGAGGACCATGCTGTATTCAAGCTTGACCACCAGCAGGCAGAAGCCAAAACACAGGCCCAGCACGGTGATCAGCAGCATTTCGTTGCTTTCGAATCTGGCGACGTAGGCCAGCAGCCGCGGCACCATCAGGATGCCGATGACCAACGCGACGATCATGAACAGCGACAGTTTGCCGACCGTGGAAAACACTTCGCCGGAGCTGACCGTACCGCTGACCGCGATGCTGGACAGCAGCGCGATGATGCCGATGCCCAGAATGTCCTCGACGATCAGCACACCGAATATCAACTGGGCAAATCGCTCGTTCTTCAACTTCAGATCGTTGAGCGCCTTGACGATGATAGTGGTCGAGGAAATCGCCAGGATCGCGCCGAGGAACAGTGAGTCCATGGTGTTCCAGTCAAACCAGCGACCAATCTCGTAGCCGATCCAGATCATCAGCACGATTTCCAGGAATGCCGCGATGAATGCCGTGGCACCGACCTTGAACAACTTGCGCAGGCTGAACTCCAGGCCCAGGCAGAACATCAGGAATATCACCCCGAGCTCGGCCAGGGTCTTGATGGTTTCTTCGTCGTGGATCAGGCCGAATGGCGGGGTGTGCGGGCCAATGATGAAGCCGGCGACGATGTACCCCAGTACCACCGGTTGTTTCAGGCGATGGAAAACCACGGTGACCACACCTGCGATCAACATGATCACTGCCAGATCCTGAATGAAACTGATGGCATGCATGGCGTGAGGCTCCCTGGATGGTATTGCTCGATCCCCGGACGCAGGAAAAGTCTGATCGAACAGAACAAAAATCGGAATTGCACGTAGGAAATGCCCTTGAGGCAGGGCTTTTTGCAGGGTAACACCGCGACTTCTGGCAGAAAGGCGGTGCAATATATGGAAACAGATCGATCCGGCGTGACGGCGACCCTGCACCCGGCGTCCCGATAACTGTTGGTTTGAAAAAACCGCCGAGGCACCCGCAGAGGTGCATCCCTCAAACCTGGCCTTGACCCGTGAGAATGCTATGGAACCCGGAAACGCCCAGCTGTCGATGACGGTATTGATGACCCCCGACATGGCCAACTTCTCTGGCAATGTCCACGGCGGCACCCTGCTCAAATACCTCGACGAAGTGGCCTACGCCTGCGCCAGCCGTTATGCCGGCCGCTATGTGGTGACCCTGTCGGTGGATCAGGTCATTTTCCGTGAGCCGATCCATGTCGGTGAACTGGTGACCTTTCTCGCCTCGGTCAACTACACCGGCAATACCTCCATGGAGGTGGGCATCAAAGTGGTGACCGAGAACATCCGCGAACGCTCGGTACGCCACACCAACAGTTGCTTCTTCACCATGGTCGCGGTTGATGACCAGCGCAAACCCGCCTCCGTACCACCGTTGCAACCCCAGAATAGCGAAGACAAGCGCCGTTACATGCAGGCCCAGCAGCGCCGGCAGATTCGTCAGGAGTCGGAAAAGCGCTATCAGGAGATCAAGGGCGACGTCTAAGGCAGGTCGCTCTCGCGCGATCTTCGGATCGCTATCGCGAGCAGGCTCTCTCCCACAGGTACTGCACTAGCCTTGTGGGGGCGAGCCTGCTCGCGAATGGGTTCAACGCTGAATCAGAGACTGATTGGTGTAGCCTCGAACCGCACCCGCGGATGGGCAATCCGGTCCTGAGCCCGGACCAGTTCCAACTCGTAGCTGGCACAGGCCTGGGTTTCCAGCAGCACTTCATGCACCGCCGACGCCGTGAACTCGAACGCGGCCACCAGGCTGTCGCCCAACAGCACGCGCGCCAGGAACAGGCCGGACGTCAGATCGCCCACGCCCACCGGCTGACGCGGGAACGCCAGCAACGGGCGCTGCAAATGCCAGCTGCCTTCGGCCGTCACCAGCAGCATCTCGAAAACCTCTGCCGATTTGCCTGGGTAGTCCAGATGCTTGACCAGCACCGCTTTCGGGCCGCGCACCAGTAATGCACGCGCCATGGCCAGGCAATCGAACAGCGATTGCGGCTTGCGCCCGGAGAAGCTGTCCAGCTCCAACTGGTTCGGGCACATGAAGTCCGCCACGGCGGCGGCCTCTTCCAGCAGGAAATCACTGACCTCCGCCGGAACACTGCAGCCCTTCTCCGGATGCCCCATGACCGGGTCACACAGGTACAGTGCCTTGGGGTTCATCGACTTGATCCGCGCCACCCCCGTCAGGATCGCCCGGCCCTGGGCCGCGCTGCCGAGGTAACCGGAGAGCACCGCATCGCAGTTGCCCAACTCACCAATCGCCGCAATGCCTTCGACCAGGTCGGGGATCTGGTGCGGCGCCAGCACTTCACCGGCCCACTGACCGTATTGGGTGTGATTGGAGAACTGCACGGTGTTGAGCGGCCAGACATTCACCCCGACCCGTTGCATCGGGAAAACCGCGGCACTGTTGCCGGCGTGACCGAATACCACGTGGGACTGGATAGCGAGCAAATGCGGAGTACGTTTCATGCGGTGGATTTCCGTAAAACGATTGAAATTCTAGCCGCGCAGTATGCGACTAAACGCAGCCTGTACGACAGACCAGCGACGCAGTTAAGCTGACACTATCTTGTTGGAGCACCCTGTTGATGCTGACCCTTGGAAATATATTCGTGCTGATGCTGTTCGCCACTGCCGGCGCATGGCTATGGCACAACCACGGCTTGCGCGAGCGCGCGCTGGAGCGGGTCAAGCAGCATTGCGGCAAGCTCGGGATCGAATTGCTCGACGGCAACGTGGCCTTGAAAAGAATCGCGTTCATCAGGGATGCCAGTGGTCGCCGACGCCTGGCCCGTGTGTATAACTTCGAATTCACCGTGACCGGCGAAACCCGACACAACGGCACCATCACCCAGTTCGGCGCTCACAGCGCACAGATTGAGCTGGCGCCCTACCCGGTCCCGTTCGACGAAACCGAGCCGGTGGTCGACGTGGTGAAACCTCGCGCGGAAGTGATCGAGCTGAGCCAGTGGCGTCAGGACCATACCAAGTGGCGGCCATGAGCCGTTAACCCGATCCGGATCGGCACGCCGCCAACTCACGCTGCAGTCGTTCTGCATTCTGCGCTTCACTGAAAATCAGCTCGATACGCGAATCCTGCCGCCATTCACTGGGCTTCCAGTCCAGCGCCGAGTTATCCACCGCGTTCGCCGAGACCCAGCCGTGGGCGCTGTGGATAACCAGCTTCGCCCGCCTCCAGGCAAGGCTTTCAAGCCACCGGCCAACCAGAGCGGCATCAAACACCTGGCTTGGGTGCCAACGCCATCCGATGCTCCAGCCTCCGCCCTGTTCCTGACTCAAGCAAATGGGCAGCGCGGGATCGCTCCATATCGCCGGCAACTGCGCCAATCCCTTGGGCACGACGAAGTTATCCACACCTGCCCGCGCTTTGGCATTCAGCCCCGGCAACTCGCTCAAAGGTAAAGCCGCCTGTTGCGTCCAGCACAGGGGGAGCGGCGGCAATTGTCCGGCAATTCGCTGACGGCTTTCTTCTTCGAGCCCCTCAGACTTGTTCAACAGCAGCAATCCCGCATGGCCCAGCGCTTGCTGTTGAACATCCGGCAGCGGTTTGCCAGCAGCGAGCGACTGGGCATCCAACACCAGCACACAAGGCTGGACAGCCAACACGCCTTGCCACGGCGCTTCGCTTAATTGCCTGAGCAACTGCGCCGGATGCCCCAGCCCCGAGGGCTCGATGAACAACCGATCCGGTTGTGCCTTGCGCAACAAGCGCCCAAGACCAATCTGAAACGGCGCACCGTTGACACAACACAAGCAGCCCCCGGCCACTTCCCCCAGTGCGATACCATCGGCGTCCTGGGTCAGTAGTGCAGCGTCGAGACCGATCTGGCCAAACTCGTTGATCAACACCGCCCACCGCTCGCCAGCCGGGCGCTGGGCCAGCAGGTGCTTGATCAGGCTGGTCTTGCCGGCGCCCAACGGGCCGGCAATGACATGAGTGGGGATATTCTGCAGCATGGTCGATGATTTCTGAGGAGGTGGTGGATGCGGTTGATCGGCTTGTCGTTGCTCCTGGCACTCGTTTCAAGCGAGGCGCTGGCCCAGGCTTGTGTGGTTCACAGCCAGGGCGAGCGGATTGATGTCCAGGTTTGCCAACAGAACCGCAACATCCCGCCAAAACTCTTCGCCGATGGTTTCTGCCAACCGAACCTGGCGGGGCAAAAAGTCGAGGTGCAGTATGTCGATCAATGTCCCGGCGGCGCATTTGGTATCTGCAGCAACGCCCAAGTCACCAATATGCCCTACCGACAGGATATTCACTATTACGGCGTTGCCACCGACGCGGCGTATTTGCAGCCGTACTGCGAGGCCCAGAGCCAGGGCACCTGGCTCAAGCCTTGAAGCGCCAGTAGTGTTTCAGGCGGCCTCTTCATACCAAGGGCCGAATGGATCAGGCAACAAACCCCAGCCCTCTACGCCAAGCGCCATTTCCTCATCGGTCAGCAGGCATGCGTCCAGTTCGGCCGTGAGCTGCGTGAAGTCAATGTTCTGGCCGATGAAAACCAGTTCCTGGCGACAGTCCCCGCTGTCGGCGGTCCAGTTTTTCATAATCCCGGCGGTACTTTCTTCGTCTTGCGGCCATTGGTTTTTCGGTACGAAACGCCACCAGCGCCCGGCAAAACCATAGCGCATCAAACCACCGGCCTGAGACCAACTGCCGGCGTCCATGTGCTTGCTCGCCAGCCAGAAAAAGCCCTTGGAACGCAGCAGCTTGCCGTTGTCCCAAGGACCGTCGATAAAATTGAAGAATCGCTGCGGATGGAACGGCCGGCGAGCCCGGTAAGCACTGGAAGCAATGCCGTACTCTTCGGTTTCCGGCACGTGTTCGCCGCGCAGCTCCTGCAACCATCCCGGTGCCTGGGCAGCCTTTTCGAAGTCAAAACGACCGGTGTTGAGAATCTTGTTCAAGGGGATTTCACCCATCGCCATCGGAATGATTTCCGCCCGGGCGTTGAGCCGTTCAAGTATGGCGATCAGCTCCTCGCGTTGGTGGCTGCTGATCAAGTCGATCTTGCTGAGCAAAATCACATCGGCGAACTCGACCTGCTCGATCAACAGATCGGTAATCGAACGTTCGTCTTCCTCCCCAAGGGTCTCTCCCCGGGAAGCCAGGCTTTCGGCAGCCTGGTAATCGAGCAGGAAGTTCATGCCGTCGACCACCGTGACCATGGTGTCGAGACGGGCGATGTCATTGAGACTCTGGCCGTTTTCATCGCAGAAGGTGAAGGTTTCCGCCACTGGCAGCGGTTCGGAAATGCCGGTGGACTCGATCAGCAGATAGTCGAAGCGACCCTCTCTGGCGAGTTGGCTCACCTCCTCCAGCAAGTCTTCACGTAACGTACAGCAAATACACCCGTTACTCATCTCAACCAACCGTTCTTCAGCGCGATTTAGGCTGACATCGCGCTGGACTTCGGCGCCATCGACGTTGATTTCGCTCATATCGTTGACGATGACTGCAACCCGCAAACCATCACGATTACGTAGTATGTAATTAAGAAGTGTACTTTTTCCGGCGCCAAGAAAGCCGGAGAGAACGGTCACGGGGAGTCGATTGGACATCTGCATATTCCTCACAGGGATGCCCGGTCGCTGTGTCGGGCTTACACAATGTTATACTGTAACAACACAAATAAACCATCCCCTCTTGCTCAGCCGGGCAAAGGACAGGATGCTGAACACCGCTCCCCTCGTGAGAAAGCCCATGCGCAACGCCCTTAAACCTGCATTGATCATGCTTTCCCTGCTGCTTTTGGCGGCCGAGGCGACGGCCCAGATCCCGAGCCTGGCCAAGTGCACCCGCAGTGCCAACCTGCTGGCCTGCGTGGATGCGGATGGCAATGCCTACAACGTTAACACCGCCGGCAGCACCCTCTATCTGCGGGGCTTCGAAACGGCCGGAAAACGCTATTGGGCACAGACCAACAGCCGCTACGGTCAGCTGACGTTTTTCACCGGTATCGCTTCCGATGGCGAGGCCTGGGTCGGTTACAACCGGCGCGTGGGCTGGACCACGATCAATCGGTTTTCCAGTTCCGGCGGCAGCAGCGCCAGGTTCACCTGCAGCCGGATCGCTGGCTGTTAGGCCTCTTTGTTTTTCTGTTGATGGCGTGAAATCAGACTGAGCATGTGGCGGTTGCGCATGATGAAAGTCCGTTCATGAAAAAGGCATCGTCGATTGATATGTTATACTATAACATGTCAAACCAACTCCCACGATGGACCTGCTCATGAATGCGCTGACTCTGCCGGATATCGCCGCGCAGGCCTCACGCCAAGCCCTGCCACTGGAGTGGGTGGGCATGTGCGGCATTGCTCTTCCCGTTTTGTTTGATGGCCAACGACTGAATGCAAAGGTCGATGCCGGCGTGAGCCTCGACGATGGCAACACGCGCGGCATTCACATGTCACGGCTCTATCTGGCGCTTGAATTGCTGGAGCAGGAAAACCTTTCACCGGCTTTATTGCGGCGGGTTTTGCAGCGTTTTCTTGAGAGTCATGAAGGGCTATCCAGCAGCGCACACCTAACCATTCATGCCGATTTGTTGCTGAAAAGGCCGGCGCTGATCAGTCCATTGGCCGGCTGGAAAAGCTATCCGGTCAGCATCGAAGCGCGTTTGAAAAACGCAATGTTCCACGTGGAACTAAAAATCGACGTGCCTTATTCCTCAACCTGCCCGTGTTCCGCGGCCCTTTCTCGACAGTTGATTCAGCAGCAGTTCGTCGATGATTTCGCCAACAAGCCACTGCAACACGCCGACGTTTTAGCCTGGCTCGGTTCCACGAACGGCATCGTCGCCACACCTCACAGCCAACGCAGCAGTGCAAAGTTGCGCGTACGTCTGGCTGATTTTCTGGACGAGTTGCCTCTGATCGCCGTCATCAACGACGCTGAAGCCGCACTCGGCACCGCCGTTCAAACAGCGGTAAAACGCGCCGACGAACAGGCCTTCGCCCTGGCCAATGGTCAGAACCTGATGTTCTGCGAAGACGCCGCACGCCGTTTGAATCTGGCCCTCAAGCGGTCCACAGGCATCAGCGCCTTCCACATTCGTGTCATCCACGCCGAAAGCCTGCACGCCCACGACGCCGTAGCCGAAAGCCGTTTCAACTGGGAGGCCGCATGATTGCTTGCCACGCTTTGCGCTGGGGTGCACCGGGGCAGCCACTCACGCCAGCGCTGGACTTCGAACTGTCGAAGGGCAACCTGACTGCCATCATCGGTGCGAACGGCTCCGGGAAAAGCAGCCTGTTGAAGGTCATCGCCGGCTTGCAAAAACCGTTGGCCGGAAAGGTTCGACTGAGTGTTCCACTCAAGGGGGGTGTGTCGTTCCTGCCCCAGCAACAACACCTCGACAGACAATTCCCGATCAGCCTTCAGGCATTGGTCGCCGCCGGTTTCTGGGGCAACAAACAGTCACCACAGGTCCGTAGCCAACGACTGAAAACCGTCCTCGAAAACTGGTGCCTGAATGGCCTGGAAGATCGACCCTTGATGGCCCTCTCCGGCGGCGAATTGCAACGCGCCCTGCTCGCCCGATTGAGCCTGACCGACGCACCCTTGCTATTGCTCGATGAACCCCACGCGGCCCTCGATGAACTCGGCCAGGCATTGCTCTGGAAGCACATATACGAATGGCACCTCGAGGGCCGAACACAGGTGGTCGTGTGCCATGACCTCGCCGCTGTCCGCGAGCACATCCCACACACGTTGCTGATCAAAAGCAGTGGATGCGCATTCGGCCCGAGCACCGAACTGATCCGCCAACCACCACAAGCGCAGGTGGCCTGATGATCGCTGCCGCGCATCTCTGGCAACCGTTCCACGAGTTCGTGTTCATGCGTCGGGCGCTGCTCGGCGGTTTGCTCCTGGCGTGCAGTACGGCGCCCCTTGGGGTGTTTCTGATCCTCAGGCGCATGAGCCTGATCGGCGATGCCGTCGCCCACGGCATCCTTCCCGGTGCGGCTCTAGGTTTCTGGTTTGCCGGGTTGAGCCTCCCGGCGTTGACCATCGGCGGTCTCGGCGCCGGCCTGAGCATGGCCGGCCTCGCCGCCTGGATTACGCGGCGCACCGGCCTGCGAGAGGACGCCAGCCTCGCGGCGATCTACCCGATTTCCCTGGCCGGTGGCGTGCTGATTCTCGGCATCGCCGGCAAACGCCTGGACCTGTTGCACCTGCTGTTTGGCTCGGCGCTGGCAGTCGACGGCCCGACCTTGACCGGCATGCTTTGGGTCTCGGGCCTGAGCCTGATTGCCATGGCGCTGATCTACAAGCCACTACTGCTCGACACCCTCGACCCGCTTTTTCTGCAAACCGTCAGCCGACTCGGCCCACTGGCCCACGGCGTGTTCCTGACGCTGGTGGTGTTGAATCTGGTCATCGGTTTCCAGGCGATCGGCGCGTTGATGGTGGTCGGCCTGATGATGCTGCCTGCCGCTGCTGCGCGTTTCTGGAGTCGTCGCCTGCCGGTGCTGATCGTCGTCGCGGCGTTGCTCGGCAGCCTCTCGGTGTGGCTCGGTTTACTGATCTCGTTCTATTACTCGCTACCCAGTGGCCCGGCAATCGTGCTGGTGGCCGGCGGAGGGTATCTGTTGTCCGTGGTGTTCGGGCCGGTGCACGGCTTGCTGCGCCGCCCGCCTTTGCTCACATCCCAATGAGGTGTTACCCGATGCGCGCTTTACTCGTGCTGTTCAGCTTGATGGTGTCGATGTCGCTGTCTGCCGCCGAAAAACTTCAGGTGGTCACCAGCTTCAGCATCCTTGCCGACATGACCCGGCAGGTTGGCAAAGATCATATCCAGATCACCAACATGGTCGGCCCGGACGCGGATGCACATACCTACGAGCCGACACCGGACGACGCCAAAGCGCTGCTCAAGGCCAGGCTCATCATCAAGAACGGCCTGGGTTTCGAGCCCTGGCTGGATCGACTGGTGACGAGCACCGAGACCCGGGCGCAGGTCATCAGCGCGAGTCGCGGTGTCATACCGCGCAGCCTGGATGAAGACGGCGAAACCGTTCCCGACCCGCACGCCTGGCATAACCTGGCGAACACCGAGCTGTACATCGCCAATATCACCAAGGCGCTGATCACCGCCGACCCGGCAAACACCGCCGACTATGAGCGCAACAGCCAGGCGTATCTGAAACAGGTCTATGCCCTGCTCGCCGAAGCCAAGGCCAAACTCGGTTCACTGTCACCGGGCAACCGCAAGATCGTGACCTCCCACGATGCCTTCGGTTATCTCGGCCAGGCCTACGGCATCGAGTTCATGGCGCCTCAAGGCCTGTCCACCGAGCGCGAACCTTCAGCCGCCGAAGTGGCCGCACTGATCACCCAGATTCGTCAGGCCAAGGTCAAGGCGGTGTTCATGGAAAACATCAAGGACGCCCGCCTGCTCAAGCAGATCGCCGATGAAAGCGATGCGCAGATCGGCGGCACGCTGTACTCCGACGCCTTGGCGGCGAGCGGTCCGGCCAGCACCTTCACCGGCTTGTTCGAGTACAACCTCAACACCCTGTACAACGCGTTGAGCAAGCCATGATCCGCAAGAACCCTTCCGGAGATTTGCCGCGGATTGCGGAGTCGGCCTACGTCGACAAGACGGCGATCATCTGCGGCAAAGTGGTGATCGGTGAGAACGTGTTCGTCGGCCCCTATGCCGTGATCCGCGCTGACGAAGTCGATGACTCGGGCGACATGCAGCCGATCACCATCGGCGCCAACTCGAACATCCAGGACGGTGTGGTCATCCACTCCAAATCCGGTGCGGCGGTGACCATTGGCGAGTTCAGTTCGATCGCCCACCGCTCGATCGTGCATGGCCCCTGCACCGTGGGCAACCGAGTGTTCATCGGCTTCAACAGCGTGCTGTTCAACTGTGTGGTCGGTGACGGTTGCGTGGTTCGGCACAACTCGGTGGTCGACGGTCGTGACCTGCCTGAGGCCTTCTACGTGCCCTCCACCACGCGGATCGGCCCCAACACCGACCTCTCGCAATACCCGCCGGTGAGCGTCAGTGCCTCGGAGTTCTCCGAAGACGTAGCGCGCACCAACGTCGACCTGGTGCGCGGCTACAAAGCCCTGCAAAACGAGTTCTGACGCGGGTGGCCAAAAACAGCCATCGTGTCAGGACAAATTGCCTGGCACGACAAACGTCTTAATGTTTGCCCCTACGGTTTATGCGATAAAGCTCGTTAGAAGCACGTGAGTACGCCGACCATGATCCAGATCACCCTGCCCGATGGTTCATTGCGTGAATACGACCAGCCACTGTCCGTGCACGAGGTGGCCGCCAGCATCGGCGCCGAACTGGCCAGCGCGGCCGTAGCGGGAAGGGTCGACGGTGTACTGGTGGACTGCGAATACCTGATCGAAGCGGATGCCCGGGTCAGCATTGTCACCCCCCGGGAGCCGGACGGCCTGGAGATCCTGCGCCGCTCCTGTGCATTGATGCTGGCCATGGCGGTCAAGCAACTCCACCCTCATGCGCAAATGCGTGCGGGAAAGGAGTTGGGTGACGGTTTCTTTTACGAGTTTACAGTCGAGCAACCGCTGACCCCGGCAGACCTGCCCCTCATCGAAGCGCGCATGCAGTCACTGGCCGCAACCAATCACTCGATCCGTCGTCGGCCGGCGCGCGAAGCAGTGCCGCTGTACCGTCTGGGGGACACCGAATACCAGAGCCACGGACCGCACGTCCCCACCACCAAAGTCTTGCAGGCGTTTGCCCTCGATCACATCAGCGGCACGTTACAGCAACGGATCTACGGCACTTGCTGGTCCAGCCATCAGGAGCTGCAACACTGGCGTGTTCCACCCCACGTGGTTGTCGTGAGCATGGATGACCGCCAGGCGACTTATGCACAAGCGGTAACCGAATCCTTGCGCCAAAAAGGCGTGCGGGCCAAGGCCGACCTGCGAAACGAAAAAGTTCGCTACAAGATTCGTCAGCATAGCCAGAGCGTGCCGTACCTGGTCGTGGTTGGCGAAAAGGAAAAGGCCGGGGGGTTCGTCAGTGTGCGCAGTCGCACGGGGGAGGATTTTGGCCGGATGGCCGTCGAGGCGGCGTGTGAGTGGTTGAGTCGGCCGGGGATCTAGGGAGGCTGGAAGGACGCCTTCGCGAGCAAGCCCGCTCCCACACTGGATCTGCGGTGTTCACAAAACCAATGTGGGAGCGATCCTGTTCCGGGCGGCGATCCGACGAAGCTTTTAAGCTCTTGGCTTCACCGTGCCGCAATCCTGTCCCAACCAGACGGCGCGGGATTCGAGGCTGCCCTTCTGCTGAATGCCGGTGGCATTGAATGTCCCGTTGACCTTGGTGGTGAATTCGCGATCACTGACGAATGTCGCCACACCGGCACCCTGGGCTCTCGGGCAGCTGAAACGGAATTTCCACTGATTGCCGGAGCGGTCGGTGATTTCCTGTTTGCAGCCCGACTGCGGATCGGTCAGCGGAATGTTGTCGGTCTTGACCTGTTCCGGGGTCAGGCACGCCCGGATCCCTTTGCCGCCCATGGTGATGCCCTGCTTTTCCAGCTGGGCACGCTGCTCGGGGGTCATCTGGTTCTGGAGCTGGCCGAGGATCAATTGCAGGTCCGGCATATTCTGCTCGTCGACCTTCATGTTGCTCGTGGTCAGCTCCCACAAACCTGGTTGCAGCATTTGCGCGTGAGCCGCCACAGGAAGTGCCAAACCCAGTGCCATGGCCAAACCCAGCAGACGAACGTTCATCGAGTAACTCCTGATCAGTAGTGGCCGTTAGACGTCAGCCGCGAGCTTCGGTTCATGGGCGAATTAATTAGCGACATTCTGCACGGAACATGGTCTGTTAAGCACTGAATCTTCAGGAGCAAGGCAGCCCCCATGGATTACTTCGGACCGCATATTTTCGGTTATACCATCGCCCTGTTGCACTCGCTGGGCATGATCGCGGCCATACACGCCGTGTTGACCGTCCGTACCGCCCAAGGCTCGATCGCCTGGGCCCTGTCGCTGTTTTTCATCCCTTACTTCACGCTGATCCCGTACCTGATGTTCGGCCGCAGCACCTTTGATGGCTACATCAAGGCCCGGCGACAAGCCAACGAGGAGATGCGCAAGGCCGTTTCCGAACTCAACTGGCGACCCTGGGTAGAAGAAGCCCTCACCGCCCGCGCTTCTTCTGCCTACGCCTCACTCAGAGCGATGCCCAAGCTCGGACACATGCCCTGCCTGGCCAATAACCAGACACGGCTGTTGATCAACGGCCAGTCAACATTCGACGCCATTTTCGATGCCATCAGCCAGGCGAAAGAAGCCGTGCTGATCCAGTTTTTCATCGTCCACGACGACCGCCTCGGCCAACGCCTGCAGACTTTGCTGTTGAAGAAAGCCGCCGAAGGCGTGGCGATCTACTTGTTGTATGACCGAATCGGCAGCCATTCCCTGCCCAACGGCTACGTGCAGGCCTTGCGTGATGGTGGGGTCGAGGTCAAGGCTTTCGGCCCCCGTAGTGGCTGGTTCAATCGCTTTCAGGTGAACTTTCGCAACCATCGCAAGATTGTGGTGGTGGACGGTATTCTCGGCTTCGTCGGCGGGCACAACGTCGGTGATGAATACATGGGCGAGAAACCGCCCCTGGCCCCTTGGCGCGATACCCACGTGCAAGTGCGCGGGCCCGTGGTGGCGTGCATGCAGGAATCTTTCGCTGAAGACTGGTTCTGGGTGGCTCATGCCCTGCCGCCACTGATCCTGCCCGAGGTTTATCCGGAAGACGGCGTGCTGTGTCAGTTGCTCGCCAGCGGGCCAGCAGACCCCTACGAAACCTGCTCTCTGTTCTTTGTCGAAGCGATCCATGCGGCGACGGAACGGGTCTGGATCACCAGCCCGTACTTCATCCCCGATGAAGCCGTGTTCGCAGCGTTGCGCCTGGCGGTACTGCGCGGTGTGGATGTGCGCCTGCTGTTGCCGTCCAGGCCCGACCATCGAATCGTCTACGCCGCCTCCAGCCTCTACGCTTTCGAAGCCGTGCGCGCCGGTGTGCGGGTGTTCCGTTACGAACCCGGATTCCTGCACCAGAAAGTGGTGTTGATCGACAGCGAAATCAGCGCCATCGGCAGCGCCAACCTGGACAACCGTTCGTTCCGGCTGAATTTTGAAGTGATGTTGCTGACCGTCGATAGCGCCTTTGCCGCCGAGGTGGAACAGATGCTCAACGATGACTTCGCCAACGCCCACGAAATCGCCAAAGGAGAAGGCCGGGAGACCCACCGCCTGCAGCAGGTCGGCATGCGGGTCGCCCGGCTTATTTCGCCGATTCTCTAGAGGTAGATATCGTCACGGGTCCATGGCAGTTCGTGACTGCCATCGGCGTGGGCCTTCACCGCGAGAATCTGGTGCAGGTTGATCCAGCCGCGGGCGAACGCGTAGGCGCAACCGGCCAGGTACAGCCGCCAGATGCGCAGGACTTGTTCCGGTACCAGTCTGGAAGCCGCTTCGAGGTTGTCTTCCAGGCGTTCGCTCCAGTGATCGAGTGTGCGTGCGTAGTGCAGGCGCAAGCTCTCGACGTCGACGATTTCAAGCCCCGCCTCACTGATCTCGGCAGAGATCATCGACAGGTGCGGCAGCTCGCCATTGGGGAACACATATTTCCCGATGAAATCTCCGGCACCACGTCCTACCGGACGGCCATCAGTGTATTTGGCGGTGATCCCGTGATTCATCACCAGGCCGCCTTCTTTGACCGCGCCGAACAAGGTATTGCAGTACTCGGCCAGATTGGCATGACCAACGTGTTCGAACATGCCGACGCTGACCACTTTGTCGAAACGGCCATCCTGCGGCAGATCGCGATAGTCGAGCAGTTGCAGTTCGACCAGGTCCTCCAGGCCCTCCGCTTTTACGCGTTCCCGGGCCAGGGCCAACTGCTCCTTGCTGAGGGTGATACCGAACACTCTCGCGCCAAATTCCCGCGCCGCAAAACGCGCCAATCCGCCCCACCCGCAACCCACATCCAGCAGATACTCGCCGGGCTGCAGGCGCAGCTTGCGGCACAGATGACGGAACTTGGCTTGCTGGGCCTGCTCGAGGCTTTCGCTGCCGGTCTCGAAGTAAGCGCAGGAATACGCCATGTCACTGTCGAGCCATAGCTGATAGAACGCGTTGGAAAGGTCGTAGTGGTAGGAGATCGCCTTGGCGTCTGTCTCTTTGTCGTGGGCGCTACGAACCGGCTGATTGTCGTCGTTTTCATCCAGCAACGCCTGGCTCCATTCATCGCAGACACGGATCACCTCGCTGATGGATCCTTCGAGCTCCAGCTTTCCTTCGACAAAAGCAGCACCGAGGGCGTCCAGGCTTGGATGGGTAAACTGGGTGACCATTTGTGGGTCCTTAACCACAATCGTGACACTGGGCGCCGGTCCCAGATTGAGTTCATGACCATCCCAGAGTCGCAGGCGAAGCGGTAATTGCAGATTCTGTAAGGCCGGTGGAAGATGCGCGAGCATGGAGAATTCCCCTTGTTTCAGACGTCTGAACAGAGGGTAGACCATCTTTGAAAAATAGCTGGCTATCGAATTAATAGCCGTTTTCAATGATTCGCGACGCCTACACCTGCCGCCGCGAACACACAAAATGATGTGCCCTCATCTCCAATGACTACGAACCGGGCGCACAGTTCTAAAAAGTTTAAGCCCCGTGACTACCCGGTTTAGAGCATTCGCCTTCAGGTTTCGTCCTTGAGCTTGAGCAAAGGCTCCTGGAACCGCAACAAACGACCGGCATTGCCCAACACCAACAAGGTGCTGAGGTTATGCAGCAACGCCGCAATCATCGCCCCGGCAGCACCGAGCCAGCCGAACGCGGCGAAGGCCACGATCGCCAGGGTCCAGCCGAGCCCGATGATCACATTGACCTGCAATGTCTGGCGGCACTGACGACTCAGGCGCACGCAGGTGCCGAGACGGCGCAGGTCACTGCCGATCAGCACGATGTCCGCCGATGCCAGGGCGATGTCCGCACCGCCCGCGCCCATGGCTACACCGACCACACCCGCTTTGAGGGCCAGGGAGTCGTTGATGCCATCGCCGACCACCATCGGCCGGAAGCCGCTGTCGATTTCCTTGAGCACGCGGTTGAGTTTGTCTTCGGGCAAGGCTTGCGCTTCGACGTCACTGATCCCGACATCCCGGGCCAACGCCTGCGCGACGCTGTGCCGGTCACCGGTGAGCAACAACTGGCGGCCCAACCCGAGGTCGCGCAATTCACCCAAGGCAAACTGCGCCTCGGGTTTGACGCTGTCGGCCAACAACAGCCAGGCGAGGAATTCACCATTGAGCGCCAACCCGGCAATCGGACCGTCGTGATCGGGAACCGTCGTTGTGCTGATGCCCAGTTGCGCAAACAACTCCGGTCGGCCGAGCGCCGCTTCGCCCTGCTCGGTCATCGCCACCACGCCCAGGCCCTGGCGCTCATGAATGTCAGAAAGCAGCAGGAAATGCTCTTGGGTCACCAACCCCGCGAGCGCACGGCTGACCGGGTGACTGCTGGCCGAGCCGAGGCTGGCAGCGAGCGCCTGGACATGGCTACGATCCTCCAGCGGACTGTCGATGGATTGCAGACGCAAGGTGCCGAAGGTCAGCGTCCCGGTCTTGTCGACCACCAACGAAGTCAGATCCGCCAGCTCTTCAAGGAACGCAGAACTGCGGATCAGAATCCCGTGGCGTGCCGCTACCGCCACCCCGGCAATAGCCGTCGCCGGTGCCGACAACACCAGCGCACAAGGACAGGCCGCCACCAACACCGCGAGCATCGCTTGAGCGTTGTTGGTGATGAACCAGGTCACCGCCGCCAGCAGCAACACCAGCACCATATAGCTGCCGGCGTAACGCTCCAGCAAACGAGTGATCGGCGGTTTCGAGCGCTCGGCGTTTTGCATCAGGGCGATGACTTTGCCGAGGGTCGATTCCTGGCCGGTGCGGGTCACTTCGATTCGCAGCAGACCGTCGAGGTTGATCGCGCCACCGAACACCGACATGCCGACGCCCGCCTCCATCGGCACCGATTCGCCGGTAATGGAGGCGGTGTCCAGACTCGCCTGGCCGGATAACACCCGACCATCCGACGGCACCCGGTCCCCGGCGCGGACCTCGACCAGGTCGCCCGCCTTGAGCGTGCCGTTGTCGACTTCGATGATGGAGCCGTCCGCCTGAACCTTGCGCGCGTGGCTGCGGGTCAGTTTGCCGAGGGCGTGAATCGCCTCCTGGGAACCGATCACGCTGCGCTCCTCCAGCACGTGACCGAAGATCATGATGATCGGCAACAGGGCCGCCGTCAGCAGATCCCCGGTGGCCCAGGCACCCAGCATGGCCAAGGCAATCAATTGATCGGTAATGCCGTGCAGGCTTGGATAACGCAGGCTGTACCAGGCCGAACGCATGACCGGTATGGCGACCAGCAGCGAGGCAAAACCCAGCAGCAGCTGACTGACGCCAGTCTGCTCCGGCGCCAGCCAACGCCAGATCAAACCCAGCGCGAGCAGGCCCAACGCGAGCATGGCCAGGGTCAGTTGGCGCGCGGCGCTACGTTGTTCTGCCGAAGACAACATGCTCGGCGCGGTGGCGGTTTGCGCAGTCATTGTGCTGCTCCCTGAATGACCAGGCGGGAATCGTCTTTGGGATCGACCGTTGTGACTGAACCGGCCTGACCGAGAATTTTCGGCATCCGCTCGCGATAGATGCGCAGCAGCATTTGCGGGTCAGTACCCTGCTGTTGCGCCTTGGCCAGGCTCAACACCGTGGCCGTGTCGGTGGATGCTTTGGCCAGTCGTTCACTGGCCTGGGCATGGGCAACTTGCAGTGTTCTGTCGGCTTGCTCGTTGGCGGTTTGCGTCAGTTTTTCGGCTTCGGTACGCGCATTGGCCACAGCTTTGTCGGCCTGCTGGCTCGCTGTGAGGACCGCATTGAAAGCATTGACCGCCGGGCTTGGCAGACTCGATTGCACATCCACCCGAGCCACCTCGATCCCCAGTCCCTGCCCCGTCGCCGTGAGTTCGGCAAGACGCTGGTTGATGCCCTGCACCAGATCGCCTCGCAAGCGCTCGCGTCGTTCCGCCGCCTGACTGTCAGCGCCGATCAGCTCTGGCCGGGCGACCAGAATTGTGTCCAGATCCCGTGCGGCCGTGAGCGCGACTGCACTGCGGGTCACCAGACGATCCAGTGCCGGCAACACATGTTCGCCCTGAAGTACGAACGCATAGGGCTCGGTGACTTTATAGAAAACCCGCACATCCAGTTGCACCACCCCGGCATCACCAGTCAGCAGATAACCTGAGCCTGCCAATGCATCACTGATTGGCGTGGCAAAACTGGCCACGCGATCTGCCTGGATCGCGGCGCCACTGCGCAACAGACCTTCCACTCGACGCTCGATCACCCGATCCGCCGCAGGCAACAAAATCACCTGCTCGAACGGTTGCGGCCAGGCCAATAACAGCCCGGCATTCTGAATGCGATCCAGCGCGCCGAAATGCAAAACCACTGCGCGATTTTGCGGATCGATCTGCCGTACATTGGAAAACGCCCACGCCAATGCCGCCAACACCGTTACTGCGTAAAGGGCGAGAAACGCCAAGCGCCCGGCCTGAATCCAGGGGCTGCTCAACTCATTTGTTCCACGTGGAACCAAACTCATGGCTGCGATCCGGACTTGTTGTCGAGGCTCGGCGGACCGTCAACCAACACCCGGAACGGTGCGGCATCGGTGCGCAGAATCAGCTTGGTCCCAGGCGTCACCACCGTGCCCAAGGTGTCGAGCGAGCGCAGCAGGTTGTAGAGCTGCGGCGATCCCGCGTAGGCGCGACCGTAAATCTGCGCCGCTTCGACGCGTGATTGCGCTTCGATATCCGCTGCTTTCACCGTGGCATCGGCCTGAACAATTCGCGCATCACGTTCAGCGGCTGAACGAATTTGCGCGGCCTCACGCTTGCCGATGGCCGTGCGCTCAGTGGCGATGGTTTCACGCTCGGCGCGCATCCGGTCGACCGTCGCGATGAGCGTCACCGAAGGCAGCGTCAATCGTTCGATACCGACCTGCAACACGCGCACGCCATAAGTGGTGAGCAGCTGCTGATCGATTTGCTTGCGCAGCTGTGCTTCGAAATCAGCGATGCGCACCTGGCTGGCATCGGTATTGACCAGGTTCGCCAGATCAAAACTGCTGGCGGTGGTTTCCAGTGCCGAGCCGACAAAGGTGCGAATCTGCCGCGCGGCTTCATCCGGCTGGTTCTGCACCGCACGCATGAAACGTTGCACATTGTCCGGATCGCCCTGCACCTGCCACGCCACGTAGGCCTGAACGATGATGCGCAAACCGTCCCGCGTGCCGACATCCTGCAAACCGCTGGACGTGGTACGCAGTCGTAGATCCACCGGAATCGCCGCTTCGAACGGTGCCGGCCAGCGCCAACCCAGTCCCGGCTCCAGCAAGACTCGCGATGGATTGCCGAAGCGCGTGATCACGGTGGCTTCACCCGAACGCACCTGCACCAGGCTCGCGGCGGCAACCGCAAACGCCACCAGCAATGCCGCCCACCCCATCCGACGCCAAGGGAATGGACCGGCTTCCTGAGGATCGCCGTGGTGATGATGGTGGTGGCCGTGGTGGTGCTGTCCGCCATGGCCGTGATCGTGGCCGGCGTGGTCATCGTGATCGTGGGAATGGGACTGGCTCAATTGGCAGCTCCTGGCTGAGCGGTTTTACGCGACGGCGCAGGGTCAACCGGCAGCGTGAAAGTACGGAGGTCGATGGTCGGCGCATTGCTGCTGCCGCCCAGACGATGATCGAGCACCAGCAATCTGGCGTTGGCCAAACCCTGGGACAACTGACTGAAATACTGCTCCAGCACGAAAGCCTGGCCAGCGCTGGCATAGGCTTTCTTCTCGGCGTTGAATTTCAGGTCCGCGGCCTGGGCGCCAGCGTTGATTTCACGGGCGCTGGCCGTCGCCTGATCGCGGGCGATGCTGGCCTGCAACTGCGCCTGGTTGGTGGCCTCGGCAGCGGCACCGCGTTCACGGGCGATCAAGGCTTGCGCGCCAATCTGCGCCGCTTGCACGCCGTGATAGGCATTGGCTGCACCGGCCGGCGGGTGAATAGCCTCGACCACCGTGGCGAGAATTTCCACACCGCTGTCGAGTTTTTGCAGGTCAGCCTGGACGGCGCGGCCGATTTCTTCGGCCAGCCCTACCCTGTCCTCGCCCAGCAAACCGTCGAGGGTGCGCGAGGCGAAGTCGTGAACCAGGATTCGGCTGGCGGTGCTGCGAATCAACATCGGCACATCGGCACTGTTATAGGTGGCGGCCAGCGCTGCCTCATCGCTCAGACCGATGCGATAGACGAAGCGCACGTCCATGTTGACGATCTGAAAGCTCTGCTTGTCGGCTCGGCTGCTCGCGATCACCTGGGATTTGTCGTTCACATGGCTGGCGTCCCACAGGCGATTGGCAATTGCCGGGGCCGGACCTTCGGCAGGGTCGGCCTGAGTGGGGGCTGTAGTTTCGCCGACACTGGTGGCCAACTCGTGAACCACGCCATTCTCGACCCTCAACACCCGGCCCAAAGGCCAAGGCAAACCCATATGTAAACCTGGGCCGAACACCTCAACCGGCTTGCCGAATCGCTCGTAGATGCCACGCCCTTGCAGGGCAATTTCGTGAATGCCAGTCAGCGACCAGCCAACCAGCGACACCACCGCCAGCACCGGCAGGAACGCCCGACGCATGTAGGTGAAGGCCCAGATCTGCCGCAGATCGATGCCGAAACGGTTATGCAATTCGTGCTGCAACGCCAACAATGGCTGTGGTGGCCAGCGCAGCATGTCAGCGACAAAGCTGCGCGCCAACAGCTCCGGCTCAAGGCGTTCGCGGCGCGGGCTGAACAATGACAACAGCGCGCGCAGTAACAGTTCTGCCGCCACCAGCCCCGGCAGCAGACCGATCAACACCGCCAGGCGTACAGGCCATACCGAGGTTTCATCGGCAAACAATAGACAAAAAGCACTGAGCACCAGGCTGATGATCGCCACACGGATCAATTGCGCCAATGTAGCGGCTTCAGGCCATTGCGCAGTGTTTTCCTGGGCCAGATGGCGTTCCATCACCAACAGGCCGAACGCCAACAGTAGGAAGCACGCCGCCCCGACAGTGGCCGACAGGCCCAGCGCTGCCGGGGGCAACGTGAGGTTCCAGGCTTGTTCGACGCTCAATACCGCCAACAATGCCCAGCCGCCAAGCCATAGCGTCGGCGCGCCGATTTGCCCGAGCAGATGCTGCGATTGTCGGCTGATCCGGTCCAGCAATCGCTCATACCACCCCGATGGCGCGGCAGACTCGTCGACAACAACCACCGGCACTACGGGATTCATGGCACGGGCCCGCCACTGGGTTACCCACCAGGCCGATTGCAAACCGGCCATCAACACAACAGACGCCGCGCTCAGGTTCAGCAGCAACGCCGGCCACAGTGTTTGCGAGGAAAACAACCCGGCAAAAAACGCCAGCAGCACACCCACCGTCGCGAATACGCCCGCGCCGATGGCGAACTGGCGTAAACGCCGCCCTTGAATGAACGCCTGCTGAAAGCGCGGTAACCCGGCTAACGGCGCTTCATCAACATCGAGATCGACTTGCATACCACCCCAGAGTGTCTTTCGCTTACAGGACAATTCGTTACGATATAACGAAAATGGTGAAATTTCCGTACTCACGCGCGCTATCTAAAGATGCCCAACCTGTCGCTTACCTGAAGCCTTGACCGAAATGCTGCAGAACGCACATATTGCGCTCGTAATTTTATCCAGGAACTACTTTTACCCATCCCTACCCCCTTTCGATCCAGGAGTACATCCATGAGCATTTATGACGTCGTGATACTCGGCGGTGGCCCCGGCGGTTACAACGCGGCGATCCGCGCCGGACAACTGGGTCTGAAGGCCGCCTGCGTGGAAGGACGCGCCACACTCGGCGGCACCTGCCTGAACGTCGGCTGCATGCCATCCAAGGCGTTGCTGCATGCCTCTGAACTGTACGACGCGGCCATGGGGGCGGAATTCGCCAACCTGGGGATCGATGTCAAACCCAGCCTCAACCTCGCCCAGATGATGAAACAAAAGGATGAAAGCGTTACCGGGCTGACCAAGGGCATCGAATTTCTTTTCCGCAAAAACAAAGTCGACTGGATCAAAGGCTGGGGCCACATCGACGGACCGGGCAAAGTCACGGCGACCGATAGAGCCGGTGGCAAGACCGAACTGATCGCCAGGGACATCATCATTGCCACCGGTTCCGAGCCCATGCCCCTGCCTGGTGTGGACATCGATAACAAACGCATCCTCGACTCCACCGGTGCCCTGGCCCTGAGCGAGGTGCCCAGGCATCTGGTGGTGATCGGCGCCGGGGTGATCGGCCTGGAACTGGGTTCGGTCTGGCGACGCCTTGGGGCACAGGTGACAGTGGTCGAGTTTCTCGACCGGATCTGCCCCGGCGTTGACATCGAAGCCGGCAAAACCCTGCAACGATCCCTGAGTAAACAAGGCTTGAGTTTCAAGTTGAGTTCTAAAGTGACCAGCGCCACCAGCTCAGCCAACGGCGTCCAGCTCAGCATCGAGCCTGCCGCTGGCGGTGCCGCCGAACTGCTCGAAGCGGATTACGTATTGGTGGCCATCGGACGCCGACCTTATACACAGGGTCTGGGCCTGGAGAACGTCGGCCTCGCCACCGACAAGCGCGGCGTGCTCGCCAACAAAGGGCATCGCACCGAAGCCGCCGGGATCTGGGTAATCGGTGACGTGACCTCGGGCCCCATGCTCGCCCACAAGGCCGAGGACGAAGCCATGGCCTGCGTCGAGCAGATCGTCGGCAAGGCGGGCGAGGTCAATTACGACCTGATCCCCAGTGTGATCTACACCAAACCGGAACTGGCCAGCGTCGGCAAGACCGAAGAGCAACTCAAGGCTGAAGGCCGGGCGTACAAGATCGGCAAGTTTCCCTTCACCGCCAACAGCCGGGCGAAGATCAACCACGAAACCGAAGGCTTCGCCAAAGTGCTGGCCGATGAGCGCACGGACGAAGTCCTCGGCGTGCATCTGGTTGGCCCGAGCGTCAGTGAAATGATTGGCGAGTATTGCGTGGCCATGGAGTTCAGCGCCTCGGCCGAAGACATCGCCCTGACCTGCCACCCACACCCGACCCGCTCCGAGGCCTTGCGCCAGGCGGCGATGAATGTGGAGGGGATGGCGACGCAGATGTAAGTCTTGAAGTGCTGCAGTGACTGATCTATCGCATTCGCGAGCAGGCTCGCTCCCACAAGGTTTGCGCTGTACCTGGGGGAGCGAGCCTGCTCGCGATGCAGACGACTCGGTCTAAAGCGGCAAATGCTCCAGCGGCAACGACCCCGGGGCCTTCACCGTGTGAATCGCAAAGTTGCTGCGAATATCACTCACCCCCGGCAGCTTCAGCAATCGCCCGGTGAGAAAGCGGTCATAGCCACGCAAGTCCGGCACCACCACCTGCAACAAAAAATCCGATTCCCCTGACACCAGAAACGCCGAAATCACCTCGGGCAATGCCGTCACCGCGTGGCGAAAGGCTTCGGCTTGTTCGTCGTTATGACGCTCGACCTTGACCCCGACAAACACCGTCAGCCCCAACCCCACTTCGTCGCGGTCCAGGTTGGCCTGATAACCGCGAATCACCCCCGCCTCTTCCAGCATCCGCACCCGGCGCAAGCAAGGCGATGCCGACAGGCCGATCTCGTCTGCCAGTTGCACATTGCTCAGGCGGCCATCCCGTTGCAGTGCGGCGAGAATCTTGCGGTCGTAGGCGTCGAGTTTCATGGTTTGGCAGATCCTGATGGTTCAAGCTTGATTAAGTGGCAGGTTATGCCAATACACGACCCGATAGAAGCTGACAACGCAAGCACCTGCCCCGCCCTCCAGCCCTAGACTGGCAGGACCAAATCGACAACGAACGGGGGTGCAACATGCAAGGTCTCTGGCTGTTTTTCATGGCGCTGGCAGTGGTCTACCTGTTGCCGGGGCCCGACATGATCCTGCTGTTGCAGACCGGCGCCCGCCAAGGCAAAGGCGCCGCGCTGGCCACGGCCGTGGGCTTGGGCATCGCCCGGGGTTGCCATGTGGCATTGGCGGCGCTGGGGCTGGCGGCACTGTTCAAGGCCGCGCCATGGACCTTCGACGTGGTGCGCCTGGCCGGTGCCGCGTATCTGTTGTGGATCGGCATTCAGTGCCTGCGAACCACGATGCTGCCGAGCCTCACCAGCGCCGACGCAACCGGTGAAAAAATGCGCTGGGGTACAGCCATCCGACGCGGACTGCTGACCAACCTGCTCAATCCCAAGGCACTGTTGTTCTGCTCGGTGCTGCTGCCGCAATTCATCGACCCACAGTCTGGGCCGGTGCTCGGGCAATTTGCGACCTTGGGCGTGGTGCTCGTTGGTGTCGGTTTGCTGTTCGACAGCGCTTACGCCCTGGTCGGCGCGGCACTCGGCCGTTGGCTGCAACGCAGCCCCTCAGCCCAGCGCCTGCAACAATGGTTGTTCGGCAGCCTGTTGATCGGTTTCGCCGTGCGGCTGACCTTTGTGCAACAGGCTTGAACCTCACTGCGCCTTGCGGCGGCGACGTTTGAACATCAATAGCGCGGCTGCCGCGAACGCCACTACGCTACCGATCTGTAGCGGCGTCTTGTACGGTCGCAAGGCCGAACGCGCAGCGTCGGTGACTTGGGTCACGTAGCGTTTGTCGGCGTTCTCGAAGTCGGGGTACGGGCACTGGTGGCCGAAATCGGCGGCCCATTCCACGTAAGGCCCTTCTTTGACATAACGCTGATAAATCGCACTTTGCTCCTCGAGGCTGCTGTTCCACCCCGACGCCTCGCACAGCACCGCCGCAAACGCCTGACTGGTGTGAGGCAAGTTATCCGCCGCCTTGCTCGCCAGCGCCGTGGCCACGAAACGATAGTGATAACGCTGATCTGGCTGGGCAGCGCTGGCCTGCTGACGCTTCACTTCGTCCTCGGCCACCAATGGACCGACTTTGAGCTCGTCGTTTGCCAGGGTGAAGTTACCGCCGAAGGTGGCGTAATCCGGCGCCATCTCGTAGCCCAAGATGTCCATGCCCCACTCGCGTGCCGTCCAGGCCGCATTGAACAGCGCAGCGGCGCGACGGGTCGGCCACCAGGCTGAATCAGCCGCCAGACGTTGTTCGCCATACAATCTCGCCTTGTGCCGCAAGCCGTCATTATCGAAGTACGCCGGCGCTTGCTCGTAATGCCCCTCGCGCAACAAACGCCGCCCAAGCAGATTGCGCAGGCTCGCCGCCACCGGCAAGGGCACGTAGTTGTCGCGGTCCTGCTGGCTGAGCGGCGGCGGTGCCGGCACTTGCGTGTCGACGTAGTGCTTGAGTTCTTCGAGGGTCAACACGCGCTCGGCAACAGTGGCGGCGTCGAACCAGTAAATGCTTTGGCTGCGATACAGCTGATCGAAGGCTTGCAGGTATTCCCCGCGTTGCAGAGCCAGGATCGCGCTTTCACCCTCGACCCGGCATTTGGGCTGAAGCGTTTCGTAATCGTAGTCCGGGGTCCGTCGCTCGCCCCAGGACTCATTCTGCGGGAAAGCCTGGGCCGCTTTGGCATAGGCTGCGGCAGCCGCACTCTTATCGCCCTCGCGCACCGCCAGTTTTGCCCGCAACCACCAGGCCAACCCACCATCGCCGGCATGTTCGAGGAAAGCCTTGGCGCTGGCGTAATCACCCTGTTGATAATTCATCGCCGCCAGGCGGTCGGCGTTTTCGAGACTGCCACGGGTACTGTTTTGCAGCAGCTTGATCATTTTCTGTTCGTTGGGCGGTTGATCGCCGAACGACCAACCCAATCGGCTGATCAGCGATGCGGTCACCAATTGCTGTACGGGCTGGCCCTTGAGCAACTCGGCCACTTGATCATCCGGCAGGGTCATCAGGTCCGCCATCAGCAACTTCAGCGAGGTGTAGCCCACCGCGGAGCCGTGCAGATTTTGCGTGGCGTACAACTCGATGGCGCGATTCCAGTCGCCGGCGGCGCGCACCACCCGGGCTTCTTCGCCGAGGCTGGCGACACCCAGTTCCAGTGGATCGCTGAAGCCGTCGATGCTCAGTTGCCGGGCTTGCTCGAAGGCCTTGGCGGATTGCTCGAGCAGACCAGGGGCTGCGTTGGCTTCGGCGCTCATGGCGAACAACGCG
This sequence comes from Pseudomonas grandcourensis, assembly GCF_039909015.1. Classification (NCBI taxonomy): domain Bacteria; kingdom Pseudomonadati; phylum Pseudomonadota; class Gammaproteobacteria; order Pseudomonadales; family Pseudomonadaceae; genus Pseudomonas; species Pseudomonas grandcourensis. Next base: position 6,731,901 of record NZ_CP150919.1, read on the forward strand.
CGACCCAACGAGTAAGCCGCCCAGGTGCTGTGCGAAGCCCGTTGCTCAGCAGGCAGGGCCAGCACCTTCTTGAAATACCCGGCGGCCAGGGCAGGATCACCCGCGACAAATGCCACAGCACCGGCCAGGTACAACCTGAGCTCAGGCGGCAGTTGGGCCCCTTCGGTTTCAACCTGACGGGCATCGGTCAGGCTGCGAAGGTGTTTCACCAACACTTGTTGCTCGGCGGAAAGTCCGGCTTGCTCGGCCTGATCCCGCAGCGCTACTGGGTCAGTTTCATCCGCATAGTTGGCGCCAGCGGTGACATTCTTCAAGCCTTTGATGGCGTGGCCGAGGCGGCTGATTTCGAAGCTGAAGTTACCTTCCGGTAGTTCCGCCAGCGACTGGCCTCGGTTATCCAACAGGCGCATGGGGAAGTCCGGGCCGCAGGCCAACGCCGAACCCAGCGGCAGGCTGAGGCTCAGGCAAAGCAGATGACGCGGCCAGTTACGGGTGAACATTCGAACCTCCTTGATCAATGTGTGCGCAGCGAGCCCAACCAATGGCACGCTGCCCGCCGGCCGGTATTCGGCCATCGCGCAGGCGGGTGAAGGTAAGCAGATCCGGACGCTGTTGCAACGCGTAACCGGCCAAGGCATCGGCCCCCTCACAACCGCTGACAGCCAGTGTCAGGCGTTCGGGCCAGGCGCGGTCGAGGTTGCCCTGGTTGCTGATGCCGATGTCATAGAGGCCATTGTCGGCCGAGAGTTTCAGGTTCAATTGACTGTCGAGCACATCACCGCGCGCCACGGCACGCAAGGTGGTCAGGCTCCAGGCACGACGGTCGTTGGCCAATGGCAGGCGAAACCAGATCAGGCCCGCCAGATGTTTCGGTGGATCGGCACGCAACTCGGTACCGAGGGTGCGTAACGACTGCGGATCGGCAAGTAATTCACGGCGCAGGCCTTCACGCTCCACCGTGACTTCGCTTTCCACAACAGGCGCGCCGTCCGCCGACGGCAGCAACGCCACGCCATAAGCCGGCAGCGCCAGATAGAAAGGTTTCGTCGTGACGCCGCTCCAGGCCTTCGCCCATTGCCGGGCCTGATCGGCATCGAATAAGCCACGACGCGGATCGCTCACCGCGTGCACCTGCAACACGCTGCTGTCGACTGTGGATAACAGCGCCGGCAGTTCACGACTGTCGAGCCAGGACGGCAATGCGGTGATGCTCAGCGGCAGCGACGTCGGCAACGCTCCGCGCAACTGCGCGAGAAATTGGCGGTAGGCCGGTAGCCGAGCGTTTCCGGCGTCGTGGTCGATCTCCACACCGGCGAGGTTCAACCCCTGCCCCTGCCAGTCGCTGATCACCTGCCGGACTTGCGCCGTAACCTCATCCTGATCCAGCGCCTTGAGCTGCCCATCCAGGCGAATCACCGCAATCACCGGCCGGCCATCACGCTTGACCAGTGCCGGGTCAATCCGGGCCCGACTCCAGCCGGCGTTGGGGAAAGCCTGCAAGGCCAGCACTCGCAACGTCGAAAAATCGGCGCGGCTGTCCCGGAGGGCGGCGTCGTGGGCTGGCGTCCACTGCCGCTGCCAGACGTAAAGCTGTTGATCCAGCGGCGGAGCATCCTGTCTTTCGCAACCGGTGGTGAGCGCCAGCGCCATCAGCAAGACCATCGAGCGAGTAAAAAAAACCATTGAAACGCCTGTTCCTGAAATGCAGAAAGGGCCTGTGCGGCCCTTTTTCGTTCTGCTCACTACCCTACCCAGCCATCGACCGGCGGGCAATGTTCGCCTGCAATGATCGTCAGATATCGAGTACCAACGGCTGCGCCCCCTGCGCCGGAATCGCACAACAAATCAGCACCTGTCCGTCATCCGGCACCTCCGCTGGCGGCAGTGGGTAATGCACCTGACCGCTGATCAGGCGTGTGCTGCAGGTGCCGCAAGAACCGCCGCGACAACTGAATTCCGGACGCAGGCCACGGCTTTCCGCCAACTCCAGCAAGCTACCGCCGTCTGGCTGCCAGCGCGCCTCCTTGGCCGAACGCTGGAACACCACGGGCACGGACGTGGTGGCGGCTGGCGGTTGCTCGATCACCACCGCATCGGGGTCCGGTCGCCGGCGCAAGGTGGACGGGCCGAAGGTTTCGGCGTGAATCCGCGAATCGCGAATGTCCAACTCGCGCAAGCCGTCGTACAGCGACTGGGTAAAACTCCCGGGACCACAGACGACAAAATCCAGCTGTTCGTAGTCCTCGACTGTCAGCAGATCCTTGAGCAGCGCGACGTCGATCCGTCCACTGAGGTCGAAATCCTCTCCTTGTATTGCCTCGGCTTCCGGTTGGCTGAGCAACCGCACCACCCGCACCGCGTCCCCGGCATCCTCGAGCAAGCGATCCAGCTCCTGGCGAAACGGCTGGTCGGCCAGCGTGCGCGAACTCTGGATGAACCATGTCGGCCGGATACGGCGGGTGCGCAATCCCTGGTAAACCACCTCCCGCAGCATCGACAACAGCGGCGTGATGCCGACCCCGGCCGCCAGCAACACCAAAGGCCGACGCTCATGGGGCGCTACGGTGAAATGTCCTTGCGGCGCCCGCGCTTCCAACAGGTCGCCGACACGAATCTGCTCATGCAAATGCGTAGACACCTGCCCGTCACGCTTCACGCTGATGCGGAAAAAGTCATCGGACGGCGCGCTCGATAGGCTGTACGTGCGAATGTGCACATCGCCGTCAATGTTGAAGCGCAGGGGCAAATGCTGCCCGGCCTGGAACAGTGGCAACCCGGCCCCATCGGCGGGCTCCAGGTAAATCGAGCGAATGCTGTGGCTTTGCGCTTCAATCCGCACCACCCGTAACGGCCGCCATTGATCGCCCAAGGCCTTGGCTTGCAAACGCGCCTTGGCCTGCTCCCATGTGCCGGTGAGCAAACTGGTCGGTGAAACACCGTCGAAGCGCCAGCGCAACGCCAGGGCGGCCGGGCGACGTACCACCTGCTCGACATCGATTGTCCACAGGCGCTCGGCCCCCTGGAACGCCTCGACCTGAGGGCCTTCCAGGATGATTTCGGTGCGCCCGCTGAGCTGCAGCAAATCACCGGTATTGAAATCGATGAACAACAACCCGGCCCGGGGATTGAGCAGCAGGTTGCCCAAGGTGTTGAAATGCAGGTTGCCGGCGAAGTCCGGAATGGTCAGGCGATTGCCTTCCACCTGTACGAAACCGGCCTGACCGCCGCGGTGCGACACATCCACCGAACGTTCACCGTCGACATCCACATAACTGGCAACGAAGAACGTGTCCGCCTCGGCGATCATGGCTTTGGCCGCGTCATCCAGTTCGTTGAAATGCCGGGCGGCACGCGTCGAGGGATCGACCAGCGGCACCGAGCGAAACTGGCGCAACTGTATGTACTGCGGGCAATTGCCGAAGGACTGATCCACCGTCACCGCGAAACCGTCCGAGGACATGGCGCGGACATGCCCATTGATGCGGTTGCGGCGGCGGGTGTGCAACTCGATGCCCAACAGACCGATGGCCGAACCGTCGCTCAACTGCGCGGGATCATCAAAGGCCGGAAGGCTGCGAAATTGCAGCAAGCCAGGTTCTGGCGAGTGTGCGAAACCGGGCTGGCCTTCGAGGATGCTGGCCCAGGGATGACCGTCGGCATCCACCGCTGCGTACAGCATGAACGGCAATTGCTGATAGAAGGTGCGGTGCTGGTCCGGCATCTCGCTGCGAATCACTTTACGACCGAACACCTCCATTCGTTCGGCAACGCCCACATGCGCCTGCAGTTGTTTCTCGCCGGCATGCCAGGGTGAACGGTCCATACGGCTGCTCCCTTGCGCCTCTGGCGCAGAACGGGGCGGCCCGGTGTTGCCGGGCCGCCAGCATCAAGCGGTTTTTTGCAGACCGGCGACGGTGCGCGGCATGCCGACAAAACCCGGCAAGGCTTCGATACGGGCCAGCCAGGCGCGAATGTTGGCGTACTCGTCCAGCGACACATTGCCCTCGGGCGCGTGGGCGATGTAGCTGTAGGCGGCGACGTCGGCAATCGTCGGTTCAGTGCCGGCCAGGTAAGGCGTGTTGGCCAGTTCTTGATCGATCACTTTGAGCACGGTATGGGCGTAGGCAATCACTTCCGCAGCGTTGTAAGGCGCGCCAAACACAGTGATCAATCTTGCCCGGGCAGGGCCGAAGGCAATCGGACCGGCAGCCGTCGACAACCAGCGCTGGACCTTGGCGGCCCCTACCGGATCAGCCGGCAGCCAGCGACCGTTGCCGTACTTTTGCGCCAGATAAACCAGAATCGCGTTGGAATCGGCCAACACCACGCCCTGGTCATCGATCACCGGCACCTGACCGAATGCATTGAGCGCCAGAAACGCCGGTTGCTTGTGTTCGCCCTTGGCGAGGTCAACGAAGATCAATTCGGTCGGCAATTTCAGCAGGGACAGCATCAACTCGACCCGATGAGCATGGCCGGAACGGGGGAAGTTGTAGAGTTTGATCGCTTGCATGGTCGACACCTCGGGGTGAGTGGTGCTGTTCAGGAGTGAGATGGGTCGTATCTTCTACTCACATCCAAAACAACAGAATCACCAGCCAACGCAATCCATTATTTCAGCGGGTGAAATAATTCAACGCGTGAGTGCCGGATGCTCGCGCAGGGTTTTCACCGCGAAATCGACAAAACTGCGCACCCGGGCCGGCGCTTTGCGCCCGCCCTGATAGACCACATGGATAGGCAACGGCGGCAGCTCGAAGTCGGCCAGAATGATTTCCAGCTCGCCGGCGGCCACCTTGCTCGCCACTTGATAAGACAGTACCCGCGTGAATCCCAACCCCAGACTGGCTGCCGTGATGGCCGCCTGATTCGCAGTCACCACCAGTCGCGGCTCGGTCCGCACACTCAAGGTTTCGCCGTCTTCAATGAATGGCCAACTCCTGAGTTGGCCGATAGCCGAAGTCGCGATAATCGGCGCCTGGGCCAGTTCCCGGGGATGCCTGGGCCGACCATGGCTGGCCAGAAACTGTGGTGAAGCGCAAATCACCCGACGCACTTCGCCCACGCGGATCGCATGCTGGTTGCTGTCGGGGAGTTCGCCGATGCGGATGGCCACATCGACGCCCTCCTCGACCACGCTCACCACCCGGTCCACCAGCAGCGCGTTGATGCAGACCTCGGGGAATTGCGTCAGATAATTCACCATCAACGGCGTGACAAACAGCTCGCCAAACAAGACCGGTGCGGTGATGGTCAGTTGCCCACGGGGATGGATATGGCTACCCGCTGCCGAATCCTCGGCTTCCTGCACCTCGGCGAGAATTCTCCGACAGTCCTCCAGATATCGCTGGCCGGCCTCGCTCAAATACACGCTGCGTGTCGTACGCGTGAGCAGTTGTGTGCCAATTCGCTTCTCCAGCGCCGCGACCGCTCGGGTGACGCTGGCCGCTGACAGACCCAACCCCCGCGCCGCCGCCGAAAAACCCTGCTCTTTGGCGACAGCAGCGAAGACCTGCATTTCCTGGAAGCGGTCCATGGGCCAGTCCTCATTTCAGATAGATAAATCGCAACCAAAGACCGAAATTTTAATCGCAAATGTTCAACACCATAGTTGGACGCGCGACCATCAGGTAGATCAATGGGCTACTGCACTCTAGCGTCTGCACGGTAAAAACCAAGCGTGTCACAAACCTTAATTATTGATAATTAATGAGGATTATTTTCTTGCGACGGGTGCGACTGTTGGTAATTATCCTGATCAGCCCGTTGCAATGGCTAATGCCCGAATAGCCACTGGTTCAGATTCCAAACCGTTTCAGGCAAGGGCTCGCAGCGGACTCCATCAACTACAGCAGAATTCCAGCCTGTATAAACAGGCGGAATATACGACTGCTCCTATACTACAGACCACCCTGTTACCTATTGGGTTTTTGGTAGGTACCTCGTTGAAGTTTTCTCTACTTAAAGTAAGGCGTTATGGGTTTTTAACGCTTGGACGGCTGTCCGTCGATCTTGCTTTATGGATTCACTAAGTAGGGGGAGAGTTGAACTTCAATGGCCTGGCTAACCTGTGTGAGACAGCAAGGAGTTCGACAATGTTGCGCACTAACATTTCCGCTAGAGCACTGTCCGGTGGTTTGCTCGACGTACTGATTCGCGCCGGGCTGATAACGGTGCTGGTACTGTTCTGCTTCCAGATCTTCCACCCCTTCCTCAACCTGATGCTCTGGGCAATGATTCTGGCCATCACCCTGTATCCACTGCATGGGCTCATCAAGCGCAAGCTGGTCAACAAGGACGGTCGTGCCGCCACCCTGATCGTGGTGGTCTCCCTGGCATTGCTGATGGTGCCGATCTACCTGCTTGGCACCTCGATCAGTGAATCGATCCAGGGCACCCTGGCGGTCCTCAAGTCCGATACGCTGCAGATTCCGCTCCCCAGCGAAAAAATCGCTTCCCTGCCACTCATTGGCAAGCCGCTCTACGGCTACTGGATGCAAGCCGCCACCGACATGAGCAGCGTGGTGATGAAGGTGATGCCCTATATCAAGTCCGTCGGCCTGACCTTGTTGGGCAAAATGGCCGACGTCGGCGTGGGCTTTCTATTGTTCATCGGCGCCCTGATCATTGCCGGCGTGCTCATGGCCTATGGCGAAAACGGCGAAAGAAGTGCCCTGGCCATCACCTCGCGTCTTTCCGGACCAGAGCGCGGCCCACGCATCACCGAACTCTGCACTGCAACCATCCGCGCGGTCGCCCAAGGCGTGGTGGGTATCGCGTTCATTCAGATGTTGCTGGTCGGTGTGGGCTTCGTGCTCATGGGCGTCCCCGGTGCCGGGCTGCTGGCCATGGTGGCGCTGTTGATGGGGATCATGCAATTGCCGGTGTTGCTGGTGACCATCCCGGTAATCGCCTATGTCTTCGCCACCGACGGCACTACCTTGGGCACCGTCGTGTTTGGCATCTACAGCCTGATCGCCGGGATGGCCGACAACGTCCTCAAGCCGTTGATGCTGGGTCGTGGCGTCGATGTCCCGATGCCGGTGATTCTGATTGGCGCTTTGGGCGGCATGGTGAGCGGTGGCTTCATCGGTTTGTTCATCGGCCCGGTTGCGCTGGCGGTGGGCTACCAACTGTTCTGGCAGTGGGTCCAAGACCAACCGACTGTCGAGGCAATGAACGAGACACCCGAGATCGAGGCGGTGAACGAGACACCGAAGATAGAGGCAATGAACGATCAGCGTCCTGTTTGAGGAGTTTGCGCTTGATGCCACGCCCTGCTCGCATCAGCCAGCTTCTGCTCTGTGGCACCGTCGTTCTGGGGGGCTGTGTGCAACTGGGCCCCGACTTCCAGTCACCGGCCCAGCCTTGGGTCGACCACTGGAACAGCCCGGCCCTGGAGATCGCCGGCCAACAACACGCGCAACCTGACAGCCGTCAATGGTGGCGCGTGTTCAACGACCCGGTGCTGGACCATTTGATGGCCGAAGCCGATGCCCACAACCCCGACCTGCACGTCGCTGGCCTGCGGGTCATGGAGTCCCGCGCACAATTGGGCATCGCACTGGCCGGCCGCTACCCGCAATTGCAACAGGCCAGCGCCGACAGCCTGTACCTGAACCGTCGACAGTCGGGCGGCGCCAACCCCCAGGACACGCATTTCTGGCAACACAGCGTCGGCTTCGATATCGGCTGGGAGCTGGATTTCTGGGGGCGTTTCAGTCGTGCCATCGAGTCGGCCGACGCCTCCTGGTTTGCCGCCCAGGCCAACTATGAAAATGCCTTGGTGCTATTGCACGCGCAACTGGCGCAAAACTACTATGCCTTGCGCACCGCCGAGGCGCGCCTGGCCATCGCCCGCAGTAACGCCAAATTACAAAAACGCAGCTACGAGATCACCGAGCGTCTGTTCAACAGCGGGGCCGAAGCCGAACTCGATCTGCAACAAGCCAAGACCCAGTACCTGGGCACCCTGAGCACCATCCCGGATTTCGAGAGCCAGGTGGCGAGCTTGCGCAATGCGCTGTCTACCCTGATCGGCCAGCCACCCGGCTCGATCCCTAACCTCAATCGCAACACCGGGGTAGTGCCACTGCTCGATAACGCGGTCTTGCAGGATGTGCCGGCCAACCTGCTGGTGCGGCGCCCCGATGTCCGTGCTGCCGAGCTGCAAGTGGCGGCGCAGTCGGCGTTGATCGGTGTGGCCGAATCCGACCTGTACCCCTCCATCAGCCTGCTGGGCAGCATCGTCTGGTCCGCCAGCTCGCTCAACGCTGCGCCCAATACCCTCGATTTCGTGGCCGGCCCCAGCCTGCGCTGGGACATCTTCGACCACGGCCGGATCACCAACAACGTTCGTGTGCAGGATGCGCGCTTGCAGCAATTGATCGTTATCTACCAGGACAGCGTGCGCCAGGCGGCGCGTGAAGCCGACGATGCCGCGACCGGCTTGATCAAGGCGCTGGAGCGCGACCAAATCCTCAGTGACGCATCGGTGGCCGCCGAACGTTCGGTGACCTTGGCCAACGCCCAATACCGCGAGGGCTATTCGGATTTCCAGCGTGTTCTGGATGCCCAGCGGGCCCTGTTTGCCCAACAGGATATCTACCTGGTCAACCGTGGCACCGCCGTCAACAGCCTGATCGCCCTGTACAAGGCTCTGGGCGGAGGCTGGTACAGCGACCAGCCGATGGTCGACCCGGCCACCCGCAAACAAATGCAAGAACGGACCGATTGGGGCGATCTGCTCGACGAACCGAAGGAAAGTGCCCATGACTGACAGCCAACAAGCGGTCGACGAGAAAGCCCCGGCACCCGCCGCCGACCCTGCGAAAAAAGCGATCAATTGGGTGGTGCTGCTGATCATCCTGAGCCTGGTCTGGTACCTGATGGCCGACCGTTACACCCCCTACACGCAACAGGCACGGGTGCAGGCCTTCATTGTGCCGGTGGCCGCCGAGGTATCCGGCCGGGTGACCAAGGTGCATGTGCGCAACAACCAGGACGTCAAGGCCGGTGAATTGCTGTTTGAAGTCAACCCGGAGCAGTACCAGATCGCCGTAGATCGTGCCCGCGCCGACCTTGAATCAACCCGTCGCCAGGTGGGCGCCAACACTGCCGGCGTCGACTCCAAGCAAGCGTCCCTGCGTGCATCCCAGGCCAACGAGCTCAAGGCACGCCAGGACATCCAGCGGCTTGAACGCCTGTACAGCGAAGACCCGGGCACCATCTCGCTGCGACGCCTGGAGATATCCCGCGCCACCCTGTCAGAATCCATCAGCCAGGTCGCCGCAGCCAAGGCCGAAGTGCAACGTGCGCGCGAACAACAGGGCGGTAACGAAGGCGAAAACGCCCAGTTGCTCAGCGCCGCCAGCAACCTTGAAAAAGCCGAGCTGGACTTGAGCAATACCAAGGTCCATGCGCGCTCCGCCGGCCTGATCACCGATTTGCGCACCGATGTCGGCCAGTTCGCCGCCGCCGGTGCTCCGGTGATGACTCTGATCGCCATCCACGATGTGTGGATAAGCGCCGACATGACCGAAAACAATCTGGGCAGTGTCCAGCCCGGGACGCCGGTGTCCATCATCCTCGACGCCCACCCGGGCAGAATTTTCAAAGGCCATGTACGTAGCGTCGGCTATGGCGTTGATATCGGCCAGACCACCCAGCCGGGCAGTCTGCCGAAAGTGGAGAACAGTCGCGATTGGCTACGCCCTGCCCAGCGCTTTCCGGTCATCATCGAGTTCGAGCCCGGTGAGTTGACCAGCCCGCAAGGCATCCGGTCCGGCGGGCAGGCCGAAGTCATGGCGTTTCCGAGTGAAAATAACCCGCTGAATATCCTGGGTCGCCTGTTCCTGCGCCTGATGAGCTGGATGTCCTATGCGTATTGAGCGCCCGCCCCGGGTTCAGCGCGCCCTGCGCCTGAGCTTCGGCACGGCGCTGTGCCTGGCGGCGAGCTTCGGCCTGGCCCTGCCCATCCCGTTCCTCTCGCCGATGCTGGCGCTGATGATGCTGGCGGCAATGAACCGACCGTTGCCGTTCAAGGCCAGCCTTGGCCTGATCCTGATCCTTATGCTGACCACCGGGACCGGCCTGCTGCTTATTCCCCTGCTGCGTTACTACCCGTTAAGTGGTGTGCTGCTGGTCGGACTGTGCCTGTTCCTGGCCTTCGGTTACGGCCTGCGCGGCGGCAACCCGCTGGTGGCGACTTTCCTGGTGGTGGGCCTGACCCTGATCAGTTCGGCGGGAACCGCTGAGTTCGCCCTGGCACTTGAGGTGATCGTGGCCCTGATCAAGGGACTGTTCCTGGCCGTCACGACGCTGACCATCAGCCATTGGCTGTTTCCCGACCCCGTCAGCGCCCCCGCGGCCAAACCCGGCCCGAGCCTTACGCCCACCGAAAGCAGCTGGCTGGCGCTACGGGCCACGCTGGTGGTGCTGCCGACTTTCCTGCTGGCCATGATCGACCCGGCCAGCTACCTGCCAATCATCATGAAAGCCGTCAGCCTCGGCCAACAAAGCTGCGCGACCAGCGCCCGCACCGCCGGCCAGGAATTGCTCGGTTCGACCTTGCTCGGTGGCCTGATGGCGATCCTTTTCTGGTGCGCGCTGAGTCTGTTCGTCAACCTGTGGATGTTCTTTCTGTGGATGTTGCTGTTCGGTTTGCTGGCAGCCAGAAAGCTCTATGGCCTGGCGCGAACCCGGCAACCACCGAGTTTCTGGCTCAACAGCCTGGCGACCCTGATCATTCTGCTCGGCCAATCGGTGCAGGACAGTGCCGCGGGCAAGGATGTCTACACCGCATTCGCCATCCGCATGGGCCTGTTCATTCTGGTGACCTTGTACGCCTGTGTGATGGTCCATCTGCTGGACACGCGTCGGCGGCGTCGAATTACGACCGCCTAGAAACAGAAAAACCCCCTGAAGAGGGGATTTTTCATCTGTGGATAACTTATTCCACAGTGACCGATTTCGCCAGGTTGCGCGGCTGGTCAACGTCGGTGCCCTTGAGTACGGCGACGTAGTACGACAGCAGTTGCAGCGGGATGGTGTAGAGAATCGGCGACAGGATGTCGTGGATGTGCGGCATGTGCACCACGTGGGTGCCTTCACCGTTGGCCATGCCGGCCTTCTCGTCTGCGAAGACGATCAACTGGCCACCGCGGGCGCGGACTTCCTGAAGGTTGGACTTCAGCTTCTCCAGCAGCTCGTTGTTCGGCGCCACAGTCACCACCGGCATGTCGTTATCCACAAGCGCCAACGGGCCGTGTTTCAGCTCGCCGGCCGGATAGGCTTCGGCGTGGATGTAGGAAATTTCCTTGAGCTTGAGTGCCCCTTCCATCGCCACCGGGAACTGCGCGCCACGGCCGAGGAACAGCGTGTGGTTTTTCTCGGCGAACAGCTCGGAGATTTTTTCCACGGTGGTGTCCATGGCCAGCGCCTCGCCCAGACGGGTCGGCAAACGACGCAGTTCTTCGACCAGCGTCGCTTCAACGCCTTTGGCCAAGGTGCCACGAACCTGGCCCAAAGAAAGCGTCAGCAACAACAGGCCAACCAGTTGCGTGGTGAAGGCTTTGGTCGATGCCACACCGATTTCGCGACCGGCCTGGGTCAACAGGGTCAGATCGGACTCACGCACCAGCGAGCTGATGCCGACGTTGCAGATCGCCAGGCTGGCCAGGAAGCCCAGCTCCTTGGCGTTGCGCAGCGCGGCCAGGGTGTCGGCGGTTTCGCCAGACTGGGAAATGGTCACGAACAAGGTGTCCGGCTGCACCACCACCTTGCGGTAGCGGAACTCACTGGCGACTTCGACCTGGCAAGGAATGCCCGCCAGCTCTTCGAGCCAGTAACGCGCGACCATGCCGGCGTGGTAGCTGGTGCCGCACGCGACTATCTGTACGTTACGCACTTTGGCGAACAGCTCGGCAGCCTGTGGGCCGAATGCCTGTACCAGCACCTGGTTCTGGCTCAGGCGACCTTCCAGAGTGCGCTGCACCACAGACGGTTGCTCGTGGATTTCCTTGAGCATGAAGTGGCGGAACTCGCCCTTATCAGCGGCTTCGGCGCCGTCGCGATACTGCACGGCTTCGCGCTCGACAGCCTTGCCGTCAACGTCCCAGATCTGCACGCTGTCGCGGCGGATTTCGGCGATATCGCCTTCTTCCAGGTACATGAAGCGGTCGGTGACCTGACGCAGGGCCAACTGGTCGGACGCCAGGAAGTTTTCCCCCAGGCCCAGGCCGATCACCAGCGGACTGCCGCTGCGGGCTGCGACCAGTCGATCAGGTTGCTTCATGCTGATGACTGCCAGGCCATAAGCGCCGTGCAGTTCTTTGACAGTTGCCTTGAGGGCCACGGTCAGGTCGCTCAGATCCTTGAGTTTGTGGTTCAGCAGGTGAGCGATGACTTCGGTGTCGGTATCCGAGGTGAACACATAACCCAGGGCCTTGAGTTGTTCACGCAGGGCTTCGTGGTTTTCGATGATGCCGTTGTGCACCACCGCCAGGTCACCGGAGAAATGCGGGTGGGCATTGCGCTCGCACGGCGCACCGTGAGTGGCCCAGCGGGTGTGGGCAATGCCCAGACGCCCAAGCAGTGGCTCGGCGGCCAGTGCTTGTTCCAGCTCACTGACCTTGCCCGGGCGACGCACGCGCTCGAGTTTTTCGTCGTTGGTGTAGACCGCCACGCCGGCGCTGTCATACCCGCGGTATTCCAGACGCTTCAGGCCTTCGACCAGGATGGCGGTGATGTTACGTTCTGCGACTGCGCCGACAATTCCACACATGCTATTTCTCCTGACTGACAGCCGCGCAAATCAAAGTGATGCCGCGGGCCTGAATCTGATCGCGAGCCTCAAGTGGCAGGCGTTCATCGGTAATAAGGGTATGGACACTGCTCCAGGGCAGCTCCAGGTTGGGAATCTTGCGGCCGATCTTGTCGGCCTCCACCATCACGACCACTTCGCGGGCGACTTCGGCCATGACCCGGCTCAGCCCGAGCAGTTCGTTGAAGGTGGTTGTACCGCGAATCAGATCGATGCCATCGGCGCCGATGAACAGCTGGTCGAAGTCGTAGGAGCGTAGTACCTGCTCGGCGACCTGCCCCTGAAAGGACTCGGAATGCGGGTCCCAGGTACCACCGGTCATCAACAGCACCGGTTCGTGCTCGAGTTCGCTCAGGGCGTTGGCGACATGCAGCGAGTTGGTCATCACCACCAGGCCGGGTTGCTGTCCGAGTTCCGGGATCATGGAGGCGGTGGTACTGCCACTGTCGATAATGATCCGCGCATGCTCGCGAATCCGCGCAACGGCGGCACGGGCAATGGCTTGCTTGTACTTGGAAACCGGCTGACCGAGGTCCGCGACCAGTTCCTGAGGCATGGTGATCGCCCCGCCGTAACGACGCAGCAACAGACCATTGCTTTCAAGCGCCGCCAGATCCTTGCGAATCGTAACTTCCGACGTTTCGAAGCGCTTGGCCAACTCATCCACACTGACTTCGCCCTGCTCATTGAGCAAGGCGAGGATATTATGACGACGCTGTGGTGTGTTGCGCTTCGACATGAGCTGGCAAGTTTCGTTTCGAAAGATAACGGAAGCAATCAAAACCTATCAGCGAAACTTCGTCAAGCGCCAAGCGATAAAAATGGCTGTGGATAACTTGCTCGCGATGGGTGTGAACGATGATGCATTCTTTCTGGAAAAATGCGTCGCTCTCGAATTCATCGCGAGCAAGCTCGCTCCTACAAAGGAGTTGTGGATAACTCAGCTCTTCTTGATCTTCTCCGGCCGCTTCCAGCCATCGATGTTCTTCTGACGACCACGCCCGATAGCCAACTGGGATTTATCCACAGTCGAGGTAATGGTCGAACCGGCCGCCGTGGTCGCACCGTCCAGGATATCCACAGGCGCTACCAACGAGTTGTTGGAACCGATGAACACGTCTTCACCCAGCACGGTTTTCCACTTGTTGGCGCCATCGTAGTTGCAGGTGATGGTGCCAGCACCGATGTTGGTACGCGCCCCTACTTCGGCATCGCCCAGATAAGTCAGGTGCCCGGCCTTGGCGCCTTCGCCCAGGTGAGCGTTCTTCAACTCGACGAAGTTACCCACATGGGCCCGGGCTTCCAGCACGGTACCGGGACGCAGACGTGCAAACGGGCCGGCATCGCTGCCTTCACCCAAAATGGCACCTTCGATATGGCTGTTGGCCTTAATGACCACGCCTTTGCGCAGGGTGCTGTCCTTGATCACGCAGTTCGGGCCGATCACCACGTCATCTTCAATGACGACTTTGCCTTCAAGGATCACGTTGATGTCGATCAGCACGTCGCGGCCCACGATCACGTCTCCACGCACGTCGAATCGTGCCGGGTCGCGCAGCGTCACACCTTGAGCCATCAAACGGCGCCCGGCGCGCAATTGATAATGCCGTTCCAGTTCGGATAGCTGCTTGCGGTCATTGGCGCCCTGCACTTCCATGGCGTCGTGCGGTTGCTCGGTGGACACCGCCAGTCCATCGCTCACGGCCATGGCAATGATGTCGGTCAGGTAGTACTCGCCCTGGGCGTTGTTATTGGAGAGTCGACTCATCCAGTCGCCAAGACGGGCAAAAGGCAAGGCCAGAATGCCGGTATTACCTTCGGTGATCTTGCGTTCGGCTTCATTGGCATCTTTCTGTTCGACGATGGCGGCAACCTTGCCGGCGGCATCACGAACAATGCGGCCGTAACCGGTCGGGTCATCCAGTTCGACAGTGAGCAAGCCCAACTGCTGTGGACCCACCTGCTTGAGCAGGCGCTGCAGGGTTTCGACCTCGATCAACGGCACATCACCGTAGAGCACCAGCACAGTGTCGGACTGAATGAACGGCACTGCCTGAGCAACGGCGTGACCGGTACCCAGCTGTTTATCCTGCAGGACGAAATTCAGGTCATCCGCTGCCAGGCGCTCGCGCACGGCATCTGCACCGTGACCGATCACGACGTGGATGCGCTGTGGATCAAGTTGCCGGGCGCTGTGGATAACATGGCCAAGCATTGAGTTGCCGGCAATCGGGTGCAAGACTTTCGGCAAAGCGGAACGCATGCGCGTGCCTTGGCCAGCAGCAAGAATAACGATTTCAAGAGACATGACTGGCTACCAATCCTGGGTGGTCAGCGGCTGCGACCAGGTTGTAAAAGTCGGAAAAGAAAAAAGGGTAGCCGAGGCTACCCTTTTTAATCAATCACACAACAAGTGCTGCCTTAGTGGCCGAACTTCTTGCGGATCTGCTGGACGGTGCGCAGCTGAGCTGCAGCCTCGGCCAGACGTGCGGCAGCAGAACCGTAATCGAATTCCGCGCCTCGCTCATGCAAGGCTTTCTCGGCAGCCTTAACGGCTTCCAAAGCTGCGGCTTCGTCCAGGTCGGCAGCACGTTGCACGGTGTCGGCAAGAACCTTGACCATGTTCGGCTGCACTTCGAGGAAACCACCGGAGATGTAATACACCTCCTCTTCCCCGCCCTGCTTGACCAGGCGGATCGGACCTGGCTTCAGATTAGTGATCAGCGGCGCGTGACCCAGAGCGATACCAAGATCACCCAGTGCACCGTGCGCAATCACCATCTCGACCAGACCGGAAAAGATTTCTCCTTCCGCGCTGACGATATCGCAATGGACTGTCATAGCCATCTGATTGCCTCAACCTAAATTAGCGCCCGTTGCCGGGCGCCGGGATTACAGTTTCTTGGCTTTCTCGATCGCTTCTTCGATGCCGCCAACCATGTAGAACGCTTGTTCTGGCAGGTGGTCGTAGTCACCGTTGAGGATGCCTTTGAAGCCAGCAATGGTGTCTTTCAGGGAAACGTATTTACCCGATGCACCGGTGAAGACTTCAGCCACGAAGAACGGCTGCGACAAGAAGCGCTGGATCTTACGAGCACGGTTTACCAACTGCTTGTCAGCTTCCGACAGCTCGTCCATACCCAGGATCGCAATGATGTCCTTCAGTTCTTTGTAACGCTGCAGAACGTACTGAACGCCGCGAGCGGTGTCGTAGTGGTCCTGGCCGATTACGTTCGGGTCCAGCTGGCGCGAAGTCGAGTCGAGTGGATCGACCGCTGGGTAGATACCCAGGGAAGCGATGTCACGGGACAGAACGACGGTAGCGTCCAAGTGGGCGAAGGTGGTCGCTGGCGACGGGTCGGTCAAGTCATCCGCAGGTACGTATACCGCTTGGATCGAAGTGATCGAACCTTCCTTGGTCGAAGTGATACGTTCTTGCAGAACGCCCATCTCTTCAGCCAGGGTCGGCTGGTAACCTACTGCGGAAGGCATACGGCCCAGCAGTGCGGATACTTCAGTACCGGCCAAGGTGTAACGATAGATGTTGTCGACGAACAGCAGAACGTCGTTACCTTCGTCACGGAACTTTTCGGCCATGGTCAGGCCAGTCAGTGCTACGCGCAGACGGTTACCCGGCGGCTCGTTCATCTGACCGTAAACCAGTGCCACTTTGTCCAGAACGTTGGAATCCTTCATCTCGTGGTAGAAGTCGTTACCCTCACGAGTACGCTCACCCACACCGGCGAACACGGAATAACCGCTGTGCTCGATGGCGATGTTACGGATCAGTTCCATCATGTTTACGGTTTTGCCTACACCGGCACCACCGAACAGACCAACTTTACCGCCTTTGGCAAACGGGCAAACCAGGTCGATAACCTTGATGCCGGTTTCCAGCAGGTCGTTGCCGCCCGCTTGTTCAGCGAACGACGGCGCTGGACGGTGAATGCCCCAACGCTCGTCGGTGTCGATCGGGCCAGCTTCGTCGATCGGGTTACCCAGAACGTCCATGATCCGGCCCAGAGTCGCTTTACCGACCGGTACGGAGATGGCTGCGCCAGAGTCGATAACGTCCAGACCGCGCTTCAAGCCTTCGGTGGAACCCATCGCAATGGTACGAACCACGCCGTCGCCCAGCTGCTGCTGAACTTCCAGGGTGGTCCCGGCCGCGCTTTGTACAGTCAGCGCGTTGTAGATGCTCGGTACGCTGTCGCGTGGAAATTCCACGTCGATAACGGCGCCGATGATTTGAACGATACGTCCGCTACTCATAGCTGGATCCTCTGAATATTTGAACCGTTAAACCGCGGCAGCGCCGCCGACGATTTCCGAGATCTCTTGGGTGATCGCAGCCTGACGCGCCTTGTTGTAGACCAGCTGCAAATCGCTGATCAAATCACCGGCGTTGTCGGTAGCGTTCTTCATCGCGATCATCCGCGCAGCTTGTTCAGCCGCGTTGTTCTCGACCACCGCCTGGTAGACCTGCGACTCCACGTAACGGACCATCAAGCCGTCCAGCAGCTCCTTGGCATCCGGTTCGTAGAGATAGTCCCAGTGGTGCTTGAGGTCTTGATCCGGGGTTGCCACCAGTGGAATCAACTGCTCCACGGTAGGCTGTTGCGTCATGGTGTTGATGAACTTGTTGGATACCACGGACAGGCGGTCAATACGGCCGTCCAGGTAGGCATCCAGCATCACCTTGACGCTGCCGATCAGATCATTGATCGACGGCTCTTCACCCAGGTGGCTGATAGCTGCAACGACGTTACCGCCGAAGTTGCGGAAAAAGGCCGCACCCTTGCTACCAACGACACACAGATCGATCTCGACGCCGTTTTCGCGGTTTACCGCCATGTCCTTGACCAGGGCCTTGAACAGGTTGGTGTTCAAGCCGCCGCACAGACCACGGTCACTGCTCACTACGACATAACCAACACGCTTGATTTCGCGGTCGATCATGAACGGGTGGCGGTATTCCGGGTTGGCGTTGGCCAGATGCCCAATTACCTGGCGGATACGCTCCGCATAAGGACGGCTAGCAGCCATGCGCATTTGTGCCTTGCGCATTTTGCTGACCGCCACTTTTTCCATGGCGCTGGTAATCTTTTGCGTGCTTTTGATGCTCGCAATCTTACTGCGAATCTCTTTTGCGCCTGCCATGTAACACCTATCAGGTTAGCAAGCGGGAGCCTTGCGGCTCCCGCTGCGGCTTACCAGGTTTGGGTGGCCTTGAACTTCTCGATACCGGCTTTCATGCCAGCGTCGATTTCGTCATTGAAGTCACCTTTCACGTTGATCTTCGCCATCAAATCGGCGTGATCGCGGTTGAAGAAAGCAATCAGCGCTTGCTCGAAGCTGCCGATCTTGGCGATTTCAACGTCAGTCAGGAACCCACGCTCAGCGGCATACAGCGACAGCGCCATGTCAGCGATCGACATTGGTGCGTATTGCTTCTGCTTCATCAGCTCGGTAACGCGCTGACCATGCTCAAGTTGCTTACGGGTCGCTTCGTCCAGGTCAGAAGCGAACTGGGCGAATGCCGCCAGTTCACGGTACTGAGCCAGAGCGGTACGGATACCACCGGACAGCTTCTTGATGATCTTGGTCTGAGCGGCACCACCCACACGGGATACCGAAACACCGGCGTTCACTGCAGGGCGGATGCCCGAGTTGAACATGGCCGATTCCAGGAAGATCTGACCGTCGGTGATGGAAATCACGTTGGTCGGAACGAACGCGGAAACGTCGCCAGCCTGGGTTTCGATGATCGGCAGTGCGGTCAGGGAACCGGTTTTGCCGGTCACTGCGCCGTTGGTGAACTTCTCTACGTATTCTTCCGAAACGCGGGATGCGCGCTCCAGCAGACGGGAGTGGAGATAGAACACGTCGCCTGGGTAAGCTTCACGGCCTGGTGGACGGCGCAGCAGCAGGGAAATCTGGCGGTAAGCCACTGCTTGCTTGGACAGATCGTCATAAACGATCAGCGCGTCTTCACCGCGGTCGCGGAAGAATTCACCCATGGTGCAACCGGAGTACGGTGCCAGGAATTGCAGCGCAGGAGATTCCGAAGCACTGGCAGCCACGATGATCGTGTTGGCCAGGGCGCCGTTTTCTTCCAGCTTGCGAACCACGTTGGCGATGGTCGATTGCTTCTGACCGATCGCTACGTAGACGCAGTAGATGCCGCTGTTCTTCTGGTTGATGATCGCGTCGATCGCCAGAGCGGTTTTACCGATCTGACGGTCACCGATGATCAGCTCACGCTGGCCACGGCCGACAGGGATCATGGCATCGACAGCCTTGTAGCCAGTCTGTACAGGCTGGTCTACCGACTTACGCCAGATCACGCCTGGAGCAACTTTCTCGACCGCGTCGGTCTCGGTGTTGCCCAGTGGACCTTTGCCGTCAACAGGGTTACCCAGTGCGTCGACTACGCGACCCAGCAGTTCCTTACCAACCGGAACTTCCAGGATGCGGCCGGTGCACTTGGCGCTCATGCCTTCAGCCAGAGACTGGTATGCGCCCAATACAACGGCACCTACGGAGTCTTGCTCCAGGTTGAGGGCCATACCGAAGACGCCGCCCGGAAACTCGATCATCTCGCCGTACATTACGTCGGCCAGACCGTGAATCCGCACGATACCGTCAGATACGCTGACGACAGTGCCTTCGTTACGGGCTTGGGAGGTCACATCGAGCTTGTCGATGCGGCCCTTGATAATTTCACTTATTTCGGAAGGATTGAGTTGCTGCATTGCTCTGCTGCCCCTTCAAACTCAAGATTTCAATGCTTCGGCAAGTTTCGCGATTTTGCCGCGAATCGAGCCATCGATAACCAGGTCGCCGGCGCGGATGACGACACCACCAATAAGGGCAGCGTCCTCCGCAACTTGCAGGCGCACTTCCCGGTTGAGTCGTGCACTGAGAACCTTGGCGAGTTTGTCTTGCTGTTCTTGGTTCAATGCGAAAGCACTGGTGACTTCAACGTCTACCGATTTCTCTTGTTCGGCCTTGTACAGGTCGAACAGAGCGGCGATCTCCGGCAACAGCGGGAGACGGTCGTTTTCGGCAACGACGTGGATGAAGTTCTGTGCCTTGGCATCAAACTTGTCGCCGCACACGTCAATAAACGTGGCGGCCTTTTCTGCGCTCGTCAGTCGCGGGGCCTTGAGCACGCGCTGCATGGTGTCGTCTTCCGACACCGCTGCAGCCAGGCCGAGCATGGCTGACCAATTGGCCAGTTGCTGGTGGGCCTGAGCGTGCTCGAAGGCCGCCTTAGCGTAAGGTCGGGCCAACGTGGTCAGTTCTGCCATGATCGCCCTCGCTTAGATTTCAGCAGCCAGTTGGTTAACCAGCTCTGCGTGCGCGTTTTGATCGATTGTGGCACCCAGGATCTTCTCGGCGCCGCCGACTGCCAGCAAGCCCACTTGGGCACGCAGCGCGTCTTTGACACTGTTCAGTTCCTGTTCGATCTCGGCCTGAGCCTGAACCTTCACACGGTCAGCGTCGATACGGGCTTTTTCAACAGCCTCTTCGACAATCTGGTTACCGCGTTTCTTGGCTTGCTCGATGATTTCAGCTGCCTGAGCTTTCGCTTCGCGCAGTTGCTGACCCGCTTTCTCTTGGGCCAACTCCAGGTCGCGAGCTGCACGGCTGGCAGCGTCCAGACCATCAGCGATCTTCTTTTGACGTTCGTGCAGAGCCGCAATGACCGGAGGCCATACGAACTTCATGCAGAACAGTACAAAAATCAGGAACGCAACGGACTGGCCAATCAGGGTCGCATTAATGTTCACGCCAACACCTCGCAGTTACGTTGTCCATCACACCAAATTACCCGGAAGATCCGAGTAATTAGCCAGCGATTTGACCAACGAACGGGTTCGCAAAGGTGAAGAACAGAGCGATACCAACACCGATCATGGTTACGGCGTCGAGCAGACCGGCAACGATGAACATTTTAACTTGCAGCATTGGAACCATTTCTGGCTGACGCGCTGCGCCTTCCAGGAACTTGCCGCCCAGCAGGCCGAAACCAATTGCGGTACCCAGTGCGCCCAGGCCGATCAACAGTGCAACAGCGATAGCGGTTAGACCAACTACAGTTTCCATCTTTCCTCCCGACTTTTACGTCGTATGGTTTAGGTTTTTTAGATTAAAGCGGTAAAACAAATCGTTTCAGATGCCCCGTAAGGAGCCCCTTCCCGTTTTACCGGGAAGGACATCAGACTAGTCGAGACTGGTCTTAATGGTTTTCTTCGTGCGCCATCGACAGGTAGACGATGGTCAACATCATGAAGATGAACGCCTGCAGAGTGATGATCAGGATGTGGAACACAGCCCACGCCCACTGCAGAACAACGCCCAGGCCACTAAGCCAGAGCAGACCGCTGCCGAACATCACAGCAATCAGAATGAAGACCAGCTCGCCGGCGTACATGTTGCCGAACAGACGCAGAGCCAGGGAGATCGGCTTGGCGATCAGGGTCACGAATTCCAGCAGGAAGTTCACTGGGATCAGCAGCGCCTGAAGGAAGATGTTCTTG
Organism: Pseudomonas grandcourensis; assembly: GCF_039909015.1. Taxonomy (NCBI): domain Bacteria; kingdom Pseudomonadati; phylum Pseudomonadota; class Gammaproteobacteria; order Pseudomonadales; family Pseudomonadaceae; genus Pseudomonas; species Pseudomonas grandcourensis. The sequence continues at coordinate 6,753,270 of NZ_CP150919.1, forward strand.
CTGCCGAACGGGTGCAGGGTCAGCTCACCGATGAAGCCGCCGAGGCCCTTGATCTTGATGCTGTAGAAAATGATCAGCGCGAACACCGAGAAGGCCATGGCCAGAGTAGCGTTCGGGTCGGTGGTCGACACGGCACGGAACGGGATGTGGTGGTCGCCAGAGATCAGGATGGCCAGCTGAGGAATCCAGTCGACCGGTACCAGGTCGACGGCGTTCATCATGAACACCCAGACGAAGATGGTCAGTGCCAGTGGTGCAACCACCGGGCTACGGCCATGGAAGCTGTCTTTCACGCTGCCATCGACGAATTCGACCAATACTTCAACGAAGTTCTGCAAAGCACCAGGTACACCGGTAGTCGCCTTCTTCGCCGCCATGCGGAAAAGGAGAACGAAAATCAGACCCAATGCGACCGACCAGCCGAGGGTATCGACGTGGAAAGCCCAGAAGCCCATTTCCTTGGCTTCTGCTGCGGTGTGGGCAAAGCCCCAGCCGCCGGTAGGGAGCTGACCGAAGGTCAGGTTCTGCAAGTGGTGCTGGATATAGCCCGAAGCGGTTGTTTCTGCCATGGTTGCCTCAAACGCCCTAAGGTCTCGAAAGTCTTGTTCTCATCAGCAGGGGAGCGAACCAGCTGACCGACTGAGTCAGCACGAAGGCACCGAATACTGCAATCGGCGCCAGTGGCTTCACACCTGCAAACACCAGTGCAAACAGCACTGCCGTCAAAATCAGTTTGCCTGCCTCGCCGGCATAAAAAGACCGGACGATGGACTGGGCTGCTCGGGCGCCGGAAAACCGAAATGCCCTGTGAGCGAAATAAACATTGGGCAGCAAGGCTATCAGGCCTCCGCAGAGTCCCGAGTACCCGGCAACGACTCCATATCGGTACCAGAGCGCCAAAGCGGCGATCAGCAACACGACAAATTGAGCCATTAACACCGGAAAAACTGCCAGGCGATGGAAGGGCAGGCGGTTTGGCGTGCGGGTTTCCATCACTTTTACTCTCCAATGGTCGGCTGCCGAAATTCAATAACTTGGCATAATTTGTGCCGACAAAATGCGCGCAGAGTATAGGGGCGGTTCTGCCCCTATTCAACTGTCAGGTAGTGATTTCCGACTGCGCGCTACATGAGGAAATGTTTCAGCGGATATGTGCAAGTACGCCTTGAAGCTCATCCAGTGAGTTGTAGCCAATCACCAGTTGCCCTTTACCCTTCTTACCGTGGCGGATCTGCACCGCAGAGCCTAGGCGCTCGGCCAGGCGCTGTTCGAGACGGGCGATATCCGGGTCCGGTTTTGCCGCTTCAACAGGCTCCGGTTTACCACTCAACCACTGACGAACCAGTGCCTCGGTTTGGCGCACGGTCAGCCCGCGTGCGACAACATGTCGCGCCCCTTCAACCTGTTGAATTTCCGGCAACCCGAGCAAAGCACGGGCATGACCCATTTCCAGGTCGCCGTGGGACAACATGGTCTTGATGACTTCCGGCAAGGAAATCAGGCGCAACAGGTTGGCCACGGTCACCCGCGACTTGCCCACAGCTTCGGCCACCTGTTGCTGGGTCAGCTGGAACTCCTGCTGCAAACGCTGCAAGGCCACCGCTTCTTCAATCGGATTCAGGTCTTCGCGCTGGATGTTCTCGATCAGCGCGATGGCGATTGCGGTTTCATCGGGCACATCGCGAACCATCGCCGGGATCGTTTCCTGCCCGGCTTGCTGGCTGGCGCGCCAGCGACGTTCGCCGGCAATGATCTCGAAGCGGCCGCTGCCGATCGGGCGAACCACGATGGGCTGCATGACGCCCTGAGCCCTGATCGACTGCGCCAGCTCTTCGAGCGCCTGCGGATCCATGTCACGACGCGGCTGGTACTTGCCGCGCTGGAGCAGATCCAGGGGAAGGTGCTGCAGCTCACGCTGATCGGCTTGCGCCGCTTGTTCTTCCAGCGAGCTGACAGTCGGACCACTCAACAGAGCATCCAGTCCACGTCCGAGACCTCGTTTCTTGACGGCCATGGGGATTCCTTAAGTTGCCTGAGCAGCGGCGATGCGTGAGTTTTTGCGTTGACGACGAACCATTTCGCCCGCCAATGCCAGATAGGCAACGGCGCCTCGCGATGCTTTGTCGTACGCCAGCGCCGGCATGCCGTAGCTTGGCGCTTCGGCCAGACGGATGTTGCGCGGAATGACGGTGTCGTAGAGCTGCTCGCCGAAGTGTTCCTTGAGCTGCGCCGAGACATCGTTCATCAGGCTCAGGCGCGGGTCGTACATCGTACGCAGCAAGCCTTCGACCTTGAGGTTCGGGTTCAGCAGTTCAGAGATACGCTTGATGTTATCCACAAGATCGCTCAAGCCTTCGAGTGCGAAGTACTCGCACTGCATGGGGATAATGACCCCGTCGGCGGCAACCAGTGCGTTCAAGGTCAGCATCGACAGCGACGGCGGACAGTCGATCAAAATGTAATCGTAGTTTTCCCGGATCGGCGCCAGCGCGCTGCGCAGACGGCTTTCCTTCATCTGCATTTCCAGCAGCACCACTTCGGCCGCGGTGAGGTCACGGTTGGCCGGCAACAACTGGTAACCACCGTGTTCGGAGAAATGCATGGCCTGGGCCAGATCACATTCTCCGATCAGCAGATCGTAGACCGAGTTTTCCAGGCCATGTTTATCCACACCGCTACCCATGGTGGCGTTGCCCTGTGGATCAAGATCGATCAACAGCACCCGACGCTTGGTCGCGACCAGGGATGCTGCGAGGTTGATGCAGGTGGTGGTTTTGCCCACGCCACCCTTTTGGTTCGCAATCGCGAATACCTTAGCCATTCTTGCTTGTGTTCCCAATCATGCCGTGCGGCGCAGTATCAGCAGATGGCGTTGGCCTTGGCAACCAGGTACGGCCAGGGCGTGTTCGCTATCGAGGTGGAAGTCTGCCGGCAATGCTACCAGCTCATCGGCCGGATGAACGCCCTTCATTGCCAGCCAGCGTGTTTCGCTATCGCCGAGGTGGCGAGTCCAGTTGCTGAAGTTTTCCATGCTGCTGAACGCCCGGGAAATGATCCCGTTGAACGGCTGGGCAGGCTGGAACGCTTCGACGCGACTGTGGATAACTTGCAGGTTATCCAGTTTGAGTTCGAGTTTGACCTGGGTCAGGAAGCGGGTTTTCTTGCCGTTGCTGTCCAGGCAAGTCACCTGGGACTCGGGAAACAGGATCGCCAGCGGAATGCCAGGCATGCCGCCGCCGCTGCCGACGTCGAGCCAGCGACCGTTTTCGATGAACGACATCACGCTCAGACTATCGAGCAAGTGACGGGAAACCATTTCGTCCGGATCACGCACGGCGGTGAGGTTGTAAGCCTTGTTCCATTTGATCAACAGGGCCAGGTAACCCAGCAGCTGTGCGTGCTGGGTTTCTGTCAGCGTGACACCGAGTTGGCGAGCACCTGTGGATAACTCTTCTGCGTGTTGCGAAGTGACCAACGAACTCAAGCGCTTTGCTCCAACTGACGGCCCGCGCCGCGTTTTTTCAAATGAATCATCAACAGCGAAATGGCTGCCGGCGTAACGCCCGGTATACGCGAGGCCTGGCCCAGGGTTTCTGGACGGGTCGCGCCGAGCTTGCTCTGGATCTCCTTGGAGAGACCGGAAATATTCGTGTAATCGATATCCACAGGCAATTTGGTGTCTTCGCTGGCGCGCAGGCGGGCGATTTCATCCTGTTGACGATCGATGTAGCCGGCGTATTTGGTCTTGATTTCGACCTGCTCGGCAACCTGTGGATCTTCTGCGCCCCCACCGGTCACGGAGATCAGACCAGCGTAGTCGATTTCCGGACGGCTCAAGAGATTCAGCAGGTTGTATTCGTGAGTCAGTGGCGTGCCGAATTTTTCGGCAATGGCATCGCCCTGTTCGGTGCCCGGGCGTACCCAGGTGCTTTTCAGGCGCTGCTCTTCCAGTTCGATGCTTTCGCGTTTTTTGCAGAAAGCCGCCCAGCGCACGTCATCCACCAGGCCCAGTTCGCGACCTTTTTCGGTCAAGCGCAGGTCGGCGTTGTCTTCGCGCAGGATCAAGCGATATTCGGCGCGGGATGTGAACATCCGGTACGGCTCTTGGGTACCAAGGGTAATCAGGTCGTCGACCAACACGCCGATATAGGCCTCGTCGCGGCGCGGGCACCAGGCTTCTTTGCCTTGCGCTCGTAGCGCAGCGTTGGTCCCGGCGAGCAAACCCTGGGCACCGGCTTCTTCGTAACCGGTTGTGCCGTTGATTTGCCCGGCAAAGAACAGACCGCCGATGACTTTGGTTTCCAGGCTGTACTTCAAGTCACGTGGATCGAAGTAGTCGTACTCGATCGCGTAGCCCGGACGCACGATGTGCGCGTTTTCCATGCCGCGGATCGATTGCACGATCTGCAATTGCACGTCGAACGGCAAGCTTGTGGATATCCCGTTTGGATACAGCTCATGGGTGGTCAAACCTTCCGGTTCGATGAACACCTGATGGCTTTCTTTGTCGGCGAAGCGATGGATCTTGTCTTCGATCGACGGGCAATAACGCGGGCCGATTCCTTCGATCTCACCGGCAGCGGAATACATCGGCGAACGGTCGAGGTTCGCGGCAATGATTTCGTGGGTGCGCGCATTCGTATGGGTAATCCAGCAGCTGACTTGCTTCGGATGCTGCTCTTTGGACCCCATGAACGACATCACCGGGATCGGCGTATCGCCCGGTTGTTCGGCCATCACCGAGAAATCCACAGACCGGCCGTCGATACGCGGCGGAGTACCGGTTTTCAAACGACCCACACGCAATGGCAGTTCACGCAGACGGTGAGCCAGCGCGATCGATGGCGGATCACCGGCGCGACCGCCGGAAAAATTCTGCAAACCGATGTGGATAAGTCCACCGAGGAACGTGCCGGTGGTCAACACCACGGAATCGGCGAGGAAACGCAGACCCATTTGCGTGACAACACCACGGACTTGTTCCTGCTCGACGATCAAATCGTCAGCGGCCTGTTGAAATATCCACAGGTTCGGCTGGTTCTCCAGGATTTCGCGGACAGCTGCCTTGTAAAGAACCCGGTCTGCCTGGGCGCGGGTTGCACGCACGGCGGGGCCTTTGCGGCTGTTCAACACGCGAAACTGGATACCGCCTTTATCGGTTGCCATGGCCATCGCGCCGCCGAGGGCGTCGATTTCCTTGACCAGGTGGCTTTTGCCGATCCCGCCGATGGCAGGGTTGCAACTCATGGCACCGAGGGTTTCCACGTTATGCGTCAGCAACAGGGTTTTAACCCCCATACGTGCTGAGGCCAGTGCTGCCTCGGTACCGGCATGACCGCCGCCGATGACGATCACTTCAAAACGGGAAGGGAAATCCACCACGCACCTCGTGCCTGCTTAAGTAGGTAATTCAGGAATAGTTTGAGCTCAGGTTTTTGGACCTGGTCGACAAGTATAGGGACTTCGCCCTTCCTAAAGAACCCTTTGCACAAAATTTAACCAGCTGTGGAAAAGTCGGAGTTATAGAAATTAAAAAGAAAGAAATTTATTAAATCTTTGTTTTTATGTTTATTTCTATGCACCTGCCTTTCTGTGGATAGATTGGTACAGCCCTTTATTTTCAATATGTACAGAGATTCAAAACCCTGTGGTCATGTACCAATGAGGCCCTTGGATAAGCGGTGTAAGCCTGTGGATGAAAGGAGTGGTTATCCACAGAGGCGGTTATGTTCAGTTTTCGAGCCCTGTTATCAACTGCCCTTAGCCGTGGTTATTCACAGGGCTTAATCCACAGAAAAGTGCCGTTTGCTCGAAATTCGGGTACAGGAATTGCGCTCAAGTAGACGAAGTCCGCTCGGCACTGGAGGTTTTTTTCAGAAAAGGAGGGAGCAGACAGGCACGAATGGCCTGTCTGTGAACAACAGGAGGGCTACTTACCGATACAGAAGCTGGAGAAAATTCGCCCCAGCAGATCGTCAGAGCTGAAAGCACCGGTGATTTCACCCAGCGACTGCTGAGCCTGGCGCAAATCCTCGGCCAATAACTCGCCAGCACCGGCAAGGGTCAATTGCGCACGGCCATGCTCGAGGGCGGCACTGGCATGACGTAGCGCCTCAAGGTGTCGCCGACGAGCGCTGAAGCTGCTTTCGGAGGTTTGTTCATAGCCCATGCAGGCCTTTAAGTGATCACGCAGCAGGTCCAGCCCGACACCACCAGATTTGGCGCTCAAACTGATGGTGACATGGCCGTCCTCGCTGACTTCCAGGGCAATGGCTTCGCCCGTAAGGTCGGCCTTGTTGCGGATCAGGGTGACTTTCGCGGGATCGGGACGGATTTCGAGAAACTCCGGCCACAGCGCGAACGGATCGAGGGCTTCCGGTGCCGTGGCATCGACCACCAGCAATACCCGATCCGCTTCGCCAATGGCTTTCAAGGCACGCTCGACGCCGATTTTTTCCACATGATCATCGGTATCGCGCAGGCCGGCGGTATCCACGACGTGCAGCGGCATGCCATCGATGTGGATATGTTCACGAAGCACGTCACGGGTGGTGCCGGCAATTTCGGTCACGATCGCTGCTTCACGCCCGGCCAGGGCGTTGAGCAGGCTGGATTTACCGGCATTCGGACGACCGGCAATGACCACTGTCATGCCGTCACGCAGCAAGGCGCCCTGCCCGGCTTCGCGGATGACGGTGGATAACTCGTCGCGCACTTTGTCGAGCATGCTCAGGACGTGGCCATCGGCGAGGAAATCGATTTCCTCTTCCGGAAAATCGATAGCCGCTTCGACATAGATTCGCAGGCCGATCAATTGCTCGGTGAGGTTATGCACACGTGACGAGAAGGCCCCCTGCAGGGAGCGCAACGCGTTTCGCGCAGCCTGTGCAGAACTGGCTTCAATCAGGTCGGCAATGGCTTCGGCCTGAGCGAGGTCCAGTTTGTCGTTGAGGAAGGCGCGCTCACTGAATTCCCCCGGGCGGGCGAGACGACAACCCAGTTCCAGGCAGCGCTTTAGCAACATATCCAGAACGATCGGACCGCCATGGCCTTGCAGCTCCAGCACATCTTCGCCAGTGAACGAGTTCGGGCCGGGGAAATACAAGGCAATGCCCTGGTCCAGCACCTCGTCGTTTTCACTGAAAAACGGACCGTAGTGAGCAAATCGCGGCTTGAGCTCGCGACCGCTGAAGGCCTTGGCTGCAACGCTGGCCAACGGCCCGGAAATACGCACGATGCCTACACCGCCGCGACCTTGAGCGGTGGCGACGGCTGCAATGGTTTCACGAGGAACGCTCATAAACCGGTATCCAGACAAAAGTGACAGATAGCAAAACGCCCCACTAGGGGGCGTTTTGAGTGGTTATCCACAGTGTAAATCAGGCAGCTGCTTTGGTAGCCGCTTCGATCTTACGAGTGATGTACCACTGTTGGGCGATCGACAGGCAGTTGTTCACTACCCAGTACAGCACCAGACCAGCCGGGAACCACAGGAAGAAGAAGGTGAAGATGATTGGCATCAGCTTCATCACCTTGGCCTGCATCGGATCCGGAGGAGTCGGGTTCAACTGCTGCTGGATGAACATGGTTGCACCCATGATGATCGGCAGAATGAAGAACGGATCCTTGATCGACAGGTCAGTAATCCACAGCATGAACGGTGCCTGACGCATCTCGACGCTTTCCAGCAGAACCCAGTACAGCGAGAGGAAAACCGGCATCTGCACGAGGATTGGCAAGCAACCACCCAGCGGATTGATCTTCTCTTTCTTGTACAGCTCCATCATGGATTGCGACATTTTCTGCCGGTCATCGCCATGTTGCTCTTTCAGTGCGGCCAGTTTCGGTGCCACTGCACGCATGCGCGCCATGGATTTGTAGCTGGCAGCCGACAGCGGGAAGAAGATCCCTTTGATCAGCATGGTCAGAAAGATGATCGACCAGCCCCAGTTACCCACAATGGCGTGGATATGTTGCAGCAACCAGAAGATCGGTTGGGCGATGAACCACAGAATGCCGTAGTCGACCGTCAGTTCCAGACCTGGGGACAACTCTTTCAGCACGGCCTGGCTTTTCGGGCCGGCGTACAGAACGGCGCTGGTCTCAGCCTTGGCACCCGGTGCAACACTCATCGATGGGCCGGTATAGCCGATGATGTAGTTGCCCTTGCTGTCTTTACGGGTCTGGACGACGTTGTTTTCGCCCTTGGCCGGAATCCATGCGGTCACGAAGTAGTGCTGCAACCAGGCAACCCAACCGCCAGTGACGGTTTCTTTCAACGGCGCCTTGTCCATGTCCTTCATGGACACTTTCTTGTACGGCTCGGAACTTGTCCACAGGGCGGCGCCCAGGTAAGTCGCGGTGCCGGTAGCCGTGGTCGACGAAGGATCGGCGCTGGCGTCGCGTTTCAACTGGGCGAACATCGCACCAGTCCAAGGCTGAGCGCTCTGGTTGTCGATCAGGTAGGAAACGGTTACGTCATACAGGCCGCGTTTCAGGGTGAAACGCTTGATGTAGTTGACGCCGTCCTTGCTGAACTTCAGGTCCACGACCAATTGGTCCTGACCGTCAGCCAGCTGATAAACCTTCTTCTCCGAGGAATAAACCGGACGACCGGCCGGATTTGCATCCGGACCGTTGGTGCCGATCAGACCGCTTTGCGCCAGATAAGTACGTTCGCCGCCGTTATCGAACAGCTGGAACGGAATTTCCGGGTGATCCTGACGACGCGGATACAGCGGCAGGGTCAGCTGGGCAACATCGCCACCTTGTGGGTCGACAGCCAGGTCCAGTACATCCGTTTTGATCTGGATGAGGTCCTTGCTCACAGCCACCGGCGTTTCGGCAGGTGCGCTGGTGTCGCTTGCAGCACGTGGAATGTCGTCACTGGCGGAAGCGTTGGAGCCAGATGCCGTATCCGGCAGGCCCGATGCAGTCGTATTGGTGGCAACATTCTGAGTCGGCAGGGCAGCCTGGCCATAGTCCTGGTTCCATTTAAGAACCATAACGTAGGACACGATTGCCAGGGCGACGATCAGGATCGTGCGTTTGATATCCATGATTACTCGGCCATCGAAGAAGAACGGGAGGTAGGGATAGGTGGAACCGGGTCATAACCACCGGGATTCCACGGATGACAGCGACCTAAACGACGAAAGGTCAGCCAGCCACCGCGAAGAAGGCCATGATTTTCGATGGCTTCTAACGCGTAGCAGGAACAACTGGGGTAGAAACGACAGTGATCGGCCATCAGGGGACTAATGGCATAGCGATAAAACTGGATCGGAACGAGTGCCAGTTTACGCATCCGGACTGTCTACCCCTACAGGTTCGGTTTTGACTGCTGGTACCGGCGAACTGCGAGCCAGTCGTTTCCAGAGTTTGCCGAAATGCTGAATCAATTCGGGGTTTTCTACGTCACCCAAACCTTTGCGCGCGACGATAACAATGTCCCAGCCGACCAGAGAATCCTGGTTCAGGCGAAACGATTCGCGCATCAGACGTTTGAGGCGATTGCGCTCGACGGAGAGCTTTACGCTCTTTTTCCCGATAACCAACCCGAGACGGGGGTGATCAAGATCGTTGTTGCGCGCAAGGAGCAGGAGATTTTTCCCCGGTACCTTGCCGGTAGGGGAGTCAAAGACTGCCTTGAAATGCCGGGGGGTAAGCAGACGCTTTTCCCGACTGAAGTCCTGACTCACCTCCAGTGCCGGCTTATCAAACTGCCAGACGCGCACGACCTTTGGCGCGACGACGCGACAGAACGGCACGACCGTTCTTGGTAGCCATGCGAGCACGGAAGCCGTGGGTACGAGCGCGTTTGATAGTGCTTGGTTGGAAAGTACGTTTCATTGTCGTGTTACCTGGTTCGTCCACAACGGGCCGGAATGGCCCCCGTTTTAAGAGACCGGGGATTCTAGAGAAAGCAAGCCTTCAGGTCAATTTCCAACCAGCGTTTCCTTATAAATAGATCTCCAGAGGTTTTTTCGCCGCTTCAGCTTACGTAGATATAAAAATAAGAAAGGAAAGTATTTAAAGCTTTTCTGTAAAGCTTATAAAAGCTAGGCCCGCACCCTTCTGTGGATAACTCGATTGAGCCCTTGTTTTACCTGATGTACAGAGAATGACAACTACGGTGGAAAACAGTGTTCAGCCTGTGCTGCGCTGTCGGATAACCTGTGTGTGAAAGGTCGCTTTATCCACAGGCCGGTTATCCACCGAGTTTCGCCCCCACTTGTGCAATGACCTTAACCCCGGTTATCCACAGAGCTTATGCACAGACCACTGGTCGCCTTTTTTACGTATGAAAGGGTGATTCTTCTTGGTCGATGAACCACCTTCGTGTGGATAAGTCGGCGTCTGGTCGCTACAATGGCCGCTTGTTTTTGCCTCACCGGCTTTCAACTTAGGGGATATCC